>NZ_AP019721.1:1211301-2422602 GCF_006742205.1 Staphylococcus epidermidis
TGGCCAAGAATATGGATTACGTTCTAATGCTGATAATTTTACTATGGAAGAAATTGCTGAAGGTGTAGACTTTGCTAATCGTTATGGCGCTAAAATTTATGTTACAACGAATATTATTGCACATGATGAAAATATGGAGGGACTAGAAGAGTACTTACAAAACCTTGAATCTACAGGTGCTACTGGTATCATAGTAGCGGATCCTCTTATCATAGAAACTTGTAAAAAAGTTGCGCCCAGATTAGAAATTCATTTATCAACACAACAATCACTTTCAAATTATAAAGCTGTTGAATTTTGGAAACAAGAAGGATTAGACCGTGTTGTACTTGCACGTGAAACTGGTGCAATGGAAATGAGTGAAATGAAAGAAAAAGTTGATATTGAAATAGAAGCGTTTATACATGGCGCAATGTGTATCGCATATTCTGGTCGTTGTACTTTAAGTAATCATATGACAGCTCGAGATTCTAATCGAGGTGGTTGTTGTCAGAGTTGTCGTTGGGACTATGATTTACTTGAAGTTGATAGTGATGGAGAATTAGATTTATATTACGACAATAGTGATGTTACTCCTTTTGCAATGAGTCCTAAAGATTTAAAATTAATAGAATCTATACCTCAAATGATGGAATTAGGCATCGATTCGTTAAAAATTGAGGGACGAATGAAATCTATACATTATATTGCCACAGTTGTTTCTGTATATCGTAAAGTCATTGATGCATATGCCGAGGACCCCGAAAACTTTAAAATAAAAACGGAATGGTTAATGGAATTAAATAAATGTGCCAATCGTGACACAGCACCAGCTTTCTTTCAAGGTACACCTGGTTATGAAGAGCAAATGTTTGGTGAAGAACAGTCTAAAAAATCATCTTATGATTTTTGTGGCCTCGTGCTAGATTATGACCATGAAACACAATTAGCAACAATACAGCAGAGAAATCATTTTAAACCAGGACAAGAAATTGAGTTCTTTGGTCCAGAAATTGATAGTTTTAAACAAGTTGTTGAAGCGATTTACGACGAAGAAGGTAATTCTTTAGATGCAGCACGTCATCCATTACAAATTGTACAAATTAAAGTAGATAAGCCTATTTATTCTAACAACATGATGAGAAAGGAAATTGGCTAATGAATCAGACAACGATTATTGGCATTGCAGGGGGTTCAGGCTCTGGGAAAACCACAGTTACTAATGCAATCATGAAGAATTTAGAAGGTCATAGTGTCGCACTCTTAGCACAAGATTATTACTATAAAGATCAATCACATTTAACTTTTGAAGAACGGCTTGAAACAAATTATGACCACCCATTTGCATTTGATAATGATTTACTTATTCATAATTTAAAAGATTTAAGAAATGGAAAACCAGTAGAGGTACCTACGTACGATTATTCTCAACATACACGTAGTAAAGAAACAATTGCATTTGATCCAAAAGATGTTATTATCGTAGAAGGTATCTTTGCTTTAGAAAACAACACATTACGAGACATGATGGATGTGAAAATTTATGTCGATACTGATGCTGATTTACGAATTTTACGTAGGCTTACAAGAGATACTAAAGAGCGTGGTCGTACAATGGAATCAGTAATTAATCAATATCTTAATGTAGTAAGACCTATGCATGAGCAATTTATTGAACCTACAAAAAAGCATGCTGACATCATAATTCCTGAAGGAGGCAGCAATAAAGTTGCCATAGATATTATGACTACTAAAATCCAGTCACTCGTAAGCAAAAAATAGTAATTTTTATAGTAAAGGAAGATGAGATTTATGGAAAACCAAAAACAATATCCTATGACTCAAGAAGGTTATGAGAAACTTGAACAAGAATTAGAAGAATTAAAAACGGTTAAAAGACCTGAGGTAGTTGAAAAAATAAAAGTAGCTCGTTCATTTGGAGACCTATCTGAGAACTCTGAATATGATGCTGCTAAAGATGAACAAGGCTTTATTGAACAAGATATACAACGTATTGAACATATGATTAGAAATGCGTTAATCATTGAAGATAACGGTGATAACAATGTAGTTCAAATTGGTAAAACAGTTACTTTTATTGAATTACCTGGAGATGAAGAAGAAAGTTATCAAATCGTTGGTTCTGCTGAAGCTGACGCATTTAAAGGAAAAATTTCTAACGAATCTCCAATGGCAAAAGCACTAATCGGTAAAGGATTAAATGATCAAGTACGTGTTCCACTTCCTAACGGTGGCGAAATGAATGTTAAAATCGTTGAAATTAAATAATTTACTAAATGGGGGAAATCGAACTTAAATATCATTGAAGTACTTTCCAAACTCGGTTCCGGATAGTAATATATATAAATTTTGAGTTCAATGAGTCTGGGATATAATTCCTAGCAAAATAGCCAGTAAATGAATTTTTTATAAATTCATTACTGGCTTCTTTATTGTATAAAGAAAACCATGCGCTATGCGTATGGTTCAGAAAAGGTTTTACCGTTATCTAAAAAAACATCTCATCATGCTAGAATATATATTGGTCAGCCAACCAAAATATTCAACACGAGGAGATGCTTTTTTATGTCATCTGACACAAACAGTTTAGCACATACAAAATGGAATTGTAAGTATCACATAGTCTTTGTACCAAAATATAGAAGACAAGTGATATACGGAAAAATCAAAAGAGATATTGGAGTTATTTTACGTCAACTATGTGAAAGAAAAGGCGTAGAAATAATAGAAGCAGAAGCATCTAAAGATCATATTCATATGTTAGTTAGTATTCCACCTAAATTAGGAGTATCCTCATTTGTTGGATATTTAAAAGGTAAAAGCAGTTTAATGATTTTTGATAGACATGCTAATTTAAAATATAGATATGGAAATAGAAAGTTTTGGTGTAAAGGATTTTATGTAGATACAGTAGGTAGAAATAAAAAGGTAATTGAAAATTACATTCGTAATCAATTACAAGAAGATATCGTTGCAGATCAAATTTCAATGGAAGAATACCTAGATCCCTTTACAGGAGAAGAAATTAAAAAAAGACGAAAAAAATAGTACCCCTTTAGGGGTGCTGGGAAAGTAGTGCAGTTGGCTGACCTATCAGTGCCCTTTTAGGGCTGGCCAGTAAGAAAGGCTTATAGCCGTAGAACAAACCACCCGTTCATACGGGTGGTTTTGATTTACTTATCCTGGAACTTTATGTCCCTGACTCATAAAAAGTGCATTATACTTGTAGTTTGATAGTTATGATTACACTTCAATGCACTTTAAAAGTTGAGACTATTTTCGATGTCTCAGGTATTTTGTGTAATTTGAGAATGGTTTAAATAAATGTTTGATGAGGTTTTATCCACCAAAATATGACAAACTGTTATCAATATGATTAAATGATAATAGAAATTTAATGTTTGGAAGTTTGCAATAATTAAGATAACCCAATAACTTTAATTCAATTTATTATTTGTTATTATTAGCTATTTGAATTAATTATTAAACAACATCTTTATTGCAATGGTACAATAAAATTGTTGTAACAAATAATTCCTTAGTATTTTTAAAAGGAGGGATTTTGTTTTGAGGACACAATTTATTAATGAACAAACAATGATGATTTACTTTGAAAATGAAATTAGTGAATCAACTTTCAAAAAGGTACAACAAACAATTCAATATATAAAATCGAAAAATTTATCTGAAATAACAAACATGATACCTTCATATCGTGCTATTCTAATTTACTTTGATAATTCGGGGATAAACGGAACTGAATTATTAGAAAATTTAGAACTCGATGAAAATTCGAACAGTAGAAAACAATCACATTTTAAACAGCGTATCATTCATATACCTGTATTATATGGTGGAGATTTTGGTCCAGATTTATCAGAAGTAGCTAACGTTAATAAATTAAGTCAGGAAGAAGTTATTCAAATACATACACAACAACCTTATCTAATCTATATGCTTGGGTTTATGCCGGGTTTCCCATACTTAGGTGGATTGGATGCTAAGTTGCACACACCTAGACGGTCTGAACCTAGAATCAAAATTAACGCTGGTTCTGTTGGAATAGCAAATAATCAAACAGGTTTATATCCTATGGACTCACCTGGTGGTTGGCAGATAATTGGTCGCACACCAATAAAAGTCTTTGATTTAAATAGGACACCAATGACGTTATATGAAGCTGGTGATTACATACAATTTTATAGTATAAATTATCAAGAGTTTGAAAAAATATCAAACGATATTAATAAAGGAAAATTTGATATAGATAAGTGGGTGACATATCAAGATGAGTATTAAAATTTTAAAGCCTGGCCTGTTTTCAACAATTCAAGATATAGGTAGATTAGGGTATCAGGATTTAGGATTTTCTGAAGCAGGTGCATTAGATTACTATAGTTTATCTATTGCCCAAAAACTTATCGGAAATCATGGACCAGCAATTGAATATACTTTAGTAGGTCCTAATATAGAATTTTTAACAGACAATACTTTTGCCATTGTCGGTGGTGATTCAGAACCGAAACTTAATGGTAACAAAATTGACTTATTAACTGTTTATCATGTAAGAAATGGAGACCAATTAGACATTGGTCAAATCACTGAAGGAGCAAGAGGATATATTGTTTTTGGACACCCACTTAAAATTAATAAAGTGGCTCAAAGCTATTCTACACATGTTAGAAGTGGAATGGGCGGATTTAAAGGTCGTGCATTAAAGAAATACGATGTTATTGCAACTCAAGTAAATCATAACTATAAAACTAATTTAGGAAAAACAATTGATTTCTCATCTATACCTGATAATAATTACATACACGTCATTGAAGGACCTCAGATCAATGAATTTGATGAAGAAACGATAGCTAAATTCGTAAATAGCGATTTCAAAATTTCTGATCAATCAGATCGAATGGGATACAGATTAAAAGGTAATACAGTAGCACCTAAAAATAGTGCTGATATCATTTCTGAACCTGTCGCTTTGGGAAGTATTCAAGTACCTAACGATGGTAATCCCATTATTCTTTTAAATGATAAGCAAACAATTGGTGGTTATACAAAAATTGCAACGGTAACACAATTAGATTTAAGAAAATTAGCACAGATGAAGCCTGGAGACATTATACAGTTTAAATGGATAACTGTTGAAGAAGCTTCAAAAAAGCTTAAAGAATTTAATACTAAATTTGAACAATTATTAAAGCGTTTTGATGAGCAACCATTGTTTAACCTAAATCAACTTAGACATACTTCTAATAAAATCGCAGAAATAATTAAGGAGGATAGATAAATGGATATTAAAAAAATTGAGGAAGTCATTAAATTGGTAAAAGCTAATGATGTAAAAAAATTTAAGTATAAGGACTCTCATAATGAAATAGAACTTGATTTTACTAATGGAGCATCTCAACAACATTCGCAACAATCATCTCAAGATATTCAACAAGAGAATATTAAATCCTTAGATGAAAAGCAAGAGTCCATATCAAATGACCAGCAAGAGATTAAATCTCCTATGGTTGGAACATTTTTCTTACAAGATAGTAAAGAACTAACAGAACCTAAGATTAAAGTTGGCGATACTGTAACTGAAGGAGATATTATCGGTTACATTGAAGCTATGAAAGTTATGAATGAAGTAACTACGGATGTTACTGGTGAGGTCACTGAAATATTAGTAGAACATGGAGACAATGTTGAATATGATCAGCTACTAGTCAGAGTTAAATAGGAGGAATTCAATGATGTATCGATGTTTGATTGCAAATAGAGGCGAAATAGCAGTAAGAATTATAAGAGCTTGTAGAGAGCTTAACATAGAGACAGTTGCCATTTATGCAAAAGGTGATGAAAATAGCTTACATGTAAGTTTAGCCGATCAAGCAATATGCATAGGTGAAGCAAATCCATTAGACAGTTATTTAAATATTGATCGTATTATATCTGCTGCAAAAGTTACAGAATCAAACGTAATTCACCCTGGCTATGGTTTCTTATCGGAATCTACGAATTTTGCGAAAGCCGTTGAAGACAATCATATACATTTTATTGGACCTAGTAAGACAACTATGGAAATGATGGGGGATAAAATTACTGCCAGACAAACTGTTAAACAAGCAGGAGTACCTGTTATACCAGGTTCTAATGATGCTGTTCAAAGTGTAGATGAAATTAAATTATTATCCAAAGAAATAGGATTTCCAGTTGTACTAAAAGCAGCTAGTGGTGGTGGTGGGAAAGGCATCAGAATTGTTAAAGAAGCATCTCATTTGGATCAGGCTTTGAAAGAAGCTAAAAGTGAAGGACAAAAATATTTTAATGATGATCGAGTGTATGTAGAGGCGTTCATACCAGTAGCAAAACATGTAGAAGTGCAGATTATCGGAGACGGTAAAAATAACTATGTTCACTTAGGTGAACGCGATTGTTCTGTTCAACGAAAGAATCAAAAATTAATAGAAGAAGCGCCTTGTGCTGCATTAACTGAAGAAAGAAGAACAAGAATATGTGGCGACGCAGTTAAAGTAGCTCAAGCTTCAAGATATCGTAGTGCTGGAACAATAGAATTTTTAGTTACAGAAGATGCACATTATTTTATTGAAATGAATGCTCGTATTCAAGTTGAACATACAGTTACAGAAATGCGTGCTGATAGAGACCTATTACAAGCTCAGTTATATTTATTAACACACGGTGAATTACCATTCACTCAGAAAGATATTTTATTTAATGGTCATGTAATTGAGGCGCGTATAAATGCTGAAAATCCTGAAAAAAACTTTTTACCCACTCCAGGAAAAGTTAATAAATTACACTTACCACAAGGATTTAATATACGTGTAGATTCTTTACTTTACACAGGTTATCAGGTTTCTCCTTATTATGATTCACTTGTAGCTAAAGTGATTGTAAAGGATTCTAATAGACAAACTGCTATTAATAAATTAAAAGTTGCGTTAGATGAAATGGTCATCGAAGGTTTTACTACTACAGCTGACTTTTTATATGCGGTTTTAAATTATCCAATATATGCAAAAGGCGATGCCAGTAAAGTAGATATAAAATTTCTTGAAAAACATCAAATCATTAAAGAGGTGAAATGAAGTTGAAAATTGATTTAAATTGTGATTTAGGAGAAGCTTTTGGTAACTATACATTCGGTGGAGATCAGCACATTTTACCATTAATAACTTCTGCTAATATTGCTTGTGGTTATCATGCAGGTGATGAAGATGTTATGAATGAAACTGTTCAATTAGCGAAAAAAAATAATATAAGTATTGGAGCACATCCGGGTCTTCCTGATTTGAAAGGCTTTGGTCGTCGTAAAATGGATCTTACTCCAAATGAAATTTATAACTTAGTTATATATCAATTAGGTGCGTTAAGTGGCTTTTGTAAAATCAATCATGTAAAAATGATGCATGTTAAACCTCATGGTGCCCTTTATCAAATGGGGGCTAGAAATAAAGAAATTGCACATGCAATTGCTCAAGCAGTTTTTGATTTCGACTCAAATCTAATTTTCGTCGGCTTAGCGAATACATTACTTATTTCGGAAGCTGAATTAGTGGGGCTTAAGGTAGCTTCGGAAGTATTTGCTGACCGTCGTTATGAAGATGACGGACAATTGGTAAGTAGAAAAAAAACCGATGCCACTATCACTAATACTGACGAAGCAATCCAACAAGCATTAAAAATGGTTTTGGAAAATAAAGTTGTAAGTAAAAATGGAAAAATCATCGATTTGAAAGCTGATACAATTTGTGTTCACGGAGATGGAAAACACGCATTAGAATTTGTTACGCAAATTAGAAATGAATTAATGAAAGAAGGCATTGATATTCAATCCTTATAGGGGGTCAAAAGATGGGGGAAAATACAAAACAAGATTTCAATCAAAAAGGACAAAATTTTAAATTCACAAAAAAACATAGACGATTATTATATGGTTCAGTTTTTTTAATGGCTACATCAGCTATTGGTCCAGCATTTCTGACTCAAACTGCAGTGTTTACTGCACAATTTTATGCTAGTTTTGCATTTGCAATATTAATTTCTATTATTATAGATATAGGCGCTCAAATAAATATTTGGAGAATATTAGTGGTAACTGGATTACGTGGACAAGAAATATCTAATAAAGTATTACCTGGACTTGGTACTATTATCTCCATACTAATTGCATTTGGTGGTCTCGCATTTAACATAGGTAATATTGCTGGTGCAGGTTTAGGTTTAAATGCAATGTTTGGTCTTGATGTAAAATGGGGTGCTGCAATAACAGCTATTTTTGCGATACTTATCTTTGTTAGTAGAAGTGGTCAGAAAATAATGGATGTTATTAGTATGATTCTAGGTATCGTAATGATTTTAGTAGTCGCTTATGTCATGGTTGTTTCAAATCCCCCTTATGGAGATGCATTAGTACATACATTTGCACCTGAACATCCTTTCAAACTTATATTACCTATAATTACATTAGTTGGTGGTACAGTAGGGGGTTATATTACTTTTGCAGGTGCACATAGAATTCTAGATTCTGGTATAAAAGGTAAGTCATACCTTCCTTTCGTAAATCGATCTGCTGTAGCAGGTATTTTAACAACTGGTGTCATGCGCACCTTATTGTTTTTAGCTGTACTAGGTGTTGTTGTAACTGGCGTTACGCTTAGTTCAGAAAATCCACCAGCATCAGTTTTCCAACATGCATTAGGTCCTATAGGTAAAAATATTTTTGGCGTAGTAATATTTGCAGCAGCAATGTCCTCAGTAATTGGTTCTGCATATACAAGCGCAACATTTTTAAAAACACTACACAAATCGTTACTCAATAAAAATAATCTTATCGTTATTACATTTATTGTAATTTCAACTTTTGTTTTCTTATTTATTGGTAAACCGGTGAGTTTACTTATAATAGCTGGTGCGATTAATGGTTGGATTCTACCAATCACATTAGGTGCAATTCTCATTGCAAGTAGGAAAAAATCTATCGTTGGTAATTACCAACACCCAACATGGATGCTTGTTTTTGGTATTATAGCCGTAATTGTCACAATAATGACTGGTATCTTTTCATTACAAGATTTAGCAAGTCTTTGGAAAGGTTAATTGTATAATAAAGTTCTATGACTACCCGCAACTGTTTTTAAATCAATTGCAGGGTAGTTTTTAATTATAAATAAGAAGAGATATTATTTAATCATAGTGATTTAAGCATTGATACTTTAAAACTAGCTATCGTGGAGATATTTAAAATGTGATAAAATACTTATGCTAATGCTTTATAAATGAGGTGTGAAAAGATATATGATAGGAATTATTGGAGCAATGGAAGAAGAAGTGACGATTTTAAAGCGTAAATTGAATGATATGAATGAAATAAATATTGCGCATGTTAAATTTTATGTTGGCAAGCTAAACCACAAAGAGGTGGTTTTAACACAAAGTGGTATAGGTAAAGTTAATGCTTCTATCTCAACGACTTTGTTAATAGAAAAATTTAATCCAGAAGTCGTCATTAATACTGGATCAGCAGGTGCACTAGATCAAACACTATCTATTGGAGATATATTAGTGAGTAATCATGTATTATATCATGATGCTAATGCTACAGCGTTTGGTTATGAATATGGACAAATACCTCAAATGCCTAAAACTTATACTACTGATCCTACTTTGTTGAAAAAAACAATGCATGTATTAGAACAACAACAACTGAATGGTAAAGTAGGTATGATTGTTAGTGGTGATAGTTTTATAGGTAGCTCAGAACAGCGACAAAAAATTAAGCAACAATTTCCAGAAGCTATGGCTGTCGAAATGGAGGCAACTGCAATTGCGCAAACATGTTATCAATTTAAAGTACCATTTATCGTAACTAGAGCTGTTTCTGATTTAGCAAACGGTAAAGCCGATATTTCTTTTGAAGAATTTTTAGATAAAGCAGCTTTATCATCTAGTGAGACAGTTTCATTATTAGTAGAATCATTATAAAGGTAAAGGTGAAAAGATAGTGGGAATCATAAAAAAATTATTTATGCCAAATGCATATGTGAAATCAATATTTGAAATTGATATAGAAAAACTTGCCGATAGTGGTGTTAAAGGTATCATAACTGATTTAGATAATACACTTGTTGGTTGGGATGTTAAAGAACCTACTAAGGGTGTTAAATCATGGTTTGCTAAGGCTAAAGATTTAGGAATAACTGTCACAATTGTGTCAAATAATAATAAAAGTCGAGTATCAAGTTTCTCAAGTAATTTAGGTGTAGATTATATATTCAAAGCACGTAAACCGATGGGGAAAGCCTTTAAGATGGCTATTAAAAAAATGAAAATTCAACCGAGAGAAACCGTTGTTGTAGGAGATCAAATGCTTACTGATGTGTTTGGTGGCAATTGTAATGGTTTATATACAATTATGGTAGTACCTGTTAAACGGACTGATGGATTAATTACAAAGTTTAATCGATTAATTGAAAGACGATTATTAAATCATTTTAGAAAAAAAGGTTATATTAAATGGGAGGAAAATTGATTGAATGAAATACTAAAATGTATTGGATGTGGTGCACCCCTACAGTCAGAAAATAAAGACGCACCCGGCTATGTTCCAGAACATAATATGTTTCGAGAAGATGTCATCTGTAGAAGATGTTTTAGATTGAAAAATTATAATGAAGTTCAAGATGTGGGTATGGAAAGTGAAGATTTTTTAAATCTACTTACTGGACTATCTGAAAAAAAAGGAATTATTGTCAATGTAGTAGATGTGTTTGATTTTGAAGGGTCATTCATCAATGCAATACAACGGATTGTTGGTAATAAAAAAATTATATTAGTGGCAAATAAAATAGATTTATTACCTAAACAAATTAATCATCGACGTGTAAAAGAATGGTTGAGAAAATCTGCTCGTAAATATGGATTAGAAGCAGAAGATGTCGTTCTTATTTCTGCAAATAAAGGTTGGGGGATTGATGAATTATTGCAATCTATAAACCATGTAAGAAATAAAGATGACGTATACATTGTAGGTACAACGAATGTTGGAAAATCTACATTAATTAATAAATTAATTGAACAGAGTGTGGGAGAAAAAGATGTAGTAACTACATCACGCTTTCCAGGAACAACTTTAGATATGATAGATATTCCATTAGACGAAAAATCATTTATGTTTGATACACCAGGTATCATTCAATCACATCAAATGACAAATTATGTATCTGAAAATGAGTTGAAAATCATTATACCTAAAAATGAAATAAAGCAACGTGTGTATCAACTTAATGAAAAACAGACATTATTTTTCGGAGGATTGGCACGCATTGATTATGTATCTGGTGGTAAAAGACCACTTGTTTGTTTCTTTTCAAATGATTTAAATATTCATAGAACTAAAACCGAGAAAGCTAATGATTTATGGAAATCCCAATTAGGCGCATTGCTTTCACCGCCTCAAGATGCACAACAATTTAATCTTAATGATGTAAAAGCAGTAAGACTGGAAACTGGTAAAACTAAACGTGACATCATGATATCTGGTTTAGGATTCATAACTATTGATGCTGGTGCAAAAGTGATAGTTCGTGTTCCAAAACATGTAGATGTTATTTTAAGAAATTCAATTCTTTAAAAAGAGGTGATAAAAGTGAAATTTGCAGTAATTGGAAACCCCATTTCTCATTCATTATCGCCATTGATGCATCATGCTAATTTTCAATCTTTAAATTTGGAAAACACGTATGAAGCGATAAATGTACCAGTTAATCAATTTCAAGACATTAAAAAAATAATTTCAGAAAAGAGCATTGATGGATTCAATGTTACTATTCCACATAAAGAACGTATTATTCCGTACCTAGATGATATTAATGAACAAGCGAAATCTGTTGGGGCGGTAAATACAGTTTTAGTTAAAGATGGTAAGTGGATTGGTTATAATACTGATGGAATTGGTTATGTTAATGGTTTAAAACAAATATATGAAGGTATAGAAGACGCTTATATATTAATTTTAGGTGCAGGTGGAGCAAGTAAAGGTATAGCAAATGAATTATATAAAATCGTTCGTCCGACTTTAACAGTTGCAAATAGAACGATGTCTCGTTTTAATAATTGGTCGTTAAATATTAACAAAATAAATTTAAGCCATGCAGAAAGCCATTTAGATGAATTTGATATTATAATAAACACTACACCTGCTGGTATGAACGGCAATACAGATTCTGTAATTTCTTTAAATCGTTTAGCTTCACATACTTTAGTAAGTGATATTGTTTATAATCCATATAAAACACCAATACTAATAGAAGCTGAACAAAGAGGTAATCCAATCTATAATGGTCTTGATATGTTCGTTCATCAAGGTGCTGAAAGTTTTAAAATTTGGACTAATCTAGAACCAGATATAAAAGCAATGAAAAACATAGTAATTCAAAAATTGAAAGGAGAATTATGATGTTAACTGGTAAGCAAAAAAGATATTTACGTAGTTTAGCTCATAACATTGATCCAACTTTCCAAATAGGTAAAGGTGGTATTAATGAAAATATGATTCAACAAATTTCTGAAACATTAGAAAAGAGAGAATTAATTAAGATTCATATATTACAAAATAATTTTGATGATAAAAAAGATTTAGCAGCAATAGTATCTCAACAAACGCAAAGTGAATTGGTACAAATAATCGGGTCAATGATTGTGTTATATAAAGAGTCTGAAGAAAATAAAGAAATCAAATTGCCACAATGAATAAAAAAATCGTTCTCTTTGGCGGTCAATTTAACCCGATTCACACTGCTCACTTAGCAGTAGCAAGTGAGGTTTATCATGCTATTAAACCAGATATATTTTTCTTTTTGCCTAGTTATATGGCTCCTTTAAAGCATCATAATACACAATTATATTCTGAACATCGAGTGAAAATGATACAGCTCGCTATTAAGGAGATTGGATTTGGTGAAATTTGCACTACTGATTTAGATAGAAAAGGTCCAAGCTATACGTATGAAACCATTTTGCATCTCAAAGAAATATATCATAATGCACAGTTATACTTTATTATTGGAACAGATCAGTATAATCAATTGGATAAGTGGTATAAAATTAATGAATTAAAAAAACTTGTAACCTTTATTGTAGTGAATAGAGAAACTGATAACCAAAATGTAAGTAAAGAGATGATTTCTATAAAGATACCTCGAATAGATATAAGCTCAACAATGATTAGAAATAGAGTGAGAATGAACCAATCTATAAAAGTTTTAGTACCTAAAAGGGTAGAGAATTATATTAAAGAGGAGGGGTTTTATGGAGATAAGTAGAGCTAAAGAACTGGTAAAAGAAAAACTGCCTGATAAACGTTATCAACATTCATTACGAGTGGCGGATACAGCAGTTAAGTTAGCAGAAATATACGATGGTGATATCAAAAAAGCTGAGTTGGCAGGTATATTACATGATTACTGTAAATACGAAGACTTAAGTACAATGTATCAAATTGTTAGACAATACGAACTTGAAAGTGATTTGCTTAGCTATGGTGGAGAGATTCTTCATGGACCAGTATGTGCGGCACTTATGAAGCATGAATTTGATGTAAATGATGAAGAAGTTTTACTTGCTATAAAATATCATACGACTGGGCGTCAACAAATGACTAAAACAGAGAAACTTGTTTTTATTGCAGACTATATAGAGCCTGGTAGAAAAACGCCTGGAGTTGAAGAAATTAGAGATATGGCATACAATCAAGGTAGCTTAGATAAGACAATTTATGAGATTTCTAAGCGTACTGTATTATTTTTAATAGAAAAGGATATTACTGTATATGGCGCCACAATTGCGTGTTTAAATTATTATAATTATAGCGATGAAAGAATAAAGGATGATTAAATGAATTCAGAAGAATTATTAAATATTGCTGTCGAAGCGGCAGAGAATAAGAAAGCAGAAGATATTATTTCTCTCAATATGAATGAAATTAGTGATATGACAGATTATTTTGTAGTCTGTCACGGGAACAATGAACGTCAAGTTCAATCCATTGCTAGATCTGTTAAAGAAGTGGCACATAAACATGATATTGACGTTAAACGTATGGAAGGCTATCAAGAAGCTCGATGGATACTTATTGATTTAGCAAATGTAGTTGTTCATGTTTTTCATAAGGATGAAAGAAGCTATTACAATTTAGAGAAATTATATCAAGATGCACCTATTAAAGAATACGGTCAGGCAGTATTTTAGTCATGAATCAATATGAAGATATGAGTTTAGTATATGACAAACTTACTCAAGATCAACCGTATCATTCGTGGTTTAATATTGTTGAGCATTTCTTACCTTCTGATAGTCATGATTTGTTAGATATTGGTTGCGGTACTGGCAACTTAACACAATTACTAACGTCACTAGGTGAAGTCACTGGTATGGATATTAGTGTAGATATGTTATCAATAGCTAGACAAAAAACAAATCAAGTGAAGTGGATCGAAGGTAATATGACTCACTTTAATTTGAACAAAAAATTTAATATGATTACAATATTTTGTGATTCACTGAATTATTTAGAAACATTAAATGACGTAAAAATGACATTCAAAAGAGTGTATCAACATTTAAATAAAAATGGTGTTTTTATTTTTGATGTACATACTGTTCATAAAATGAAAACATTATTTAATAATAAAAGTTATATTGATGAATCTGATAATGTTTTTGTAGGTTGGGATGCAATATGTGGGGATGAACCATTAAGTGTTTATCATGAAATGACTTTCTTTGTATCACAGCAAAATGGATTGTATCAACGCTTTGACGAATCACATTATCAAAGAACATATGAGGAACAAATTTATCGAAATTTACTAAAAGATGTTGGGTATCATAGTGTTAAGACTTTTACAGACTTTAACATTCACAGTCATGAAGAAGATGCCCATCGCTTGTTTTTTGTTGCTAAAAAATAAATTTTTAAAAGTAAAATCACTTCTCAGTACGTTAATAATACTGAAGGAGTGATTTTTTGTGTTTAATATTAACAGACGATATATCGATTTTTTTATGAAATGGAAGTTGTACATCTTGATTATATTAATAATGTTAACAACATTCTTTTTTTACTTACTCAATGATAACAATAATGATTTGATACAGAATAGTCAGGAAAGACAATCTAAAATATCTGACCAGCAAATAAAAAATAGCAAAAAGTTAAATAAAAAAGAAGTGTCTATTCAAAAAGATAATACAAAAGAAACTAAAATATTTATCGATATTAAAGGTGCTGTTAAACATCCGAATGTATATGAAATGTCTTCTTCGAATAGAGTCATTGATGCTTTAAATAAAGCAGAGGTATTAAAGGATGCAGACTTATCACAATTAAATCTTTCTGAAAAATTAGTTGATCAAAAACTTATCTATGTTCCTAAAAAGGGTGAGAATAGTATGAAAATCAACTCACAGCAATCAACATTGAATTCGAGTGACGTAAAAATCAACACGAATCAACCTTTAAATTTAAACTCTGCTACTGAAGAACAATTGAAAAACATACCAGGAATAGGTCCAAGTAAAGCTAAAGAAATTTTAAATTACAGAGAACAAAATCATGGATTTAATAGTATCGATGACTTAATGAAAATAAAAGGATTCGGAAAGAAAACATTTGAAAAACTGAAAGAACATTTTACTATTTAAATTATCATTCATTGCAATATTAAGTCTAAATGATTAAGCTATAAATATTACAACTACTTAATTTAAGGAGGCATAGTTAATGGAACGAATTAAATGGGAAGAATACTTCATGGCTCAGAGTCATTTACTGGCATTAAGATCAACGTGTAAAAGATTATCAGTTGGTGCTACAATCGTAAAGGATAATAGAATAATAGCGGGTGGATATAACGGCTCAGTAGCTGGAGAAGTGCACTGTATTGATGAGGGGTGCTTAATTGAAGATGGACATTGTATACGTACTATACATGCAGAAATGAACGCACTACTACAATGTGCAAAACAGGGTGTATCAACAGAAGGAGCAACGATTTACGTTACTCATTTCCCTTGTTTAAACTGTACGAAATCAATAATACAAGCAGGTATCAAAACGATTTACTATGCACAAGATTATCATAATAATGACTATGCCATTAAATTATTGAAGCAATCAGGAATTGAATATAAAAAAATTCCGTTTTCACCTGAATATGTTGCTCAATATCTGACTCAAGAATAACCAATGTTTTACATTGCTCTTGCTTTTTTGGTAGGGGTACTTTGGATAAAATTCAAAGTAATCTCTATCTCCTTAATATTAACTCTTTTGTTACTAATTATGATAAAAAGGCTTAATATTATAATACTATTATTAATGTTTATTTCAGCTATAAGTTCATTTTTTTTAATAAGTTCCTATAACCAAACCGAAATTAAAAACATAAATAGTTTATATAATGAACCGTTTATTGATGATTTTGTTACTTTCAAATCTTTTACGCCTAAATCAACATACTATACTGGCATATTAAATTATAAAAATAAAGACTATAGATACTTTTACAAAATATTAAAGTCAAATTTCAAGCAAGATTTAACTCATAAAAGTTGTCGAGTTAAAGGAGAATTTAAATTCGAAAAAGAGTTGTCCTTGTTGAATATTTCAACAGTTCAATTTAAGTCTTGCCAAGAAAACAATATTTTCACTCCTATATATCATCATCAAAATTATATCACCAAAATAATTCATAAATCTGGGGTCACGCATCCTGAAAGAATATTAGCGTTGATAACAGGTGATACCTCTCTAATTGATGAATATTACAAATCTAACATCAAAGATATAGGTATTTACCATTTACTAGCTATAAGTGGTACACATGTTGGTACAATTATTGTCCTCGTTTATCAACTGTTAGTACGTTTAAATATACCTCTAGTTCTCATTAAAGGTGTAACTATTTTACTATTATTAATCTACGCTGTTTATACTGGATTTGTACCTAGTGCCATGCGTGCCATTTCAATTGCAATCATTATACTTATGTTGCCAATCCATTTTAGGAAAAGTTCTATACATGTGCTTTCATTTATATTTGTGTTAATGATTCTCTTAAATCCTCAATTTATAAATCACATTGGTTTTCAGTTCTCTTTTTTGATAAGTTTATTTATTATATTGGCAAAACCATATATAAGTGCTTTAAAACCACTTAAATGTTTGTTTATTATTAGTTTTTTGGCTCAATTAGGTTCAATTGTAATTAATACCTATCATTTTAATCAATTTCAATGGATAGGTTTGCTATCTAATTTTATATTTGTTCCATTCTATTCTTTTATATTATTTCCTTCGGTCATTATCTACTTTATTTTAATTCACTTTTTTCAACATAGCTTCCTATTAAATACTTATATAAATATGCTTTTTAAAATTCATGACTGGCTAGTTCAATTATTTTTAAATTTAAATCATTTAAAGTGGTACATTCCTAAATTAAACCAATATAGTTTACTTATTTTGATTATACTAACGTTAATTTTTCTTTACATACTTGTCTATAGAGGGTTTGTTACATCCGTACTAAGTTTTTTAATTGTTTTAATCATTTTTACACATTTAATTAGACCACATTATGCCGAGTTAACACTTTTTGATGTGGGTCAAGGAGATAGCATTTTATTCAAAACAAAGTCAAATAAAAGTGTTTTGATTGATACAGGAGGTAAAAGAAATGAAAATGTAAGTTTTAAACATAATAATATTGCCAAATATAAAATTTTACCAAGTATTAAGAAAAAGGGTATTACCACTATAAATTATTTAGTAATTACACATCCTCATGCCGATCATATGGGTGAATTAATATATTTTTTAAATAATATTAATGTGAATAATCTCGTTTTAAATATTGAAAGTTTCCCATTAGAATTACTTAAAGAGGTTACGACAAAATGCAAGGAAAAAAAGATAAATATCTTGGATGTAAATCAAGTTAAAAAAATAGATATTGATAATAGTAAGATAAGCTTTTTAAATAGTTTTATACCATTAAGTGATGATAAAAATGAACATTCCATTGTTACATTAATTGAATATAACGGCATTAATATTCTACTGATGGGAGATGCAACTGTTAATAATGAAGACATTCTATTGAAGAGATATAATTTACCAAAAATAGATATTCTAAAAGTTGGTCATCATGGAAGTAGGACAAGTAGTTCGAAATTATTTATTAAAGATATAGAACCTAAAATCAGTCTTATATCTAGTGGTAAAAATAATAAGTATCATTTACCTAATTTGGATGTTATTCAAAGATTAAAATATTATGGTAGTAAAGTTTTTGATACTCAAGACAACGGGGAATTAACTATAAATTTAGATGAAGAAGTTTACATAGTCTACCGTGATAATTTAAATCAAAAGAGTTTAGCTAGAGAAAGTGTATCGTAAAGTGATATAATTCATGAGTATGATATATAGAGGAAGGTGTACGTATGAGCAACAATATCTTCACTGTCTACGGTGAAGTACCAGAATTAGTCGAAAAGAAAACAAAAGAAATTGTAAATGATTATCTAGGACAAGAGATAGATGACTTTAATTATGTAAAATACAACTTGTATGAGAGTGACCTAACTCCGATTATTGAAGAGACACTTACTATGCCTTTTTTCTCAAATAAAAAAGCAATTGTTGTAAAGAACTCGTATGTTTTTACAGGGGAAAAATTTTCTAAAGATTTAAATCACAATTCTGACGAGCTTATAAAATTTTTAGAAAAATATGATGGTGAAAATCTCATTATCTTTGAAGTGTATCAGCCTAAACTAGATGAGCGCAAAAAACTCACGAAAACGTTGAAGAAAAATGCACAACTTAAGAAAATTGAACAAATGTCTGAAAAGGAATTAAAGCATTGGATTAAAAATACACTAAACAATAATTATAAAGATATTAAGCAAGATGCTCTTGAATTATTTATTGAATTAACTGGTGTTAACTATAATATTGTTTCTCAAGAATTAGAAAAATTAATTTTATTCATAGGTGAGA
Organism: Staphylococcus epidermidis; assembly: GCF_006742205.1. Taxonomy (NCBI): domain Bacteria; kingdom Bacillati; phylum Bacillota; class Bacilli; order Caryophanales; family Staphylococcaceae; genus Staphylococcus; species Staphylococcus epidermidis. The sequence continues at coordinate 1,230,386 of NZ_AP019721.1, forward strand.
GACCTATAATTAATAAAGAAGATATCGATTTAATTATTAATAGAAGTTTAGAACAAAATGTATTTCTACTAACTGAATACATTCAAAAAGGTAATAAGAATAAAGCTATACAATTAGTCAATGATTTAATCATTATGAAAGAAGAACCTATAAAATTACTGGCATTAATTACTAGTAATTATAGATTATATTATCAATGTAAAATTCTTAGTCAAAAAGGCTATAGTGGGCAACAAATTGCAAAGACTGTAAATGCACACCCTTATAGAGTAAAACTAGCACTCAATCAATCCCGACATTATAAACTAGAAAGTTTGTTTAACATCATAAACGCTTGTGCAGAGACTGACTACAAACTAAAATCATCTTATATGGATAAACAACTCATTTTAGAATTATTCATACTATCTCTATAAAAAATTTGAGGTAGGAGATATAAAATAAATCCTATCGACAATAGAAATATTGGTTGTAAAGTAATAAAACAGAGCCTAGGACAATTCGTTTTGTCCTAAGCTCTGTTTTAATAATCATTATTTATTAGCTGACATAAGTTTAGATTTAATACGGTCAGCTTTATTAGAATGGATTAAATTACTTTGAGATGCTTTGTCAACTTGTTTGATAGCAAATCTTAATAATTCATCTTTGTTTTCAGCATCAGTAGAGATAGCTGTTTTAGCTCGTTTCACAGCTGTACGCATAGCGTTTTTCTTAGAAATATTTCTTTCTTCAGCTGTTTCAGTTGTTCTTACACGTTTGATTGCAGATTTAATATTTGGCATTACTGTCACCTCCTAAAAGTGATCATAACTTATCAAAATTTATTTGATTACAACAAGAAATATTTTATCAAATGTCTTATATTTGTGCAATCATTTATTTAAAAGTAACTTCATTTGAATTTATTACTTTTTAATTGTTGGAATGAACTACTGAACTAGATATAATAGTTATGTTAGAATTTACATTTAATTAATTATGTCAAAGATATATTGCATTAAAGTAATAAAAACGTTACTATATCAAAGATACATAGAAGTGACAGGTTATAAAGATGAAAGCGAGAAGGATAAAATGGATAAGCAAGAACGATACAATAGAAGAGAAAATATTAGAAATTTCTCCATTATTGCTCATATAGACCATGGTAAATCGACATTAGCTGATCGAATTTTAGAGAATACAAAATCAGTTGAAACTCGAGAAATGCAAGATCAATTACTTGACTCTATGGATTTGGAAAGAGAACGAGGCATCACTATTAAACTAAATGCTGTTCGATTAAAATACGAAGCTAAAGATGGAGAAACTTACACATTTCATTTGATAGATACACCAGGACATGTCGACTTTACATATGAGGTTTCTCGCTCATTAGCTGCATGTGAAGGTGCAATTCTTGTAGTTGATGCTGCCCAAGGTATAGAAGCACAAACCTTAGCAAACGTTTATTTAGCATTAGATAACGATTTGGAACTTTTGCCAGTTGTTAATAAAATAGACTTGCCTGCAGCTGAGCCCGATAGAGTTAAGCAAGAATTAGAAGATGTTATAGGTATAGATCAAGAAGATGTAGTACTTGCAAGTGCTAAGTCAAATATAGGTATTGAAGAAATTTTAGAGAAAATAGTTGATGTTGTACCAGCACCGGACGGTGATCCAGAAGCCCCACTTAAAGCACTTATCTTTGATTCAGAATATGATCCATACAGAGGAGTAATATCTTCAATTCGAATTATTGATGGTGTTGTTAAAGCTGGAGATAGGATTAAAATGATGGCTACCGGTAAAGAATTTGAAGTTACAGAAGTCGGAATCAATACACCTAAGCAACTACCGGTAGAAGAATTAACAGTTGGTGATGTGGGTTATATTATCGCAAGTATCAAAAATGTTGATGATTCTAGAGTAGGTGACACAATTACTTTAGCTGAAAGACCTGCTGACAAACCGTTACAAGGATATAAAAAGATGAATCCAATGGTATTTTGTGGTCTATTCCCTATTGACAATAAAGACTATAATGACCTAAGAGAAGCTTTAGAAAAATTACAACTTAATGACGCATCCTTAGAGTTTGAACCAGAGTCTTCACAAGCACTTGGTTTTGGATACAGAACTGGATTTTTAGGAATGTTACATATGGAGATTATTCAAGAAAGAATTGAAAGAGAATTTGGTATTGAACTCATTGCAACAGCGCCTTCTGTTATCTATCAATGTATCTTAAAAGATGGTTCTGAAGTTTCAGTTGATAATCCAGCACAAATGCCCGAAAGAGATAAAATAGAACATATTTATGAACCATTTGTCAAAGCTACGATGATGGTGCCGAATGATTATGTAGGTGCAGTGATGGAATTATGTCAACGTAAAAGAGGTCAATTTATAAACATGGATTATCTTGATGATATAAGAGTTAATATTGTTTATGAAATTCCATTATCAGAAGTAGTTTTCGATTTCTTTGATCAACTTAAATCTAACACAAAAGGGTATGCTTCTTTTGATTATGAATTTATTGAGAATAAAGAAAGTAATCTTGTTAAAATGGACATATTACTGAATGGAGATAAAGTTGATGCTCTAAGTTTTATTGTCCATAGAGATTTTGCATATGAAAGAGGGAAAGCGCTTGTCGAAAAATTAAAAACATTAATTCCACGACAACAATTTGAAGTGCCAGTTCAGGCGGCTATTGGTCAAAAAATTGTTGCACGAACAAACATTAAATCTATGGGTAAAAATGTTTTATCTAAATGTTATGGTGGAGATATCAGTCGTAAACGAAAACTTTTAGAAAAACAAAAAGCAGGTAAAGCTAAAATGAAAGCAGTAGGCAATGTAGAAATTCCGCAAGATGCATTTTTAGCAGTATTAAAAATGGACGATGAATAATGTAGATTAATGGGGTATAGACATTCTTAATGTCTTACCTCATTTTATAATGTCTAGAATGATATAAATATATAATGTAAAAACTATACTAAATGATTTAAAGATTGGTGGTTATAAAGTGAATGTAAAAAGTGCATATATTCATATTCCATTTTGCTATAGAATTTGTACTTATTGTGATTTCAACAAATACTTTATCGATAAACAGCCAGTTGATGAATACTTAGACGCACTTATTAGCGAGATGCAAGTTAAAAATAATAGAGACCTTGAAACAATGTATGTCGGAGGTGGTACACCGACAGCCTTGAATATGAGACAACTTGAGAAGCTACTTAGAGCAATTAATCAAACATTTACAATTAGCGGAGAATTTTCTTTTGAAGCTAATCCTGATGAGTTAACTTATGAAAAAGTTGCACTTTTAAAACAATATGGCGTAAATAGAATATCGATGGGTGTACAAACATTTAAACCTGAATTATTAAAAATTTTAGGCAGAACCCATAAAACTGAAGATATATATGATGCTGTTAGTCATGCCCGAAAGGCAGGTATTGAATCAATAAGTTTGGATTTAATGTATCATTTACCACAACAAACTATCGACGATTTTAAAGACAGCCTGGAGCGTGCCATTGCATTGGATATTGATCATATTTCAAGTTATGGATTAATTCTTGAACCTAAAACCCAGTTTTATAATTTGTATAGAAAGGGACATTTAAAATTACCAAATGAAGATTTAGGGGCAGAAATGTATCGGTTTTTAATGGAGCGTATGAAAAACTCACCATTTCATCAATATGAGATTTCTAATTTTGGTAAACTTAATCATGAATCAAACCATAATAAAGTATATTGGTTAAATGAAGAATACTATGGCTTTGGTGCTGGTGCAAGTGGTTATGTAAACGGTGTACGTTACACAAATCTTAATCCAGTAAATCATTATATTAAAGCGATAAATGAAGGGAAAAAACCAATACTATCTGAAACGTCTCCTACTTATAACGAAAGAATGGAAGAAGAAATGTTTCTTGGTTTAAGAATGAATCAAGGTGTGAGTAAAAGCCGTTTTAAGAAAAAGTTTAATAAATTAATCGATGAGGTGTTTGGTGAAACTATTAAAGATTTGAGGTGTAGGGGACTCATAAAAGAAGAAGGAGAATTTATATCTTTAACCGAACGCGGAAAAGTTATAGGTAACGAAGTTTTTGAAGCATTTTTACTAAACTCATAAAAAGTTAGAAATTTTAGTGCTTTAACATTGACTTACTTTGACCAATTTGATAGATTATAATTAGCACTTGAGATAAAAGAGTGCTAATGAGGTGAAAACATGATTACAAAAAGACAATTAAGCATCCTTAATGCTATTGTTGAAGATTATGTTGATTTTGGACAACCGATTGGATCTAAAACTCTAATTCATCGTCATCACTTGGATGTGAGTCCAGCTACCATTAGAAATGAAATGAAGCAACTTGAAGAAATGCATTTCATTGAGAAGACACACACATCTTCTGGAAGGGTGCCATCTGAATCAGGGATTAGATATTATGTCAATCGCCTTTTAGAACAAACATCTCATCAAAGTCAAAACAAAATTCAACGTTTAAATCAATTATTAATTGAGAATCATTATGATAGTTCGACTGCACTCACAAACTTTGCACACGAATTATCTATGAAATCTCAATATGCAACGTTGGTAGTCCGCCCTAATCATAAACAAGATGTTATAAATGATATACATCTTATTCGTGCTAACAACCATTTGATTATTTTAGTAATGGTATTTTCCTCTGGACATGTTGAAAATATACATTTTGTATCACATGCTCAACTAAATAATATTAATTTAAATAAAATAGCAAACTTTTTGACCGAACATTTCAGTTTTAATCGTAAAGTACTAACTCAAAACATTGAGTCTTACTTTAGTCAAAAAGAAGAGCTATTACTTGCAAATGAAGTAGTTGAGATGATAAATTTACAAATTGGTAATCAAAGTAATAGCATTTATATGGGTGGAAAGGTTAAACTTATTGATGCGTTAAATGAGTCCAACGTTTCATCTATTCAACCGATTCTTCAATATATAGAATCAAATAAAATAACTGAATTATTAGAAGATATATCAACATCTCAAATCAATGTCCGAATTGGTAAAGAGATTGATGATAGTTTAAGCGATATATCAATTGTGACTAGTCAGTATCATTTTGATGAGTCACTAAAAGGTCAAATTGCAGTAATCGGACCAACTGCAATGCATTATCAAAATGTAATTCAATTATTAAACCGTATATGGTAGTAATTGGAATTGTATTGGAGGTCAGACTATGTCAGAAAAAGATCAGTCAGTGAATAATACTGAGGAAGATTTCAATGTAGAAACTGAAGACAATCAGAATGATACAAATATTGAAAACTCAGTATCTAACACAGATAATAGTGAAGCTAATGCTAGCGATTCAGAAAATAATTCAGAAGAAAGTATCAAGGATGAAGAGTCAGAGTCTCAAGATACTAAAATTAAAGAATTAGAAAAGCTTGCAAATGACAATGAAGAAAAATATTTAAGATTATATGCTGAATTCGAAAATTATAAACGTCGAATTCAAAAAGAAAATCAAATTAATGCTACTTATAAAGCTCAAGGTGTTTTAACTGACATTTTACCGTCTATAGATAATATTGAGCGTGCACTACAAATTGAAGGTGATGATGAATCGTTCAAATCACTTCAAAAAGGAGTGCAGATGGTTCATGAAAGTTTACTAAGAGCTTTAAAAGACAATGGTCTTGAAGAAATTTTAGCTGAAGGTAAGGAATTCGATCCTAATTTACATCAAGCTGTCGTTCAAGATGACAATCCTGATTTTAAATCAGGAGAAGTTACTCAAGAATTACAAAAAGGATACAAACTTAAGGATCGTGTTTTAAGACCATCAATGGTAAAAGTAAATCAATAATTTGATTGAAAATACATTGAAATAAATAAAATGATTAAATTGGAGGAATTATATTATGGGTAAAGTAATTGGAATTGATTTAGGTACAACTAACTCTTGTGTTTCTATCTTAGAAGGAGATGAACCAAAAGTAATTCAAAACCCAGAAGGTGCACGTACTACACCATCAGTGGTTGCATTTAAAAATGGTGAAACTCAAGTGGGTGAAGTAGCAAAACGACAAGCTATCACAAACCCTAACACTGTACAATCTATTAAACGTCATATGGGTACAGATTATAAAGTAGATATTGAAGGTAAATCATATACACCACAAGAACTTTCAGCAATGATTTTACAAAATTTAAAAAGCACTGCAGAAAACTATTTAGGGGATACAGTAGACAAAGCTGTTATCACTGTCCCTGCTTATTTCAATGATGGTGAACGTCAAGCAACTAAAGATGCTGGTAAAATTGCAGGCTTAGAAGTTGAACGTATTATCAACGAACCTACAGCTGCTGCACTTGCTTATGGTTTAGATAAAACTGAAACAGATCAAAAGGTTCTCGTATTTGACTTAGGTGGGGGAACATTTGACGTATCTATTCTAGAGTTAGGCGACGGCGTATTTGAAGTATTATCAACTGCCGGAGATAATAAACTTGGTGGCGATGACTTCGACCAAGTGATTATTGATTATCTTGTTTCAGAATTCAAGAAAGAGAATGGTGTAGATTTATCACAAGATAAAATGGCATTACAAAGATTAAAAGATGCTGCCGAAAAAGCTAAAAAAGATTTATCAGGTGTTTCTCAAACTCAAATTTCATTACCATTCATTTCTGCTGGAGAAAATGGCCCATTACACTTAGAAATTAGTTTAACTCGTTCTAAATTTGAGGAATTAGCTGATTCATTAATCAAAAAAACTATGGAACCGACTCGTCAAGCATTAAAAGATGCTGGTTTATCTACTTCAGAAATAGATGAAGTTATTTTAGTTGGTGGTTCAACACGTATTCCGGCCGTTCAAGAAGCTGTTAAAAAAGAAATTGGGAAAGAACCACATAAAGGTGTTAACCCAGATGAAGTTGTAGCAATGGGTGCTGCTATTCAAGCTGGTGTAATCACAGGTGATGTTAAAGATGTAGTATTACTTGATGTTACGCCATTATCTTTAGGTATCGAAATTATGGGTGGACGTATGAACACATTAATTGAACGTAATACTACTATTCCAACTTCCAAATCACAAGTTTATTCTACAGCAGCTGACAATCAACCAGCAGTAGATATTCATGTATTACAAGGTGAACGTCCAATGGCATCTGACAACAAAACTTTAGGAAGATTCCAATTAACTGACATTCCACCTGCACCACGTGGTGTACCTCAAATCGAAGTAACATTTGATATCGATAAAAACGGTATTGTTAACGTTACAGCTAAAGATTTAGGTACTAATAAAGAACAAAACATTACAATACAATCAAGCTCATCTCTATCTGATGAAGAAATCGATCGCATGGTGAAAGATGCTGAAGAAAATGCTGAAGCAGATAAAAAACGTCGTGAAGAAGTAGACTTGCGAAACGAAGCAGATAGTCTAGTATTCCAAGTTGAAAAAACAGTTAAAGACTTAGGCGAAAATATTAGCGATGAAGATAAGAAAAATGCTGAAGAGAAAAAAGATGCACTTAAAACAGCATTAGAAGGTGAAGACATCGACGATATTAAAGCTAAAAAAGAAGAACTTGAAAAAGTAATTCAGGAATTATCTGCAAAAGTTTATGAACAAGCTCAACAAGCACAACAACAAGGCCAAGAAGAACAAGGTTCTCAAGATAGCACTGTTGAAGATGCAGACTTTAAAGAAGTTAAAGATGACGAAGATAAAAAATAAGTTTAGTATCTAACTTATAATTATCTATTAATTTTTAGTAAAAAAAGTCAAAGTCAATCGATCATTGACTTTGACTTTTTATTTGGATATTAAGAAACAATTAGATAAACTATTCTTGTTAAACGTATAAAAGGAGAGGTAATTATGGCCAAAAGAGACTATTATGAAGTCTTAGGCGTAAACAAAAGCGCTTCTAAAGACGAAATTAAAAAAGCTTATCGTAAATTATCAAAAAAATACCATCCAGATATAAATAAAGAAGAAGGCGCAGACGAAAAATTCAAAGAAATCTCCGAAGCATATGAAGTTTTAAGTGATGAAAACAAACGTGCAAATTATGATCAATTTGGTCATGACGGACCACAAGGCGGATTTGGAAGTCAAGGCTTTGGTGGCAGTGACTTTGGTGGATTTGAAGATATTTTCAGCTCATTCTTTGGTGGCGGTTCACGTCAAAGAGATCCTAATGCACCTCGCAAAGGTGATGACCTTCAATACACAATGACAATAACATTTGAAGAGGCTGTATTCGGGACAAAAAAAGAAATATCAATAAAAAAAGATGTAACATGTCATACATGTAACGGTGATGGGGCTAAACCTGGTACAAGTAAAAAAACTTGTAGCTATTGTAATGGCGCTGGTCGTGTTTCTGTTGAACAAAATACTATTTTGGGTAGAGTGAGAACTGAACAAGTTTGTCCTAAATGTGAAGGTAGTGGACAAGAATTTGAAGAACCATGTCCAACATGTAAAGGAAAAGGTACTGAAAATAAAACAGTTAAACTAGAAGTAACTGTTCCTGAAGGTGTAGATAACGAACAACAAGTTCGTTTAGCTGGAGAAGGTTCACCTGGTGTTAACGGAGGACCACATGGTGACCTATATGTGGTGTTCAGAGTTAAACCATCCAATACATTTGAACGTGATGGAGACGATATCTACTATAATCTAGATATTAGCTTTTCACAGGCTGCACTAGGTGATGAAATTAAGATACCTACATTAAAAAGTAATGTTGTTTTAACCATTCCGGCAGGTACACAAACGGGTAAACAATTCCGACTTAAAGATAAAGGTGTAAAGAATGTTCATGGTTATGGCTACGGGGACTTATTTGTCAACATAAAAGTGGTTACACCAACAAAATTAAATGACCGTCAAAAAGAATTATTAAAAGAATTTGCTGAAATTAATGGTGAAAATATAAATGAACAGTCCTCTAATTTCAAAGATAGAGCGAAAAGATTCTTTAAAGGAGAATAGTCAATGAATTGGATGGAACTCTCAATTGTAGTTAATCACGAAGTAGAATACGATGTTACAGAAATTCTTGAAAGTTATGGCTCTAATGGAGTTGTAATTGAAGATTCAAATATTTTAGAAGAACAACCTGTTGATAAGTTTGGAGAAATTTATGACTTAAACCCTGAAGACTATCCTGAAAAAGGAGTTCGATTAAAAGCTTACTTTAATGAGTTCACTTATAATGAAAACTTAAAATCTAACATCAATTATGAAATATTAAGTCTTCAGCAAATTGATAAAACAATTTATGATTACCAGGAAAAACTTATTGCCGAAGTAGATTGGGAAAATGAATGGAAGAATTATTTTCATCCATTTAGAGCTTCAAAACAATTTACGATAGTACCAAGTTGGGAATCATATGTTAAAGAAAATGATAACGAATTGTGCATTGAATTAGATCCAGGTATGGCTTTTGGAACAGGTGATCATCCAACGACAAGTATGTGTTTAAAAGCAATTGAAACTTTTGTAAAACCAACTGATTCAGTTATCGACGTTGGAACAGGGTCAGGCATTTTAAGTATTGCTAGTCATTTACTTGGAGTTCAAAGAATAAAGGCATTAGATATAGATGAAATGGCTGTAAATGTGGCAAAAGAAAACTTTAAGAAAAATCATTGTGATGATGCAATTGAAGCAGTTCCAGGTAATTTATTAAAAAATGAAAATGAGAAATTTAATATCGTTATTGCAAATATTCTTGCTCATATTATTGAAGAAATGATTGAAGATACTTATAATACTTTAATTGAAGATGGTTATTTTATCACATCAGGTATTATTGAAGAAAAGTATCAAGATATAGAATCACAAATGAAGCGTATTGGTTTCAAAATTATTTCAGTAGAACATGACAATGGCTGGGTTTGTATAGTTGGTCAGAAAGTGAGTGGATAATTTGCAAAGATATTTTATGAATCAAAGCGCTGATGAAAATCAGTGCTTTTTTATTGAAAACAAAGAAGACTATCATCATATCGTGAATGTTATGCGCTATAAAGAAGGACAAAATATTATTGTCACTTTTTCAGATGAAAATGTATTCAAATGTAAAATTATTTCAATAAACGATCAATCGATTGAAATTAAATTAGTAGAAAAGCAACAAATTAACACTGAACTACCTCAGAACATTACAATATGTAGTGGTTTAATCAAAGCAGACAAATATGAATGGATGATACAAAAAGCAACTGAAATGGGGGCAAATGAGTTTATAGCTGTAGCCATGGAACGTTCTGTGGTCAAGCTCAATGATTCTAAAGTAGAAAAGAAATTATCGAGATGGCAAAAAATTATAAAGGAAGCTGCAGAACAAAGTTATCGTTTAACAATACCAAATATAAAATTTAAGTCGAATTTAAAAGAAATTTATGGTATGATAAGTCAATATGACTATGTTCTTATAGCATATGAAGAACAAGCAAAGCACGGTGAATTAAGTCAATTTAAGCAAACAATTAAACAATTTAAGACACAGGATCGTGTTTTAATCATATTTGGACCTGAAGGTGGGCTATCAGATAGTGAAATTTCATTATTCGGTGATGTAAGTACTATAGTTGGATTAGGTCCACGTATCTTGCGTGCTGAAACTGCACCTCTTTACGCTTTAAGTGCAGTAAGTTATGAAAAAGAATTATTGGGGTGAAGATTATGTCAACAGTTGCGTTTCACACATTAGGTTGTAAAGTAAACCATTACGAAACTGAAGCAATTTGGCAATTATTTAAAGATGCAAATTATGAAAGAGTAGAATTTGAAACAAATGCTGATGTATTTGTTATTAATACATGTACGGTGACAAATACAGGGGATAAAAAAAGTCGTCAGATAATAAGAAGAGCTATTAGACAAAATCCTGATGCAGTCGTTTGTGTAACTGGGTGTTACGCACAAACATCATCTGCCGAAATTATGGAAATCCCTGGTGTTGACATCGTTGTAGGTACTCAAGACCGACATAAATTGTTAGACTATATACAACAATTTCAGGACGAGAGACAACCTATTAATGGTGTAGGCAATATCATGAAAAATAGAACTTATGAAGAATTAGAAGTTCCTTACTTTACTGATAGAACACGTGCTTCATTAAAAATACAGGAAGGCTGCAATAATTTTTGCACGTTCTGTATTATCCCGTGGGCACGTGGATTGATGCGTTCTAGAGATCCAGAAAAAGTAGTAGAACAAGCTACTCAACTTGTTAACTCTGGTTATAAGGAGATTGTATTAACAGGTATTCACACTGGTGGTTATGGGCAAGACCTTAAAAATTATAATCTAGCACAATTGCTAAGAGATTTAGATACTATTGAAGGGCTTGAACGTATACGTATTTCTTCTATTGAAGCAAGTCAACTTACTGATGAAGTTATTGATGTCATTGGAAACTCAAATAAGGTGGTACGTCATTTACATATACCGCTACAATCTGGGTCTGATGATGTGTTAAAACGTATGAGACGTAAATATACCATGGCACATTTTTCAGAAAGATTGACAAAATTACATCAAGCATTACCTGATTTAGCAGTTACTAGTGATGTAATCGTTGGTTTCCCTGGAGAATCTGAAGATGAATTCCAAGAAACTTACGATTTCATCGTAAATCATCATTTTTCAGAGTTACACGTATTCCCTTATTCTCCTAGAATAGGAACGCCTGCTGCAAGAATGGACAATCAAATTGATGAAGAAACAAAAAATGTTCGTGTACACAAACTAATTAGTCTAAGTAATCAATTAGCCAAAGAATATGCTTCTAAATTTGAAGATGAAGTTTTAGAAGTTATACCTGAAGAAATGGGTGAAGAACCACATACACTTGTTGGCTATGCTGACAATTATATGAAGGTAAGATTTGAAGGAGATGACTCATTAATAGGTCAAATAGTAAAGGTCAAGATAGTTAAAGCCAATTATCCAATTAATGAAGGCAAAGCAATACGTGTTGTTAAACATGCAACGAATCAATCTGAAAAAGAAGTACTTGTTTAATTAATAAAAAATTGTAAATTTTACTGATTGACCGTCATTTAGAGTTATATTATACTAATAACTGCATAGTTTTACTATGCAATGACTATAAAGTTCCGTTGATATTTGGAGGGAGGGAAATACAGATGTCTAAAACAGTAGTACGTAAAAATGAATCACTAGAAGATGCTTTACGTAGATTTAAACGTTCAGTATCAAAAAGTGGAACTATTCAAGAAGTACGTAAACGTGAATTTTACGAAAAACCAAGCGTAAAACGTAAAAAGAAATCTGAAGCTGCACGTAAACGTAAGTTCAAATAATTAATAGCTCTGTTGACTCCCTCAACAAGAATGTTAATTATATATTAGGACAGAATTTGAATTGAATTCACTGTTCTATCGAAAAATGAAGACTAGAACTGATTTATTTGTTTTTAACTTATTTCAGTTCTGGTCTTTAATTGTTAATAAGTAAAAAACTTGGGACAATGTCCCAAATATCGAAAAAAACACTTTCGTTGAATTCATATTAAAATTGATTCATGCGAAAGTGTTTTTCTATTAAAAGGAAATCTTATTCAATAGAAACAAAATATCAAGTAGTTGAAATGAAAGTAGATGAGTATAATTTAAAACAATTATGGAACCATTGAATATTCAAAATCATACACAAGTTAAGTATTGTTGGCGATGATATAAAAATATTATAAGCTACACATTTTCTCAACATACTAGAAAATATCAGAAAAGATATAGAATTGGAGATTAAAAGAGTATAAGGTAATGAAAAAACGGTATCAGCAAAAATGATTGAATTAGTGGAGCACTTAAAACTAAAATATCTATCCAAACTGATAATAAAAGTATTGTGCATATCTAAATTACCATAATACTATGATAGAAAGTTTCCATTCTTTTCAAGCGTGTGTTATTAATTATGCTCAGTTTTTTATTTTTATGCCCCGACTTCACGCTTGTACCTATAACAAACTGTTGTAACTAAATCTAAATGCGTTTGAGTAATAGTTAAAATGCTTTGATTTTATATTGTCTAATATTGCGTTTTTATTTTACTAAATTAACATACTATTTTTATTATAGATAAGTAAATGACTATATGATATGTTTCATTTCATGTATAATTATTTTGAGGGCGAGGTGAAAAAATGGATAACTTACATCTAATACATATGCTATTTATGGCAAAACCTTTAAATGGAATGAATTGGGTTGAAAACCTTGCACAGTTTATCACTCAACCTTTTGTTTCTCTTATTTTCACTTGTATTATATTTATTGGCTTTTTATACCAACTATATTCAAAGCGCATAAACTTAATGGGAATAATAGCATTACTTGCTTTACTACTTTTATTTTTAGCATTCCTAATTAATGGCGATGTCAATGTGATGTCAGTATTACTGTTTACAATTGGCCTCATACTACTGATTGTTGAATTATTTGTTATAGGCGCTGTAATAGGTATTATTGGTATTATTCTAATAACACTAAGTATTATTATACTTGGTGACAATATTTTATTAATGCTTGGAAATGTTATAGTTGCATTAATATTATCAATTGTAGAATGGGTGATTTTAGTGAAAATATTCAATAGAAAAATTCCATTTTTAGATAAAGTTATTTTAAAGGATTCAACAAATTCTGAAGCAGGTTATCGTTCACATGACGACCGCTCTCATCTTGTAGGAAAAACTGCACATACTGTTACCGATTTAAGACCAGCAGGAATTATAACTTGTGACAATGATCGAATAGACGCAGTATCTGATGGATCATTTATTTTACGTAATCGACAAGTTAAGATTCTTGAAGTTGAAGGTACACGTGTTGTTGTTAGAGAAATCGAAAAATAAAAAGGAGCGATTTAATGTTTAGTATTGGTTTTATAATCATTGCAGTCATTATAGTAGTTGCACTACTCATTCTGTTTTCATTTGTTCCGGTCGGATTATGGATTTCAGCACTAGCTGCTGGAGTACATGTTGGAATAGGCACACTTGTGGGGATGCGTTTAAGACGGGTTTCACCAAGAAAAGTTATCGCACCTCTGATCAAAGCGCATAAAGCTGGTTTAAACTTAACTACAAATCAACTTGAGTCTCATTACCTAGCAGGCGGTAATGTTGATCGTGTTGTAGATGCAAACATTGCAGCACAACGAGCAGATATCGACTTACCATTTGAGCGAGGCGCTGCCATTGATTTAGCAGGTAGAGATGTATTAGAAGCAGTACAAATGTCAGTTAATCCAAAAGTTATTGAAACGCCATTTATTGCAGGTGTAGCGATGAATGGTATCGAAGTTAAGGCGAAAGCTCGTATTACCGTACGCGCTAACATAGCAAGACTTGTTGGTGGTGCTGGTGAAGAAACAATCATTGCTAGGGTCGGAGAAGGTATAGTATCTACAATTGGTTCTAGTGAGCATCATACAGAAGTGCTCGAGAATCCAGATAATATCTCAAAAACAGTACTAAGTAAAGGTTTGGACTCTGGAACTGCATTCGAAATTCTATCTATCGATATTGCCGATGTTGATATTAGCAAAAACATCGGTGCTGATTTACAAACAGAACAAGCACTTGCTGATAAGAACATTGCACAAGCTAAAGCAGAAGAACGTCGCGCAATGGCTGTTGCTTCTGAACAAGAAATGAAAGCGCGTGTTCAAGAAATGAGAGCTAAAGTTGTTGAAGCTGAATCCGAAGTGCCTTTAGCTATGGCGGAAGCATTAAGATCAGGCAATATTGGAGTTAAAGATTATTATAACCTTAAAAATATTGAAGCGGATACAGGTATGAGAAATGCAATAAATAAGCGCACTGATCAAAACGATGATGAATCACCACAACAATAATGAAGAGGTGATAAGATGAATATTGGCATTATCATTTTCATCATATCTGTGATAATTACAGGTGTTAGCGCATTACGAGATAAAAGTCACGAGGACAGACAAAATCAAAGACCCAATCAAAAAACCTCAAACGAGCAACATCAAGAAGGTGGTTTCTTTGAAAAATTAGAAAAAACTTTTCAAGAAATTAGTGACGAATTAAATGATGAACCTGAAAAAAAACAGAGTAAACCTTTTGAAACTTCATTACCACCACTGAACGAAGATTGGAATGAAAATGAAAAGAAAAAAACATCACATCATAAAGAAAAACAAAATACTTCACAATCCAAACGTCAAACAACGTCTACTCATGAACATCAAAATATCCCTCAGCCAGATAAAACAACATCAAGAGATGATAATTATGAAAAACTTAAGCAAGAACTTGAACAAGATGTAACTAAAAATTTAATTGACGTACGTAAAGAAATTGATAAAGAAAAAGAAAAGCAACTTGTTATGATTGAGAGGAAAGCTCAAGACATTATCAACGATAAATATCTTTCAGAAAGAACAAAACGATATAGAATAAAACAACTACTAAATTCTAGGAATGTTGAGAAAAACATGTCGCGCTCTGCTTTTCAATATGATAGTGATGAAGTTATTAATGGTATTATTTGGTCAGAAATTTTAAATAAACCAAAACAGCTTTAATTATTTTTTTCAAACATTAATTTAAATATTTAAGCATATAAGAGAGTATATTGTAATTTATTACGGTATACTCTCTTTTTAGTTTGTCTAAAAACACGTATTTTAGTAAAATTTAATTAAGATTTAAAATGAATTTTAGCTATGAATGATAATAAGAGTTTAATTCAACATTTATTTATAGCAAGCATGATACAATATTGATGTATCAAGCTAAAATTTATATTATGAAATTTATCTCATGTTGATGAAACATTAAATTTACGTAACTTGAAAAGGAGCGCGTTTATGCCAGGAATAATTCAAATTGACGATATTAATCAATCTCAAGCTTTAATAGGAAATAACGATGAAAACCTAAAAGCGATTGAAGCACATTTTAATGTCGTAATACATGCTAGAGGTCAAGAAATTGCTGTTAAAGGTGAAAAAATAGAGCATGTTGAAAAAGCAGAATTAGTTCTAAAGAATTTACTTAAAGTAATTGAATTAGGTAATACAATTACGCTTAAAGATGTAGAAGCTGCTATAAAAATGGCCGACAATAATACAATTCATCATTTATTAGATTTATACGATGAAGAAATTACAAAAGATGCTTATGGTAAAACAATTCGTGCTAAGACTATGGGACAACGTATATATATTAATGCTATGAAACGTAATGATTTAGTATTTGGCATTGGTCCAGCTGGAACTGGTAAAACCTTTTTAGCAGTCGTATATGCGGCTAAACAACTACGTAAAGGATCTGTTAAGCGTATTGTTCTAACGAGACCTGCTGTTGAAGCAGGTGAATCTCTAGGATTTCTACCAGGCGATTTAAAAGAAAAAGTAGATCCATATTTAAGACCTCTTTACGATGGGTTAAATACTGTTTTAGGTAGAGAGCAAACTCAAAGACTCATCGAACGAGGTGTAATAGAAATTGCGCCATTAGCATATATGAGAGGTAGAACCCTAGATGATGCATTTGTTATATTAGATGAAGCTCAAAATACGACACATGCACAAATGAAAATGTTTCTTACCCGCTTAGGATTTGGATCAAAAATGGTTGTCACTGGTGATCAAACTCAAATCGATTTACCAAAAGGTGTAAAAAGTGGTTTGAAAGAAGCGGTAAAAAAACTAAGTGGTGTCAGCGGCATAAGTATCATGAAAATGGATCAAAGTGATGTAGTTAGACATCCACTTGTAAGTAAAATTATTAATCGTTATGAAGGAGTTGAATAAATGTTTACTATAGATTTTAGTGACCATACAGGTCTAGTAGAAACGTCTTGGTTTGACCAAATAGATCAATTATTAACATTCGCTAAGAAGAAAGAAAATATTCATAATGATGCCGAATTGTCAGTAACTTTTGTAGATAAAGATGAAATTCAAAATATAAATAAAGTATATCGCGACAAAGATAAAGTTACTGATGTCATCTCATTTGCTCTAGAAGAAGATGAACCAGAAATAGATTTCAATGACTTTGATATACCACGTGTTCTAGGTGATATTATTATATGTACAGATGTTGCCAAAGAACAATCAGAAAGCTACGGACACTCATTTGAGCGTGAATTAGGATTTTTAGCATTACATGGCTTTTTACATTTGCTAGGATATGATCATATGAATGATAATGATGAAAAAGAAATGTTTGGTCGACAAGATGCTATACTAAACGAATTTGGTCTAACTAGAAATTAATATGAAACGTTTTAAATATGCATATGAGGGTTTTTGCGCAATTTTAAAAAAAGACCAAAATTTCTTATTACACATTTTAGCGGCCATAATTATTATCATATTAGGATTTGT
This sequence comes from Staphylococcus epidermidis, assembly GCF_006742205.1. NCBI lineage: Bacteria > Bacillati > Bacillota > Bacilli > Caryophanales > Staphylococcaceae > Staphylococcus > Staphylococcus epidermidis. The sequence goes on from NZ_AP019721.1 coordinate 1,247,840, forward strand.
GTTAAATATTGATCGTATAGATTGGATATTAATCATCGTAGCTATAGGACTTGTTTTAAGTTTTGAAGCTATTAATACCTCAATTGAATTTGTTGTTGACCTAATTACAACTGACTATCATGAATATGCAAAATACGCTAAAGATATAGCTGCGTTTAGTGTTGTCATCGTTTCAATCGTTTCAATATGTATTGGGTTAATCGTTTTTTTACCATATATATTAGAAATATTTAAGGGAGGAATGTAATGAGTTATCAATCACACTACTTTAAAGAAGTCCGAGAGGCACAAAAAAATGCTTACGCACCATACAGTAACTTTAAAGTTGGTGCTTATTTAAAGACGAAAGATGGTCGATGTTTTTATGGAGCAAATGTTGAGAACGCTGCATATCCGATGGGAATATGTGCAGAAAGATCAAGTTTAGTAAGCGCTATATCAGAAGGTTATCAACCAGGTGATTTTGAATCCATTACAGTTACTGTCGATGCTGATAAACCATCATCCCCATGTGGCGCATGTCGCCAGGTGATGATGGAACTTTGTGATAAAGATATGCCTGTATATATGACCAATCAAAACGGAGATATGATAGAAGCTACAGTTGATGAATTATTACCATTAGGATTTTCTGGAAAGGATTTAAATTAATGACAGAACATAAATCAGGATTTGTTTCAATTATCGGTAGACCTAATGTAGGTAAATCTACCTTTGTAAACAGAGTAATAGGACATAAAATTGCTATTATGTCAGATAAAGCTCAGACGACTAGAAATAAAATACAAGGTGTGATGACAAGAGATGATGCTCAAATCATCTTTATCGATACACCTGGTATCCATAAGCCTAAACATAAATTGGGAGATTACATGATGAGAGTAGCTAAAAACACACTTTCTGAAATTGATGCTATTATGTTTATGGTTAATGTAAATGAAGATATAGGTAGAGGAGACGAGTATATAATGGAAATGCTAAAAAACGTCAAAACACCTATATTTTTAGTTTTAAATAAAATTGATTTGGTTCATCCAGATACATTGATGCCAAAAATTGAACAATATCAGTCATATATGGATTTTACAGACATAATTCCAATTTCTGCTTTAGAAGGGTTGAATGTTGATCATTTTATTGATGTATTAAAATCTTTTTTACCAGAAGGGCCTAAATATTATCCTGACAATCAAATTTCAGACCATCCTGAGCAATTTGTGGTGAGTGAAATCATTAGAGAAAAAATTCTACATTTGACTAGTGAAGAAATTCCACATGCAATTGGTGTCAATGTCGATCGTATGATTAAAGAGGATGAAGATAGAGTACGTATTGAGGCGACAATTTATGTTGAAAGAGATTCACAAAAAGGTATAGTAATAGGTAAAGGTGGTAAAAAGCTTAAAGAAGTGGGTAAACGTGCACGTAGAGATATCGAGATGTTACTTGGCTCGAAAGTTTATCTTGAATTATGGGTGAAAGTACAACGTGATTGGAGAAATAAGGTTAATTTTATAAGACAAATTGGATATGTTGAAGATCAAGATTAATCAATAGAAGGTTGGTGATCAACTGATGCTAATGAAACAAAAGGGCATCATTATCAAATCTGTTGATTATGGTGAATCAGACAAAATTATTACAATTTTAAATGAATACGGAGCTAAAATACCACTAATGGCCAGACGAGCAAAAAAAGTTAAGTCTGGACTTCAAGCAAATACACAGCTTTTCGTATATGGCTTATTTATATATAATAAATGGCGAGGCATGGGAACACTAAATTCTGTTGATGTGATTAATCAACATTATGAACTCCAACTCGACTTATTTGAAAGTAGCTATGCATCTTTATGTGCTGAAACAATTGACCGATCAATGGAAGAGAATGAGGTTTCAAAATATAATTATGACTTACTTCAATTTGTTCTTTCCAAAATTAACGAAGGAACCCCTGCACAATTAATGTCTGTAATCGTCTTATTAAAAAATATGTCTAAATTTGGATTCACAGCTTCATTTGATCACTGTGCAATTACCGGCATTCAAGATCAATCAAAACTTATAGCGTATAGTTTTAAATTTGACGGTGCTATTTCAGAATCTGCATTATATCAGGATCAACATGCTTTTCATCTCTCTAATCGCACCTTATATCTTCTTAATATCCTGCAGCAATTACCTATAAGTAAGATGAATCATTTAAATATTCAGCAAGACATATTAAATGAAATGTCTGAACTACTTATCATGCTTTATCGTGAGTATGCTGGTATGTTTTTTAAAAGTCAAAAATTAATAAATCAATTAAATAGATTAGAAAAAGATTCATTGTAAAAAGATTTCTATTATAATGAAAGATCTTAAAATAAATTTATCAATAAAAAGCTCCTATCTTTTGTTGTTAAAACTTAAGATAGGAGCTTTATTCGTATTCAAAATTTTTACTTATAACTAAATAGTAAACTAAAATTTAACTTTCTCAGCTAAAAATGTTTCAAGTTCTGATATTGGCATACGTACTTGTTCCATACTATCTCTGTCACGCACTGTTACTTGGTTGTCCTCTAATGAATCAAAATCAAAAGTAATACAATATGGTGTACCTATTTCATCTTGACGACGATAACGTTTACCAATAGATTGTGATTCATCAAAGTCTATTGCAAAGCTAGAGCTTAGTTGTTCAAAAATTTTAATAGCTTCACTTGATAATTTTTTACTTAATGGTAATACTGCCGCTTTATATGGTGCTAAAGCAGGGTGGAAGTGCATAACTGTACGTGCATCTTTACTACCTTCAACACCTTCTTCAGCATACGCGTCACATAAAAATGCTAAAGTCACACGATCTGCACCAAGAGATGGTTCAATACAATAAGGAATGTATTTTTCGTTTGTTTCAGGATCGTGATATTTAAAATCTTCACCTGAATGTTCACTATGTTGTCTTAAATCATAGTCTGTACGACTCGCAATACCCCATAATTCACCCCAACCAAATGGGAATTTATATTCAATATCAGTAGTAGCATTGGAATAGTGTGATAATTCATCTTCATCATGATCTCTAAGGCGCATATTGTCTTCTGAGATGTTTAAATCTGTTAACCATTCACTTGCAAAAGTTTTCCAATAATTTTGCCACTCAATTTCTTCGCCAGGTTTACAGAAGAATTCAAGTTCCATTTGTTCGAATTCTCTTGTTCTGAAAATAAAGTTTCCTGGTGTGATTTCATTACGGAATGATTTACCAATTTGACCAATACCAAAAGGTAATTTTTTACGCATAGAACGTTGAACATTTTTATAGTTCACAAAAATACCTTGAGCTGTTTCAGGTCGTAAAAATAATTCATTAGTAGAATCTTCAGTAACACCTTGGAAAGTCTTGAACATAAGATTAAATTGACGGATATCGGTCCAGTTTGCAGTCTTACTGACCGGACAAACAATTCCTTCATCATCTATAATTTTTTTCATCTCATCAAAACTTAAGCCATCTGCTATAAAGTTTTCGTCACCTTTTTCATTTTGCATATAATCTTCGATTAATTTATCTGCACGATAACGAATTTTACTGTCCTTATTATCAATCATAGGATCATTAAAATTTCCTAAATGTCCTGATGCTTCCCATGTTTTTGGATTCATAAGAATCGCAGCATCAATACCCACATTGTAAGGTGATTGCGTAATAAATTTTTGCCACCAAGCTTTTTTAATATTATTTTTTAATTCAACACCTAACGGACCATAATCCCATGTATTCGATAATCCACCATAAATATCACTACCAGGGAATACAAATCCTCTATGCTTCGCAAGTTGTACAATTGTATCCATATTTTTAACCATAAAAGCCTCTCCTTATACATAAAAACGCCCCAAGACAATACACATAGATTATGCAATATTATCTTGGGACGAGTTTAAATTATTTAAAACACATTGTTGTAATAACATGTGTTTATTTACTTTTCAACCCGCGGTTCCACCCAAATTAGTGTAAACACTCGCTTTTATAAAAATTTAATCATATGCCAAAATATATTTGTTAAGCTCACACCATCCTTAACTCGCTTATTAATAATTCTAATTGAAATAATTTTTAATAGCAAGTGTTTATATGTATTTGTAGCAATTGAAAATAAAAGTTATAATGAGTAAGTATTAAAAAGGGGTGAAGACCTATAGAATTAAGTCAAAGACAAGAACAAATAATAGAGATTGTTAAATCGGAAGGACCTATCACGGGCGAGCATATAGCTGAAAAAATCAATTTAACTCGTGCTACATTACGTCCTGACTTGGCTATACTCACGATGTCTGGTTTTATAGAGGCACGTCCTCGAGTAGGTTATTTCTATTCTGGTAAATCTAAAAATAAAATCATAAACGAAAAATTACGAAAATATGTTGTAAAAGATTATATGTCGCATCCTGTTGTCATAAAAGAAAACATGACTGTTTATGATGCTATATGTACCATCTTTTTAGAAGATGTCAGTACATTATTTATTACAAATGAGAATAACGATTTTGTAGGAGTATGTTCTAGGAAAGACTTACTTCGTGCCTCAATGATTGGTGAGGACATACATACAATGCCTATCAGTGTAAATATGACTAGAATGCCTCATGTTTCATATTTAAAAGAACAGGAACTCGTTATTTATGCTGCAAATCAAATGATTGATAAAGAGATAGATTCATTACCAATTGTTAGACCTAAAGAAAACGACAAATTTGAAGTAATAGGTCGCATCTCTAAAACAACAATCACTAAATTATTCGTTTCATTATTTAAAGAATAGGTGGTAAGTACATGGATAATATAAAGATAATTGTTGCCTCTGATTCAATTGGTGAAACTGCGGAACTCGTTGCAAGAGCAGGCGTTTCACAATTCAACCCTAAACAATGTAAGCATGAATTCCTTCGATATCCATATATCGAATCATTTGAAAATGTTGATGAAGTGATTCAGGTTGCTAAAGATACGAATGCAATCATTGTTTATACATTAATAAAACCCGAAATTAAAAAGTATATGATATCAAAAGTCAATGAACATGCATTGAAATCTGTTGACATCATGGGTCCACTAATGGAATTGTTATCGAATTCTATTGAAGAAACACCTTATTATGAACCAGGAATGGTTCACCGATTGGACGATGCTTATTTTAAAAAGATTGATGCAATCGAATTTGCTGTTAAATACGATGACGGAAAAGATCCTAAAGGATTGCCGAAAGCAGATATTGTGTTACTTGGCATTTCAAGAACATCAAAAACACCTTTATCTCAATATTTAGCACATAAAAGCTATAAAGTAATGAATATTCCAATAGTACCTGAAGTGACTCCACCAGACGGTTTATTTAATGTTGATCCATCAAAATGTATTGCGTTAAAAATTAGTGAAGAAAAATTAAATCGTATACGTAAAGAGAGATTAAAACAATTAGGATTAGGTGACAAAGCTAGATATGCAACTGAAGCAAGAATTCAGGAAGAATTAGATTACTTTGAAAAGTTAGTCGATAAGATTGGTTGTCCTGTTATTGACGTTTCAGATAAAGCCATTGAAGAAACAGCAAATGATATTATTCATTTTATCGAACAAAATAAATCGAAATGATTTCTTTTCCAATAAATTGAAGGTATAATAATAGAACTTTAATAAGATTGCTACCATAGAAATAAATGTATTTTATAGGTGGTATTTAATGTTTGAAATATATTCCTTCATTCTTTTAGCAACCACATAAAAATAAACAATTAGCAATTATGAATATTGATAGGTGATGTCTTTTGCGTATAGATCAATCCGTCATTGATGAAATAAAAAATAAAACTGATATATTAGATTTAGTTAGTGAATATGTAAAACTTGAAAAAAGAGGACGCAATTATATCGGTTTGTGTCCTTTTCATGATGAAAAAACACCCTCATTTACAGTTTCAGAAGATAAACAAATTTGTCATTGTTTTGGATGTAAAAAAGGTGGTAATGTTTTTCAATTTACGCAAGAAATTAAAGACGTATCATTTGTTGAAGCTGTAAAGGACTTGGGTGAACGAGTTAATATTCAAGTTGATATCGGGCAGAACCAAACAAATTCCTCGACAAAAATTGCGTCTGATGAGTTGAAAATGATTGAGATGCATGAACTCATTAAAGATTATTATCATTATGCTTTAATGAAAACAGTTGAAGGTGAGGAAGCCCTAAATTATTTACATGAACGCGGCTTTACGGATGACCTTATTAAAGAAAGAGAAATTGGATATGCACCTGATAACTCACATTTTTGTCATGATTTTCTTGAAAAAAAAGGATATGATATAGAACTAGCATTTGAAGCGGGTTTGTTATCTCGTAATGAAGAGAATTTCACATATTTTGATAGATTTAGAAATAGAATTATGTTTCCATTAAAGAATGGACAAGGACGAATTGTTGGGTATTCAGGACGGACATATACTGATCAAGAACCAAAATATTTAAATAGTCCAGAAACACCTATTTTCCAGAAGCGTAGAATTTTATATAATTTAAATAAAGCACGTAAATTTATTCGAAAGCAAGATGAAATTATTTTATTAGAAGGTTTCATGGATGTAATTAAATCAGATTATGCTGGTTTAAAACAAGTTGTCGCTAGTATGGGTACACAGTTATCACAAGAACATATTACTTTTTTACAAAAACTAACGCAAAATGTAACATTAATGTTTGATGGTGATTATGCTGGTAAAGAAGCTACTCTAAAAACTGGACAAGCACTGTTGAATCAAGGCTTAAATGTGTATGTGGTTCAACTACCTTCAGGTATGGATCCTGATGACTATATTAGAAAATATGATAACGAACAATTCTTAAAATTTGTTCAACAAGACAAACAATCATTTGTGCTATTTAAAGTTAAAATGTATCAAAATGAGATTAATCATAATGATCTTGCATACGAAAAACATTTTAAAGAAACTGTGCGAGACCTTTCTTTAGTCAATTCAGGTATCATTCGTAATAAACTTATTCAAAACATAGCTGATATATTTAAAGTTAATCCAGAAACCATTCAATATGAGTTAGATGCAACTTATCAACATCAGATGTCGTCGAACACTTATCCCACTTTTCAAGATGAGCCAAGCAAACAACAATTAATACTCGGTCGTCTGACTAAAAATGAGAAAGCAGAAAGAGCTTTAATTAAGCATTTAACGAAAGATAAAGATACTTTTTTGAATTATTATCAAAAAATTGTGCCAGAAGACTTTACAAATAGCTATTTAAAGCGTATATTTAGTTATTTGTACGACTATTATTCAAAAAATGATTATTATACAATTAGCGATATGATGCAATATATTGAATCTAATGAATTGAGAGAAGTTCTTATTGAATTAGATCAATATCATCTAAATGATGAACCTTATGAAAACGAAATAGAGGACTATATTCAAATTATTAAAAATAATAATAACGAAGATTCCTTAGAAAGTTTGAATTATAAATTAAGGGAAGCATCGCGTATTGGAGATTCAGAATTACAAAAATATTATTTGCAACTTATCGTTAACAAAAATAAAAATCGAATGTAAAAGCAATATTTAAAAGGATTTAATTTAAAATTCAAGAGTAGTTAATCGAATATGGTTACTTTAATTATTTATCGGGTAAATTTGTTATATCAGAACTTCAAAAGTGTATATTTATTCAATTGAACACCGCTTATTTAAGGTAATATCACTTGATTTTCACTTACTCAGTGTAATCTAGTGATTATTTAGAATATACAAATCATATTAAATTGATATAATATATAATTATTAATAGATTATCAGTATTTACTAAAATCGGGAGGCCTTTTCATGTCTGACAACCAAGTTAAAATTAAAAAGCAAACAATTGATCCGACTTTAACACTAGAAGATGTTAAAAAACAATTAATTGATAAAGGAAAAAAAGAAGGTCATTTAAGTCACGAAGAAATCGCTGAAAAACTGCAAAATTTTGAAATGGACTCAGATCAAATGGATGATTTCTTCGACCAATTGAATGACAATGACATTACACTTGTTAATGAAAAAGATAGTTCTGACACGGATGATAAAATCAATCCTAATGATTTGAGTGCCCCTCCTGGTGTCAAAATCAATGACCCAGTGCGTATGTATTTAAAGGAAATTGGTAGAGTTAATCTTTTAAGTGCTCAAGAAGAAATTGAGCTTGCAAAAAGAATTGAACAAGGTGATGAAATTGCTAAATCACGATTAGCTGAAGCAAACTTGCGTTTAGTTGTTAGTATTGCTAAACGATATGTTGGTCGTGGAATGTTATTCTTAGATTTGATTCAAGAAGGTAATATGGGCTTAATTAAAGCTGTGGAAAAGTTTGATTTTAGCAAAGGATTTAAATTTTCAACATATGCCACTTGGTGGATTAGACAAGCTATTACACGAGCAATTGCTGACCAAGCACGTACAATTCGAATACCAGTACACATGGTAGAAACGATTAATAAATTGATTCGTGTTCAACGTCAATTATTGCAAGATTTAGGAAGAGATCCAGCTCCTGAAGAAATTGGAGAAGAAATGGATTTACCACCAGAAAAAGTCAGAGAGATTTTAAAAATTGCACAAGAACCCGTTTCATTAGAGACGCCAATTGGTGAAGAAGATGATAGTCATTTAGGAGATTTCATTGAGGACCAAGAAGCTCAAAGTCCATCTGACCATGCAGCATACGAATTGTTAAAAGAACAATTAGAAGATGTTTTAGATACACTTACTGACAGAGAAGAAAATGTTTTACGTTTACGTTTTGGTTTAGATGATGGACGAACAAGAACACTAGAAGAAGTTGGAAAAGTATTCGGTGTAACACGTGAAAGAATTCGTCAGATTGAAGCAAAAGCTTTAAGAAAACTAAGACATCCTAGTCGAAGTAAACGTCTTAAAGATTTCATGGATTAAATTAAAGGAATAAGACATTGGCGTTTGAATTATTAATTAATAGTAATGTCGTTTAACTAAATCATCACACTAAAGAAGGGTGGGATAGTGAATTCAAATTTCTTATTACTGAATTCTATCCTACTCTTTTTTAATACATATAAGGAGTTTAAAAATGATTAACCTTAACCAAAGATTATCAATTGTATGCTCATTTATTAAAAGAGGAACATTGGCTGATATTGGCTCAGACCACGCATATCTACCTATATATGCAATTCAAAACGACTTATGCACAAAAGCAATAGCGGGAGAAGTGATTCAAGGACCTTATAAGGCTGCTAAAAGAAATATTGCAAATTATGAATTAAATCAACAGGTTGATGTACGTCTAGGCGATGGTCTAAGCGTTATAAACTCAGAAGACCAAATTGATAATATAACTGTTTGTGGTATGGGAGGGCCATTAATTGCAAAAATATTAAACGATGGAAAAGATAAATTAGTTAACCATCCAAGACTCATACTACAAAGCAACATACAAACTCAAGCATTAAGACAAACTCTTAATAAACTTTCATATGAAATCGTTGATGAAAGAATCATTGAGGAAAAGGGTCACATATATGAAATCGTGGTAGCTGAGTTTAATAATAACTTAGTTAAATTAAATATATTACAAGAAAAATTCGGACCATTTTTACTTAGAGAATGTAATAACATTTTTCAAAAAAAATGGCAAAGAGAGTTAGAAGCACTGCGTGATATAAAATCCCAATTGAATTCAACATCACATCATGAGAGACTAAAAGAAATAGAAGATGAAATTAACTTAATACAAGAGGTGTTAATTAATGAAAATTAGTGAACTGATGGAAGTTTTAAATAATCACGTTCCATTTCATCAAGCTGAATCATGGGATAATGTAGGATTATTAATTGGTAATGATAAGTTAGATATTACAGGTATTCTGACAACACTCGACTGCACCGATGATGTTGTTAACCAAGCAATTGAACTTAATACCAATACCATCATTGCTCATCATCCACTTATTTTCAAAGGAGTAAAACGTATCGTTGAAGATGGATATGGTAGTATAATTCGTAAACTTATCCAAAATAATATCAATCTTATAGCATTACACACTAATCTTGATGTAAATCCTAAAGGTGTCAATCGAATGTTAGCGGATCAAATAGGTTTAGAGAACATATCAATGATTAATACAAATAGCTCATATTATTACAAAGTTCAAACTTTTATACCTAAAAATTATATTGAAGATTTCAAAGACAGTTTAAACGAACTTGGATTAGCTAAAGAAGGTAATTACGAATATTGTTTCTTTGAAAGTGAAGGTAAAGGGCAATTTAAACCAGTAGGTGATGCAAGTCCTTATATAGGGAAGTTAGATAGTATCGAATATGTTGATGAAATAAAACTTGAGTTTATGATAAAAGACAATGAATTAGAAATAACTAAACGTGCTATTTTAGATAATCACCCATACGAAACACCAGTTTTTGATTTTATTAAAATGAACAAAGAAAGTGAGTATGGATTAGGGATTATTGGACAATTAAACCAAACTATGACTTTAGATGAATTTTCTGAATATGCCAAAAAACAGCTCAATATACCGAGCGTACGATATACAGGTCAACATGATAGTCCAATTAAGAAAGTAGCTATCATAGGTGGTTCAGGTATAGGATTTGAGTATAAAGCTAGCCAACTTGGAGCAGATGTTTTTGTTACTGGTGATATTAAACACCATGATGCTTTAGATGCTAAAATCCAAAATGTAAATTTATTAGACATCAATCATTATAGTGAGTATGTTATGAAAGAAGGATTAAAAGAATTATTAGAAAAATGGTTATTTAAATATGAAAATCAATTTCCAATATATGCTTCTGAAATCAACACAGATCCATTTAAATATAAATAAATGTTATTGATAAACATTTAAAGGAGAACAAATTATGTCAAAACATCCATTTGAACACTTTAATTTAGATGAGAATTTAATTGAAGCTGTTAAAAATCTCAATTTTGAAAAACCGACTGAAATCCAAAATAGAATCATACCGAGAATTCTTAAAGGAACAAATTTAATAGGACAATCTCAAACTGGAACTGGAAAGTCACACGCTTTTCTTTTACCATTAATTCAACTTATAGAAAGTGACATTCAAGAGCCACAAGCCATCGTAGTAGCTCCAACACGTGAACTTGCTCAGCAACTATATCAAGTTGCTATGCATTTAGTAAAATTCAAAAAAGGTATAAATGTAAAACTTTTCATTGGTGGTACCGATTTAGAAAAAGATAAACAACGATGTAGCCATCAACCACAACTCATTATTGGTACACCAACAAGAATTAATGATTTAGCACATTCAGGTTATCTTCATGCACATTTAGCGTCATATTTAATTATAGATGAAGCTGATTTAATGATTGACCTCGGTCTCATTGAAGATGTTGACCATATTGCAGCGAGATTAGATGATGAAAATGCTCATCTAGCGGTATTTAGTGCAACAATACCTAAATCATTACAACCATTTTTAAATAAATATTTAAGTCAACCAGAATTTGTAGAAGTTGATGGCAAAGCTCATAATAAAGAAAATATCGAATTTTATCTAATTCCTACAAAAGGTTCTGCTAAGGTAGATAAAACATTGGAATTGATAGATATATTGAATCCTTATCTATGTATTATTTTCTGTAACAGTCGTGAAAATGCCGATGAATTGGCAGACACTTTAAATAAAGAAGGAATTAAAATAGGTATGATTCATGGTGGTTTAACACCAAGAGAACGTAAACAACAAATGAAAAGAATAAGAAATTTAGATTTTCAATTTGTCATTGCAAGCGATCTTGCTTCTAGAGGAATAGATATTGAAGGCGTAAGTCATGTTATTAATTTCGATGTACCCAATGATATCGATTTCTTCACACATCGCGTAGGTCGAACAGGAAGAGGTAATTATAAAGGTGTAGCCATTACATTATATAGTCCTGATGAAGAAAGTAATATTACTCTTATTGAAGACAGAGGTTATAAATTTGAAAATGTAGATATTAAGAATGGTGAATTAAAACCGATAAAGGCATACAATATGCGTAAATCAAGACAGCGCAAAGATGACCATTTAACAAATGAAGTTAAACACAAAGTAAGAAGTAAATCAAAACGTAAAGTTAAACCAGGCTATAAAAAGAAGTTTAAACAAGAAGTTGAAAAAATGAAACGTCAAGAAAGAAAGCAGTATAGTAAAAAGCAAAATAGACAAAAACGAAAAAATAATAAAGGATAGGTGAAATGAATGTTAATAGGATCACATGTTTCAATGAGTGGCAAAAAAATGCTGCAAGGGTCAGCAGAAGAAGCACATAAATATGGTGAATCTACATTTATGATTTATACAGGTGCGCCTCAAAATACAAGACGTAAAAATATTGAAGATTTAAATATCGAAAAAGGCCAGCAGGCAATGAAAACATATGGCTTATCAAATATCGTTGTACATGCACCATATATCATTAACATTGCAAATACAACCAAACCTGAAGTATTTAATTTAGGAGTCGACTTTCTACAAAAAGAAATCGAAAGAACTCAAGCGCTCGGAGCGAAAGATATTGTACTGCATCCTGGAGCGCATGTCGGAGCAGGTGTAGATAAAGGAATTCAAAAAATTATTGAAGGACTTAATGAAGTACTCACACATGATAATGATGTAAGAATAGCACTTGAAACTATGGCGGGTAAAGGAACAGAAGTAGGGAGATCTTTTGAAGAAATTGCTCAAATAATTGATGGTGTTACACATAATGATCGCTTATCAGTATGTTTTGATACGTGCCACACTCATGATGCCGGTTATAACGTCAAAGAAGATTTCGATGGTGTACTAGAAAAATTCGACAGCATAATTGGAGTAGATCGAATTAAAGTAGTACATGTTAATGACAGTAAAAACCTAAGAGGTGCTCAGAAGGATCGTCACGAAAATATCGGCTTTGGTCATATTGGCTTTGATGCACTTAATTACGTAGTACATCATGATACTTTTAAAAATATTCCCAAAATATTAGAAACTCCATATGTTGGTGAAGATAAAAAAAATAAAAAACCACCGTATAAATTAGAAATAGACATGTTAAAATCACAAAAATTTGATCCAGAACTCAAAAACAAAATTTTAACTCAATAAAATATTTATAAAATTAAGCCATTCATCGTCTTTTCATTCAGTGAATGGCTTAATTATTTCATCATGTTAAATAAAAATAACATCGTTTTAATTGCGACTATAAAGTCACTAGACTAATTATAGAACAAGCAAAACTATATGTAATTTAAAATAGTCGTAAACATTACTATTTACATAAAAATTAATAAGTTGTATAGTTATATGCGAGGTGAAAACCATGACAACACCAGTTTTTGAATTACGAAATTTAGATTATTATTTCGATAATAAGCATGTATTAGAGAACATAAATATCAAAATTAATCAGGGAGAATTTTTAGCAATTGTTGGTCCGAACGGGGCAGGCAAATCTACTTTACTAAAAGTTATACTAGGGCTATTGCCTATACAAAAGGGCGAGATAATTGTTGATGGAAAACCATTTAAAGGTAATAAATCTTCATTGAAAATTAGCTATGTTTCTCAAAAAGCTTCTGCCTTCAATGCAGGTTTCCCAGCTAGTGTAAAGGAAGTTGTTTTAAGTGGTCTGACTAAAACAAAAAAATTATTTCAAAGATTTAATAAAAATGACTATCAAAAAGTCACAAAGGTATTAGAGAGATTAAATATATCTCATTTAATAAATAAAAATATAGCTGAACTATCTGGTGGTCAACAACAACGTGTACTTATTGCTAGAGCACTTATTTCAGACCCAAGTGTGCTAGTGTTAGATGAACCTACAAACGGAATTGATGCAAAACATGTAAGCAAATTTTACGATACACTTGATAAATTAAAAAAACAGGGGATTACAATAATTTTAGTCACTCACGATATTGGCGTTGTAGCAGATACCGCTACTGAAGTAGCATGTTTAAATAAACATCTTCATTTCCACGGTTCCACAGAAGCATTTAAGTCTTTAGATGAAGTTGAAATTTCAAAAATTTATGGTCATCCTATTCAATTTGTTGATCATCAACACAACCGAACATGTTGTAATGAGGGAAATGAATAAATTTATATTAGAAACAAAGAGGAAGTGTAACTTTTGATAGATGCGTTATTAAATTTTGATTTTATTAGATATTCTTTGATTAGCGGTCTGCTTATTGGCTTTATCGCACCATTAATAGGTGCATTTATTGTAGTTCGGAGACTATCTTTAATTGCTGACGCTTTAAGCCACGTGACATTAGGTGGTATTTCCTTTGGTATGTTTTTGCTTACCATTATTCCAGTTTTCTCAGTAATAAACCCTATGTGGTTTGGTATTCTTTTTGCTGTTATTGGAGCGTTATTAATTGAAAAATTAAGGACTTCGTTTTCTAATTATCAAGAAATTGCAATTCCTATTATAATGAGCGCTGGTATTGCTCTAAGTGCTATTTTTATTTCTCTAGCAGATGGTTTTAATCAAGAAATCGTAGGCCTACTATTTGGATCAATTAGTGCAGTAAATATTAGTGATTTAACTACAATTATTATCATTACAATAATTGTTCTCATATTTATTGTTTTATTTTATAAAGAATTGTTTATTTTATCATTTGACGAAGAATATAGTAAGGTCATAGGTATACCAAAGTGGATTCAATTTTTATTTATAGTAATTGTTGCTATGGTAATATCTGCATCAATGAGAGTTGTAGGTATATTATTAGTAAGCGCGTTAATAACTCTTCCTATAGCAATTTCAATGAGAATAACTAAAGGATTTAAACAATTAATAGCATTAAGTGTTATATTAGGAGAATTATCTGTAATTCTAGGATTAATTATAGCTTTTTATATGAATATATCACCTGGTGGCGTCATTGTTGTACTATTGGTATTAATGCTCATACTAACGATGATTATTCAGAAGTTAAAAATTAAGTTTAAAAAGGGAGTCGTTTAAGAATGAATACAAATGATGCAATTAAAGTTTTAAAGGAAAACGGACTTAAATATACTGATAAACGTAAAGATATGCTAGATATCTTTGTTAAAGAGGATAAATATTTAAATGCTAAACATATTCAACAACAAATGGATAAAGACTATCCTGGAATATCATTTGATACTGTATACAGAAATCTTCATTTATTTAAAGATTTAGGCATTATAGAGAGTACCGAATTAGATGGAGAAATGAAATTCAGAATCGCATGCACAAATCATCACCATCATCATTTTATTTGCGAAAATTGCGGAGAAACTAAAGTGATTGATTTTTGTCCAATAGAAAAGATTAAAAGTCAATTACCCAATGTAAATATTCATACTCATAAATTAGAAGTGTATGGTATTTGTGAAGAATGTCAACGTAAAGCAAACTAAAATATCATTCGGATTATAATACTGGCACATTTCATCATTTAAATTTAAGATTTTCAATCATCGAATTTTAAATATTTAATTCTTAGCATAAAGTGAATACTCATGATTAGTAGGAAAAGAACCTAGTGACAATAACTGAGGTTCTTTTTATTAATTATAGGCCATTGGTCGTATTTATTAAAATTTATGCATTTTTATGTTTAATCTTCACAAATTTGAGATATATTTATAGTATATCAATTAGTAGGTTTAGAAAAATATTAACAAGATTCACATTAACAATTTTGTTTAATTGTCGTGTGAGTCGGGAAAATAATTTAATAATTAAAACTTTTTTGAAAGCATATTCTTTGTTGCTTATAAATCTACTTGTTATGATATAGTTATAGACAATTTAGGAGGATGATTATTTATGGCTTTTGAATTACCAAATTTACCTTATGCATATGATGCATTAGAACCACACATCGACAAACAAACTATGGAAATTCATCATGACAAACATCATAACACATATGTTACAAAATTAAATTCAGCAGTTGAAGGGACAGATTTAGAAGCTAAATCAATCGAAGAAATTGTTGCTAATTTAGATAGTGTGCCATCTAATATTCAAACAGCTGTTCGTAATAATGGCGGTGGTCACCTTAACCATTCATTGTTCTGGGAACTATTATCACCAAATTCTGAAGAAAAAGGTGAAGTAGTAGATAAAATTAAAGAACAATGGGGTTCTTTAGATGAATTTAAAAAAGAATTTGCAGATAAAGCTGCAGCACGCTTTGGTTCAGGATGGGCTTGGTTAGTTGTAAACAATGGACAATTAGAAATTGTTACAACACCAAATCAAGATAATCCAATTACTGAAGGAAAAACACCAATTTTAGGTTTAGATGTTTGGGAGCATGCTTATTATCTTAAATATCAAAATAAACGCCCAGATTATATCAATGCATTCTGGAATGTTGTTAACTGGGAAAAAGTTAATGAATTATATAATGCAACTAAATAATCAATATTAAATAACTTTAGAACATAAAAATTCTAAAAATCAGTTTGAACAATACCTTATATTTATTGTCATAGCCCTTAGATGATTTGCATCTAAGGGCTAATTACATATATAACTATATACTATCTACAACACGTGAGAAATGAGATTCATTACTTAATATCCATTTTTATTAAAATCTAAATGAACATAAAAGTATATACATTTAGTTTGAATTACAATACTGATGAAACCGATGTAAAAATTTTTGTTATTGATTATTGTTTAAAAGTATATTTATAAATTTGACTATCAATTGATAAAGGAATTTTTCTGCGCTTCTTTTTTGTTAAAATGATAGAAAAATAATCTAATATCATATATCATTTGTATGAGAGACTTTGAATAGAGGTAGGTTGTTTTGCTAAAAAGATTAAAAGAAAAATCAAATGATGAAAAAATGAGAAACACCATGAATAAAAGAATCAATTTCATATTTGGATTTATAGTATTTATCTTTGCTATAGTCGTATTGAGATTAGGTTATTTACAAATAGCACAAGGATCTCATTACAAACAATTAATCAAAAACGATGAAAACATAACTGTTAATGAATCAGTACCAAGAGGCCGAATACTAGATAGAAATGGCAAAGTACTAGTTGATAATGCTTCAAAGATGTCTATTACATACACTAGAAACCGTAAAACATCACAAAAGGAAATGTTAAATACTGCTAAGAAACTGACAGATTTAATTAAAATGGATACAGATAAAATTACTGAGAGAGATAAAAAGGATTTTTGGATTCAAATGTATCCGTCATCTGCTAAAAAGTTAATGAGAAAAGAACAATTAATGTTAGAGGATGGCAGTATTTCACAAGACCAATTTGATACCCAACTTAGAGATAAAATAGGAAAAAAACAATTAAAACAGTTAACTAAAAAAGATTTGCAAGTTTTAGCAATTTATCGGGAAATGAACGCTGGGTCAACTCTAGATCCTCAAACAATTAAAAATGAAGACGTAAGCGAGAAAGAATATGCAGCCGTATCACAACAGCTTTCTAAATTACCTGGTGTAAATACTACAATGGATTGGGATAGAAAATACCCATACGGTGATACTTTAAGAGGCATATTTGGAGATGTGTCGACTTCGACTGAAGGTATACCTAAAGAATTAACTGAACAATATTTATCAAAAGGTTATTCACGAAATGATCGGGTCGGTAAATCTTATCTTGAATATCAATACGAAGATGTTCTTAAAGGCACGAAGAAACAAATGAAATATACAACTGATAAATCTGGAAGAGTAATAAGTTCAGAAGTACTTAATCCTGGCTCAAGAGGTCATGATTTACAATTAACTATAGATATTGATTTACAGAAAAAAGTAGAATCTTTATTAGAAAAACAAATTTCTAAATTACGTAGTCAAGGTGCTAAGGATATGGACAATGCGTTAATGGTTGTCCAAAATCCTAAAAATGGAGACATTCTCGCTATTGCAGGAAAGCAAATTGATAAGCAAGGTAAACTCAAAGATTATGATATCGGCAACTTTACAGCTCAATACACAGTAGGTTCTTCAGTAAAAGGAGGAACATTATTAGCTGGATACCAAAATAAAGCTATTAATGTTGGAGAAACTATGGTAGATGAGCCATTAAAATTCCAAGGTGGTTTAACTAAGCGTTCTTATTTTAATAAAAATGGTCATGTATCTATCGATGATAAACAAGCACTTATGCATTCATCAAACGTATACATGTTTAAAACCGCACTTAAATTAGCAGGTGACCCCTATACTTCAGGTATGTCATTACCTAATAATATAGCAGATGCTGGTCGTAAATTGCGTAAAGGGTTAAATCAAGTAGGTCTTGGCTTAAAAACAGGTATTGACTTACCGAACGAAACGCCAGGCCAAATAGAACCCTTAACTAATAATCCTGGTAACTATTTAGACTTAGCTATTGGACAATACGACACATATACACCACTTCAGTTGTCCCAATACGTATCAACTATTGCTAATGATGGCTATAGAATTCAACCACATATTGGATTGTCTATTTATGAATCTACTAATAAAGATGAAACTGGTCCATTAAAACGTAAAATTAAGGGTAATGTTTTAAATAAGGTAAATAACTCAAATGACGAAATTAAAGAAGTTCAAGAAGGCTTCAAAATGGCTTTCAATGAAAAGCAAGGTACAGGTTATGCTAGTTTTAGAAATACTGTAGTACCTTCAGCTGGTAAAACAGGAACTGCTGAAGTTTTTCAAGACGGAGAACCTAGAGTTAACTCAACATATATCGGTTATGCACCCGTCGATGATCCTAAATTATCTTTTTCAATTGTCTATACAAATCAACCTGTTCCACCACCTTGGTTAAATGGTGGAGATTTAGGTAGAGACGTAATCAACTACTATTTTAAAGATAAGGATAATAAAAAAGATGACTCTCAATCTAATAACGAAGAGAAAGAAGATTAATTTAAATTGTCAACTCAACTAATCACGAAATTATACTTTGCAATTAGTTAAGTAATTGGTATAATAAAAAAGTCGTATTTTGAAAAGGTAAGGAGGAGAAACTCATGCGCGTAAACGTTACATTAGCTTGTACAGAATGTGGAGATAGAAACTATATCTCAACAAAAAACAAAAGAAATAATCCTGAACGTGTAGAAATGAAAAAATATTGTTCACGTGATAACAAACATACTTTACATCGTGAAACTAAATAATAAATTTTTTAAAATTTGTACATGACAATATAAAATCGATTTAATCCCTTTAAAGTAACCACTTATAAAAGTGAAAACTTTGAAGGGATTTTTCATTTACTTTTTTTATCATTAAATACCAACTTAATGACATTAGTAACTATAAACGTTATAATGTTAAGTGAACGAAATGGGTGAATAAAATGGATAAAAAAGGACTACGTAGAAATATAATTAAAAAGATGAAATCTTACGACAAAGAACAAAAATATTTGGCTGATGAATGGTTGGCTAAGAAATTATATCAAAGTGAAGCTTATCGCAAAGCTAACACAATTGGTTTTGTTTTATCGATGCCTCATGAAGTTAATACATATCCAATTATTACTCATTCGCTAAACAATAATAAGAAAATTTTTGTTCCTGAAACAAATTATCAACAGCAAGACATGACTTTTAAGCAACTATTATCAATTGAGGATATCGAGAAAGATAGCAAAGGTATTTATCATTCTATTTCCCCAGTCGGTACAACGAATAAAATGGACTTAGTTGTAGTACCGGGGGTTGCATTTGACAAATTGGGCTATCGAATAGGATATGGTGGTGGTTATTATGACCGATTCCTGAGCCAACATAAATGTAATACAGTTAGTTTACTATACGATTTTCAGTTAGCCCAATTCAATATAGAACCACACGATCAACCTGTAGAGCAATTAATTATTTATCACAATAAAGTGGTGGAGGAATAAATGAATATTAATAAACTTTATTGGAAGGCTTTATACTACTGGATTAGGTATCTTAATTATAATGTAATTTATCGTGATAAAGAGGACGATGAAATATGGTTGTCTCATAAGAGAAAACATTCAATTGTTGTATTTAGAAAAGATGTCACATCTACCCAAGAGATTAGGTTTGATAAATCAAAAATTATGGAACGACCTGAAGAAATACAACAATTCATCGGTTATATACCTGAATCTTATGAATTTTATTATTTTACGGATAAAGAGCTTTCAAAAGAAAATTTAAATGAAGAAAAACCAATTAAACTGAAATTTAAAATTATAAGCAATGAGCAAAGCTTAAATTCACTCCCTATAAACTTTTTACTTTTAAAAATGCTAATTAATAATGAAGATAAAAGGACTTACCTTCATTACAAAAGAAAAGTTTTAACACAAAATCTTGTTGATAAACATATGCAACGTTTTACCCCTATTACATATACACTTATCTTAATTAATATTGTGATATGGTTATGTATGATTTTATACTTAAATCGATTTTCTGATGTTAAACTATTAGAAGTAGGTGGACTTGTTCATTTTAATGTTGTTCACGGAGAATGGTATAGACTTATTTCGTCAATGTTTTTACATTTTAATTTCGAACACATTTTAATGAATATGCTCTCTCTATTTATTTTTGGTAAAATTGTCGAATCAATCATTGGATCATGGCGAATGCTAATAATTTATATAATATCCGGATTATATGGAAATTTTGTTTCTCTATCATTTAATACGACTACAATTTCAGTCGGTGCTAGTGGAGCAATATTTGGTCTAATTGGTTCTATTTTTGTGATTATGTATTTAAGCAAGAATTTTAATAAAAAAATGATTGGCCAGTTATTAATTGCTTTGGTTGTTTTAATCGTTTTTTCACTTTTTATGTCTAATATTAATATAATGGCACATTTAGGTGGATTTATCAGTGGTGTATTAATTACATTAATAGGCTATTATTTCAAAACACAACGCTCTTTATTTTGGTCATTTTTGATTGTATTTTTACTTATATTCATCATTTTACAAATTAGAATATTTACTATAAGTGAGGATAATATCTATGATAAATTAATTCGGGATGAAATGATTAAAGGTAATTATAGCGAAGCAAAAAATGTTGTAAAACAAACACTTAATAATAATTACGCCGATGATGAAACATATTACCTTAGTGGTTTGATTACTGCAACTAAGAGTTCGCAAGCAGAGGCCGTATCAGAATGGGAAAGAGGTTTAAGAAAATTTCCAAATTCAGGTGTACTTAATTATGAATTAGCTATAGCTAATCGTTCTTTAAGTGATGATAAAAAGGCTTTAAAATATATAAAAAAAGCTGTAGCAATTAATCCTAATAATAAAAAATATGTTAATTTAAAAAAAGAGTTGAGTAAATCTAATGACACGAAAAATTAAAAGTTTTTATGACGTGTTACAATTACTTAAAACATATGGTTTCATTATATATTTTAAAAATCCAGATGATATGTATGAAATGATGATACAAGAGATTAAATCCTTATATAGTTATCAATTGTTAACGAAGGATGAATATCTAAATTGTATACTGATAATTAATCAAAGAAGGAATGAAAAGTAATGACAGATATTATTTTAGCTGCTGATATAGGCGGAACAACTTGTAAATTGGGGATATTTGACAAGGATTTAGAACAATTGCATAAATGGTCTATTGATACTGATACAAGTGACCACACTGGTGAGTTACTTTTAAAAAACATTTATAATTCTTTTACTGAAAAGATTGCAGAATATAAATATGATTTTAACAATGTAGTTGGAGTCGGTATTGGTGTTCCTGGGCCTGTTGATTTTGATACTGGAGTTGTATACGGAGCTGTTAATTTACATTGGCCCGATAGTGTCAATGTAAGAGAAATTTTCAAACAATATGTTAATTGTCCAGTTTATGTTGATAATGATGCTAATGTTGCTGCTTTGGGAGAAAAACATAAAGGTGCCGGCGAAGGTGCTGATGATGTAGTAGCCATTACTTTAGGTACCGGCCTAGGTGGAGGTATAATTTCTAATGGAGAAATTGTACATGGACACAATGGGTCTGGCGCTGAGATTGGACATTTAAGAGCTGATTTTGATCAACGTTTTCAATGCAATTGTGGTAAATCAGGTTGTATAGAAACAGTTGCTTCTGCTACTGGTGTAGTAAATTTAGTTAATTTCTATTATCCTAAATTAACGTTTAAATCATCAATTTTACAACTTATTAAAGATAACCAAGTAACTGCAAAAGCTGTATTTGATGCGGCTAAAGCTGGCGATCAATTCTGTATATTTATAACTGAAAAAGTGGCAAATTATATCGGTTATTTATGCAGTATCATTAGCGTTACTAGTAATCCAAAATATATTGTTCTAGGAGGGGGCATGTCTACAGCGGGACTTATCCTTATAGAAAATATTAAAACTGAATACCGTAATTTAACTTTTACTCCAGCTCAAAATAATACTGAGATAGTACAAGCTAAGTTAGGGAATGACGCTGGTATTACTGGTGCAGCTGGGCTTATCAAAACATATATCATAGATAAAGAGGGTGCTAAATAATGGCAATTGTTGATGTAGTAGTTATTCCAGTAGGAACAGAGGGACCTAGTGTAAGTAAATATATAGCTGAAATCCAAACAAAGTTAAATGAATTTAAACAACAAGGGAAAATTGATTATCAATTGACACCAATGAATACATTAATCGAAGGTGATTTGAAAGACCTTTTTGAGGTGATTCAAGCGATTCATGAATTACCTTTTGATAAAGGGTTAGATAGGGTTTGTACAAATATTAGAATTGATGATCGTCGAGATAAATCAAGAAAAATGAATGATAAATTAAAATCAGTACAAAAACATCTAGACCATAGTGGTGAATTATAATGCGAATTTCAAATTTAACATTAGGAATAGTTGATACTAATACGTATTTCATTGAGAATGAAGAAAATGTAATATTAATCGATCCCTCAAGTGAAAGTCAAAAAATAATAAAAAAATTAAATCAAATCAATAAACCTTTAAAAGCAATTTTATTAACACATGCACACTATGATCATATCGGAGCATTAGATAATATTATTGAAAAATATCAGGTTCCAGTTTATATGAGTAAAGATGAGTTTGATTTTTTAACTGATCCAGATAAAAATGGCTCATCTAAATTTACACAATATGGTTTATCTAAAATAGAAAGTCACGCAAATCCCTTAAGTTTATCAGAAGGTCCTGCAGAGATTGAAGGATTTAAATTTAAAGTATTACATACGCCAGGTCATTCGCCAGGTAGTCTTAGTTTTGTTTTTAATGACTTTGCTGTTGTTGGCGATACTCTGTTCAAAAATGGTATCGGTCGTACAGACCTTTATAAGGGAGATTATGAAACATTAATTGATTCAATAAAAGATAAATTATTTGAATTAGAGGGTGATATGCCACTTTTCCCTGGACATGGGCCTTACACTACAGTTGACGATGAGCAACTCAATCCGTTTATAAATGGTTAAATATTATAGAGTAAAAAAATCACCTCCTACGTTTATATATGTAGGAGGTGATTTTTTTGAAAATTTTATTTGAACAGATTATCAATCATGCAATTAAGCAAGAAGCAAGTGACATACACTTTATACCATGTGAGGAACACACTATAATTAAGCTAAGAATTAAAGATGAGCTCACAATATATGATAGACTTTCATTTCCAATTTATAAAAAATTACTTATATACATGAAGTTTCAATCTGGCTTAGATGTATCAACACAGCATAGAGCACAAAGTGGTAGATATAGTTATAAGATGAAGCATTTATATTATTTAAGAATCTCTACATTACCTTTATCATTAGGCAATGAAAGTTGTGTAATTCGTATAGTACCTCAATACTTCCAAACTACACGAGAATCATATGAATTTAAAGATTTTAAACACTTTATGAAAAAGAAACAAGGTCTACTTTTGTTTAGTGGACCAACTGGCTCTGGCAAAAGTACTTTAATGTACCAAATGGTCCTTTATGCACATCAAAAATTGAATTTAAATGTAATATCAGTTGAAGATCCAGTTGAGCAAATACTTAATGGAATCACACAAATATCAGTCAATGAAAAGGCAGGTATAAATTATGAAA
The DNA here is from genome assembly GCF_006742205.1 of Staphylococcus epidermidis. NCBI lineage: Bacteria > Bacillati > Bacillota > Bacilli > Caryophanales > Staphylococcaceae > Staphylococcus > Staphylococcus epidermidis. Next base: position 1,272,048 of record NZ_AP019721.1, read on the forward strand.
GCTCTTTCAAAGCCATTTTAAGGTGTGATCCAGATGTAATTTTAATTGGTGAAATCAGAGATTCTACCGTAGCTAAATACGTGATTCAAGCCAGTTTAAGCGGGCATTTAGTTTTGTCGACAATGCACGCGAATGATTGCAAGGGAGCACTATTACGATTATTAGAAATGGGTATTTCTGTCCAAGAGTTGTGCCAGGCAATCAATTTAATTTCTAATCAAAGATTAATCACTACTACTACAAATTATCGTCAACTAGTATCGGAATTAATGTTTCAAAGCCAAATAAATTATTTTTTTGAACATAATCATTCTTTACCTAAAAATTTCACAAAATTAGCTACACATTTAAACAAAATGTCTAAAGAAGGTGTTATATGTGAAGAAGTTGTCGATAAATACATTTAAATATAAGAGGAATAAATATCTTACTGAAATACAATCAATAGACTTACTACAGAGATTACAACAGCTTTTAAGTCACGGATTCACTTTATATCAAAGTTTTAAATTTTTAAACTCCTATTTTAAATATAAAGAGCGAACAATAAATAAAAAGATTATCCAACATCTACAAAACGGTGCTACATGTTATGATATTTTAAAAATAATAGGGTATCCAGAATTAGTTCTTCTTCAAATAAAATTTGCTGAAAACTACGGCAACATTGAGGAGGCTCTCGTTGATACTGTTCAATATATGAAAAGAAATCTGAAAGCTAAAAAACGACTCATCAAAACCTTACAATATCCTGTTGCATTAATTTCTATCTTCTTATTCATATTAACCATTTTAAATATAACTGTCATACCTCAATTTCAACAACTTTATGAGACTATGAATGTTAAATTATCAACATTTCAAAATCTACTAACTCTTATTATTACCCGTCTTCCCAAACTAACTTTCATTTTTATCTTTATTAGTGGTATAGCATTTTTTATCACTTATAAATTCTACTATTATCTACCAATTGAGAAAAAGTTAAAATCTATTTTAAAAATCCCAATGATTAATACGTATTATAAAATATATAGAACTTATCAACTTTCCAATCAACTTTCTTTATTTTACAGAAATGGTACAAGTCTTCAACAAATTGTCCGTATATATCGTAATGAGCAAGATAACGATTTTCTTAAATTTCTGGGTGATTATCTTTTTAAAGAAGCTAATAAAGGGCTCCCGTTACCTGTTATATTAATGAATTTAAAATGTTTTCAAAATGATTTGATTAAATTCATAGAACAAGGAGAGAAAAATGGGAAATTAGATATAGAATTAAAGTTATACAGTCAAATGCTATTACAGCAATTTGAAGAAAAAGTGTTAAAACAAACAAAATTTATACAACCTATCATCTTCTTTATCTTGGGAATTTTTATTGTATCTTTATACTTAGTCATTATGCTTCCTATGTTTGAACTTATGCAAACAATAAAATAATTTGAGGAGTGACATCAATGAAAACATTGAAATTATTGAAAAAAACACGAGCATTTACCTTGATAGAAATGCTTTTAGTATTACTAATAATAAGTTTATTGTTAATACTTATAATTCCAAATATTGCAAAACAAACATCTCATATTCAGTCAACTGGATGTGATGCTCAAGTTAAAATGGTAAACAGTCAAATAGAAGCCTACGCTTTAAAACATAATCGCAACCCTTCTAATATTGATGATTTGGTTTCAGATGGTTTTATAAAAGAAGGACAAAAAACATGTAAATCCGGTCAGACAATTAGTATTGCAAATGGAGAAGCAGTTGCCAATTAAAAACATTAAAGCATTTAGTTTAGTCGAGATGATTTTTACTTTATTTATTATCAGTTGCTTGTTGATAACAACTTTATGGTCACGAAGCCTGTTCGACATTCAGCTAATTGATGAAGAATATGAAATTAAACAATTAATAACAAAATTTAATTACTATAAATCTAAAGCTATTAGCAACAACGAATCAATAACTTTATTATTTTTTAATAATTCAAATAGAGTACAAGTAATTGAAGAAAATGGAGATAAATATAGTTTTAAACTTAATAAAGGCAAAGTGATTAATATAGCTAAAATTCAAACATTAAATTTTGATAAAAATGGAAATATAAATCATTTTGGATCGCTCATTTTACAATATAATTCACATGCTTATAGATTAATCTTCCATATTGAAAAGGGGCGTTTGAGATTTGTCAAAATATAAATTTAAAGGGTCTTTAATTATTGATGCATTGCTAGCCTTTTTTATAGTTAGTACAATAACAATGATTTTAATACCTATGTTTTCAAACTTAAACAATCAGTATCTTATCAATTTAAATAATATAAAAATCAAGCAAATCATGATAACTAGCCTTCAACACTATAAAAAGAAAGAACTTTATCAAGGGGTTGTAATAGAAAATTATGAAATACAATTATTCAATAATAAAATATGTGGGGAGGATAAAGCATTTAATACGCGAACATGTATTTCAATTTAATATAAAAGCATTTACTTACATCGAAGCATTATTTGCTTTATTTGTGACTACTTTAATTCTCGCTTTATTACCTACTATACTTAAATTGACTTCGTTTTATCTTAATACTGCTCAAAATAACGAAGATATTCAATTTGAATTTTTTAGAAGAGATTTACTTAAAGAGAAAATGACGACTCAAAACAATTATGAGATAGAAAATGCATATACAATTAAACTTAAGAAAGATAAAGATGTTATTAGATATATTTATAAAAACCGTAAAATTTACAAAAACATTAATCAAAAAGGTAATATTACATTGTTAAATCACGTCTTGTCTACTCGTATATTAAAAACGAACGATAATATAGTAAAATTATTAATAACAACAGGAGAAACGAACGATGAACACAAAGAAATCCTGTTTATATAGCCGAAAAGCGTTCATTAGTTTATATTTAATAGTAATTTTTTCAATTTATTTATCAATTATATCTTTTTATATCTCTCAATATAGTTTAAAATTAAAGACAATACATAACTTAGATGTTTACTACAATAAAGTTATCGTTAATAAGTTAAAAGAGGTAGATTAATTTGAAGAGTATTCAAGTGCCTATTATTTTAGTTGGTTTCATGGGAACTGGTAAAACTACTGTTGGAAAATATCTTTCAGATTTATATAATTTAAGTTATGTGGATTTAGATAATTTTATTGAAGTAAATGAATGTAAATCTATACCTAATATATTTAATGATATCGGAGAAAAAGGATTTAGATCATTGGAGACTAGATACCTAAAATCTTGTCTCAATACTTTCGATATTATTTCAACTGGAGGAGGTATTATAGAAGATACGAATTCATTAAAGCTCTTAAAAAATCAAAAGCATGTAGTTTGGCTAGACTGTGACATTGAAATCATTTTCAAACGAGTTAAAAATGATTCACATAGACCCAATGCTAAAAGTAAAAATCTTAACCAACTTGATGCCTTGTATTCTTCAAGACTTTCAAGATATAATGAAATCGCATTCATGAAAGTTGATAGTGCACAGAGTGTTTCTGAAATTTGCACTTTAATTAAAACAAAATTATTAAGCGATTGATCAGTATTAGAGAGAATAGAGATCAAAACTTGAATCATTATAAGTTAAACGTTTTTAGTCTATTACAATTTTGACTCTCTATCGCCGAAGGTGCAAGTGAAATAACGAAACTCTCAGGCAAAAGGATAATACTGTAACGCATTCCTGAAATGTGTATTAAAACAGGGTAGCTTTATGCTATCCTGTTTTTTAAAAATTATTAATTGGGGGTACACGTATGACAACAGATTTGAAAAAAACACCTTTATATCAAAATTACGTTGATAGTGGTGCTAAAATTGTTGAGTTCGGAGGATGGGCAATGCCTGTTCAATTCTCAAGTATCAAAGAAGAACATAATGCAGTTAGATATAATGTTGGTCTTTTTGATGTAAGTCATATGGGAGAGATAGAAATTAGTGGTAAAGATGCAGAACAATTCATACAATACATCCTTTCTAATGATACAAATCTTCTAACAAATGATAAAGCAATGTATAGTGCGTTATGTAATGATGAGGGGGGCATCATTGATGATTTAGTTACATATAAACTTAATGAAAACCACTACTTGCTTATTGTAAATGCAGCCAATACCAATAAAGATTATCAATGGATTAAGAAACATAGCTCTAATTTTACTGTAGATGTGAGCAATACTTCAGACAAATACGGCCAATTAGCTATTCAAGGTCCTCATTCAAGAGCATTAATAAATGAATTAGTGGATATAGATGTAAGCCATATGGCAATGTTTGAATTCAAACAGAACGTACAAATCTTTGGTAAATCTATTATTCTTTCGCAGTCTGGTTATACTGGAGAAGATGGCTTTGAAATTTACTGTAAGCAAGAAGATACTAAGGATATATGGGAGCAATTATTAGAATACGATGTTACACCATGCGGTTTAGGTGCTCGTGATACGCTAAGACTTGAAGCAGGATTACCTTTACATGGTCAAGATTTATCTGAATCAATTACTCCTTATGAAGGAGGGATAGCCTTCGCTGCTAAACCGTTAATTGAAAATCATTTTATTGGCAAATCCGTACTCAAAGCTCAAAAAGAAAATGGTTCCGAGCGTAGAACAGTAGGTCTTGAACTATTAGGTAAAGGCATTGCTAGAACAGGTTATGACGTACTAGATGAAAATAGTAATGAAATTGGTTTCGTTACATCAGGAACACAATCCCCATCTTCTGGTAAATCTATAGCACTTGCAATAATAGATAGAGATGCATTTGAAATGGGCAAAAAAGTAATTGTGCAAATACGTAAGCGTCAAGTTGAGGCAAAAATAGTTAAAAAAAATCAAATTGAGAAATAAATATAAAGGGGTGTAAATATTGAGTCATCGTTATATACCATTAACAGAACAAGATAAAAATGAAATGCTAAATAGTATTGGGGCAAAATCTATTTCCGAATTATTTGATGATATACCTACAGATATTTTATTAAAAAGAAATTTAAATATTGCCGAAAGCGAAGCGGAGACGATATTACTTAGAAGGTTAAATCGTCTCGCAGCTAAAAATACAACTAAAGAAACACATGCAACATTTCTAGGTGCGGGCGTTTATGATCATTATACTCCAGCTGTTGTCGATGCAATGATTTCAAGATCTGAATTCTACACCGCATATACACCTTATCAACCTGAAATTTCTCAAGGTGAGTTACAAGCAATTTTTGAATTTCAAACACTCATTTGTGAATTAACAGATATGGATGTAGCAAATTCTTCTATGTATGATGGTATGACTAGTTTTGCTGAAGCATGTATATTGGCACTAAGTCATACGAAAAAAAATAAAATTGTAGTTTCAAGTGGACTACATTATCAAGCTTTACAAATTCTACACACATACGCCAAAACTCGTGATGAATTTGAAATAATTGAAGTTGATCTTAAAGGTACTATTACTGATTTAGAGAAATTAGAACAACTTATCGATGACAACACAGCAGCTGTCGCTGTCCAATATCCCAATTTTTATGGTTCTATTGAAGATTTAGAACAAATTAATAACTATATAAAGGATAAAAAAGCTTTATTTATCGTATATGCCAATCCACTTTCTTTAGGATTACTAACACCCCCAGGTACATTCGGGGCAGACATAGTAGTGGGAGATACACAGCCTTTTGGTATTCCTACACAATTTGGGGGTCCGCATTGTGGATACTTTGCTACAACAAAGAAATTAATGAGAAAAGTACCTGGTCGATTAGTTGGGCAAACTCAAGATGACGAAGGTAATCGTGGATTTGTTCTCACGTTACAAGCTAGAGAACAACATATCCGCCGTGATAAAGCAACTTCTAATATTTGTTCAAATCAAGCTTTAAATGCACTTGCATCTTCAATAGCAATGTCAGCTTTAGGTAAACAAGGTATTTATGAAATTGCAGTTCAAAATCTTAAAAATGCCAATTATGCCAAAAATAAGTTTGAAGAACATGGTTTTGAGGTACTAAAAGCACAATCTTTTAATGAATTTGTAGTCAAATTTAATCAACCAATAAAAAATATTAATCTTAAATTAGCAGAATATGGATATATTGGTGGTTTTGACTTAGGTGAAGTATCTGATGATTTTAAAAACCATATGTTAGTAGCAGTTACAGAGTTAAGATCTAAAGATGAAATCGATGATTTCGTTACGAAAGCAGGTGAGTTAAATGATTAGTAAATCAAGTCCTTTAATATTTGAAAGATCCAAAAAAGATAGATATGCGTATTCATTACCACAAAATGACATTGAGAATATCAGTATTGCTTCACTCTTAGATGATAAGTATATTCGTAAACATAAGGCTGAATTTCCCGAGGTTTCAGAATTAGATTTAGTTAGACATTATACCGAACTATCAAATAAAAATTTCGGGGTAGATACTGGATTTTACCCATTAGGTTCTTGTACGATGAAATATAATCCTAAAATCAATGAAAAGGTAGCGCGTATTTCTGGTTTTAGTGAATCTCATCCTTTACAAGAAGAAGAACACGTTCAAGGTTCTCTTGAAATTATATATAGTTTACAAGAAGAATTGAAGGAAATTACTGGTATGGATGAAGTTACCCTACAACCTGCTGCAGGTGCACATGGTGAGTGGACTGCTTTAATGATTTTCAAAGCTTATCATGAAAAAAATGGACAAAGCCATCGTGATGAAGTAATAGTGCCTGATTCAGCACATGGTACTAATCCTGCTTCTGCCTCATTTGCTGGATTTAAATCAGTAACTGTAAAATCTAATCAACGTGGGGAAGTTGACATAGAAGATTTAAAAAGAGTAGTAAACGATAATACAGCTGCAATCATGTTAACTAATCCAAATACATTAGGTATATTTGAACAGGATATTATTGAAATAGGGAAAATCGTTCATGAAGCAGGAGGTTTATTATATTACGATGGAGCAAATTTAAATGCTATTTTAGATAAAGTACGTCCTGGTGATATGGGCTTTGATGCGGTACATCTTAATTTGCACAAAACATTCACTGGTCCTCATGGCGGTGGTGGACCAGGATCAGGACCAGTTGGAGTAGTAGAGAAATTAGCCAGTTATCTACCTAAGCCTATGGTTATAAAAGATAACGATAGGTATAAATATGATAATGATATTCCAAATTCAATTGGACGAGTAAAACCGTTTTATGGAAATTTCGGCATTTATTTAAGAGCATATACTTATATCAGATCAATGGGAGCCAATGGTTTAAAAGAAGTATCTGAAGCTGCCGTTCTTAATGCGAATTATATAAAATCTCGCCTTAAAAATCACTTTGAAATTCCGTTCAATCAATATTGTAAACATGAATTTGTATTAAGTGGAACTTTACAAAAACAATATGGTGTCAGAACATTAGATATGGCTAAGCGACTGTTAGATTTTGGTGTGCATCCACCTACAATATATTTTCCTCTCAATGTCGAAGAAGGAATGATGATTGAGCCAACAGAAACTGAATCTAAAGAAACACTTGATTACTTTATTGATGCGATGATTCAAATCGCTGACGAAACAAAAAATGATCCAGATAAAGTTTTAGAAGCACCACATACGACTATAATTGATCGATTAGATGAGACCACTGCAGCACGAAAACCAATTCTTAAATTTGAAGAACTTAAGGACGAAAAGTATAAAGAACACACAAATATTGATTCTGAAGATAATTAAATCGCTAATTAGAAATCTATATACTAGCTAAAACTTCTAAAAGTAACAATAATCAAAAGTTAACTTATACTAATCTTTTACTAAATAAAAAATATCTTTTTTAAAACATTTAAAAATAAGATTATATGTTAATACGTAGTGTTTTTACGATATTTCTGTGAAAGGTGCGCGAATCCAAAATACAGGCTGAAACGGTAACTTTTGATGACGAGTCGTTCAATATGAAAGTTATATAAATAAAGAAAAAGCAGGGACATAATTACTGGCTTCTTTATTTACAATACTTCGTATTGTTGACTCGCATTCTTAGGAGGTAGCTTCAGCCTGTAGTCTTCAGCTATCCTGTTCTCTCAAGAGTCTCGCCAAAATATTTTTGTTGATATGTAATTTTACATTGAAATGTTTAAAAAATAATGAAGAATTTTAAATGGAAATATTTTATAAAACCCAAATTAATAAAACTTTCAGAACAAAAAGCAAAAACCATCTACAGTCAAAGAAAATTTGGTCTGGAAGCTTTTTTGGATTTGTGAAGTCTATTTTGAGTTTCACTCGAATGTCCGTTCGAGAGATAAATAAAGCCAAAAGAGAACTAGAATTTGTACTAATGGCACTTAATATAAGAAAAGTAACAGTTCAACGAGCTAAAAATAATCAAAAAAATTATAAAAAGACAATTTCTATATTTTTTCAATAGAAATTGTCTTTATTAACTTATCTTGGAACTTTATGTCCCAGCTTCTTCTTTGAAAGGTTTATATATCATCATCTAAAAAAACTCTTTGAAAGCATCTATTAACATAATCCTTTCAAAGAGTTTAATAACTTAAAGACATCATTTCGTAAAATTACTTTTTAGATTTTATTTTACCTGTCCATTTTTTGTAACCGCCTTTAAGCATGTAAATATTTTTATATCCATTTTTTCTTAATATACGTGCAGCACGATAACTTGCTATACCATTAGCATCACATAAATAAATAGGTTGGTCATTTCTTAGTCCTTGATATCGTTGCTTAAATACTGTGATAGGAATATTACGTGCACCATTAATATGTCCATAATCATAATCCACTTTTTCCCTCACATCAATAACTTGAGCTTTTCTTAAACCTTTATGGAATTCATTTTGGTCTAATTCATTTACAGCTCGCTTATTAAGAATTTGTTGGATAATCATATATGCAATGATAATAACAATAATACCAATTGCAATGTACAAAGAGATACTCATCTTGCATCCTCCCTAATTTACCGATATTATAATTATAAGACTGTTAGTACAATTTATCAAAATATTTTTTCGAGTTAGATTATGTTTATATCACATAATCTAAATATACAAAGAGATACATAATAGTTTTAATTTTAATATTTCGATAGGGGTATGATTATGACTGAAATATGGAATTTTATAAATACTGGAAGCAAAAATCCTTATTATAATATGGCAATGGACGAAGCGTTACTAAATTTTGTATCGCGTGGAGAAATCGATCCAGTTATAAGATTTTATACTTGGAATCCTGCAACACTCTCAATAGGCTACTTTCAGCGTCTCCAAAAAGAAATTGATATTGATAAAGTAAAAGAAAAGGGCTATGGCTTAGTAAGACGTCAAACGGGTGGTAGAGGCGTGTTACACGATAAAGAATTAACATATAGCGTTATTGTTCCTGAGTCTCATCCAAATATGCCTTCAACTGTAACTGAAGCTTATAAAATTATTTCACAAGGATTATTAGAAGGTTTTAAAAATTTAGGTTTTGAAACTTATTTCGCTATCCCCCGTTCTAAAGAAGAACGAGACAAATTAAAGCAACCACGAAGTTCAGTATGTTTTGATGCACCTAGTTGGTATGAGCTTGTAGTAGAAGGCAGAAAAATTGCAGGTAGCGCTCAAACCAGACAAAAAGGTGTCATTCTTCAACATGGTTCAATTTTACAAGATATAGATATCGATGATTTATTTGATATGTTTAAATTTAAAAATGAACGACTAAAAGCAAAAATGAAAGAAAATTTTGTTCAAAAAGCTGTAGCTATTAATGACATTTCAAATCAACATATTACATTAAATGAAATGGAGAACGCCTTTGAGGCAGGTTTTAAAAAAGGACTGAATATAGATTTTAAACCTCTAGAATTAACGGAAAAACAATTAGAGGAAGTACAAGAACTCGAAGATAAATACCGCTCTGAAGCATGGATGTACCGTAAATAATTATGAAGAGAGCAATAAGGCGACATCATTTGATATCGCCTTATTGCTTTCTTTTTTGTCTTTTATATTTACGAAGTGCTTTTTTATACTTTCTTTGATCTTCTGTTAAAAAGAAGAAATAGTATATAATATAAATAATTAAAGCTATAATTGCAAAACTAATAATGGCTTTCATAATCGAAAATAAAAACTCATCAAGATTCATCATTAAACCAAATGCAGCTATCGCTAATATTAAATAAAAGATGAATTTGCGCATCTCAAAACTCCTATTAATTTAAATTTGTATTTATTGTTGCAAGTTTTTTTTGACCTTTTTCTATTTTTTTATTATCTTTCGTTTCATATCCTTTTTTTATTGTATTGAATGCTGAAGATAAGTCTTTATTAAGTTGACGTATTTCTTTTTCTTTTTTCTTATCTTCTTCAGATTGTGATTCAGAGTCTACAGATTCTTTATATTTAATGAAAGTACCGTCAATATCATTTAAAATGTCATCTAATTTTCTTTGAATCGCTACTTTATTATTATTTTTATTAACTTTTGATTCAATATCTCTATAATCTTTAATGGTTTTTGCAATAGAGTCGTAATAATCAGATGATGCTTTTAAATTTTTTATTTTTAACTTATTAGATGAAGCCTCTTTAGTATTTTCTTTATCTTGTTTAAGGGCGGCTATTTTAGATTTATGTTCGCCAATTTCTTGATTAAGTTCTTGAATATCAAGTTTTAATTGATGATTATCATCACGTAACTCAGTCGTTTTATCTTCTAAAGGAGCTAAGTTCTGACTTCCACAACCCATAAGCAAACTGCTCGCACCAACTATTAATATTAACTTTTTCATTGTCTTCTCCCTAAACCAAAAACTATTATTATTATTACTAGTTATGCTATCATTTTAATGTATAAAATAAAAATGTACAAATGTAAACGTAGGAGGGAAAAAATGAATAAATTAAGAAAAGTTCTAGATATCATTGAACATAAGCACTTAGATGCAATCATAGTATTATCAGATTATAATAGACGTTATCTTTCAGATTTTACTGGTACAAGTGGTGCACTAATCATAACACCTAAAAAACAATATCTTATTACTGATTTTAGATATATAGACCAAGCTACAGAACAGGCACAGGATTTTGAAATTATAAATCGAAAATCAAGTTTGATTTCTGAAATTAAATCCATATTAGAAAGAGAAAATTTATCAAATATTGGTTTTGAAGGTCATTTAATCAGTTATGATACTTATGTTGAACTTAATAAAGGATTAATTACTTTAATAAGCATATCTAATGAAATTGATAAGATTAGAGAAATTAAAAATAAGGAAGAAATTCAGCTCATTCAAAAAGCGGCTAAGATAGTAGATCAAACATATGAATATATCCTCACTCAAGTAAGTATCGGAATGACAGAACGAGAAATTAAAGCTAAATTAGAAAGTAAGATGTTAGAATTAGGCGCAGATGGCCCTTCATTCGACACAATAGTGGCTTCAGGTTACCGAGGTGCGTTACCGCATGGTGTTGCAAGTGATAAGCGTATTGAAAAGGGTGATATGATTACATTAGATTTTGGTGCATACTATAGAGGATATTGTTCAGATATTACGCGCACGTTTGCAATAGGAGAACCGGATCCAAAACTCAAAGAAATATTTAATATAGTTCTAACTTCTCAAAAGAAAGCTATTGAACAAATCAAACCAGGTATGACTGCAAAAGAAGCAGATGCTATATCTAGAGAGTATATTTCATCTCACAACTATGGTGAGCAGTTTGGCCATTCACTTGGTCATGGTATCGGCCTTGATATTCATGAAGGTCCACTATTATCTCAAAATAGTTCAGATGAATTAAAAATAAATAACTGTGTTACTATAGAACCAGGCATATACATTGAGGGATTGGGTGGCGTTAGAATAGAAGATGACATTCTTATTACAGAAAATGGATGTCATGTCTTTACTAAATGCTCAAAAGACCTTATTATTTTAGAGTAAGCGCGTATAATTGAGGAGGAGACTGAATGATTTCAGTAAATGATTTTAAAACAGGTTTAACGATTTCTGTTGATAACGGAATCTGGAAAGTTATTGATTTCCAACATGTCAAACCAGGAAAAGGTTCAGCTTTTGTTCGTTCTAAATTACGTAATTTAAGAACAGGTGCTATTCAAGAAAAAACTTTCAGAGCTGGCGAAAAAGTTGAGCAAGCAATGATCGAGAATCGTCGTATGCAATATTTATATGCTGATGGCGATAACCATGTATTCATGGATAACGAGACATTTGATCAAATCGAATTACCTGGTGACTACTTAAAAGATGAATTAAATTACTTAAAAGCGAATATGGAAGTTCAAGTTCAATCTTATGAAAGTGAAGTTATTGGTGTTGAATTACCAAAAACTGTAGAACTTGAAGTTACTGAAACTGAACCTGGAATCAAAGGTGATACTGCCACTGGCGCAACAAAATCTGCGACTGTTGAAACAGGTTATACTCTAAATGTACCTTTATTTGTAAATGAAGGTGACACACTAGTGATAAATACTAGTGATGGAAGTTACATTTCTAGAGGATAAACACTAATTAACTAAACTCCAGAGTATACATCAATTAGATGTTATACTTTGGAGTTTTTGTTTTCAAAATGTAAAATTACATAATATAGTATTGTAATTATTAATAAATATGTATATAATTACATAATAATACAATAAGGAGTGTATATATGCATATTTCTATAGTAGGTATCACAGGCTATACAGGACTAGAATTGTTAAGATTAGCACTTAATCACCCTCATGTAACAGTTTCATCGATTCATGCTACAAAAGAAGTGGGAGTGCAAATTTCTGATATATTCCCTCATTTGAAAGGTATTTTTGATAAAGAAATTCAGGTTTTCGACAGTGAATTTATTATGACACATTCAGATTTGGTATTTTTTGCTACTCCGAGTGGCGTTGCAAAAGATTTATCCAAAAATTTCGTTAAAAATAATTTTCCTGTTATAGACTTATCAGGTGACCATCGTTTATCTCCAGATGTTTATCTCAAATGGTATAAAAAATCACCGTGTACTGTTGATATACAAAAGCGTTTTACATATGGTCTCTCAGAAGTAATGAATATTAGTCATCGCAATAGATTTATTGCTAACCCTGGTTGTTATGCAACTGCAACTGAATTAGCGCTATATCCCATAATCAGCAATCATTTAATCCGTGTTGATTCTATAATTGTTGATGCTAAAAGTGGTCTTACTGGAGCTGGTAAAAAATTAAATCAGTCATCGCATTACGTAAATGTAAACAATAATTATGTGACGTATAAACTTAATAAACATCAACATATTCCTGAAATTGTACAAACGTTGCAGTTTTTTAACAAAAGTTTACAGAATATTCAGTTTTCGACATCGCTTATTCCGGTTAATAGAGGTATTGTTGCAACTATATACACACGGCTTGAAAACGGAGTTAAAATAAATCAAATAGAATCTACCTACAAGGATGTATATAAAAATAAGCCTTTCATAAGAATTAAAGATGGATTACCACAGTTAAATGAAGTAATAGGAACAAATTACACTGATATTGGTTTTGTTTATAACGAAACCACGGGTGTTTTAACAATTTCATCAGTTATTGATAATTTAATTAAAGGTGCCGCTGGACAAGCAATTCAAAACATGAATCTGATGTTTAATTTCGACGAAACTGATGGTTTAATTTTGGCGCCTTTATATATCTAATATAGGGGGACTAAATTATGAATATAATTAAGGGAAATATTGCAAGTCCTCTTGGATTTTCAGCTGATGGTCTGCACGCTGGCTTTAAAAAGAAAAAATTAGACTTTGGTTGGATTGTTTCAGAAGTACCTGCAAATGTAGCTGGTGTATTTACAACTAATAAGGTCATTGCTGCACCATTAAAATTAACAAAAAACAGCATCGAAAAAAGTGGTAAAATGCAAGCTATTGTTGTTAATTCAGGTATTGCTAATTCTTGTACTGGTAAACAAGGAGAAAAAGATGCTTTTAAAATGCAACAACTGGCCGCAAATAAATTACAAATTCAACCAGAATATGTTGGTGTCGCATCTACTGGTGTTATTGGAAAGGTGATGCCAATGTCTATTCTAAAGAATGGCTTTTCCAAACTAGTTAAAAACGGTAATGCTGATGACTTTGCAAAAGCGATATTAACAACGGATACTCATACAAAAACATGCGTTGTAAACGAAGAATTTGGTAGCGATACAGTAACGATGGCAGGTGTAGCAAAAGGGTCAGGAATGATACATCCTAATTTGGCTACAATGCTAGCATTTATAACCTGTGACGCTAACATCTCATCACAAACATTACAACAGGCTTTAAAAGATGTGGTTGAAGTTACATTCAATCAAATCACTGTAGATGGTGACACTTCAACAAATGATATGGTGCTTGTGATGTCAAATGGATGTACAAATAATAACGAAATTAAAAAAGACAGCGAAGACTACTATAAATTTAAGCAGATGCTTCTATATATTATGACCGATTTAGCAAAAAGTATTGCAAGGGATGGCGAAGGTGCTTCTAAATTAATAGAAGTCACGGTTAAAGGTGCAAAAGAATCTAGTGCTGCAAGAATGATTGCTAAAAGTGTGGTGGGTTCAAGTTTAGTAAAAACCGCAATTTTTGGCGAAGATCCTAATTGGGGTAGAATTATTGCTGCTGCAGGTTATGCTAAAACATATTTTGATATTAATCAGGTAGACATTTTTATAGGTAGGATACCTGTATTAATAAGATCCTCACCAGTAAAGTACGATAAAGAAGAAATTCAAGAAATAATGAGTGCTGAAGAAATATCAATTCAGCTTGACCTTCATCAAGGGAATTGTGAAGGTCAAGCATGGGGATGTGATTTATCGTATGACTACGTTAAAATCAACGCACTATACACCACTTAGGAGGAACATATGAAAAACATCATCGTAATTAAGCTCGGTGGTATAGCTATAGAAAATTTAAACGACGCATTTATACAACAAATTAATGCTTGGCACCTTGAAAACAAAAAAATAATTATTGTTCACGGTGGCGGCCAAGTCATCAGTAATTTATTAACTAAAAACAATCATTCAACTATTAAAATTGATGGCATGAGAGTAACTGCTAAAAATGATTTACCTATCATATATGATGCTTTAATTAACATAGTTGGCCATCAACTTTTAGAAAGACTTAAAGAATCTAATTTAGAATTTTTTCAATTTAAAGAAAAGATAAAAGAACTTGTAAGCGCCGAATTTTTAAATAAAAATATCTATGGTTACGTTGGTAAAGTTAAAGAAATCAACACGATGCTATTAGAAAAAATGTTATCACGCGACATAATACCAATTATCACTAGTTTGGGTGTAAATGAGCAAGGGGAGTATCTTAATGTTAATGCTGATCATCTCGCCACCGCAATTGCTAAGAAACTAAAAGTCGAAAAATTAGTATATATGACTGATGTCCCTGGTGTAATTGAAAAAGATAAAACGCTTGCTACTCTTACAATTAATGAAGCAAAAACAAAAATTGAAAATAAAATAATTACAGGCGGAATGATACCTAAAATTGAGAGTGCAATCCAAACATTAGAATCTGGTGTTGAATCGATTTTAATTGCAAATAATTTACAAAAAGGAACAATCATAAGGGGTGATTAATGATGAGTTATCTTTTTAATAATTACAAGCGTGACAATATAGAGTTTGTTGATGCTAATCAAAATGAATTAATTGATAAAGATAATAATGTCTACCTAGATTTTTCGTCAGGTATAGGTGTGACAAATCTGGGTTTTAATATGGAAATTTACCAAGCAGTTTATAATCAACTGAATTTAATATGGCATTCACCCAATTTATACCTAAGTAGTATCCAAGAGGAAGTGGCTCAAAAATTAATTGGTCAACGAGATTATTTAGCTTTCTTTTGTAATAGCGGAACAGAAGCGAATGAGGCAGCTATCAAACTCGCACGTAAAGCTACTGGTAAGTCGGAAATTATTGCTTTTAAAAAGTCTTTTCACGGCAGAACGTACGGCGCAATGTCTGCAACAGGACAGAAGAAAATTACAGATCAATTTGGTCCGGTTGTTCCTGGATTCAAATTTGCTATTTTTAATGATTTTAATTCATTTAAATCATTAACTTCAAATAATACTGCTGCTGTAATTATAGAAATAATTCAAGGTGAATCAGGAGTACTACCTGCTGATTCTTTATTTATGAAGCAATTAAATGAGTATTGTAAACAAAAAGATATCCTTATAATTGTAGACGAGGTTCAAACGGGCATAGGTAGAACCGGTAAGTTATATGCTCATGAACATTATCAATTGTCTCCAGATATCATCACATTAGCTAAAGGATTAGGTAATGGCCTTCCTATTGGAGCAATGTTAGGCAAAAAAAATTTAGGTCATGCATTTGGCTACGGTTCTCATGGTACAACATTCGGTGGAAATAGATTATCATTGGCTGCTGCAAACCAAACGCTTTCTATCATTAATGATGCTGATTTGCTGAATGATGTTCAATCAAAGGGGCAATTTCTTATTGAAAACTTAAGAAAAAGTTTAGTAAATAAAAGAAATGTAATTGAAGTACGTGGTGTAGGTTTAATGGTAGGAATAGAGGTCACTAATGATCCTAGTCAAGTAGTGCGAGAAGCTAAACGTATGGGGTTAATCATTTTAACAGCTGGTAAAAATGTGATTAGGTTATTACCGCCATTGACCATCACTAAAAAACAATTAGAAAAAGGTATAGAAATATTAACTGAAATCATTTGATTTATAAATGGTAACTTATCTAAAATATCGAGTTGATATACAGAGTGTACAATTCAGCAAAGTAACTTTTAAAACACCGTTTCGTTAAAATACAAAAAATAAAACGAAACGAGTGTCTTTTTTATGCTTTTAGTCAATCTCTAAAATATTTAAATAAATACCGACGTTTTGATGTTTAATGAACATGCTTGAATTGAATCTTTTACTCAAGTAAAATAGATGGGTAGATGAAAACAAACCTAAGGAGTCAGTAAGAAATGAACTTTAAAGAAATAAAAGAATTAATCGAAATTCTTGATCAATCTAGTTTAACTGAAATAAATATTGAAGATAATAAAGGTAGCGTAGTTAATTTAAAAAAAGAAAAAGAGACTGAAATAGTTACACCGCAAGTTACTCAACAACCAACTCAACCGATAAATCATACGCATAATGAAACACAACAAAAGCCATCACATAGCTCTAAAGATGAACAAAGTAGTGATAATGAATACAATACCATTAATGCACCAATGGTTGGTACATTTTATAAATCACCTTCACCAGATGAAGAAGCATACGTTCAAGTTGGAGATAAAGTTACGAATGAAAGTACTGTTTGTATATTAGAAGCTATGAAATTATTTAATGAGATTCAAGCCGAAACAACAGGTGAAATCATAGAAATTTTAGTAGAAGACGGACAAATGGTAGAGTATGGCCAGCCGTTATTTAAGGTGAAATAATGAAAAAGATTTTAATCGCTAATCGTGGTGAAATCGCAGTAAGAATAATAAGAGCGGCACACGATTTAGGTATTCAAACAGTAGCTATATACTCAGAAGGTGACAAAGATGCATTACATACTCAAATTGCTGATGAAGCATACTGCGTCGGTCCTACTTTATCAAAAGATTCTTATTTAAATATACCAAATATTTTATCTATCGCTACTTCTACAGGATGTGATGGTGTTCATCCTGGATACGGCTTTTTGGCTGAAAATGGTGATTTTGCTGAATTGTGTGAAGCATGCCAATTAAAATTTATTGGGCCAAGCTATCAATCAATTCAGAAAATGGGAATAAAAGATATTGCTAAAGCTGAAATGATTAAAGCCAATGTACCTGTAGTACCAGGAAGTGAAGGACTTATTCAAAGTATAGATGACGCTAAAAAAATAGCTAAAAAAATCGGCTATCCAGTTATCATCAAAGCCACAGCAGGTGGTGGTGGAAAAGGTATTCGGGTTGCTCGTGATGAGAAAGAACTTGAAACTGGTTACCGTATGACACAACAAGAAGCTGAAACCGCGTTCGGAAATGGTGGTTTATACTTAGAAAAATTTATAGAAAACTTTAGACATATAGAGATTCAAATTATTGGCGATACTTATGGAAACGTTATACATTTAGGTGAACGTGATTGTACAATTCAAAGAAGAATGCAAAAGCTCGTTGAAGAAGCACCCTCACCAGTTTTAAGTGAAGATAAACGCCAAGAAATGGGTAATGCTGCAATTAGAGCCGCAAAAGCTGTAAATTATGAAAACGCAGGTACAATTGAATTTATATATGATTTAGATGATAACCAATTTTATTTCATGGAAATGAATACACGTATTCAAGTTGAACACCCAGTAACTGAAATGGTAACAGGAGTAGATTTAGTAAAATTACAACTCAAAGTTGCTATGGGTGAGGCGTTACCTTTTAAACAAGAAGATATTTCCATTAACGGTCACGCTATTGAATTTCGAATCAATGCTGAAAATCCTTACAAAAACTTTATGCCATCACCAGGCAAGATTACCCAATATCTTGCTCCAGGCGGTTTTGGAGTGAGAATTGAATCAGCATGTTATACTAATTATACGATACCACCTTACTATGACTCCATGGTGGCAAAACTTATAGTTCACGAACCTACACGTGAAGAATCAATTATGACAGGCATTCGTGCTTTAAGTGAATATCTTGTTTTAGGTATCGACACTACGATTCCATTCCACTTAAGACTTCTAAATAATCATATTTTTAGAAGTGGGGAATTTAATACAAAATTCCTAGAAAAGTATAATATTATAGACGATAATAACCAATAGGAGGATAAAGAATGGTCAATGTAGCAGATTATTCTCAATCTAATTTAGGAAAAATTGAAATAGCACCAGAAGTATTATCTGTTATCGCATCCATTGCGACATCAGAAGTAGAAGGTATTACAGGCCATTTTGCTGAACTAAAAAAAACAAATCTAGAGAAGATTAGTCGAAAAAATTTAAACAGAGATTTAAAAATCGAAGCTAAAGAAGACGGAATATACATTGATGTATTTTGTTCTTTAAAACATGGCGTAAATATTTCTAAAACTGCAAATCAAATTCAAGAAGCAATTTTCAATTCAATTACGACAATGACAGCTATTGAACCACAGCAAATTAATATTCACATCAGAAGTATCGTCGCAGAAAAATAAATAATTTAAATTATAGGTGCACTTTACTAGAAAGTTGTACCTATAATTTTATAAATACATTTGAAGGAGTAAAATATGAGTCGTAAAGATGCAAGAGTACAAGCTTTTCAAACTTTATTTCAACTTGAAATAAAAGAGACAGATTTAACAATTCAAGAAGCAATTGAATTTATTAAAGATGATCATTCTGATTTAGACTTTGATTTTATATACTGGTTAGTTACTGGAGTCAAAGATCATCAAATCGTTTTAGACGAAACAATTAAACCCCATTTAAAAGACTGGTCTATCGATCGTTTACTGAAATCAGATCGTATTATTTTAAGAATGGCAACTTTTGAAATATTGCACAGCGACACACCTAAAAAAGTAGTTGTTAATGAAGCTGTAGAACTCACAAAACAGTTTAGTGATGATGATCATTATAAATTTGTTAATGGTGTTTTAAGTAATATAAATGATTAAAATGAGTGATAACTATGACTGAATATTTAAGTGTTTCTGCACTAACTAAATATATAAAATATAAATTTGACCAAGATCCTCATCTACAGTCAGTTCTTATTAAAGGAGAATTATCTAACTTTAAAAAGCATTCAAGCGGACATTTATATTTTAATGTCAAGGACAAAGAAAGTGTCATCAGTGGAATGATGTTTAAAGGAAATGCTTCTAAGTTAGGCTTTGAGCCTAAAGAAGGTGATGAGGTTTTAATTGAAGCTCGCGTTTCTGTTTATGAAAGACGAGGAAATTATCAAATATATGTTAATAAGATGCAACTCGATGGTATTGGTAATTTATACCAAAAGCTTGAACTACTAAAAAAGAAATTGAAAAAAGAAGGCTATTTTGATCAAAGTAACAAAAAACTCATACCAAAGTATCCAAAGAAAATAGCGGTTTTAACAGCGAGCACAGGTGCAGCCATTAGAGACATACATAGTACGATTAACAATCGCTACCCTTTGGTCGAACAAATTCAAATCAGTACCCTTGTTCAAGGCACGCAAGCTAGACAAGATATAATAGAAAAGATTCAATATGCTGATTCATTAGATGTTGATACAATAATAGTTGGACGTGGTGGTGGTTCAATTGAAGATTTGTGGAACTTTAATGAAGAAGATGTTGTTAAAACCATCTTTAATTGTCAAACACCTATTATATCAGCTGTAGGTCATGAGACTGATTTTACATTGAGCGATTTTGTAGCAGATGTTAGAGCTGCGACACCTACTCAAGCTGCTGTTATAGCAACACCTGATCAATATGAGTTATTACAACAAATTAAACAGTATGAATATACATTATCAAGATATATAAAACAATATATCGAACATCAGAAGAAACAACTTAATCACATATCATCATATTACAAATTTAAGCAACCGAGTTTATTGTACGATCAACAAATTCAAAAACGAGATGAATTAGAAAGACAATTAAATCATCTATTAAATACTAAAGTTGAAAAGTCAAAACATCACCTCAAGTTACTTCAACAAAGTTTTAATTTTAAAAATTTAAATCAGCAGATTACTCAGGAAAAGCAATCTATTTATCAATTGCATTCTAGATTGTCCAAAATAATGTCCAATAACATTACTAATTTAAAAACAGTGCTAAAAAACAAATTAGAAAGTCTTAATAATTTAAGCCCCACCAATACGATGCTTAGAGGGTACGCAATTGTCAATAAAGACAATGAAGTGGTTACAAGCACACATAAATTGAATGAAAACGACCAAATATCTTTAACAATGAAAGACGGAAGTGTCGATGCAACGGTTAAGAAAGTAAGGTGTAATGATGAGTAAAGAAAAGCAAAGTTTCGAAGAAATGATGAAAGAACTTGAAAATATCGTTCAAAAATTGGATAATGAAGCAGTTTCTTTAGAAGAATCCCTCGATTTATACCAACGTGGTATGAAACTATCTGCTAATTGTGATTCAACTTTAAAAGAAGCAGAGAAAAAAGTGAATGAATTAATGCAAGAAGAAGTTGGTGATAAAGGAAATGAAGAAACTACAGATGAATAAATTAATAAATATAATTAATACATCACTGAATAAGTCAATACAATCATCACCATTAAAAACTAATTTAGAAGAAAGTATGAAATATTCATTAAATGCTGGTGGTAAAAGAATCAGACCAGTCATATTATTATTAACACTAAAAATGCTTAACAAAGATTATCAACAAGGACTAAATAGTGCTTTAGCATTGGAAATGATTCATACTTATTCTTTAATTCATGATGATTTACCAGCAATGGATAATGACGATTACCGTAGAGGAAAATTAACAAATCATAAAGTTTATGGTGAATGGAAAGCCATTCTTGCTGGTGATGCATTATTAACAAAAGCTTTTGAATTAGTTTCTAATGATACTACCATTGAAGATAGTGTGAAAGTAAGTATTATAAAAAGACTTTCAAAAGCAAGTGGACATTTGGGAATGGTGGGTGGCCAAGCGCTTGATATGGAAAGTGAAGGGAAGTCAATTCGTTTAGAAACTTTAGAATCAATTCATGAAACTAAGACAGGCGCTTTACTAAATTTTTCAGTTATGGCTGCGGTAGACATTGCTCAAGTAGAACAAAATATTGCTAAGAATTTAGATGAATTTAGTCATCATTTAGGAATGATGTTTCAAATTAAAGATGATTTACTGGATGTGTATGGTGATGAATCAAAACTTGGCAAAAAAGTAGGCAGTGATATAGTAAATCATAAAAGTACTTATGTTTCTTTACTTGGAAAAGAAGGAGCAGAAGAAAAGTTAAACAATCATCAATATCTTGCTATGAACTGCTTAAATCAAATTTCTGATCAATATGATACTTCTGAATTAAGTGATATTGTAGATTTATTCTATAACAGAGACCATTAATTTATAAAAAAATATACTATATTTAGAATGTCTATTTTAACGTTATAACGCATTTATATCTATAGGTTGTCTTCATAGCTTATCTATGAGGCAATCTTTTTTAATTCTTCAATTTATATACAAGAATTATTCACATTTTTATTTCTAAACACTTATTTTAGTATTATTAATTAGGAAAATGATTTTGTAATAAATACTGATATAGTGCTCGTTAGATATTTTAACTTTACAATTTCAAAATAGTGTTTAGTAGTAGTTCAGAACTCCATGTGTTAAAATCAATGTATAAATATTCGTAATTTGAGGTGTTAATTGTGCCAAAAAAGTCAGTGAGACATATAAAAATAAGAGAGATAATTTCAAATGAACAAATAGAAACACAAGATGAACTAGTTAAACGTTTGAATGAGTATGATTTAAATGTTACACAAGCTACTGTTTCACGAGATATTAAAGAATTGCAATTAATTAAAGTTCCTGCACCTACAGGGCAATATGTTTATAGTTTACCAAATGATCGTAGATATCATCCATTAGAGAAGTTGGGTAGATATTTAATGGATTCATTTGTAAACATTGAGGGTACTGGTAATCTACTAGTTCTTAAAACGCTTCCTGGTAATGCTCAATCCATTGGTGCTATACTTGATCAAATTGATTGGGATGAGGTACTTGGTACAATTTGTGGTGATGATACATGCTTACTTATTTGTCGAGACGAAGAAGCGAGTGAAGAAATCAAAACTCGAATTTTCAATTTATTATAAGGATGCGATGAATTTATGTTACAAACCTTATCAATAAAACAATTTGCCATTATTGACGAACTTGATATAAACTTTTCTGACGGTCTAACAGTTATGAGTGGTGAAACTGGCTCAGGAAAATCTATCATTATTGATGCCATTGGACAGTTAATCGGTATGAGAGCTTCTTCTGATTACGTCAGACATGGTGAAAAGAAAGCAATTATCGAAGGTATCTTTGATATAGACGAGAGTAAAGACGCAATTAATATACTAGAATCATTAGCTATAGATGTTGATGAAGATTTTTTATTAGTTAAAAGAGAAATTTTCAGTTCTGGTAAGAGTATTTGTCGTATTAATAACCAAACTGTCACTCTACAGGACTTAAGAAAAGTGATGCAAGAACTGCTTGATATTCATGGTCAACATGAAACGCAATCTTTACTTAAGCAAAAATATCATCTTCAACTATTAGATGATTATGCAGACAATCAGTATTCAGATTTACTTAATCAATATCAACTTTCTTATAACCAATATAAAAATAAACGTAAAGAATTAGAGGAATTAGAATCCGCGGACCAGGCTTTATTACAACGATTAGACTTAATGAAATTTCAATTAGAGGAACTAACCGAAGCTTCACTGAAAGAAGGCGAAGTGGACCAACTTGAATCCGATATTAAAAGAATTCAAAACTCCGAAAAATTAAATCTAGCTTTAAACAATGCACATCAAGTTCTAACTGATGAAAGTGCAATACCCGATAGGTTGTACGAATTAAGCAACTACTTGCAAACGATTAATGATATCGTTCCAGAAAAATTCGTAAGATTAAAAGAGGACATTGATCAATTTTACTATATGCTAGAAGATGCAAAGCATGAAATTTACGACGAAATGGCTAACACTGAATTCGATGAGCAAGTTTTAAATGAGTATGAATCCAGAATGAATTTACTTAATAATTTAAAACGTAAATATGGTAAGGATATTACTGAACTTATTGCTTATCAGAGTAAACTTGCAAATGAAATTGATAAAATAGAAAACTATGAACAAAGTACATCACAATTAAGGGAAGAAATTAAAACGCTTTATAACGAAGTGATAGATATAGGAAAAAAACTTTCTCAAGAACGTAGGCGTGTAGCGAGAGAGTTAAGGGACCATATTGTTTCTGAAATACAAAATTTACAAATGAAAGATGCTAACCTTGAAATTTCGTTTAAACCATTAGATGAACCTACAATTGAAGGTATTGAATTTGTGGAATTTTTAATTAGTCCAAATCGTGGTGAACCACTTAAAAGTCTTAATAAAATCGCTTCAGGTGGTGAACTTTCAAGAATTATGCTTGCTCTAAAAAGTATATTTGTTAAATCACGCGGCCAAACCGCGATTCTTTTTGATGAAGTTGACTCGGGTGTATCTGGTCAAGCAGCACAAAAAATGGCTGAAAAAATGCGAGATATTGCTCAATATATACAAGTTATTTGTATTTCACACTTACCTCAGGTAGCTTCAATGAGTGACCATCATCTTCTAATAAGCAAGGCATCCAATGCCGATAGAACTACAACTCAAGTCAAAGAATTGAAAGATGAAAACAAAATAGATGAAATAGCACGTATGATTTCAGGAGCAAGTGTGACTGAGCTCACGAGAGAAAATGCAAAAGAAATGATTAAGCAAAATCACAATATTTAATTATGATTACCAAATTCAAACATAATGATTTTGGTTTTGATTAAATTTACAAATGATGTAAAATAGTTAAGTATTATTTTAAATTGAAGAAAACAAGATTGTAATTAGAAATATCAATAATGTTGGTACAACTATTTCCATTTCTTGTTTATTCTTTTTATCTAATGAAAAGCGTGAACATTAAATAAACCATTAGAGGACTAAAATACAGAATTTATATTTGTATTTTTAGTCTTCTATAAATTTAAGGAGTTAGACCATGTCAGAAAAACAATACGATTTAGTCGTGTTAGGTGGTGGTACGGCAGGATATGTAGCCGCCATCAGAGCTTCTCAATTAGGAAAAAAAGTAGCGATAGTAGAAAAATCACTCTTAGGTGGTACGTGTTTACATAAAGGATGTATACCTACTAAAGCACTTTTAAAATCGGCTGAAGTCAATCATACTATTAAAAACGCGCATACATTTGGAATTGATGTCAATCATTTTAAAATTAATTTCCCTAAAATTTTAGAACGTAAAGATGCTATTGTTAAGCAATTGCATGAAGGCGTCAATCAACTGATGAAACATCATCATATAGATATTTATAACGGTATTGGACGAATTATGGGAACATCTATATTTTCTCCTCAAAGCGGTACAATTTCTGTGGAATATGAAGACGGCGAATCAGATATACTCCCTAATAAAAATGTGCTTATAGCTACTGGGTCATCACCACAGTCTCTTCCGTTCATTAAATTTGACCATAAACAAATACTATCGAGTGATGATATCCTAAGGTTAAATACACTACCACAAAGATTAGCAATCATAGGTGGAGGTGTTATTGGTTTAGAATTTGCATCTCTGATGAATGATTTAGGTGCTGATGTAGTAGTAATCGAAGCGAATGACAGAGTTCTTCCTACCGAGAGCACACAAGTTGCGTCATTGCTAAAAGAAGAATTAACTAATCGAGGCGTTACATTCTACGAAAATATTCAATTGACCAAAGATCATTTTAACCAAACTGATAAGGGTGTAACTATTAATATTTCAGATGAGCCCGTCCAATTCGATAAAGTACTTGTTGCAATTGGTAGAAAGCCTAATACAAATGATATTGGTTTAAATAACACTCAAATTAAGACTTCTGATGCTGGTCATATTATAACAAATGGTTATCAGCAAACTGAAGATAAACATATATACGCAGCAGGAGATTGTATAGGGCAATTACAATTGGCACACGTCGGTTCAAAAGAAGCTATAGTTGCAGTTGAACATATGTTTGATTGTTCTCCTATACCTATCAATTATGACCTGATACCAAAATGTGTTTATACAAACCCAGAAATTGCTTCAATTGGTAAAAATTTAGAACAAGCAAAAAAAGCAGGCATCAAAGCAAAAAGTATCAAAGTTCCTTTTAAAGCTATAGGAAAGGCAATAATTGAGGATGTAACCCAATCAAAAGGATTTTGCGAGATGGTAGTTAACAAAGATGACGATGAAATCATAGGTCTTAATATGATAGGGCCACATGTTACAGAATTAATAAATGAAATTTCATTGTTACAATTTATGAATGGCTCATCTTTAGAACTTGGTTTAACAACACATGCACATCCTTCATTATCCGAGGTAGTCATGGAATTAGGTTTAAAAGCTAATGGTCAAGCAATTCATGTATAGTTGGAGGTAAAAAAATGATAGATTACAAGTCAGCAGGCCTTACAGAAGAAGACCTCAAAAAAATATATAAATGGATGGACTTAGGAAGAAAAACAGACGAAAGGCTATGGTTACTCAATCGTGCAGGTAAAATTCCATTTGTTGTCAGTGGTCAAGGGCAGGAAGCAACTCAAATTGGTATGGCATATGCAATGCAAAAAGGTGATATCTCATCACCTTATTATCGTGATTTAGCATTTGTCACTTATATGGGAATTTCTCCATTGGATACTATGTTATCAGCTTTTGGAAAACGTGATGACATTAACTCAGGAGGTAAACAAATGCCTTCTCATTTTAGTCACAAAGAAAAAGGCATTTTATCTCAAAGTTCTCCAGTAGCCACTCAAATACCACATTCTGTCGGTGCTGCATTAGCACTTAAAATGGATAACAAGCCAAATATTGCTACCGCAACAGTTGGAGAAGGCAGTTCAAATCAAGGTGACTTTCACGAAGGTATGAACTTTGCTGCAGTTCACAAATTACCTTTCGTCTGTGTAATAATTAACAATAAATATGCGATATCTGTACCAGATTCACTACAATATGCTGCTGAAAAGTTATCAGATCGTGCATTAGGTTACGGTATGCATGGAATACAGGTAGATGGAAATGACCCAATTGCAGTATACAAAGCGATGAAAGAAGCAAGAGAACGAGCGCTAGCAGGTGAAGGTCCAACATTGATAGAAGCTGTCACTTCACGTATGACACCACATTCATCTGATGATGATGATACATATCGTACAAAAGAAGAAAGAGACCTATTGAAACAAGAGGATTGTAATATAAAATTTAAAACGGCCTTACTCGATCAAGGCATCATAAACGAAAATTGGTTGAGTCAATTGGAAAAAGAGCATAAAGAACTCATTAATGAAGCTACTAAATCTGCTGAAGCAGCACCATATCCTTCAGAAGAAGAAGCTTTGACATATGTTTATGAAGAGGGAGGTCAACGAAATGACTAAATTATCATACTTAGAAGCTATACAAAATGCACAAGACTTAGCACTAAATCATTTTAGTAATGCATTTATACTTGGCGAAGATGTAGGAAAAAAGGGTGGCGTTTTCGGCACAACCAAAGGATTACAAAGTAAGTATGGTGATGAACGTGTAATTGATACACCTCTTGCGGAATCGAATATTATTGGTACTGCTATTGGTGCAGCAATGCTAGGTAAGAGACCTATTGCCGAAATACAATTTGCAGATTTCATTTTGCCTGCTACAAATCAAATTATAAGTGAAGCAGCTAAAATGAGATACCGTTCAAATAATGACTGGAATTGCCCACTGACTATCAGAGCACCTTTTGGTGGTGGAGTTCATGGTGGATTATATCATTCACAAAGTGTTGAAAGCATTTTTGCTTCAACTCCTGGATTAACTATTGTTATTCCTTCATCACCTTATGATGCTAAAGGTCTTCTATTGTCCTCTATAGAGTCTAACGATCCAGTCTTATACTTTGAACATAAAAAAGCATATCGTTTTCTAAAAGAGGAAGTTCCCGAAACATATTATACTGTACCTCTAGGTAAAGCAGATGTTAAAAGGCCAGGCGAGGACATCACTGTATTTTGTTACGGATTGATGGTGAATTACTGTTTACAAGCTGCAGATATTTTGGCAAATGACGGCATCGATGTTGAAGTAGTCGACTTAAGAACAGTTTATCCACTAGATAAAGCAACTATCATTGAACGCTCTCAACGTACTGGTAAAGTTCTTCTTGTTACTGAAGATAATCTAGAGGGAAGCATTATGTCTGAAGTATCTGCAATTATAGCTGAAAACTGTCTGTTCGATTTAGATGCGCCAATCATGCGATTAGCTGCACCGGATGTCCCATCTATGCCATTTTCACCAACATTAGAAAATGAAATTATGATGAACCCAGAAAAGATACAGGACAAAATGCGTGAACTCGCACAATTTTAAGGAGGGTGTCAATTGGATATAAAAATGCCTAAGCTTGGTGAAAGTGTGCATGAAGGTACGATTGAACAATGGTTAGTATCAGTAGGAGATCATGTAGATGAGTATGAACCATTATGTGAAGTTATTACAGATAAAGTAACAGCTGAAGTGCCTTCAACAATTTCTGGAACAATAACAGAATTAGTGGTTGAAGAAGGACAAACTGTCAATATTAACACGGTGATTTGTAAAATCGATTCGGAAAATGGTCAAAATCAAACAGAATCGGCAAATGAGTTTAAGGAAGAACAAAATCAGCATTCTCAATCAAATATAAACGTGTCACAATTCGAAAATAATCCTAAAACTCATGAAAGTGAGGTGCATACAGCCTCTAGTCGCGCAAATAACAATGGACGATTTTCACCAGTTGTCTTTAAATTAGCTTCTGAACATGATATTGATTTAACACAAGTCAAAGGAACTGGTTTTGAAGGTCGTGTTACTAAGAAAGATATTCAAAATATTATTAACAATCCAAACGATCAAGAAAAAGAGAAAGAATTTAAACAAACAGATAAAAAAGATCATTCAACGAACCATGGTGACTTTTTACATCAATCCTCAACTAAAAACGAACACTCACCATTATCAAATGAACGTGTCGTACCAGTTAAAGGTATTAGAAAAGCTATCGCACAAAATATGGTTACTAGTGTCAGCGAAATACCACACGGTTGGATGATGGTTGAAGCTGATGCAACGAATTTGGTTCAGACTAGAAACTATCATAAAGCTCAATTTAAACAGAATGAGGGTTACAATTTAACTTTCTTTGCGTTTTTTGTAAAAGCTGTTGCAGAGGCTTTAAAAGTAAATCCATTACTCAATAGTACATGGCAAGGAGATGAAATTGTTATCCACAAAGATATTAATATCTCTATTGCTGTTGCAGACGATGATAAGTTGTATGTGCCAGTCATTAAAAATGCAGATGAAAAATCAATTAAAGGTATCGCGCGTGAAATCAATGATTTAGCTACTAAAGCAAGATTAGGAAAATTAGCACAAAGTGATATGCAAAACGGTACATTTACGGTTAATAATACTGGTTCTTTTGGTTCTGTTTCTTCAATGGGAATCATTAATCATCCACAAGCTGCCATTTTACAAGTAGAATCAGTCGTTAAGAAACCTGTAGTTATAGATGATATGATTGCAATTAGAAATATGGTTAATTTGTGTATTTCAATCGATCATCGTATTCTCGATGGTGTTCAAACGGGAAAATTTATGAATCTTGTTAAGAAAAAAATAGAACAATATTCTATTGAAAACACTTCTATTTATTAATTACAAACAATGATTACCAATTAAACTTCATATTAAAGTTGAACGCTTTAAGGAGGATAATTTCTTCTTAAAGCGTTCTTCAGTATTCGTTTTAAATTTCAACTAGAATTTTTCAATCATCATAAATTAATCCTGTTGAACAATGTGTTGTTAATTAGTAGAATAAAATAAGTAAAATTAACTTATTATGGAAGGTGACAAATCATGGATTTAAACTTTGATTTATATATGAATGATGTTGTTGAACAAGCACGAAACGAAATTGAGCATGCTGGTTATCAACAATTAACTTCTGCTGAGGATGTTGATCAAGTTTTACAACAAAAGGGGACATCTTTAGTCATGGTAAATTCCGTATGCGGATGCGCAGGTGGGATTGCACGTCCTGCAGCGGCACATGCATTACATTATGATAAATTACCTCAACGATTAGTTACAGTATTTGCAGGACAAGATAAAGAGGCAACACAACAAGCTAGAGAATATTTTGAAGGATATGCACCCTCAAGTCCATCTTTTGCTTTGATTAAAGATGGTAAAATCACCGAGATGATTGAACGACATCAGATTGAAGGTCATGATGTAATGGACGTAATCAATCAGTTGCAAGCATTGTTTGATAAATATTGTGAAGAAAGATAAAAGGTTAGTTCCATGCTTAAGTTAAATCCCTATAAAATAGGATTTAGAACTGTCAAAACTGCTGTGGGAATGACTTTAGGAGTAATCATATGTAAACTTCTAAGCTTAGATAATTATGCATCCAGTGCTATTTTAGTTGTATTGTGCATAAAGCACACTAAGATGCATTCAGTACAAGCAATTTTATCTCGACTAGTTTCATGTTTACTCATATTATTTTTAGGTTCAGCAATTTTTAGTCTTTTAGGACAACATGCATTTGTTTTAGGTTTAATTGTTTTGTTGTTTATTCCTTTGACAGTTGTTCTAAATGTGCAAGAAGGTGTTATCACTAGTTGTGTCATATTATTACATGTCTTTAACGCCAAAGCTATTAATGGGCACCTTATTTTAAATGAAATAATGCTATTAATAGTGGGCTTAGGTATAGCATTTCTAATGAACTTAATGATGCCTAGTTTAGATAAGAAATTGAATCATTTTAAGCAGGATATAGAAAATCAAATAACTGAAATATTTAATATTTTTAGTCAAGCCTGCTCAATGCATAATGATCATTTAAATATTAAATTTGATTCATTACTTTTAAATATTAAAAAAGCAAAATCACTTGCTTTTAGAGATGTTAAAAATCACTTTGTACGAAACGAAAATTCATTTTATCATTATTTTGATATGAGAGAAGAACAAGTTGAATTATTAAAACGTATGACATCGTTATTAGAAAGAATAAATACAGATGATCCTATACTCGAAAAGATTTCACAATTAATGTATGAAATTGGAAGTAACGTAAATAGCAATGATTATACGGCTCTAAGACTACATTCACTTTATGAAATACGTTTATCTCTCGATGATTTACCATTACCGACTACTCATAAGACTTTAAATTCCCGAGCACATATTATTCAAATTCTAAATGAACTAGAAGAATACTTAAATATTAAATCTCAATTTGGTTCTTTAAAATTGCATAGTGAAATATAAAAAAGCCGTTACGTGACGAAATATTAATTAACGCCATGTAACGGTTTTTTATTAGTTCATTAATGGTGCTATGCTAGTTAATAGCAATGCTAGTACTACTGCAATTAACATAACAACAATAATGACACGTAACACTTTATTATTCAATTTCAATCCTCCGCATCATTAGGTCATATATAACCATTGAGTAATTGACACTATAAACTATAATTCATTCACTCGTAAAATATCAACTTTATAATAATAAAATTATATACTTTATCTTGTAGGTTGTAAAATGTCATAGAATTAAATCATTAGTGAGTAGTTAAATTAGTTTTGACAATTCATAATGTCAGTTAAAATATATTTATACAAGTAAAAAAGGGGTACCATATATGATTAATCAAAAACGTTTATTAGATTGTTTTCTAGAATTAGTGCAAATTGATTCGGAAACAGGGCACGAAGAAACAATTCAACCTTATCTTAAAGATACGTTTGAAAAAATGGGGCTCCATGTTATTGAAGATGAAGCTTCAAAAAATAATAGATTAGGTGCTAACAATCTTATTTGTACGTTAAAAAGTAATATAAGTCATCAGAATGTGCCGAAAATTTATTTTACAAGCCACATGGATACTGTCGTTCCAGGAAAAAACATCCAACCTGTAGTAAAAGAAGATGGATACGTTTATAGCGATGGAACTACGATACTCGGGGCGGACGATAAAGCCGGTCTTGCGGCAATAATTGAAGCGATTAAACAAATTAAGGAATCAAATTTGCCACACGGACAGATTCAAATAATTATTACCGTGGGAGAGGAATCTGGATTAGTAGGTGCTAAAGCAATAGATACTCGCCTTCTTGATGCAGATTTCGGCTATGCTGTAGATGCAAGTAAAGATGTTGGAACTACTGTTATCGGTGCTCCAACTCAAGTAAAGATTTATACAACTATAAAAGGGAAAACCGCCCATGCAAGCACACCTAAAAAAGGTATTAGCGCAATAAATATTGCATCAAAAGCAATCAGTCGAATGAAATTGGGACAAGTCGATGCATTAACAACAGCCAATATAGGTAAATTTCACGGAGGTTGTGCCACTAATATTATAGCTGATGAAGTCACTTTAGAGGCAGAAGCACGGTCACATGATGATCAAAGCATTAATAAACAAGTGAAACATATGAAAGAGACTTTCGAAACGACAGCAAATGAATTAGGCGGTCAAGCTGAAGTGTTAGTTGAAAAAAGTTATCCGGGATTTGAAGTTAGTGAAGCTGACAAAGTAACACAATATGCTATATCTAGTGCATTAGCCCTCGGTCTAAAAGGTGATACTTGTATTGCTGGTGGTGGTTCAGACGGCAACATCATGAATCAATATGGCATTCCTTCTGTGATTTTAGGAGTAGGATATGAAAACATACATACTACTTCGGAAAGAATAGCAATAAAGGATATGTATATGCTCACAAGACAAATAATAAAAATTATTGAGCTAGTAGCTGAATAAAACATGCATATCGTAATTGTTAATTAGCGATTTATGTTACAATATTATTGAAAATTTTTGAACAAGAGAGGTAAGTAATATGACACAACAAATTGGAGTAGTGGGTTTAGCAGTAATGGGGAAAAACCTAGCTTGGAATATTGAATCACGTGGTTATAGTGTTTCTGTTTATAACCGATCAAGACAAAAAACTGATGAAATGGTTAAAGAATCGCCTGGAAGAGAAATTTACCCAACATACTCATTAGAAGAATTTGTAGAATCTTTAGAGAAACCTCGTAAGATTTTATTAATGGTAAAAGCTGGACCTGCAACAGATGCCACTATAGATGGTTTATTACCTTTATTAGACGATGATGATATTTTAATTGATGGTGGTAATACTAATTACCAAGATACGATTCGTCGAAATAAAGCTTTAGCTGAAAGTAGTATTAACTTTATTGGTATGGGAGTTTCTGGTGGAGAAATCGGCGCACTCACGGGCCCTTCTTTAATGCCAGGTGGTCAAAAAGATGCTTATAACAAAGTCAGCGATATCTTGGACGCAATTGCTGCTAAGGCACAAGATGGTGCTTCATGTGTAACTTACATTGGCCCTAATGGTGCAGGACATTATGTTAAGATGGTACACAATGGTATCGAATATGCAGATATGCAATTAATTGCTGAAAGTTATGCAATGATGAAAGATTTATTAGTCATGTCACATAAAGAAATTTCTCAAACTTTTAAAGAATGGAATGCTGGAGAACTTGAAAGTTATTTAATAGAAATTACAGGTGATATTTTCAATAAATTAGATGATGACAATGAAGCACTTGTAGAAAAAATATTAGATACTGCAGGTCAAAAAGGCACAGGTAAATGGACTTCAATTAACGCACTAGAATTAGGTGTTCCTTTAACAATCATTACAGAATCTGTATTTGCGAGATTCATCTCATCAATTAAAGAAGAACGTGTTACTGCTTCTAAATCTTTAAAAGGACCTAAAGCACATTTTGAAGGCGATAAAAAAACATTCTTAGAAAAAATACGTAAGGCACTTTATATGAGTAAAATATGCTCATATGCACAAGGTTTCGCTCAAATGAGAAAAGCCAGTGAAGATAATGAGTGGAATTTGAAATTAGGCGAATTAGCAATGATTTGGCGTGAAGGTTGTATTATTCGTGCACAATTCCTACAAAAAATTAAAGATGCCTACGATAATAATGAAAACTTACAAAACTTATTATTAGACCCTTACTTCAAAAACATTGTTATGGAATATCAAGATGCACTACGTGAAGTAGTAGCTACTAGCGTGTACAATGGCGTGCCAACACCTGGTTTTTCAGCAAGTATAAATTATTATGATAGTTATCGCTCAGAGGATTTACCTGCAAACTTAATTCAAGCACAACGTGATTACTTTGGCGCACATACTTATGAACGTAAAGACCGTGAAGGTATTTTCCATACACAATGGGTAGAAGAATAATTTACGCTATAAAATCTCACTCTAAATTGGGTGAGATTTTATAAAAATTTTAATGTAAACGTTTTCTCTTAGTATAGTTTTTATCAAAATTAATGAGTCCTTTTATTTAAACTTATTAATTTTGTTTATATAAATTATTTAGTTTTTTAATAACATAGGAGGAGATATTATGAAAAGAAATTGGTGGAAAGAAGCAGTTGCATATCAAGTATATCCACGAAGTTTTAATGATAGTAATGGAGATGGAATAGGTGATCTACCTGGATTAATTGAAAAATTAGATTATCTAGAAAATTTAGGAATAGATGTCATTTGGTTAAGCCCAATGTATCCATCACCAAACGATGATAATGGATATGATATTAGTGACTACAAAGGCATTATGAGTGAATTTGGTACAATGAACGATTTTGATCAATTGTTATCAAGCATACATCAAAGAGGGATGAAATTAATATTAGACTTAGTGGTTAATCACACATCAGATGAACACCCTTGGTTTATTGAATCAAAATCTAGTAAAACAAATGCAAAAAGAGATTGGTATATTTGGGCAGATCCTAAACCTGATGGATCTGAACCTAATAACTGGGAAAGTATCTTTAATGGTTCAACTTGGGAGTTTGACGAATCGACTAAGCAATACTATTTCCATTTATTTAGCAAAAAGCAGCCAGATTTAAATTGGGAAAATCCAGATGTAAGACAAGCTGTGTTTGAAATGATGAATTGGTGGTTTGAAAAAGGTATTGACGGATTTAGAGTTGATGCCATTACTCATATTAAAAAGAATTTTGAAGCAGGAGATTTACCTGTACCTGATGGCAAAAAATTTGCTCCAGCATTTGATGTAGATATGAATCAGCCAGGAATACAAGAATGGCTCCAAGAAATGAAAGATAAATCGTTAAGTCGGTATGACATTATGACTGTAGGCGAGGCTAATGGTGTTACTCCTAATGATGCTGAAGAATGGGTAGGAGAAGAAAATGGGAAATTTAATATGATATTCCAGTTTGAACATCTTGGTTTATGGAGTACTGGCGATACGAAATTCGATGTTAAATCCTATAAACAAGTCTTAAATCGTTGGCAAAAGCAACTAGAAAATGTAGGTTGGAATGCTTTATTTATCGAAAACCATGATCAACCACGTCGTGTTTCAACCTGGGGTGATGATAAAAATTATTGGTATGAATCAGCAACTAGTCACGCTACTGCCTACTTTTTACAACAGGGCACACCTTTTATTTACCAAGGTCAAGAAATAGGTATGACTAATTATCCATTTGAAAGCATTGAAAGTTTCAACGATGTCGCAGTGAAAACTGAATATCAAATAGTCAAAAAAGAAGGTGGAGATGTCAATCAATTACTAGATAAATATAAAATGGAAAACCGAGACAATGCAAGGACTCCAATGCAATGGAATAATTCTATCAATGCTGGATTCACTACTGGTAAGCCATGGTTTCATGTAAACCCTAACTATACAGAAATTAATGTTAAACAACAACTAAATGATAAGTTTTCGATACTTTCTTATTATAAAGCGTTAATTCAACTAAAAAAATCTGATTTGATTTACACCTACGGTAAGTTTAATATGGTCGATGCTGAAAATAAGCAGGTTTTTGCATATACACGCACATTTAAAAACAATACTGTATTAATTGTAGCCAATCTCACAAATGAAGTATCAGAACTAAACCTACCTTTTGAATTAGATATTTCATCTGTAGATATAAAATTGCATAATTATCACTTAAATGATATAAATTTAGACCATATTAAACCTTATGAATCATTCGTCGTTGAAATATAATACCATGACGATAATTCAAAAATTAAAAATAAACACGCCAGTGATTTTAAATACGTCACTGGCGTGTTTCACTATACATTGGTGGTATTGGTAGTCCATAACTTAATTAATTTGAAAAACTCATTTATATTAAGTTTGTCCCAACTAAATTTAGGTGAACACAACTCGAAGAATTTCATTCTAAAATTCAACAAATCTATCGAGTTGAAATTCGAAACACGATTCATATAATACTGATAATCTCATAACTCTATGTCACATCTTAATTTTGATAACCTTCATCTAAATCATAGATTTCTTGTTTAATAGGCAACCATAATTGAATCTTAGTGAATGGGTCATTAAATGAAATATCAAGTGGATAAATCTCAACATATAAACTATTTCGCTCATAAGGTAAAGTAAGTTGCAAGCTAGACTCAATATAATACCAAGCCTCGTTTGTAGCATAATCAATTTCACCTTGTAAATTAAACAATGCATAATGGCGACCAGGTAAAAATCTGCTTTCAAGATGTGAAGGGTAACGTTCACTCGGAACACCAACAAATATTTCTAAACCTTGTTCCAGAGGACAGCTGACTACAAATAATTCATACGGGCTCGTATCATTATAACGTTTAAGTTCTTTAATATAACCATCTACTAATAGATCCTCTAAAAAGTCTGGAATATTAAATGGATTTGATAATTGCTCAGTAGGAATAAATCTTGAATAGCCAACTAAAGAAATATCATCAGTCTCTTGAAGTCTGTATGTATAGGGTGCATTTTCAGTCGTTGATAATTTTATATACAGTCGTTGCTGTATTTTTAGTTCATCTTTTTTTGTTGTAGCTTGAATAGGTGAGATACCATGAAAATCGCTAAAATCATTTGCGAAATCATTAGAATTCGCATAACGATATTTCTTAGCAACATCCATTAATCGACTAGCTCCATTAACTACATCGTTTGCTGCTATTGTCATTTTACGTGCACGCGCATATTCCTCTGGGGACTGACCAACTATCATCTTAAAAGATTGATCCAAATGATACGGAGAAAGACCAACGTAATCACTTAATTCTTGCAAATTAAAAGGCTCTAACAAACGATCCTCAATATATACAATTGCCTGTTGTATTTGCTTGATAACGTCCAAAACTTTCACTCCAATTAAATTCAATCATAATCTTTATTGTACATTATTTTTAAATATTATACATCTTAAAGCCAGATTAATTTTTTGCAAAATATAAAAAATGTGAATGATTAAGTCCTAAATCACTACAAGTTCTTTTAAACGTTGCGTAATTTAAGATATCATCATTCACACTAATCTATATTTATATAAAATCCATATTAGTGGATATCATCCCACCAATGATTTCCATCACGACTTAATAAAAGATCACTTTCAAGAGGTCCATTCGTACCCGCTTCATAGTTAGGGAAACATGGTTCAACCATTGTCCATTGATCTTGGATTGCATCTACAAATTTCCAAGTAGATTTTAATTCTTCCCAATGTGTAAAATTAGTCGCATCACCTTTAAGACAATCAAACAATAAGTTTTCATATGCATCAACTGTATTCATTTTATCTTGAGCACTCATTGCGTATGATAATTGCACTGGCTCAGTATCAATTCCTTGAATGTTCTTTTTAGCATTTAAATGCAATGAAATTCCTTCATTTGGTTGAATATTAATGACTAGCAAATTAGAATCTAGTAAATTGTCAGTTTCATAATATAAATTCATAGGTACTTCTTTAAATTCTACTACGACTTGTATCGTTTTTGATTTCATACGTTTACCCGTTCTAATGTAGAAAGGAACTCCAGCCCATCTAAAGTTATCAATTGTTAATTTACCCGATACAAATGTCGGTGTAACCGAATCCTTTGCTACGCGATCTTCTTCTCGATATGACTTAACCTGTTTACCATCTATATTGCCTTGATCATATTGACCACGCACGAAATTCTTTTTAACTTCTTCTGGTTTTAATTGTCTAAGAGATTTAAGTACTTTGACTTTTTCTGCACGTATATCTTCACTATTCAAACTTATCGGTGCTTCCATTGCAAGTAAAGCAACCATCTGTAGCATGTGATTTTGTACCATGTCTTTAAGTGCACCACTAGATTCATAGTAGCCACCACGATCTTCGACACCTAATACTTCTGATGATGTAACTTGAATATTTGAAATGTATTTATTATTCCATAAAGGTTCAAACATCGCGTTTGCGAATCGCAAAACTTCTATATTTTGCACCATATCTTTGCCAAGATAGTGATCTATCCGATAAATTTCTTCTTCTTTAAACGAACGTCTTATTTGATTATTTAATGATTCAGCAGATTTAAGATCACTGCCAAATGGTTTCTCTATAACTAAGCGTTTAAATCCTGTAGTTTGAGTAAGACCAGAAGATTTAAGGTAATCTGAGATCACTCCAAAAAATTGTGGTGCCATCGCTAAGTAAAACAGACGATTCCCACCTAAAGCAAATTCTGAATCTAGTCGCTCACTAAATTGAAGTAATGACTGATAACTTTCTTTATCACTCACGTCAGTTTTATGATAAAAAACATGCGTCATAAACTCATCAATTCTATCTGTATCTTTAACATAAGTTTGAATTGACGCTTTAACTTGGTCGCGAAATTGTTCGTTATTATAATCGCGACGTCCTATACCAATAATAGCAATATGTTCATCTAAATTGTCTTGTTGATATAAATGGAATATAGAAGGAAATAGCTTTCTATGACTCAAATCTCCTGTGGCACCGAATATTGTAATCAAACAGGGAATGTGTTTTTGTTTAGTACTCAAGATTAAAACCTCAATTCTTAAATAAATATAATAAAAGATGATATTCTTTATGATTAAACATAATTTTAGTTACGATACTTTTATTGCGTAGTATTAAAAGTAACTCAATCGCATAGTCAAATATGTTTATGGATTTCATTTGATATGAATACAATTTTAATTCATATCAAAGCATACTAGATTAATTTATTATATGATAATCACAACCTAAGGTCATTATATTTGCTTAAAGTTAAGTAAAATAAATTGAAAAATACATTATGACTTAAAAATCAACTTTAACAAATATGAGACACAAGTTTGCGCTTAATAAAATAATATCAAAAATGATTATTCGATAATAGTTTATAATTATATTTTATTTCTTGATATAGAAATTATTCTTACGTATGATAAAATGAGTTAAGAAGAGGAGGATGAAGCATGGAAGTTACATTTTTCGGTACAAGTGCTGGGTTACCGACGAAAGAGAGAAACACACAATCCATTGCTTTAAATCTAGAACCATATTCAAATTCGATATGGTTATTTGATGTGGGCGAGGGAACACAACATCAAATTTTAAGACACTCTATTAAGTTAGGGAAGATAGATCATATTTTTATAACACACATGCATGGTGATCATATTTTTGGTCTCCCTGGACTTTTAACAAGTCGTTCGTTTCAAGGTGGAGAAAATAAACCCCTTACTATTATAGGGCCTAAAGGTATTCAAAATTACATAGAAACATCTTTACAACTTTCTGAATCGCATTTGAATTATCCGATTACCTATATCGAAATCAATCAACAATTAGCGTATCACCACAATGGTTTTACTGTACAAGCTGAAATGCTTAACCATGGCATACCTTCATTCGGATATCGTATTGAAGCCCCAATCACGCCTGGTACAATCAATGTAGAGGCCTTGAGAGGTATTGGACTAGAGCCTGGTCCAAAATATCAGGAAGTCAAATTACAAGAAACGTTCGAATATAAAGGATTAATTTACAATTCGGATGATTTTAAAGGTAAAGCTAAACCTGGTCCAATTATCAGTATATTTGGTG
This sequence comes from Staphylococcus epidermidis, assembly GCF_006742205.1. Lineage (NCBI taxonomy): Bacteria > Bacillati > Bacillota > Bacilli > Caryophanales > Staphylococcaceae > Staphylococcus > Staphylococcus epidermidis. Next base: position 1,312,036 of record NZ_AP019721.1, read on the forward strand.
ATACAAAACCGTGTGAAAATGAATATGAATTAGCAAAGAACTCAGATTTAATGATTCATGAAGCAACTTACATTGAAGGAGATAAGAAACTTGCTAATAATTACCATCATAGTCATATAGACGATGTATTTAATCTAATTAAGCAAGCTAATGTAAATAAAAGTCTTATCACTCATATCAGTAACAGATATAACATTGATGAAGTTACATCAATATACAATGAGTTATCCCTTGATCAAACTTCTCCACATTTTTATTTCGTTAAAGATTTTGATACTTTCAAAATATAATAAAACGCTTTTCTCTCAGAATACTATCTTAGGAGAAAAGCGTTTTTATTTATTCATCTTCTTTATGTGATAATTCCATACTTCTATTCACAGCTGCACCTAAACAATCTTCAAACATCGATACAATATCATATTGAGATAGTGCATCAAGTCCAGCTTGTGTAGTACCACCTTTAGATGTAATATTTTTCCTTAATTGAGACATACTTAAGTCTGAACGCTCAATCATTTTACTTGTTCCAATAATTAAATTGCGTATAGATTCTTCGACTTGATTTCGTTCTAAACCTAATTCTGTACCTGCTTTTACATATTGTTCAAATACATGATATAAAAATGCAGGCCCACTTCCTGTAATTGCAGTAACTTGATGTAGATGTTCTTCGGAGACTTCTATAACTGATCCAAATGCATTGATTAATTCATCCACTTCATTTTTAGATTTAGGATCAAAATTATTTGAAAAACTTATTCCAGTAACCGAATGTCCAACTTGAGCATTTGTATTTGGCATAATACGAGCTAATGGATTATTGGTATTAAGCTGCTGACGAATATAATCAATAGATAAACCTGCCATTATAGAAATAAACCTATTATCATTAGTAATGTGTTCTCTAATACGATTAGCTAAATTTTCAAAATCATGGGGCTTTGTACCTAAAAATACATAATCGGCATCTTTGAGTAATGCTTCATCATCATAACTATAATTAACCCCTAATTTTTCTGCAAAGCTTTTTAATGCTTGTTCATTGGATTTATTAGTTAAATAAATATCATTTGCATTTAAATTGTTGGAATTAATAATTCCAGTAAAAATTGCCTGCGCCATATTACCAGCACCATAAAATACAAGTTTCATATTCAACTCAACTCCTTCAATTTTGAATTCTATTCATTGACTTAAAGTTATGCATATATAGTATCATATATCATAGATAAGTAATATTACACATAAATAAAATTGAATGCTATCACACTTATTAAGCTTGTTATTAAAATATACATAAAGGAGGAGCGACGTGATAGGCAAACACTTTATTATAACTGGAGCAACGAGTGGGTTAGGTTTTGCAATAACCAATGAATTACTTCAAAGAGGGGCCCATGTTACTATACTTGCAAGAAATATAGATAAGTTCAATCGAATCAAAGAAAACTATTTTAAACCTGAACATATCAATGTGATTAAATGTGATTTAATGCAACGAAAAGATATTGAATCATTACAAAAATTTTTAAATACACCTATAAATGGTTTCATCTACAGTTCAGGTGTTGGATATTTTAAGTCTATAAGTGAGCATTCAACTCGTGAAGTAGTAGAAACTTACGAGGTTAATCTTACAAATTTTAATTTGTTATACAAAGTGATTCAACCACAATTAGTAAAAGCAGCATATATCGTTGGTATATCTAGTCAAGCTGCTCTTGTTTCACAGGCTAATGCGGCACATTACGGTGCATCGAAAGCAGGGTTTAGCGCCGTTCTTAATGCATTGAGATTAGAACAACCGGAATTAAAAGTGCTCAATGTACAGCCCGGTCCAATAGATACACCATTCCAAAAAAACGCAGATCCTACTCTAAAGTATTTTAAAAATTATAGACACATGATGATACAACCTCAACAACTTGCCAAGCAAATAGTGGAAGGAATAATACTAAATAAAATTGAAATTAATCAACCATCATGGATGCAAATAATGCTTAAATTTTATCAATTATGTCCACGTACACTAGAAAAATTATGTCCAAATCTATTTAAAAATAAAGTTTAAACACAGGTCAATTTTAAGGTAATCAAAAGTATTGACTGAATGAACATTTTATAAATGATTTTTTCAAAAACTCATCTTTGGCTTTTGTCAACGTTATCAATATGATTTTTGTATTGCCTTAAAGTAAAGAGATCCTACAGACGTCATTTAACCGTTTCATCTGTTGGATCTCTTTATTTAAGTATAGTCATCTAGGTATTTAACAAGTTGGTTAATATCCTTTTATTTCAAATGTTGTGTATATTCAATATCTTTAACTCTATTACGTGCAGATTTGATTTGATCTAAACTGATTTCTTTATAATAATTGCGGACATTCTCTTCAAGTTGTTCAACGCTACTAGCTCCTACAATAATTGACCCCATAGCATCATGAGAAGTTAAATATTTAAATGATAACGCGGTTAAATTACTTTCCAATTCTTTAATAGAAGCAATCGTGCTACCTAATTCGTCTTGAGTGTAATCTAACACACCGTTTTTAAATTTTTCATCTATAACATCAACACTTTTTGAAGTTAATAAACCTTTAAATACAGGGCCACGTGCTAGAATTTTAACTTGCTTATCATGAACGTCATTAATAAGACTTTCAGGGCGATTATCTATTAAATTAAACTGGGACATAAGTGTTTCAATTTGACTATTTTTAAGATAATAGTCTATCACGTTAGGCCGTATAGATGAAATTCCATATGCACGAATATATCCTTCTTGCTTTAATTCATCAAATGCACTAATAGTTTCGTCTAGAGGATCATCTATTGTTCCGCCATGTAATTGATATAAGTCTAAATGGTTTAATCCTAATCGTTTCAATGATCCCTTAACACTTTCTTTAATATGTTTTTTCGAAGGATCCCACGTCATATGTCCATCGTCAGTTAATCGATTTCCAACTTTAGTTCCGATAACGATGTCATCACGATTTTGATATTTTTTTAAGGCTTTACCAACAATTTCTTCATTAACTCCTTGATCGTAAATATCTGCAGTATCAAAATACGTAATACCATTATCAATTGCACTTTCAATAATTGGTTGCGCTTTTTTATAATCTGTGCCTAAACTCATGCAACCTAACCCAAGTTCAGAAATTTCGATGCCACTTTTTAGAATATTTTTTTGCATGTCCAGTCTCCTTTCGATACACTTTAACTGACGAATTCAGTTTATCAATTTATAAAACCAATTAAAAGGAACGTGTTTAAATATGAGATTAAACGAAAAAACAATCGATAGAACAGTTATATATAATGGTAGTATTATTGATTTAGAAGTACATGATGTTGAATTACCCGATGGTAGCACATCTAAACGTGAACTTGTATTTCATCATGGTGCGGTGGCAGTGTGTGCAATAACTCCTGAAAATGAAGTTTTATTAGTTAAACAATTTCGTAAGCCTGCAGATCAACCACTTTTGGAAATTCCCGCAGGCAAATTAGAAAAGGGTGAAGATCGTAAAGAAGCGGCTATTAGAGAACTACAAGAAGAAACAGGATATATTGCTTCAGATTTGCAATTTGTCACTAATATGTATGGGTCTCCTGGATTTTCAAGTGAAAAACTTTCTATATACTTCACAGACCAATTAACGGTTGGAGAAACCAATTTAGATGATGATGAATTTGTGGAGCTTCACAAAGTACCTTTAAGTCAAATCGATTCATTGTTAAAAGATAATAAAATTGAGGATGCCAAAACAATCATTGCATTGCAACATCTATTATTAAATTATAATCATTCTAAATAACAAGCAAATCTCCTTGCTTTTTACCGACAATATTGGTATTTTATTAAATGAATCATGGATTAAATTAAAATGATTATAATTCTTAGTAGAGGAGTGAGGCTTCCGTGGAAGAACGATTAAATCGCGTGAAGCAACAATTACAACAATCTTCATATAAATTGACTCCACAAAGAGAGGCAACTGTTAGAGTATTAATTGAAAATGAAAAAGATCATCTTAGCGCAGAAGATGTGTACTTAAAAGTCAAAGATAAGGCTCCAGAAATAGGATTAGCTACCGTTTATAGAACTTTAGAATTGCTAGCTGAAATAAAAGTGCTAGATAAAATAAATTTTGGTGATGGTGTAGCTCGTTTTGATTTAAGAAAAGAAGGAGCCAAGCATTTCCATCATCATCTTGTTTGTATGGAATGTGGTAAAGTTGAAGAAATTGAAGAAGATTTATTACCTGAGGTTGAAAATCGTGTTGAAAATGAGTTTAATTTCAAGATTTTAGATCACCGTTTAACGTTTCACGGTGTATGTTCTGAATGCCAAGCCAAAAATAAGCAATAACTTATCCAATAGACAAGTTACCGCTTCAATAGGGGTGCCAACATGAATACTATCATTGAAGAATATTTAAATTTCATTCAAATTGAAAAAGGATTAAGTAACAATACTATAGGAGCGTATCGAAGAGATTTAAAAAAATATAAAGATTATCTTGAAGATAACAAGATTTCACATATCGATTTTATTGATAGACAAATTATCCAAGAGTGTCTTGGACACCTTATAGATATGGGGCAATCTTCAAAATCTCTCGCAAGGTTTATTTCTACAATAAGAAGCTTTCATCAGTTTGCATTACGCGAAAAATATGCTGCTAAAGACCCAACTGTTTTAATTGAAACACCCAAATATGAAAAGAAATTACCAGATGTGCTTGAAATAGACGAAGTAATAGCATTACTGGAAACGCCTGATTTAACTAAGAATAATGGATATCGTGATCGTACGATGTTGGAGCTTTTATACGCCACAGGTATGCGTGTAACTGAAATTATTCAATTAGATGTTGAAGACGTAAACTTAATGATGGGATTTGTAAGAGTTTTCGGGAAAGGGAATAAGGAAAGAATCGTTCCCTTAGGAGATACCGTCATCGAATATTTAACTACATATATTGAAACCGTAAGACCTCAATTACTCAAACAAACCACAACTCAAGCGCTATTTCTTAACATGCATGGAAAGTCTTTATCAAGACAAGGCATTTGGAAAATCATTAAACAATATGGTTTGAAAGCTAATATCAATAAAACGCTTACACCACATACATTACGGCATTCATTTGCAACACATCTCTTAGAAAATGGTGCTGATTTAAGAGCCGTACAAGAAATGTTAGGTCACTCTGATATTTCTACAACTCAACTTTATACACATGTATCTAAATCACAAATTAGAAAAATGTATACGCAGTTTCATCCAAGAGCTTAGTAATATAGGAATATGTAACCAGTAAATTTATGTTTAATAGCCAACCATAAATTTACTGGTCTTTTTTATTGCTTTTGTTTCGATACTGTCTATGGAATAGAGCACGTTCTCTATTTTTTATCACTTCAGTTCTGTCACGTTTAATATGATGATCAACAATATAAGGTTCCTTAATTATTTGAGAGGTAAACAAATAATCCGGATATTTACGTTTAATAAGTGTCTGAAACTCTGGTTCAATAGGTAATTGTAACGGAGTAAATTGTTTTTGTAATTTTACTGCTTCAATCATTTTCACAATAAGTTGTTTAAATTCATTGATATTAAGGTGTAATTGAGTGTCATCTTTAGCGTGGTTAATAGTTAATAAAGCTTTTTCAAAAGATTTTAATGCGCCTTTTAAATTCCCACGACGATAGTGATAATTAGCTGTTGCAAACAAAATGAGACTTACTACTGCATCATGTTTTGAAAAAGTATTTTGTGATTTCCAAGCATCTTCTAAAATATCATGACATAGGAAGTAATGTTGATGCTTATGAAATTGATAATAATAATCCATTAATGATTGATCCATTAGATTTCACCCATAATTTAAAAGTTGTATGTATTCATGCTATAATAATTTAGTGAAATATGCATTAACGATGCAATTTGATATAGAGGTAGATGTAATGTATGAAGTAAAACTCGATGCATTTAATGGTCCATTAGACTTATTATTGCATCTAATTCAAAAATATGAAATTGATATTTATGATATCCCTATGAAAGCCTTAACTGAACAGTACATGCAATATGTTCATGCGATGAATCAGCTAGAAATTAATGTTGCTAGTGAATATTTAGTTATGGCATCAGAATTACTAATGATTAAAAGTAAATTACTATTGCCTCAAACGAGCATCGAAGAAGATATAGAAGAGGATCCTCGTGAGGATTTAGTAGGAAGACTTATTGAGTATCAAAACTATAAAGAATATACTGAAATATTAAATACTATGAAAGAAGAACGCGATCTTTATTTTACTAAACATCCGACGGACCTTACTCATTTAGAGACAAATGAATCGTGGGATCCTAATCAAACGATTGATTTAACTGAATTGATTGTAGCTTATCAAAGAGTAAAAAATCGAGTTGAACTTAACACTCCTAAATCTGTAGAAATTAAAAAAGAAACCTTTACGATTCAACAAGCTACAGCACAGGTTACCGAACGATTAAAACAACATGAATCGTTTAACTTTTTCAGTTTATTTACATTTCATGAACCGGTCGAACAAGTTGTTACTCATTTTTTGGCAATTTTAGAAATGTCAAAATCAGGAATAGTTAATATCAAACAAACTAAACAATTTGATGACATTGACATAATTAGAGGAGTGAACTATAGCATTGGATAATATTGCAATACTTGAGGCATTACTATATACTTCTGGCGATGAAGGATTAGAACAAAAACAAATTATTGACATATTAGACATCAACCTCAATCAATTAGAAGATTTAGTTAGTAAATATCATTCACATGGCTTAACAATTCAAAGATACGGCTCAACTTATGTACTTACAACAAAAAAAGAAACTTCTACATACATAGAACAATTAGTCAAAGAAAAGTCTAAAATGAAATTATCCCAAGCAGCAATGGAAACACTCTCTATTATTGCATATAATCAACCGCTGACTCGTGGAGATATAGAAATGATTAGAGGAATTAATTCGGATGGAGCTGTAAAGACTTTAATCGCTAGGGGATTAGTAGAAGCCAAAGATGTTGATCATTCTAGAAGCCATCATTTAATAACCACAGATTTATTTCTAAATGTATTTGGAATCGAAAACTTAGATGCATTACCTACTACAGAAGAAGATGAAGCAGAAATGGATGAATTCTTTAGTAATTTAGTTAACCAAAAAGGAGAGTCAAATGAGTAAAGAACAAGAGAGATTACAAAAAAGAATCGCTAATAGCGGATATACATCTCGTCGAAAAGCAGAAGTACTTATCACTGAAGGACGAGTTAAAGTCAATGGACAAACTGTAACAGAATTAGGTTCCAAAGTGATGCCATCAGATTTAGTTGAAGTTGATGGTATTAAAATCGAACAAGAAGACAAAATTTATATTTTATTTTATAAACCAACTCAAGTCATTACAAGTGTCTCTGATGATCGTGGACGTAGGGTGGTTACGGATTACTTTGATGATCTAGAATCACGTATTTATCCGGTTGGACGATTAGATTATGACACATCTGGAGTTTTATTATTAACTAATGATGGAGAATTTACTAATTTGATGACACATCCTCGATATCACATTAAAAAGAAATACGTTGCTAAATTAAAAGGTTATTTAATGAGAGAGGAAATTAAGCAACTTGAAAAAGGAATAGAATTAGAAGATGGTTACACACAACCAGCACAAGTTAAAATAAAAAAGCAAGATAAAGAAAAAAATACGACTTTAGTTGAAATTACAATTAGTGAAGGGCGAAATAGACAAGTTAGACGTATGTTTGAGTATTTCGGTCATCAAGTTAATAAGTTAACAAGAATTCAATTTGGCCCTATAGATTTAAAAGGTTTGAACGCCGGTGAAGGAAGAGTTCTTACACCACATGAAGTAAAAATATTAAGACATTTGGCAGAAAACGGTAAATAAACACCAAAAAGATGTAATTACCATTAAGATTGATATTTTTTTCACAAGGTTAACCTTTGAGTCACTCAATAACGTTAACCTATGATATAATGACAAATGTATTTAACAGCAAGTGTAGGAGGTAGTAGAAAGTATGACTAACGAAATTTTAATCGTTGATGATGAAGATAGAATTAGAAGATTACTTAAATTATATTTAGAAAGAGAATCTTTTGAAATTCATGAAGCAAGAGATGGTAAAGAAGCCTACGAGCTTGCTCTTGAAAACAACTATGCGTGCATCCTCTTAGATTTAATGCTTCCTGAAATGGATGGAATTGAAGTTGCCTCTAAACTTAGAGAACATAAAGATACACCTATCATCATGCTTACTGCAAAAGGTGAAGAAACAAATCGTGTTGAAGGATTTGAATCGGGAGCAGATGATTATATTGTTAAGCCTTTCTCACCTAGAGAAGTAGTATTGAGAGTAAAGGCGTTATTAAGACGTACACAAACTGCAAACACTGAGCAAAGCGAACCGCATGCACGCGATATTATTGAATTTAGTCATCTAGTGATTGATAATGACGCTCATCGAGTCCTTGCGGATGATCAACAAGTGAATCTAACACCTAAAGAGTATGAATTACTCATCTATTTAGCTAAAACTCCAAATAAAGTATTTGATCGAGAACAGTTACTTAAAGAGGTTTGGCATTACGAATTTTATGGGGACTTGCGTACAGTAGACACTCACGTCAAAAGACTTAGAGAAAAGTTAAATCGAGTATCAAGTGATGCTGCACAAATGATACAAACTGTGTGGGGTGTCGGTTATAAATTTGAGGTAAAACCTAGTGATGAACCGACTAAATAGTGTTGTTATAAAACTGTGGTTAACTATTATTTTAATAGTAGCGACAGTTTTAATTTTATTAAGTGTTTCATTAATCACTTTTATACAATATTACTTTACGCAAGAAACAGAAAATGCAATTAAAGAAGATGCCAAAAGAATTAGTTCACTTGTTGAGAAGTCTCATAACAAAACATTAGCTATCCAAAATAGCCAAACACTCATTGATGGTGATGGACCGGGTGGCCTCATTATTATGAAAGACATGAGCGAGAAACCAGACTCATCGTATAAAGACACTAAAAAACAAATGTTTAATGAAATAAAAAAGAGTACTAAATTTAAAAAAGTGTTTAAAGAAGGTGAGTATGAAACTCAAAATATTACAATAAAAAATAAAGGTAATTCTCAATCTTATCTTTTGCTAGGATACCCAATGAAAGCTCAAAAAGGTGCTCAAAGTCATTATAGTGGTGTTTTTATATATAAAGATTTGAAATCTATCGAAGATACAAATAATGCTATTACAATTATTATATTAATAACTGCTATTATATTTACTATAGCAAGCACAATATTTGCATTCTTTTTATCTAATAGAATAACGAAACCCTTACGTCAATTAAAAACACAAGCACAAAAAGTTTCTGAAGGGGATTATAGTCAAATTTCAACTGTCGCTACTAAAGATGAAATAGGTGATTTATCACGTGCATTTAACAACATGAACGTAGAAATTCAAGAACATATCAAAGCAATTTCTTCATCTAAGAATATAAGAGATACATTATTAAACTCTATGGTAGAAGGCGTTCTAGGCATTAATAATCAACGTGAAATCATATTGTCAAACAAGATGGCTGATGATATTATGCGTCACATTGATGATTTTTCAAAAGAATCTATTGAACAGCAAATTGAAGCAACATTTGAATCACAACAGAATGAGTATTTAGAATTAGAAATTAATACAAGGTACTATGTATTTATCTCCAGTTATATAGATAGAATTCAAACAAATGGTAGAAGTGGTATTGTCATGGTCATCCGTGATATGACAAATGAACATAATCTTGATCAAATGAAAAAAGATTTTATAGCAAATGTATCACATGAATTACGTACGCCAATCTCTTTATTACAGGGTTACACTGAGTCCATAGTAGACGGTATAGTTACCGAACCAGATGAAATACGTGACTCATTAGCAATCGTTTTAGATGAATCTAAGCGACTTAATCGTTTAGTCAATGAATTACTAAATGTAGCTCGTATGGATGCTGAAGGATTATCAGTTGAGAAGGAATTACAACCTATTCAACACCTTCTTGATAAAATGGAGTCTAAATATCGCATGCAAAGTGAAGAATTAGGTTTAACAATGACGTTTGATTCTAATAATGACGAACAATTATGGAACTATGATATGGATAGAATGGACCAAGTGTTAACTAATTTAATTGATAACGCAACAAGATATACACAAGCTGGTGATTCTATAAAGATTTCTATTGATGAAGATTCAGATTTCAATATTTTAACAATAACTGATACAGGCACTGGTATAGCACCGGAACATCTGAAACAAGTATTTGACCGTTTTTATAAAGTGGACGCTGCTCGAAAAAGAGGTAAGCAAGGCACCGGATTAGGACTTTTCATTTGTAAAATGATTATTGAAGAACACGGGGGACGTATTGATGTTGAGAGCGAATTAGGCAAAGGTACTTCATTTATTATTAGACTACCTAAATCAAAACAAATTAGTTAGAAACTGAAAAGTATCATAAATTGTCAGTTTCAATGATTCTTTTGAAAACAGAGAAATTATAACGCAATACATCAAAAATAATATATGAAAAACGCCTGCGACTCAGAGTGATGTCTCAGGCGTTTTTTTGTATATAATCAGTAGATAACTAAATTGAACATAAATTTAATTATCATTTTATTTGAATAACTTCTACAAGTTTAAAGACATAATTTCAGAATCAATAAAGCCTATTTATTTATTTGTAAATATTTTATGTGTTAAAACTTAAATTCATGTTATATATTGATTTCATATTTTGTTATTAATGTCAAAACATTATATTAACCGTAAGCAGAAATATTGAGTTTTTAAAACTAATCATGTAATATAAATTTAAAATAAAATTGATATATTCATCTTCGGGGTAGGGTGTAATTCCCAACCGGCAGTAATCTAAGCCTGCGACGACAACGTATTAATTTTTGCTTTGTCTTGATTCAGTGAGAGTCTGAAGCCGACAGTATAGTCTGGATGGGAGAAGATGGAGGTTTTTTGTTGTTCAAATTTCCTCCTTTTCTAAGTAAGATGAATGGAAGGAGAAAATTATATATGCAACAAAACAAACGTTTGATTACAATTAGTATGTTAAGTGCGGTAGCGTTTGTGTTAACTTTCATCAAGTTTCCATTGCCATTTATACCACCGTATCTAACTCTCGATTTTAGTGATGTACCGACGTTATTAGCAACATTCCTCTTAAGTCCTATTGCTGGGATTATCGTTGCACTCATCAAAAATATTTTAAATTTTCTATTCAATATAGGGGATCCTGTTGGACCAGTAGCTAACTTTTTAGCAGGCGTCAGCTTTTTGCTATCATCATACTATGTTTATAGAAAAAGAAAAAATAATCGTTCTTTAATTTATGGATTAATTACAGGTACAATCGTTATGACTATTGTTTTGAGCATCTTAAATTATTTTGTGTTACTTCCATTATATGGAATGATATTTAATTTAGGTGATGTGCTTAATAACGTAAAAATTGTTATTGTGTCTGGAGTCATACCTTTTAATTTAATTAAAGGCATAATCATTTCCATTATATTTGTGCTGTTATTTAGAAGATTAAGACATATCATCAAATAAAAAACATTTAAAACCTTTTTTATTTATCTATTATAAAGACAATGTTCATATTCAAAATTGGACATTGTCTTTATCTTTATACTATTACTGAAGATATAAAGAAAGTGTAACTCATAAAAAATTTAACAATAGTGAGCGTAACGTTTTAAGGTATTATGTTTTTAAATTTCTTATCAAATAGAACACTGGTTTTAAAGAGCCATATAAAATGTCATCATTAGTTCCTAATAAACAACCCCAAATGAATCATATTAAACAATTCATTTGGGGATCAATTCATCTAATAGCTGATTATTTTATTGTTTATGGCTAGTTACCTTAAAAATTAATTCTCATACAAATTGTATACTATAAATAGTAATAAATCATTTAGATTAATTTTTATGTATTCTAAGAATCATATATTATTCAAATTTCAGTGCGTCACCATCAAATGGTTCGTCTTCAATTTTGATTGAGTCAGTAGGACAACCTTCTAGCGCATCTTCCATATCTTCATATAACTCTTCAGGCACTTCAGCAGTACCTTGGTTATCGTCAAGGATTACGTATGCAATACCTTCATCATCGTAATCATATATATCTGGAGCAGCTGCACCGCAAGCACCGCATGCTATACATGTATCCATATCAACGATTGTATATTTTGCCATATTTATTCGCCTCCTTTGATAAAAATGCTACACTAGTATTATAAATACAATTGTAGACATCGATAGATTACATTTCAATTTATTCGTTTTATAGAGTGAGGGTTTAATTTGTACAATATACTATCATACGCTATGAGTCATGCATTTAACTACAAAACCAATAAAAGTATCTATAATATTTTAACAGGCAAGAAGTCACACCAAACGTTTTTCGATGCGTCAAGCCAACAACTTTTGTCATTATATCATAGTTTACCTAACTTAAAGTATTCAACTTTTGAGCAATTTATACTCCAAAAGGATGATTTTAAAAAATCAATTCAAGTAAAAATACATCCACAATACACTTATGATAGTCTCACTCAAACCTTTAGTTGCATACAATTACTTATCCAAACGTTATCTCATACACGCAAGGAGTCAAATACATTTATTCCAATCGTTCAAAATACCTATATCCAACAAAGGGTTAAACAACTTTATCATCAGGTCATTGAATCAAATCAAGTATCAAATACTATAGACGAAATATATTTATTATTTGAGAATTTAAATAATAAATATAACCATACATTTCTTCATTATTATTTACAAGGATATGAGGAATCCATGTATACTAGACAACAAATAAGTTTAATTGAGAGTATACCACAATCAGAATTATTTGAACGAGAAATGAATGAACTGATTGACATATTGAATCAATTAAAAGATTCAACGAAATATCCAATACTTTCTCAAGCTATCATTCTTTCACCATTACTAACAAATACATACTTAAGCTATCAAAAGTTAAAATCTGGTCTCAATTTAAAAGAAATTGCTCAATTACAAAATGTAAAACTTAACACAATTGAAGATCATATTCTAGAAATGTATATTAAAGGTTATTTGATAGACTATACATTATTTATAAATAAAAAAGATATTCTCGAATTTATAAACTACTATCAAAAACATCGCGGTGAACGATTAAAATTTTATAAAGAACATTTTACTGATTGGACTTACTTTCAAATTAAGTTAGTTATAGTAGGAATAGAAAGAGGTGATTTAATTGCTGAAAGATAATTTAAAGGAATGGTTTGGTTTTGATGAATTTAAAGAGGGGCAAGAAGAAATTATTGATAGTGTCCTTCATGGAAGGCATACACTTGGAATTTTACCAACTGGTAGCGGTAAAAGCTTATGTTATCAACTCCCTACATATATATTAGAAAAACCGACATTAATTATATCACCACTCATTTCGCTTATGGATGATCAAGTTATGCAAATGAAGTTAAAAGGTGAAACACATGTTGCATGTGTACATTCCGGCATGGACGAAGTAGAAAAAAGAGACAATATTAAACGACTAAGTAAAAGTCGATTTATTTATTTAAGTCCAGAATATATACTGCAACCTCATAATTTTAAGTACATCGCTCATATCAACTTTGGATTAATAGTATTAGATGAAGCGCACTGTTTATCAGAGTGGGGGTATGATTTTAGACCTCACTATGCTTTAGTTGGTAAAATTATTCATCATTTTAATTCAGCAACAGTGTTAGCACTAACAGCTACAGCACCACCTCAATTAGAAACTGATTTATCTCACATTTTATCACTCAAATTAAATGTAGTTCAAAAAAGTATGAATCGAGAAAATATTAGCTTACAACACTATAATTTTAATGATGATGAGGGGAAGATTGAATGGCTGTTACCATTTTTATCTAATTCTGGGCCTACAATTATATATGTTTCTTCTAAAAAAAGATGTTTAGAACTAGCTCAAATGATTTATGACTCAGGATATCTAACAGGTATATATCATGGAGATTTAAGTTATCAGGAACGCCAAACAGTTCAACAACAGTTTTTTAATAATGACATCCCCGTTATAGTAGCAACAAGTGCTTTTGGAATGGGAATAAATAAAAAAGATATTCGTACAGTCATACATTTTCATTTATCATCTTCACCATCTAACTATTTACAAGAAATTGGTCGTGCTGGTAGGGATGGTAAACAAAGTCAAGCCATTAGTTTATTTCAACCTGATGATAGTTTTATTCTAGAAACACTACTATTCACTGATATTATCACAGATGACGATATTACAATGTTTGAGACGGGAAACCACTTACCAGATGAAAAGGAAAAAATTTTAAGTACTTTAAATATACAATTCACATTTAGCCAACTTAAAGATATATTTCATCAATCATATCAACGTAAGCGACTAGGTTATATGAGAATGATGGGCTATACTAATTTAGATCAATGTCGACGTAAATACTTACTAGAATTTTTTGGCGAACATCCTCAAAGTCCAAAACAATGTTGTGATCAAGATTCAAGATTAGAGCCTATTCAGATATTGAATCGTAAAAAGGTGAAAAGAAAACTAAGTTTTAATGAAAAATTATATAATTTGTTCGAAACCTAGCTATCACTTTACTTACTGAAATTTAACAAGCTATAATCAATATGTAGACCCAATTAAGCAGTGTTAAATACTTTTAATTATTTTACATATTTAATTTCAACTTGGGTATAGAGTTATAACGTGATTGAATTAATTAAAATGGAAGGGATGATAGTTGTGTCTAATAATAATTTTAAAGATGATTTCGAAAAGAATCGTCAATCTATTAATCCAGACGAACATCAAACAGAATTAAAAGAAGATGATAAAACAAATGAAAATAAAAAAGAAGCTGACTCTCAAAACAGTTTATCTAATAACTCAAATCAACAATTTCCTCCGAGAAATGCCCAACGACGAAAAAGACGCAGAGAGACAGCAACTAATCAAAGCAAACAACAAGACGACAAACATCAAAAAAATAGTGACGCTAAAACTACAGAAGGTTCATTAGATGACCGTTATGACGAAGCACAGTTACAGCAACAACATGATAAATCGCAACAACAAAATAAAACTGAAAAACAATCACAAGATAATAGAATGAAAGATGGAAAAGATGCAGCTATTGTAAATGGAACATCTGAGTCACCAGAACATAAATCAAAATCAACACAAAATAGACCCGGCCCTAAAGCTCAACAACAAAAGCGTAAATCAGAAAGTACGCAATCAAAACCGTCAACAAACAAAGATAAAAAAGCAGCTACAGGTGCTGGAATAGCTGGTGCAGCTGGTGTTGCTGGTGCAGCAGAAACATCCAAACGTCATCATAATAAAAAAGATAAACAAGATTCTAAACACTCAAACCATGAGAATGACGAAAAATCTGTTAAAAATGATGACCAAAAGCAATCTAAAAAAGGCAAAAAAGCAGCAGTCGGTGCTGGCGCAGCTGCAGGAGTTGGTGCGGCTGGTGTTGCGCATCATAATAATCAAAATAAACATCATAATGAGGAAAAAAATTCTAATCAAAACAATCAGTACAATGACCAATCAGAAGGTAAGAAAAAAGGTGGTTTCATGAAAATCTTGTTACCACTTATAGCAGCCATTCTTATTCTAGGTGCAATAGCAATATTCGGTGGTATGGCTCTAAATAATCACAACGATAGTAAAAGTGATGACCAAAAAATAGCGAATCAAAGTAAGAAAGACTCAGATAAAAAAGATGGTGCGCAATCCGAAGATAACAAAGACAAAAAATCTGATAGTAACAAAGACAAAAAATCTGATTCTGATAAGAACGCAGATGATGACTCTGATAATAGTTCCTCAAATCCTAACGCTACTTCAACTAATAATAACGATAATGTAGCCAATAATAACTCAAATTATACAAACCAAAATCAACAAGATAATGCAAACCAAAATAGCAATAATCAACAGGCAACTCAAGGTCAACAATCACATACAGTATACGGTCAAGAAAACTTATATCGTATCGCCATACAATATTATGGAGAAGGAACTCAAGCTAACGTAGATAAAATTAAACGTGCGAATGGATTAAGCAGTAATAATATTCATAATGGTCAAACATTAGTTATTCCTCAATAACATTATTAATAGTCTCAGTATTGGTGATAAACACCAATATTGGGGCTATATTTTTATTTAATTCAAAATTCAGGTCTTAGCTAAAATAGAAAATAACTGATATAATAATTTGGTGATTAAAGGAGGATAAGTATGCAAACTATTGAAAGCATCATTATAGGTGGCGGTCCATGCGGATTAAGCGCGGCAATTGAACAAAAGAAAAAAGGTATTGAAACATTAGTAATTGAAAAAGGTAATGTTGTTGAATCAATCTATAATTATCCAACACATCAGACTTTTTTCTCATCAAGTGATAAATTAAGTATCGGCGATATTCCTTTTATTGTTGAAGATAGTAAGCCAAGACGTAATCAAGCGCTTGTATATTATAGGGAAGTCGTTAAACATCATCAACTTAACATACATCCATTCGAAGAAGTTTTAACAGTTAAAAAAATAAACAATAAATTTGCAATTACAACTACAAAAGGTGTATATGAATGTAAATATTTAACTGTTGCTACGGGTTATTATGGTCAACATAACACTTTAGAAGCGGAAGGGGCAGAATTACCAAAAGTATTCCATTACTTTAAAGAAGCACATCCGTATTTTAATCAAAATGTTGTTATTATTGGAGGCAAAAACTCTGCTGTTGATGCTGCCTTAGAATTAGAAAAAGCTGGTGCTAATGTAACTGTTTTATATCGTGGCGAACAGTACCCTAAAGCAATTAAACCATGGATATTACCCAATTTCGAATCATTAGTCAATCACGAAAAAATTACGATGGAATTTAATGCGACAGTAACCAAAATTACCGATCATTCAGTGACTTATGAAAAAGATGGTCAACTTATAGAAATTGATAATGACTACGTTTTTGCTATGATTGGTTATCATCCAGATTACGATTTCTTAAAAACAATAGGTATTGATATCCATACCAATGAATATGGAACTGCTCCTGTTTATAATCGAGAAACATTCGAAACAAACGTCGAAAATTGTTATATAGCTGGTGTTATTGCTGCGGGTAATGATGCAAATACTATTTTTATCGAAAATGGTAAATATCATGGTGGTGTCATTACACAAAGCATTTTGACAAAAAAACAAACACCTCTTGAAACATAGAGCTTACAAAAAGCTTGGGATACTAAACAATGTCCCAAGCTTTCTTAATGTATAGTCAATCAATGACTCAATTAAAATGCACATATTAATAATAGGTAATCCTTAATTATAGTATAATTGCACTAAAGAAGTTTCATAGACAATGCATACAACTAATAGAAATCGGAGTGTGACAATGAACTTGATACGAATTTTGTCCCACTCTTTTTAATTACTCTTCGAAATATCGCTCTAATTGATTTTGAGTCATGTCTTGACTCAAACCAACTAGTAATTTTAGCCTTGCCTTTGGTCCATTTAAACCGTTCGAAAAAATAACACCATTATTTTTCAAATCTGCGCCACCACCTTCATAAGCATATACAGGACTAACAATACCATTGAATGATCTAGATACGAGAACTAGAGGAATGTTTTTCTTTAGACATTGCTGTAGTCCATTAAGACAACTTTTTGGAAGGTTACCTTGTCCTAGTGCTTCGATGACTATACCATCAACGTGTTGTTGTGAATAAAATGATAGTACATCATCTTCCATACCCATGTATGCTTTTACAAGTGGAACACGTAAATTTACATCGATATATTGGTAGGTAGTTTGTCTGTAAGGATGATGATAAAATTGTACTCGATTCTTGGTAAGTACACCTAGAGGCCCCTGATTAGGACTTTGAAATGTATTAATATTCGAAGTATGTGTCTTTGTCACATTACGAGCAGTGTGAATCTCATCATTAAATACGACCATAACACCTTTATGATTAGCCTCAGATGAAGAAGCAACCCTTATAGCAGAAATAAAATTATAGAGACCATCGGAACCAATTTCATTGGATGATCTCATTGCTCCAGTAATTACTATAGGCTCTTGAATATCAATTAATAAATCTATTAAAAAAGCTGTTTCCTCAAGTGTATCTGTTCCATGAGTAATGACAAATCCATCATATATATTTTCTTTAGAATATGTAATGATTTCGTCTCTTAATCGCACAACATTCGAAATTGTCATATGCGGCGAGGGTATATTTAAAAGATTGATTTCGTCAACCTCTGCATATTGACTAATGATATTTTGATGTTGTGATATTGGATTTTCTTCATTCGTTATCACTTTATTAGTTTGATCTTGTGACATACTTATTGTGCCACCAGTATGTATGATAAGTAGACGTTTCATTACGTATTCCTCCTATTTATTCTTTACTTTTTTATGATAAAATAATATCTATAAAACAACAAGGAAGGTTATCAAATAATGAGTTCAATTAATATTGCACTAGATGGCCCAGCTGCTGCAGGTAAGAGTACAATTGCTAAACGTGTAGCCAGTCGTCTATCAATGATATATGTTGATACAGGAGCAATGTATCGTGCCATTACATATAAATATTTACAAAATGGCAAACCCGAAAATTTTGATTATCTGATTAATAACACTAAACTTGAGCTTACTTATGATGAAGTAAAAGGGCAAAGAATCTTACTAGATAATCAAGACGTCACTGATTATTTAAGAGAAAATGATGTAACACATCACGTATCTTATGTTGCTTCTAAAGAACCAGTGCGTTCATTTGCAGTGAAAATACAAAAAGAATTAGCTGCTAAAAAAGGTATCGTTATGGATGGCCGAGATATTGGTACAGTTGTATTACCAGATGCCGAATTAAAAGTTTATATGATTGCATCTGTTGCTGAACGTGCTGAACGTCGACAAAAAGAGAATGAGCAACGTGGCATTGAATCAAATTTAGAACAATTAAAGGAGGAAATTGAAGCACGAGATCATTATGATATGAATCGTGAAATTTCGCCATTACAAAAAGCCGAAGATGCTATTACACTTGATACAACTGGCAAATCTATAGAAGAGGTAACAAATGAAATATTATCTCTACTTTAAATGTTAAAATTAAACTTTTTATATTGTTTATTGTAAACATTTAAGCGGAGTAGAATTAATAATCAATGACTCGAAAATATTGAATATATTAGTATTGATTTATAGAAAAGCCACGGACGCTCTGTCTCTGGCTTTTATTTTTGACCATTGAGAACTATGTAAATAAACTTATTTTTAACCAAGTCCCCTCTATAGAGAAGTAATACTATGTTTATTACCAATTTTAATATATCTTTTTCATTTTTATTCCTCATATTATTATGAGCTTAGGGTTAATTGCCATAAAATTTATGTTACAATAAAAATAACAATGTTATTAAATATACTACAAACTAAATTGACCATCACTTAACTAGGTGCTCTGTTAAACTTTTGTTATAAATTAAAGATAGAAGCAACCTATTCATATAAAGTGGTATCTCTTGACAATTTTACTCGTTTATAAGATGTTATAATTATGTAGTGTATAAGGAGGCATACAAGATGACTGAAGAATTCAATGAATCAATGATTAATGATATTAAAGAAGGTGACAAAGTCACTGGTGAAGTTCAACAAGTAGAGGATAAACAAGTTGTTGTGCATATTAATGGTGGCAAATTTAATGGAATTATTCCTATTAGCCAGCTTTCAACACATCATATCGAAAACCCTAGTGAAGTTGTAAAAGTCGGTGATGAAGTCGAAGCATATGTCACTAAAATCGAGTTCGACGAAGAAAATGATACTGGGGCATACATTTTATCAAAAAGACAACTTGAAACTGAAAAATCTTATGAATATTTACAAGAAAAACTAGATAACGATGAAGTGATTGAAGCTGAAGTTACTGAAGTAGTTAAAGGTGGTTTAGTCGTTGACGTTGGTCAAAGAGGGTTTGTACCTGCTTCTCTAATTTCAACTGATTTCATTGAAGATTTTTCTGTATTCGATGGTCAAACAATCCGTATTAAAGTGGAAGAACTTGATCCTGAAAACAATAGAGTCATTTTAAGCCGTAAAGCTGTGGAACAGTTAGAAAACGACGCTAAAAAAGCTTCAATATTAGATTCTTTAAATGAAGGCGATGTTATTGATGGTAAAGTTGCTCGATTAACTAACTTTGGTGCTTTCATTGATATTGGTGGCGTAGATGGTTTAGTTCACGTTTCTGAATTATCTCATGAACATGTTCAAACACCAGAAGAAGTTGTGTCAGTAGGTGAAGCAGTCAAAGTTAAAGTTAAATCTGTAGAAAAAGATTCTGAACGTATTTCTTTATCTATTAAAGACACTTTACCAACACCATTTGAAAACATTAAAGGGAAATTTCACGAAGATGATGTTATTGAAGGTACTGTAGTACGTTTGGCGAACTTTGGCGCATTCGTAGAAATTGCTCCATCCGTCCAAGGTTTAGTGCATATTTCTGAAATCGATCATAAACATATCGGTTCTCCTAACGAAGTATTAGAACCTGGACAACAAGTTAATGTAAAAATATTAGGTATCGATGAAGATAATGAAAGAATTTCATTATCAATCAAAGCAACGTTACCTAAAGAAAATGTCATTGAAAGTGACGCATCCACAACTCAATCATATCTTGAAGATGATAATGATGAAGATAAACCAACATTAGGCGATGTTTTTGGTGATAAATTTAAAGACCTTAAGTTTTAATTAAACTAAAATCATTTGCGATATAAAATGTAATGACTCCAATTTACGTGTAAGCTTAAAATCAAATTTACGCGTGATAATTGGAGTCTTTTTTTAAATGATATACTGTACAAAATATATCTTTTCGAACATGTAAAATAAACATATTCAAGTTTTGAATAAATCTGCTCTTGTGATAAAATTATGTAGATTAAAAAAGAGAGGAAGTTTATCCTATGACTAAACCGATAGTAGCAATTGTAGGAAAACCAAATGTAGGAAAATCTACAATTTTTAATAGAGTTGTCGGCGAACGTATATCTATCGTAGAAGATACGCCAGGCGTTACTCGTGATCGTATTTATTCATCTGGCGAGTGGTTAACTCATGAATTTAACATCATTGATACAGGTGGTATTGAAATTGGAGATGCTCCTTTTCAAACTCAAATCCGTGCACAGGCAGAAATAGCAATTGAAGAAGCAGATGTCATCATTTTTATGGTCAATGTTAGAGAAGGACTTACACAAAGTGACGAAATGGTCGCACAAATGCTTTATAAATCTAAGAAACCTGTTGTATTAGCTGTGAATAAAGTTGATAATCTTGAAATGCGTAATGATATCTATGATTTCTATTCTTTAGGCTTTGGAGATCCATATCCTATTTCTGGTTCACATGGATTAGGACTTGGAGATTTGCTAGATGCAGTTGTTGAAAACTTTAATAAAGAATCAGAAGATCCTTATGACGAAGATACGATACGTCTTTCTATCATCGGTAGACCTAATGTTGGTAAATCTAGCTTGGTCAATGCTATTTTAGGCGAAGAACGTGTTATTGTGTCTAATGTTGCTGGTACAACTCGAGATGCCATTGATACCGAGTACTCTTATGATGGACAAGATTATGTATTGATTGATACTGCTGGAATGAGAAAAAAAGGTAAGGTGTATGAATCGACTGAAAAATATTCTGTATTACGTGCATTAAAAGCGATTGAGCGTTCAGAAGTAGTATTAGTAGTTATCGATGCTGAACAAGGTATAATTGAACAAGATAAACGTGTAGCTGGCTATGCACATGAGGAAGGTAAAGCTATTGTCATTGTAGTAAATAAATGGGATACAGTTGAAAAAGATAGTAAGACAATGAAAAAATTCACTGATGATGTTAGAAATGAATTTCAATTTTTAGATTATGCTCAAATCGCGTTCGTATCAGCAAAAGAAGGGCTAAGATTAAAAACATTATTCCCTTATATCAATCAAGCCAGTGAAAATCATAAAAAGCGTGTCCAAAGTTCTACACTAAATGAAGTTGTTACTGATGCCATCTCTATGAATCCAACACCTACTGACAAAGGTAGAAGACTTAATGTATTCTATACAACTCAGGTTGCAATTGAACCACCGACATTTGTAGTATTTGTCAATGATGTTGAATTAATGCATTTTTCTTATAGGAGATATTTAGAAAATCAAATACGTAATGCTTTTGGTTTTGAAGGAACACCTATTCATATTATTCCAAGAAAAAGAAATTAAAAACAAAGGGGAATTCAATAATGAGAAAAATTACAGTTTTTGGTATGGGTAGTTTTGGTACTGCATTAGCTAATGTATTAGCTCAAAATGGTCATGATGTTTTAATGTGGGGCAAAAATGTAGAGAATGTAGATGAACTTAACACACATCATATGAACAAAAATTATCTTAAAGATGCTAAATTAGATTCATCTATAAAAGCAACTGTAGATTTAAATAAGGCAGTGCAATTTTCAGATATCTATCTTATGGCACTACCTACAAAAGCAATTAGAGAAGTATCAAAAGATATCGATCAATTACTCACATCTAAAAAGACTTTTATTCATGTTGCTAAAGGCATTGAAAACGATACATTTAAGCGCGTATCTGAAATGATTGAGGACTCTATCTCTTCAGAACATAATGGAGGAATCGGCGTCTTATCAGGTCCAAGTCATGCTGAAGAAGTTGTTATAAAACAACCTACAACTGTAGCTGCATCATCTAAAGATAATAATGTGAGCAAACTTATTCAAGATTTATTTATGAACGACTATTTACGTGTTTACACAAATAATGATTTAGTAGGTGTAGAATTAGGTGGTGCTTTAAAAAATATTATAGCTATAGCTAGTGGTATCGTTGCCGGCATGGGTTACGGTGATAATGCAAAAGCAGCTTTAATGACACGAGGTTTAGCCGAAATCAGTCGACTTGGTGAGAAACTTGGTGCAGATCCAATGACTTTCTTAGGTCTAGGTGGCATAGGTGACTTGATCGTAACTTGTACGTCCACACATTCACGAAATTACACACTTGGGTTTAAATTAGGGCAAGGCAAAACAGCAGAAGAAGCTTTAAAAGAGATGAAAATGGTGGTTGAAGGTATTTATACAACTAAATCAGTATATCATCTTGCTCAACAAGAAGGAGTAGAGATGCCTATCACTAACGCATTATATGAAGTTTTATTTGAAGATGTCCCTGTAAGTAAAAGTGTTAGAACACTTATGGAAAGAGACAAAAAAGCAGAATAAAGAGTGTAATATTACTTTTTATGAGCGAATGTTAAAAAATTTCGTCATAAATCGCATAAAACCAACGTTTCTATTACATAAATCGTTGCGATGACAGTAACCCTTGTGTTAAAGTCAAAACATAATGATATAATGAATATCATTATAAAACCTCAGGAGGTGAATTCATAATGAATAAAACTGATTTAATTAATGCAGTTGCAGAACAAGCTGACTTAACTAAAAAAGAAGCTGGTTCAGCAGTAGATGCTGTATTTGAATCTATCCAAAACTCACTTGCTAAAGGTGAAAAAGTACAATTAATCGGTTTCGGTAACTTTGAAGTACGTGAACGCGCTGCTCGTAAAGGTCGTAACCCTCAAACAGGTAAAGAAATTGACATCCCTGCAAGTAAAGTACCAGCATTTAAAGCTGGTAAAGCATTAAAAGATGCTGTAAAATAATTTACTTAAAAAAGCCCCTTTGAGGGCTTTTTCTTTTTAACTTATACATCAATGGTCTATCGCTCTAAGTATTTTATTTTTAAGTAGATTCAACACTTCATAACTCATATCAATACTAAAATATTTATTATCGACTGTCTTGTTTTTAAAATTTTATAAATTACGTCATCCCAATCACTTACATATATTTAGAAATGATCTTGAGTTAATATACTCATTTACTATTTATTTAAAATCGTTTATCTAGCTATATTGGCTAATAATCATCTAGTTAAAAATTTTATAAAGCCATCTAGTAACTATTATCATATTAGTAATTACTAGATCTTTGGTAAAAATGAGTTTTATTCCTCAAATCGCAAACCACTTACATAGAATAACTATTTATTTTAAAAGACTTAATCCAATAGATTTTATTTTTTTACATATAATGTTAATATTGTTAATGATAATATCGTGAGGTGTGAACATGGAAACGACAATAAGCAAACTAAACAAACATGTAGAACAACTGCTTAAGGGCATTAATGAGTATGAGCCTATTGAAATCAATAGCTCTTTAAGTCATTTATTAGATATGTACTCTATCCCAGATGAAGCTAAGATTGCTTGCCTCACTATTGATACATCAATGCGTCATTTGGACGCTATTGGTGATAATCATCTATCTAAGAAAGCAATATTAATAGGGGACCTATTAAGCGCTCATTTCTATACTCTATTAGCAAATATTCAAGATTCCGCTTTTCAACTTGCAATGAGCAAGGCCATTGTTAAAATCAATGAAGATAAATCATCAATTAATCAAAATGATCTCACTGATAAAGAGTTGAAAGATGCGATTCTAGATATAGAAACACTATTTCCATATCTTACAATTAACCATTTTGGAAGTTCTGTTGATAAAATCAAATTATTCGCTGAATTGACTTCTAAATATAAAGATTACCATCCTGAGTATCTGGGTAAGTTTAACAGATATGAAATAGATAAATATATTCAAGAAATTAGCAAAAGTTATAAAAAAAGAGGTAATGAAAATGGCTGAAAATCAAGCTAAAAAAGAACAAGTTCATACAGTATTCCAAAATATTTCTCAAAAATACGATCGACTCAACAACATCATAAGTTTCGAACAGCATAAAGTATGGAGAAAACATGTTATGAGTACTATGAATGTACAAAAAGGCAGTAAAGCTTTAGATGTGTGTTGTGGTACTGCAGATTGGACTATTGCATTAAGCGAAGCAGTAGGCTCAAAAGGCCAAGTAACTGGTCTTGATTTTAGTGAAAATATGCTTGAGGTAGGTAAACAGAAAACTGCTTCATTGGAAAATATCCAGCTTGTTCATGGTGATGCTATGAATTTACCTTTTGATGATAACTCATTTGATTATGTTACTATTGGTTTTGGCTTACGCAATGTTCCGGATTATTTGTCAGCACTCAAAGAAATGCATCGAGTTTTAAAACCAGGAGGCATGGTGGTATGTCTTGAAACAAGCCAACCGACATTGCCATTATTCAAACAAATCTATAGTTTATACTTTAAATTTGTGATGCCAATTTTTGGTAAAATGTTTGCTAAGTCCAAAGAAGAATATGAATGGTTGCAACAATCAACATTTAATTTTCCTGACAAACAAACATTGAAAGGCTTATTCTTCGAAGCAGGATTTAACGATATCATTGTACGTAGCTTTACAGGTGGCGTTGCTGCAATGCACCTTGGCTATAAAGAAAACAGTTCTAGCAAAGGTGATTAACGTGGCAAAGTTAAACATTAACAACGAAATAAAGAAAGTAGAAAAGCGACTTGAAGAAGCAATTATAAGTTCTGATCAAACATTACAAGAAGCCTCATTCCATTTACTATCTTCAGGGGGAAAAAGAGTTAGACCCGCTTTTGTTATTTTAAGTGGTCAATTTGGCTCTAACAACAAACCTTCAGAAGACACGTATCGTGTAGCAGTAGCTTTAGAACTAATTCACATGGCTACCTTAGTCCACGATGATGTGATAGATAAAAGTGATAAACGTAGAGGCCGACTCACTATTTCAAAAAAATGGGACCAAAGTACAGCTATTTTAACAGGAAATTTCTTACTTGCTATGGGGCTCAAGCATTTATCTGAAATCAGTGATACTCGTGTCCATTCGACCATTTCTAAATCAATTGTTGATGTGTGTAGAGGAGAACTATTCCAATTTCAAGATCAATTTAATAGCAATCAAACAATTACTAATTACTTACGTCGTATCAACCGTAAAACAGCACTTCTTATTCAACTGTCTACACAAGTTGGTGCGATTACTTCCAATGCGTCAAATGACGTTATTCGTAAATTAAAAATGATCGGACATTATATAGGTATGAGTTTCCAAATAATAGATGATGTGCTAGATTTTACTAGTTCTGAAAAGAAACTTGGTAAGCCGGTTGGTAGTGACCTTATGAATGGTCATATTACATTACCTGTACTATTAGAAATGCGAAAAAATAAGACTTTTAAAGATAAAATTTCACAACTTAATCCTGACAGTCCTCAACATGCCTTTGAAACTTGTATAACAATAATTAGACAGTCCGAAAGCATAGAACAATCAAAACAAATAAGTGAAAAGTATTTAAATAAAGCAATCAATTTAATCGATGAATTAGAGGATGGTCCTAATAAAGAACTATTTAGAAAGCTTATTAAAAAAATGGGAAGTCGAAATAAGTAAGTTTTGTGACAAAAGTTGAAAGCGCTTCATTATCCTGTTACCATACTAAGTAGCAGGATATTTTTATAGCTTGCAATGTTTTAAGTTTTTTACATACTTATAAAAATGAATGAAACACATGCACAGGGGGACACACGAAGTGGAACGCACATTTTTGATGATTAAACCGGACGCTGTCCAAAGAAATTTAATTGGTGAGATTATATCTCGCATTGAAAAGAAAGGTCTTAAGCTTGTTGGCGGTAAGTTTATGCAAGTGCCTATGGAACTAGCTGAAAAACATTATAGTGAACATGAAGGAAAACCGTTCTACGACAAGTTAATTTCATTCATTACTTCTGCACCCGTTTTTGCTATGGTAGTAGAAGGTGAAAATGCTGTAGCTGTATCTCGTAAAATTATTGGAAGCACAAATCCAAGCGAAGCAGCTCCTGGTACAATCCGAGGCGACTATGGTTTAAATCTAGGTCGTAATATTATACATGGTTCAGATTCAACAGAATCAGCACAACGTGAAGTTAAATTATGGTTTACAAGTAGCGAAATTGCTGATTATAAAGAACCAAGAGAAGATTGGCTATACGAATAATAAAAATATCAAATAATGAAATTCATTTTATCCATTAATGTCTGTGACGCATATTTGTGTCTCAGGCATTTTTTATGATTAACCAAATTTTATTTGCTTAAAATAATACTTATTGAATTAGTCTATTTATTTTTTTATCTAGGGATTTAACGATGCAATACCGTATATTGTTC
Source organism: Staphylococcus epidermidis (assembly GCF_006742205.1). Lineage (NCBI taxonomy): Bacteria > Bacillati > Bacillota > Bacilli > Caryophanales > Staphylococcaceae > Staphylococcus > Staphylococcus epidermidis. The sequence goes on from NZ_AP019721.1 coordinate 1,339,554, forward strand.
GATTATATAGCAATTTTATCTTTTGACAATTGAGCATTCATTATTAAGTAATGACCTACTTTTAATATATCAATCATGTATCTAATGATTTCGGTCTTTTGAGTTTTTTAATAGACTGATCTTTAATTGGTATAATGTCACTATGACATAACAATCATCTTGGTGCTATTCTTTTTTAAATATTTATAACTGCTAAAATAAAAATCTCCTTGTTTGTCTAACTGACTTATGTTGTGTGATTGAATATGATAATATATTAAACATATTACAATTTAATGTATTGAAGAATAGAAAGGGGCGTGCGATCATGAGATACCTTACATCCGGTGAATCACATGGACCACAACTTACAGTCATCATAGAAGGTGTACCAGCTAATTTAGAAATTAAGGCTGAAGATATTAATAAGGAAATGTTTAAACGTCAAGGGGGATATGGTCGGGGGCGTCGTATGAAAATTGAAAAAGATACTATAGAAATTGTGTCAGGCGTCAGAAATGGCTTTACTTTAGGAAGTCCAATAACTTTAGTAGTTACTAACGACGATTTCACTCATTGGAGAAAAATAATGGGCGTCGCACCAATTAGTGATGAAGAAAGAGAAAATATGAAACGTACCATTACAAAACCTAGACCGGGCCATGCTGATCTTATAGGTGGCATGAAATATAATCATCGTGATTTAAGAAATGTGCTTGAGCGTTCATCTGCTAGAGAAACAGCAGCAAGAGTTGCTGTGGGTGCTGTTTCAAAAATTCTTTTAGAACAATTAGATATCCACTTATATAGCCGTGTAGTCGAAATTGGTGGTATTAAAGACAAAGGTTTATATGATGTAGATATGTTCAAAAATAATGTAGATAAAAATGATGTACGTGTAATTGACGAAAATATTGCGCAACAAATGAGAGATAAAATAGATGAAGCGAAAAAAGACGGAGATTCAATCGGGGGCGTAGTTCAAGTAATGGCTGAAAACATGCCTATTGGAGTGGGAAGTTATGTACACTATGACCGTAAATTAGATGGACGCATTGCACAGGGTGTTGTGAGTATCAACGCCTTCAAAGGTGTAAGTTTTGGTGAGGGATTTAAAGCAGCTGAAAAACCTGGTAGCGAAATTCAAGATGAAATTCATTATAATCAAGATTCAGGCTATTTTAGAGCTACAAATCACTTAGGTGGATTTGAAGGAGGCATGAGTAATGGGATGCCTATAATTGTTAATGGTGTCATGAAGCCTATTCCTACTTTATATAAACCACTAAACTCAGTTGATATTAATACTAAAGAAGACTTCAAAGCTACTATAGAACGCTCAGATAGTTGTGCAGTGCCCGCAGCTAGCGTAGTATGTGAACACGTTGTCGCTTTTGAGTTAGCAAAAGCAGTACTCGAAGAGTTTCAATCTAACCACATGGACCAACTCGTAGCACAAATTAAAGAGCGTCGACAACTCAACATAGAATTTTAATTACCCTAGAATGATTGAGGTGAAAGCATGGAACTTAAAACATCATATGCAAGTGATAATTATCCCATCATCGTTAAACATCACGCAATTAACTCTTTAGAAAGATACATTAAAAATGAAGAACAACGATTTTTCATTATAGATAAGCAAGTCTATAATTTATTTGTAGATAAACTTGAAGCTTTGGCTCAAAAATTTGATGCTAAATGTATCGTAATCCCTTCTGGGGAAACGTCAAAATCATTCGAACATTATCATCGTACTATTGAATATTTACTAAGCCATCAATTAACACGTCAAACATGTATTGTTGCCATTGGTGGTGGTGCAACAGGAGATTTCGCAGGGTTTATTGCTGCAACTTTACTTAGAGGAGTATCATTTGTTCAAGTACCGACAACTATTTTAGCCCACGATTCAAGTGTAGGTGGTAAAGTTGGAATTAATTCTGAGCATGGTAAAAATTTAATTGGTGCTTTTTATCGACCCAAAGCTGTCATTTATGATTTAGATTTTTTAGAAACTCTACCATATTCTGAAATACTAAGTGGCTATGCTGAGGTCTATAAACACGCTTTATTAAACGGTGAGAAATCAACAAAAAATATCGAATCTAATTTTACCTCAAATAAAGTTTTACAAGCGTTAAAAAATCTAGATTATTATTTATTTGAGGGTATAAAAACAAAACTAAATATTGTTGTTGAAGATGAAAAAGAAAAAGGTAAAAGAAAGTTTCTTAATCTTGGTCATACATTCGGTCATGCAATTGAATATGAGCATAAAATACCTCATGGTCATGCAGTTATGATTGGTATTCTTTATCAATTTATTGTTGCGAACCATTTGTTCGAGACAAATTATAACATTCAACACTATATTAATTATATGAAAAAACTTAAATATCCATTATCTATCATCAAACAACTTCATTTTGAAGATACTTACCATTTTATGCTTCTAGATAAAAAAAATGATTACAATGGTATTCAAATGGTCTTACTTAAAAATTTAGGGAAACCAGTTGTCACTCATGTTGATAAGGATACACTTTTATCAGCTTTCGAGGAATTACAATCTTATTTTAAGTAGGTGAATCAAATGAATAACAGTGAAATAATTAATATTAATGGACCACTCAAAGGTGAAATAGAAGTACCCGGTGATAAATCGATGACACACCGCGCTATTATGTTAGCTTCATTAGCTAAAGGCATATCAACCATTTATGAACCCTTAATGGGCGAAGATTGTCGACGTACTATGGATATCTTTAAACTATTAGGTGTAACAATTGAAGAGCAGGACAATTCTATCATAATCAATTCACCAGGATATCAAAATTTCATAACGCCACACCAAGTGCTCTATACTGGTAATTCTGGTACTACTACACGGTTACTTGCAGGTCTTTTAAGCGGATTAGGCATTGAAAGTGTGTTATCTGGTGATGTATCTATAGGCAAAAGACCCATGGATAGAGTGATGAAACCTCTGTTAAAAATGAATGCTAATATATCTGGAATTGATAATAATTACACACCACTTATAATTAAGCCTTCAACTATTAAAGGTATAAATTATCAAATGGAAGTTGCAAGTGCACAAGTTAAAAGTGCTATTTTACTTGCTAGCCTATTTTCAAAAGAAGCCACGACACTTACAGAATTTGATGTAAGTAGAAATCATACAGAAACATTGTTTGCACACTTTAACATTCCTATATCAATTCAAGGTAAAACAATCCAAACCATACCTTATGCAATTGAACATATACAGCCTAGAGATTTTCATGTTCCAGGAGATATCTCATCTGCTGCATTTTTCATAGTCGCAGCCCTAATTACGCCCGGTAGTGACATTACAATTCATAATGTTGGCATTAATCCCACTCGTTCAGGTATCATAGATATCGTTAAACAAATGGGAGGAAACATTGAATTAAGTAATGTAAGCAAGGGTGCAGAACCAACTGCATCAATACATGTAAAATATACACCGAACTTGAATGCTGTTACAATTAAAGGCGACTTAGTTCCAAGGGCTATCGATGAATTACCAGTTATTGCACTACTTTGCACACAAGCTTCAAATTCTTGTATTATCAAAAACGCGGAAGAATTAAAAGTGAAGGAAACAAATCGTATAGATACTACTGCAGACATGCTAAATTTACTTGGTTTTAATTTACAACCCACACATGATGGACTTATTATACATCCATCAGAGTTTAGATCAAATGCAACTGTAGATAGTCAAACAGATCATCGTATAGGAATGATGTTAGCTGTAGCTTCACTACTTAGTTCAGAACCACTCAAAATAGAGCAATTTGACGCTGTTAATGTTTCCTTCCCAGGTTTTTTACCTAAACTAAAGCTTTTAGAAAATGAGGGAAAATAAACAATGGAAGATATCTACAAACTTATAGACGATATCAATCTACAAAAAATAGAAAACTTAGATTCTCGAGTAAATGAGGCATTGAGTTCAAACAATGATGATGCATTATTTATACTTGGTGAAACTTTATATAATTTCGGTCTTACACCTCAAGGGTTAGAAGTTTTTAGAACGTTGTATCATAAATACCCAGATGAAAGTGAATTACTCATTTACTTTATCGAAGGTCTCATGTCTGAAAACCAAACTGACGAAGCACTTGAATATTTAGCACAAGTAGAACCATCTACCGAAAAGTTGATGCTAGAAGCCGATTTATACCAACAAATAAATATGTTAGAAGTAGCAATTGACAAATTGCAAGAAGCATTAGATCTTGAACCTAATGATCCAATTATTCACTTCGCCTTAGCAGAGCTATTATACTACGATGGGCAATACTTACGAGCTACAAGAGAGTATGAAACAGTATTAGAAACTGGTGAATATGAAGTTAATGGAGTAAATATTTTTTCGCGAATGGCAGATTGTAGTTTACAAAGTGGTAATTATTCAGATGCTATTAGCTTATTTGATGAAATTAATGAAGAAGAGATGAATTCTGAAGATTACTTTAAAAAATCAATTGCTTATGAAAAAAACGATTTAACTCAAGAAGCAATTAAAATTATGCAAACATTACTTTCAAAAGATCCTGATTTTATACAAGGATATTTTTATCTTCAATCTCTATTTGAAAATGAAAAAAATTATCCTGATGCTATAGAAACTGGTAAGGAAGGATTACGTTTAAGTCAATTTTACAAAGAATTAATGGTTTCTACAGGTAGCTTAGAAATTGAGCATGGAGATGCAAATGAAGGTGTAGAATTGCTAAAACAAGCCTTAGAAGTCGATAATGCATATCATGAACCATTGTTGATTTTAAGTGATTTATATCGTAATGAAGAAGACTATGAATCAATTATACAATTGTTGACTTATGTAGATGAAGAAGATTTAGACCCTATTTTCATGTGGCATTTAGCATATGCATACGGTCAAGAAGAACGAGATAAAGAAGCGCAACATTTCTTTGAATTAGCATATCCAACATTACAAACCCAAGTTGAATTTTTAAGCGATTATTATTTCTATTTATTAGAAATTGGACAAAAAGAAAAAGCAATTTTGATTTTAAATCAATTATTAGAAATTGATCCAAGCAATGAAAATTGGCATGACGAGTCAATGAGATTGCAAATATAAGTTGGTGACTTAAATGAATGATTCTCTTATTCGTATCAAACAAAATTTTATAGAATATATTCTGTTTAACTATCGTTTTAAATCAAGAATCACTGTGTGGGTATTAAATTATTTAAAGGCAAATCAAGATAAGCTAAATAATGTACATTTCGTAAATAGTAAAATCAATAATCATTATACCTTAGAAATTGCAGAAGTGGATGCAACTGCTTCTGCAATTCAATTGAGCAAGGATAATAAATCTTATATTAATACAAATCAAATTTTTAATTATATTGCAAATCATACATTAAGATTAGATATACAAATACATTTTGCTAATTGTCACATCCGAGAATCTCGCTTAGATGATTTAATATTAATGCAGCTCATACATTCACCTAGTTATTCATCTTATGTACAAGACTTATATTCAATTTCTATGGATAAAAGAAAACAAACATTTATTATTCAAACCTTACAAAACAATATTGATTTAAGTTTACAAATGAATGAACCTGATTATTTTTATCAACTCACACAAATACTTAATGTATTAAAATCAAAAGATATTCAATCAACTTTACATGAAAGGTAGTTCATACTAAGATGTATCAATGGCTTTGGGAAACTTCACTTTATCAAAAATGGTTGATTTCTTTTATTTTAATTTGCAATATATTTGGTACGATATACGGTTATCATTGGTATAGTAGTCAATTAGCTAACACACCAAATTATTTTAAATTATTTGTTCCAGATAGTCCCACTGCTACATTATTTTTATGTTTATCATTATTATTCATACTATTTAATAAGCGTTATGCCCTGATTGACGCTTTAGCTTTTATAACTCTATTTAAATATGGTAGTTGGGCTGTAATTATGAATATTTTGATGTTTATAAAAATGAATGATATTGCCATAAACGGACTTATGTTGCTCATTTCTCACGCAATTATGATATTAGAAGCTATCTATTTTTATCCTCGTTTTAAAATATCTAAATTGGCTGGATTGATGAGTTTCATATGGGTGACGATCAATGACGTAATAGATTACATATACGGACAATATCCCTACTATGATTTTATCGCCAAACATTTAATTGAAGTAGGGGTATTGGCTTATAGTCTCACTATCATTTCGTATATTTTATTTTTAAAATTACAAAAGTGGTTGAAAGTTAAAACATTTGATTAAAGACAAATTTGACAGTAAAATGAAAATAAAGGAGAGTGAGTTTAATGTCTTTAATATCAATGATTATATATTTCGTAATATTAATGGTCATTCCAATGTGGGCTCAACACAAAGTTAAATCTAATTATGAAAAATACTCACAAGTGAGATCCACAAGCGGTAAAACTGGTCGTGAAGTTGCTGAAGAAATTTTACATGCTAATGGCATTTACGATGTTGACGTCGTTAAAGGCGAAGGTTTCTTAACTGATCACTATGACCCAAATAAAAAAGTTGTTTGTTTATCTCCTGCAAACTACGATAGACCATCAGTTGCTGGTACTGCAATTGCAGCCCATGAAGTAGGACATGCAATTCAACATCAGCAAGGATACGCACCATTAAGATTTAGAACAGCATTAGTACCATTAGCTAATATTGGTAGTTCTTTAAGCTACATTATTATTATGGTAGGTATTGTTTTAACAGCTCTCGGTAGTGTCTTTGGCTCTACAGTTCTATGGGTTGGTGCTGGTTTAATGTCACTTGCAGTTTTATTCTCTATCGTGACATTACCTGTTGAGTTTAACGCTAGTTCAAGAGCGATGAAACAAATAACAGCTTTAAATATCGTTAATGAGAAAGAATACAAACACGCGAAAAAAGTTTTATCTGCAGCAGCAATGACATATGTGGCATCTACTGCAGTTGCGTTAGCTGAACTTGCTCGTATTATATTAATTGCAAGATCAAGTGATTAATCATATATAACAACGCAGTTCCTGGTAATCATTACAATGGATTTGTAATGGTTACCTTTTTTTATTTGAATACGTGACAAAATCCTATCTTTTAATCCATATTAAACATTGCACTTGAAATGCAAGTCACTTTATTTTGTAATATACTATATAAGAATAGCGATAAAGGAGTACTTCTATATGAAATCTATGGAGCAAATGCAACAAGAAGTTGATGACTATATCAGTCAGTTTAAAGCTGGTTATTTTTCTCCACTTGCTAATCTAGCAAGAATGACAGAAGAAGTTGGAGAATTAGCACGCGAAATTAACCATCATTTTGGAGAGAAAAAAAAGAAAGATACAGAAGAAGATAATACAATTAAAGCTGAATTGGGAGACAATTTATTTGTTTTACTGTGTATTGCAAACTCTCTAAACATAGATATGACAGAAAGCTTTAATGACACGATGAATAAGTTTAATACAAGAGATAAAAATCGCTTTGAAAGAAAATAATTTAAGAAAGGATGGGCACAAATGAAAATCGGTATAACGTGTTACCCGTCCATGGGTGGTTCTGGCATTATTGCTACAGAACTCGGTATTAAAATGGCAGAACGTGGCCATGAAGTTCACTTTATTACCTCAAACATACCCTTTAGAATACGCAAACCTTTACCTAACATGACGTTCCACCAAGTTGAAGTCAATCAATATGCCGTATTCCAATATCCACCATACGATATTACATTAAGTACAAAAATTTCTGACGTTATACAAGAATATGATTTAGACATATTGCATATGCATTATGCTGTACCTCACGCTGTATGTGGTATATTAGCGAAACAAATGTCAGGTAAAAACGTCAAAATTATGACAACACTACATGGCACTGATATAACTGTGTTAGGTTATGACCATACTTTACAAAACGCGATAAAATTTGGCATAGAACAAAGTGATATTGTAACAAGTGTTAGCCATTCTCTAGCACAGCAAACTTATGAAATTATCAATACTAAAAAGGAAATCATCCCTATATATAATTTTGTAAGGGAAAATGAATTCCCAACTCGGCATAATGAAGAATTAAAAGATTGTTATGGTATTTCACCTGAAGAAAAGGTATTGATACATGTTTCTAATTTCAGAAAAGTAAAACGTATTGATACAGTGATTGAGACATTTGCAAAAGTTCATGAGAGTATACCATCCAAGTTGATACTTTTAGGAGATGGTCCAGAATTAATCGATATGCGACATAAAGCACGAGAACTTGATGTTGAAACACACGTACTCTTTTTAGGCAAACAAAATGACGTAAGCGCATTCTACCAACTATCTGATTTAGTACTACTCTTAAGTGAGAAAGAAAGTTTTGGATTAACTCTCTTAGAAGCAATGAAAACAGGCGTCTTACCTATAGGGAGTCATGCAGGTGGTATTAAAGAGGTCATCAGACATGAAGAAACTGGATTTATAGTAGATATAGGGGATAGTACACAAGCTGCAAAATATGCTATTAAACTTTTATCAAATCCAGAGTTATATCAAAAAATGCAATCACAAATGCTGAAAGATATTGAAGCAAGATTTAGTTCAGATTTAATTACTGACCAATATGAAAACTATTATCGAAAGATGCTAGAACAAGGTGAGAACAACAATGAGTCATGAGATATTTGAACAAGCAAAACCTATTTTAAAAAAGATTCAAAATAAAGGTTTTAAGGCTTATTTCGTTGGCGGATCAGTACGTGATTACATCATGCAACGACCTATACATGATGTTGATATTACCACCAGTGCAACGCCTGACGAAATAGAATCTATATTCGATAAAACCATACCAGTGGGGAAAGAACACGGTACGATCAACGTGGTCTTTCAAAATGACAATTATGAAATTACTACATTCAGATCTGAAGATGAATACATCGATCATCGTAGGCCAAGTGAAGTGTATTTTGTAAGAGACTTATATCAAGATGTTCAACGTAGAGATTTTACAATGAATGCTATAGCAATGGATTTAAATTACCGGTTGTATGATTATTTTAATGGTCAACAAGATATAAACAATCGAGTAATTCGTACTGTTGGTGTACCAAGTGAAAGGTTTTCAGAAGACGCGCTTCGTATCATTAGAGGATTACGTTTTCAATCACAACTTAATTTTCAAATTGATTCAGACACATTACATGCAATGTCTTCTCAGATTTCAGATATACAATATTTATCCGTTGAACGTGTAGTAGTAGAGCTTAAAAAACTTATCATGGGAAACAATGTTAAACAAAGTTTTGAAGTCATGCAAAACATGAAAGCATTTAATTATATACCTTTTTTCAAATCATTTGAGATGTCTCATCTTCATATAGATGAGCCCATCACATTTGAACTTTGGATTGCAATCTTAATCGTCCAACAACCAAAAGATATACAATTAAGCACCTTGAAAATCAGCAATCAAGAAAAAGCAACTATCAAAAAATGGGTTACACTCATCCAAACATTGCCTAAGATACAGTCAAAGCAATCTTTAATAACATTAGTATATGATTACAATTTAAATGATATTGAAATCCTATTATCATTACATCATTTGCTTAAACAAAATGGGCTTACAACAGCCAATCATTTAATCATTAATGAAATAAGTATTCGCGAAGCAAATGAAAAATTACCTATCCATTGCAGAAAAGAATTGGCAATAAATGGTAAAGATATACTCAATCATACGAATAAAAATTCAGGACCATGGCTAAAAGATACACTTAGAGAAATAGAAATCGCAGTCATATCAAATCAAATAGTCAACACTAAAGAAGAAATATTAGAATGGGTGGATGCACATGTCAAAATATAGTCAAGACGTCATTAGAATGTTGTATGAACATCAATCAAATTACATATCAGGGCAATATATTGCCGATCAACTCAATATTTCTAGAGCAGGTGTCAAAAAAGTTATTGACCTATTAAAAGAAGATGGTTGTGATATCAAGTCAATAAACCACAAAGGCCATCAACTGAATTCATTACCTGATCAGTGGTATAGCGGTATTGTAAAACCTATTCTCGATGAACTTGGCCTTTTTAATCATCTAGAAGTTTATCACACTGTAGATTCAACACAATTAAAAGCAAAGAGAGCACTCGTTGGAAATAAAGATACTTTTTTAATTTTGAGCGATGAACAAACCGAAGGTAGAGGTAGATTCAATCGTAATTGGGAATCATCTAAAGGAAAAGGCTTATGGATGTCACTAGTGCTAAGACCTGACGTACCTTTTTCTATGATACCTAAATTTAATTTATTTATTGCTTTAGGTATTAGAGATGCTATTCAACAATTTTCGAACGAACGTGTAACAATTAAATGGCCAAATGATATATATATTGGTAATAAAAAAATTTGCGGATTTTTAACTGAAATGGTTGCAAATTATGATGAAATAGAAGCAATAATTTGTGGTATAGGTATAAATATGAATCATGTTGAAAGTGATTTTGACGAGGATATTAAAGATAAAGCAACAAGTATACGCATGCATTCCGATAGTATAATTAATAGATATACTTTTTTAACTGCATTATTAACTCAAATTATACATCGCTTTGATCAATTTTTACATCAAACTTTTGAGTCAATTCGAGAAGAATATATTCACGCTACAAATATATGGCATCGTCAACTTAAATTCACTGAAAATAATCATCAATTTTTGGGGGAAGCCATAGATATTGATTCAGATGGATTCCTTATTGTTAAAGATGAAAAAGGTCAATTACATCGACTTATGAGTGCAGATATAGATTTATAAACACAAAAATGAGGAGCGGACATTATGGGAATAGCAACATTTGCAGTTGTTGATTTAGAAACAACTGGAAATCAACTGGATTATGATGAAATCATTCAAATTGGTATTACGTTTGTGCGTCAGAATCAAGTAATTGATACATACCATTCAATGATACGTACCGATTTAGAAATTCCACCGTTTATCCAAGCCTTAACTTCTATAGAAGAAGAAATGTTAGTACAGGCACCTTATTTTAATGAGGTCGCAGATGACATTTATCAACTTATCAAAGACTGTGTTTTTGTTGCACATAATATCTCATTTGATCTTAATTTTATAAAAAAAGCTTTTGAAAAATGTAATATTCAATTTAAACCTAAAAGAGTAATGGATACTTTAGAATTGTTTAAAATCGCATTCCCTACAGACAAAAGCTACCAGTTAAGTGCATTGGCTGAATCTCATCATATACCATTAAATAATGCACATAGAGCAGATGAAGATGCAACAACAACTGCTAAATTGATGATTAAAGCTTTTGAGAAGTTCGAGCAATTGCATTTAGATACACAAAAACAACTGTACTATTTAAGTAAAAATCTCAAGTATGATCTTTATCATATTTTGTTTGAAATGGTTAGAAATTATCAAACTAAACCGCCTAACAACCAATTTGAACAATTTGAACAAATTATTTACCGTAAACAAATTGATTTAAAAAAACCGGCTGTCAATTTTGATGGTACCTTAAAAGATTTATATAAAAATGTCACTCAATCATTAAATCTTACATATCGGCCACAACAGTTATACCTAGCCGAAATTATACTTGATCAGTTGATGCATAGTGATAAGGCAATGATTGAAGCTCCTTTGGGTAGTGGAAAGTCTCTTGCTTACCTGCTTGCAGCAACAATGTATAATATTGAGACCGGTCGTCATGTAATGATTTCAACAAATACAAAATTATTACAAAGTCAGCTATTAGAGAAAGACATACCATTACTCAATGATGTTTTAGATTTTAAAATTAACGCGTCATTAATCAAAAGTAAAAATGATTATATATCTCTTGGTCTTATCAGCCAAATTCTTAAAGACGATACAAATAATTATGAAGTAAGTATTCTTAAAATGCAGTTACTTATTTGGATAACTGAAACAAATACTGGGGACATACAGGAATTAAATCTTAAAGGTGGACAAAAAATGTATGTTGACCAAAAAATTGAAACATACGTTCCAGTTCGTCATGATATCCATTATTATAATTATATAAAAAGAAATGCTCAAAACATACAAATTGGTATCACTAATCATGCGCACTTAATTCATTCAGACAGTGAAAACACTATATATCAACTATTTGATGATTGCATCATCGATGAAGCACATAGATTGCCTGACTATGCGCTAAATCAAGTTACTAATGATTTAAATTATTCAGATGTTAAATATCAATTAGGACTTATTGGCAAAAATGAAAATGAAAAACTACTTAAAGCAGTAGACAAACTTGAGCAACAACGTATTTTAGAGAAACTAGATATTGCACCTATAGACGTTTTTGGACTGAAAATAAATATCAATGAGTTACATGATTTAAATGAGCAACTATTCACTACAATTTATAATATTATTCAAACATCAGACGTTTATGATGATGACATTCATAAGTATCATTACGTTTATGACTTTGAAACGGGTGAGATTTTAAAAGATTTACGTGCAATCATAGATAAATTAAATAAAACGATAGAAATTTTTAACGGAATGAATCACAAAACAATCAAGTCTGTACGGAAACAATTATTATACTTACATGACAAATTTAAACTTATCGAACAAAGTATAAAAGATCATCATACAAGCTTTATTTCAATTAAAAATTTAGCACAAAAATCAACAATCCGACTCTTAGTCAAGGATTATGATGTTAAAGATATCTTGACGAAACAAGTACTCGAAAAATTTAAGTCTCTTACATTTATATCTGGCACATTAACTTTCAATCACTCATTTAAAGCATTTCAAAATTGGTTTAATGAAGATATAGACTTTAATACATTTGAAATTTCAACACCTTTAACATCATCCAACCATACAAATGTTTTTGTGCCCAATGATGTTGAAACGTACAATTATAAAAATTTAGACGATTATGTAGCTTCAATTGTAGACTATATTGTTGAATACATCACAGTGACACAGTCGAAATGTCTTGTCTTATTTACAAGCTATAAAATGATGCATATGGTTCAAGATTTGTTAAATGAATTACCTGAGTTAGAAGATTATGTCATTTTAACCCAACAACAAAACCAAAATTATAAAATTGTTCAACAATTTAATAACTTTGATAAATCTATACTTCTTGGAACATCAACATTTTTTGAAGGTTTTGATTTTCAAGCCAATGGCCTTAAATGTGTAATGATAGCTAAATTACCATTTATGAATAAACATAATATTAAATACTGGCTTATGGATTCTGAATTCACATCAACTTTTAAAGATTATGTATTACCTGATGCTGTAACAAGGTTTAGACAAGGTCTTGGACGTCTTATTCGACACGAAGACGACAAAGGACTTATTGTGTCATTTGATGATCGACTAGTAAATAGCACATATAAAAGCTTTTTTGCTCAATCACTAGAACATTTTAAACAACGAAAAGGTAATATTAAACAGTTTAATAAATTACTGAATCAAATACAGAGGTCTATCGATAATGAGAGTAAAAGCTAACGTTTTAGAAATATATAATAAATAATATCGAATGATTCCAGTTACTCAACTTGTAGAAGTTAAAGACATATTTTGTTAAAATAAATAAGTATTTAAAAAGAAAAATATAGGAGTTTGGTTATGAAAACTACGATTAAACAAGCGAAAAAACATCTTAACCAAGAAGTAACAATTGGTGCTTGGTTAACTAATAAACGTTCAAGTGGTAAAATAGCGTTTTTACAATTACGCGATGGTACAGGATTTATGCAAGGAGTAGTAGTAAAATCTGAAGTAGATGAAGAAACATTTCAACTAGCAAAAGATATAACTCAAGAATCATCTTTATACATCACAGGAACGATTACAGAAGATAATCGTTCTGATTTAGGCTACGAAATGCAAGTTAAATCAATCGAAATTGTACATGAAGCACACGATTATCCTATTACACCAAAGAATCATGGAACAGAATTTTTAATGGATCATCGTCACTTATGGTTACGTTCAAAAAAACAACATGCTGTCATGAAAATAAGAAATGAAATTATCCGTGCAACATATGAGTTTTTCAATGAAAATGGCTTCACTAAAATTGATCCACCTATTTTAACAGCAAGTGCACCAGAGGGAACAAGTGAGTTATTCCATACAAAATATTTCGATGAAGATGCATTCTTATCACAAAGTGGGCAGTTGTATATGGAAGCAGCCGCAATGGCTCACGGACGTGTTTTTTCATTTGGCCCAACTTTTCGTGCAGAAAAATCTAAAACACGCCGTCATTTAATTGAATTCTGGATGATTGAACCAGAAATGGCCTTTACAAATCATGCAGAAAGCTTAGAAATACAAGAACAGTATGTGTCTCACATTGTTCAATCTGTTTTAAATCATTGCCAATTAGAACTCAAAGCTTTAGATAGAGATACAACTAAACTAGAAAAAGTTGCTACACCTTTCCCTAGAATTTCTTATGATGATGCTATCGAATTCTTGAAAAAAGAGGGATTCGATGATATTGAATGGGGTGAAGACTTTGGTGCACCTCATGAAACAGCCATCGCTAATCACTATGATTTACCAGTATTCATTACAAATTATCCAACTAAAATTAAACCATTCTATATGCAACCAAATCCAGACAATGAAGATACAGTATTATGTGCTGATTTAATTGCGCCTGAAGGTTACGGTGAAATTATTGGTGGTTCCGAACGTATTAATGATTTAGAATTATTAGAACAACGCATTAATGAGCACGAATTGGATGAGGAAAGTTATAGCTATTATTTAGATTTACGTCGCTATGGTAGCGTACCACATAGTGGTTTTGGCTTAGGCTTAGAGCGAACAGTAGCTTGGATTTCTGGAGTTGAACATGTTCGTGAAACATCCCCATTCCCACGTTTACTTAATCGCTTATATCCATAATTGATTATTCATATTTATGTTCAAAATGCCATTTTGAAACGTCCAGTCACTTTAAGGCTGGACGTTCATTTTAAATAGGAGGTAGTAATATTATGGATCTAATTCAATTAAAAACAAGACCTGTTGTTATAAGACGAGAATTGTTTGATCATTATTCAGAGTTAGGTTTGGATGAACAAGATTTAGTTATTTTGATAAAACTTTTATATGCATCTGAAACTTCTAATAAGCAACCTTCTATTGAATTTCTTCAAAAAGGATCAACTATGGAACCTCGTCAAATTACTTCCGTAATACAAAACTTAATTCAAAGAGAATTATTAGAACTCAATGTTAGTAAAGACGAAGAAGGTAAATTCACTGAATACATGAATTTGGATCCCTTCTATCACAAATTAAATCAATTATTAAAACATCAATACTTAAAACATGAGGAACAAGATAAAAAAGAGCAGTTTAAGCAATTGTTTCAGATAGTTGAGCAATCGTTCGGCAGACCACTATCGCCGTATGAAATTGAAACATTAAATCAGTGGATTGATGTCGATCACCATGACTTATCAGTTATACAAGCCGCTCTTGATGAGGCACTTAGCCAAAATAAACTTAGTTTTAAATATATTGATCGTATTTTATTAAATTGGAAAAAGAATAATGTGAAAACAGTTGACGATTCAAAGAAAATAAGAGAACAGTTTAACAAACCAAAAATGAAACATGTTGTTAAAAAGGTGCCTAAATTTGACTGGTTGAATGGAGAGAATCCTAATGATAAGTAAGAAAAAAGCATTACAAATGATTGACGTTATAGCAGATATGTTTCCTAATGCAGAATGCGAATTAAACCATAGAAATGCATTCGATCTTACAATAGCTGTATTATTATCAGCACAGTGTACTGATAATCTAGTCAATCGTGTCACTCAATCATTATTTAGAAAATATCGAACACCTGAAGATTATTTAAATGTGAGTGATGAAGAATTACAAAATGATATACGCTCTATTGGATTATATCGCAATAAAGCCAAAAATATAAAAAAATTATGCCACTCTTTAATTGAACAATTTAATGGTCAAATCCCACAAACACATAAAGAATTAGAGAGTCTAGCTGGAGTGGGGCGTAAAACAGCAAATGTTGTAATGAGTGTCGCATTTGGAGAACCTTCTTTAGCTGTCGATACTCATGTTGAGAGAGTTTCTAAACGTTTGGGAATTAATCGTTGGAAAGATAGTGTAAGACAAGTAGAAGATCGATTATGTGATATTATCCCAAGAGATAGATGGAATAAAAGCCATCATCAATTAATATTTTTTGGGAGATATCATTGTCTTGCTAGAAAACCTAAATGTGAGATATGTCCGCTGTTAAATGATTGTAGAGAAGGACAAAAACGACATAAAGCAAAGATAAAGGAGGCGTGATGATATGATTGAAAAACAGGATTTCAATCATATAGAGGACCAACTTGATCAACTAGCAAGTAATAAACAACTCAAAACACCAGAAGCTAGGGAACTTTTAGATAGTTATTTCGATTTAATTATTAATTATTTTAAACAAATAAATAACATAGATGAAATTCATTTTAATCAACTCGATACATATCCAGTAGTTCCAATGAATTTTGATGAACGCTATCATTATATGGTTGCACGTAAACACCATTTTATGGGCTATCGTCAAATGAAAACATTGAAATCAGAATTAATAAAAATGAATGCATCTTATCTAATTAGAAAGCAACGTCAACAAAAATAAATTATACTTAATTTTAATTATTCGATTTTATACCTATATCAACATTTACACTTCACATACAATGTAGTTAATCAAATTAATTAATAACTAGAGAACTTAGATTATTATTGCACATGCTAAATTTACTTTTCTAAGACAGAAAAAGCTCCAATTTCATTTTCTTGAAATTGGAGCTTTAAGTTTATTTATTTATGAAACTTTATAATCGAATATAGAGTTTAAATTGAACAGACGTGTAAATGCATTGCCTGAGTTACCTTGACTGGTACCATTCGAACTATTCGAGTTGTTTCCACTTGATGCTGAGTTAGAGCCACCATTTGATGAAGAAGATGTATCGCTACTTCCATGAACACTACGGTTAGTAGTATTATTATCAGAATGACCTGATACAGATAGACTGTCCGGTGAACTTCCTTGTACATCATTAGGCTTTTTGAAATCTTCACCATCTTTAGATGAGATACTAGACATCACATCTTCATACAAGTATTGTGGATAATCTTGTTCTGAATGACCGATAAATGAATTTGTTCCATATTGTTTAACCTTATTGAAGCCCATCCATACCGACATAGTATATTCTGGACTGAAACCATTAATCCAAACATCTTTGGCAGCATTATCAGGTAAATTATACTTTTCGTATATTTCTTGTCCATACGTACCAGTACCAGTTTTCGCACCCATGTTTACGCCTGACACACCATGTCCATAAGCCGAACCATATGCTTTAAATGTACCTTTAAGAATTTCAGCTAACATATATGATGTATAGTCTTTCATAGCTTTGTGACTCGTATGTTCATACTCAATTGTATCTCCTTCATGAGTAACAACTTTTTGTATTGAATGCGCGTTATTATAAGTACCACCATTTGCTATTGCTGCAAAAGCGGAAGCTAGTTGAGTAGGTGAGAATTCTGATGAAGATCCACCTAATACTTCAGAAGGTCCAATTTTGCCACTATAATCCAATCCTAATTTAGATGCAAATTTCTGAGGTGCATCATTACCAGCTTGACTTTTAACTTGTTGCCAAGTTTTTAAAGCTGGAATATTGAAACTTTGACGCAATGCATCATAGATAGAAACTGTTCCATGGCCTTTCGTATCATAGTTCTTGAATTGAGAACCATCTACCCAATATGATGATTCGTCTTGAATCGCATGATTTGTTGACCACTTCATATTTTCTATTGCAGGTCCATAAGCTAAGAAAGGTTTTAATGATGAACCAGTAGGGTGAGGGTCAGTAGCTTGGTTTCTTTCAACAACATTTTTATAATTACGTCCACCTGAGATCGCAACTAATCCACCAGTTTTACTATCTAGAATTGTTGCACCAACTTGTTGGTCTTCATTCTTGTAGAAAGAACCATTGTTAATTCGATCTTGTAACGTTTGTTGAACATCTTTATCCATATTAGTATAAATTTTTATACCACTTTGAAGAACTGAACCTAAATTTTTATCCTTAAAGTACTTGTTATTCATTAATTCAGATTGAACGAAATTAACGTAAGAATCATACTCAGGATTTTTTTCATTTCCAGTGACTTGACGTTCTTTTTTAGTACGTTCAACTAAGTTAGCTTTAAGATCAATCTTCTTCGCATCCGCATATTGTTTATCATTAATACGGTTATGTTTATGCATAAGATAAAGCACAGTATCTTTACGATTATTAGCTTCCTTAGGATTGTTGTAAATGTTGTAAAGGTTAGGAACTTGAGGTAAACCAGCTAGATAAGCTTCTTCAGCTAAATTTAAATCCTTCATATCTTTGTTGAAGTAATATTTAGCGGCGGCCTTAATTCCAGTAACGCCATCCGAATAATAAATCTTATTCATGTAAACTTGGAATATTTCATCTTTGCTGTACTCTTGTTCTAATCTATAAGAAAGATAAGCTTCTTGTGCTTTACGACCGATAGATTTTTGTTGTGTCAAGAATGAGTCTTTTACAACTTGTTGTGTAAGTGTAGACGCACCTTGCGAACCAAATCCACCTGTTAAGTTTTTACCAATGGCACCAAATAAACGTTTGTAATCTAATGCTCCATGTTGGTAGAAACGGTTATCTTCAGTAGCTAAAACAGCGTTTTTCATGTCTTTAGGAACATCTTTGATATTCACATGTTCATGTCGCTGTCCGTTATCAAGTGTTTTTACAAGTTCTCCGTTTTTATCGTAAATCTTTGCTGGAATTGGATCATCTAATTTTGATTCGCTAAATGCTGGAGCTTTCCACGCATAATAAGCAAACAACAAGATACCGAGTAGCAATAGAACGAAAAAGGCAATAATCATAAAACCTATAATCTTAATAATCGTTCTCTTTACATTCCTATTCTTTTTTCCATTGGACTTCCCATTGTTGTTCTTTTTAGGTTGGGAAGACCCTTTATTTTCCGTCATACGCGGTCCTCACTTTCATCTAATATCAACTTATCAACTGCCTTGAGGTAATTCAATCTTGGTTGATATTGATAAGGAATATGGTAACCATTTTTCCGAATTTCTTCAACAGTTATCGACTTTTTAATATTATTAATGTATCTTTGCCAATATTTTTCAAATTTTGAATAGGGTAAAAGATACACTTCATCAAGTGATTTAAAACGTATCATTAAAAAGACAATTCCTTTTTGATGATATGTATTTTTCATATGTTCTACTTGATGTGCATGAATATTATTGAGTGGAAATGAAGTTTTGTTCTTAGTTTCTTTAGCTTCAAAATCAATGTAATATCCATTATAGACACCATTATAATCAGTTGTTGAAGGAGTGCGAAAATAAGCCTCATTTATTACAGCCTTACTACGTTTCGGATAGTGAACATTAACTATTTGAACCGGAGTCGGCTTTTTATGAATAACTGCTATGCCACTTTTAAGATAGAAAGTATTCGATTGTTCAATATCTTTCTCTAGTGTCATACCTCGTCCACCATATTCAATATTACTTGAAAATGGCGAACTCTTACGTCCGTCCAAAGGCTTATTTTTAGAGTATGGTTTACCATTTGGATAATTCATCATAATTCACCACACAAGTTTGTTCCTATTTTATACTAAATGATTATTTAAAATTATAAAATTAAAACAAACTATCGTATTTGAATGTATATGTCACAAAGAAAACATACATCAATCACTATTTTAACTTGCTTATGCCAATCTGTCACGATTTCTTTCATAAATGAAAGATAAATGTAATCTTCAAGTTAATAAAATTCCATAAATTTCATATTTTTTTATTTAGTATTACTAATAGAATTTAACAAACCAAAAATATCATTTTCTAATTTTTTACTCTATGTATATTTCCATGACTTTCGGATTTATAATATGTTAAATTAATTAAGTAGGAGGCATCTAAATGTATCAAATCATTAAACAATTGTTAGAGGATATTGATGAAATGAATTATAGGTATCAACATGTAAAAATTAATGGCGGTTCATTCGATTTTTATAAAGATGTTGAACCCTATGTCAAAAATATTGATAATCATTTAGAGGCACTCAACTGTTACTCAAAAAGCATTACAGAAACACAATATATGAGCCAACAAAAGTTAGATATATTGATATTAAATATACAAAAGCTTTCTGTAGATTGTCATTTTCCTAGAACGAGCCGTAAATTATTTGTCGAAAAACTTAAAAGTGCCCAGTACGATTTAAAAAATATTTTATCGAATTATGTTTAGTGAGGAAAAAAATGGTTAAAACTGTTTATATTACTGGTTATAAATCTTTTGAACTGAATATCTATAAAGACGATGCGCCAGAAGTATATTATTTAAAGCAATTTATAGCTCATAAATTAAAACATCTTTTAGATGAAGGTTTAGAGTGGGTATTGATACAAGGACAAATGGGTATAGAATTATGGTCTGCTGAAGTAGTGATTGAACTAAAAAAAGACTTCCCAGATATTAAACTAGGTATAATTACGCCATTTATAGGTCATACACAACGATGGAATGATAAGAATCAAGCTAAGTATACAAATATTATACAACAAGCCGATTTTACTGAAAGCATTCATCACACTGAGTATATGGGTGCCTATCAATTTAAACAAGCAGATCAATTCATGCTTGATCATACCGATTACACTATTTTAATTTATGATGATGAACAAGAGGCAAGCCCTAAATACTTTAAGGCTATGTTAGTTGAATTTATGGAAAAAACAAACTATACTTGTGATATTGTGACGTTTGATGAACTCACTGACTTCATCAACGACTTGCAGTGGTCTCAAGATCAAAGTTTCGAATGAGGTGGAAAAAAAGATGTCAGATGTTTCATTAAAATTATCAGCGAAAGATATTTATGAAAAAGATTTCGAAAAAACTATGGCAAGAGGCTATAGAAGAGAAGAAGTAGACGCTTTTTTAGATGATATCATTACAGATTATCAAAAAATGGCGGATATGAACAATGAAGTAGTAAAGCTTTCTGAAGAAAATCACAAATTAAAAAAAGAACTTGAGGAATTAAGATTACGTGTTGCTACATCAAGACCACAAGACAATAAAAACTTTTCTTCAAATAATTCAAGCAGTGCTTCAAATAATGTAGATATTTTAAAACGTATTTCAAACCTTGAAAAAGCAGTATTCGGCAAATAAAATTTTTACTTATTTCGTATAAATTTTATGACTTTATACTTAAAATTATGTTATAATCTCAAAAGTGATATTTCGGGTAATCGCTATAGCAATATAGAGGAAAGTCCATGCTCACACAATCTGAGATGATTGTAGTGTTCGTGCTTGATGAAACAATAAATCAAGGCATTAATTTGACGGCAATGAAATAACCTAAGTCATTGGATATGGTTAGAATAGTTTGAAAGTGCCACAGTGACGTAGCTTTTATAGAAATATAAAAGGTGGAACGCGGTAAACCCCTCGAGTGAGCAATCCAAATTGGGTAGGAGCACTTGTTTAGCGGAATTCAACGTATAGACGAGACGATTTTTACGCGAAAGTAAAAATATGTAGACAGATGGTTACCACCGACGTACCAGTGTAACTAGTACACATTATGAGTACAACGGAACAGAACATGGCTTACAGAAATATCATCACTAGTTTAGCTCTCCCAATTATGGAGAGCTTTTTTAATTGAAATCATAATTGATTTAGAATAATTTATTACAATATACACTTTACATTTATGGTTTTCCGCTTCAAAATCAAATTAATTAATACTTATAAATATTAAAATTATACATATATTGATTCAATAAATTAAAAGGAGACTCGGTCATGTTTCAATTATTAGCAGTATGTCCAATGGGATTAGAAGCAGTTGTAGCTAAAGAAATACAAGAATTAGGTTACGATACACAAGTAGAAAACGGTCGTATCTTTTTTGAAGGTGATGAAAGTGCTATTGTTAGATGTAACTTATGGTTACGTACCGCAGACCGAATAAAAATTGTAATGGGTCGATTCAATGCTACTACTTTCGACGAATTATTTGAGCAAACAAAGTCATTACCATGGGAGACCGTAATTGACAAAGAAGGTAATTTCCCGGTTCAAGGGCGGAGTGTAAAATCAACATTATATAGTGTACCTGACTGCCAAGCAATTACTAAAAAGGCTATAGTAGAACGACTTAAGCATGCTCATCAAGAAAAAGGATGGCTAAGTGAAACAGGCGCCAAATATCCTGTAGAAGTAGCAATATTAAAAGATAATGTATTATTGACCATTGATACTGCTGGTTCTGGACTCAACAAGCGAGGTTATCGCATTGCTCAAGGTGAAGCACCCATTAAAGAAACATTGGCAGCAAGCCTCATTCGTTTAGCAAATTGGAATGGTAACACACCTTTAATTGATCCTTTCTGTGGTTCAGGCACCATTGCTATTGAAGCATGTCTTATTGCACAAAATATTGCACCTGGTTTTAATAGGGATTTTGTATCTGAACAATGGAATATGATGCCACCTAATATTTATGACAAATTTCGTGATGAAGCTGATCAATTGGCTGACTATGATAAAGACATACAAGTATATGCTTCTGATATTGATCCAGAAATGATTGAAATTGCAAAACGTAATGCAGAAGAAGTTGGTCTCGGAGATATCATACAGTTCAATGTTAAAGATGTGAATACTTTGTCTATTGATACCGACAAGCCTGTAGCACTTGTTGGCAATCCACCGTATGGTGAAAGAATTGGAGATCGTGAAGAAGTTGAAGAAATGTATCGTTATATAGGTACACTTTTGAAACAACATCCTCATTTATCGGCCTACATATTAACAAGTAACAAAGAATTTGAATACTTAGTTAATCGAAAAGCGACTAAAAGACGTAAGTTGTTCAACGGGTATATTGAATGTACGTACTATCAGTATTGGGGTAAAAAGCAAAGTAATAAAAATTAAATTTTACATTTTATAATACTTGTGTAATTATAGTAATTATTCAAGTACTATTTATTCGCACTCTTATCTTGACTGTAGTACAGTTAAATAGGAGTGTTTAATTTTATTAAAAAATAAGTCATATACTAAAAATGTATCATATTTTAATTAGAAAGGGGCTTTTAAATATGAAGACTGTTTTGATTGTAGGCGCAAATGGTAGAGTATCTATCGAAGCGACAAAAATTTTCCTAGAGAACTCAAGATTTAATGTTGATTTATTTTTGAGAAATGCGCATCGTATACCTGATTACGCCTCTAATAGAATTAAAGTTTATGAGGGAGACGCTAAAAATATTGAGGATTTAGAAAGTGCTTTAAACAATGTTGATGTTGTTTTTGCAAGTTTATCGGGATCACTTGATAAACAAGCTGAAACTATCGTAAAAGCCATGGATAACAAAAATGTTAAGAGACTGATTTTTGTAGCAGCTCCTGGTATTTATGATGAACTACCAGAACCATTCAATCAATGGAATAAAGAACAATTTGGCGAAAAATTGAATCGCTACCGCAAAGCATCTGATATTATAGAAAATTCAGATTTAGATTACACAATAATACGTCCAGGCTGGCTTACAGATAAAAATGAAAATGTATATGAGATCACAGCAAAGAACGAAACATTTAAAGGTACTGAAGTATCACGTAAAAGTGTAGCATCTTTAGCAGTACAAATTGCCAAAAACCCAGAACTACACTCTAAAGAAAATATTGGTGTGAATAAACCTAATACAGAAGGTAATAAACCTGCTTGGTTCAATTAGTATAAAGTTTGTATCTACATGCATGGGTTTTCAATCAATATTATGATAGAATTTGAAATAGATAAATAAGCTTAAATTTAGGGCAAGTCATCATGGCTGCCTTATTTTTTTGAATTTATTGCTAATTATCATAAAATAAATTGTACAATATTACTTAAATTCAAACAGGGGATTATCTTTCATTCAATTATAAAAACAAGATAGAATTCATTTATTATACTTCTAATATCTTTGATGAAAGTCACAATAATCATTTAGCTACAGATACTTTTCATTTAAATTTAATTTACCTTTCAAATAATTTTGAATTCTGATTTTGTTACTTTAATCGAGTAAAAATACTGTGATTTATCACTGAACTAAAGGGGTAATACTTATGGCAATAAATGAACAATTAGATACTTTATATAAATTAAAAAAAGAATTGGAAAAATCTAATAACAGACCTTTAATTAATACCATTAATCAAGTAATAAAAAAAGTTTATTTAAATCAATACACCGCAACATTTGTAGGACATTTCTCAGCTGGAAAATCAACGTTAATTAATTTGTTATTAGAACAAGATATACTACCAAGTTCTCCAGTACCAACAACGAGCAATACAGCTATCGTTTCAGTAGCCAAGGAAGACGAAATCATTGCCAATCTTACGCAACAACAATATACAAAATTAAAAACGTACAACGATGTTAAACAAATGAATCGACAAAATGTCGATGTAGAATCGATAGAAATTAATTTTCCATCAAACAAATTTAATCTAGGGTTTACATTTCAAGATACACCGGGTGTTGACTCTAACGTTGCAACGCATCAGTCGAGTACAGAGCAATTTATGTATACAAGTAACTTGTTGTTTTATACAGTAGACTATAATCATGTCCAATCAGCGTTGAACTTTAAATTTATGAAACGTATTAATGAAGTTGGTATACCAATTATTTTTGTGATTAATCAGATTGATAAACATAATGAAGAAGAAATTACATTTGAAACTTTTAAATCAAGAGTCGAAAAATCAATCAAAGACTGGGATATCAAACTTCAAGATACTTATTACGTTTCAAAGTTTGATCATCCACAGAATGAAATTGACAAACTTTCAAATTTTCTAGTATTTATGGATCAACATCGTGAATCAACAGAAGACTATGTTAATAGAACAATTCAATTCATTACCGACGCACAATACATATACATTCAAAATGAAATGCAATCTATTCTTGACACCCTTCAAATTAATGAAGAACAATTCGAGGAAGCATATATTCAATTTCAACAAAATCAAGAAGTCAGCGCAGAAGCACAATTGCTCAATGACTCTAATCAATTATTTAATTATTTAAAACAGAAGCGTAAAGATATATTAGATAATGCTTATATCATGACGTACGATATGCGTGAATCTTTACGGAATTATTTAGAAAGCATGGCAACTGATTTTAAAGTGAATGGATTTTTTAATAAAAGGAAGAAAAAAGAAGAAGAACAAATCAAACGACTTAATGAGGCGACCACTCAATTGCAAGAGAAAGTTAATCAACAAGTACGACAACCACTTCGTGAAGATATGTCATTTTTAACTAGATTCATAAATAAACATGCTGTGAATGAAAAAATACTAAATCAAGAATATGACGTCGTTCCGTCACTTATATCAGAGCTATATCAAACTCAAACGAGCATTAGCAACACATACGTTTTAACATTTTCAGATGAAGTTATAAAAGCTTTGAATAAAAAAATAGAAAATGAGTCAACACCACTATTTGAAGAAGCTGTCAATCATGTACAAGTTAATGAATTATCGAGTGATGAAAATGAAGATAGGTATGAATATGATAGATACATTGAACTTAACACATTAAAGGATTCGCTTACATCCCACAACTACAAACATTACTATATCCATTTAGACGATTCTTTAGATAAATTAATTGGAAGAACAGAGACTCATTTTGAACTTAAACAAGAAAATTCAACTGCTTATCATCGTAAACATGAGACACAACATCGTAACGAGTTTGTTACATCTAATCAAGATATTAAGCGTGCATTAGATATCGTTAAAGATGTACCATTATTTGATCGCACTAAACAAGATATCACCGATACCATTCTGAGACTCGATAATCAAATAACAAAAGTAGGTGTTTTTGGTACATTTAGCGCAGGTAAAAGCAGCTTAATCAACGCTCTACTAGGTGATAACTATTTAGTTAGTTCTCCTAATCCAACAACAGCGGCAACGACGGAATTATCATATGGTAAAGAGAGTCAAATCACATTAAAATCTAAAGAGCAATTACTAGAGGAAGTTAATCATGTACTAGAATTTTATGAAATATCGTTTAACACCTTAGACAACTTTATTAAGAGCGATTTAGAGAAGTTAAAATCGAAACTAGAAAAGAACCAACTTGCATTTATTAGTGCAATTGAGAAACATTATGAAATGTACACGTCAATGCTAGAACATTCACTTATACACACAGTATCGCTTGAAGAAATTAAAAAGTGGAGTGCCGAGGATGAGTATGCCACTTTCGTGAAAACTGTACACCTTAAGCTACCTTTAGATTGGCTTAAGGGTAAAATCATTATTGATTCACTGGGTTTACATTCCAATAATCAAAGACACACGAATGAAACTGAACAAATTCTCACTTCTTCTGACCTTATTTTGTATGTAACTTACTTCAATCATTCATTTACAGATAACGACAAAGCCTTTATCGAACATATGAAAGATATGAATCAATTAAATGAAAATCAAGCTTTTAAAATGATAATTAATGCGGTTGACCTAGCTGAAGATAAACAGGATATACAAGCCGTTGAGGATTATGTTGCAGATGCACTGGGGCAAGTTAACTTACACTCTGATATATATAGTGTTTCAAGTCGTCAAAGTTTAAATGGGAATAACATTGGCATAAATGAATTAAGAGAAAGTATACAATACTTTGCAAAGGTTGAATCTAGAACAATTTTAGAGCAGCAGATGACTTATCAATTGCAACAAATGAATAACTCCTTTAAAAAAATGATTAAAGATTTTCACGATGACAACGCAAAATTATCAGCTAGACAACATAAATTAAATCACTATAAAAACCAAACCCTATTAAATCAAGAGTTGATTGATACAACTGCACAACGTACTTTCAATGAAGTAGAAGAACAAGTATATCATCTAAATGAACGGTTAAAACTACAACTTTTAGATGAGGTTAAATCTGTGTTTAATAGTCAGATGACACAAAATAACGACTTTAATGAGGAAAAGAAAATTTCAACTAAAATATATTTAGATCAAATTCATCAACGCTTATTCTTAGAGCAATCACTTATCACAGAAAGGATTAAAAAATATTTTAATTCACAACTAGAAGAACAAATCCTACCAGTCATGAAAAAGTTAAATCAGATTCATGTTATTATAAATGCAAAATTTAATGTTGAGCCATCACTGGTTGATACGGCGTTACTTCAAATTGAACTTAATTCAATGTTGCAATCACTACCAAAACAGTTAACTAAACGTAAAATAGTTAATCCAAAGTCACAAAAGGATATACAAGTACACATAGCTAATCAAACTCTTGAATTATTACAAGATGATTTGAACTCATTGCGCCGACAATTAAATGATTATATCCATGAGATGACTCAACTTGCCGAACATCAATTTCAAATGTTGGAGACATCCATTCAACAACAAATTGATGAGTTACTTTCATTCACTATCGATGATACATTAATACAACAACTAGAATTGAAAACGACACAATTAGACAATATTTTATAGTAGAAAGAAGGATTAAAAATGCCTCAAAGAGTATTGCTCGTTGATGGAATGGCTTTATTATTTAGACATTTTTATGCAACAAGCTTACACAATCAATTTATGTACAATTCTAAAGGAATTCCTACAAATGGTATTCAAGGTTTTGTAAGACATATTTTTAGCGCTATCAAGGAAATCGAACCTACTCACGTAGCAGTTTGTTGGGATATGGGGCAAGAAACATTCAGAAATGAAATGTATGATGGCTATAAACAAAATCGCCCAGCACCTCCTGATGAACTTATTCCTCAATTCGATTATGTTAAAGAAATATCCCATCAGTTTGGTTTTGTAAATGTTGGTAAGCGTAATTATGAAGCTGATGATATTATTGGCAGTTTAGCGGAAACATATTCACAAGAACATGAAGTTTATATCATTACCGGAGACCGAGACTTACTCCAATGCATTAATCATAATGTAGAAGTTTGGCTTATAAAAAAAGGTTTTACAATCTATCAACGTTACACGCTTGATCGTTTCATTGATGAATACGGGCTTAATCCTCAACAATTAATAGATGTTAAAGCTTTTATGGGTGATACAGCAGATGGCTATTCTGGTGTAAAAGGGATAGGTGAAAAAACAGCAATTAAATTAATTCAAAATCATGGAACTGTCGAAAATGTAGTGAACAATTTATCATCATTAACTCCCGCTCAACAGAAAAAAATAACAAATAATTTAAATCATCTGCATTTATCAAAATCACTCGCAGAAATATATACCAAAGTTCCAATTGAAACAGACAAACTTTTTAAAGAGATGACATATGCTCATACACTAAATGAGATTTTATCCATTTGTAATGAACATGAACTATACGTTTCAAGTAAATATATTGCAACTCACCTCTAACCATAAACCAATGAACATTTCATTTAGATATTGTTCATTGGTTTTTTTAATATCAATTAGCATCTCCACTAAAAATATAAATATTTTATTAAAACTTCGTGAATTAATTTCACAAAGTTATCTTAAAGTGATATTATTGTTTAGAACAAATAAATTGTTGTTCAAAATGCTATTGTGATAAATGAAGAGCAAACCGAAATTAAACGGTCGGAACATCTGCTCTTTTTTATTGAGCAAATGTATGAGTTATTCATTGTCAAAATTATCAACATTAAAAACGTATAATTTTCAAATCACATCAAACAACAAAGAAAAAACATCAAGAATAGGAGTGGCAATAGCTTTGAATAATCGTGATAAATTACAAAAATTTAGTATTCGAAAATACGCAATTGGAACATTTTCTACTGTGATTGCAACACTTGTGTTCATGGGTATCAATACAAACCATGCAAGTGCCGACGAGTTGAATCAAAATCAAAAGTTAATTAAACAATTAAATCAAACAGATGATGATGATTCGAATACGCATAGTCAAGAAATCGAAAATAACAAACAAAATTCTAGTGGGAAGACTGAATCATTACGTTCATCAACTAGTCAAAATCAAGCAAATGCACGACTGTCGGATCAATTCAAAGACACTAATGAAACATCGCAACAATTACCTACAAATGTTTCGGATGATAGTATCAATCAATCGCATAGTGAAGCAAATATGAATAACGAACCATTGAAAGTTGATAATAGTACTATGCAAGCACATAGTAAAATAGTAAGCGATAGCGATGGGAATGCTTCTGAAAATAAACATCATAAACTAACAGAAAATGTACTTGCAGAAAGCCGAGCAAGTAAAAATGACAAAGAGAAAGAGAATCTACAAGAGAAAGATAAATCGCAGCAAGTACATCCACCATTAGATAAAAATGCATTACAAGCTTTTTTTGACGCATCATATCACAATTACAGAATGATTGATAGAGATCGTGCGGATGCAACAGAATATCAAAAAGTCAAATCTACTTTTGACTACGTCAATGACTTACTAGGTAATAATCAAAATATTCCTTCAGAACAGCTTGTTTCGGCATATCAACAATTAGAGAAAGCATTAGAACTTGCACGTACGTTACCACAACAATCTACTACAGAAAAACGTGGTAGAAGAAGTACGAGAAGTGTTGTTGAGAATCGTTCATCAAGAAGCGATTACTTAGATGCTAGAACTGAATATTATGTTTCAAAAGACGATGATGATTCTGGTTTCCCTCCTGGTACTTTCTTCCATGCTTCAAATAGAAGATGGCCTTATAATTTACCAAGATCTAGGAACATCTTACGTGCTTCTGATGTACAAGGTAATGCTTATATCACTACAAAACGACTTAAAGATGGATATCAATGGGATATTTTATTTAATAGTAATCATAAAGGGCATGAATATATGTACTATTGGTTTGGACTTCCAAGTGATCAAACACCAACTGGTCCAGTAACTTTCACTATTATCAACCGTGATGGTTCAAGTACATCTACTGGTGGCGTTGGATTTGGATCAGGTGCACCACTACCTCAATTTTGGAGATCAGCAGGTGCTATTAATTCTAGCGTAGCGAATGATTTTAAACATGGCTCCGCTACAAATTATGCATTTTATGATGGTGTTAATAATTTTTCTGACTTTGCTAGAGGGGGAGAATTATACTTCGACAGAGAAGGCGCTACACAAACTAATAAATATTATGGCGATGAAAACTTCGCATTGCTAAATAGTGAGAAACCAGATCAAATAAGAGGATTAGATACAATATATAGTTTTAAAGGTAGTGGTGATGTAAGTTATCGTATTTCATTTAAAACTCAAGGAGCTCCAACTGCAAGATTGTATTATGCTGCTGGCGCGCGTTCTGGTGAATATAAACAAGCAACGAACTATAACCAACTCTATGTCGAACCTTATAAGAATTATCGAAATCGAGTACAGTCAAATGTCCAAGTTAAAAATCGTACACTTCATTTAAAAAGAACAATCAGACAATTCGATCCTACATTACAGAGAACTACTGATGTTCCTATTTTGGATAGTGACGGTTCCGGAAGTATTGATTCGGTATACGACCCATTAAGTTATGTAAAGAATGTGACTGGTACAGTCCTAGGTATTTATCCATCTTATCTTCCTTATAATCAGGAAAGATGGCAGGGAGCTAATGCAATGAATGCCTATCAAATTGAAGAACTTTTTTCACAAGAAAATCTTCAAAATGCAGCACGTTCAGGCCGTCCAATTCAATTTCTTGTAGGTTTTGATGTTGAAGATAGCCATCATAACCCTGAAACTCTTTTACCAGTAAATTTATATGTAAAACCTGAGTTAAAACATACAATTGAGTTATATCACGATAATGAAAAACAAGATAGAAAGGAATTTTCAGTATCGAAACGAGCGGGCCATGGTGTTTTCCAAGTAATGAGTGGAACGCTTCATAACACTGTAGGATCAGGAATATTACCTTATCAACAAGAGATACGTATCAAACTTACTAGTAATGAACCAATTAAAGATAGTGAATGGTCTATTACAGGATATCCTAACACGCTTACATTACAAAACGCTGTGGGTAGAACAAATAATGCTACTGAAAAAAACTTAGCTCTTGTTGGTCATATTGATCCAGGAAATTATTTCATCACTGTTAAGTTTGGTGATAAAGTAGAACAATTTGAAATTAGATCAAAACCAACTCCACCAAGAATCATTACAACTGCTAATGAATTACGTGGAAATCCTAACCATAAGCCTGAAATAAGAGTAACAGATATACCAAATGATACTACTGCTAAAATCAAACTTGTGATGGGCGGAACCGATGGCGATCATGATCCAGAAATAAATCCATATACTGTCCCTGAAAACTACACAGTAGTTGCAGAAGCATACCATGATAATGATCCAAGTAAAAATGGGGTCTTAACATTCCGTTCATCAGACTACCTTAAAGATCTACCATTAAGCGGTGAATTAAAGGCAATTGTTTATTACAATCAATATGTACAATCAAACTTTAGTAATAGCGTTCCGTTTAGTAGCGATACAACACCACCTACAATTAATGAACCGGCAGGACTAGTTCATAAGTATTACAGGGGAGATCATGTAGAAATTACTCTTCCAGTCACTGATAATACTGGCGGTTCAGGTTTAAGAGATGTAAACGTCAATTTACCTCAAGGTTGGACAAAAACCTTTACAATCAATCCTAATAATAATACTGAGGGTACGCTTAAGTTAATTGGTAATATACCTAGTAATGAAGCATATAATACGACATATCATTTCAATATTACTGCAACCGATAATTCTGGAAATACAACAAATCCAGCTAAAACCTTTATTTTAAATGTTGGTAAGTTGGCTGATGATTTAAATCCAGTCGGATTATCTAGAGATCAACTACAATTAGTGACAGACCCTTCTTCATTATCTAATTCCGAACGAGAAGAGGTAAAAAGAAAAATAAGTGAAGCAAATGCTAATATAAGATCATATTTATTACAAAATAACCCAATACTCGCTGGAGTAAACGGCGATGTTACATTTTATTATAGAGATGGTTCTGTAGATGTTATTGATGCTGAAAATGTAATCACATATGAGCCCGAAAGAAAATCCATTTTCAGTGAAAATGGTAATACAAATAAAAAAGAAGCAGTAATCACTATTGCTAGAGGACAAAACTATACCATTGGTCCAAACTTAAGAAAATATTTCTCATTAAGTAATGGTTCGGATTTACCTAATAGAGATTTCACCTCTATATCAGCTATTGGATCTTTACCTTCATCGAGTGAAATTAGTCGACTCAATGTTGGAAATTATAACTATAGAGTTAATGCTAAAAATGCTTATCATAAGACTCAACAAGAACTTAATTTAAAACTTAAAATAGTAGAGGTTAATGCACCTACTGGTAATAATCGTGTATATAGAGTTAGTACTTATAATTTAACTAATGATGAAATCAATAAAATCAAACAAGCATTTAAAGCAGCTAATTCTGGACTTAATTTAAACGATAACGATATCACTGTTTCGAATAACTTTGACCATAGAAATGTTAGTAGTGTGACAGTAACTATACGTAAGGGCGATTTGATAAAAGAGTTTTCATCAAATCTCAATAATATGAATTTCTTACGTTGGGTTAATATAAGGGATGATTATACCATTTCGTGGACTTCTAGTAAGATTCAAGGTAGAAATACAGATGGTGGATTAGAATGGTCACCAGATCATAAATCACTTATTTATAAATATGATGCAACATTAGGTAGACAAATAAATACTAATGACGTGTTAACTTTACTTCAAGCAACAGCTAAAAACTCAAATTTACGTTCAAATATCAATAGTAATGAAAAACAGTTAGCAGAACGAGGGTCTAATGGGTATTCTAAATCTATAATTAGAGATGATGGCGAGAAATCTTATTTACTTAACTCAAATCCTATTCAAGTATTAGACTTAGTAGAACCAGATAATGGTTACGGTGGACGTCAAGTCAGTCATTCTAACGTTATATATAATGAAAAAAATTCTTCTATCGTAAATGGTCAAGTTCCAGAAGCTAATGGGGCATCCGCTTTTAATATTGATAAAGTTGTTAAAGCTAATGCGGCAAATAATGGTATTATGGGTGTTATCTATAAGGCACAATTATACTTAGCACCATACAGTCCAAAAGGTTACATTGAAAAATTAGGCCAAAATTTAAGCAATACCAATAACGTGATTAATGTTTATTTTGTGCCTTCTGATAAAATAAATCCTAGTATAACTGTAGGTAATTACGACCATCATACGGTATATTCTGGTGAAACATTTAAAAATACTATCAATGTAAATGATAATTATGGATTAAATACAGTAGCTTCTACAAGTGATAGTGCAATTACTATGACCAGAAACAACAACGAGTTAGTAGGTCAGGCTCCTAATGTTACTAATAGCATAAATAAAATTGTAAAAGTTAAAGCCACAGATAAAAGTGGAAATGAAAGTATTGTTTCTTTCACAGTAAATATAAAACCATTAAACGAGAAATATAGAATAACAACTTCATCAAGTAATCAAACACCAGTGAGAATTAGTAATATTCAAAACAATGCTAACCTTTCAATTGAAGATCAAAATAGAGTAAAATCTTCACTCAGCATGACTAAAATTTTAGGTACAAGAAATTATGTCAATGAGTCAAATAATGACGTTCGTAGTCAAGTTGTAAGTAAAGTAAATAGAAGTGGGAACAATGCTACAGTTAATGTTACAACTACATTTTCTGATGGTACAACTAATACAATAACCGTTCCAGTTAAACATGTGTTATTAGAAGTTGTACCTACTACTAGAACAACAGTAAGAGGACAACAATTTCCAACCGGCAAAGGAACTTCCCCAAATGATTTCTTTAGTTTAAGAACGGGAGGTCCAGTTGATGCGAGAATAGTTTGGGTTAATAATCAGGGACCCGATATAAATAGTAATCAAATTGGTAGAGATTTAACATTACACGCTGAAATATTCTTTGATGGTGAAACAACACCAATTAGAAAAGATACTACTTACAAACTTAGTCAATCTATTCCAAAGCAAATATATGAAACAACTATCAATGGTCGATTTAATTCATCAGGTGATGCATATCCAGGAAATTTTGTTCAAGCAGTAAATCAATATTGGCCAGAACATATGGACTTCAGATGGGCCCAAGGATCAGGCACACCAAGTTCTCGTAATGCAGGTTCATTTACTAAAACAGTTACGGTAGTTTATCAAAACGGCCAAACTGAAAACGTTAATGTACTATTCAAAGTCAAACCAAATAAACCTGTTATTGATAGTAATAGTGTGATTTCAAAAGGACAATTAAATGGTCAACAAATTTTAGTTCGAAATGTTCCACAAAATGCACAAGTCACTCTATATCAATCAAATGGAACTGTTATTCCTAATACAAATACAACTATAGATTCTAATGGTATAGCTACTGTAACAATTCAAGGCACTCTACCAACCGGAAATATTACTGCTAAAACCTCAATGACAAATAATGTAACGTACACTAAACAAAATAGTAGTGGAATTGCTTCAAATACAACTGAAGATATAAGTGTTTTTTCAGAAAACAGTGATCAAGTAAATGTTACCGCTGGCATGCAAGCTAAAAATGATGGTATTAAAATAATTAAAGGTACAAACTATAATTTTAATGACTTCAATAGTTTCATAAGTAATATACCAGCCCATTCTACTCTTACATGGAACGAGGAGCCTAATAGTTGGAAAAACAACATCGGTACTACAACAAAAACTGTTACAGTTACTCTACCTAATCATCAAGGTACGAGAACTGTAGATATTCCAATAACAATCTATCCAACAGTTACAGCTAAGAATCCAGTAAGAGATCAAAAAGGACGAAACTTAACCAATGGTACTGACGTTTATAATTATATTATTTTTGAAAATAATAACCGTCTTGGAGGAACAGCTTCTTGGAAAGACAATCGTCAACCTGATAAAAACATAGCCGGTGTACAAAATTTAATTGCACTTGTTAATTATCCTGGCATATCTACACCATTAGAAGTTCCTGTTAAAGTGTGGGTATATAATTTTGATTTCACTCAACCTATCTACAAAATTCAAGTAGGAGATACATTCCCTAAAGGAACATGGGCAGGCTATTACAAACATCTTGAAAATGGAGAGGGATTACCAATAGATGGTTGGAAATTTTATTGGAACCAGCAAAGTACAGGAACTACTAGTGATCAATGGCAATCATTAGCATATACTAGAACTCCTTTTGTTAAAACTGGTACTTATGATGTCGTTAATCCTAGCAACTGGGGTGTTTGG
This sequence comes from Staphylococcus epidermidis, assembly GCF_006742205.1. Classification (NCBI taxonomy): domain Bacteria; kingdom Bacillati; phylum Bacillota; class Bacilli; order Caryophanales; family Staphylococcaceae; genus Staphylococcus; species Staphylococcus epidermidis. The sequence goes on from NZ_AP019721.1 coordinate 1,375,195, forward strand.
CAAACATCACAATCAGCTAAATTTATAGTTACAAATGCTAAACCTAATCAACCAACCATAACTCAGTCTAAAACTGGTGATGTAACAGTAACACCTGGTGCTGTGCGTAATATACTAATAAGTGGGACAAATGATTATATCCAAGCATCTGCAGATAAGATTGTTATTAATAAAAATGGAAATAAATTAACTACATTTGTTAAAAATAATGATGGTCGTTGGACTGTTGAAACTGGGTCACCTGACATAAATGGTATCGGACCAACAAATAACGGAACTGCTATATCTTTAAGTCGATTAGCAGTTAGACCTGGGGATTCAATAGAAGCAATAGCGACTGAAGGTTCCGGAGAAACTATAAGTACTTCAGCAACTAGTGAAATTTATATTGTCAAAGCTCCACAACCTGAACAAGTAGCAACTCATACTTATGATAATGGAACATTCGATATATTACCTGACAATTCACGTAATTCTTTAAATCCAACTGAACGTGTCGAAATTAATTACACTGAAAAATTAAATGGCAATGAAACACAAAAATCATTCACTATTACTAAAAATAACAACGGCAAATGGACGATAAATAATAAACCAAATTATGTCGAGTTCAATCAGGATAATGGTAAAGTTGTATTTTCGGCCAATACAATTAAACCTAATTCTCAAATTACAATAACTCCTAAAGCAGGTCAGGGTAACACTGAAAACACAAATCCTACTGTAATTCAAGCACCTGCGCAACATACTTTAACAATCAATGAAATTGTTAAAGAACAGGGTCAAAATGTGACTAATGATGATATTAATAATGCGGTTCAAGTGCCAAATAAAAATAGAGTTGCGATTAAACAAGGAAACGCTCTTCCAACAAATTTAGCTGGTGGTAGTACATCACATATTCCAGTAGTTATTTATTACAGTGATGGAAGTTCTGAAGAAGCTACTGAGACTGTTAGAACTAAAGTTAATAAAACCGAATTAATCAATGCTCGTCGTCGACTAGATGAAGAAATTAGTAAAGAGAACAAAACACCATCAAGTATCAGAAACTTTGATCAAGCTATGAATCGTGCTCAATCACAAATTAATACAGCTAAAAGTGATGCTGACCAAGTTATAGGCACAGAATTTGCAACACCTCAACAAGTAAATTCAGCTTTATCTAAAGTTCAAGCGGCACAAAATAAAATAAATGAAGCTAAAGCATTATTACAAAACAAGGCTGATAATAGTCAACTTGTGAGAGCAAAAGAACAATTACAACAATCGATTCAACCAGCCGCTTCAACTGATGGTATGACTCAAGATAGCACAAGGAACTACAAAAATAAACGCCAAGCAGCTGAACAAGCAATACAACATGCAAATAGCGTTATAAATAATGGAGATGCAACATCCCAACAAATTAATGATGCTAAAAACACAGTTGAACAGGCACAGAGAGATTATGTTGAAGCTAAAAGCAACTTACGTGCTGATAAGTCACAGTTACAAAGCGCTTATGATACGTTAAATAGAGATGTTTTAACAAATGATAAAAAGCCAGCATCTGTAAGACGCTATAATGAAGCCATTTCAAATATTAGAAAAGAATTAGATACAGCTAAAGCGGATGCAAGTAGTACTTTGCGAAACACCAATCCTTCCGTTGAACAAGTTAGAGACGCTTTAAATAAAATAAATACTGTTCAACCTAAAGTGAATCAAGCAATTGCTTTACTTCAACCAAAAGAAAATAATTCAGAACTTGTACAAGCTAAAAAACGTTTACAAGACGCTGTAAATGACATACCTCAAACACAAGGTATGACACAACAAACAATTAATAATTATAATGACAAACAACGTGAAGCTGAAAGAGCACTTACATCTGCACAAAGAGTGATTGATAATGGGGATGCTACAACTCAAGAAATTACTTCTGAAAAATCTAAAGTAGAGCAAGCAATGCAAGCTTTAACTAATGCTAAAAGTAATCTGAGAGCTGATAAGAATGAGTTACAGACTGCATATAACAAATTAATTGAGAACGTATCTACCAATGGTAAAAAACCGGCGAGTATACGTCAATACGAAACAGCCAAAGCCAGAATACAAAATCAAATTAATGATGCTAAAAATGAAGCGGAGCGAATTTTAGGTAATGATAATCCACAAGTATCACAAGTAACTCAAGCATTGAACAAAATCAAAGCTATTCAACCAAAATTAACAGAAGCTATCAACATGCTTCAAAACAAAGAAAATAATACAGAATTAGTCAATGCTAAAAACAGACTTGAAAATGCAGTAAATGATACAGATCCAACACACGGTATGACTCAAGAAACAATTAATAATTACAACGCTAAAAAGCGAGAAGCTCAAAATGAAATACAAAAAGCGAACATGATTATTAATAATGGAGATGCTACTGCTCAAGATATTTCTTCTGAAAAATCTAAAGTAGAGCAAGTATTACAAGCATTACAAAATGCTAAGAATGACTTAAGAGCTGATAAAAGAGAATTACAGACTGCATACAATAAACTTATACAAAATGTTAATACCAATGGTAAAAAACCATCTAGTATTCAAAACTATAAGTCTGCAAGACGAAATATCGAAAACCAATATAATACCGCTAAAAATGAAGCACATAATGTTCTTGAAAATACAAACCCTACTGTAAATGCAGTAGAAGATGCTTTACGTAAGATAAATGCAATTCAACCAGAGGTTACAAAAGCTATTAATATACTTCAAGATAAAGAAGATAATAGCGAACTTGTTAGAGCAAAAGAAAAATTAGATCAAGCGATTAATAGTCAACCATCACTAAATGGTATGACTCAAGAATCTATTAATAATTACACAACAAAACGTAGAGAAGCACAAAATATAGCAAGTTCTGCTGACACTATTATTAATAATGGGGATGCATCTATTGAACAAATAACAGAAAATAAAATTCGAGTTGAAGAGGCAACTAATGCACTTAACGAAGCAAAACAACATTTAACGGCAGATACAACTTCTTTAAAAACTGAAGTACGGAAATTAAGTAGGAGAGGCGACACAAACAACAAAAAGCCTAGCAGTGTTAGTGCTTATAACAATACTATTCATTCGCTACAATCTGAAATTACACAGACTGAAAATAGAGCAAATACTATCATCAATAAGCCTATTCGTTCTGTTGAAGAAGTAAATAATGCATTGCATGAAGTAAACCAATTGAACCAACGCTTAACAGATACAATTAACTTATTACAACCTTTAGCGAATAAAGAAAGCTTAAAAGAAGCTCGTAATCGACTTGAAAGTAAAATTAATGAAACCGTTCAAACAGACGGTATGACTCAACAATCTGTTGAGAATTATAAGCAAGCTAAAATAAAAGCTCAAAATGAATCTAGTATTGCACAAACTCTTATTAATAATGGTGATGCATCTGATCAAGAAGTTTCTACAGAAATAGAAAAATTAAATCAAAAGCTGTCTGAATTAACAAATTCAATCAATCACTTAACAGTTAATAAAGAACCTTTAGAAACTGCCAAAAATCAGTTACAAGCAAATATTGACCAAAAACCTAGCACTGATGGTATGACGCAACAATCTGTACAAAGCTATGAACGTAAACTACAAGAAGCCAAAGATAAAATAAACTCAATTAATAATGTCTTAGCTAACAATCCAGATGTTAATGCTATCAGAACAAACAAAGTTGAGACGGAACAAATCAATAATGAATTAACACAGGCGAAACAAGGTCTTACTGTTGATAAACAACCATTGATTAATGCAAAAACTGCTTTGCAACAAAGTCTAGATAATCAACCAAGTACTACTGGTATGACTGAAGCAACAATTCAAAATTATAACGCTAAACGTCAAAAAGCAGAGCAAGTTATACAAAATGCAAATAAAATTATTGAAAACGCTCAACCTAGTGTACAACAAGTGTCTGATGAGAAATCTAAGGTAGAGCAAGCACTCAGTGAATTGAACAACGCCAAATCAGCGCTTAGAGCTGATAAACAAGAATTACAGCAAGCATATAATCAGTTGATTCAACCAACGGATTTAAATAATAAGAAACCAGCTTCTATCACTGCGTACAATCAAAGATATCAACAATTTAGTAACGAATTGAACAGCACTAAAACAAATACAGATCGCATTTTAAAAGAGCAAAATCCAAGTGTAGCTGATGTCAACAATGCACTAAATAAAGTAAGAGAAGTACAACAAAAATTAAACGAAGCCAGAGCACTTTTACAAAATAAAGAAGATAATAGTGCACTAGTTCGAGCCAAAGAACAACTTCAACAGGCAGTTGACCAAGTCCCTTCAACAGAAGGTATGACGCAACAAACTAAAGATGATTACAATTCAAAACAACAAGCTGCTCAACAAGAAATATCAAAAGCACAACAAGTTATCGATAATGGCGATGCGACTACACAACAAATTTCTAACGCCAAAACAAATGTTGAACGCGCTTTAGAAGCATTAAATAATGCAAAAACTGGTTTAAGAGCAGATAAAGAGGAACTTCAAAATGCATATAATCAATTAACTCAAAATATTGATACGAGCGGTAAAACGCCTGCAAGTATCAGGAAATACAATGAAGCTAAGTCACGTATTCAAACTCAAATTGATTCAGCTAAAAATGAAGCAAACAGTATTTTAACAAATGACAATCCTCAAGTATCACAAGTGACTGCTGCGTTAAACAAAATAAAAGCTGTTCAACCTGAATTAGATAAAGCGATAGCAATGCTTAAAAATAAAGAGAATAATAATGCATTGGTTCAAGCGAAACAACAACTTCAACAAATTGTTAATGAAGTAGATCCAACACAAGGCATGACAACAGATACTGCTAATAACTATAAATCAAAAAAACGTGAAGCTGAAGATGAAATACAAAAAGCTCAACAAATCATTAACAATGGCGATGCCACTGAGCAACAAATTACTAACGAAACAAATAGAGTAAATCAAGCGATTAATGCAATAAACAAAGCCAAAAACGATTTACGTGCTGATAAGTCTCAATTGGAAAATGCTTATAACCAATTAATACAAAATGTTGATACAAATGGTAAAAAACCTGCTAGTATTCAACAATACCAAGCTGCTCGACAAGCTATTGAGACGCAATACAATAACGCTAAATCAGAAGCACATCAAATTCTTGAAAATAGTAACCCTTCAGTTAATGAAGTAGCACAAGCATTACAAAAAGTTGAAGCTGTACAACTTAAAGTTAATGACGCGATTCATATACTTCAAAATAAAGAGAATAATAGTGCACTTGTCACAGCTAAAAATCAACTTCAGCAATCAGTTAATGATCAACCATTAACAACAGGTATGACTCAAGATTCTATTAATAACTATGAAGCTAAGAGAAATGAGGCTCAAAGTGCTATCAGAAATGCAGAAGCTGTCATCAACAATGGCGATGCAACTGCAAAACAAATTTCAGACGAGAAATCTAAAGTTGAACAAGCACTAGCACATTTGAATGATGCTAAACAGCAATTAACTGCAGATACTACTGAATTACAAACAGCAGTTCAACAATTAAACAGAAGAGGCGATACAAATAATAAAAAGCCAAGAAGTATCAATGCATATAATAAAGCAATTCAATCATTAGAAACACAAATTACTTCTGCTAAAGATAATGCCAACGCTGTGATACAAAAACCTATACGTACTGTTCAAGAGGTAAATAATGCATTACAACAAGTAAATCAGTTGAATCAACAATTAACTGAAGCAATTAATCAACTTCAACCGCTATCAAATAATGATGCATTAAAAGCTGCAAGATTAAATTTAGAAAATAAAATTAATCAAACTGTACAAACTGATGGTATGACACAACAATCTATAGAGGCTTATCAAAACGCTAAACGCGTAGCCCAAAATGAATCTAACACTGCTTTAGCATTAATTAATAACGGCGATGCCGATGAACAACAAATTACAACTGAAACAGACCGAGTCAATCAGCAAACTACAAACTTAACTCAAGCAATTAACGGGTTAACAGTTAATAAAGAACCATTAGAAACCGCTAAAACAGCGTTACAAAATAACATCGACCAGGTACCTAGTACAGATGGTATGACTCAGCAATCTGTTGCAAATTATAATCAAAAACTACAAATAGCTAAAAACGAAATTAACACAATTAATAACGTTTTAGCGAACAATCCAGATGTTAATGCAATCAAAACGAATAAAGCAGAAGCGGAACGAATCAGTAACGATTTAACACAAGCTAAGAATAACTTACAAGTTGATACTCAACCTTTAGAAAAAATAAAAAGACAACTTCAAGATGAAATTGATCAAGGTACTAACACAGATGGAATGACTCAAGATTCAGTGGATAATTACAATGATAGCTTAAGTGCAGCAATTATAGAAAAAGGCAAAGTAAATAAATTACTTAAACGTAATCCGACAGTAGAACAAGTTAAAGAGAGCGTTGCTAATGCACAACAAGTCATACAAGATTTACAAAATGCTCGAACTTCACTTGTTCCAGACAAAACTCAACTTCAAGAAGCTAAAAATAGATTAGAAAACAGTATTAACCAACAAACAGATACTGACGGCATGACTCAAGATTCGCTTAACAATTATAATGATAAATTAGCAAAAGCTAGACAAAACCTTGAAAAAATATCTAAAGTTTTAGGTGGTCAACCTACTGTAGCTGAAATTAGACAAAATACAGATGAAGCAAATGCACATAAACAAGCATTAGACACTGCACGTTCTCAACTTACATTAAATAGAGAGCCATATATCAATCATATTAATAATGAAAGTCATTTAAATAACGCGCAAAAAGATAATTTTAAAGCTCAAGTTAACTCAGCACCTAATCATAATACTTTAGAAACGATTAAAAATAAGGCTGATACTTTAAATCAATCTATGACAGCATTAAGTGAAAGTATTGCAGATTACGAAAATCAAAAACAACAAGAAAATTATTTAGATGCATCTAACAATAAACGTCAAGACTATGACAATGCAGTCAATGCGGCTAAAGGTATTTTAAACCAAACTCAAAGTCCGACAATGAGTGCTGATGTGATTGATCAAAAAGCTGAAGATGTTAAACGTACGAAAACTGCGTTAGATGGAAATCAAAGATTAGAAGTTGCTAAACAACAAGCACTTAATCATTTAAATACCTTAAATGATTTAAACGATGCTCAGCGACAAACTTTAACTGATACTATAAATCACTCTCCAAACATCAATTCAGTGAATCAAGCTAAAGAAAAAGCTAATACTGTTAACACAGCAATGACTCAACTGAAACAAACTATTGCTAACTATGACGATGAATTGCATGACGGCAATTACATTAATGCAGATAAAGACAAAAAAGATGCTTATAATAACGCTGTTAACAATGCTAAACAACTGATTAATCAATCTGATGCTAATCAAGCACAACTTGATCCAGCTGAAATTAATAAAGTTACACAAAGAGTCAATACGACTAAAAATGATCTAAATGGTAATGACAAATTGGCTGAAGCTAAAAGAGATGCTAATACAACCATTGATGGTTTAACTTATCTAAATGAAGCTCAACGTAACAAAGCTAAAGAAAATGTAGGCAAAGCTTCTACAAAAACAAATATTACGAGTCAGTTACAAGATTACAATCAATTGAATATTGCTATGCAAGCATTACGTAACAGTGTGAACGACGTTAACAATGTTAAAGCAAATAGCAATTATATAAATGAAGATAATGGTCCAAAAGAAGCTTACAATCAAGCCGTTACTCATGCTCAAACATTGATAAATGCACAATCTAACCCTGAAATGAGCCGTGACGTAGTAAATCAAAAAACACAAGCAGTAAATACTGCCCATCAGAATTTACATGGACAACAAAAGTTAGAACAAGCACAAAGTAGTGCTAATACAGAAATCGGTAACTTACCAAACTTAACTAATACTCAAAAAGCTAAAGAAAAGGAACTGGTAAATAGTAAACAAACTCGTACGGAAGTACAAGAACAACTTAACCAAGCTAAGTCACTAGATAGTTCTATGGGCACGTTAAAATCATTAGTTGCTAAACAACCTACAGTACAAAAAACAAGTGTTTATATTAACGAAGATCAACCTGAGCAATCTGCCTACAATGATTCCATTACAATGGGACAAACTATAATTAATAAAACAGCTGATCCAGTACTTGATAAAACTTTAGTTGATAACGCAATCAGTAACATTTCAACTAAAGAGAATGCACTGCATGGTGAACAAAAATTAACAACTGCTAAAACGGAAGCAATTAATGCACTTAATACATTAGCTGATTTAAACACACCTCAGAAAGAGGCTATTAAAACAGCTATTAACACTGCTCATACAAGAACTGATGTAACTGCAGAGCAAAGTAAGGCTAATCAAATAAATAGTGCAATGCACACGTTGAGACAAAACATTTCTGACAACGAATCAGTAACAAACGAAAGTAATTATATTAACGCTGAACCCGAAAAACAACATGCCTTTACTGAGGCTCTAAATAATGCTAAAGAAATAGTTAATGAACAACAAGCCACTCTTGATGCCAATTCAATTAACCAAAAAGCACAAGCGATTCTTACTACTAAAAATGCTTTAGATGGTGAAGAACAATTACGTCGTGCTAAAGAAAATGCCGATCAAGAAATCAATACGTTAAATCAATTGACTGATGCGCAAAGAAATAGTGAAAAAGGTTTAGTCAACAGTTCTCAAACTAGAACAGAAGTTGCTTCTCAATTAGCAAAAGCTAAAGAACTAAATAAGGTGATGGAACAACTGAATCACCTTATCAATGGTAAAAACCAAATGATAAATAGCAGTAAATTTATCAATGAAGATGCGAACCAACAACAAGCATATTCAAATGCGATTGCAAGTGCAGAAGCGCTTAAAAACAAATCACAAAACCCTGAATTAGATAAAGTAACAATTGAACAAGCAATTAATAATATTAATTCTGCAATTAACAATCTAAACGGTGAAGCTAAACTGACTAAAGCTAAAGAAGATGCTGTTGCTTCAATAAACAACCTAAGCGGATTAACAAACGAGCAAAAAACAAAAGAAAATCAAGCCGTTAATGGCGCTCAAACTAGAGACCAAGTTGCTAATAAATTACGTGATGCTGAAGCATTAGATCAATCAATGCAAACATTACGTGACTTAGTTAACAATCAAAATGCAATACATTCAACAAGTAATTATTTTAACGAGGATTCAACTCAAAAGAATACTTATGATAATGCAATTGATAATGGCTCGACATATATAACTGGTCAACACAATCCAGAATTAAATAAATCTACTATTGATCAAACGATTAGCCGAATTAACACAGCTAAAAATGATTTACATGGTGTAGAAAAGTTACAAAGAGATAAGGGAACTGCTAATCAAGAAATTGGACAATTAGGTTATTTAAATGACCCTCAAAAATCTGGTGAGGAATCCTTAGTCAACGGTTCAAATACACGTTCTGAAGTAGAAGAGCATCTTAATGAAGCTAAATCATTAAATAATGCAATGAAACAATTAAGAGATAAAGTAGCTGAAAAGACTAATGTCAAACAAAGTAGCGATTACATTAATGATTCAACTGAACATCAACGTGGGTATGATCAAGCACTTCAAGAAGCAGAAAATATTATTAATGAAATCGGTAATCCAACATTAAATAAATCGGAAATTGAACAAAAGTTACAACAATTGACTGACGCTCAAAATGCGTTACAAGGTTCACATCTATTAGAAGAAGCTAAAAATAATGCGATTACTGGAATCAATAAACTTACAGCATTAAATGATGCACAACGTCAAAAAGCAATTGAAAATGTTCAAGCACAGCAGACAATCCCAGCAGTTAATCAACAATTAACTTTGGATAGAGAAATAAATACTGCAATGCAAGCTTTACGAGATAAAGTAGGCCAACAAAATAACGTTCACCAACAAAGTAATTATTTCAATGAAGATGAACAACCAAAACATAACTATGATAATTCTGTACAAGCCGGTCAAACTATTATTGATAAACTTCAAGATCCAATCATGAACAAAAATGAAATTGAGCAGGCTATTAATCAAATCAATACGACTCAAACAGCGTTAAGTGGAGAAAATAAATTACACACTGACCAAGAAAGCACAAATAGACAAATAGAAGGTTTATCTAGTTTGAACACAGCTCAAATCAACGCCGAAAAAGATTTAGTCAATCAAGCTAAAACAAGAACAGATGTTGCTCAAAAGTTAGCTGCAGCTAAAGAAATAAATTCTGCTATGAGTAATTTAAGAGATGGCATTCAAAATAAAGAGGACATCAAACGTAGCAGTGCATATATCAACGCAGATCCGACTAAAGTTACAGCTTACGATCAAGCACTACAGAACGCAGAAAATATCATCAATGCCACACCAAACGTAGAGCTTAATAAAGCTACAATTGAACAAGCGCTATCACGCGTTCAACAAGCACAACAAGATCTTGATGGTGTTCAACAATTAGCTAATGCTAAACAACAAGCTACACAAACTGTCAATGGGTTAAATAGCTTAAATGACGGTCAAAAGCGTGAATTAAATCTATTAATTAATTCAGCTAATACCCGTACAAAAGTACAAGAAGAATTAAACAAAGCAACTGAATTGAACCATGCGATGGAAGCTTTAAGAAACAGTGTTCAAAACGTTGATCAAGTAAAACAAAGTAGCAATTATGTCAATGAAGATCAACCTGAACAGCACAATTATGATAATGCTGTCAATGAAGCTCAAGCTACAATCAACAACAATGCTCAACCTGTTCTAGACAAATTAGCTATAGAACGTTTAACTCAAACTGTTAACACTACAAAAGATGCATTACATGGTGCTCAAAAACTGACACAAGACCAACAAGCTGCTGAAACTGGAATACGTGGTTTAACGAGTCTCAATGAACCTCAGAAAAATGCTGAAGTAGCTAAAGTAACTGCAGCAACAACACGTGATGAAGTGAGAAATATTCGTCAAGAAGCAACAACATTAGATACTGCAATGCTTGGTTTACGTAAAAGCATTAAAGATAAAAACGATACTAAAAATAGTAGTAAATATATTAATGAGGATCATGACCAACAACAAGCTTATGACAATGCTGTAAATAATGCTCAACAAGTTATCGATGAAACTCAAGCAACGTTAAGCTCAGATACAATCAATCAATTGGCAAATGCCGTAACTCAAGCTAAATCTAATCTTCATGGAGATACTAAACTACAACACGATAAAGATAGTGCTAAACAAACGATTGCTCAATTACAGAATTTGAATTCAGCTCAAAAACATATGGAAGATTCTTTAATTGATAATGAATCTACACGTACGCAAGTCCAACACGATTTAACAGAAGCTCAAGCTTTAGATGGTTTAATGGGTGCCTTAAAAGAAAGTATTAAAGATTATACTAATATTGTTTCAAACGGTAATTACATCAATGCGGAACCATCTAAGAAACAAGCATATGATGCAGCTGTACAAAATGCTCAAAATATAATAAATGGAACGAATCAACCAACAATTAATAAAGGTAATGTCACTACAGCAACACAAACCGTGAAAAATACTAAAGATGCCTTAGACGGTGATCATAGATTAGAGGAAGCTAAAAATAATGCCAATCAAACAATCAGAAATCTATCTAATTTGAACAATGCCCAAAAAGATGCAGAGAAAAATCTAGTTAATAGCGCATCAACATTAGAACAAGTTCAACAAAACTTACAAACCGCTCAACAATTAGATAATGCTATGGGTGAGTTACGACAAAGTATTGCTAAAAAAGATCAAGTGAAAGCAGATAGTAAATATCTAAATGAAGATCCTCAAATTAAGCAAAACTATGATGATGCAGTTCAACGTGTTGAAACTATTATTAACGAAACTCAAAACCCTGAATTACTTAAAGCAAACATTGACCAAGCAACTCAATCCGTTCAAAATGCAGAACAAGCTTTACATGGTGCTGAAAAATTAAATCAAGACAAACAAACGTCTTCGACAGAACTAGATGGATTAACAGATTTAACAGATGCACAACGTGAAAAACTCAGAGAACAAATTAACACTTCTAATAGTAGAGATGATATTAAGCAAAAAATTGAGCAAGCAAAAGCACTAAATGACGCAATGAAAAAACTTAAAGAACAAGTTGCGCAAAAAGATGGTGTTCATGCTAACAGTGATTATACAAATGAAGATTCTGCACAAAAAGATGCGTATAATAATGCACTTAAACAAGCGGAAGACATTATTAATAACAGCTCAAATCCTAACTTAAATGCACAAGACATTACTAATGCTTTAAATAATATTAAACAAGCACAAGATAACCTTCATGGAGCTCAAAAATTACAGCAAGACAAAAATACAACTAATCAAGCCATTGGTAACTTAAATCATCTTAATCAACCTCAAAAAGATGCGCTTATACAAGCTATTAATGGAGCTACATCTAGGGACCAAGTTGCAGAAAAACTTAAAGAGGCCGAAGCGCTTGATGAAGCTATGAAACAACTTGAAGATCAAGTGAATCAAGATGATCAAATTTCAAATAGCAGCCCATTCATAAATGAAGACTCAGACAAACAAAAAACTTATAATGATAAAATCCAAGCTGCAAAAGAAATAATTAATCAAACATCTAATCCAACCTTAGATAAACAAAAAATTGCTGATACACTTCAAAATATTAAAGATGCAGTGAATAATTTACATGGTGATCAAAAATTAGCTCAATCTAAACAAGATGCTAATAATCAATTAAATCATTTAGATGACTTAACCGAAGAACAAAAAAACCATTTTAAACCGTTAATTAATAATGCTGATACTCGAGATGAGGTAAATAAACAACTAGAGATTGCTAAACAATTAAATGGTGATATGAGTACACTTCATAAAGTCATAAATGATAAAGATCAAATTCAACATTTAAGCAATTACATTAATGCTGATAATGATAAAAAACAAAATTATGATAATGCTATTAAAGAAGCTGAGGATTTAATTCATAATCATCCAGATACATTAGATCATAAAGCATTACAAGATTTATTAAACAAGATAGACCAAGCGCATAACGAATTAAATGGAGAATCCAGATTTAAACAGGCTTTAGACAATGCTTTAAACGACATAGATAGCTTAAACAGTCTCAATGTTCCACAACGCCAAACTGTTAAGGATAACATCAACCATGTGACAACTCTAGAAAGTTTAGCTCAAGAATTGCAGAAAGCAAAAGAGCTTAATGATGCTATGAAAGCAATGAGAGATAGCATTATGAATCAAGAGCAAATTCGTAAAAATAGCAATTATACTAATGAAGACTTAGCTCAACAAAATGCCTATAATCATGCAGTAGATAAAATAAATAACATTATTGGTGAAGACAATGCGACGATGGATCCTCAAATAATCAAACAAGCAACTCAAGATATAAATACAGCTATAAATGGATTAAATGGAGATCAAAAACTTCAAGATGCAAAGACAGATGCTAAACAACAAATTACTAACTTTACTGGTTTAACTGAACCACAAAAACAAGCATTGGAAAACATCATTAACCAACAAACAAGCAGAGCAAATGTTGCTAAACAGTTAAGTCATGCTAAATTCTTAAATGGAAAAATGGAAGAATTAAAAGTTGCAGTAGCCAAAGCGTCATTAGTAAGACAAAATAGTAACTATATTAATGAAGATGTCTCTGAAAAAGAAGCATATGAACAAGCTATCGCAAAAGGTCAGGAAATAATTAATTCAGAAAATAATCCAACAATAAGTAGTACTGATATCAATCGTACCATTCAAGAAATTAATGATGCTGAACAAAATCTTCATGGTGATAATAAATTAAGACAAGCACAGGAAATTGCAAAGAATGAAATACAAAATCTAGACGGATTAAATTCAGCTCAAATAACAAAATTAATCCAAGATATAGGCAGAACAACAACTAAACCTGCAGTAACTCAGAAACTAGAAGAAGCAAAAGCAATAAACCAAGCTATGCAACAACTTAAACAAAGTATAGCCGATAAGGATGCTACTCTAAATTCTAGTAACTATCTCAATGAAGATTCTGAGAAAAAGTTAGCGTACGATAATGCTGTAAGCCAAGCTGAACAACTCATAAATCAACTTAACGACCCAACTATGGATATAAGTAATATTCAAGCTATTACTCAAAAGGTCATTCAAGCAAAAGATTCATTGCACGGTGCGAATAAACTTGCACAAAATCAAGCAGATTCAAATTTAATAATAAATCAATCAACAAATTTAAATGATAAACAAAAGCAAGCATTAAATGACTTAATTAATCATGCTCAAACTAAACAGCAAGTGGCAGAAATAATTGCACAAGCTAATAAGTTAAATAACGAAATGGGCACACTAAAAACACTCGTAGAAGAACAGTCAAACGTTCATCAACAAAGTAAATATATTAATGAAGATCCGCAAGTTCAAAATATTTATAATGACTCCATTCAAAAAGGTCGAGAAATATTAAACGGCACTACAGATGATGTTTTAAACAACAATAAAATAGCAGATGCCATTCAAAACATTCATTTAACTAAAAACGATTTACATGGTGATCAAAAATTACAAAAAGCACAACAAGATGCAACCAATGAATTAAACTATTTAACAAATCTAAACAATTCTCAAAGACAAAGCGAGCATGATGAGATTAACTCTGCTCCTTCAAGAACTGAAGTTTCTAATGATTTAAATCATGCTAAAGCACTTAATGAAGCTATGCGTCAACTTGAGAATGAAGTTGCTCTTGAAAACAGTGTTAAAAAATTAAGCGACTTTATCAATGAAGATGAAGCGGCACAAAATGAATATAGTAATGCACTTCAAAAAGCTAAAGACATTATCAACGGCGTTCCAAGTAGCACTTTAGATAAAGCTACAATTGAAGATGCTTTATTAGAATTGCAAAATGCTAGAGAAAGTTTACATGGTGAGCAAAAACTTCAAGAGGCTAAAAATCAAGCTGTTGCTGAAATTGATAATTTACAAGCATTAAATCCTGGACAGGTTCTTGCTGAAAAAACATTAGTTAACCAAGCATCAACCAAACCAGAAGTTCAAGAAGCCTTACAAAAAGCAAAAGAACTTAATGAAGCTATGAAAGCACTGAAAACTGAAATAAATAAAAAAGAACAAATCAAGGCTGATAGTAGATATGTAAATGCTGACAGTGGTCTTCAAGCAAATTACAATTCTGCGTTAAATTATGGTTCTCAAATTATTGCAACTACCCAACCACCAGAGCTTAATAAAGATGTAATAAATAGAGCAACTCAAACGATTAAAACTGCTGAAAATAATTTAAATGGGCAATCTAAATTAGCAGAGGCTAAGTCAGACGGAAATCAAAGCATCGAACATTTGCAAGGATTAACACAATCACAAAAAGATAAACAACATGATTTAATTAATCAAGCTCAAACTAAACAACAGGTAGATGATATCGTAAATAACTCTAAACAATTAGATAACTCTATGAATCAACTACAACAAATTGTTAACAATGACAATACAGTAAAACAAAATAGTGATTTCATTAATGAAGATTCCAGCCAACAGGATGCTTATAATCATGCAATTCAAGCAGCAAAAGATTTGATAACTGCTCATCCAACTATCATGGATAAAAATCAAATAGATCAAGCTATTGAAAATATCAAACAAGCACTTAATGATTTACACGGTAGTAATAAACTATCAGAAGATAAAAAAGAAGCTTCAGAACAACTACAAAACCTTAATAGCTTGACGAACGGGCAAAAAGATACGATTTTAAATCATATTTTCAGTGCACCAACAAGAAGCCAAGTAGGAGAAAAAATTGCAAGTGCTAAACAATTAAATAATACAATGAAAGCACTTAGAGATTCTATTGCTGATAATAATGAAATTTTACAAAGTAGTAAGTACTTCAATGAAGATTCTGAACAACAAAATGCTTATAATCAAGCCGTAAATAAAGCTAAAAATATAATTAATGATCAACCAACACCAGTAATGGCAAATGATGAGATTCAAAGTGTCCTAAATGAAGTTAAACAAACTAAAGATAATTTACATGGTGATCAAAAACTTGCTAACGACAAGACAGATGCTCAAGCAACATTAAATGCGTTAAATTACTTAAATCAAGCGCAAAGAGGTAATCTTGAAACTAAAGTTCAAAACTCTAATTCTAGACCAGAAGTACAAAAAGTAGTTCAATTAGCAAATCAACTTAATGATGCGATGAAAAAATTAGATGATGCTTTAACTGGTAATGACGCAATAAAACAAACGAGTAATTATATTAATGAAGATACTTCTCAACAAGTTAACTTTGATGAGTATACAGATAGAGGTAAAAACATAGTTGCTGAACAAACAAATCCAAATATGTCTCCAACTAATATTAACACTATTGCTGATAAAATTACTGAAGCTAAAAACGATTTACATGGCGTACAAAAACTAAAACAAGCTCAACAACAGTCCATCAATACTATTAATCAAATGACTGGTCTAAACCAAGCTCAAAAAGAACAATTAAATCAAGAAATTCAACAAACTCAAACCCGTTCTGAAGTACATCAAGTAATTAATAAAGCACAAGCTTTAAATGATTCAATGAATACTTTACGTCAAAGTATTACTGATGAACATGAAGTTAAACAAACAAGTAACTACATCAATGAAACTGTTGGTAATCAAACTGCATATAACAATGCCGTTGATCGTGTAAAACAAATAATCAATCAAACATCTAATCCAACTATGAATCCTTTAGAGGTGGAACGTGCAACATCAAATGTAAAAATTTCTAAAGATGCACTTCATGGTGAACGTGAATTGAATGACAATAAAAATTCAAAAACTTTTGCAGTCAATCACTTAGATAACCTCAATCAAGCTCAAAAAGAAGCATTAACTCATGAAATTGAACAAGCAACTATAGTTTCACAAGTAAATAATATCTATAACAAAGCGAAAGCTTTAAATAATGATATGAAAAAACTTAAAGATATCGTTGCTCAACAAGATAATGTGAGACAATCAAACAATTATATAAACGAGGATAGTACACCTCAAAATATGTACAACGATACAATTAATCATGCACAATCAATCATTGATCAAGTAGCAAACCCTACGATGTCTCATGACGAAATAGAGAATGCAATCAATAACATAAAGCATGCCATCAATGCACTCGATGGAGAACATAAATTACAACAAGCAAAAGAAAATGCAAACTTATTGATTAATAGTTTAAACGATTTAAATGCACCACAAAGAGATGCCATAAATAGATTGGTTAATGAAGCTCAAACAAGAGAAAAAGTAGCTGAACAACTTCAAAGTGCTCAAGCTTTAAATGACGCTATGAAGCATTTAAGAAACAGCATTCAAAATCAATCATCCGTAAGACAAGAGAGCAAATATATTAATGCAAGTGATGCTAAAAAAGAGCAATATAATCACGCAGTTAGAGAAGTCGAAAATATTATCAATGAACAACATCCAACATTGGATAAAGAAATAATTAAGCAACTAACGGATGGTGTAAATCAAGCGAATAATGACTTAAATGGCGTTGAATTATTAGATGCTGATAAGCAAAACGCACATCAATCGATACCTACATTGATGCACTTAAATCAAGCACAACAAAACGCATTAAATGAAAAAATTAATAACGCAGTTACCAGAACTGAAGTTGCGGCTATTATTGGCCAAGCAAAACTACTCGATCATGCTATGGAGAATTTAGAAGAAAGTATCAAAGATAAAGAGCAAGTCAAACAGTCAAGTAACTATATTAATGAAGATTCTGATGTTCAAGAAACATACGATAACGCCGTTGATCATGTGACAGAAATACTTAATCAAACAGTAAATCCAACTTTATCTATTGAAGATATAGAGCATGCTATCAACGAAGTTAATCAAGCGAAAAAACAACTCAGAGGTAAACAAAAACTTTATCAAACTATCGATTTAGCTGATAAAGAATTAAGTAAATTGGATGATTTAACATCACAACAAAGCAGTTCAATATCTAATCAAATATATACTGCTAAAACGAGAACAGAAGTTGCCCAAGCAATTGAAAAAGCAAAATCATTAAATCATGCAATGAAAGCACTTAACAAAGTATATAAAAATGCAGATAAAGTGTTAGATAGTAGTCGATTCATTAACGAAGATCAACCTGAAAAAAAGGCGTATCAACAAGCTATAAATCATGTTGATTCAATCATTCATAGACAAACAAATCCTGAAATGGATCCAACAGTAATCAATAGCATAACTCATGAACTCGAAACAGCTCAAAATAACTTACATGGTGATCAGAAACTTGCTCATGCACAACAAGATGCCGCTAATGTAATTAATGGTCTAATTCATCTTAATGTTGCTCAACGTGAGGTAATGATAAATACGAATACAAATGCTACAACACGCGAAAAAGTTGCAAAGAACTTAGATAATGCTCAAGCTCTTGATAAAGCTATGGAAACACTACAACAAGTAGTTGCTCATAAAAATAATATATTGAACGATAGTAAATATTTAAATGAAGATTCAAAATATCAACAACAATACGATCGAGTTATTGCTGATGCCGAACAACTACTTAATCAGACAACAAATCCAACATTAGAACCTTATAAAGTCGATATTGTTAAGGATAATGTCCTAGCTAACGAAAAAATACTATTTGGCGCAGAAAAACTATCATATGACAAATCAAATGCAAATGATGAAATTAAACATATGAATTATCTTAATAATGCACAAAAGCAATCTATAAAAGATATGATTTCTCACGCAGCATTAAGAACTGAAGTTAAACAACTTCTGCAACAAGCTAAAATCCTTGATGAAGCCATGAAATCACTTGAAGATAAAACTCAAGTAGTGATTACAGATACTACTTTGCCTAATTACACTGAAGCTTCAGAGGATAAAAAGGAAAAAGTAGACCAAACTGTATCACATGCTCAAGCGATTATTGATAAAATAAATGGCTCAAATGTAAGTTTAGATCAAGTACGACAAGCACTAGAACAATTAACTCAAGCATCAGAAAACCTCGATGGTGATCAGCGAGTTGAAGAAGCTAAAGTTCATGCTAATCAAACAATTGATCAATTAACACATCTTAATTCATTACAACAACAAACTGCGAAAGAAAGTGTTAAAAACGCAACAAAACTAGAAGAAATCGCTACTGTTAGTAACAATGCTCAGGCATTAAACAAAGTAATGGGTAAATTAGAACAATTCATTAATCATGCTGATTCTGTTGAAAATAGTGATAATTATAGACAAGCCGACGACGACAAAATCATCGCTTATGATGAAGCACTTGAACATGGACAAGATATACAAAAAACTAACGCAACCCAAAATGAAACAAAACAAGCGTTACAACAATTAATATATGCAGAAACATCGTTAAATGGTTTCGAAAGATTAAATCATGCTAGACCACGAGCTTTAGAATATATCAAATCACTAGAAAAAATAAACAATGCTCAAAAGTCTGCTTTAGAGGATAAAGTAACGCAATCGCATGATTTATTAGAATTAGAACATATTGTCAACGAGGGCACAAACCTCAATGACATTATGGGTGAATTAGCTAACGCAATCGTTAATAACTATGCTCCAACCAAAGCAAGTATAAATTATATTAACGCCGATAACCTACGCAAAGATAACTTTACTCAAGCTATCAACAATGCACGTGATGCACTCAACAAAACTCAAGGTCAGAACTTAGATTTCAATGCAATTGATACATTTAAAGATGATATATTCAAAACTAAAGATGCACTTAACGGTATTGAACGTTTAACAGCTGCAAAATCAAAAGCAGAAAAACTAATTGATAGTTTAAAATTTATTAATAAAGCTCAATTCACACATGCAAATGATGAAATTATGAATACTAATTCTATTGCACAATTGTCTAGAATCGTGAATCAAGCATTTGATTTAAATGATGCAATGAAATCTTTAAGAGATGAACTTAATAATCAAGCTTTTCCTGTCCAAGCAAGCTCAAATTATATAAATTCAGATGAAGATTTAAAACAACAATTTGACCATGCTTTAAGTAATGCTCGAAAAGTTCTTGCAAAAGAAAATGGTAAAAATTTAGATGAAAAACAAATTCAGGGACTCAAACAAGTGATTGAGGATACTAAAGATGCTTTAAATGGTATCCAACGTTTATCAAAAGCTAAAGCTAAAGCAATTCAATACGTACAATCTTTATCTTATATCAATGATGCACAGCGTCATATTGCTGAAAATAATATTCACAACTCTGATGATTTATCATCTTTAGCAAATACATTATCTAAAGCTAGTGATTTAGATAATGCAATGAAAGACTTACGAGATACTATAGAAAGTAATTCAACTTCTGTTCCAAATAGTGTGAATTATATTAATGCTGATAAGAATTTACAAATTGAATTTGATGAGGCGCTACAACAAGCAAGTGCAACAAGTTCTAAAACTTCAGAAAATCCAGCAACGATTGAAGAAGTATTAGGTCTTAGTCAAGCCATTTACGATACAAAAAATGCATTAAATGGTGAACAACGACTTGCAACTGAGAAGAGCAAAGATCTAAAATTAATAAAAGGATTAAAAGATTTAAATAAAGCACAACTTGAAGATGTCACAAACAAGGTAAATTCAGCAAATACTTTAACAGAGTTATCTCAGCTCACTCAATCAACGTTAGAATTAAACGATAAAATGAAATTATTGAGAGATAAGCTTAAAACTTTAGTAAATCCTGTTAAAGCAAGTTTAAATTATAGAAACGCTGATTATAATTTAAAACGTCAATTTAACAAAGCTTTAAAAGAAGCTAAAGGCGTATTAAATAAAAATAGCGGTACAAATGTCAATATCAATGACATTCAACATCTTTTAACACAAATAGATAATGCTAAAGACCAATTAAATGGTGAACGACGTCTAAAAGAACATCAACAAAAATCTGAAGTATTTATTATTAAAGAATTAGATATACTTAATAATGCTCAAAAAGCTGCAATAATTAATCAGATTAGAGCGTCTAAAGACATTAAAATAATTAATCAAATCGTTGATAATGCAATAGAATTAAATGATGCTATGCAAGGTTTAAAAGAACATGTAGCTCAATTAACAGCAACTACAAAAGACAACATTGAATATTTAAATGCTGATGAAGACCATAAATTACAATATGATTACGCTATCAACTTAGCGAATAATGTTCTTGACAAAGAAAACGGTACAAATAAAGACGCTAATATCATAATTGGAATGATTCAAAACATGGATGATGCTAGAGCACTTCTAAATGGAATTGAAAGACTTAAAGATGCTCAAACAAAAGCACATAATGACATTAAAGATACGCTCAAACGTCAACTTGATGAAATTGAACACGCTAATGCAACATCAAATTCTAAAGCTCAAGCTAAACAAATGGTAAATGAGGAAGCTAGAAAAGCGCTTTCTAATATTAATGACGCAACATCAAATGATTTAGTTAATCAAGCAAAAGATGAAGGGCAATCTGCAATTGAACACATACATGCAGATGAATTACCTAAAGCAAAACTAGATGCTAATCAAATGATTGACCAAAAAGTTGAAGATATAAATCACTTAATTAGTCAAAATCCAAACTTATCAAATGAAGAAAAAAATAAACTAATATCTCAAATTAATAAGTTAGTAAATGGAATTAAGAATGAAATTCAACAAGCTATAAACAAACAACAAATAGAAAATGCTACAACAAAACTAGATGAAGTCATTGAAACTACTAAAAAATTAATTATCGCCAAAGCAGAAGCTAAACAAATGATAAAAGAGTTATCACAAAAGAAACGAGATGCAATAAATAACAACACTGATTTAACACCTTCTCAAAAGGCACATGCTTTAGCAGATATTGATAAAACAGAAAAAGATGCACTTCAACATATCGAAAATTCTAATTCAATTGATGATATCAATAACAATAAAGAGCATGCATTTAATACTTTAGCTCATATCATTATTTGGGATACTGATCAGCAACCATTAGTTTTTGAACTACCTGAATTGAGCCTTCAAAATGCTCTAGTAACAAGTGAGGTGGTTGTTCACAGAGATGAAACTATTTCATTAGAATCTATAATTGGAGCTATGACTTTAACTGATGAACTTAAAGTCAATATTGTTTCATTACCGAACACTGATAAAGTAGCTGATCACCTAACCGCTAAAGTTAAGGTTATTTTAGCTGATGGCTCATATGTCACTGTAAATGTTCCAGTCAAAGTTGTAGAAAAAGAATTACAAATAGCTAAAAAGGATGCTATAAAAACAATTGATGTTCTGGTAAAACAAAAAATCAAAGATATAGATTCTAATAACGAATTAACGTCTACTCAACGTGAAGATGCAAAAGCTGAAATTGAAAGATTGAAAAAGCAAGCCATCGATAAAGTGAATCATTCAAAATCGATTAAAGATATTGAAACAGTAAAACGAACTGATTTTGAAGAAATAGATCAGTTTGATCCTAAACGCTTTACGCTAAATAAAGCTAAAAAGGATATCATTACTGATGTTAATACTCAAATCCAAAATGGTTTCAAAGAAATTGAAACAATAAAAGGTTTAACTTCTAATGAAAAAACTCAGTTTGATAAACAATTAACTGCACTACAAAAAGAATTTTTAGAAAAAGTCGAGCATGCTCATAATTTAGTAGAATTAAATCAATTACAACAAGAGTTTAATAATAGATATAAACATATTTTAAACCAAGCACATTTACTAGGTGAAAAACATATAGCAGAACATAAATTAGGATATGTTGTAGTAAACAAAACTCAGCAAATACTAAATAATCAATCTGCTTCTTACTTTATAAAACAATGGGCACTTGATAGAATTAAACAAATTCAACTAGAAACGATGAATTCAATTCGTGGTGCGCATACCGTACAAGATGTACACAAAGCATTATTACAAGGTATAGAGCAAATCTTGAAAGTAAATGTAAGTATTATAAATCAATCTTTCAACGATTCCTTGCATAACTTTAATTATCTTCATTCAAAATTTGATGCTAGATTAAGAGAAAAGGATGTTGCAAACCATATCGTACAAACTGAAACATTCAAAGAAGTTCTAAAAGGAACGGGTGTTGAACCAGGTAAAATCAACAAAGAAACACAGCAACCAAAACTTCATAAGAATGATAATGATAGCCTATTCAAACATTTAGTTGATAATTTCGGCAAAACTGTAGGTGTTATTACATTAACTGGTTTACTTTCTAGTTTCTGGTTAGTTTTGGCTAAAAGACGTAAAAAAGAAGAAGAAGAAAAACAATCGATAAAAAATCATCACAAAGATATTCGTCTTTCAGATACTGATAAAATAGATCCAATTGTAATAACTAAGCGTAAAATAGATAAAGAAGAACAAATTCAAAACGATGACAAACATTCAATTCCAGTTGCTAAACATAAGAAATCTAAAGAAAAGCAATTGAGTGAAGAGGATATTCATTCAATCCCCGTCGTTAAGCGTAAACAAAACAGTGATAACAAAGATACAAAACAGAAGAAAGTTACTTCTAAAAAGAAGAAAACGCCTCAATCAACTAAAAAAGTTGTAAAAACCAAAAAGCGTTCTAAAAAGTAAAATATATCTTTAACACAGAACAAGCCCGGGACTTAATGTCCCAGGCTTGTTTTTTGTTAACCATCGATAATTCAGTACAAACATATTATAATAAGCTTTTCAAAGCCGAAATCTTATTGGTAAGGTTGAACAAACAATTAAATACGTAACATATCATATTAACACTTTAGATTATTGTGATGTAAGTTTGTATAGTGTTTGTTGAGCAAGTTGATTCGCTTCTTTATTTTGCTTTCGTGGAATCCATCTCACAAACATCAAATCAAAACTTTGCTCTAAGATTTCTATGTTTTCAAAATAAACTTTAAACTTAGCATTTTTAACTTTACCTTGCATCATACTATCTTCAATTAATTTTGAATCAGTATAAAGTAACGCGTTAGATACTTTTAATTCGCGTGCATGTTCCAAAGCGTGTAACATTGCTGCCCATTCTGCACTATGATTATCCATTTTACCTAAATCATGGGTAAATGTATATCTTTGTGAATTTTCTTTAATAATAATCGCACAAGCACTTCGGCCGGGATTTCCTTTAGTCGCAGCATCAAAATATATTTTAGCCATTACTTTTACTCCTCTTCAGAATTGTCTACTCACTAAAATGTATCTATTCTATTGTATCAAACTAAAAAGACAAAGCACTAAAAATTAAATCAAAAACAAACAGAACCTAAGATAACATATATACTTCAGGTTCTGCTAACAAATAGGGCATTGATGTCTAAATTTAGCCCTTTTATTAAGATTTATTTAACTTTGGTCGTAGGTCCTATCATTGAGAATTTCGCTCGAAAATTCTACGGACAAACCAAATTGAATTTCGAAGCTAGTTCAGCACATGGAACTCTGATTCGCTTTTGTATAACTATATTTCTGATACAATAAATATCAATACCCATTATCTAGTTGTTCTATCTTTCCTTTTCGATATAGTGACTTAGCGATATATCCAAATGGTACATTAAAAATAGTTGACACTAGTTTTAACAAGTAAGTGGTAATAAATATTTCAAAAACAGCAGTACCAGGCATAGTACCAATAAAAGCAATTGAAACAAATAAACCGGTATCAATGATAGAACTTAAAATGGTACTACCATATGCTCTAATAAAAAAGGTCTTATCAGAGCTAAATATCTTTTTAATCATACTGAATATAAATACATCAATATGTTGGCCTATGATATAAGCAATAATGGAACCTATAGCAATTCTAGGAACTAAATCAAAAATCATTTTTAATGAGTTTTGCGCATTGTCTACTGGAGCAGGAATAAAATGCAATGACATTTGCATGACTATAATCATTACTAAGGTAGAAGAGAAACCAAGCCACACCGCTCTTTTAGCAACTTTACGACCATAGATGTCATTTAATATATCAGTAGCTAAATATATAGAAGCAAACATGACATTTCCAAGTGTAGCCGTAATACCAAAAATATGAACCGCTTTTATGACCTGTATATTAGCGATAATCGTTCCTATTGCTACCCAAGCAATTAGTCCTTGTTTACCAAAACAGCGATACATCAGTACCATTAAAGCGAATGTAACAATAAATGACGCAATACCAAATATTTCATTATACATATAACTTTCCTCCTAAATTTTGTTAAAGCGGGTGTTTAGAAACCGCCAAAATTAACTATACTATTTTACTTAAAATTCATCTTTAATGCAATGCTAAAAAAGAAGAGTAAATAAATAATAACTTAAACCAACGTCTAAGTTATCAGTTTTCTCAAAACTAAAATTGATTATTTCAAATTCCCAACTTATAAATGCTATAATACAAACATGTGAAATGGGTATAAATATAAATAGTCTATAGCTAAGGGAAGTGAAAGCTATACTCACTAATACAGAACAACAAGCAATTCAACACATCGACCAATTGATGAATATTTATTGTCACCAATGTCCATTAAAAAAGCACAATAGAAAAACTCACGGTAAAACACAAGCACATCATTTTTGTATAAATGAATGTACGGTCGGTAAACAAATTAAACAAATTGGTAATGAGTTACAATAGGAGGATGTCACATGGAGATTATAGCAATTTCAGAAACACCTAATCATAATACAATGAAAGTTTCGTTGAGTGAACCACGTCAAGATAACTCATCTACAACATATACTGCCGCTCAAGAAGGTCAACCTGAATTTATTAATCGATTATTTGAAATAGAAGGTGTTAAATCAATATTCTATGTTTTGGATTTTATATCAATTGATAAAGAAGATAACGCTAACTGGAATGAATTATTACCACAAATTGAAAACACGTTCGCTAAAAGCAATTAATTTTCTATATAGTACAATTAGAAACAATTATTAGTAGAGGAGCATTTTATGATGAATGGATACGAAGCTTATATGAAAGAACTTGCACAACAAATGAGAGCTGAATTAACAGACAATGGATTCACAAGTCTTGAAACGAGTGATGACGTCAATCAGTATATGCAAAATATAGATAATGATGATACAACATTTGTTGTAATCAACTCAACATGCGGTTGTGCTGCAGGATTAGCACGTCCAGCAGCTGTTGCAGTTGCAGAGCAAAATGAAGTAAAACCAGATCATAAAGTAACTGTATTTGCTGGTCAAGATAAAGAAGCAACACAAACAATGAGAGATTACATCCAACAAGTTCCTTCAAGTCCCTCATACGCATTATTTAAAGGTCAACATTTAGTTCATTTTATACCTCGCGAACATATTGAAGGGCGCGACATCAATGATATAGCTATGGATTTAAAAGATGCTTTTGATGATAATTGTCAATAAACTTAATATTGTCTAATAAGATAGCTATGTCAAAGAATCACTAAAAGTAATATCATTCACAAGAGTGGGACAGTCGATTCAACATGAATCCTGTCCTATTTTTTATTTTCAATTACAATCATACTTATATTAAATATAGTTGTTCTTTAACTAATTCTATTTGATTATTTTCTCTACCAACGATTACGTAAAAAATTGAGGTGCATCATTCATGTTTTTAGCTTGGAATGAAATAAAAAGAAATAAAATTAAATTCAGTTTAGTCATTGGCATATTAGTACTTATAAGTTATTTATTATTCCTACTGTCAGGACTTGCAAACGGCCTTATTAAAATGAATACTGAAGGTATAGAAAAGTGGAATGCAGACGCTATCATATTAAAAAAAGAAGCTAATCAAACCGTAGAGCAATCCTTATTCAATATATCCAAAGTACAAAATACTTATGAAAAATCAACCACATTAAAACAACAAGGAGTTATTATCTCAAACCATCATCGGGAAGAAAACGCGTTACTTTTTGGCGTTACACACAAATCATTTTTAATTCCGCCTATAATTAAAGGTCATCAAGTTGAAAGTTCAAATGAAATAGTCATTGATCAAACATTAGCTGATAAGGGGTTCAAAATAGGTGACATCTTATCTTTATCTCAATCAGACGAAAAGCTAAAAGTGGTAGGTATTGTAGAAAGTGCTAAATATAATGCTTCACCCGTGCTATTCTCTAATAATCAAACCATTGAGAAACTTAATCCCAAATTATCAAAAGATAAAACAAATGCTATAGTAATCAAAGACTCAAATTGGAAAAATCATAAACTTAACAAAGATTTAGAAAGCATTTCAATATCGCAGTTTATTAAAAATCTTCCTGGCTATAAAGCTCAAAATTTAACTTTGAACTTTATGATCGTTTTCTTATTTATAATTTCAGCAACAGTAATTGGCGTATTCTTATATGTTATAACACTCCAAAAAACACACTTATTTGGTGTACTTAAAGCACAAGGCTTTACCAACTGCTATTTAGCAAAAATGGTTTTTGCTCAAACTTTCATATTATCTTTAATTGGAACAATCATAGGATTTCTCTTAACACTATTAACAGGTACATTTTTACCGCCTGTCGTTCCAATTCATTTTAATTTATTAACGATGTTGATATATGGAATTGTTCTTATCATTATTTCTTTATTAGGCAGTCTATTTTCTGTGTTGTCTATAATAAAAATAAATCCACTTAAAGCAATTGGATAGAAAGGAATCATAAACATGTTAGAGTTCAAACAAGTGAGCAAATCTTTCAGAGATGGCAATCAAATGATTCAGGCAGTAAAACCTACCGATTTAAAAATAATTCAGGGGGAACTGATTGCTATCGTGGGACCCTCAGGTTCAGGGAAAAGTACATTTTTAACTATGGCTGGCGCCTTACAAAGACCTACGTCAGGAAATATTTACATCAATAACAAAAATATATCAATATTATCTGAAAAACAGTTATCTCAAATAAGAATTAACGAAATAGGTTTTATATTACAATCGACGAATCTCGTGCCTTTTTTAACAATCGAACAACAATTCAAACTTCTTGGTAAATATAAAAAAGATACATTAAGTGAAGATGAATACCAAAAGTTGGTTAAACAGCTAAATTTATCGGATATTACCAATCAATTACCAAATCAAATATCTGGCGGTCAAAAACAGCGCGTGGCAATAGCTAAAGCTATTTACACAAATCCATCAATCATACTAGCAGATGAACCTACCGCTTCACTAGATACGAATAATGCAATGGCTGTAATGAAAATACTTCAAAAACAAACGAAAGAAAGAAATAAAACATGTGTGATTGTTACTCATGATGAACGTTTAACTCATTTTTGTGATAAAACATATTTCATGGAGGATGGAGTTCTTTCACTCCAATAGAAATAAAACATTCACAATTACTTGCATTTCATATTTGAAAATCCCGAGTCAACATTTGTTGTGACTCGGTTTTTTTATAAAACAACAGTCCATTGAATCTTTAAAAATATTATGTAAGAAAAACTCAAATTCATATTGTCAAGATTGAACAATCAATTCAACACCTTCCTGTTTATTAACTTGTTTTATATGAGATATTTTACATAAAAGGTTTAAAATTTTATAAACTCAAAACCCTCTCTCTTCTATCGATACATCTTTTCTAGTATAATGTTTATTAATATAATACATATTTTTATAAGGAGTTGTACGCATGTATAATCCATTCGACGAAGCTTATCATGGCTTATGCGAAGAGATATTAGAAATAGGGAATAGACGCGATGATCGCACACATACCGGGACAATTTCCAAATTTGGGCATCAATTGCGTTTCGATTTAACCAAAGGGTTTCCTTTACTTACAACCAAAAAGGTTTCTTTTAAATTAGTAGCAACTGAATTATTATGGTTTATTAAAGGAGATACAAACATTCAATACCTACTTAAATATAATAACAATATATGGAATGAATGGGCATTTGAAAATTATGTTCAGTCTGATGATTATCATGGACCAGACATGACAGATTTTGGACATCGTTCCCAGCAAGACCCTGAATTTAACGAGCAGTATAAAGAAGAAATGAAAAAATTTAAAGAACGTATTCTAAACGATGATGCATTTGCTAAAAAATATGGCAACTTAGGGAATGTTTATGGTAAACAATGGAGAGATTGGGAAGATAAAAATGGGAATCATTACGATCAATTAAAATCAGTTATACAACAAATTAAAACCAATCCAAACTCTCGACGTCACATTGTTTCAGCATGGAATCCTACTGAAATCGATTCAATGGCATTACCACCTTGCCACACAATGTTTCAATTTTACGTACAAGAGGGTAAATTAAATTGTCAATTATATCAAAGAAGTGCTGATATATTTTTAGGTGTTCCTTTCAATATTGCAAGTTATGCTTTACTGACACATCTTGTTGCAAAAGAATGTGGACTTGAGGTGGGTGAATTCATTCATACATTTGGAGATGCACATATTTATTCCAATCATATGGATGCAATACATACACAATTATCAAGAGATAGTTATCTACCACCTCAATTAAAAATTAATACAGATAAATCAATTTTTGATATTAATTATGAAGATTTAGAATTGATAAATTATGAATCACACCCTGCTATTAAAGCACCTATTGCGGTATAAAAAGATGCATTAATATTTCGCATACAGAAAGGAGGTATACCATGACATTATCAATAATTGTCGCTCACGATAAACAAAGAGTCATTGGGTACCAAAATCAATTACCTTGGCACTTACCAAATGATTTAAAGCATGTTAAACAACTGACCACTGGGAATACACTTGTAATGGGACGGAAAACTTTTAATTCTATAGGGAAACCATTGCCAAATAGACGTAACGTCGTACTCACTAACCAAGCTTCATTTCACCATGAAGGGGTAGATGTTATAAACTCTCTTGATGAAATTAAAGAGTTATCTGGTCATGTTTTTATATTTGGAGGACAAACGTTATTCGAGGCAATGATTGACCAGGTAGATGATATGTATATCACAGTAATAGATGGAAAGTTTCAAGGAGACACATTCTTTCCACCATACACATTCGAAAACTGGGAAGTCGAATCTTCAGTAGAAGGTCAACTAGATGAAAAAAATACTATACCGCATACATTCTTACATTTAGTGCGTAGAAAAGGGAAATAGGAGGCAATTATGGCTAAACAAATTATCGTCACAGATTCAACCTCTGATTTATCACATGAATATTTAAAACAACATAACATTCATGTTATACCATTAAGCCTGACAATCGACGGGAAATCTTACACTGATCAAGTTGATATCTCTTCAAGTGAGTATATCGATCATATTGAAAATGATGCAGACGTCAAAACAAGTCAACCACCTATTGGTCGATTTATTGAAACATATGAGCAATTAGCTCAAGATGACGTTGAAATTATAAGTATTCATCTTTCGTCAGGCTTAAGTGGTACTTATAATACTGCTGTTCAAGCGAGCCATATGGTAGATGGCAATATCACAGTGATTGATTCTAAATCTATTTCGTTTGGGTTAGGTTATCAAATTAAGCAAATTGTTGAATTAATAAGTCAAGGTACATCAACAGAAGAAATAGTGAAGGAAATGACACAGTTACGTGATAACTTGCAACTGTTTGTGGTTATCGGTCAGCTTAATCAACTCATTAAAGGTGGAAGGATAAGTAAAACAAAAGGTTTAATTGGAAACATTATGAAAATTAAGCCAATCGGAACTTTAAGAGATGGTAAACTTGAACTAGTGCATAATTCTAGAACTCAAAACTCTAGTGTGCAATATTTAAAAAAAGAAATTACAGATTTTGTTAAAGATCATAAAATTAAATCAATAGGTATTGCTCACGCCAACGTTAAAGATTTCGTTGATAAAATCATAAAATCATTTACAGAGTCATTTGATTTTAGCCAATTTGATATTAATGTAACAACTCCAGTGATTTCTACACACACTGGACAAGGTGCAATTGGACTTGTGGTATTGAGAGATACGTTGAACTAAGTTGTCACAAAATCACATGAATGATTCTGAGTTAAATACTTTAAATTCCCGACAATATAGCGTAAATTTAAACAAACAGATAACTTAAGGAGGGAATATAACATGGCATATGCGACACTAGCTGGAGGTTGTTTTTGGTGCATGGTTAAACCCTTCACCTCATATCCTGGAATAAAATCAGTCGTTTCCGGATATAGTGGAGGACATGTAGAAAATCCAACATACGAACAGGTATGCACAAATCAAACAGGACATGTGGAAGCTGTACAAATTGAATATGACCCTAATATTACAACATTTGAAAATATCTTAGACGTTTACTTTAAAACATTTGACCCAACTGATGACGGAGGGCAGTTCTTTGATAGAGGTGAAAGCTATCAACCTGTCATTTTTTATCATGATGAGAATCAACTCAAAGCTGCCGAGTTAAAGAAACAACAAATTGACGAAGAGGGTATCTTTAAAAAACCTGTTATCACACCGATAAAACCATATAAAAATTTCTATCCTGCAGAAGAATATCATCAAGATTACTACAAAAAGAATCCTACGCATTATGAACAATACCAACGTGGATCTGGTAGAAAAGCATTTATCGAATCACACTGGGGAGGCTCAAAATGATTAAAAAAAACAAAGAAGAACTGAATGACATGGAGTATCTAGTCACTCAAGAAAATGGTACTGAACCTCCGTTTCAAAACGAGTATTGGAATCACTTTGAAAAAGGAATTTACGTTGATAAATTGTCCGGCAAACCATTATTTACTTCAGAGGATAAATTTGAATCTAATTGCGGTTGGCCAAGTTTCTCCAAAGCATTAAATGATGATGAAATCGTAGAACTTGTTGATAAATCATTTGGTATGATTAGAACTGAAGTTCGATCAGAAAAAGCAAATAGTCACTTGGGGCATGTTTTTAATGACGGACCTAAAGAAAAAGGTGGTTTAAGATACTGTATTAACTCTGCTGCGATTCAGTTTATACCTTATGATAAACTAGAAGAGTTAGGATATGGAGATTTAATTAAACATTTTAAAAAATAGGAGTGCATTTACATGTTTAAAAAGTTATTTGGAAAAGCTAAAGAAGTTGACAAAAACATTAAAATCTACGCACCTTTGACAGGTGAGTATGTCAAAATTGAAGATATTCCTGATCCAGTGTTTGCGCAAAAAATGATGGGAGAAGGCTTTGGTATTAATCCTACAGAGGGTGAAGTTGTTTCACCGATTGAAGGCAAAGTCGATAATGTTTTTCCAACGAAACATGCCGTAGGGTTAAAAGCCGAAAATGGATTAGAGTTATTAGTTCATATCGGATTAGATACCGTTCAATTGGATGGAAAAGGGTTTGAAGTACTTGTTGAAAGTGGAGATGACATTAAAATAGGTGACCCACTTATACGTTTTGACTTAGAATATATTAATAATAATGCAAAATCTATTATTTCTCCTATTATTATTACAAACTCTGATCAAACTGAATCAATTCATATTGAAGACGTACAAGCAGTAGTTAAAGGGGAAACACAAGTTATTGATGTGACAGTAAGCTAATGGTTAAGAATTATTCATTTTATCAATTTATTATGACCGTGCGCGGAAGAAAAGACGATAAAGGTGTTTTTGCTGAGCAAATTTTTGAAGACCTTGCCTTTCCAAAACACGAAGATGATTTTAATACATTATCTGAATATATTGAGACACATAGCGAATTCACCCTACCAATGTCTGTATTTGATGACTTATATGATGACTATACAGAATGGTTGAAGTTTTAAATTCTTTTCATTAATAAATATTGATAGAGCCTGGGACACGACTCAATGTCTCAGGTGTTTTAATGTAAAGGGATTCAAACTGTACACTTTTTAATTATAACTTCTGCTAGATGCACACAAAATAATTACGCTGTTTTCTCAATGAAACATTCGTTTAATATATTAATTTTTTGCATGTACTACTCAAGCCTCATGCGATTTTCACTTACATACATCATAATTAAAAATATTCGAATACATACAGAATGAACATTCCTAAATAACTTGTTAATGATTAAGTTTGAATATAATCTATGAATTTATATTTTGTATAACTCAATATGAACGTATAAGGATGTGATACCATGAATGATCATCAAAAAAATCATGCAACATCTCAAGATGATAACACAAAGTCAACACCATCTAAGAATAGCAAGCATATAAAAATTAAATTATGGCATTTCATACTCGTTATTTTGGGTATTATTCTTTTAACATCCATCATTACTGTAGTATCAACAATTTTAATTAGCCATCAAAAAAGTGGTTTAAATAAAGAACAACGTGCAAATTTAAAAAAAATTGAATATGTCTATCAAACACTTAATAAAGATTATTACAAAAAGCAAAGTTCTGATAAATTAACTCAATCTGCCATAGATGGTATGGTTAAAGAACTTAAAGATCCATATTCAGAATATATGACTGCTGAAGAAACAAAACAATTTAATGAAGGTGTATCAGGTGATTTCGTTGGCATAGGTGCTGAAATGCAAAAGAAAAATGAACAGATAAGTGTTACTAGTCCAATGAAGGATTCACCAGCAGAAAAAGCTGGTATTCAACCTAAAGATATCGTCACACAAGTGAATCATCATTCGGTAGTCGGTAAACCACTTGATCAAGTTGTTAAAATGGTCCGCGGTAAAAAAGGAACATATGTTACTTTAACTATAAAACGTGGTTCGCAAGAAAAGGATATTAAGATTAAACGCGATACCATTCACGTTAAGAGTGTAGAGTATGAGAAGAAAGGCAATGTAGGCGTACTAACAATCAATAAATTCCAAAGCAATACTTCTGGTGAACTCAAATCTGCAATCATCAAAGCGCATAAGCAAGGCATCCGTCATATCATTTTAGATTTGAGAAATAATCCGGGGGGGTTATTAGATGAGGCAGTCAAGATGGCTAACATCTTTATTGATAAGGGAAATACTGTCGTTCAATTAGAAAAAGGTAAGGATAAGGAAGAATTAAAAACTTCTAATCAAGCACTAAAACAAGCAAAAGATATGAAAGTATCCATCTTAGTTAATGAGGGATCAGCTAGTGCTTCAGAAGTGTTTACAGGTGCTATGAAAGACTATCATAAAGCTAAAGTTTACGGTTCTAAAACATTTGGTAAAGGTATCGTTCAGACCACTCGTGAATTTAGTGATGGTTCATTAATTAAATATACAGAGATGAAATGGCTAACGCCTGATGGCCATTATATTCATGGTAAAGGAATTAGACCAGATGTTAGTATCTCAACACCAAAATACCAATCACTCAATGTCATTCCAGATAACAAAACTTATCATCAAGGTGAAAAAGATAAAAATGTTAAAACGATGAAAATAGGTCTAAAAGCTTTAGGTTATCCAATTGATAACGAAACAAACATATTTGACGAACAATTAGAATCTGCTATTAAAACATTTCAACAAGACAATAATTTAAAAGTTAATGGCAATTTTGATAAAAAAACAAATGATAAATTTACTGAAAAACTAGTTGAAAAAGCGAATAAAAAAGATACTGTTTTAAACGATTTACTAAACAAACTAAAATAAACTTGCGAGTAAATCGTTAAACAAAAATAATGTATTCAACCCTTTAAGTGTAATTTCATACTTAAAGGGTTGGATTCCTTAAATTTAATAACCATTCACGTTTGAATTAAGAGCCTGAGACATATAGTATATGTACAGGCTCTTAATCATATCTGATAATTCTGATTAGTTAGAAATACAACTTTAATAAAAAGTTATTCCTATTAAGGTATAATCCCAATCATTTCTTAACTTTTTCAGATTTTCGTTAATTGATTGAGTCTTAAAAGTATCAATATGATTTAAATTTATTGTTACCACTCGTTAAAATTCTAAAAAAGAGGTGTTTTAGTAAGATGATTAGATTAGCAACTAAAAATGATTTACTTAGTATTACTCAATTAGTCAAAGAGGCTAAACAGATTATGGAAGAATTCAACAACAACCAATGGGATGATGAATATCCCGCGAAAGAGCATTTTGAAGAAGACATCGAAAATAAAACACTATATGTTTTAGACGTTGATCATACAATTTATGGTTTTATTGTTATCGACCAAAATCAATCGGAGTGGTATGATGACATTGATTGGCCTGTTAATCGAAATGGGGCATACGTTATTCACAGATTAGCTGGATCAAAACAATATAAAGGTGCTGCGACTGAACTTTTCCAATTTGCCATTGACTTAGCAAATGAACATGATATTCATGTCATTTTAACAGATACATTTGCCCTCAATAAACCTGCTCAAGGATTATTTGAAAAGTTTGGTTTTACTAAAGTTGATGAGATAGAGATAGATTATCATCCTTTTGATAGAGGGGCACCTTTTTATGCATATTATAAAAACATATAAGAATAGAGGTTGTAATTATGACAAAAATTGCATATACAGGTGGAGGAACAGTAGGACACGTTTCAGTGAATTTAAGTTTAATTCCTACTTCGATTGAAAAAGGACACGAAGCATTTTATATTGGTTCAAAACATGGTATTGAAAGGGAAATGATAGAGTCACAACTCCCTGATATTCAATATTATCCAATATCAAGCGGTAAATTACGTCGTTATCTATCTTTTGAAAATGCAAAAGATGTCTTTAAAGTTTTGAAAGGAATTTTAGATGCACGTAAAATACTTAAAAAACAAAAACCAGACTTACTTTTTTCAAAAGGTGGTTTTGTTAGTGTTCCGGTAGTTATAGCCGCACGTTCTTTAAAAATTCCAACTATCATACACGAATCAGATTTAACTCCTGGATTAGCTAATAAAATTTCTTTAAAATTTGCTAAGAAAATATACACAACCTTTGAAGATACACTTACATATCTTCCAAAAGATAAAGCTGATTTTGTTGGGGCTACTGTACGTGAGGACTTAAAACAAGGGAATAAAGAAAGAGGATATCAACTCACTGATTTTGATAAAAATAAAAAAGTGTTATTAGTCATGGGAGGAAGTTTAGGTAGTAAAAAACTTAATAATATCATTCGTCAAAATATTGAGGCACTTCTCCATGATTATCAAATTATACACTTAACTGGAAAAGGACTTGTTGATGACTCAATCAATAAAAAAGGGTATGTTCAATTTGAATTTGTTAAAGACGACTTAACTGATTTATTAGCAATCACTGATACTGTTGTAAGTCGTGCAGGTTCTAACGCAATTTATGAATTTTTATCGCTACGTATACCGATGTTACTCATCCCCTTAGGACTTGATCAATCAAGAGGAGATCAAATTGATAATGCTAAAAACTTTGAATCTAAGGGTTATGGTCGTCATATTCCTGAAGATCAACTTACAGAAGTTAACTTATTGCAAGAATTAAATGATATTGAATTACATCGTGAATCTATTATTAAACAAATGGAAACATATCAAGAGAGTTACACGAAAGAAGATTTATTTGATAAAATTATTCATGATGCATTAAACAAGTAGGGGGCACCTATAATGAATCGATGGAAACGCATTTCATTGCTTATTGTTTTTACACTTATTTTTGGTATAATAGCTTTTTTTCATGAATCAAGGCTTGGAAAATGGATAGATAACGAAGTATATGAATTTATTTATTCATCTGAAAGTTTCATTACCACATCTATTATGTTAGGTGTAACAAAAATTGGTGAAGTTTGGGCAATGGTTGCGCTATCCTTATTATTAGTTGCTTACCTTATGCTAAAACGTTTCAAGATTGAGACATTATTCTTTGTAATAGTAATGAGCTTATCTAGTACACTCAATCCACTATTAAAGAATATCTTTGATAGGGAACGTCCAACATTATTGCGTTTAATTGACATTTCAGGCTTTAGTTTTCCAAGCGGTCATGCTATGGGCTCAACTTCATTCTTTGGAAGCGCTATATATGTAATAAACCGTCATGATTCGGGTATCTCTAAAGGCGTGTTAATCGGTTTATGCGCACTTTTCATTTTATTAATATCAACTTCTAGAGTGTATCTAGGCGTTCATTACCCTACAGATATTATTGCCGGCATTATTGGTGGTGTATTCTGCATTGTTTTATCAACGTTAATATTGAAAAAACAACTCGCTGTATAAAGAAGCGCGGTTGGAATTTTAAATTAAATAGGTATTGACCAAACCACTGAAATGATTGTGAGTAAACAATGATTTTAGTGGTTTATTTAGTATATTCAAATCGGCGTTTTTAAATAAATATTGTTTGTAAGCTCAATGTTAATAATATTTATCTTATATTAATTTCTTTGTTTTCATTTTTGTTAATAAAAGACTTAAAATGTTGTCTTATAAATGTTTTAAGTCTTTTGTTTTTTGAAAAATTACAAACAAAAAATTTTGATTTACGAAAACTTAAATTTGAAAAAAGTTTACTTTAATAGCGATTACTTATACTGAACTTGTGATTAAATCTTCAAAGGAGCAAAGACATGATACAAATCAAGGATTTAAACAAAGTTTACGACAATGGTAGTTACGCAGTTAAAGATTTCAATTTAGATATTGAGGACAATGAATTTGTAGTATTTGTAGGACCTTCGGGATGTGGGAAATCAACAACGTTACGTATGATTGCAGGACTTGAAGATGTGAGCAAAGGGACAATTAGTATCAACGATAAAGTAATCAACGATTTACAACCTAAAGATCGTAAGATTGCTATGGTCTTTCAAAACTATGCATTATATCCACATATGACAGTTTATAAAAATTTAGCTTTCGGCTTAAAAATGCGAGGAATCAAGAAGAAAATTTATGACGAAAAAATTCAACATGCAGCTCAAATATTAGAAATTGAAAACCTCCTCGACCGTAAACCTAAAGCCTTATCTGGAGGACAACGTCAACGTGTGGCACTTGGTCGAGCTATCGTTAGAGAAGCTCAAATCTTTCTCATGGATGAACCACTTTCTAATTTAGATGCTAAATTACGAAGTAACATGAGAAGCGAAATTATAAAAATACATAAACAAATGAAAGCAACAACGATTTACGTGACACACGACCAAACTGAAGCTATGACAATGGCATCACGTATCGTCATATTAAAACAAGGCGAAATACAACAAATTGGTACGCCTGAAGAAATTTATCGTCATCCTGTCAATGAATTTGTTGCCACTTTCATTGGTAGCCCATCAATGAATATGGTTCCAATGACCTACAACATGGATGCTTGGTACTTCGATGGACAAAAAGTGGCTGATGCTACATTACTTCAACTTGCATCGCATGCACAATACAGACTTGGTATACGACCTGAAGACTTACATCTTGTTAATGATAACGAAATAAGTAATTATCCAATCCAACTTTCTCAATTCACTGTAGACTTAGTTGAGTTAACTGGTTCATACAAATTACTTCACTGTCATCACAATGAGCATAAAATCATAGCAGCTGTAGATAGTAATTTGGATTTTGAATTAGGACAAACAGTTTCCTTCGGTATAAAAACGGAAGATGCACACTTTTTCGATTCTGATTCAGGCGAAAGAGTACAAGAGGAGGTTTTATCATGAGTAAAAACAAAAAACAAAGCCTTCAATCCGCTCATCAAAAACCTTTGTTAAAAAGAATGTGGGAACACAAAGTACTTTACTTAATGATTTTACCTTGTTTACTCTTTTTCTTGATTTTCAACTATATTCCAATGACAAGTCTTGTTCTGGCATTCAAAGATTTCCGCTTCGATACTGGTATCATCGGCGGTGATTGGAAAGGGCTATACTATTTTAAACGCTTTTTCTCTGACCCTCGATGTATTCAAATTATTATGAATACGCTAATTATAAGTGGCATGAAATTGATTTTAGCTCTACCATTTCCAATTATTTTAGCCATTATGTTTAACGAAATTAAAGATTCTAAATTAGGTAAGATCAGAGGTTTATTTCAAGGCGTACTTTACATCCCTCATTTTTTATCTTGGGTTGTAGTTATCAGTATTTTCAAGAAATTACTCGCTCCAGATGATGGACTTATGAATCAACTGATCCATCAATTTGGTGGCGACGGGTCGACTTACTTTATGATGAACCCTGAGTATTTCCACACCATCATGTTTTCTAGTTATATATGGAAGAATGTAGGGTGGGATTCCATTATTTATTTTGCAGCAATTATGAGTATTAATCCTGAAATTTATGAATCAGCTGCGATTGATGGCGCGAATCGTTTCAAACAAATTATACATATTACCTTACCTATGTTAACACCAACAATTGTTATTTTATTCATCATTTCTCTAGGCGATATTTTAAAAGCAGGGTTCGATCAAATTTACCTACTCAAAACACCAGGTAACGCTAACGTTTCAGAAATACTGGATACATTTGTGATTCGTACTGGTATTGAGCAAGGCGATTTCAGTTACGCAATTGCGATTAGTCTATTACAGGGTGTGATAGGACTTATCGCTGTCGTCATTATTAATAAATTCGCAGATAAGAAACTGGATACATCACTATATTAAGGAGAATGTACATGTTTAGAAAGTCTATGCTCATCTTAATGATTGCTGTCATTTTGTTCGTAACAGCATGTAGCAAAGATAAAACGCAAGATGAAGCGAAAAGAAAAGCAGATGCTAAAGGTAAACCAGATACATGGATTGCAGATAGAAAGCTTAAAGGACTTGTGTTTCAAAGTGATAACGATGCCTCCCCTAAAATGAATAAAGAAGTCGCTCAAGAACTTAAGAAAAAGACTGGCATCACGTTAGAACTTCAAACCGTTTCTAATGAAGATTCCACAGAAGCATTAACTTCAGGACTCGCTTCAGGAGATTTACCCGACTTCATCGTTTATTACTTAGACGATAGTGGAAGACCTGAAATGAAAGTACTAAATAAAGCAGCGAAACAAGGTCGACTCACAGACTTAACGAAAATGCTTAAAAACACAAAAATTTATAGTAAGTATTTCAAAAAAGGATATTTACCAAAAGATACGAAAGATAACATCATGTTTAATAAAGAACAAGATGGAACGTACCTTGTACATATGGGGATTAACCGTCATCCAGGACAAGAAGAACGTCGCACTGTAGGTGGTCCTTACGTCAGAAAAGATATCATGGATAAACTTCATATCGACCCTACTTCTATCAAGACGTCCAAAGATGTAGAAAAACTTGCTGAAAAGATGAAAGAACACCACTTCAAAGATGATAATGGTAAAGAAATCACACCTATTGGCCCAACAGCGTGGGGCGGTGACGATCGTACTAAATTCTATAATGACCTTGTGTGGACTGGTCAGTCTGATGAGAAATTTTTAAATAAAGGTAAGAAAATTATACATGAATCACAAACCGAATATCCACTTAAACGTGTACATTACGTTAAAGACCTTATGAAGAAAGGCTTAATGACAAAAGAGTTCTATACAATGGAAGAAAATAAAGCAAAAGAAGGACTCGTTAATGGCTCATGGGGCATTGTTTCAGATTTACATAACTATGTTACTGAAAATCAAAGTATGAAATACGTTCCTCTTGGGCCACTCAATACAGTCAAAGGTAAATTTAGAGTTGAAAAGCCATATAAATCAGGCGCAAACGGTTGGGCTGTACCAAGTACGACTGAACATCCTGAAGACGTCGTTAAACTCGCTGATTTCCTTGCAAGTCGCAGAGGTAAATTACTCGGTCAGTACGGTATTAAAGGACGTGACTA
This sequence comes from Staphylococcus epidermidis, assembly GCF_006742205.1. Classification (NCBI taxonomy): domain Bacteria; kingdom Bacillati; phylum Bacillota; class Bacilli; order Caryophanales; family Staphylococcaceae; genus Staphylococcus; species Staphylococcus epidermidis. The sequence continues at coordinate 1,416,224 of NZ_AP019721.1, forward strand.
TACGTTAGATAAGAAAGGTAACCCTCATGTTAAACCTGAAGTGTTAAAAGAAGTTGAAAATAATCCAGACGAAGCTAAAAAACGTGGTTTTAGAGGTGCGGGTTCTTATTGGGCAGATCATCTTGGTTATACTGATATAGATAATAAAGCTGATTTCGGTGAAACTGAATACGGAGATAATACAAAAACGAAAAAGACGACTCCTGAAAAGATTGCTGATATGTGGCATTATGATCAAAGACAGAAACACGCCAAAATCGTAAACGGACTCACAGTAAAGTCATTCTTATCTAAATATGAATATGGCGAAGATTTAGAAGTTGCACTCGATGATTATAGTGACGCTATTAAACGTGCTTATTATTCTCAATCAGACAAGGAAACGAAACAAATTATTGATAGTGCTAAGCAACGTTTAGAAGAGGCAGGCTTAAATCAATTTGAAAGATACGTTGAAAATCAAAGAGATAAAAAAGGAACTCAAATTATTTATTAAGAGGTGGCAGAGACAATGAAAGTTTCACAAGATAAAAGTGCGCTTGTCATTCGTATTATCTCATTAATCATTATTATTGGCTTAGTAATCACAATTATCCTCCCGATGATTAATATCTTTGCCTTAGCATTTAACTCTGGGGTAGATGCTCAAAAAGGTGGCATCACTTTCTACCCGCGTAAATTTTCACTAGATAATTTTAAGGAGATATTTAAACAAGGCACGTTATTAAATGCATTATTTATTAGTATCGCAAAGACAGTCATAGGAACGATACTAAGCGTCATATTAACAGCTATGGCTGCATACGTTCTAACAATCAAAAGTTTACCGTTTCGAAGAATCATCTCATTCTTCCTAGTCTTTACGATGTTATTCAGTGTCGGTGTTGTACCACTTTATATCCTATTAAATCAACTTCATTTAACTGATACATTCTGGGTATACATTTTACCGTCACTTTATAGCGTTTATAACATTTTAATTATGCGTACATTCTTCAATCAATTACCTAGTAGTGTGATTGAAGCCGCTAGAGTAGATGGTTGTAATGACTTTCAAATCTTTTGGAAAATTGTCTTACCCATGAGTAAACCCGTGGTGGCATCAATTACATTATTTAACGCCGTGAGTCAGTGGAATGATTGGTTTACAGGTGCATTCTTCGTACGTAATCCAAACCTCAAACCGTTAGCTACTGTTTTACAAGATATGTTAACGAAACAAGCTGCCATTGCAGATGCTTTAAAACAAAAGTCAGGTTCATATGCGATGTTAGACAAGTTGACAATTACAGGGGACTCAATGCAGATGGCAATGATTGTACTATTAACAATTCCAGTATTATTCCTCTTCCCATTTGTTCAGAAGCATTTTGTAAAAGGTATAACTATCGGTTCGACAAAAGAGTAAAGGAGACGAAACAATGACTACAATTCTACAATTAAGCGATTTACATATTGGGCCACACAATGATGAAAAAGATCAAAAAACTTACGATTTAATTCATCATATGATGACACACTATCAACCTGACATCACAGTATTAACAGGTGACCAAATTTGGTCTGAAGGCGTCATTGATTCAGGTCGCGTTTATAAAAAATTAATGGAGTATTTAAATCGATATGATACGCAAATTGCAACGACATTTGGTAATCACGATACAGAGGGGCATCTCAAACGTTCAGACTTACGCGCTATTGAGGACCAATATTCTACCAACTATGTACAGAAAAATCATAGCCTCATTGTTGATGATAAAGAAGCTTATACAATAGAAGTTGTAAACAACGATACAGTCACACATGTGCTTTATGTTATTGATGGAGGAGATTATAATCCATTTGGCATAGGTGATTATGATTTTATAAGACCTGAACATGTGAATTGGCTTAGGGAAACACATCAAGCATATCAAACTCAATTTCAACACAACTTTCAACATAACTTATTATTTACACATATTCCATTACAAGAATATAGAGAAGTTGAGAATATTGGTGAATATCATGGCATTTTCAATGAACCTATTGCGTGCTCAAAAATTAATTCCGGATTATTTAGTCAGATGTTACTAAACGGTGATATTGAAGGTATGTTCTGCGGTCATGACCATGACAATGATTTTACGATTAATTTATATGGGATTCGCCTTAGCTTTGGTCGTATTGGTGGTTACAATACTTATGGTGATTTACAACGTGGGGCTAGATTAATTGAGTTGCAACCTGACGCTATATATAAATCGAAAGTGTTAGAATTTGATGATCGTTTCTAAAAGAACGTTTCGGTCATTATACATTCCTATTTTGATAGAACAACTTTTCATACTCATCATGGGTCAAGCTGATACATTGATGTTAAACAGCTATAGCACTGATGCCGTTGCTGCTTCGGGAATGATAAGCCAAATACTCATGCTCATCACGTTTCTGATTACAATCATTCATGTGGGTACAAATATACGTATTGTTCATTTGAAGGAACATCAACCTTCAAGTATTTCACAAGAGATTTATCATAATTTGTTATTCAATAGCATAGTATCTATCGTATTTACGATTGTGATTGGGATCGCATTCGAACTTATCTTACGACTTTTTCAGGTACCTCAAGATATATTCAAACTGACCTATCAATTTGGAATGATTATATTGAGTGTACTCACTTTAACGACCTGTCACATGTATATTGGTACTGTATTACGTGTCATGAATCATGCATCATCAGCTACACGCATTACTATCATTAGTAATGTGACTAATATCATTTTGAACGGTATCGTACTCTTTATTATTCCACAATATGTAGGTAACCCTGTATTAGGTGTCGCGGTGGTAACAGCGTTCAGTCGTTTATTGGGATGTACTTTAGCTTTAATTGCGCTGATACAAATTTTCCGTCCATTCAAGCATTACTTCAAGCTGAGCTGGAAGAAAATATATCAGGTTTCGACATTAGGTATCCCAACAGCAGGTGAACAAATTTCTTATAATTTTGCACAGACATTTACAACTGCATTTATTGCGATGTTAGGCACTCAAGTCATCGCTGCGAAATCTGTTTCTACTGTTTTAAGCGGCCTGTCTTTTAGTTGTGCTATGGCATTTAGTGCTGCTAGCCAAATTTATTTAGGAAAATTTATATCCCGTCGACGTTACCGTACTTTAAAGAAAGTTGTTATAAAAAGTATTTGGTTTAATATCACACAATCTTTCATGATTATGACGTGTGTATTTATAGGATTTATAGTGTGTGGACGTTGGATAACACACGACATACAAACCTATCATTTAATCATTTACTATCTTGTTATACTTTTTGGATTAGAACCGATACGTGCAATTAATAATCTAATTGTAGATTTATTAAACGTGACAGGGGATGTACGTTATCCAGTCACCGTGAGTGTTGTGACCACATGGTTGTTATTATTACCTGGAAGTTATCTATTAGGGATTCATTGGAGATTAGGTTATACAGGAATTATTTTAGTGAGTATTGCTGATGAAGCGCTGAGATTTATCATTATGTATCTTAGATGGCGAAATGATCGTTGGCAAGCACGAATGAAGCAGATTGGAGTATAGATAATTATGTATAAAAGAAATGAACGTTTGAATCTTATTCGTAAACGTGTTGATCAGTACGGACAGGTGGCAGTAAAAGATTTAGCTATATTCTTACAAGTTACGCCTGAAACCGTGAGAAAAGATTTAGAAACCTTAGAAAACGATAAACTGATTACACGTACACATGGAGGTGCGATACAATACAATCATATTAATAAAGAGAAATCATATGCGAATAAGTGGCAGAAACAATCACAAGTAAAAGAGCGTATTGCTAAGAAAGCTGCTTTGCAAATAAAGTCTGGAGAAATTATTGTCATCGATGGTGGAACCACAACAGGGCGAATTCCTCAATATCTCAATGATATTACTCAGACCACGATTGTGACGAATTCTCTGAAGATTGCGGATGAATTGAATCGTGCTATAGAGGAGCAACGAATTCAAGCAGAAGTGATTATGCTTGCTGGAAAGACGAATACTGAACAAGATGTTGTGCGCGGGCATATGACGAATGAGTTATTACAACGTTTTAAATTTGATAAAGCTTTTATTTCATGTGGTTCGTTTGATACGAGTGATTGTTATGAATTTGATCTGGAAGAAGCGCATGCAAGTCACATTATGATTCAAAAAAGTCAACTGAGTTATCTCTTAGCGGATAGTAGTAAGCGAGATGCGCATGCGTCGTATCGTATTGATGGTTTTAGCGAAATTGATTATATGATTTCTGATTATGCTAAACCTCAGAATATAGAATATTTTAATCAGAAGCATTGGTTACAGATTTAACTTATAGAAAATGAAGCCTGAGACTTCGTCTTTTTTAAATAAAAGAAGACGCCTCAGGCTTTATTTAATTTTACGAATGGTAACACCTGAGGCTTTGCCCAAGTATAAGTGCCACTAGCAATGAATATTTTTTCGTTGCAGTGGCACTAAAAAACAGCAGACCTCAAGTGTCAAAGGTCTACTGCTTTTATTGAAACGTCATTTCTTAACGTTAGTCTTTTACGGGCATATAAAAGGGGATAGTTGAAAATGACCAATCCAAAAGAACAACTTGTATGTGGGGGGAATGTTTTTCAATTGGTATTGATAATCATTTTCAATTATCATTATACATGATTGATAATGATTGTCAATTAGAAATATATATTTTATTCCATTTAACTTAAATACAATGATAATACTAGAGTGACTTTTTCTAAATACAGACTACTTATTCGACTATCTATTATCGTGGTTCATGGTAAAATGATACTAGTTTCATAACAAATCATTTACAATTTTGAATTACATCTTTAGAAATACGAGTTAATTGTTTAAGATGTAGCGTGAGGTGCAAATATGACAAATATTTTAATTGTAGAAGATGAGCAAAATCTTGCTAGATTTATAGAGCTTGAGTTAACTCATGAAAATTATACTGTTGATATAGAGAATGATGGAAAGGTGGGTTTGGATAAAGCATTATCTAAGCCCTATGATTTATATATATTAGACTTAATGCTTCCAAACATAAATGGTCTAGAAATTTGTAGACAAATTCGTCAAAAAACAACTACTCCAATTATCATCATTACTGCGAAAAGCGAGACATATGATAAAGTAGCTGGATTGGACTATGGGGCAGATGACTACATTGTAAAACCCTTTGATATAGAAGAATTGCTTGCAAGAATAAGAGCGGTATTGCGCAGACAGCCAGATAAAGATGTTTTAGATATCAATGGTATTATCATTGATAAAGATGCCTTTAAAGTTACTGTTAATGGCCATCAATTAGAATTAACTAAAACAGAATACGATTTACTATATGTTTTAGCTGAAAATCGTAACCACGTCATGCAACGTGAACAAATTCTCGATCACGTATGGGGGTATAATAGTGAAGTAGAAACGAATGTCGTTGATGTTTATATTCGTTATTTACGTAATAAACTCAAACCTTTTAATAAAGAAAAATCCATAGAAACAGTACGTGGCGTAGGGTATGTGATTCGATGATTAAGCGCCAAAAATTAAAATATAAATGGATGCTTATTACGACGCTCATTACCTTCACGACAATATTACTTTTCTGCTTAATTATTATTTTCTTTTTAAAAGATACTTTACGAAGTAGTGAAATTGACGAAGCTGAAAGAAGTTCAAATGATATCGCCAATCTGTTCCATTCTAAATCTTTAAGTGATATATCTGCATTGGATTTAAATGCATCCTTAGAAAATTTTCAAGAAATATTGATTTATGATGATAAGGGTAGGAAGTTAATTCAAACATCAAATGATAATACACTTGCTTATGATAACAAAATTGATTTCAAACATCCTGAACGTATACATATTCAAAGAAGCCACGGTATTAATTACTTAGTAATAACTGAACCTATACGTTCGAAAGATTTTTCTGGATACAGTGTATTAGTCCATTCTCTTCAAAATTATGATAATCTCGTTAAATCACTTTATATAGTTGCACTTGCTTTTGGATTAATTGCAACCATTATTACTGCCGGCGTGAGTTATATCTTTTCTTCACAAATTACTAAACCGATAGTTACAATGTCCAATAAAATGAATCAAATTAGAAGAGATGGTTTTCAAAATAAACTTGAATTAACTACAAATTATGAAGAAACAGATAATTTAATTGATACTTTTAATGAAATGATGTATCAAATAGAAGAATCTTTTAATCAGCAACGTCAATTTGTCGAGGATGCTTCACACGAATTAAGAACGCCACTGCAGATTATTCAAGGTCATCTAAATTTAATCCAACGTTGGGGGAAAAAAGATCCAGCAGTTTTGGAAGAATCTTTGAATATTTCAATTGAAGAAGTGAATCGAATAACAAAACTTGTCGAAGAACTACTTTTACTTACCAAAGATAGAGTCAATCATAATGTTTTGGAATGTGAAAATGTAGACGTAAATAGCGAGATTCAATCACGTGTGAAGTCACTGCAACACCTACATCCAGATTATACTTTTGAAACACATCTTGCTACTAAGCCTATCCAATTAAAAATTAACCGTCATCAGTTTGAACAACTCTTACTCATATTTATTGATAATGCAATGAAATACGACACTGAACATAAGCACATTAAAATTGTTACTCAACTAAAAAATAAAATGATTATGATTGATATTACTGATCATGGTATGGGTATACCAAAAGCTGACTTAGAATTTATCTTTGATAGATTTTATCGTGTAGATAAATCACGTGCTCGTAGTCAAGGAGGCAATGGATTAGGACTATCAATAGCGGAAAAAATTGTGCAACTTAACGGTGGTATGATTCAGGTAGAAAGTGAACTACAAAAGTACACGACTTTCAAAATCAGTTTTCCAGTACTAAACTAAATGAATAGTATTTTTTAAGTAACGAATGATTACGATTAAACAAGTTACAAATAAATTATTACAGGACTTAAATATTAACAATCCTTAAACTAGTACTATAAATAATCAAATCCATCGACATCTATCATTATAAATAAAGATTCCAGTCACTACACTAAGATGCTGACTAGAATAGCTATATCATGTCATACTAATGAGAGGACATCTTCTTCACAAAGATTCTCTTACTATAGAATCGACGAGCTAAACTTGATAGACGGAGATAGCAATTATACGGGAGCGAGACTATGAATTTGGAGTAAATTCTGTCTTGCTCCTATTTTGTATAATAATAGGTAAATGTACTTTAACAATATATGAAATAATGCTATGATAACCATGTAAGCGTTTCATCATTTTTGTGGAGGGTGTTAAATGACTAAGAACAAGAAAGAATTTACAGAGGCTCCTGTAAACTTCGGCGCAAATCTTGGCCTTATGCTAGATTTGTATGATGATTATCTACAAGATCCATCATCCGTACCTGAAGATTTACAAGTCTTGTTCAGTACAATTAAAACAGGTGAAGCTCATATCGAAGCTAAACCTACCACTGATGGGGGTGGTTCACAAGCGGGAGATAGCACAATTAAACGTGTTATGCGCTTAATCGATAATATTCGTCAATACGGACATTTAAAAGCAGATATTTATCCAGTAAATCCTCCAGAGCGTCAAAATGTTCCTAAATTGGAAATCGAAGATTTTGATTTAGATAAAGAAACTTTGGAAAAAATATCATCTGGAATTGTCTCTGAACATTTTAAAGACATTTATGACAATGCCTATGATGCAATTGTTCGTATGGAAAGACGTTACAAAGGACCGATAGCTTTTGAATACACTCACATTAATAATAATAAAGAACGTGTGTGGTTAAAAAGAAGAATTGAAACGCCTTATAAAGCAAGTTTAAACGATAATCAAAAAAAAGAACTTTTCAAAAAACTCGCACACGTAGAAGGTTTTGAAAAATATTTGCACAAAAATTTTGTTGGGGCTAAACGTTTTTCAATTGAAGGCGTCGACACATTAGTTCCAATGCTTCAACACACAATCACATTAGCAGGTAACGAGGGGATTAAAAACATTCAAATCGGTATGGCTCACCGTGGACGTTTAAATGTATTAACGCATGTCTTGGAAAAACCTTATGAGATGATGATTTCAGAATTTATGCATACAGATCCAATGAAGTTTTTACCTGAAGATGGTAGTTTAGAATTAACCTCAGGTTGGACTTCAGATGTGAAGTATCACCTAGGTGGCGTTAAAACGACTAACTCATACGGAATAGAACAGCGTATTTCTTTAGCGAATAATCCAAGTCATTTAGAAATCGTTGCACCCGTTGTTGCTGGTAAAACAAGAGCAGCCCAAGATAATACACATCAAGTAGGAGCTCCATCTACCGACTTCCATAAAGCAATGCCGATTATTATACATGGTGATGCGGCATATCCAGGTCAAGGTATTAATTTTGAAACGATGAACTTAGGTAGTTTAAAAGGATATTCTACAGGTGGTTCACTTCATATTATTACAAATAATAGAATCGGTTTTACAACTGAACCTATTGATGGACGTTCAACAACGTACTCTTCCGACGTAGCTAAAGGTTACGATGTTCCAATACTACATGTAAATGCCGATGATGTAGAAGCAACAATTGAAGCTATTGAAATTGCAATGGAATTCCGTAAAGAATTTCATAAAGATGTCGTTATTGACTTAGTAGGTTATCGTCGCTATGGGCACAATGAAATGGATGAACCTTCTATTACTAATCCAGTTCCATACCAAAACATTAGAAAACATGATTCAGTTGAAATTTTATATGGTAAAAAGTTAGTTGATGAAGGAATTATTTCCGAAGACGAAATGAATGAAGTCATTGACGGTGTTCAAAAAGAAATGCGAACAGCACATGATAAAATTGATAAAAATGACAAAATGAATAATCCAGATATGGAAAAACCAGAATCACTTCAACTACCTTTACAAAGTGATACGAAAGATTTCTCATTTGATCATTTAAAAGAAATCAATGATGCAATGCTTGATTACCCAAAAGATTTTCATGTGCTAAAAAAGCTCAATAAAGTACTAGAAAAACGTAGAGAACCTTTTGAAAAAGAGGAGGGGCTCGTCGATTGGGCTCAAGCAGAGCAACTTGCATTTGCAACCATATTACAAGATGGAACTTCAATTCGTTTAACAGGTCAAGATAGTGAAAGGGGAACATTTAGCCATAGACATGCTGTGCTTCATGATGAAGAAAATGGTAATACATTCACACCATTGCATCATGTACCTCAACAACAGGCTACTTTTGATATTCATAATTCGCCATTATCTGAAGCAGCTGTAGTTGGATTTGAGTATGGTTATAACGTCGAAAATAAAGGTAACTTTAACATATGGGAAGCTCAATATGGCGACTTTTCGAATATGTCCCAAATGATGTTTGACAATTTCCTCTCAAGTTCTCGCGCAAAATGGGGTGAGCGTTCAGGTTTAACACTTTTCTTACCACATGCTTTTGAAGGACAGGGACCAGAGCATTCATCGGCACGCTTAGAAAGATTTCTACAATTAGCCGCTGAAAATAATTCAACTGTAGTTAATCTATCTAGTGCAAGTAATTACTTCCATTTACTACGTGCACAAGCCGCTAGTTTAGATACCTTAGAAATGAGACCATTAATTGTCATGTCACCTAAGAGTCTTTTAAGAAATAAAACAGTAGCTAAACCTATTGATGAGTTTACATCTGGCGGTTTTAAACCTATCATCACAGAAGATATCGATGAACAAAAAGTCAAAAAAGTGATTTTAGCATCAGGAAAGATGTATATTGACCTAAAAGAATATTTAGCTAAAAATCCTAACGATTCTATTCTTCTCATAGCAGTAGAAAGATTATATCCGTTCCCAGAAGAAGAAATTAAAGAAGTATTAAAATCGTTACCTCATCTTGAAAATGTGTCATGGGTTCAAGAAGAACCTAAAAATCAAGGTGCATGGTTATTCGTGTATCCTTATCTAAAAGCACTTGTTGCTAATAAATATGATTTAACTTATCACGGTAGAATACAAAGAGCTGCACCTGCTGAAGGCGATGGAGAAATTCATAAACTTGTACAAACTAAAATTATTGAAAGTAGCATTAACAATTAACTAGGGGGAAAAATAAGTATGGCAGAGGTAAAAGTTCCAGAATTAGCAGAATCAATCACAGAGGGTACCATTGCAGAATGGTTAAAAAATGTAGGCGATAATGTAGATAAAGGTGAAGCTATCTTAGAACTAGAAACAGATAAAGTTAACGTCGAAGTAGTTTCTGAAGAAGCTGGGGTATTATCAGAACAATTAGCCGAGGAAGGCGATACAGTTGAAGTAGGTCAAGCTGTAGCTGTAGTAGGAGAAGGACAAGTAAACACATCTAACGATAGTTCTAACGAATCTTCACAAAAAGATGAAGCTAAAGAGAAAGAAACGCCAAAACAATCTAATCCGAATTCTAGTGAAAGTGAAAATACACAAGATAATAGCCAGCAACGTATCAATGCAACACCATCTGCACGTCGACATGCGCGTAAAAATGGCGTTGATTTAAGCGAAGTATCCGGAAAAGGCAATGATGTTCTAAGAAAAGATGATGTTGAAAATAGTCAAAAATCTTCAAGTCAAACAGCTAAAAGTGAAAGCAAATCACAAAACAGTGGTTCTAAACAATCTAATAACAATCCATCAAAACCTGTTATTCGTGAAAAAATGTCTCGACGCAAAAAAACTGCTGCAAAAAAATTATTAGAAGTATCAAATCAAACAGCTATGCTTACTACATTTAATGAAGTTGATATGACAAACGTTATGGATTTACGTAAACGTAAAAAAGAACAATTTATCAAAGATCATGATGGTACTAAATTAGGATTTATGTCCTTCTTTACTAAAGCTGCCGTTGCAGCTCTCAAAAAATATCCTGAAGTAAATGCTGAGATAGATGGCGATGATATGATTACTAAACAATTTTACGATATTGGCATTGCAGTATCCACTGACGATGGATTACTCGTACCATTTGTTAGAGATTGTGATAAGAAAAATTTTGCAGAAATTGAACAAGAAATCGCTAATTTAGCCGTAAAAGCTCGTGATAAAAAATTAGGCCTTGATGACATGGTTAACGGTTCGTTTACCATCACTAATGGCGGTATCTTTGGCTCAATGATGAGTACACCGATTATAAATGGTAATCAAGCAGCTATCTTAGGTATGCATTCAATTATTACACGCCCAATTGCAGTTGATAAAGATACAATTGAAAATCGTCCAATGATGTATATCGCATTAAGCTATGATCATAGAATCATCGATGGGAAAGAGGCTGTAGGATTCTTAAAAACAATCAAAGAACTCATTGAAAACCCTGAAGATTTATTACTTGAATCATAATTTGGAACCTAACATACTTAAAAAACAACGACGTAAATCGTCGTTGTTTTTTTGTTCAATATGTCTAAAGTGTAATGATAATCTTATATATATAAATATCTGTAAAGAAATCAAAATAACACGATGTCTTTACAGATATACTTTAGTATTAACCTATCATTGAGCAAGAAATATAACTTCTATAATCGCTAAGATAATAAACACAACAAATGCGATAGTAAAATATTTAAATCTTGGTTGTTGTTTATGATTTAAATTTGTAAATACTTCAATTGCGGAATAAACTGCTATTAGTACAGTAACTGCAAATATAATCCATAAATTAGACATACTCATGCCTCCTTGATTACTTCTTTAATTACATTTTAATACATACAAAATATTTAGCCAATCTGTATGTTTTATTTTTCTAATAAATAATAAATCAACAACAAATAAATATCTATCTTTATATGAGTGTTCATCATATTCAAGTGTTACAAAATACGTTATAATGTTATCTGTAAAGATAAATAGAGGAGTGTCAGTTAATGAGTGGACTTAGAAGTGTCACTTTAGGAACAAACGATTTATCTAAAACGAAAGAATTATTTAACCACATCATTGGTTTACAACATTCAACTAAAAATGAACATGCCATAAGATTTGGTGACGCTAATTTAAGTCCTGGAACGCGTGTTCACTTTGTTGAAGTTCCAGAGGAAGATTATAAAAATCTACACATAGATAGCGTTGGACTTAGAACACCTTCTGATTCTGGATTAGTAGAATATCAAAATATTTTTGACAAGTTTAATATATCCTATAGTTCAATCACTGAACTTAATGGTCTTAAACATTTTACTTTTGAAGATCATAATCAACAAAAATTTGATATTTATTCTAACGAGTTAAATACGGGTATAGGATTAGGTATGCCTGCTTTTGATAGTCCTGTTAACCCTTTACATCAAGTTCAAGGCTTAGGTCCAGTCATTATTAAGGTGAACGAGTTATCTGTCACCACTTCAATTCTCACACAAGTATTTCAATTAGATTTATTTGCTGAGTATCTTCCACATGAAGATGCCCAACAACCTATTCAAGTGTTTCGTATAGGTGAGGGTGGTCTTGGTGGTGAAATCCACTTATTTGAAAGCGATGAAGATATTCAAATGAATACACACGGGCCAATTGAGCAAGTGGAATTCTCTACAAATGATACCCAATTGTATCTTCAAGCAAAAAATCGTTTAGATGAGATTGGTGTTCCATATCAAACTCTCGAACAGGATACTTCAGAATCTCTTAGAATCACTGAAAATAGTGGCATTTCATTTATTTATACACTTGAAAAGTAAATATGATTTAAGGATGGTTATTACATGTTACATGAAACTTGGAAAGAACGTACACCAATTAAAAAAGTAGAAGTGACAAATACTGATGCCAAAAAATTTACAGTTGCAGATATGCTAACTATCGGCAAACAGTATGATGTTATTAACGAAACTGAAGAATATTATCAAATTATAGATAATTCTGGTTTAGTAGGTGGCTATTACAAAGACTACTTTAAAGAGATATAATTTAATCTTTTTCAACCAAATGCGTTATCATTGCATTGGAAATATTTTTCAATCATCAGTTTACATTAACTCGATAATGACTAAATAAGTCATTTATTTTAATCATTTTAAATAAGACTAAGACTATGCACCAAAAACTAATGTCTTAGTCTTTTTTAACATTAAAGGATGGAAATTATGGTACAAACAGTTTACAAAAATTCAGATCAAACAGTTTTTGAAGATGCTAAAGCTTTATTTCAATTAAATAAGAATATACTACTAAAAGGGCCAACAGGCTCAGGAAAAACCAAGCTTGCCGAAACGTTAAGTCATGTTATGAAATTGCCTATGCACCAAGTTAATTGTTCAGTAGATCTAGATACTGAAAGCTTATTAGGTTTTAAAACAATTCAAACTAATGAAGAAGGTCACCAAGAAATTGTCTTCATAGACGGTCCTGTAATAAAAGCAATGAAAGAAGGTCACATTTTATATATAGATGAAATTAATATGGCAAAACCGGAAACATTACCTATACTTAACGGTGTATTAGATTATCGACGTCAATTGACAAATCCTTATACTGGTGAAGTGATTAAAGCAGCACCTGGATTTAATGTAATTGCTGCTATAAACGAAGGTTATGTAGGAACATTACCAATGAACGAGGCTTTAAAAAATAGATTTATCGTCATAGAAGTAGATTATATCGATGGTGACATTCTTAAAACAGTCATTAAAGAGCAAAGTAAATTACAAGATGAACAATTGATTCAAGATATTGTTAAATTTAATGAAGATTTACGTACTATGACCAAACAAGGTCAAATTTCTGAAGAGGCTGCAAGTATTCGAGCTTTAATCGACCTTAGTGATTTAGCAACTGTCATGCCTATTGAACGTGCTGTACAACGTACAATTATTGATAAATTAGAGGATGAGCGAGAACAACAAGCGATACTTAACGCTATCGAGCTCAATTTTTAAAGAGGGATAAAAATGAGTGATCGTTTTATAAAATTCAACGATGAACAATTAGATGCAAAACAAGTAATGATGTTACAAGACTTAGCACGTTTACTTTTAAAAAATGAGCAAACGCAAGTTAAAATACAAAAATTCCCTTACTATAATCCTTATAGTAATACACTCATTGCGAGTTGGTTTTGGTCTCATAGACCGAAACATATTGAACAAGCTGGACTAAAAACAGATGTCTTACTCGCAACGTATGGATATCTGAATATGGATCTTTCAATCATCAATCAAGTTTTACACAACAACGATTTTGAACACCCTAAGTTCTTTCATCAATTATTTAAACTTTTAGAGGACGTACGTATATTTGAACATATTAGACAACAAAGACCTAGTACTACAAAAATGATTGATTTACGCATAGAAACACGATTATCTTTTACAGAATCTCAAATTAATTTCTACAAAACTAAAACTGTATATACTGATTTACTTTTTCTTTATTTAGAACATGCATTTTTAAGTCAAAACTTTTTTAATATTCCATCCATACATCCAGCATTTGATGATATTTTAGTTCATATGTATCAGTACTTACCAAATATTTTTCAGAATCAAACATCAGAAGATAATATGTATTTAGCAGAACGTATTATGTATCAAGTGGATGATTTATTAAAGGAAGATATGCTAAATGAATATTACTACTTACCTCAAAAATTATATGAAGATATTTATGCAGATAGTTTTGAAGACTTAAAGCGTACAGATGCGAGCAATACTGATGGTAAAGATAATCAACAGACAGACGAAGATGTAGAAACAGCTGAAGCTGAAACAAAAGCCGCAGACAGTGAGTCTAAAGGCGGGGCATATTTAGAAATGGAGCTACATGAGGGTGAAAACAGTGAAGTTATGGCTGATAATGATACGGCTCGAGAAGGCGACAGCACTGATGATATGACTGATATGATGACCAAAAAAGGAAAAGGGTCAGAAAATACACTTGATCATGATGAAGGTGGATTTATAGGACAAAACCAAGCTTTTGCTTTAAAAGGCATTAATAAAGACGTAAGTATTGAATGGAATATCCCTGATATTACACCTCAAAATGTGATAGATTATCAATATTCAAAAAATGATGTACAGTTTGAAATTAAAGATTTAATACAAATTATCAAAAAGACCATCGACAGAGAACATGAAGATGAAAGACATAATTTAACAAAGGGCCGTTTACAAAAAGACCTTATTAATTGGTTTATTGATGATCAATTTAAGTTATTTTACAAAAAACAGGATTTAAGTAAGACATTCGATGCAACATTTACCTTACTCATTGATGCATCAGCGAGTATGCACGATAAAATGGATGAAACGATTAAAGGTGTCGTCTTGTTCCATGAAACATTAAAATCTTTGAATATTAAACATGAAATACTAGCATTTAATGAAGATGCTTTTGAAGCTGACCAACGTCAACAACCAAATATCATTGATGAAATCATTAATTATAATTACTCTATCTTTGAAAAAGAAGGCCCACGTATCATGACATTAGAACCTCAAGATGATAATCGTGACGGCGTAGCTATCAGAATTGCGAGCGAGCGTTTATTACAAAGAAGTCATGAACAACGCTTTTTAATCGTATTCTCAGATGGTGAACCGTCTGCATTTAATTACAGTCAAGATGGTATTTTAGATACGTATGAAGCTGTTGAACGTGCGCGTAAATTTGGTATAGAAGTATTTAATGTCTTTCTTAGCCAAGAGCCAATTACTGAAGACATTGAACAAACCATTCATAACATATATGGCCAATTTGCTTTATTTGTAGAAGGTGTGGAACATTTACCGAGTCACTTATCACCATTACTAAAAAAATTGTTACTTAAATCTTTATAAAAGTTAGTTTATCAATTCAAAATCTCTAACTTGTAACTTCATAGATATAAATCATTACGTATTTTTGACGAATTAATTACATCAATTGTACAATGTTTTAATTTTCTGAAATTTTATATAGACTAATATTTCTTTATTATGATAGAATATTGAATGTTGCATTATTAGATAAAAAGGAGCAGCATTATGAATAAAAATACGTGGATTATAGGCTTTACTTTATTCGCTATGTTCTTTGGCGCAGGTAACCTTATATTTCCAACACAACTTGGACTCGAAAGTGGTCATTTCTTTTGGCCAGCCATACTAGCCTTTGCACTTACGGGTATTGGATTACCGCTTCTTGGCGTTGTGGTAGGCGCACTTGATAAACATGGTTATATTGGGTCTTTTAATAAAATATCACCACGATTTTCGTTAATCTTTTTAATTATCATATATCTCACTATAGGACCATTATTTGCGATACCACGTACAGCTTCAACTTCATTTGAAATGACTGTGACTCCTATTGCACATAATAGTGGGAATTTAGCATTATTTATTTTTACAGTAATCTATTTTTTAATCGTTCTTTATTTATGCTTGAATCCTAATAAGATGATAGATCGAATTGGTTCATTACTTACACCTTTATTACTTATTACCATTGTCGCTATGATTATTAAAGGTTTTGTAGATTTTAGTGGACATTCTTCAAATTACGGAATGACAAATGCTTATCATTCCAATTTAAGTGGATTTTCACAAGGATTTACACAAGGTTACCTTACAATGGATGCTATCGCTTCAATTGCATTTTCAATGATTGTTGTTAATGCGATTAAAACAACAGGAATACAGCATGCTGATAAAATCTTTAAACAGACCATTATTGCTGGTCTCATCGCTGCAATCGCATTAGTATTTATATATATTTCGCTAGGGTACATAGGCAATCATATTAATATTCCTTCAGACACTCTAAAGGAATTGAAAGCTAAAGATCAAAATATAGGGACGTATTTACTCACAACAATGGCAACGAAGGGCTTTGGAACTTTCGGAAAATACTTACTTGGTATTATCGTATCATTAGCATGTTTAACTACTGCTTGTGGATTAATTGTATCAGTAAGTGAATATTTCCACAGAATACTACCTAAGATACCTTATAAAGTATTTGTGATATTTTTCATTTTAGTTAGTTTCATTCTAGCTAACCAAGGACTTAATTCCGTAATTAAAATGTCAGTCCCTGTACTCAGTGTAATCTATCCAGTGGCTATTACAGTTATTTTGTTAATACTCATTGCTCGCTTCATACCTACAAAACGTATTGCACAACAAATACCGCTAATTATTGTAGCAATTGAATCAATCTTAAGCTTAATAACGACACAAGGGTGGATACGTATTTCATTTATAGATGGTTTACCTTTAAAAGAATATTCACTTGAATGGTTCCCAATTGCTGTTGTAGCAACTCTTGTTGGTTATATGATTAGTTATTTTGTTAAACAATCTAACATTGTATATCAAAAAGAATAAGTAAATTTAAAATAAAAAGCACTCGTCAAATAAGTGATTGACTAAATCTAAATCACATGTGACGAGTGTTTTTTATTATTTACGCATAGCTAATAGATGCTGTTTCAAATCTTGTTCTAACTCATTAAGTTCTTTCTCTGCAACTTGACGTTTCTGTCTACCATCTTCTTGAATTTGAAGTGTTTGTTCAATTGTTTCAATAATGTCATTTTGTGTTGTCTTTAACGTTTCGATGTCCACGATGCCACGCTCATTCTCAGCTGCCGTTTCAATAGCATTTTCCTTTAACATTGATGCATTTTGAGTAAGTAACTCATTCGTAGTATCGGTAACCGAACGTTGTGCTGAAACAGCATTTCTTTGTCTCATCAAAGTTAGGGCAATAGCCATTTGATTTTTCCATAAAGGAATACTTGTTAAAATTGAACTTTGAATTTTTTCGGCTAAAGCTTGGTTGACATTTTGTATCATACGGATTTGAGGTGCAGTTTGAATAGCAATTTGCCTAGATAATTGTAAATCATAAATGCGCTTATCTAAACGATCCACAAACTGTTCCATATCAGCAGTTGCCTGAATATCCATTTGATTACCAGTTTGATGCGCCTTTTCACGTAACTGTGGTATGGTTTCTGTCAATATCTCTTTTTTCTTTTTTTGAGCCGCTAAGATATATAAAGTAACGTTATCAAAATAAGTTTTATTTTGCTGATATAATTGATCAAGAAATTCAACATCTTTAGTTAACTGATCTTTATGTTTTTCTAATTGAATAGTAATACGATCAATTTGAGAACTTACAGATTGCATTCTAGAAAACACTTCATTAATAGAAGCTTTAGTACGTTTAAATAAACGCTTTAATCTAGATTGTTTTTCTGGATTTATGTCATTTGGATTTACAGATTTTAATTTTCCCATTAATTGACTTAAAGTTTCCCCAACTGGTCCCATATCTTTTGATTGAACATCATCTAAAATTTGATGCGAAAAATGAGACATCTTTTGTTGAAGATTAGCACCATATTTTAACAATCCTTCATGATTAAGTGGCTCAATTTGCTCACTTATTGATTTAATTCTTTGTTTATCATTTTCAGTTAATTGGATTTCAAGATCTTCAGCGATTGTATGATGATCAGTTGATTGATTATTCATATAGTAATCAAGTGGATGTGACTGATTACTACTTCGTTCACTTACCATCTCACTCATCTCTCCATTTCTATTAATTATTATGTCGACGTTGCTGTTCTAATTTATTTAATTCTATTTCAACATCTAGTCGCTCATAATCTTCCTCATTAAGCCTTTTAAGGTCAGCAATGAGCGTTCTCTTTATTTCATCTAGAGTAATACGTGTTTGTTCTAATTTTAGCTTTTCATCTTGCGACTTACGTGGCATTCTTGCAAGACGTGTATACGAGTCTACTAAGTTAAGTGCATTATCCAAATGAGAATAGAAAAAGCTTTCAACTTTAAAAAACATCGCGGGTCTTTGCTTAATGCTTGTATGAATAGAACGAGAAATTCGATATATATCATTTACTTGTCTAAAATCTTTGATTGAACGAATATTAATAAATGACTTTAAGATATTTCTAATTTTAGTATGTGCATGATGAAGCTGTGATTGAACATATCTGTAATCTCTTCTTGATAAACCAATTTCATTAAGATACTTTCGTGAAGTGAGCCTTTGCGTAGGGAAGTATGATGCAATGAAACTACCAAAACTGATAAGCATGTCTATAATGAATGATAAATCCAACGCAAAAACAGTAATAAGCCAAACAATAAAGGCCACTGGTATACCCACTAACACTCCAAATATACGTGAAATGTTATATCTCAAGTGTCATCTTCCTTTATATTAAAGTCTTATATTATAAACCTAAATTGTCTTAAACTCTGATAAAGATTCATCAAGGTCTAATTCTTCAATATTGTAATTAGACACTTGTGAAGCCGGTGAAGCACCTTGGATTACAGAATCAATAAACTGTTCTAATTCTGTATCGTCGCCCTGAGCATATATATCTACGTAGTCCTCAACATTTTGGACTGTACCTTTAATATTAAATTGATGAGCAATACGTTGCGTGTAAAATCTAAATCCTACACCTTGTACTGTACCAAAAACTTGAATATGTTTACGTTGCATAAAATCACCTCTTGTCTTTATTATACGTATTTTAATTGTAAAAAACTAATATTTGCTATTCAAAAAATTGTTTATATCACAAGGCTTGAAACTTGATTTTAAAACATGAAAAGTTAAAATTATTGATGTAGCTTTATAGTAGGGAAGGGGAAATTAATATGTGGACAGTAGTCAAGATCAGGGCTGACTACGAAGGTTGGTGGCTATTTGAGGATTGGCCACAAAAAATTGTGGAACAATCAGAATTTACTACATACGACCAAATGTTGGATTATTACATAAATGTATTAAACCATAGTAAGAAATGTTACGACAATTATGTAGTAGGCAAGTATAATATACATGCTTTTTACAACAATTGTGATTTAAACTTTTGTGAAGACTGTGAGGAAGATTTACAAATATTTTATAGTTTTATTATTTTAAAAAATAATGAGGTTTATTTTAATCTTCCAAAAATAGATTGAATGATAATTTTCTATAATTGTATTGCAATTTAGCTATGACTAAACTATAATGATTATTAAGCAATTGTTTTATTCCATATTGCAAAGAATATTTGATTTATATTAAATTTTAGACATGTATTTTTTGTAATATGCGAATAATGCATATTGAAAGAATTTAGTCTTGGAGGTTTCAGAATTATGAAACAAGGTACAGTTAAATGGTTTAATGCCGAAAAAGGTTTTGGTTTCATCGAAGTTGAAGGAGAAAACGACGTATTCGTACACTTCTCAGCAATTAACCAAGAAGGATACAAATCATTAGAAGAAGGTCAATCAGTTGAATTTGAAGTAGTTGAAGGCGATCGCGGTCCTCAAGCTGCAAACGTTGTTAAACTATAATAAATAGATTGTAATCATTGACTTTAACTAACACCTTACCAAGCAGTAAGGTGTTTTTTATATCAATACATACCGTATCACAGAAGGAAATTGATTTTAATTTCTTTCTGTTTTTTTATCCCCAAAATAAGAATTATGAGTATCTCATTATTTTTGCATGTCTGTGTCTAAAGACAAGCAAAACTTTCGTTAAATAATATAGCCTGCAATATATTTTTTATTGATTTATTAATGTAAACTCTTTATAATTTAAAAAGATAAGTAGGGGGGAAGGAGACATTGTTATGCCAAATCCTTTTAAATTATTGCAGGTTTCAATTGGTCGTTTTTATTTTGGTTACCGTGGTCGTTTCATTAAATGGTAAATTTTAAAATTGAAAAATTAAGACTAAATAATTTATTCATATCACTAAGTATTGTTATTATTACTACTATTGTACTAAATATAAGCATTGGAATAATAGCATACCTTAAATTATCTGAATATTGTGAATTTTTATCGATGATTCTTTCTCTTATAATAAGTTTTATAATAATACCTACTTTTCTCTCTTCAATATTTAATTATAAAACTAATCCATTTAAATTGTTAACTATAAAAATTTACTTTAATATTTTATAATCTTATTAATTTTAATAGTTTATGTTGATGATTATAAGTTAATCATATTTTATTTCTTTATAGCTTTAGGGGAAGAAATTTTATTTAGGGAAGTAGTATTTAACATTTTGCTAAATAACTTCAGTTTATTAACTTCTATTTCTATTGGTTCTTTACTATTTGCTTTAATCTTACATCTCAATGAGTCATTAGAATCTAATCTATTAATAAGATTTCCCTCAAGTATAATTTTGTATGTTATAAGATATAAATTCAAACTTAGTTTTTCAATTATAACTCATTGGATATATAATATTTTTATTGTAGTAATGAGATGATTTTCATGAAATCAATATTATTATCCCTATTTTTAAACTGTTTATTTTTCTCAATTTTAACTCTTTTAGAATTACGCATTGATGTTTACTTGGCAAATTTATTAATTATTTTAGTCCCATCTATTACATCAGCTATCTTAATTATTTTCACTTCAAAAATGAAATTATATTTATGGTTAAATGTAATTTCAAACCTAATTTTTTACATTATTTATAGTAAATATATCATGCATCTAGATGGTTATCTATCCTATATCGAGAGGGCGCAAATCAATAATAGTGATATAGAAATTAAAATATCTCCAAATATGCTTGAATTATCTCAGATTATCTTTTTATTTTTTGTTTATTTAATACCTCAAATGATTGTAGTTTTTATTAAACATAAAAGAGGTGAAATCAATGCTAGAATTTAGAAATGTGTATAAATCTTTTAAGAAGAAAGAAGTATTATGTGATGTTAATTACAAATTATCTGCTGGAGAAAAGGTTGGTCTTATAGGTTCTAATGGGTCTGGAAAATCAACATTAATGAAACTTATAGCTAAAACTCAATTACCATCTAAAGGAAATGTTTATTTTAACAATATAGATATACATAAATCTCACAATATGATAAAAGATTTTTCTTTCATGATAGGACAAATATATTATCCTGAGTTAAATGCAAGACAAAATATTGAAAATTACCTAAAAATTAATAATAAGATTAGCTATATAAGTGAAATTCAAAAGATGCTAAACATTGTAGGTTTAGAAGATATTGAAAAGAAGGTTAAAAATTATTCGTATGGAATGAAACAAAGACTTTGTTTAGCTATTTGTTTAATTACCAAACCAAAAGTAGCTGTATTAGACGAGCCATTCTTAGGTTTAGATCCGCTTGGGGTAAGGGAATTAAATAATATCACTGAGAAATATTCAAAAGAAAAAAACACTTTATTTTTAATATCTAGTCACCAGTTAAAAGAATTAGAAGATCTTTGTGATAGATTTCTATTACTCGAAAACCATCAAATTAGAGAAATTGACTTACATAATAGAATATTCACTCAAAAGTTAATATTCAAAAATACTTTAAACAATGCTCCAGAACTAAAGGCTAATTTCAATTTCATTAAAAAAATTGATAGCAATTCAATAACAATTATAAATAAAGATGAAGAAGTAGATCTTACAAATTTACTTAATTTAGTAGGTAAAAATCCCTTAATAAAAATTGAAAGTAATGATAATCTATTATCTTCATATTTCTATAAAGAGTAGGTAATATTATGTTTAAATTTAACTTCTTTTATATTTCAAAGATTCGTGCAACTTGGATGCTTTACCTCATTGGGATTTATCCTCTCTTGATATTCCTAGCTGAATTACTTAATAGTAATTTTCTTTCATTATCAGCAACTCATAAGAATAGTGTAAGCTTTTTAGAATTATTTATCGCAATATATGATACTCAACAAAAAGTAATGCTATCACTTATAATTATTGGATATTTATCTTCTTTATTATTTTATAGCGAAATTAGCACAGGAAGACTATTGTTTTATAAGGATCAAAGTCGCTACAAAATTTTTAATTCTAAATTAACATCTATTATTTCTAGTTACTTTATATTCTTATTCATTTTATTATTATCAACGTTAGTAGTTTATTTGTTTTATGTTAACAACCATGAATATTCATCTCATTCTTTTATGTTAAATAACTCAGAATTAAATCATACTCTAATCTTAAATCTTCTTGGAATCTTTTTAACTGATTTATTCTTAATTTTCTATGTTGTTATTTTTTCTGTGAAATTTAATTCTGGGATAACTATTATTAGTATGATTTTATGTTACGTGGTCATAAAGATTACAGACAATATTAATAAAATCAAGTTTTCCCCTTCAAATTTCACAAATTTAGATACCGATAAAAGTTTTATTTTCAACTTATCAATAATGAGCTCTATTACTATTGTTTATATATTCATTATTTACCTCTTAGCAATTACGATTTTCAGAAAAATTCAATTTTAAATTTCATTTAATTTAATGTAAGTATAAACGCCTCGGATAGATATACTGTACCTATCCAAGGCGTTTTCAAATAGTTTTTAATCGAAATCATATTGATAGTAGTTGAGCTTTTACTCGCTCACTTTTTAGAATTATTTCGTATCATTAATAATTAACTGTCTCAATGATTGACGTTTAATCACTTCACGTGCTTTTCCATCTTTCAAGAAAAATACTGGAGGTTTTTGCATTTGATTATAATTTGAAGCCATTGAATAATGATACGCACCAGTAGAAAGTATTGCTAGGTAATCACCTCTATGAACAGAAGAGGGTAATGGGGCATCTCGTACGATAATATCACCAGATTCACAGAGTTTACCTGCAATTGTTACAGATTCATTAGCTTTTTCATTTCTGTTAACTAACAACGCCTCATACTGTGCACCATAAAGTGCAGTTCGTATGTGATCACTCATTCCGCCATCAACTGATACATATTTATTAACTCCAGGGATATCTTTAATTGTACCAACCTCATATAAAGTGATACCTGCTTCTCCAACAATTGAACGGCCAGGTTCTATCCCAATTTCAGGAATATTGTACTGCAATGCTTGCGCAGTTTCTTTAATAGCTTCAGTAATTTCAGATATTCCTTGCTCAATAGGGAAACTTTCATCTCCTTCGACATATTTAATTCCGAAACCACCGCCTATGTTTAGTAAACTCACTTCAATTCGTTCACTTGCTAACCAATTAAGCACAATTTTAGCTGTCTTAATCATCGGCTCAGTGCCTTCGATTTGAGAGCCAATATGGAAATGTATACCTTTAAGTTGCAAATGTTTCGTTGCTTTTACTTTATTAACTGCATTTAATGCTAGACCGTGTTTGATTGATAATCCAAATTTACTATCTTCCTGTCCAGTTTGAATAAATTCATGTGTATGGGCTTCAACCCCAGGATTTACACGTAATACAACATCTACATTACTATCAGCATATTTATCAATAAGCTCTATTTCCTCGAGCGTATCCACTACAAAATAACCAATCTGATTATCTAATGCATATTGAATCTCGCGTTTCGTCTTGTTGTTCCCATGGAAGTGAATACGTTTCGAATCAAATCCTGCTTCAAGAGCAGTATAAAGTTCACCTTCAGAAACAACATCTAATTGTAAATTTTCTTCATCAATTAATTTAACCATCTGAATACAAGTGAAAGCTTTTGAGGCATAAGATATATTGTAGCTTAAACCACTTGCTTCAAATGCTTTATGATATCTTCTTATCTGATTACGAATTTGGTCTTCATCGTAAACAATCGAAGGTGTACCAAAACTTTGTGCAATAGTTTTTAAGCTTGTACCTCCCATTGTCAGTTCGCCATTATCATTATAATTAACTACCATTTATAAATACTCCTTCATAAGAGAATCGTGATTCATTGCGCTTAATTGTTCTGAATTTGCGCCAACACCTTTAAATGTAAATTCATCTATACGTATATCCTTATTATATAATATGACTTCGTCTTGTGCATGAACTTCGTCATCAACTTCAATAAACATATGACTCATCATTAGTGCTCTAATTGGATATCGCTTGCCATTAATTATAGCTTCGTGTTTTGCTCTTGATTTTAGAATACCATCGCCATAACCTATATCAACAACAGCTAATTGAGTGTGGTCATTCTTTACTTCAAAGGCGAAACTATATCCACAATAATCACCTTTATTTACATCACGAACTTGTATAACATTACCTTTAACAGTCAAAGATTGAGTAATGCGTTCTTCATTTATAAGACTATATGGTCTTGAACCATAAAGGGCAATTCCAACTCTAGCATGAGTGTGATGAGGAAGTAACATTTGATTCTCACGAAAATAACTTGCACTATTTTGTGAATGTATCATATCAAAATGATAATTTTCATTTAAAAGTGTATTTATCAAGTTTAACCAAGCATCACGTTCCATTTTATATTCATCTACGTCAAATTCGTCTGCATACCCAAAATGCGTCCATATTCCTGAAATAATCATTTTATCTTGATTATTTTGATCATGATCTTTTAAAACTTCACGTATTTCTTCGATATTTCTAAAACCGGAACGATGTAATAAATTTTCATATTCTAAATGTACATGAATGCCTTTTAAATCTTGTTTATATTTATAATAATAGTTTAAAGAGGGGAGTGTCATATGAATATCATAACGTTTTACTAAATCAAAATCATAAACAGGATTCATTAAAAATATAGTTGCTTCAGGTGCTATTTTTCTAACTCGTATAGCTTCATTTAATGAAGTTGTGCTAAATGTATTAATTTCCGCTTTTAAAAATGTTTTCACTGCAAACTCAAGTCCATAATGATATGCATTGTTTTTTACAACTGCCATTATTGGTTCGTTATTTTTTACTTTTACTGCATTCTGATAAAATGCTTCTGTGTCTAATGACCAAATTGCTGTCAATTGCTTTACACCTCTTTATAATTTCTTAACAAATGCTCGTAATAATTTACAACGTCAATTAATATTTTCTCATCAAAATTAAGATGGGCAGTATGAAGACCAGTCACAAAACCTTTTTCATTGTTTTGTGTACCAACAAATACAAAATATGAAGGGGCAAGTTGTTGACCATAAAAACTAAAATCTTCACCGAACAGGAAGGGTAGTTTTTTTTCAACTATTTCTAAATTTGCACCTTTTATAGCGTTCTCAACGGCTTGACGTAATTGTGGATGATTCATTGTTGGTGGATATCCTTCTTCAAATTTAACCTCACATTCAACATTAAATAATAATTGAACACTTTTCGCAATTTTATGCATTTGGTGTTTTACAATAGCTAAATCTTCTGTGTCATATGTACGAATTGTACCTTCAAGATAACCATGACTCGGTACTGTATTAATAGCTTCACCAGCTTCAAAATGACCCATATGAATAATGTTACGTTTCAATCCATTCAAATGAAATTGTTGGATTTGGCCGATTTGACTTAAGACATGCTGTAACCCCTCACCACATGAATGACCTTGCTCCTTATCAGCAACATGACTAGATAATCCTTTTAAAAAGAAGCGATATTCAGTGGCACTTGCAGTGATTTCTTCATCTCGAATTACAATTTTACCTTCTTTTTCAAACGGATTAACGTGAAAACCAAACACCGCTTCAATAGGGTACTTGTCAAAAGCGCCAGCTTTGATTAAACGATTAGCTCCTCCACCGGTTTCTTCGGCAGGTTGAAATATAAACACTACATTATGAGGTAATTCAGATTTGTCATACAATGCTTTACACCTTTTAACAAAAAGCATAAGTGCTGTCGTATGACCATCATGACCACACGCGTGCATGACATTATCATTCTTACTTTTAAAATCAATATCATTTTCTTCATAAATTGGTAACGCGTCTATATCTGCTCTGAATGCAATAGTGTGGTGACTATTACCTTCCAAATAAGCAATAACACCAGTTTTAAGTGGTCGGTCGTAAGGTACGCCTAAATCCTCTAAAAATGATGTTATATACGATGTCGTTTCAAATTCATGTAAACTTAATTCTGGATACTGATGTAAATGTCTTCTGTGCAATGTAACGAATTCTAACTCGTTCATAAAATTATCCATCCCTTATATAACTATTTCTTTAATATTTCAATGTGTATCATTCTATAATAAAAAGGCGAAATTAATGATTAATGCATCATATATAAATTAATCATTGGATTCCACCTTGAACATATTTTTTTATCTACACAATTATTCTATGTCGTTATTCATTATTTAATTTACGCAGTGCAGACACAATCTCACGTTTTGAGTCTTGAACTTCTGAAGTTTGTTTAATTACTTTAGCAGGCGTACCAGCAACTACAGCTCCAGCTGGCACATCTTGAGTTACAATAGCTCCAGCTGCTACAATAGCACCTGCACCAACGCGTACACCTTCAAGAATAACAGCATTTGCTCCAATTAAAACATTGTCTTCAATGACAACTGGGGAAGCACTTGGAGGTTCAATGACACCAGCTAAAACAGCACCTGCACCAACATGAACATTTTTTCCTGTTGTAGCTCGTCCACCAAGTGTTGCGTTCATGTCTATCATTGTTCCTTCTCCTACAATAGCTCCAATATTAATCGTAGCACCCATCATAACCACAGCACCATCTTCAATGATTGCTTGCTCACGAATAAACGCACCTGGCTCAATACGAGCATTTGTGTTTGTTAAATCTTTAAGCGGTATAGCTGAATTACGACGATCCATCTCAATTTCTAATTCAGTGATTAATGAATGATTTTGTTGATAAAATTGTTTCCATTCATCTGCTTCACAGAAAATTACTTTTGAATGTTCAGAGCCAAAAACTTTAAAAGATTCTGGGAATGTGACATTTTCAAAATGACCATTTACATAAACTTTGAGTGGTGTTGATTTCTTAGCATCACTAATATATTGAATGATTTCTTGAGCTGATAAATGTTGTACCATAAGTTGAATAACTCCTTTGATTTATAGATTATTAAAAGTATAAAAACCTGGGTTTTTGTGAATTAATTTTTCTGCAGCGCCAATGGCACCATTTGCAAAGATATCTTTTGATTGTGCTTTATGTGAGATAGTAATTGTTTCATCAGTACCTGCAAATAATATGTCATGTTCCCCGACAATCGTACCACCACGAACAGCATGTATACCTATCTCATCATGAGTTCTCTTCTCAGTTTTTTCGTGTCTATCATAAACAGGTGAGACATTGTCACGTAATTCTTTAATGACATCATACAATTTAACTAATGTGCCACTAGGAGCATCGACTTTTTTATTATGATGCGCTTCTGTTAGTTCGATATCGAAATCTTGTAGTAGGGGAACTGCAGTTTCTAATATTTTAGTTAATGCATGGACACCGTAACTCATATTTGCACTAAAAAATACAGGTGTTCTTTGACTTAGCGTTTCCAATTTTTGTATTAACGTTTCTTTTTCACCTGTAGTTGCTATGACAAGAGGCAAATTGAATTGTTCTTCTAATAGAGGAAAGAGCAATTCAGGATTTGAAAAGTCAATAGCAACATCAGCTTCTTTACATTCACTAATGTGTTGATATTGTGAATAAGGTGTCGACGCTTTTGAAGTTCTATCTATAACTCCAACAATTTCATGACCTTTATCTTCAGCTAATCGTGCAACTCTTTGATTCATTGCACCATATCCAATTAATAGTATGTTCATTATTGTTCACCTGCTTTAAATTGTTCAAATGCTCGTTCAACTTGTTTACATTGTGCTTCTTCTAAAGGCACTAATGGTAATCTCACTTCGTAGTGACCATAACCCAAATATGCGGTAAGAACTTTAATAGGTATTGGGTTAACGTCAAGTGACAACGCTTCTAACAATTTCTCGATAGGTTTAAAGTAATTAGTAATATCGGTTTCATTTTGTCTTTGGTCATATAAATATTGAAATTCTTGTGGAATTACATTCGCAATTACAGAGATGACACCATTACCTCCACGTTGATAGAACTTCACAACATTGTCGTCATTCCCACTATATAATGCAAATTCATTTGTATTAATACGTTGTTTTACTTGATCAAAATAATCAAAATCATTTGTCGCATCTTTTAAAGCAACGATATATGGATTATGACTGAGAATTCCAACTGTTTCTGGTTCTATCGTCATATTTGTTCGTGATGGCACATTGTAAAGAATTACTGGTAATTTCACTTCATTTGCGATTGTCTCAAAATGTTGAATTAAACCACGTTGATTCGTTTTGTTGTAGTAGGGCGTAATCAACATGACTGCATCTGCACCAATTTCTTTAGCACGTATTGAAGCTTGAATTGATTTATACGTATTATTAGTGCCAGTACCCGCAATAACAGGAACGCTATGATTCACGAGTTTAACTACTGTCGCCAATACTTTCTCTTTTTCTTCGTCACTTAATGTAGGACTTTCTGCTGTAGTGCCATTCACTATAATTGCTTGAATATTGTTATTTAAAAGAAATTGAACATGTCTTTCTAATGCGTTGAAATCAACCTCATTATTGGTAAAGGGAGTCGCTAATGCTACACCAACGCCTTCAAACATGTGTGTCATATTATCTTGCTCCTTTCAAAGTTAAAATTTGTTCTAACACTTGAACTGCATTTAATGCTGCGCCCTTGAGCAAATTATCAGAGGTACACCATACATGGAACGTATTTTCAAGAGAGTCATCTCGGCGGATACGTCCTACAAATACTTCATCTTTGCCAGTAGAATGAATGGCTAATGGATATTCATTTTTACTTGGATTATCTACAAGAACAACACGTTGATCTTGTGCAAATAATTCTTGTATCTCTTTAACTGTAGTGTCTTGATTTAAAGTCACATCGATTTCAATACTGTGACTATCTTGTACTGGTACACGTACACATGTGGCAGTCACTTTTAAGTCTTGGTCGTTGAGAATTTTTTTCGTTTCATCAATCATTTTTTGTTCTTCTTTTGTATACCCATTTTCAAGAAAAACATCTATATGTGGTAATACATTATTGTAAATTGGATACGGATATGCTTCAGGTTCTTTTCCATTAGCACCTTCAGCTAAATCTCTTTTACCTTTAACACCAGAACCTGATACGGCTTGATAAGTCGTATAAGCGACACGTTTTAAACCATATGCATCTTGTAAAATTTTAAGAGGTACAACTGATTGAATTGTAGAGCAATTTGGATTAGCAATAATACCACGTGTAAATTGAGGCTCATTCACTTCTGGAACAATTAAATCGACATCTTCAGCCATTCTCCATTGGCTAGAATTATCAATAACAATGGCTCCAGCCGCTTCAAATAGTGGAGCAAAGTGCTCACTTGTGCTACCTCCTGCACTCATTAAAACATAATCAAAATGTTCACTTGCTGCTTCATCAGTTAATTCTTGAACAGTATACAATTGTCCTTGAAATTCAACTTTTTTTCCTGCTGAGCGAGCAGAAGAAAATAATACTAATTCATCAAAAGGTATTTGTTTTCGATCTAGTGTCTCTAACATTTTTGTTCCAACTAATCCGGTTGCTCCGGCTACTGCTAATCTTGTCATAATAAATAGTCACTCCATTCTTAATATTGGTAATTTTTAGAAAATTTATAATAAATATATCATATGAATACTAAATTTCGAAGGCATGATACAATTCTTCTACTGCTTTTTCACCATTTTCTTCGTCTATTACATAAGAAATGCTAATTTCCGATGTCGTCGTTTGATAAAATGGAATATCTGAATTGATAAGTGTCGTAAAAGCTTTTGATGCTACTCCTGACATATCTCTCATACCTGATCCAATTAAAGATATTTTGACATATGCTTCATTAATTTTATAATCAAGTGCTGAAAAGTGTGTTGATAAATTTTCCAGAATTGAAGAAATTTGATGTGCATCACTATCTTTAATTGAAAAAGATAATTGTAAACCTTCTAAATTTACAATTTGAGAAATCATATCAACATTTACAGATTCTTCTTCCAATGCGGTAAACAATTGTGTCAGTAACTGATTATCCGGTAGGGGATAACTTATCGTGACGTGCATCATGTGTGTATCCAATGCGACACCAGTTACTGCTTTTTTCTCTAATAAATCACTTTTAGACATAATCCATGTTCCTTTCACATTTGATAACGTTCTTCCTAAGTAAAGTGGAATATCATAATTCTTAGCTAATTCAACACTTCTCGTTTCAAGTACACCTGCACCAAGCGCGCTCATTTCCATCATTTCCTCATAAGAGACATATTCTAAACGCTTCGCTTCATTATGTATTCTAGGAT
This sequence comes from Staphylococcus epidermidis, assembly GCF_006742205.1. Lineage (NCBI taxonomy): Bacteria > Bacillati > Bacillota > Bacilli > Caryophanales > Staphylococcaceae > Staphylococcus > Staphylococcus epidermidis. The sequence continues at coordinate 1,447,474 of NZ_AP019721.1, forward strand.
CTGTTGCATACACACCATCAACGTCAGTGTAAATTTCACAAGGTGTCTGATTACTTGCTGCTAAAGCTACAGCTGTTGTATCAGAACCACCTCGTCCAAGTGTAGTAAGTTCGAAATCTTCATTTATACCTTGAAACCCAGCTACAACTAAAATGTCATGATTTTTAAAAGCCTCATTAAAAATATTAGGATTAATTTCTGCTATTTTACTTTTTAAGTGATGTCCTACAGTCTTAATGCCAGCTTGATAACCTGTCATCGCTTTAGCATTTACACCTATATCATTGAGTACCATAGAAAGGTAAGAAACCGTTTGTTGTTCACCCGTTGTTAATAGCAATGCAAGTTCTTGATCTTTAGGGGTAGAAGTAAGACTTGATACATTATTCATCAATTGATCAGTTGTCTTACCCATAGCACTGACAACAACGATTAATTCTTCACCATCTTCAATGCGTGTTTTAAGCATTTCAGCGATATTTTTTATTTTTTTAAAATCACTGACGGAAGAACCGCCAAATTTTAAAACACTTCTATTCAATTTCAGTCCTCCTATAATTAGAGGAGACATACACAGTATAAAAAAGAACAAGTTCGGAATGCCGAACTTGTTCTACATTTATGTACAAGTGATGCACTCCATTATTTAATAATAATGACAAACTTATAGCTCTTAACCATTAAGTCCAACGATTCATAACTGCTATTATGAATCATTTCGGCATCTCACCCTTTTAACTCTATAATTGTTAGCAGACAAATTATCTAAAGTTTACTCATGATTGATGCGCCTCATCAAAATCTTATTCAATTGATATGTTTTCATTATACATAGACAATATATCTATGTAAACCAATATTTTAGATTTTTTAAAATATACTGAAAATTTAAGGGTGAATTCACACGATAAGTCATTTTTATAAATTTAATACGCTTATTACAAATTAAATAGCTTATCTAGATTTTCTAAGTATTAGTATTTCAAAGTATATATTTTTAATTTTTTCAATGTTAAAAGCTTATAGCTGAGACGATAACAATAATTAATCTAATATTCATACCGAATAAAGATTAAACTTTATATAAACAAAGAGCCCGGGACATTGATAAATATCCCAGACTCTTGTGTAAATGTTAAAACAATTATTAATTATTTTGTAATACACCAATTTCTTGTAAGTATTCCTCATAAGGTACTTCTTTAGAAAGGGCACCAGCTTGATTCAAGTCAATCACTCGATTTGCGATTGTATTAATAAATTCAAAATCATAAGAAGTGAAGATGATAGAACCTTTAAATGATTTTAATCCGTCATTTACAGCAGTGATACTTTCCAAATCTAAATGGTTTGTTGGCTCATCAAGTAAAAGTACGTTAGCACTTGATAACATCATTTTACTTAACATGCAACGTACTTTTTCTCCACCTGAAAGCACGCTTGCTTTTTTCTTAACTTCCTCACCACTAAATAACATGCGACCTAAGAAACCACGTAAAAATGTTTCAGTTTGTTCATCTTCTGGAGCGTATTGACGTAACCATTCAACTAAATTCATATCGACACCATCAAAGAACTCAGAGTTATCTTTAGGGAAGTAACTTAAAGATGTCGTTACACCCCATTTAAATGTACCTTCATCTGGTTCCATTTCTCCAGCTAAAATTTTTAACAATGTTGTTTTAGCAATTTCGCTATCACCAACTAAAATAGCTTTATCATTAGGATTCATAGTGAATGAAACATTGTCTAGTACTTTTTCGCCGTCAATTGTTTTAGAAAGATTTTCTACTGTAAGTAAATCATTTCCAATTTCACGTTCAGGAGTAAATTTCACGTAAGGGTATCTACGAGATGATGGCTGGATATCATCTAATTCAATTTTTTCTAATTGTTTCTTACGACTTGTTGCCTGTTTAGATTTAGAAGCATTTGCTGAGAAGCGTGCGATGAAATCCTGTAACTCTTTCATTTTTTCTTCTTTTTTCTTATTTTGTTCTTGTGCCATTTTTTGTGCTAATTGACTTGATTGATACCAAAAATCATAGTTACCAACATAAAGTTTAATTTTGCCAAAGTCTAAATCAGCAATATGAGTACAAACATTATTTAAGAAGTGACGGTCATGCGAAACGACAATGACAGTATTTTCAAAATTAATTAAAAAGTCTTCTAACCAACTTATTGCTGGTATATCTAAACCATTGGTAGGCTCATCTAGTAAAAGAACGTCAGGATCACCAAATAAACTTTGAGCTAACAATACCTTAACTTTTTGATTATTTTCAAGTTCAGACATATTTTTATCATGTAAGTCAGGTTCTATGCCTAATCCTGATAATAAGTTAGCAGCATCAGCTTCAGCATTCCAACCGTTCATTTCTGCAAATTCTCCTTCAAGTTCTGCAGCGCGAATACCGTCCTCATCGCTGAAATCAGGTTTCATATAAATTTCATCTTTCTCTTTCATCACTTGATACAAACGTTCATGTCCTTTAATCACAACATCTAAAACACGTTCATCTTCATAAGCAAAATGATCTTGTTTTAACACAGCCAAACGCTCATCTTTACCTAGAGATACATGACCAGTCTGTGAATCAATTTCGCCTGATAAAATCTTCAAGAATGTAGATTTCCCAGCACCATTTGCACCAATTAATCCATAACAATTACCCTCTGTAAATTTTATATTTACATCTTCAAATAGTTTACGATCACCAAAACGTAAACTTACATCAGTTACTTGTAACATTCATCTGCTCCTTTTTGGTTATTCTAACGGAAAAATTATATCATATAATAAGTAGAGTTTCGACCTGACAGTTAAGCTAATGATAGAATACGTAACTCGTGTTATAATTAATAAGAATTTTATAGATACGAATAAAGTTTATTAAATTAAATCTAACTATTTAATATAGAAGAAAGTAAATGAAATTGAATAATAATAGATTAAGGAGAATAGAATGGCACTAGATAAAGATATAGTAGGTTCAATAGAATTTTTAGAAGTCGTAGGATTACAAGGGTCAACATATTTACTTAAAGGGCCAAATGGTGAAAGTGTCAAACTCAATCAGTCAGAAGTTGCTGATGAAGATAATTTTGAATTAGGTGAGGAATATAGTTTTTTCGTTTATCCAAACCGTTCAGGAGATTTATTTGCGACGCAAAACATGCCTGATATTACAAAAGATAAATATGATTTTGCTAAAGTTATAAAAACCGATAGAGACGGTGCACATATTGACGTAGGACTTCCTCGTGAAGTCTTAGTTCCATGGGAAGATTTACCGAAACTTAAAGAACTTTGGCCTAAAGCAGGTGATTACTTGCTAGTTACTTTGAGAATAGACAGTACGAATCAAATGTTTGGACGATTAGCTAGCGAAACGATTGTTGAGTCAATGTTCACCCCAGTAAATGACGATAGCAAACAAAACGAATATATTTCTGCACGCGCTTATAGATTACTCAGAGTAGGTAGCTTCTTATTAAGTAATGAGGGTTATAAAATCTTTGTTCACGAATCTGAACGTAAACATGAGCCTCGGTTAGGTGAGGCAGTAGAGGTCCGAATTATAGGTCATAATGAAAAAGGTGAATTAAATGGTTCGTTTTTACCATTAGCTCATGAACGCCTTGATGATGATGGACAGGTCATATTTGATTTACTTGTTGAGTATGATGGTGAATTACCTTTTTGGGATAAATCTAGTCCTGATGCAATCAAAGAAGTCTTTAATATGAGTAAAGGCTCGTTTAAACGTGCAATCGGACATTTATATAAGAAAAAGATAATCAATATAGAAACAGGAAAAATCACTCTTACCAAAAAAGGGTGGAGCCGTGTAGATGATTAAAGATAATGAAATTAATTAATATACTTAATTAATGTAGATTCTTATAGAATTCGTTGACTCATCATGAAAAAAATTCTAAATTACAGTATTTATAGCATTCTATATTTTGGGAAACTTGTCTGACACAAAAAAACTTAATATAAGCGTACTTTTAATTAATTTAATCATAAGATTACCTATACGTCATACACACTTGAGATATCAACTGATAACTCAAGTGTTTTTTTATGTTTAACACTTATTTAAAAAACTAAATGATATATATTTTAAAGTGCTTCATTTAAAAGAACTAAATTACTCATAAACGTACGTATTTAAATATTTAATATGACCTTAAAGGACCAGTTTAGATACTATTTATTATAATTCTCTTTCCATTTTAATGATTCCCAATTTATCTTCTATTCATTCAATCAAGTATTTTTATTCTTTATAAAACTATGTTAGCAAATTAAATTTTAATACACGTTTCATTAATTCAAATCCCATTCTTAACAAAAAATTTACAATAACTCTATTTTGATTTAATAAAAGATATGTAACATGAGAACTGTAAGAAATACATATACCATTATAGGTTATTTACATTAGGAGGATGTTTCAATGAAAAAGTGGCAATTAGTCGGTACTACTGTATTAGGAGCTTCGGTTTTACTTGGCGCTTGTGGCGGAAATGATGGAGGTTCAGGAGACGGCAAAGATCTTAAAGGTTCTGCTAAAGGTGAAGGTTCGTCCACAGTAGCTCCTATCGTTGAAAAATTAAACGAAAAATGGGCTAAAGATCATAAAGACGCCAAAATTTCTTCAGGTCAAGCCGGTACAGGTGCTGGTTTCCAAAAATTCATTGCTGGCGAAACTGATTTCTCAGACGCTTCAAGACCTATTAAAGACGAAGAAAAGAAAAAATTAGAAGATAAAGGGATTAAATATCACGAATTCAAAATCGCACAAGATGGTGTAACAATTGCGGTTAATAAAGATAACGACTTTGTTAAAGAATTAACTAAATCACAATTAAAAGATATTTACTCTGGTAAAGCTAAAACATGGAAAGACGTTAACTCTAGTTGGCCAGATAAAAAAATCAATGCTGTTTCACCTAACTCAAGTCATGGTACTTACGACTTCTTTGAAGAAGAAGTTATGGACAAACAAGATATCAAAGCTGAGAAGAACGCTGATACTAACGCGATCGTATCTTCAGTAACTAAAAACAAAGAAGGTATCGGTTACTTCGGTTATAATTTCTACGAACAAAATAAAGATAAATTAAAAGAAGTTAAAATCAAAGATGACAATGGCAAAGTTACAGAACCAACTAAGAAAACAATTCAGAACGGTTCATACGCACTAAGCAGACCATTATTTATCTACGCTAAAGACAAATCATTAAAAGACAATAAAGTAATGTCAGAATTCATGAAATTTGTACTTGAAGATGAAGGTAAAGCAGCTGAAGACGCTGGTTATGTAGCTTCACCTAAGAAAACTTATAAATCTCAATTAGATGACTTAAAAGATTTTTTAGATAAACATCAAAAATCTGATAAGAAAGACGACAAAAAATCAGAAGATAAATAATGAATATTAAGGTAATAAACACCTAGGGTTGGGAATTTTTGAAAGGGTATCAGACAAAGTGGTCAATGTGCCACTTTGTCGAACCCTTTTCAGCTTTGCAGATAATGAGTAAATATTCTATTAAATATGAATGAACTCATTTTCTCATAAAAGCAATTCCCACTCTTTTTTTTAAATTATTTTGGGAGATAAGAGAGAGGGTTTTACATGGCTTCACAAACAAAGGTGAGAGAAATGATAGCTAAGAATAATGCTAAAAAGGGCGGGCTAAGTGATAAAATTGTCCCAATTATTTTAGCCATTATTTCAGCTATATCTATATTAACTACAATTGCTATTTTATTTACACTTTTAACCGAGACGATTACGTTTTTCACACGAGTGCCATTATCTAAATTCTTTTTATCTGGTACTTGGAACCCAACTGGTTCATCACCAGAATTTGGAATTTGGGCACTCATCATCGGCACATTGAAAATTACTGTTATTGCTACAATCGTAGCAGTTCCGATTGGTTTAGGAGCAGCTATCTACCTTAATGAATATGCATCTGATCGTTCACGTAGAATCATTAAACCAATATTAGAAATTTTGGCTGGGATTCCTACAATTGTATTTGGCTTCTTTGCTTTGACATTTGTTACACCTATATTGAGAAATCTAATTCCTAACTTGGGAGAGTTTAATTCAATCAGTCCCGGTATTGTTGTGGGTATAATGATTGTCCCTATGATTACAAGTATGAGTGAAGATGCAATGTCATCTGTACCTGATAAAATTCGTGAAGGTGCATTTGGATTAGGCGCAACTAAATTTGAAGTCGCTACAAAAGTTGTATTACCAGCTGCGACTTCTGGCGTTGTTGCTTCAATTGTATTAGGTATATCAAGAGCAATAGGTGAAACAATGATCGTTTCTTTAGCTGCTGGTAGTTCACCAACATCATCTCTAAGTTTAACTAGTTCAATTCAAACGATGACAGGATATATTGTTGAAATTGCTACAGGTGATGCAGCATTTGGTTCTGATATTTACTACAGTATTTACGCTGTAGGTTTTACACTTTTCATTTTCACTTTAATTATGAATTTATTATCACAATGGATCTCTAAACGATTCAGAGAGGAGTATTAATATGTCTACACATTCAAATACTGCTAACAAAACATTGATTGATAAAGATGCCGTAGAAAAAAATATTTCTTCTCGTGATAGGAAAAACTCGGTAAACAAATGGTTATTTTTATTATGTACATTAATTGGGCTCATTGTTTTAGTAGCACTATTAATTCAAACTTTCGTTAAAGGGGCGGGACATCTAACTCCCGAATTTTTCACTAATTTTTCATCTTCAACACCAGCAGATGCTGGTATTAAAGGGGCTTTAGTAGGTTCTATTTGGTTAATCTTAAGTATTATTCCAATTAGTATCATTTTAGGAATAGGTACAGCAATTTATTTAGAAGAATACGCAAGAGACAATATTTTTACACAAATCGTAAAGGTGAGTATATCTAATTTAGCTGGTGTTCCTTCAATTGTTTTCGGTTTACTAGGTTATACATTATTTGTAGGCGCGGCAGGTTTAGGTAATAGCGTGCTAGCCGCTGCGCTTACAATGTCACTACTAATCTTGCCTGTTATTATCGTTGCTAGTCAGGAAGCTATCAGAGCAGTTCCTAGTTCAGTCAGAGAAGCATCATATGGTCTTGGTGCTAATAAATGGCAAACAATTAGAAGAGTTGTTTTACCTGCAGCATTACCTGGTATTTTAACAGGTTTCATTTTATCTTTATCACGCGCATTAGGAGAAACAGCACCACTTGTAATGATAGGTATACCTACGATACTTTTAGCAACACCAAGTGGATTACTCGACCAATTCTCTGCGTTACCAACTCAAATTTATACATGGGCAAAAATGCCTCAAGCAGAATTCCAAAACGTTGCATCAGCAGGTATTATCGTTCTACTCGTTATCTTATTATTGATGAACACTGTAGCGATACTTCTTCGTAATAAATTTAGTAAAAAATTCTAATCAAAATTATAAGGGAAATGCATTTTTATAAATAAACGTTATTGACCTATAACATCACATCTAGGTCTCAATATATAAAGGAGTTTTTAATTATGGCTAATTCACAAGTAGCAGAAAAAGAGAAACTAGACGCACAAACAAATAATCAAGACTCAGTTGCCACAATAGTAACTACTGAAAACAATAAGAAAAATACAATTCCAGACAGTGAAAAGAAGATTGTTTATTCAACTCAAAATCTAGATTTATGGTATGGAGAAAATCATGCGTTACAAAACATTAATTTAGATATATTGGAAAATAATGTAACTGCAATAATCGGACCTTCTGGATGTGGTAAATCTACATACATCAAAGCTTTAAATAGAATGGTCGAATTAGTTCCATCTGTGAAAACTGCAGGTAAAATTTTGTATCGTGACCAAAATATATTTGATGCAAAGTATTCTAAAGAAAAGCTACGTACTAACGTTGGAATGGTCTTTCAACAACCTAACCCATTCCCTAAGTCAATTTATGATAATATTACTTATGGCCCTAAGACTCACGGTATTAAAAACAAAAAAATTCTAGATGAAATCGTAGAAAAATCATTACGTGGCGCTGCAATATGGGATGAATTAAAAGATAGATTGCATACAAATGCTTATGGATTATCAGGTGGACAACAACAACGTGTTTGTATAGCTAGATGTTTAGCAATTGAACCAGATGTCATTTTAATGGATGAACCTACATCAGCATTAGATCCTATTTCTACGTTAAGAGTTGAAGAACTTGTACAAGAATTAAAAGAAAATTACTCAATTATCATGGTTACGCACAACATGCAACAAGCTGCGCGTGTTTCAGATAAAACTGCTTTCTTCTTAAATGGATATGTCAATGAATATGATGATACTGATAAAATCTTTTCAAATCCTGCCGACAAACAAACTGAAGATTATATATCTGGTCGTTTTGGATAAGATGCAATGGCAATTATTAGACAAAAATATGAAGGTCAGCTAGATGGATTAATTAAAGATTTACGGCGTCTTGGTCTTCGTGTATATTTTAATATTAACAATGCACTAGTATCTTTAGGGGAAGAAAAGAAATCATTCGCAAGACAAACCATTGAGAAAGACAAAGAAATTAACCATTTAGATCATGAAATTAACGAGAAGGTAATCATGCTAATTACGAGACAACAACCTATTGCCAAAGATTTACGTATGATGATGGCAGCACTCAAAATCTCTACTGACTTTGAACGAATGGGGGATAATGCTGCTAGTATCGCTCATATACGTTTAAGAGTTAAAATAAATGATAACTATGTGTTTACACGTTTAAAAACCATGGGTAAATTAGCGATGCTCATGTTAGAAGATTTAAATAACGCTATTAGAAATAAAGATTTACCACTGATAAAAGAAGTCATTGAGAGAGATGAAGATATTGATGATTTATACGTTAACATCGTCAATACCAGTTACTTAATTGATAATGACCCATTCGTAGCTGGTCAAGCACACTTAGCAGCTAGACACTTAGAACGAATAGGTGATCATATAAGCAATATTGCTGAAAGTGTTTATTATTATTTAACAGGCCAACATTTTGAAACTTTTGATTAAATTATCAAATCCTATTGTATATCTATAATGAGCAACCCCACCTGAATTTTATGCCACAATTTCAGGTGGGGTTTGATATTTTTCTTTAACTTTTTATGAATTTTCTTTTATTTGATATGTTAATACTTCTAATTCATCTACTAAATTTGAAATATAGTTAATTGTCTCTTTTAAAGGGGCGTCAGTCGTAATATCAACGCCAGCTATTTGCGCCAATTCAATTGGAGATTGACTACCACCAGCTTGTAGCGTTTTTAACCAGCGATCAACAGCAGGTTGACCTTCTTTCTTGATACATTGTGATACAACTGTACCAATTGTCAATCCAGCAGAGTACGTATATGAGTACAATCCCATATAATAATGTGGTTGTCTCATCCATGTTAATTCAACCCCATCTGTCATTTCAACAGTGTCACCGAAAAATGCTTTATAAGTGTTCAACATTATTTCATTTAGCAGTGGGGCAGTTAATGACTCTCCATTGTCGACTCGGCTATACACTTCACGTTGATAAGCTGCTTCTAAAAGGTGGGTAACCATATTATGATAATAAGTTCGAGATAAAATCGAACCAATAACCCAACGTTTAAATCGAGGATTATTACTACTATTAAATAAGTAATTTGCCATCAACATTTCATTCATTGTGGAAGGTGCTTCTACAAAATACATAGACGCTTCAGATTCCAACAAATTTTGATGATTCTGCGCTAATGTAAAATGACCTGCATGTCCTAATTCATGCGCAAGAACGAATGTTTCAGCCATTTTCCCAGTCCATGAAATAAATACATATGAATGTGTAATGTATGGACTTGCACAATATGCTCCAGTATCTTTTCCTTTATTCTGAGCAAAATCAATCCAACGGTAATCATAGGCAGACTCTAACATTTTGACATAATCATCACCAAGTACTTTGAGCGCTCCATAAATGTATTTTTTCGATTCTTCAATTGATATTTCTGGTTCAAAGTTAGGGTCTATTGAAATTTTTAAATCCTCAAATCGCATTTTATCCAGGTTATGTACACGTTGAATAATTTTTGCATACTTTTGCATAACTGGGGCTAAATCACTCATAATGACATCAATTTGTCTATCGAACATATCTTTTGTTACTTCTTGATCTTGTAGTAGATAATCAATAACAGAATCATATCCTCGTAAATCCGCTTCAATCTTTTCTTGTTGGACTTGCATATTATATGTTGCGGCCGTCGTATGTTGATATTGTCGTAATGCATCACTAAAAGCTCTAAAACTTTTACGTCTAAATTCAGGAGATGGATGATCTTCATATTCATTTTCAAATGTTGCATAATCCAATGGATAGGTAACACCCTCATAATCAAACGATTCAAAATTAATATCCAAACTCTTTGTAGTACCATACAATTCAAACGGACTTCTCAATGTTGGTGTTAATGTAGCTAATACTTTTTCAACATCAGCAGATAATTGATAAGGCTTACGATCTTGAAGTTGTTTAATAAAATGAGGGTATTTTGTTTGAGACCTCAATTCGCTTATTATCTCATCGGGTAACTCCAAAATCTCGGAATCAACAAAAGATAATAAACCAGCAAGTTTTCCAGAAGTCGTATTAAGTTTTGCGTTAACTTTTTGTGCTTCTTCATTAGACGTATCAACGCTTAATCTAAGTTCTGGATAATTATATAAACGATCTATTTCTATAAGTATCCTTTCATATTCATCTAATGCCTTTTCTATTGTTTCTATGTTATTAAGTTTCTGATAATATGTATGATTAAAATCTAAAGACATTTGTACTACTTGTTCCAATGTTTGATAGAATGCTTGATCACTTGTAAATAAATCTTTCAAATCCCAAGTTTCTTTTACCGGAACTTCTTCTCTCAAAGGTAAACCTTCACTCATTTATGACACTCCTTTATAAATCATTTAATGACATTATACTAAAATTCAATAACAAACTCACAAAGGACGCCTAAACAGATGATGTGTAACATTTAGTAATGTTATAATTAGTTTAATCATATTATGAGTATTAACATATTCTTGTTAAATAAATAATATTAAAAAATGATTACTTCTTAAGTCTGAATGATATTATATTAATAAGTTGTATAATAGTAACTAAATATTACTTATAGGAGCACGTGCAATGACAATATTTGATATGCCAAACTATTTGTGGATTACCATTCTTGGTATGATTTTATTAACTGTATTTTACACACTTGTATTAAATAAATGGTTCCAGTCTGCAATCATTACTTTTGTAGTTTTAGCAGTACTTGCCTTTTTTATACCAAATTTTCAAAACATTTCATATCAACCACTGCTTGGATATGCAGGATTCTTAGGCATAATGAGCTTAATCATAAGCTTTCTTATTTGGTATTTTTCTAGAAACTGGAGAAAAAATCGTAGAAAAATAAAATTGGAAAAAGAGATTCGCAAATATGATGATGAAGAGTCACTTCGTCGTCATAAATAACAACTTTTCAACTTTGCTACCATCTTATCTTAAGCAAAGTTGTTTTTTATTTCTTTTTTATCTCTTTTCCTATTAATTTAAAAAAAGTCATACTATAATAGATTTTGATGAAAACAATTTAATAAAATTTATTATTTAATATTTTTTATATTCGTTGAAAGTGAAAGGATGCCAACATATGTTTAAAATGATAATTTATAAACTTTCACAAATGATTGTCGTACTATTTATATTAACTACAATCACATTTATATTAATGAAACTCTCTCCAGGTAATCCTGTAGACAAAATTTTACATCTTGATATTTCGCATGTATCTAATGAGCAAATAGAAACGACAGAGAATAAGCTTGGCTTAAATAATCCTATTTTTATTCAATGGTGGGACTGGTTAAATCAATTGTTTCATTTTGATTTAGGAACAAGTTATCAAACAAGCGAGCCTGTAATTAGGGAAATAGCAAATTATCTTGGTCCTACACTTATTATTACTTTTGGTACGCTTATAGTGTCATTAGTTATTTCTATACCATTAGGGATTATAGCAGCGGTTTACTACCATAAAATTTGGGATAGGATAATCCGTGTTATGACATCATTATCCGTAAGCCTACCATCATTTTTTATCGGTCTTATCTTATTATATATATTTAGCTTGAAGTTGAATATTTTACCAACTTCAGATGAGGGGCGTTTCGTTTCATATATTTTACCAATAATTACCATGAGTATTGGAATGTGTGCTTATTATATTCGATTTATTCGTTCTACTTTATTAGAACAATATCAAACACCTATAGTTGAATCGTCTCGTCTCAGAGGTATGCCCGAAAGATATATACTTTTTCAAGATATCCTTAAACCTACGATACTACCAATCATACCTCTATTAGGATTATCCATTGGTAGTTTGATAGGTGGAACAGTAGTCATTGAAAATTTATTTGATATTCCTGGGTTAGGCTATTTTTTAGTTGACAGTATAAAGTCGAGAGATTATCCAGTCATTCAAGGTTGTGTATTATTTATTGGTTTCTTTGTAGTGATTATAAACACAATTGCAGATTTACTTTCATTACTTATCGATCCTAAACAACGTTATGCTATTACTCAGAAAGAAACATCAAAGTTTAAATGGTTTAATTCACATAGAAAAGAAGGTCGTAACGATGAAGTTTAAGTTGTCAAAGAAAAACACTATATTTTTCATTTTTACGGTCTATATTATATGTCTTATTGTATTGCAATTTATAATCAATGATGAAGCTGCGTATCAGGTACATTTGTCAAACTCATTTGAACCTATGAGTATGAATCATTTACTTGGCACAGATGATTACGGACGTGATTTATTCAGTCGTTTAGTCGTGGGCTCTCGTGCAACATTGTTTGTTACACTACTTACTTTACTTTTCACTGTAGTGGTTGGAGTACCTTTAGGGTTACTTGCAGGCTATAAAAAAGGTTGGATTGATACGATTATCATGCGAATTATTGATATAGGATTAAGCATACCAGAATTCGTTATTATGATTGCCTTAGCAAGTTTTTTTCATCCTAGTCTTTGGAATTTAGTAATAGCTATTACAATCATAAAATGGATGAATTATACTCGCGTGACAAGAGGGATTGTCAATACCGAAATGAATCAATCGTATATACAGATGGCACAATTTTTTAATGTCTCAACTTTGAATATCTTATTTAAACACTTATTACCAAAAGTTTTACCATCTATATTTGTTATTATGATAGTTGATTTTGGAAAAATCATTTTATACATTAGTTCATTATCATTTTTAGGTTTAGGTGCACAACCACCATCTCCAGAGTGGGGGGCAATGTTACAAGCAGGGCGTGAATTTATTACTTCACATCCTATCATGATTATCGCTCCAGCATCTTTGATATCAGGTACAATATTGATATTTAATTTAACTGGTGATGCTGTAAGAGATCGTTTATTAGAACAAAGAGGTGTAAAAGTTGAAACTTTTAACAATAAAAAATCTAAACATCAATGATAAAGAAGGGCAAGCAATTATTAAAAATGTCGACTTAAATATATATAATCAATCTCTAAATGTCATTATAGGTGAAAGTGGTGCTGGAAAAAGTTTGACTGTTAAAGCAATATTAAATCATTTACCTACTCAGTTACATATGAGTTTCGATGAATTTAAAATGCAAGGTCAAAATACTTCTGGTATCAAGCAACTTTTAGGTAAACATATCGGCTATATCTCTCAAAATTATGCTCAAAGTTTTAATGAATATACTCGTTTGGATAAACAACTTATAGCTATATATCGTTATCATTTTAATGTTTCTAAGGATAATGCATTGAAAAAGATAAAAAAAGCTTTAACTTGGGTTAACTTAAATGATGAATCAATCATTAATAAATATAGTTTCCAACTTTCAGGAGGACAATTAGAGCGAGTTAATATTGCTAGCGTTTTAATGTTAGATCCAGAATTAATTATTGCAGATGAACCTGTTGCATCTTTAGATGTAGTGAACGGTCATCAAATAATGCAACTCCTTCAACACATTGTTAAAGATCATCATAATACTGTATTACTTATCACTCATAACATGAATCATGTCCTCAAATATGCTGATTATTTTAATGTAATGAGAAATGGCATGATGATTGAATCTGGAGAAATAGACAAATTATTTAATCACCATCATCTTCATCGGTATACAGAACAATTATTAAACTATAGAAGCAAGCTGCAAAAGGAGGACAACATCTAATTATGATTCAATTTGATCATGTAGATTATTCATATCATCGAAAACAGCCTGTTTTAAAAGATATTAATATAAGTATTCAACGTGGTGAAAAAATAGGGGTTTTAGGGGAAAGCGGTGCTGGAAAAAGTACTATTGGTTCTTTAATATTAGGTCAATTAAAGCCAACAAAAGGAAAAATAAGTATCGATTCAGGAAAGGTTCTACCTATTTTTCAACATGCGACAGAAAGTTTTGATCGTCAATTCACGATTGAACAGTCTTTGAGAGAGCCACTTTTATTTTATCGACAATTAATACGACAAAATATCAAAAATATCATTCTTAACTATTTAATTGAATTTAATTTGTCTACAGATCTAATAACAAAGTTTCCTCAAGAGGTAAGTGGTGGGCAACTACAAAGATTAAATATTATACGTTCTCTCTTAGCACAACCAGATATATTGGTTTGTGATGAAATAACTTCGAACTTAGACGTCATGGCCGAACAAAATGTAATCAATATTTTACTTAACGAAAAAAACATTCAAAATAAAACACTAATCGTCATCTCGCATGATTTATCTGTTTTACAAAGGTTAACGAATAGGATAATAGTTATCAAAGACGGTCAAATAGTAGATGATTTTAAAAGTAAAGATTTATTTAGCCATAAAAGACATCCATATACAAAACTATTAATTCAAACGTATGAATATTGAATATAGTCATAGTCATTTAAATGATTAAGATATTTTTCATTCACATAATAACCCCCAAAAGTTGGAATTAAAATCTAACTTTTGGGGGTTATTAGTTAATCATTTGAGTAAATTTTACCGCTATATAATCATTTTACTTTAGGAATGCCTGTTTAATTCTCTTTAGTTGTTCAATCGTTATTTGATTGCCACCTTCACCAAAATACCATGCATTGGACTCAAATTGTTAATTACAGATATCGATCTAAAACCTCACATATTGCATATATTGTGTCATCAATAACTGTAATATTTTTATTTTTAAAAAATGATGTGTGTTCTATAAATTGATTAGTCACAAAATAACCTTGGCTCGCATGTTCAAGCATATGAACATCATTGTGATCATTACCAAAAGCGATATAATCACTATTAGTTCCTAAAATATATTGAATAGTAGTATACTTATCAACGCCACGTGCCGTTACATCAATATAGGACTCACTGTAATGACGAATTAATTCAATACCATGAGACTGACTTACTAATTGATGAGCAATCATGTCAAAATCTTTGTTATCTATATTTAATAGAATTGCTTTTATAGGATTTCGAATCTCATCCATATCTAGAGATTGTGCTTTACCATCAGGATCAATGCGTTGATACAGTTCATTATTACTATCCAAATTTGAAGCATAATTAAATTTATCATCAATGATGTATGATAATTGATATTTCTTTATAATTTTTTTAATTAGACTGATATCATGCTCATTGATTACCGAAACAATTTCGATTTGTCCATTTTTAGAGATAATTGAGCCATTACCACCAATCAAGGTATCATCCGCAAATTCAGGAATGACTGGAAGCAAGTCTCTAATGGGACGTGCTGAAGCAAATATTACATTGTGATTAGCTTGACGTAGCTTGAAAAGTCGTTGCTTAATAGATGAATCGATGGAACATCCATCAAAACAAATCGTACCATCAATATCAAAAATAAAATTCATTATTAGTCACTCCAAAATTTTAGAATGATTTAATTATAGCATATGAGCACGAACTCAAATTTAAATATTTTCATTTAAATTGTATAAACTTGAAACTTGGCATTCCAACTTGTTAGTTTATATAAATTAACAAATATAGATTGCTATAATGAACTCAACTAAAAAAGTAAATAAGAGAAAACTCTGTAGATAATAAATATAAATGCCATGTAGATTTAACTGTAAATTGAGTGAAGGGCTTTTATGATTATATATACAACTTCCTATAATATATATTATGTAAACTAAAATAAAGAATTAAGATACTTAGCCATATAGATGAACATATGCTTCATTTATGTTGTTACATATACTATATATTTTTTATTTGGAAGTATATACACGTATCAAAAGTTATGTATTGATCAAGAGTTCTTTATTCATTAAAGACTTAAATATTTAATTCTTTGTATTTACAAGAACGTTCCTTTAATTAGCATCAGTAATAATTAATTACGTATTACATAATTGCATTACGTATTTATTTATCATGTTTAAATGCTAGTAAGTAGTATCATGATAAATATTATACGTTACAACAACTTAGCAATGTAATTGCTATTATCATGAATATTCATTTTTATATTTAGATAAATCATCAAAAATCTTTTGTTACAACACCCAAATACACAACTACAAAATTTAATATAAGAGAATTATAAGTATTATTATTAAATCGCAGTATAAATATACCTTTAGTTTACATAATGTTTTTATAATCTTCTCACCGCACTAAAAGAATTACATTTAAAGCATTTTAGTATTACAAAATTATAATTCGTATATAAAAAATATATTGGCGAGCATTATTGTATAGTTTTCATAATATGCTATGATTAAATATGTAGGGAGCAACATGAATTTTCATCCTAGACTCAAACATCCTACGCCGAGTGCTTTAGAGTACACAATCCTTCTCTAAAGCTAAACGAGCAGATTGGATATCTCAATCTGCTCGTCATATACTTGTATCATTTATTTTTACTTTTTCAATTTATTACGTATGCAATCTAATGTATTGAATAACCAATATTTCACTTTATTGATTGGTTTATAGAAATCACCGATTAATTCCTCAATCCTAACATTAAAACCTCTCTTAAAGCGATAAACACCATAGTCTTCACTGTTTTCAGTAAAATCACCTGATAAGCCATAGAAATTATATCTATCATAACCGTTATCAAAACAATAATTAATCATGTGCCAATGCATTGCATATGGTCCCATATATTGATTATATTTTTCTGAAGACCCTCCAGAGAAATAGTTCACTTCATATGCATTAGCAAAGTATACTCCTGAAGCTAAATTTAAAATTTCGCCATCTGTTTGACGTAATTCACTAGCTTGAAGCAATTCTTTTTTATCGTGATCAATTTGTTTATCTAACTCAGCTATTTTCTTTAACTGTTTATCTGTTTTATTTTCTTTCGCCATCATATCATCACGTCGATTTTCTTTATCATTTAGTGATTCTTGCAAATGTTGTATATATTCATTTAAATCTATGTAAGCTAAAGGAACTAATACTTTATCGCCATAATGCTCTATAAAGTTATAGAAATAATCGTCAGTTTTAGAAGCAAATCCAGTTCTAGCTTCAGTCTCTCGGTATAAGTCTAAGAATAAATCAAATTCATCCTTACTAAGAAATCTAACTTTCACACCGTAGTTTATCGCTTTATTAATATTTCGTTTTCTTTGACTATCAAACTCTTTCCTTAGAGATGCAGGGGTTTTGCCTTCTAAATCTAATACCCCCATCCATCTAACTTGGCTGGAAGAATCATATTGGGTTGTAAATCCGTGATGATCATAACCATGTGATTTAAATAGATTTACTAAAGCATCATTTTTTTCTGTTAAAGGATTAATATCTTTATCATAAACTTGATACAACCAGTAAGGATCTAATTTTACATATAAGCATTGATGTTGATGTAAATATTTATCAAGCTCTTTTAAATAAAAATCCACTAAACCTAAATCTGAATAGTCCATTACAGGGCCTCTATTGGAATAATACACATAACTGCCCATTGTAGGGATTTTAGAAAACAGGCTAGCTGCTATCACTCTATTGTCGTCGTCTTTTACACCTAATAACACTACTTGAAACCCATCTGATTCACGTGTAGCAATATTTTCCTTCACTTGGAAATAATGACTTTCTAATGATGGATTTTGTACAAAGTTTTCAAATTCTTTAACTGTTAACTCTGTAAATTTCATAATTAGATAATTCCCTTCTTAAAATCTATTTCTTTAGTTTTTTAAGTGTTCTATAAATGTTATACATTGGTTTATTAATAGGTTTAATAAAGTCACCAACGTATTCTATAACATCGGCATCATAGCCCTTTTTAAACTTAACTACGCCAGCATCTTCAGCATCTTCACTAAAGTCACCACTAATACCATAGAAATTATACCGATTAATACCATGTTCAATTGCATAGTTAATCATCTTCCATTGAACCGCATAGCTCCCTGCAAAATGGCGATAACGATTTGAAGTTCCACCAGCGTAGTAAACTACTTCAAACGGATTAATTATAAAGAAGCCAGCAGAGATGGGTAATTCATTGCCATGTTCTTGTTTTAAGTTTTTAGCTTCATTAATTTTTTGCTGATTTGCATCGAGTTGTTGTTCTAAATTTTCCTTTTTGTTATGTGCTTTTTTATTCTCTGGACGTTTCTCAATGTCTTTTAAAGCTTTATTATAATCTTTATTAAGCACATTTCTTTCATTATTTAGTTCCTCTATATACTCATCAAAGTTAATATAGGCTAGTGGTACTAAAACACGGTCTTTATAATGTTTGAATCTGTTGTAATAAAAACTATCTTCTCTATCTGCAAAATCTTTAGTTTCAGAGGTATCCTCCATAAATGACCTAAATATAGGTAACTCTTCTTCAGATAAAAAGCGGACTTTAACTCCATTTTTCTTAACTTTTTTAGTATTACGCTTTCTTAAACCATCCATGTTTTTTAAAACATCATTAGCACTTTTGTTTGCTAAATTTAGAACAGAATGATATCGGATTTGTAATACAGGATCAAATCCTTTGTGGAATCCTTCGTGTTTATATCCTAAACTCTCTAATTCATCAAAAATCCAATCATGACCTGCATTTCCAGTTATTTCTCCCTCATGATTTAAATATTGATATGGAAGGTATGGGTCAACTCTTAAATATAAACAATTATATTTTTTTACATATTTACTCAATTCATTAAAGAAAAAATGTACAAGCTCTTTATTATTATAATCTATTACTGGACCGCGATTGGAATAAAAATATTTAAATATTTTCATTACAGGAACAGCTGTTAATAAACAAGCTGCAATCACTTCGTTATCATTATTTTTAATTCCAACTAAATGTGACTCGGTACCTTCAGCAACCTTTAATTCGTAATTACCTTCCATTTGTGTAAAATGACTATATGTCATACGATCAGTAAAGTCACTAAATTCTTTAGCTGTCAAATTCGTAAACTTCATCTTCATAACTCCCATTTATATCTTTATATCTATTTCTTTTTATTTTTAGAAAAATAGGTCGTTTTACTTCACCTTTTATATTTAACATTCGGTTCATTTAATACTATTTATATTTCTAATCTAAACAAGTATACAATAGTTGTAGTGAAAACTAAAATATTATCCTGCAAAACTTTTATATAAAATTAAAAGTTAAATCTCGTTTATTCTGTTTATGTATAAAATAATATGGGCTAAACACTAATGTCGCCCATATCACTAATTATTTACTATTATTTTAATTCATTTGCAAGTGCTTTACCAATGTCTTCACTTGATTGGGGATTTTGTCCAGTGATAAATTGACCGTCTTTTTCTACGTGAGATGTAAAGTCATCTTTCACTACAAAATTTGCACCTTGCTCTTCTAATTTAGATTGAGTTAAAAATGGTACTTTATTTTCAAATCCCATTGCTTTTTCTTCACTATCAGTAAATGAAGTTATTTTGACACCATCTACTAGATAGTGATTATTTGCATCTTTTACACCTACAAACGCACTAGGTCCATGACATACTGAAGAGATTATTTTATTACTATTTTTAAATTGAAGTAAAATATCAGCTAATTTCTCATTATTGGCAAAATCGTATACAGTACCATGTCCACCTGGTAGATAAATAGCGTCATACTCATCTGCATTTACATTTTCGATACTAGGTGTATCGTTTAAGTGTGACACGAATTTAGCATACTGATTCAGTGATTCATTAGAAACAGAATTAGGATCAAGATTTACTTTTCCACCTTTAATAGAAATAACATCAACATTGATACCTTCTTCAGTCAATATATTATATGGTGCTCCAGCTTCTTCTAACCATAATCCAGTTTCTGTACCGTCTGTAAATTGACTTGTACTTGTTAAAACAAATAAAACTTTTTTACTCATGAATATATACACCTCTTCAAATTAATTGTGATTATTATTTACCCACATTAGTAGTAGGTTATTCAATAGTGATCATTTAATTTTTTGAAGTTACTATTAGTATAGTAGTTAATTCATAGAGTAATCATTGTTTTTGATATGTATATTTTTCATCTATTTTCTTAACTTTGATTTAACTTAATATTAATTTTTATAAAGAATTCAACGTGGTTCTTATTGATTTGATATAAGTGATAAATTCTTTTCTTGAATCTATTTCAATACGTTTTACAATTTCACTACCAATTACAATACCATCTGCAACGGACGCTATATCTTTAACATGTTCAGGATTTTTGATACCAAATCCAGCAACCACAGGAATTTTTGAAACTTTTTTTATATATTCAATTTTTCTCTTTAAATCTGGATGGAACTCCCCACTGTTACCTGTTGTGGCATTCATTGTTACCGTGTAAATAAATCCTTCTGAGTTCTTTGCAATTTGCATAATCCTAGCATCACTTGCGGTCATGGCAATTAACGATATTATTTTAACAGAATGATGATAAAAATCTTTTTTAAACTTTTTTGTAAGTTCGTAAGGTAAATCTGGAATAATTAAACCATAAACACCAGCTTCATCACACTTATCCAAAAATAATTCTTCTCCATAAGCACTTAGAATATTATAATAAGTCATTAATACATACTTAGATGAAATAGTATTTTTATTTTTTATTAATTCATCAAAAATGAATTTAATGTTTGAACCCTCGTCAATAGCGTTGCGCCCTGCTTTCATGATTATAGGTCCATCTGCAACAGGATCAGAAAATGGCACACCAATTTCAACAATGTCTGCTCCATTCTCAGTTAATGTTTTTAAATGATGAATAAAATTTAAATCACCCATAATATACGGAATGAATAATTTACTCATTTTGTTCACCACCGTTTTCTTTGTATTGTTTAATTGTTTCCATATCTTTATCTCCACGACCTGAAATAGTCACAACAATAATTTCTTTTTCATCCATATTTGGCGCTAATTTTTCAACATAACTCAATGCATGTGCACTTTCAATTGCTGGAATGATACCTTCAACTTTTGAGAATGTTATAAGTGCTTCCATAGCTTCATTATCTGTAGCACTTACATATGATACACGACCAATATCATTATAATACGAATGTTCAGGTCCAATACCTGGATAATCTAGTCCCGCTGATATAGAGTGTGCCAATTCAATTTGTCCATCATCATTTTGAATAAGGTACATTTTGGAACCATGTAATACACCTGGTTTACCTTTCCCTATAGCTAAAGCATGATTATGCGTATGACTTCCTTTTCCCGCAGCTTCTACCCCATATAATTTAACATCATCTTGTATAAATGGATAGAACGTACCTATTGAATTGGATCCTCCACCAACACACGCGACTAACGCATCTGGAAGTCGTCCTTCTTTACTTAAAATTTGGCTTTTAATTTCATTACCAATCACACTCTGAAAATCTCTGACCATAGTTGGAAACGGATCAGGTCCCAACGCTGAGCCTAATAAATAATGTGTATCCTCGACATGATTCACCCAATATTGCAAAGCTTTATTTACAGCATCTGATAGTGTTCCTTGCCCATCTGACACAGACACTACTTTAGCTCCTAGCAATTCCATTCTAAATACGTTAAGTTGTTGACGTTTGATATCTTCACTTCCCATGAAAACAATAAGATCCATATCGAATAAAGCAGCGATGGTGGCACTTGCTACACCATGTTGACCAGCACCTGTTTCGGCTACTAATTTAGTTTTCCCCATCCTTTTAGCTAATAGTGCCTGTCCTATCGCGTTATTAATTTTATGAGCACCAGTGTGATTTAAGTCTTCTCTTTTAAGATATATTTTGGCACCACCTAACAATTTTGTGTATGATTCAGCAAATGTTAAAGGCGTTTCTCTACCAACATATTCACTTAAATAATAATTAAATTCTTTCTTGAAGTGAGTATCTGATTTCGCGTCCTCATATGCTTTTTTAAGTTCAATAATAGCTGGCATCAATGTTTCAGGTACATATTGGCCACCATATTCACCGAAAAAGCCCAATTCATCTACTTCTGTTTGAATTTTCATTAATCATTCGTCTCCTTTCAAAAATTTTAATATTCGAGTCATCTTATTAAAATCTTTTTCATTATGTGACTCAATGCCAGTTGAGATGTCATAACCACATTGTCCAAATGAATATATTTCTAATCGTTTTATCTTTTCAAAATCCAAACCACCCGCAATGAGAAAATCAACGCCCTTTATTTTTTTTAATAATTTCCAGTCAAAACTTTGACCTGTCCCTCCGTATGTGATTGATGGTGTATCTATAATAAACATGTCTATCTCATCTTTATACTTTTGAATGTTATTATTTAAATTTCTTGTTGCTGGAATTGCTTTTATGATTCTTATTTTTGAATTAAGTTTCTTAATATTTCTAATTAATTGAATGCTTTCATTTCCATGTAATTGGATTGTGTTAATATCAGTTTGATTAATTATTCTCTTTATGGTGGACATTTGAGGATTTACTACGACCACTACTTTCTCTATATGATCTGGCACTATTTTAGCCAAATATTTTAATTGTTTCAGTGAGACATGTCTCTTACTATCGGGATAATGTATAAACCCTACTGCATCAACTTCTAATTTTTTAATTTTCTTAATATCACTTTCGGTTTTAAAACCACAAAATTTAACTATCATAGAGATTCTTCTTTAACTTTAAACTAGGCAAAAACTGACTTAAGTCATTTGTTTTCATTAATGCCTCCCCTACAAGTAAACCGTCAATACTTGAATCTACTATTTTCTCAACATCTTCTTTTGTATGAATGCCACTCTCTGAAATGTAGCAGCAATTAGACTTTTTAAACTTAAGTAATTTATTTGTATGTAGAACATCGGTTTCAAATCGTTTTAAATCACGATTATTAACACCAATAATTTTAGGGTTAATTTGGTGTGCACGTTCAAGTTCTCTAATTGTATGAACTTCTACTAGAGCTTCTAAATTATGGTTTGTTGCATATGAATACAATTCTTTTAATTGGTCATCACTTAAAATATTTACTATTAATAAAATAATAGATGCACCAGCTCGTTTTGCAACATCTATTTGAATTTTATCAATAATAAAATCTTTACATAAAACTGGTAACGATGTTATCTTTGATAACTGATTTAATCGTTCAAAACTACCGCCAAAGTATTTTTCATCAGTTAATATTGAAATAGCATTAGCACCATATTTTTGATAATCTTTAACTTGTTGAACAAGATCACGTTGCGGTAATTGAGGTACAGATGGGCTTTTCGATTTTATTTCAGCAATAACTGATAATGTTCTATCATAGTTAAGTGAATCAATCAGCTTTCTCCTCTTAACATTTCCGTTATCTTGTAAAATTTCAAGTTTTTTATCATAGTATTTACGCTCAAGCAAAGTTTTTTTATACTCAATAATTTCATTTAAAATAGTCATTACTTAACCTCCCATTTTTAAATATTGTTTCATTGCCATACCTGTATCAATGAGATATTTCGCTCTCTCTACGCCATGTTTGATACTTTCCACTTGCTCAGCAACATATAAAGCAATTCCAGCATTTAACAAAACTACATCTCGTTTACTTGAGTGATCCGTGCCACTTAGGATATTCAATGCAATTTGTTTATTTGTTTGAGGTGAACCACCTATCAACGTGTCATTATTTGCATAAGCTAAACCGACTTCTTCTGCTTTTAAACTATATTTTTTTAATGCTCTTTCGCTGCTAACTTCATAAATGATATTTTCACCAGAAAGCGTGGCCTCATCCATCCCATTTGCACCATGAATTAAAATTGCTCGTTTTCTACCTAAATCCTTTAATGTTTGTGCTATATTTTCAAGTTGTGAAGCTTCATATACCCCCATCACTTGATAAGTTAATTTGAAAGGATTAATTAATGGTCCAATCAAGTTAAAAATTGTAGGTGTTGCAATCGATTTTCTAATTGATTGAAGCTTTTTCATCATTGGATAAGAATCAGTTGCACTTATGAATGCTAATCCTTTCAAATTTAATTGTTGCTCTACTTCGTTCATTTTGTTTGTTTTTATATTCATTTCATGTAATACATCTGTACTTCCTGAATGTGAAGTAATACTTTTATTACCGTGTTTAATGACTGGCACTCCTGCACTTGCTACAACAAAAGCTACAGTTGTAGAAATATTAAAGCTATTTGATTGATCTCCACCTGTGCCACAAACACACATAGCTTTATTATAAAATGGTTGGTTTGGATAGTTTGTCTGGATAAAATATTCAACTAAATACGTTAGCTCATATTGACCCATGTCTTTATTTGTATAAGCTTTCAATAATTCAACCTTTACATTGGTTTCTATATTTGAATCAAACAGTGTAACAATAAATGATTGCATATCTTTTTTAGATAAAGATTTATTTTGTTTAATTTTCTCAAGAAGGGTCATTTTCAACTTCCTCTCGTTGCTATATTTATAAAATTAATAATGATTTGTTTCCCATTTTCTGTAGCGAATGACTCTGGATGAAACTGTATGCCATAATGTTTTCTGTTTTTGTGTTGGAAAGATTGTATACTATCATATGTTTGGCCAGTGATTAATAAACTTTCTGGAAATGAGCATGGATCACTAATTAATGAATGATAACGCATAACTTTGAAACTTGACTTAATTCCTTTGTATAGTGGTGACTGATTAACAATAGTTAAAGTATCTACTTTTCCATGTTTGACACAACTACCTTGTATAACATCGCCACCGTAATAACAAGTGAGCGCTTGTGCACCTAAGCAAACACCTAAAATAGGTAAATTTTCGAAATTTTCAATTAATTTAATTAATAATTGATTGTCTAATGGATGTCCAGGTCCTGGTGAAATAATAACTGCTGTAATACCTTTCAGATTACATATATCTGTATCATCGGGATATTTAACAATCGTTTCACATTGTTTTTCTACAATATCTACAAGATTGTAGGTAAAAGAATCATAGTTATCTATTATTAATATCATGGAGTTACCTCCAATAAACTTTTAGCTTTAAGTTTTGTTTCTTCAAGTTCTTTCTCTGGAATAGAATCATATACTACTCCACATCCTGCCTCGACACTGACTTTTTCCTCATCGATAATCATGGTACGTATAGCCAATGCAAAATCTAAATGATGATTACAGTTGATATACCCAACACCACCGCTATAGATACCTCTTTTATAAGGATAAGATTCGTATATTCTCTGTATAGCTCTAAGTTTAGGTGCACCTGAGACAGTACCCGTTGGTAGCAAACTTGCGATGACGCTCATAGGAGATAGATGGGGTTTTAATTCTCCAATAACTTCACTAACGATATGCATGACATGTTCATAACGTTCTATTGTCATTAGTTTGGTAATTTGTGAAGTGCCTGTTTTACTTATTCGATGAATATCATTTCTTCCTAAATCTACGAGCATACGATGTTCACTCAATTCCTTTTCATCTTTCATTAATGTCTTTTCATTATTTTCATCTTCTTTTTTATTTTGACCTCTTTTAATTGTTCCAGCTATAGGATTCGTATAAACTTTTCCATCTTTTACCTTTACAAAACTTTCAGGAGAACTTCCTATTACAATCGGTACATCTTTATTAATATAATACATATATGGACTAGGATTTTGTCGCTTTAAATTTTGATATAACTGAAAAGTTAATTGATGTAAATTGTGTTGAAAATGGTGTTTATAACTATAAATTCTTGAAGGAACTACTTGAAACATATCTCCTTCAGTAATTTTCTTTTTTAAAATTCTAATAGTTTGAACAAATTGTTGCTCTGATATATTGGTGGTTATATGTCGAGGGATGGATTTATAATTTATATCCTCAACCGAAAAATGTATGTTTTTTAAATCTTCAATTTTACGTTCAATAGATTCCTTTAATCTCTCTTTTGTTCTATCAGAAAATAAGTTACTTGCGATAATATATAATTCATCTTTATAATGATCAAAAACAAATACATCTTCCACTAGATAAAATTGGACATCATGAGTTTGATGATCTTCTAATTTAATATCTTGTAATTTTTTAAATTCATGTCGTACTAAATCAAAGCTACATGTCCCTATAAAGCCCGAAATAAAAGGTAAATCTTTTAAATATTTATCTTTGATTTCAAAATAATATTTATCTACAAATTCCTTAAGTCGTTGATACGGTTGATTCTTAACTATTTCACAATGATTGTCTAACTTAATTAAAAGTTGAGAATTATCTAATGTAATTTTGCCATAATGATCGAATACTACTATCGAGTACCTACCTTTAAGTTTCTGTTGATTTGTACTTTCAAAAATGATCTTTTTTTGTTTTAATTTTGCTAAAGCTTCTGGCGTAATTTGAGCATTCACCTTTTTGTATACAATATCCATTGATTTCCTCCTTTTCCGAAAAAAATCAGCCTCCTTCGTTATAAGGACGCTGACGCGCGGTACCACCTTTATTAGCAGAATATAATATATTCATAGCTCACTTGTTCAATTTATGTTAAGTTGTTCCACAAAACCCAATTTCACTAAAGACGGTGTTAGTTCTCATCTACCACTAACTTTCTGGTGCTACCTCAACTTTAGTTACTTCACTTTGCTTCAAAAAAACCACAATAACGCTATCATTCTATAAGGACGCGTTACCGTGGTGCCACCTTAGTTAACATATATGTTCACTTTAATGATTAAGTTAAAATTTGAAAGCCCATTTCATCTATTATCATGTGCTAATTTACATCTACCATTAGCTTTCTGCTTGCTACAAAATATAATGATTACTCTATCAATCAAATTATCTGATTTTTCTAATTATTTAGTATAATACCTATCCTCCTCCAGTTTGTCAACTAGCTTAAAATGAAAATGAAAAATTTGTTGTGTTTATCTTTATTTCCTATACAAAATGTACTGAAATCAAACTATAAATCTTTCTTTATTTAATATCTTAAAATCATACATAAGTTATATTTGTTATTGAATACTTGAAATGACTCATATACAATATTGTTATTCTGAAAATTCTGAAACAAGGAGGCGCTCTATGCGAAATATTTTATTTGTAGGGTTAGGCCTTATTGGCGGTAGCTTGGCGAGTAATTTAAAATATCATTACAGTAATTTCAATATTCTTGCATACGATTCGGACTACACACAACTTGATGAAGCCCTTTCTATAGGTATTATTGATCAAAAAGTTAATGATTATGCTACTGCTGTTGAGATAGCGGATATAATCATCTTTGCAACTCCTGTTGAGCAAACAATTAAATATCTATCTGAACTTACAAATTACAATACAAAAACTCATTTGATTGTAACAGACACAGGTAGTACCAAACTTACTATACAATCATTCGAAAAAGAATTATTAAAACATGATATTCATTTAATTAGTGGTCATCCTATGGCAGGAAGTCATAAATCTGGTGTTTTAAACGCGAAAAAACATTTATTTGAAAATGCTTATTACATTCTTGTATTTAATGAAATCGAAAATAATGAAGCCGCGACATATTTAAAGAAATTACTTAAACCTACGTTAGCAAAATTTATCGTTACTCATGCAAATGAACATGATTTCGTAACCGGTATAGTGAGTCATGTTCCACATATCATCGCTTCAATTTTAGTTCATCTAAGTGCTAATCATGTCAAAGACCATTCTTTAATCGAAAAATTAGCAGCCGGTGGCTTTAGAGATATAACTCGTATAGCAAGTAGTAATGCTCAGATGTGGAAGGATATCACTTTAAATAATCAAAATCATATTTTATCTTTACTTAACGAGATTAAAGAACAAATTACTGGTATTGAAAATTTGATACGAGAACAAAATAGTAATAGTATTTACGATTTCTTCGTTAAAGCTAAAGATTATCGTGATCAACTTCCTGTTAAACAACACGGTGCAATATCTACTGCGTATGATCTTTATGTTGATATCCCTGATAAGCCGGGTATGATAAGTCAAATTACAAACATCATAAGTTCACATAATATTTCTATTATAAACTTAAAGATTTTAGAAGTACGGGAAGATATTTATGGAGCTTTACAAATCAGTTTTAAAAGTCCCGAAGATCGAGAGAATGCTATAAAAGCCCTCGCAAATTTTGATACTTATTATTAAATAAATCCCCTTCAAGTCGTTATCTTTTCGCTTCTATATGTTGCACGACGAGGGGGACTCTCTTTGTATATCTACATTTTATGACCAGCCATTAGTCCTAATCGACCATGCTTTGTACCAGCTTCGGTGTATGAAGTCGCTTTTGACACAATTCCTTTTCCATATTTTAAATGTAAGTGATCAATGGTTTTAGCAAGTTTTACATCTTTCTTACGTTCATATTCATCAATGAATAAGTTGAGTTGTCGATCGCTTTCTTTAATAAACTGAGTTAACGATACACTTAACGTTCTATACAATGCTTTTTTGTCACACAGACGATTTGCAAAATAATTAATGACTTTGAATATATCTCTTTCTAAATTTGTAGGATCCTCCAAAGTATATTGCTTATGTATGCCACCACCTTCAGCATAACCGAAAGAAAAATGAATTGTTCGAGCAAGCTTCTTTTCTGCTCTTAAACGACTTGCTACATCTTCTATCAATTCTTGCATGACAACTTTGGATTCTTCAAATTGATAATCTCGCATTAGAATCTGACTTTTACATATTGAAGGATTTGTTACTTTATATTTTTCTCTTACTTTACTTTGATCAATACCGTTTGCATGTAGATGCATATCTATACCTAAAACTCCAAAATCTCTTTTTAAATAATGATATGGATACTTTGCTAAATCTCCTATTGTAAATATTCCTCTTTTATTCAATTTCTTTTCTGTACGCTTATTAATCCCCCAAAAATCTCTAAGTGGTTGAATTGGCCATAATTTTTCAGGTACATCTTGATAACGCCATTCAGCTATACCGTTTTCCGAATGCTTAGCTTCAATATCCATTGCAACCTTGCTCAATAGCATATTCGAGCCTATTCCAATGGTACAGTGAATACCTGTTTCTTCTAATATTTCATTTTGAAATCTTTTACAAAAAGCAAAAACTGTTGAATTAAATCTATGGTAACTATCCGTTACATCCATGAAAAATTCATCAATACTATACTGATGTAAATCTTCAGGTGGAACGTACCGCAGTGCAATCTTTGAAATTGCAACAGATACATTTAAATACTTTCTCATACTTGGATTAATAATATAAATGTCATTACGATGTGGTATCTCAAAAAGTCTTGATCCCGTTTTAATACCTAATTCTTTTAACTTTGGAGTTGCTGCTAGAACGACCGAACCTTGCCTTTTCGTATCTGCTACAACTGCTAGTTTAGTTGTTAATGGGTCCAATCCTTTTTCCATACATGATACACTCGCAAAAAAGCTTTTTTGGTCTATGCAGAGTACATCCCTATCTTCTAATAAATTGTAATCATACATAACTGATCCTCCCTTACAAAAACATTATATAAGAACACGTGTTCTATTTCAATATTTATAAGAACATTTGTTCTTATTCATTCTTCTCATTTTCATGCTATACTAAAAGAGCCAACGTTATATAGCAAAGGAGAATGTTGATTATGCCAATCATTAATGTGAAATTATTAGAAGGCCGTTCTGATGAACAACTTAAGGATTTAGTTACAGAAGTCACTCATGCTGTAGAAAAAACTACAGGTGCAAATAAAGAAGCGATTCACGTGGTCATTGAAGAAATGAGAAAAGATCATTATGCTGTCGGTGGCGTAAGAAAATCTGATCAGTAAACATAAAATCCCTGAAGAGGCTGGGACATAATTCCCTAGCATAATAGCCAGTAAATGAGTTTTCATAAATTCATTTACTGGCTATTTATTTACAATACTTCGTATTGTTGGCTCGCTTTCTTAGGGGACAGCTTCAGCCTGTAGTCTTCAGCTTGTCCTGTTCCCTCAAGAGTCTCGCCAAAATACTTTATAAAAATAAAGCCCTTTCGTATAATTTAATAAATATCAATAAACTAAATTAACGAGGTGCCTTATGTATAAAGAATATAACTTGACTTAACATACTCTATGGAAACTTCAGTTCTTATCCCCACAAATGATATTTCACGACATGTAAATGATATTGTAGAAACAATTCCCGATACTGAATTTGATGAATTCAGACATCATCGTGGCTTAATATAAGAAAAGTAACAGCTCAACGAGCTGAAAATAATCAAAAAAATTATAAAAAAGACAATTTCTATATTTTTTCAATAGAAATTGTCTTTTTTACTTATCTTGAACCTTTTTGTCCCAGCCTCTTCAGGGATTCATTTTTTAATTATCTTCAAAGAAATTTTTGATTGCTTGCTTATTTTTCTCAGAGTCTATTTGAAGCGCACTACCATCATTATTTGTATTAATATCTTGATAGCTTCCTTTAATAGGGACTGTCAAAGATTGCACATCTTTATCTCCACGAATTCCAAAACTTATACCTGTTTGAAAAATCGCAGAGTTAGGCATATTTGTATTAACATAACCTCTTAAAATACCAGCAACTTTTGGTAGTTTCGCAACTGTATTGAAATTAACTAACTCTTGCTTTAATGTTTGCATCACTTGTTGTTGTCTTCTCACACGACCAAAATCGCCTTCCGGATCATGACGGAATCTAGCATAACCAAGTAATTCTTTACCATTTAACTTATGATGTCCTTTTTTCAAAGACACACCTATATTTTCAGACATGTCTTTTTCCACATCAATTGGGACACCATTAGGCTGTAGTTCATCTATCATTTTTTCAAATCCAGTAAAATCTACTACAGCGTAATACTCAGGATTAACACCTAAATTTTTGTTAAGTGTTTTTCTTAACAATTCCGGGCCTCCAAGTGAATATGCGGCATTAATTTTATATTTATCATAACCAGGAATATCAGCATAAATATCTCTCATGACAGACATCATTTTCATTTTTTTATGTACGTAATCATATTGAACAATCATAATCGAGTCAGTACGTGATTTACCACCTTGAGCCTTATCCGCGCCAAGGACAAGAACTGAAATCTTCCCATCATTTTTCATATTCCCATTAAATTTATGCACCTTAACATCCTTAGCATGTTCTTTAGCATACTTCATACCACTGTTATACTGATGGGTAATATACACAATGATAGAAATTAAAATAATAAGGATGACTAAAATGATAAAAGGTAACTTCCGCATTCTTTTTTTATTTCTTCGCCTAGAAGGTGTCGAAGTTGTTCCTTTCTGTCGTCGATACTCTGTTTCTTTAATATCCTTCTGTTCAGTCATATTTACCTACCTTATACCTTCAAAATTACATATCTATATACTATAATTAATATGTATTAACGTTATAGAAAAAGTATTCAAATTGCAAGAGTTTTTTAATAAATGGTACTAAGGTCCAATGAGAGGATGGCATAAATGAATATCAATACTGCATACTTTGCTGGTGGCTGTTTTTGGTGTATGACTAAACCTTTTGATACATTCGATGGTATCGAAAAAGTCACGTCGGGATATATGGGAGGACACTTAGTTAATCCTTCTTATGAAGAAGTAAAAACTGGATCTACTGGGCATTATGAAGTGGTTAAAATTGAGTATGATGTTGCTCTATTTTCATATCATAAATTATTAGAAATTTTCTTTTCAGTTATCGATCCTTTGGATGATGGTGGTCAATTTCAAGATAGAGGTTCTCAATATAAGACTGCTATTTTCTATTCAAATGAACATCAAAGACAGTTAGCAGAACAATATATATGTGAACTCCAAGATAGTTTTAACGCTGATAAAGCAATTGCAACAAAAATTTTACCGGCATCAACTTTTTATGAAGCGGAAGCATACCATCAAGATTTCTACAAAAAGAACCCTGAACGTTATGAACAAGAACAACAAGATCGTGCTAGTTATGTCAAAAATAATCATATGTAAATAATAGATTGGACCATGATTCATTTTGAATATATCATTCCATCTTGAGAATAAAAAATATGAATGAAGAATTTTGATAAAAATATTTTTTCAATTAAGTCAACAACTACCTTACATTAAAAATGCCTGGAACAACAATTGATGTTCCAGGCTATATTTATGGATGTTTAGAGATAAATGTTTAAAATATTCATTATTTATGGCGTATGACTCTCATCACTTTAAGCATACTCTCCCACAGAGAATAATGCTTTTGATAAACTAAAAATCTAGGTTCCCAATTGGGGCTATATTTTTCTTTATAACGTCTTAATCCTTGAAAACGGTATAAACCATTGAAATGTTCAAATACACGTCCTGCCATTCTCTCTCTTAAATAAGAATAATGCAATTGACCTACATTCGAGAGTGTCGCCATTCCCATATTAAATGCTTTATACCCCTTTTCTTTACTCCATAACAACATATGAAGATATAATCCATCCATTAAAGGTAAATCCAATTCAGGCAACCATCTAATTAAATCAACAGATATTGCATTATTAGAATAAGTAGGCATCAAACTACAAAATGCAATCATCTTGCCAGAGTGATCTCTCATTACTCCAATAGGTGCTTTCGATAAATAAGTTTGAGTAAATTGACCTACAGAAAAATGCATTTCACTTCTTCCATCCAACCATTTATCACTCACAAATTTAAGTTCATCAAAGAAATCTTGAGTAAATGGTGGTTCAATAATTTCAAAATTGATATTTAAATCATCAAATTTATTGAGCGTCGCTCTGAAACCACGTCGCTTTTTACCAGATGTTGTAAACGTTGTTAAATCAATAATAGCTTCTTCACCTAATTTGAAGAATTGATTCCCAAAATTATGATATAAAGGCATATATTGATCACTTATTTGATAAAAAATAATCTCATAACCTTGATACTCTGCAAACTGATAAAATGCTTCTAATAATGACTCGAATGATTTAGTATTGCCAATTGGATCACCCAAAACGACAAGGGCATTGGACTTATATCGATACATAATAAATGAATCTTTATTTTCATTAAAGAAACAATCTTTGTCACCACTATAAACAAGGTGACTTAAATAATTACCACCGTATTTTTGAATAATTGCATCGCAAAGTGTTAAATCAATGCTATGATGAGGGCATTTATACTTATAGTCAAAAAGCCAAGCAATAACGCCAACGAGTAGCATAATAATAACAATGGTCATCCAAAAGTAATATCGTAATAAAGACGTATCAATCTCAATATGATAAACATCTAATGCATATAAAGTTCCTGATATTAAAATATGATTTAAATAAAGAATAAAGATACTAAGAAGTAGCATAACCGCCAACTTTTTAAAGCGTAATGGTCGTTTAAGTACTTGAGCACGTTGATAAGCTAAAATCAGTAACACAAATATGATAATGAGCCATGACAATAATAAAAATGACGCATAAGTATATATAGTCGCACTAGCAATTAAAATAATAGAAATAAAGGCATAAATTATTGCACGACGACTGCCTTTATAAATACCTCTTACATTTAAAATAAGTAACAAACAAGCACTCGTTTGTACAGCTAAAGCAATATAATAGGCAAAATGATTTCCATCATACAATCCATCATAGACAATAGTTAAATTATTAATAAAGAAAATAATACTAGTTAAAAATATTAAAATCGCTAACGAAAATGAAGGCACTTTAGCTAAAATATCTTTCTGATAAGACCTCAAAAATGAAGTGAAGTCTTTTACAGGTATAAAGTACTTCGAATTGTCGAGATATTTTTTAGCAGTATTTCCAAATTCAAATGAAGATAGTATAAGTGCAATCATCACTGGCACAAAATAATAAGCAAATCGATATAAAACTAATGCTAGAAGTATCTTTTCTTCAGAAATACCAAGTGATTTCAGTCCTAGTAACACGACTAAATCAAACGCGCCAAAACCACCTGGAATAAAACTAACTAAACCAGATAAAGCTGCAATAACAAATATACCTACAAAAGTCATAAATGAGATATGTATATCGACAATCAATGCAGCAAAATATAATACAGTAGCTGCTGCCATCCACTCAACACATGATACAACTGTACAATACACACCCATATAACGATTATTTCTATCTACAGGTCGTGCGACGGTATAAAAAATAAAAATTGGTAAAAATAATGCAACAATATATAAAATCCAACGTACCCACGAAATTTCATCAATCATGTGAGAAGCATTAAATATACGCAGGACAACTAAGATGGATAATAAACTTAATCCCGTAAGCATAGATACTAAAATAATAGAAATATATTGTACAAGTTTTTTCGTGTCATTAGTATAATTTTTATACACAAAAGCTCTTACGCCTGCACCTATAAACCCTCCAAAACCAATTATAGAATTAAGGGCGTTGATAATATAACTCACTCTAAAGACTCTAATCAACGGCATTTTAAGTTTAAGAGCCTTTACTAAAATAATATCGTACAGTGATAATAAGATGAGTGACAGTCCCCCACCAGCAAATAGTAGTACGAGCCATAATCTATTAATTTTGCCGAACTGTATGAATGTCTCTTTAAAATTGATATGTGATAATTCTCTATAGAGTGTAAAAATTACAAAGATAAATAAAGCAGTGGCGAAAATAAATTTAAAAAAAGAAAGTAATTTACTTTTTAATTCTTGTGTCATGTTTTCACTTCGATTCTAATTCAATATGATATATATCAAAATATATCATAAAGCTATGTCATATAGAATATCAATAAGCAAGATGAACCTTACATTATTGTAATACAATTTTCACATCATCCGCGAGATTAATTTGAATAAAATCATTTATCATATGATTACTAAGCATATCATGATTGCAAATGTATGTGATTTAAAAATAAAAAAGACTGGAACATTGTTGTTTTGTTGTTCCAGTCTAAAATTATATATATTATTGTTTAATTCCTTTTTCTTCTTCAGTGATAATGTACTCACCAGCATCATTTCCATAGTAGCGATTGTATCTTCGTTTAAATAACATAAATATGTGTGAAACCAATACCTTAAGTACAGCGTATAGAGGAATACCAATAATCACACCAACAATGCCCATTAAATTTCCTGCACATAATAAAATGAAAATAATTGTTAAAGGATGAATTTTCAATGTTTTCCCCATAACGTTAGGAGAGATAAAGTGGCCTTCAAAGAATTGGACAAGCGTCCATACAACAGCTAACTTTAATAACATTAAAGGTGAAGTAATAATCGCGATAACAATCGCAGGTGATATTGCTATTGTCGGTCCTAAATAAGGAACCACACTAGTTACTGCAGCAATACTTGCTAAAACTAAGGCGTACTTAAGACCAATAATTGAATAGCCAATAAATAGTAATAATCCAATACAAAATGACACAATAATTTGACCTTGAATGTATGAACCAACTTGTACACTCATCTTTTCTAACAAGTCATGAAAATCTTTTCTAAATTTAGGTGGCATAATTTTTGTAGTATAATCTTTAAATTTATGACCATCTTTTAACATAAAGAATAACACAAAAGGTGTAGTCCCAATAACAATACCGATATTTGCGACTGCCTCAGCAAAAGTTGCGAGTTTAGATCCAAATCCGTCTGAGTAATCTGAAACCATAGATGGTATCTTTTTCTGAGCAGATTCTAACCATTCGTTCACTTGTCCCATGTAACCAGATAAAATGGTATTATTATTAAGTTTATCAAGTGAACGCGTAATTTTATGTAAATAATTAGGTGTATTTTTGATAAAACTTTCTATCTGTGATCCAATAATTGGAATAAGTAAATTAACTATTAATGTAATAATACCAACAATTGCAACATAAATAATTGTTATACCTAATAGTCTTGGAATACGATATCTCTCCATCATATTTACAATAGGATTGAATAAATAAAATAGCACTAATGAAACAATAATAGGTGCTGCTATTGTATTAAATACAATAATAAATGGTTGAAAGACATATGAAATTTTATCAAAGATAAAAATGACAATACCTAAAAGAACCAATGCAATTAAAGCATAAATAAGGTCATTTCCGCCTAAAAACCTCATAAATCTAGACTCTGACAAACTAAAAAAATGGCTTTTTTTTCCATTTATTTCTTTTTCATTTTTCATTAAATTCACCACGCCTTAAAAATACATCTATTTACTTTTTAATTTATTGTAAAAATAAGCTTAAAAACACAATATTTATCTTACCACAAATAACAATACTCTAATCATTAAAGTCACTTTTCTTATTAAAAGAATATTTTAAGATTTATTCACTACTAATTTGAACTTCAAAATGATTGATATGTAATGTTAAATAAACTATTTCCGCTTCGTATACATACACACTAAACTCACGTTGAATCATTTTTAATATTTTATAAGCCGTATTAAAACTACGAGGATACATAGTTTTTATCATCGATATAAAATTCTCCTGTGCTTCTAAATACTCACCTTTAGTTAATCGATATATTAAAAATTGTATGTGTCTTATAAAACGCTGATATTGTATTGTTTGTTTATCAATTGAATGTTGTAAATCAGTTTCAATAATTGTAATACTCTTATTGATTAACTTGTTTATTACTGAAATATCGTGAATTGATAATTTTTCAGAGTTGGATGCAATATGTAATGCGATGAATCCAATTTCATCTTCTGGAAAATGTACGTCTAAGGTTTTATTTAATTTATCGATTACCTTTCGAGCAACATTGTATGCATTACTATAGAGATGTTTTGTTTCAATCACAAATGGATTTGTAATCATTTGATGTTGCTTAAGTCTTTTATAGGCATAAATGATGTGATCTGTAAGTGCAACAACCAAATTTTTATCATCTGTAATTAGACCAGATTCATTGATAATATTAACTGATTCTATCACCGCTTGAACAACATGATCTTCTCCGAGCTCCAAAAGTGTTTTGTAGTGTTCTTGTTGCTCTTGTTGTTCTAATTTATAAATTTTTTCTATTGAAGCATTCTCTTGAACTGTCATACCAACCTTTTTATTAAAACCAATACCTTTACCAATTAAAACAACCTCTTGATGATTTTTTGTGCATATGATGACATTGTTATTGAGTGTTTTCGTTATTACATACTTGCTCATCATAATCACCTTTCTAATATCATTATTAAAATTATAATGCTTAATACCTAAATTGAAAAGGAATCTATTTTGAAATTTTTTACTGTTATATAGAGATTGAATCAATGACATCAATACTTTAAATCTTGCCAAAAATAAAGCGGCTTGATACATCAAGGGATATGTATCAAGCCGTTATTTTATTGATTTATTCACTATTTTTTTGGCATTTTTGCATGTTGTCCCCAAGTCTCAATGCCAAATAAATTTATTTCTAAGTTTTCGGGTTTAAACACAGGTCTCTTACCTTCTTTACGCTGTCTTTGATAATCTTTCATCACTGCAAACGCAATATTCGACAAACCTATAATTGATATGATATTTACTATTGCCATAAGACCCATAAATAAATCGGCAGTACTCCAAACTGTTTCTGTTTTAGCAACAGCACCTACAAATACTAAAAGTACTACAAAACATCTAAAAATAAATAATATCATCTTATTGTTAGATAAAAATTCAATATTGGATTGTCCATAGTAATAGTTACCTACAACAGATGAAAATGCAAATAAGGTAACTGCTACAGTTAAGAAAATACCTCCTGCTGAACCTAAATGTTCGTTCAACGCTGATTGCGTAACTGCTACACCTTGAGGCGCGCTATCACCAAATTGCAAACCAGAATATAATAAAATCATAATTGCTGTAGCTGTACAAACAAGCATAGTGTCAAAGAATACACCTAATGATTGAATTAAACCTTGTTTAACGGGATGGGGCACAGCAGATGTAGCAGCAGCATTAGGTGCAGATCCCATACCAGCTTCGTTTGAGAATAAACCACGTTTAATACCTTGAAGAATAGCAGCTCCTACAGCACCACCAGTAACCTGCTGAACTCCGAATGCACTTTTAATAATAGTGCCAATCATAGGTACAATTTGATCTATATTGAGTAATAAAATGATTAAAACCATACCTATATAAACAATAGCCATAATAGGCACAATAAGTGAAGATAGTGTAGCTATGCTACGAACACCACCAAAGATGATAATACCTGTAATAACTGCAAGTACTATTCCAGTAATTACCGGGCTAATATTGTATTGTGTATTTAATGATTCAGCAATTGTATTCGCTTGAACAGTATTAAATACAAAAGCAAATGTAACTGTAATTAAAACAGCAAATACAATTCCAAGCCATTTTTGGTTTAGCCCTTTTGTTATGTAATAGGCTGGTCCGCCACGGAATCCACCTTCTTTGTCATGTACCTTATAAACTTGAGCAAGCGTTGCTTCCATAAATGCACTAGCTGCACCAATAAAAGCAATAATCCACATCCAGAAGACTGCACCGGGGCCACCAAGAACAATAGCAGTTGCAACACCGGCAATATTTCCAGTTCCTACTCTTGACCCAGCACTAATCGCAAAAGCTTGAAATGGTGAAATACCCTTCTCACCACTACTTAAAGTTTCTGGCTTTTCAGTTAATGCTCTAAACATCTCTGGTAACATTCTGAGTTGAATAAATTTAGAACTAATTGTAAAGAAAAAACCTGCTGTTAATAATAATCCAATAAGATATTGAGACCAAATTAAGTCATTCCCGACTTGAACAAATGTTTTAAACCAGCCAGGAATTAAGTTATCAAAATCTTGCAAAACGAATCCCTCTCATCCACTTAAATTTATCGTTTTAAATACACCAAGAGATTTATGCTTTAATTTCATTAACAAAGATTAAACATTCATATTAACAATAAATGTATATTATCACTTTGATAGTTCAAATTAGACATAAATCCCTTGTGCTCATTTTAGTTGCTATTATTAATTTTTATTTTATCATTTTATTTTGTGATTGCATATACTTTTACTCTAGAATCATACTTTCTACTTCTCCAAAATCATCAGTATCAATAATAAATGATCCATTAGTATATTGTTCAGATAAGTGTACATCATCGATATTACCATATTCTTCATGATGTTGAGAGAATACAATATATTTCGTGTGATTTTCTTTAACTACTGCACCTGCCACAATTCGATGCGGTTTTTTCTTTAATTCTTTTAGTAAAGTAATTCCACGTTGTGCGCGTTTAGCTTCTTGAAGAACATTAAAATCAATACGCTTCATAGCACCACGTTGTGTAACCATTATTATGGAATCTGAGTCGTTCACATCTTCTGTCATAACAACATAGTCTTCATCTTTAAGATTAATTGATTTAACACCAGCTGCTCTTAAGCCTGTATCCGATAATTCATTAGTTGAATAAGTTAATGACATGCCTTTATGGGTTAGAACAGTAATTAACTGATCAGACTCTAATCGAACGACATTAATAAGTTCATCTTTGTCTTTAACCTTCATATTTATGAGTGGTTTATTAAACCGAGTAGTTTTAAATTGTGAAGCACTACTTTTCTTAATCATGCCGTTTTTTGTAGCCATAATATAAAAGGCTTCATTTTTAAAATCTTTTTCGTTGTATACATTTACCACTTCTTCATCTTCATCTATTGGCACAATTTGTGATATGTGTTGACCAAGCTCTTTCCAACGGATATCGGCTAATTTATGAACAGGTATAAACAAATATCTACCTTTATTTGTAAATACAAGAACAGTATCTTGAGTATTCACGCTTTCATGTTTTAATAAACGGTCGCCGTCCTTCAAACCGATTTCAGTCACACCACTTGCGTTAAAACTACGTGTAGATGTACGTTTTATATAGCCATGTTGCGTCAAACTTAAAATCACTTCTTCACTAGGCACCATAACTTCTTTATCAATTTTGATTTCGGAAATTTCAGCTTCGATTGTAGATAGTCGATCCACTTTAAATTTCTTTTTAATTTCATTTAGTTCATCTTTAATTACTGCTAAAAGTGCCTCATGATTATCTAAGATATTTCTTAATTCTTTTATTAAAGCTTCTAACTCTTCATGTTCTTTTTTCAAAGCTTCAATGTCAGTATTTGTTAATCTATACAGCTGTAACATGACAATAGCTTCTGCTTGAGCTTCAGTAAAGTCATACTCTGCAACTAAATTATCTTTAGCATCTTTTTTATTTTTAGAATTACGTATCAATGCAATAACTTCATCAAGTATAGATAAAGCTTTCATTAATCCTTCCACAATATGCATACGTTTTTCAGCTTGCTCTAAGTCATAACGCGTTCTATTTGTAACCACTTCAATTTGATGATTTAAATAACTTTCTATAATTTCACGTAATCCCATCAACTTAGGGCGACCTTCACTAATAGCAACCATATTAAAATTATATGAAATTTGTAAATCCGAATTCTTATATAAATAGTTTTTGATTGATTCGCTATTAGCATCTTTTTTTAATTCGATTGCAATTCGTAATCCAGTTCTATCAGTCTCATCTCGAACTTCTACAATACCATCAACCTTTTTATCGGCACGTAATTCGTCAATTCTTTTAACTAAACTACTTTTATTCACTTCATACGGAATTTCAGTCACAATTAATTGTTTACGTCCACTTCTTAAAGGCTCTTCATCTACTCGTGAACGCACGACAACCTTTCCTTTACCGGTCTCATACGCTTTTTTTATACCTTCTATTCCTTGAATGATACCACCTGTAGGAAAGTCAGGCCCTTTGATATATTTCATCAGTTGATTAATTGTAATATCAGGTTGATCGATATACTTCAATGTGCCTTGTATTACTTCGGCGAGGTTATGCGGCGGGATATCAGTAGCATATCCTGAAGAAATCCCCGTAGATCCATTAATTAATAAATTAGGGAATCTCGCTGGTAATACCATTGGTTCCAAAGTTGTGTCATCATAGTTTGGAATAAATGATACTGTTTCCTTATTAATATCCCTTAATAGTTCTTCTGATAATTGACTAAGTTTAGCTTCTGTGTAACGCATAGCAGCTGGAGGATCGTTATCGATACTACCATTATTACCATGCATTTCAATTAGAACATGACGTAACTTCCAATCTTGACTTAAGCGCACCATAGCATCATATACTGAAGAGTCTCCATGAGGATGATATTGACCTATTACATCACCGACAGTTTTCGCACTTTTACGGAAATTTTTATCATACGTATTCCCACTTGAATACATTGCGAATAGTATACGTCGTTGTACTGGTTTTAAACCATCACGTACATCAGGTAATGCACGTTCTTGAATGATATATTTACTATAACGTCCAAATCGGTCACCAATAACATCTTCAAGTGACAAATCTTGAATTATCTCACTCAATTCGTTTCCTCCTCAATATATTTTTCATTCTCTAGTATTTGGACTTCTTTATTATCCAAAATGCTTTGATCTTCTTGCATACCAAATTCAACGTGTTTTTCAATCCACTCTCTTCGTGGGGCAACCTTATCCCCCATCAAAGTAGTGACACGTTTTGATGAACGAACTTCATCTTCAACTTGAACTCTAATTAATGTCCGAGTTTCTGGATTCATGGTAGTTTCCCATAATTGTTCTGGATTCATTTCACCAAGACCTTTATAACGCTGTAATATGAAACCTTTTCCTAATTGCTTTTGTAAATTTTCTAATTCTTCATCAGTCCAAGCGTACTCAACTTTTTTATTCTTACCTTTGCCTTTTTCTAATTTGTATAAAGGCGGTAACGCAATAAAGACACGCCCAGCTTGAACAAGTGGTTTCATATATTTAAAGAAAAATGTAAGCAATAATACTTGAATATGTGCACCATCCGTATCAGCATCTGTCATGATAATAATTCTGTTGTAATTACTATCCTCAATTTTAAAGTCAGTACCAACACCAGCACCAATAGTATGAATAATCGTATTAATTTCTTCATTTTTAAAAATATCCTCTAAACGTGCCTTTTCTGTATTAATAACCTTTCCACGAAGAGGTAAAATAGCTTGGAATTTACGGTCGCGTCCCAATTTTGCAGAACCTCCCGCTGAATCACCCTCAACTAGATATAACTCGTTTTTATCAGTATTTTTACTTTGCGCAGGAGTTAACTTACCTGATAACAATGTATCTTT
Organism: Staphylococcus epidermidis; assembly: GCF_006742205.1. Taxonomy (NCBI): domain Bacteria; kingdom Bacillati; phylum Bacillota; class Bacilli; order Caryophanales; family Staphylococcaceae; genus Staphylococcus; species Staphylococcus epidermidis. Next base: position 1,490,332 of record NZ_AP019721.1, read on the forward strand.
ACGTTTATTTTTCTTTCCGGAGCGTGCATCTTCTCTAGCTTTACGAGCAGCCTCGCGTGCTTGTTGAGCTTTAATTGCTTTTTTAACTAATGATTTAGATAATTGGCCCTTTTCTTCTAAGTAATATGGTAATTTTTCTGAAACAACAGAGTCTACAGCACTCCTTGCTTCTGAAGTGCCAAGTTTTGATTTCGTTTGCCCTTCAAATTGAAGAAGTTCTTCTGGTATACGTACTGAAATTATCGCTGTTAAACCTTCGCGTATATCATTACCGTCTAAATTTTTATCTTTATCTTTCAGTTCGTTTATACGACGTGCATATTCATTAAAAACACGAGTCATCGCCGTTTTGAAACCAACTTCATGAGTACCTCCGTCCTTTGTACGAACATTATTTACAAAACTTAATATGCTCTCAGAGTACTGATCATTATATTGGAATGCTACGTCTACCTCTATTCCATTGGAATGCCCTGCAAATGTAGTAACATCATGTAATACTTCTTTACCTTCATTGACATAACTAACAAATTCTTTAATTCCTTCTTCGTAATGGTAAATTTCTTCTCGTTCTTTTCCACTACGTAAATCAGTAAGTGTAATTTTTAAATCTTTAAGTAAAAATGCAGATTCTTGTAAACGCTCACTTAAAATATCAAAATTAAAAGTCGTCGTTGACTTAAATATTTCTGAGTCTGGTTTAAATGTAACTTTAGTACCAGTTTTTTTTGTTTTTCCAGTTTTTACTAAACCTGTCGCTGGAATACCACCATTTTTGAAATTTTGTGTGTAGATATTACCATCTCTATGAATTTCAACTTCAAGCCATTCACTAAGGGCATTTACTACAGAAGCACCCACCCCATGGAGACCTCCAGATGTTTTATAACCTCCTTGTCCAAATTTACCTCCAGCATGTAAAACAGTAAATATAACTTCTGCAGTAGGTTTGCCAGACGCATGTATACCTGTTGGCATACCTCGACCATTATCTTCTATAGAAATACTACCATCCTGATTAATTGTTACTGTAATCGCATCACCATAACCATTTAATACTTCATCGACGGAGTTATCGACAACTTCATATACAAGATGATGTAATCCTCGTTTATCAGTTGATCCAATGTACATACCAGGTCTCTTCCTAACTGCTTCTAGTCCTTCAAGTACCTGAATTGAATCATCTGAATAATTATTTTGTTTATTCATTGCCAATGATTTCGCCCTCCTACAAACGTACGTTCGTTATTAAAACTATACAATAGTTATTCTTATATAAATTCACCTAAATTGCAAGTGTCATTTAAATTACTAAGTTGTTTGAGTAACTTTATTGAATTAAATTAAATTAACAATGTTCTAATTAATATTGAGTGTGGTAGAATGAAGCTAAGTTTCTAAAGGATGTGTAAGTTTTTATGATGATCATCGTCATGTTAATCTTGAGTTATCTGATTGGTGCATTCCCAAGCGGGTTAATTATTGGTAAATTATTTTTTAAAAAAGATATAAGACAATACGGTAGTGGAAATACTGGAGCAACTAACAGTTTTCGTGTTCTTGGAAGACCAGCTGGATTTATAGTTACGTTTTTAGATATTTTCAAGGGATTTATTACAGTCTTTTTTCCACTATGGTTCCCAGTTCATGCGGATGGTGTTATAAGCACCTTCTTTACAAATGGTTTAATAGTAGGATTGTTTGCAATACTCGGTCACGTGTATCCAATATATCTGAAATTTAATGGCGGAAAAGCAGTAGCTACCAGTGCAGGAGTTGTATTAGGTGTCAATCCTATTTTACTTCTTATCTTGGCAATTATCTTTTTTAGTGTATTAAAAATCTTTAAATATGTTTCTTTATCAAGTATCATTGCAGCAATTAGTTGTGTGATTGGTTCAATCATCATTCATGATTATATTTTACTTGCTGTTAGCGGAATTGTTTCAATCATATTAATAATTCGACACAAATCTAATATAGTTAGAATTTTTAAAGGAGAAGAACCTAAAATTAAATGGATGTAACTCAAATTTCTAATTGCTTAGAGCCTGGGACTTCAAATCAATGTTCCAGGCATTATTAATATATTAGCGATTAATAACTTAATTGCCAAAATAAAATAAAGACTTAAAATTTTGAAAAGATTCATTATTTTCCATGAATTTATATTTACTCGATTACAATAAAAGAGCATATCCAATGTATTATGCTATCATGCCTTTAAAATTTAGATAAATAAAAATTTAAAAAAGTAAGGTGATAACACTATGAATATAAAATTAACTCAAAAGGCAGTAGAATGGTTTAAAAACGAATTGGATTTACCTATAAGCAATAAAGTTCTTCAATTTTATGTAAAATATGGAGGAGAATTCCAATTAAAACAAGGATTTAGTCCAGCGTTCACCGTAGAAAATAAAGATGCTATTGATATAGGTTTTGAACAAACATTCTATGAAATAAATGTCGTTATTGCGGAAAAAGATTTATGGTATTTTCAAGATGAAAAACTAACTGTAGATGCAATCGATCATGAAGATGAGATCATCTACAAACGAAATTAATATAATTATACATATAAAAAAAGAAGCGATAAAAACTACTTCGCTTCTTTTTATAAATGATTAATGCCAAACGTAACCTCAGCATCTTTACCTTCTTTATTTAACTGGTTAACTTTACTATAAGTCTCATGCCACTCAGGAAAATATCTATCCAAGCGTATGGGTTTAAATGTATCTGCTTTAATACAGATAAGTTCTGTTGAACCAGTAGTAGCTAACTCTCCATTTTCATTATAAACCTTATAACAATAAGTTGAACGTAATCTAGAATATTTTTCCACCCATGTTTTTACTGTCACCTTTTCAGGATAGTAAATTGATTTTTTATATTGCACTTTTAAATCTACAACTGGTGAAATAACACCTTGTTCTTCCATAGAGGCATAACTGAAGCCAAGCTTTCTTATATAGTCTGTTCTCGCAACTTCAAACCATGTTGCGTAGTTACCGTGATAGATAACCCCCATTTTATCGGTTTCTTGATATCTTGCTTCAATTTCAGTCAAACTGTATATCATTGGAATAATCCTTCTTTCAACTTTAACTTATTCTTTCAATTAAGGATAACATAAAGCAGTCATGCCAACACAATAGTTAGCATGACTGCTTGTACTCAATAGTGAGTCAAAATCATATTAAATTACTGCGCAAGTTTATTTCTTAGTACCATTTGTAAAATACCACCATGACGATAATAATCTAATTCTACTAGTGAATCAAAACGTACAATAGCTTTGAAATTAATGATTTCACCATTTTCTTTTTTTGCAGTCACATTTACAAGATCATGTGGCTGTACATCTTCATTAATATCTACAGATATTTCTTCTTTTCCATCAAGACCCAGTGCTTCTGCAGATTCTCCTTGTTGGAATTGAAGCGGTAGTACACCCATCATAACTAAGTTAGAGCGATGAATACGTTCATAGCTTTGTGCAATGACAGTTTTAACTCCTAATAAATTGGTACCTTTTGCAGCCCAGTCACGAGAAGATCCCATTCCATAGTCATTACCAGCTAAGACAACTAAGCCAGTTCCATCTTCTTTATATTTCATTGCTGCATCATATATAGGCATTATTTCTCCGGTAGGCCAATATGTTGTAAATCCGCCTTCAGTACCTGGAGCAAGTTGGTTTTTGATACGAATATTGGCAAATGTACCACGTACCATAACTTCGTGGTTACCGCGACGGGAACCATAAGAGTTAAAGTTGCGAATTGCAACATCATGATCTAATAAGTATTTTCCTGCTGGTGTATCTTTACCGATAGCACCTGCTGGAGAAATATGGTCTGTTGTAACAGAATCACCAAATTTACCCATAACTCTCAAACTTTTAAGTGGTTCAATTTTACCCGGCTCTTTAGATAATCCTTGGAAAAATGTTGGATTTTGAATATATGTTGAATTAGGATCGAAATCATATAATGGTTCATCGGTTACATCTATTTCATTCCACATTTCATTGTTATGATATACATTTTTATATTCTTCTAAGAATAGTTCAGGTGTAACAACTTTATCTACAGTATCAGAAACTTCTTGTATTGAAGGCCAAATGTCTTGTAAATATACATCTTTACCATCTTTACCTTTACCAATTGGTTCATTTTGTAAATCAATATCTACTGTACCAGCAAGCGCATAAGCTACAACAAGTTGTGGTGAGGCTAAATAGTTTGCTTTCACTAATGGATGGATTCGCCCCTCAAAATTACGATTACCTGATAAAACTGAAGTTACTAATAAATCTTCATCCGCAACTGCCTTTTCAATTTCAATTAATAGTGGCCCTGAGTTACCAATACATGTAGTACAACCATAACCAACAAGATTGAAACCTAAATCATCTAAATACTGTTGTAATCCAGAATCTCTTAAATATCCTGTAACAACTTTTGAACCTGGAGCAAGTGACGTCTTAACAAACTCTGGTACTTTCAATCCTTTTTCTACAGCTTTTTTAGCAACTAAACCAGCACCTAACATAACATATGGATTAGAAGTGTTAGTACATGAGGTAATAGCAGCAATTGCTATATCTCCTGTTTTCATTGTTGCTTTAGATCCATCATTAAAATTAATTTCTGCTTTTTTATCAAATTCACTTTGATCAAGTCCATGTCCTTGATTACCAGCAGGAGCAGTTACTGATTTTTCAAATTCTTTTTTCATATCACTTAAGAAAATTAAGTCTTGTGGACGCTTTGGACCAGAAAGTGATGCCTCTACTGTAGATAAGTCTAAATCAATAACATCTGTATATTCAGGATCCTCTTTTTCTACATCAAAGAACATATGGTTTTGTTGTAAATATTCTTTAACCAATTCAATATGTTCTTCGTCACGGCCTGTAAGTTTCATATATTTCAATGATTCTTCATCTACTGGGAAGAAACCACACGTTGCACCATATTCTGGAGCCATGTTAGCAATTGTAGCTCTGTCTGCTAATGGTAAATGTTGAACACCTGGACCGAAGAATTCAACAAATTTTCCAACTACACCTTTTTTACGTAATTCTTCAGTCACACGTAAAGCTAAATCCGTAGCTGTTGAGCCTTGTGGTAAAGAGTGAGTTAAACGCACTCCGATAACTTCAGGAATTGGGAAATATGATGGTTGTCCTAACATACCTGCTTCGGCTTCGATACCACCAACGCCCCAACCTAGAACACCAATACCATTAATCATTGTAGTATGTGAATCAGTACCTACTAAAGTGTCAGGAAATGCTGTTTTTTCACCATCAACATCTCTTACATGTACTACATTTGCTAAATACTCTAAGTTTACTTGATGGACAATACCTGTAGCAGGAGGTACTGCATTATAGTTATCAAAAGCTTTTGTTGCCCAGTTTAAAAATTGATAACGTTCATAGTTACGTTCAAATTCTAATTTCATATTACGTTCTAATGCTTCTGGATTAGCGTAACTATCAACTTGAACTGAATGGTCGATAACTAAATCCACAGGTACTTCTGGGTTGATTTTATTAATATCCCCACCAACATCATTCATAGCTTTACGTAAAGAAGCCAAATCTACTACTGCTGGCACACCTGTAAAGTCTTGTAAAATAACTCTAGAAGGTTTGAATGGAACTTCACCTTCGTTACCTGCATTTCCGAATTTACTTAATGCTTTGATATGATCATCTGTTATAACAAAATCATCCTCTTGTCGTAACACAGATTCTAACAATACGCGAATTGAGTATGGTAATTTAGAAATTTTAGCTAGCCCTTTTTCTTCTAATGTTTGTAAGTCATAGTAAGTATATGATTGGCCATTTAATTCGAATTGTTTCTTTGCTTGTTCTTTAATATTAGAAGCCATTTTATATCCCCCTTGATATTTATATATATTTATATGCCGTTAATTAAATTGTATTATTATATGTTTATCAAAACAACTATGTACCGTTAGAAAACGCTTTATTTTCATTTCGCTTTTGTAATCAGTTTATATAAGAAAAACTTATCTTAAAATATTTGTGCAATAAGAAAATGTTATTAATTGAGAATGGTTATCAATAATGAACATCATTTTAAATCTCAAACTACTATTCGGTTTCTTCATACATATTGAATGACTAAAACTTATAAGCGTATGCACTCAAAAATGAAATGATATCAATTTGATACTGTATCTATATGCAGATATGATAATAAAATTTTAGTTGTGAGACATTAATGATTTTTATTAAAAAAACCTGAGACAATTTTGTTTGTCTCAGGTTAATAAAGCAATTACACACTATTCTTCTTTTTCTTTATTTCTTCTAACTTCTCTTTTTTCAAGAATATCTGTTTCATAATCTTCTTGTTGATATTTAACATATTCTTGTAAGCGATGTTTATTTGGCGTAAGTGTTAATCCAAGGAATTTACGTTCCTTATTTGCATCTTTGTAGAAACTTATCATCATCATTATGACGACGAATGAGAATGGGAAGGCACTTATAATGGCAGCACTTTGAATAGCATTCAAGGCTTTAGAGCCATCTCCTCCACCAGCTAATAATAGTACAAAGGCAATAAGTGCTTGCGCAACTCCCCAGGTTACTTTAACTAGACTACTTGGATTTAATGATCCAAATGTAGTTTGCATACCTAATACGAATGTTGCTGAGTCAGCTGAAGTAACAAAGAAAGAAGCGATAAGCAATAATGCAATGATAGATAAAACAATACCTAACGGAATATGGTTGAATACACCAAATAACTGTGTTTCAGGTGACATTTTAAAGAGACCCGAATCTTTTTTACCAGCTTCAATGCCTAATACGCCGAAAACACTGAACCATATAAAGCTAACAAGTGCCGGTACTAATAAAACACCTGAAATAAATTCTCTTATAGAACGTCCTTTAGATACACGTGCGATGAATACACCAACGAATGGACTCCAACTTAGCCACCAACCCCAATAGTATAATGTCCAAGTTGACATCCAATCACGCTTTTGACCGTTTAACGCAGCAGTATCAAAACTGTTAAATAAGAATGAATTTAATAAGCTACCCGTAGAACTTGTCATCATATTTAAGATTAAAACAGTTGGTCCAACAATTAAGGTTACAATCATTAATATCGTACCAAGACCTATATTTAAATTACTTAAATATTGAATTCCCTTGCTTAAACCTGACCAAGCACTAGCAATAAATAAAATTGTTACGACAACAATAATAATACCTTGAACAAAAGTGTTGTTCGGCACACCAAATAAATAATGCAAGCCACCATTAATTTGAAGTGCGCCCATACCTAGAGACACAGCTACACCAACTAATGTAGCAAAAACAGAAAGTACATCAATAAGAGTACCTATTGGTCCTTCAACTTTATCTCCCAATAATGGACGTAAGGTTCTAGAAATTAATCCAGGTTCACCTTTACGGAATTGAGAATAAGCAAGTGCTAAAGCTACCACGCCATAAATTGCCCAAGCATGGAATCCCCAATGGAAAAATGTAGATCTTAAAGACTCAGTGTAGGCCTTTGTCGTTTCAGGATCAGCTGTTGGTGGAGCAGCAAAATGTGCCATAGGTTCAGCTGCACCATAGAATACTAAACCAATACCCATACCAGCACTGAATAGCATTGCGAACCAAGAAATTGTATTAAATTCTGGTTTGTCATTAGGTTTACCTAATTTAAGTTTCCCAATTGGACTGAAAATCAAGAAAACACAGAAGAATACAATTACTGTTGTTAAAATAAGGTAATACCAACCCAAATTATTAGTAATCCACATCTTAGCCGTATTAGTAACGCTATCGAATTTCTCAGGCCAAACAGCACCGATAATCACTACTATAGCTGCAATAATTGAACTATAGATGAAAACCGAAGAAAACTTTTTATTTTTCTTCTCTTGTGAAGAAGAATTCATAATTAATTACTCCCTTCATTCGAATATTTAATTTTTCAAGGCAGTAAAATCAAAAAATTAAATTTTATTTTAAAATTTTTAACTTTACCAATACACTTTAATAGATTAACAAAGGTCTTCAACATTATCAAATTTACATAATTATAGTATTTGCTAAAATATTTATATGTTGTATAATCAGAAATATATTTTAAAAGAAGGGTTATGCTTTATGTTAAAAGAATTTAAAGAGTTTGCACTCAAAGGCAATGTTTTAGACTTAGCTATTGCTGTAGTTATGGGAGCAGCGTTTAATAAAATAGTTACATCCCTAGTCCAATACATCATCATGCCATTAATTGGTAAATTATTTGGTTCAGTTAATTTTGCTGAAGATTGGTCTTTTTGGGGGATTAAGTATGGACTTTTCATACAATCAATAATTGACTTCATCATAATTGCTTTTGCTTTATTTATCTTTGTTAAGATAGCTAATACAGTTATGAAAAAAGAAGAGAAAGAAGAAGAAGTAGAAGAAAATACTGTTTTATTAACAGAAATTAGAGACTTGCTTAAAAAATAATCAAATCACTATATCCAATTATAGAGACTTAAAGAAATTATACGTGTTCTTATTAAAGTATTGAAAAATCAATAGCTTTAAATTAGAGCATGTCACAAAATCTTAAGTCTCTATTTTTTAATTTTTTCTAAATTGTGTATGACTTTCGTATTGGTTACTTGTCACTTCTAAAATCAAAGGTATGCGTTGCTTAAGTTCGCTTACATGTGAGATTATACCAACCATGCGCCCAGATGATTTTAAATTAATTAATGTATCTATCGCAGTTTCGAGTGTTTCTTGATCTAAAGTGCCAAATCCTTCATCTATAAACATAGAATCTAAAGTGATTCCACCTGATTCTTGTTGTACAACTTCACTTAATCCTAAAGCTAAAGCTAGTGATGCTTGAAATGTTTCTCCTCCTGAAAGTGAACTTATGTGTCTCGATTTATTTGAATGAAAATCAAACACGTCAATTTCCAATCCACTTAACCCTAAGGAAATGGCCTCTCTTCTAATCAGTTGATATCTATTTCCACTCATAAATGAAAGTCGTTGATTCGCTTGAAAAATTATTTTTTCCAAGTAATAAATTAAAACATAATTTTCTAGTGTTAATTTATAATCATTTTTACCAGCTAATATTTCTGATAGCAAGAAAATTTCTTTTTGCACTTTTAATTCATCATCGAGAATCTGAATTATATTTTTTATTTTATTAAATTTGTTAGAGTTATTATCTATTTTATAGCTAATCGTAGCTATTTGTGAATTCGTTTCATCTAGTTTCAAGTTTGTTTTTTCTATAGATTGTCGTAATTCTTCTAAATTTAATAATTTTTTGCCCTTAACCAATTCTTTGAGTCTGTTAATCTCTATTTCATAACTTTGATAGTTCTTATTATAAATATTAATTTCTCTTTCTATTTCATCTTTTTGAGCACTTAAATCTGCAGCGCTTTTGACTTGATCATAAGACTCAAAACCAAGTTGTTGCATTTCTTTTTCCATTTTTAATTCTAAATTATTTATTTCCTTACTTGTTTGAGTTAAATTCTCAGTTAAATGTTTTTGATCATTCATTTCTATCTTTAACTTATTATTCAACTCGTTCAATTTATCTTTAGTTTTCTCATTCTCATACTCATACGTCTCAACTTGTTTTTTAGCATGAGAATAATAAGTTTCAAAATCATTTACTGATGAAAATTGTGAATGTCGTTCAAAATCATTAATTTGAATTTCCAGTTTTTCTTTTTGCGTGTTCTTTCGACTCAAATCTAAATCAAACTGATGTATTTTATTAACTATTTCTTTTTCTTGTTTCTCAAAATTTTCTACTAACTTATTTATGCTTTGTTGCTCGTCTTTTAGTTGATTCAAATGATTAAGCTGTTTTTGAAGCTCACTAATATCCTTCTTTTCTTGTTTCTCAAAATTTAATTCATTTTCTCTATGATTTAATTCTTCAATTCGAGTTTCTATTTTGATTATTTCATCACGAATTTTTACCTTCTTACTTTCTAACCGTTTTATTTTATTATTTTTTTGAGCAATTGATTCAAAATCAATATGTTCTCCCAATGAATGTATTTCATTACCACAAATTGGACAGGTATCTCCAATTGACATAGCGGACTTTATTTCATTTACAAAATCCTTTTTGTCATTCAAATCAATTAAAGTCGCATCTATATTGGTGATTGATGATTCAATTTCATTTAACTGTTCTTTCTTCTCTTTTAATTTGCTAAGATAAGATGATTTATCTAGTTGTAATTTATCAAATAATTTCTCATCCTTTTTTTGTCTTTCAGATTCATCTATAATCTTTTTCAGCTTATAAATCTCTTCAGTGTAATGTTCAATAATTGCAAAATCTTTGTTCTTGTTGTTCATTTCTTTCGTCAATTCTTCTTTTTTGGTTATTAAATCATTATATTCACTGTATAATCTTTTTATTTCTTCTTCAATTACCGGTTTTTGTTGATAACTACTAATAATCTTATCTAATTGATTGAAGAAAACTTGGTTTTTTTCTAGATACTGATTAAATTGAGTTATTTCATTTTCTCGTGTTGATAAATGTTCGAGTTGTTTTTGAAAACCTTTAATTTCATTGTGATAGTTTGTTTCGTTTAATTTTGATTGCTCATGAAGTGACACTAATTCATCTTTATCTTTTTTTAAACTTTGTAACCTAGTAAAATAAGTGATTAATACTTTAGATTCCTGAATCATTTTTAATTCTTGCTTTAATTTATCAATATAATTTTGTTCTTTTTTCAAATCGTCAAATTTGATTTTTTCCGCTTTTAATTTTTTAGTATTCTCACTTAATTCAACATTCACTTTATATTTATGATTTAAATCATCTAATTCCTTAGTTATTTTATTCTTAGCTTCTTCAAATGACTTGAGAATTTTGCATCCATAATCATTAAATTGTGGGAATTTTTCAATCATTTTATCTGTCTGAGAACTCTCTAATTCTTTATATAAGGCCAATTCATCATTATTAAATGTATCTATATCATTCCATAAATTTTCAATTTGAGTGTATCTATTTTCAATTTGTACTTTTTCTTGCTTTACATTTTCTACAAGTAGATGTCTAATCTCATCAAATCGCTCACTATTAAAAAGTGTTCTAAGAATCGATTGTTTGTCTTTACTATTTGACTGAAGAAACTTTTTAAATTCTCCTTGAGGCAAAATAAATAATTGACGAAATTGTTCAGCATTAACGCCTAATAATTGTACGATAAATTGATTACCTTGATTCACTTTACTTTCTCTTAATTCAAATTGATTATCAACTAATTCATATATATTTAACTTGGCTTGTGTTTTAGTTATATTCCCCTCTTTAATAAATGGCGCTTCTCTATGAATTTTAAAAGTTTGATTATTAACTTTAAATTGATAAATTACAGACATTGGCGATTTACCGTCTGCAAAATGACTTCTTAAATCTCCTTCTTTTCTAGTTTTGGTCGAAGCCATACCGTATAATGCGTATACTATAGCATCAAAAATCATTGTTTTACCAGATCCAGTTTTACCACTAATTAAAAAGAGTTGATCAGTTTCAACTTGCTCAAAATCAATAGTTTCTTTAATAAAAGGGCCAAAGTTCTCCATAACTATATGTAAAGGCTTCAAATCTTACCCCTCCCTATCCAATATAAAACTTAACAAGTGCTTTATTTTGTCTGATTGAACTTGACTCAGATGTTGATCTGTCATATTTTTATAAAAATTTTCTATAATTGTCTGATCATCTTGTTTTTTGATTTCAACATGGCTAAAATTCTCACTATGATCAAATACTACATTCGATAGTGCTAATATATTGGGATAAATTTGTTTCAGTTTCATCATTGGATCAGTAATATGAGAAACATTCGTTAACTTAAAATGAAAATAATTATTTTTATTTTTTACTTTAATTCTTTCTTGAATAATATCCTCATAATCACCTTCAATAACTTCTAGTTCTCTTAGAGGTTTTAAAGGAACGAAGGTTTCATTTAATAGTTGGTTGTTTTCAATATCAAGAACTCTATATCCTTTAGATTGATTTACTTCAGAGAAAGAGTATTGCAAAATCGAACCGCTATATTTGATAAAAGAGTTATTTATACTAAATGGATGATGTAGGTGCCCGAGCATTACATAATCAAACAACCGAAAAGAATGCATATCAACTGATTCTACTGTTCCAATAGTTAATGGTCTTTCTGAATCTGAAGTTTTACCGCCCTCAATAGTTAAATGACCAATTAATATATTCACCTTATTATTATCTATGGAACTAGACATTTGCTCTAAGCATTCGTTTAATGCTTGTTGATATGTTTCTATTTGCTTATCTTTAAAATAATTTTGTACTTCACTCACAGTTGCGAAAGGTAAAGTGAAAAATTGAACACCACTCAATTCTATTGGATCATCAATATTTTCTAGTTGAGTTCTTATGTAAAGTTGATTATTCTCAAACCATTTAGAGCCATAATTCAATCTTTCCCTACCATCATGGTTACCGCTTATCATGATTATTGGAATTTTAAGTTCTATATTTAGGTATTCAATAGTCTCTTCAAGTAAACCTATCGCTTCTTTACTTGGATATGAGGTATCATACAAATCACCTGCAATTACTATTAAATCTGGCTGTTCTTTCTCCATATGTTGTTTAAACTGAGTTAAAATATATTTTTGATCTTCAAGCAATTGTTTTCCATTTAAAATTTTACCCAGATGCCAATCAGCGGTATGTACAATTTTCATAATTATCCTCCTGATAAGAACGTTTGTTCGTTTTAATTCTATATGCTTTTTTTATCTTTTTCAAGTAAAAAACCACCTATCAAGATAATGATAAGTGGTTAAATATATTACTTAATAAGATTCTTTTGCAATTTTTTATATTTATAAAGCATTGCACATCTCCAAGGTACTATCATACAAAATGCGAGTAAAAAAAACATACCAGCAATTTCACCTGGATCAATTTCGCTACTTATAAATATTTTAATAACTGTTCTTATTATTAATAATGATATTAAAATAATTGGAAATGCTTTAGACCGTTTCATATAAATATTATCATCTTTAACTTCGAATCTAGAAGTCCAGATTAAAACAGTAGAAAACAAAACACCTAATATCAATGATTCTAACATTTCCATACCAGTTAATCGAAAGTATGGTACCACATACATCAATGCACCGGTAGCCATGAAAAATGGTGGTAAGATAATTTTCTTTTCATTGACTGGAAACTGTTGTGCTTTCATTCTTATCACTATAACGACAGCACCCATTAGAAATGCAAATACAATGGAAAAGACTAAATAAGTCAAATTGACACCCTCTTTTGACATAAACTTATTCGCTTAAATAATCATTTGATAGTATATCATTATCACTATAAAATTGACACTTTAAACGTTCAATTTTTAACATTTAAATACATATATAGTATTTAATTCATTACTAGAACATAAAATTAATATATTAATAATAATAAAAAAAGAGCGCTACAGTTATTCGATAAGTTTCTGTAACACTCGTTAATATAATGTCTATGAACCTTACATTTTTTGATTCATATTTTTATTCATCATTGTCATCATTTGATTAATTTTCTTTTGAGATGGTTTTTGTCCCATTTGCATCATCATCATACGTAGCATTTCCTCATTGATAGGTGGATTTTTCTTTAAGTAATCTTTCATATATTTTCTAGCTAATAAGAAACCACCAATTAAACCTGCAATAAGTGCTATAACGATTAGAATAATTGCTACCCAAATTGCCATTGTTTCACCCGCTTTCTTTATCCTTATGCATTTTACTAAATTCGTTCTGTTATTTCAAGACATTCTTGAATAATAACGATTAGTACTCCAATTATTATCATAACAAAGCCAAAGATATTATTAAATTCTATTTTAAAATCTAAAAGGTTACTAACCAAATTTGATGGTTAGTAACCTAAAAAGTTCAACTAAATCATTGTCTAGATTTATAATGAACGGACTTGTTTTAAAATATTTTCTTTAGTGAATCCATACTTTTCAACTACTAAATCTCCAGGAGCACTAGCGCCAAAACTATTTATACCAATGACTTTACCTTCAATTCCAACATATTTATGCCAACCAAGTGGTGATGCCATTTCGATAGCTATACGTTTAGTAACATCAGAAGGTAAAATTGATTCTTTATATTCAGAAGATTGTTGTTCAAATGCGTACCAGTTTGGCATAGAAATAACTCGTACACCTTTACCTTGTTGCTCTAATTCTTTTGCGGCTTCTACAGCTAAATTAACTTCTGATCCAGATGCCAATAATAAATATTCAAGTTGTTGTTCTGTTTCAAAAACAATATATGCGCCTTTTCTCACACCATTTTCAACTGTTTGTTTATCAACATCCAAAGTTGGTAAATTTTGACGAGTTAACACTAATGATGTTGGTGTGTGTTCTGATTCAAGTGCAACTTCCCAAGCTACACGTGTTTCATTACCATCAGCTGGACGAATAACATTCATGTTAGGAATAGCACGAAGACCTGCTAATTGTTCAATAGGTTCGTGTGTAGGGCCATCTTCACCTACAGCAATTGAATCATGAGTAAAGATGAACGTTGAATTGAGTCCCATGATTGATGATAATCGTAAAGCTGGTTTTAGGTAATCACTGAATACAAAGAATGTTGCTGCATATGGATGAAGTCCACCATGTGCTGCCATGCCGTTTATTGCTGCTCCCATTGCAAATTCACGTACACCAAACCATACGTTTTTACCTTCTGGAGTATCTTTATTATAATCTTTAGCTTCTTTAACGTTAGATTTATTTGAACCTGCTAAGTCTGCTGATCCACCAAAGAATGAAGGTACAAACTCGCTTAATTTTTGAATTATTTCTCCTGAATCAGCTCTAGAAGCACCACTGTGATTTAAATCATATTCTGGTAAGGCATCAGCGTAATTATTTGGTAACTTACCACTCATTGCTAATTTAAATTCTTCAGCTAATTCCGGATAGGCTTCACTATAATTTTTAAGCATATTATTCCAAGCCTCTTCATTTTCATTTGCACGTTTTAACATTGTTGATTTAAATATTTCGTATACATCTTCAGGAACATTAAAACGTTTTTCAGGATCTAATCCATATTCTTTAAATGTAAGTGCACGTTCTTCTTCACCAAGTGGGGCACCATGAACTCCATTTGAACCAGCTTTATTAGGAGAACCAAAACCGATAATAGTTTTAACTTCGATAATAGTAGGTCCTTGTTGTGATTTAGCTTGAGTGATTGCATTATCAATCTCATCTAAATCGTTACCATTTTCAACTAGAATATAGTTCCAACCATAGGCTTCGAAACGCTGTTTTGTATCTTCAGAAAATGATTTATCTAAATCTCCATCTAAAGATATATCATTTGAATCATAAAGGACAATTAATTTATCTAACTGATTATGACCTGCAAAAGATGCAGCTTCATGTGAGATACCTTCCATTAAGTCACCATCTGACGCTAATACATAAGTGTAATGATTAACTATATCAAATTGGTCCTTATTAAATTTACCTGCTAAATGACTTTCTGCTAACGCCATCCCTACAGACATGGCAAAACCTTGACCTAATGGACCAGTAGTAACTTCTACGCCATCAGTATGTCTATATTCTGGATGTCCAGGCGTCTTCGAACCCCATTGTCTAAATTGTTTAAGTTCTTCAAGTTCTAAACTACCAGAGACATGTAATAAGCTATACAATAAAGCCGAACCATGACCTGCTGATAGAATAAATCTATCTCTATTAAAAAAATCTTTAGATTGAGGGTTAAAATTAAGGTGGCGCGTCCATAAAGTATACGCCATAGGTGCTGCTCCCATAGGTAATCCAGGGTGTCCTGAATTTGCTTTTTCGATTGCATCAATGCTTAAAGCACGTATCGTATCTATAGCTAATTGATCTTTTTCATTAAACATCGTTGTGTCTTCCCTTCTACAATTAATATCTATTTTTAATTATAACTTATTTTATTTTAAAATGATAAAGAAAAATCAGATAAATTAGATCTAAGGATATAACTGGATTCAAACTATATACGTAGTTTAACTCCCTAAAAGTTAATTAAAAATAAATTATTTCTAAGTAAATCATCAATGACTACGAAAATTTTCAACTTATATATCAATGATGGGTCGAGCTCTATTGTTTTATTTATTGTGTTTCTCTTCTTGTATCTTTTTTAACTTTTCAGGTGTCACATCATTTCCTTCAGGGTCAATGACCTTAGTATTTTCTATCTGTTGCTTAAACCCTTTTCTAAATTCTTCTAAATACTGTCTTCTTAATTTAGTCTGTTCTTTAGCCTCTTCATTGGTTAAGCCATGTTCTTTCTTTTTTCTGGCTAATTCATTTATTCTATCAATATTTAAATTTTCTTTACTCATTTGAAACCTCTTTCTTAATGCATTAAATTTTATTATTGCTATCATAATAATTAACAAATATTCTGTTAGTTTTAATAATACTTATTACTTGAGTAGAATATATCAAAAAAATAAGCATAACCAAATTGTTACGCTCATTTTACAGTAGATAATATGAAAGTTAATTAACTAATGCGAACACAGACTGATCATTCTGTTCGCTATTTTGTTTGTCTTTATAGTTTTGAGTAGTTCCTTGTTGATTATGTTGATGAATCTTGTGGTCAGTCATTTCGTACGTTTGTTCTGATTGAGCACCTTGGTTAACGCTTAAAAAGAAAGTTGAAAAAATAATACAAGATACTATTACTATTGTCATATATGTTAAAAATTTATATTTGTATTTTAAAATCATCCAATATCACTCCTAGAACATTTGTTTGTATAAGTAATTTATCAGAACATAAATTCTGTGTCAACAACATTACGAACAAATGTTTGTTAGAAAATGTAATTAATGATATAATAATCTCAAACAACAATAAGGAGTGCCTATTTATGAGAGAACTCACTAAGCGACAAAGTGAAATATATGATTATATTAAGAAAATTGTTCAAACAAAAGGTTATCCACCAAGTGTTCGAGAAATTGGCGAAGCTGTCGGTTTAGCTTCAAGTTCTACAGTACATGGACATTTATCTAGATTAGAAGAAAAAGGATATATAAGAAGAGATCCTACTAAACCTAGAGCTATCGAGATAGTTAGTGAACAATTAGATGAGGTAAATGTAGAGGAAACAATACATGTTCCGGTTATCGGTAAAGTTACAGCCGGCGTTCCAATTACAGCTGTAGAAAATATAGAAGAATATTTTCCACTACCAGAGCACTTAACTTCAACACATAACAGCGATATATTTATTTTAAATGTAGTTGGGGAAAGTATGATTGAAGCTGGAATATTAGATGGCGACAAAGTAATTGTACGAAGTCAAACTATTGCTGAAAATGGTGATATTATAGTAGCTATGACTGAAGATGAAGAAGCTACTGTTAAACGCTTCTATAAAGAAAAAAATCGTTATAGACTACAACCTGAAAATAGTACTATGGAGCCTATTTACTTAGATAATGTCATTGTAGTAGGTAAAGTAATAGGATTATATAGAGAAATGTAATAAATTTATAATCAATATCTTATTTTTAAGTGTAGGCCTCCTTATATTTTTTATATGGTTTAAAAAACAAATACCCTAGGACAGCAACTGATGTCCTAGGGTTATTTAATATATTAATTTCGATGCCAGTGTTAGTGTTAAGATAACGCTTTTATCAATTTTTTCACTCTAAACCACACCTGTTGCGAGAGAAAAATTCAATACAACTTCTGACCAACCGATTTTGTTTTTTTTTTCTTATCTAATATTTCTTTCACTTTTTCAAGTATATCAGTTTGTTTTTTATTTTTTTGCTTCATATTTATCTACATCCTTACGGACTATATTTACCCATAAGTCATATATATAAACATTTAACTTGTATAATTTTCGGTCCAAAAGGGTTGTCTTCGATCATTGAAATATACACCTACGCCCAAATAATCAAAATGGGTGTTTAAAATATTCTTTCTATGCCCCAATGAATTCATCAAACCTTCATGTGCATAGATACTATTCAATTGTCCATATGCTAAGTTTTCTCCAGCAGCATTAAATTCTATTCCATCTTTTTTTAATCTATCAAAAGGAGAAAGTTTCTTTTGATTTACATGGTCAAAATAATTATGCTTAACCATGTCAACACTATGCTTACGCGCAGTATGAGAAACATCCTTAGAATAATCTAATGTTTTTAAGCCATGCTGTTTTCTTTCAGCATTGACAATGTCAAAATTTTGCAACTCAAAACTCTTTGCAAGTAATTTAGATGGTTTCCCATATTGATATCTTAATCGATTTTCCATTTTCTCACTAACTTGTAATAATGACTTCACACCATTATCTCTGTGCTTATCATAAAATACTGTGGTATAAATATGGTCTTTATGGAAAACATCATATTCATTACTTTTTACATCAAAACCAACTTTCCCTTTTTTTATAACTTGAATCGGGGGCCCATATCTTTCCCTAACAACATCTTTAGGAGTATCATACTTAATTTGAGATTTTGATGAAATAAGATTTTGATTTGTATACAGTGCATTAACATGATTGTTAATATAACTCACCATCAAAAATTGATTATAATCATTTGAATAATATGTGTACCAATTTGTGCCATACACACTCGAAGTCATACGCTTATGTTGTCCCAATTGTGCTTCAACATCTTTTTTAGTCATATTCATCTGTATATTGTTGATTGCAAATTCTTGCTTTTTAGGAATCGCTAATTGAGTATTATCGTCATTTGAATCAGAATCAATCCATCGATTAATTTGATGACGTATATCATTTTGAGCTTTAATCATAAAAGTAGTTTCTTTGACTGGCGTAAAAATAACGATGCAAAGTAAAACTGTAATCAATAAAAGAAATCTTTTAATTGTATTCACCTACTACTTTTTACTAATCTCTATCACCATTAAAGATTGAATTTCTTACTATGACGTAATCAACTGTTCTTAATGACTTCAAGTCCTTTCCTCCTGCATATGAAATTGAACTCTGTAAATCTTGTTCCATTTCAGTAAGGGTATCTTTAAGAGATCCTTTGTGTTCTACAAACATTTTTTTACCTTCAACGTTCTTATGTTCACCTTTTTGATATTCTGAGGCACTACCAAAATATTCTTTATATTTTTTGCCATCTAGCTCGACGGTTTCACCCGGTGATTCCTCGTGGGCAGCAAATAAAGAGCCAATCATTACCATAGTGGCACCAAAACGAATTGATTTGGCTATATCACCGTGGGTTCTTAACCCTCCATCTGCAATAATAGGTTTTCTAGCTGCCTTATTACAAAGATTTAACGCAGAAAGTTGCCAACCTCCTGTACCAAATCCAGTTTTAATTTTAGTAATACATACTCTTCCTGGACCAATACCTACTTTTGTAGCATCTGCACCGGCATTCTCAAGTTCTCTTACTCCTTCAGGCGTCCCAACATTACCAGCTATCACAAAACTATTTGGTAAATGTTTTTTTATATGCTTAATCATATTTATAACTGAATTTGAGTGACCATGAGCAATATCAATTGTTATATATTCTGGTATGAGCGATGAAGAAGCTAATTTTTCAATAAAATTAAATTCGTTTTCTTTAACTCCAACAGAAATAGAAGCAAATAACCCTGCATGATGCATTTTTTTTATAAATGGAATTCTATTTTCTTCATTAAATCTATGCATGATATAAAAATAATCGTTTTCTGCAAACCATTGTGCAAGTTCTTCATTCATGACTGTTTGCATATTTGCTGGAACAACTGGCAATTTAAAAGTACGAGGCCCAAATTTAACCGAAGTATTACACTCAGATCTGCTTTCAACAATACATTTATTGGGAATTAATTGTATATCTTCATAATCAAAAATTTTCATCTTTTTTAACCCCTTACAATAGAATTAATCTTCAAAATGTTTAATGAAAATACGAATAATACCTTTAATTTTGTAAAAATCATTCATATTATTCATCCTTTTTAAATGTACATTGTTTTTCTTCTATTGTAAATGGACCTAAGTAGTAAATTTTTACCAACTAGATTTTTTTACACCTGGAATTTGACCTTTATGCGCATGTTCTCTAAATGCAATTCTAGACATTTCAAATTTACGTAACACACCTCTAGGTCTACCAGTTACTTTACATCTTCTAGTTAATCTAGTTGGAGATGAATCTCTTGGCAACTTTCTTAATGCTTCATAGTCCCCTTTTGCTTTTAATTCTTTACGTAACTCGTAATATTTATTTACTAATTCTTGTCTTTTTTGTTCTTTTGCTATTTTAGATTTCTTCGCCATATATTATAACCTCTTTCTACAAATCGTAATAATTACGTTTTATAGAATAACATATATTTCAAAATATACAAGTGAAAATTCTTCTAAGTACAAACTATAAAAAAAACTCCCCTATGAGTTAAGGAGAGTTTTCGTTTCAAATTGTCGTATTTGAAAGATAAGTAATTATTTTGTTTCACGATGTAACGTATATTTATTTAATCTTGGACAATATTTTTTCATTTCAATGCGTTCAGGATTATTACGTTTATTTTTAGTAGTAATATAGTTACGATCGCCACACTCTGTGCAAGCTAATGTAATATTTACGCGCACGTTAAACACCCTTTCTAATGTTGTTAGGAATTCTTACGATTTAAGATTGTATCATATAATTCAGTGGTAAGCAATCTAAGAATTTTAGATTATTTAAAGTTTTCATATGTTTCGTCTTGATTTGTCTCTAAATCTATTTGATTGATATCAATACCTAAAGCTTTTGCTACACCTTTCCCATATTCTGGATCAGCTTTATAGCAATGGCGAATGTGGCGAACTTTGACATCTTTAGAAACCCCATCCATTGCATTAGCTGTATTTGTGAAGATACGCTCTTTTGCATCTTCAGACTGTAATCTGAATAATTTACCTGGCTGTTCAAAGTAATTGTCATCATCCTGGCGATAATTATATTCATAACCATCACCATCTGTCGGGAATGGTGGCTTCTTGTGTTCAGGCTGTGACTCATATATACCTTGATTATTAGGATAATAATGTGGGCCTCCACCTTGGTTATTATCTAAGAAACGCATTTGTCCATCACGACTAAATGGACATAAGTTCTCAACTCCAACTCCCTTAGGTTGATTGACAGGAATCTGCCAATGATTAACTCCTAAACGATAACGTTGGGCATCTCCATATGAGAATAAACGTCCTTGTAGCATTTTATCTGGTGAATAATCTAACCCAGGAACAATATTTGTAGGCGTAAACGCTGCCTGCTCTACATCAAGAAAATAATTCTCAGGATTACGATTCAATTCAAATTCTCCCACTTCAATCAGTGGATAGTCTTTTTTATACCATACCTTTGTTAAATCAAAAGGATTGTCTGGATGATTTTTAGCTTGTTCCTCTGTCATAACTTGAATGTACATTTTCCATTTTGGATAATCTCCATTTTCGATAGCATTATATAAATCCCTCTGTGAAGAATCTCTATCCATACCTACAATTTTAGCTGCTTCCTCGTCAGTATAGTTTTCAATTCCTTGTTGTGTACGGAAATGATATTTTACCCATACACGTTCACCTTTATCATTATACATAGAATACGTATGAGAACCGAATCCATGCATATTTCGGAATCCTTTTGGCATACCTCTATCTGACATTAATATTGTCACTTGATGCAATGCTTCCGGTAGACCTGTCCAAAAGTCCCAGTTATTTTGTGCACTTCTCATATTTGTACGTGGATCTCGTTTTACAGCACGATTCAAACTAATAAATAGTTTAGGATCTCTAAAGAAGAAAACTGGCGTATTGTTACCTACTAAATCCCAGTTTCCATCTTCAGTGTAGAATTTCAAGGCAAACCCACGTATATCACGTTCTAAATCTGCTGCTCCACGTTCTCCTGAAACAGTAGAAAAACGTGCAAACATCTCTGTTTGTTTTCCGACTTCTGAGAATATTTTCGCATTTGTATATTGTGTGATGTCATTTGTAACTGTGAACGTACCAAATGCACCTGAACCTTTCGCATGCATACGACGTTCAGGAATCACTTCTCTATCGAAGTGAGAAATTTGTTCTAAATAATAAACGTCTTGCATTAATAATGGTCCACGTTGTCCTGCTGTCATACTATTTTCTCTATCCGAAACTGGCGCACCAAAAAGTCCAGTTAATTTTCCATCCTGTTTTGACATAGCAAGCTCCCCCTCACTTTTATATTTAATATTGATTACTATGTAGTATCTATTTTAATTAAACCCTTTTCCGATAGCAAATAAACTTATTTTAAAGTTATTGATAGAAAAATATAAGAAATATCAGAAAAATTTAACAATTACGCTTTAAAGTACTAAAAAGTTATTGAATAGTATCTTTAAAAAGATTAAAATGAGGGATATATTTTAAGATAGATGGGAGACGGCATATGGAAGATAATAATATGAAACGTGGTCTCAATTCGAGACATATATCCATGATAGCAATAGGTGGCGCTATAGGTACTGGACTTTTTGTGGCAACTGGAAGTGTCATTTCTCAAGCTGGCCCAGGAGGAGCTATATTAGCTTATATACTAATTGGTATTATGCTTTATTTTTTAATGTCATCAATAGGAGAATTAGCAACTTTCTATCCGGTTTCTGGTTCTTTTAGTTCATACTCTACCAGATTTGTTGATTCGTCACTTGGTTTTACAATGGGTTGGTTGTATTGGGGTATGTGGTCACTTGTAACAAGTGTAGATATCATTGTTGCTTCCAATGTATTACAATATTGGGATGTATTTAAAGTTTTAAATCCACTTACATGGAGCTTAATTTTCTTAACTCTGTTGTTTTTAATTAATATTTTTTCTGTTAAAGCTTTTGGAGAAACTGAGTTTTGGTTATCACTGATCAAAGTCATTACTATAATTGTATTTATTATTTTTGGAATTATGATGATTTTCGGTATTCTTGGTGGTCATACATATGGCTTTGAGAATTATACTAAAGGTCAAGCACCTTTTGTCGGTGGAATATCAGGCATATTAAGCGTTCTTTTAGTTGCAGGTTTTTCAGTTGGTGGTACTGAAGTAGTCGCAGTAACAGCTGGTGAATCAAATAATCCCGAAAAATCAATGCCTAAAGCTATAAAACAGGTATTTTGGAGAATATTACTCTTTTACGTATTGTCTATAGCTGTGATAGCTGCCATCATTCCATATACGGATCCACTTTTACTTAATGAAAATGAGTCTGTATCACAAAGTCCGTTTACAATTGTTTTCGATAGAATAGGGATCGCTTTTGCTGCATCAGTCATCAACGCTGTTATCTTAACATCATTATTATCAGCAGCTAACTCTGGTATTTATACAACAAGTAGAATGCTATTTTCTTTAAGTGCTGATAAACAAGCACCTAAATTCTTTGGAAAACTCAATGATAAAACTAAATTACCTATGCGTGCATTAATTACAACATATATTATTATTGTATTAGTCATTGTTTATGCTAATTTTAATGCTAATGCTGTATTTAACTTATTAAATATCATAGGATCTATGGTTATTGTAGTTTGGGGATCTAGTATTTGGTCACAAATTAGATTAAGACAAGCAATTAAAAAACAGGGTAAAAATCCAGATAAACTGTTGCCATATAAAGCACCTTTTTACCCAGTCGGACCTATTATTGTCCTTTTCACATTATTATTCTTATTATTAGGTAGTTCCTTTGGTAGTATCGCATCTGGTGATATTTTAGGTGTCATTCGAAACTTTACACCATTATTTATTCTAGCTATCATCTATATTGCTCATAAATTAATCAAACGGACACATTTTGTCAAACTGGAAGAAATAGATTTAACTCCGCATAATTACAAGAATTAATTATTAAGAAGGCCTGTGACGTGTATTTTTGTCACAGGCCTTTTTAATATTAGTAATTGATAGTTGAACTCAAAATGCATACATCAATTTCAATATCAGTAATCTCAATGCTAAAGAGTATTTCATACTTAATTTCTACTGAAAATATATGTCGAGACTATAGACTATAGTGGAGCTTCGAATTCGATAGGAAATTTGTTCACCCTCTTTTGAATGATTTAACACCATATATAAATTTTCGTTATTTTATGATTAAAACTTATAATGTATAATAAAGATAATAAAATGGTATAGAGGTGGATAACATGGTTGGACAAACAAATTTATTCGATGATGTTATAAAGAAAGAGGAACGCTTTGTTATAGTTGTTCAAGCACTTGAAGAAAAAAATGGTAAGCTCTTAAAACGGACTTTGAGAGAATATCCAAGCTTAGAGCACACGCAAATGAATGACCTTTTCTCTCATCTTAAAGAAGTATTTCTTGAAGAACCTTTTGGGGTCAATCAATCAGCATATAGCATTACTGTTTATACAAACCTAGATTATGCCGCAGATCAAGTATATGCACATGTTAAACGCTATAAAGGAAAACATGACTGGACACATACTGCGAAATAGCAAATCAATTGAAAGTCTCGATTTTCAATTGATTTGAAAGAAAAAGTAAATAAAGATTTAAATATATTCAATAAAGAAATTGTAGGCATGGATGAAGGTTAATTATGTAACTTATATTATGAATAAAGAAGCCCGTAAATAAATTTTGAAAATTCATTTACGGGCTATTATTCTAGATTATGTTTCAGACTTATATATTATATTAAAAAGAAAATTTTTTAATTATATTTATATCGACAGTTTTTTATGACTTACTACTTATATTTAGAGAAGTCAGATTCAATTAACCTTAAAATTATTAATTTACATATTAATTCATTGTAATAATACTTTAAACCAAAAGTTCTTTTAAAGCATAAGGAATACCGTTAGAATTATTATCTAAAGTTACCTCGTCAGCAATTTTCTTGAGTTCATCACTAGCATTTCCCATTGCTACAGAATATCCAGCAACTTCAAACATTGACTTATCATTCAAACTGTCCCCGAATACTATAACTTCTTCTAGAGAAATTTGTAATCTTTTACAAAGTGCTTTTATTGCGTTCCCCTTCGAAACATTCTTTGCCATAAACTCTAGGAAAAAAGGCTTACTCGTTGTCACATCAATATCATTATTGAAGTAACCATCCAATTCAATACGTGCTTCGGTAATATGACCTACATAATCCACACCCATAACTTTGGGTACACTATGATTAATATATTCCTTCAAATCAGCAACACGATTCATTGGTAATCCGGTAAGTTGTGATTCTATGTTCATATATTCATGACTACTATCGTGAATGATATATCCATTATCATAAGTAAGTACTAAAAAGTTCTTATCTCTACAATAATCTACAATATTATCGAAATCTTCCTTTGAAACAGGCTGATCGACCTCTACATTTTCATTAGCCATATTTATAGTTTTACCTCCATTATAACTAATAATGAAGCTGTTATATTTATTTAACTCTAATTCTCTCGCAGTAGGTAACATACCTTCTGTTGGTCTACCTGAGGCCAATACCACATAATAACCACGCTTTTGAATATCTAATAAGTAAGATTTTGTCTCAATGGATAATTTATTATCACTATTCATTAAAGTATCATCCATATCTAAAACTACCATTTTATACTGAGTCATATAGTATAGAACTCCTTTCAAGAGTTATTAAAAGTTTATTCTTAACTATATTTTACAATAATTTAGGACTTTAGGTACACCACTTCATCTTTAACACCTATTTCATTAATTGTTACTAGTTCTGAAGCACAATTATTAATTTTCTCACGTAGTGTTCTAACTAATTTACCACTTTTTTCTTTTGGACAAAGAGTGAGTATCGTAGGTCCAGCTCCACTTATAACAGTTGCATATGCATCATGTTGACGTGATAGTTTACGTACTTGATTGAATTCTGGAATAAGGTGTTGCCTATATGGTTCATGAAAACCATCTTGTTCCATCATCTTTCCAGCAAGTTTATATTTATGCTGAATGAGAGCACAAATCATAGTGTTACTAATGGCACTATTTTGCACAGCACCTTTATGTGAAAATGTATCGGGTAAGACCCTTCTAGAGTCTTCTGTACGAAGCTCATATGGAGGTATAGTTAAAATTATATCTACGTGCGGAACTTCTATTCTAGCAACATCTGTTATTTTAGTTATTGGATTATAAAAACCTGCAATCAAACCTCCATATATTGTAGGTGCTACATTATCAGGGTGTCCCTCAATTTCAGTCGCTAGTTGTAACAATTCGTATTTAGATAATTGAATATTACCAAAGTAATTAGCAATAAAAAGAGCACCGACTAATGCAGAAGCAGATGAACCTAGTCCTCTAGCTAATGGAATATCACTTCTCATTTCAATTTGCAAGCTTGGAAGTGTAACATTGTATTTACGCGCAACATTTAGAGCAGTTTGATAAATATAATTATTCTCATCTTTAGGTAAACCTTCTAGTTCTGAACTATAATATAGAAATTCCCAATTAGCTCTTTCAATCTTACGTATAGACATATGCAAATATTTATCCAATGCCATACCAATTGAGTCAAAACCTACACCTAGATTCGCGGTTGATGCAGGGATTTTAAGTTTTAAAACTTCCTCCATACTAGATTGCCCCTTTGATGTATCTAATTATACTTTCTTTATTATTAGGTAAAGGTTGAATAGGATTATCTAAGAGAGAAATAGCTGTGTCAGGATCTTTAAGTCCATTCCCAGTTAATATTGCAACTATCTTTTTACCTTTAGGTAACTTACCAGAGCGATGAAGTTTGATTAGACCTGCAATTGAAGCATTACTCGCTGGTTCACTAAAAACACCTTCATTTGTTGTCATTAACTGATAAGCTTCTAAAATTTCTTCATCTATCACACTATCAATTAAACCATTTGATTCATCTAGTGCATTAACAGCTTTTTGCCAACTAGCAGGATTCCCTATTCGGATAGCTGTAGCTATTGTTTCTGGATTTTTGATTATTTTATTTTGAACAATTGGAGATGCTCCTTCTGCTTGGAAGCCAAACATTTGTGGTAATTGTGTATTCTTTTTATTATGATATTCAACAAATCCTTGCCAATAAGCAGTTATATTACCTGCATTTCCCACTGGTATTGCTAAAATGTCAGGGGCTTGACCATCTAACTGTTCAACAATTTCAAAGGCACCCGTCTTTTGTCCTTCAATCCTAAATGGATTAACAGAATTAACTAATTCAATTTCATCATTTTCTTCAGCAATCTCTTTTACAATTTCTAGTGCTTCATCGAAGTTTCCTTCTATAGAAACAATTTCTGCACCATACATAACTGCTTGTGATAATTTACCTAATGCTATTTTACCTTCAGGAATTACGACAATTGCTTTTAAACCAGCTCTTGCAGCATAAGCAGCTGCTGATGCTGAAGTATTACCAGTTGAAGCACAAATAACAACTTTTTTCCCTTGTTCTTTTGCCTTTGTTACAGCCATAACCATACCACGATCTTTAAATGAGCCAGTCGGATTTGCTCCTTCATATTTAACATATAATTCAATATCTAATTTTTGAGAAAGATTTTCACAATAAATAAGTGGTGTATGTCCTTCATTGAGTGTTAGTGCTGGTGTAGATTGATTGACTGGTAAATATTCTTTAAATTCTTTAACTAATCCTTGCCATCTTTTCATAATTATTAAACTCCCTCTACAGGATAAACTTTCTTGATATTAAATCCTGATTGATTTAGAACTTTTTCTGGAGATGTTTCTATTCCAGTAACGATAATTGCATAAGTATCTTGATCCCTCTCAACAAGTTGCAACGATTTATGGAATGGTAATTTCTTTTTAATGTCATATTCAACTTTCTCCAAAGATTTATTATTGTTACTAATTACTATATAGTAATTAGATTTCTCTTGAATAACCACTGGTTCTGCACCATCCATCATTTCTTTAGTTTCCTCTGTCTTTAATTCAAAATGAGGTGGTAAAGTGTGTAAGTTTGATTCAAAGA
Organism: Staphylococcus epidermidis; assembly: GCF_006742205.1. Lineage (NCBI taxonomy): Bacteria > Bacillati > Bacillota > Bacilli > Caryophanales > Staphylococcaceae > Staphylococcus > Staphylococcus epidermidis. Next base: position 1,518,527 of record NZ_AP019721.1, read on the forward strand.
AAAGTGCCACATTTAATAAATCACTTACAACTGCACTTCCTGTTGCTAAACTACCTGCACCTTTACCATAAAACATTGTATCGCCAACAGCATCACCTATAACATATATTGCATTGTATTCGTTCTCTACAGCTGCAAGTTGGTGATTCTTATGTATCAGTGTCGGTTCCACAGAAGCATTCACATATCCATTTTCATATGTACCTTTACCTATTGATTTAATTTTATAATTTAATGCGCTTGCTGCATTGATGTCTGCTAATGTAATGTCACTAATTCCTACCGATTTAACATCATTCAGTTTAATGACTTGGTTAAAAGATAAATAAGATGTAATAACTACCTTTCTTGCAGCATCTACACCTTCTACATCATCTGTTGGATCAGCTTCAGCAAATCCTAATCTTTGTGCTTCTTCTAACGCATCTTTAAAAGTTGTTTGTTCATGAGTCATTTTTGAGAGAATAAAGTTAGAAGTTCCGTTAAATATTCCCATAAATTTAGAAATATTATTTGCATTCAGTCCGTTATTAATAGCATTGACAATAGGGATACCACCTGCCACACTTGCTTCAAATTTAAGAGCGACGCCATTTTCTTCAGCTAAGTCTTCTAATAATTTTAAATGGATAGCTAGTAAATCCTTATTTGCTGTAATCACATGTTTTTTATTTTTAAGGGCTGTTCTTAACCAATCAACAGTAGGTTCAATACCACCCATAACTTCAACGACTATATCAATAGAATTGTCATTTAAGATGTCATTAATATCTTCTGTAAGATGATATTGACTAATATTTAACGGACGTTTCTTAGATTTATCTCGGACTAGAATATGTTTAATGACAATATCCTTATTGATGGTGTCTTTAATCTGTTGTCTATTCTCTTCAATAATCTTTACAACACCTGATCCGACTGTTCCCAAACCAAGTAATGCGATATTTAACTCTTTCATGTAAATTACCTCCGTTTGTGCTTTTGAGAAAAACAATTGTACTGTTGAAAAATACTAGATAATGGTTTAGTATAAAATCATTCTAAATTTTTGTAAAGTTCTTAATATTGAAAATATAAATCTATATTACCATGCTTAATCAGAAAACTAAATAAAATTTTCTGATTTTTTAGAAAGGTAGGAAAATTATGAAAGTTGCTAAGTTTGGTGGAAGTTCTGTATCAACTGCAGAACAAATTAAAAAGGTATTAACTATAGTGAATGAAGACCCTGAACGTAAAATCATTATCGTTTCAGCTCCAGGCAAAAGGCATAATGACGACATTAAAACTACTGATTTATTAATTCGTCTCTATGAAAAAGTACTTAATAAATTAAATTATGAAAGTAAAAAACAAGAAATTATCCAAAGATATGCTGATATAGTAGAAGAATTAGGTATAGGAAATGACATTTTAATAACAATTAATGACACTTTAGAGGAATACATTAAACATCTTTCTGACAAACCTAACCGTTTATATGATGCTTTATTATCTTGTGGCGAAAATTTTAATGCTCAATTAATAGCCCAGTATAATAATAGTCAAGGTATTCCTACTCGTTATATTTCTCCTAAAGAAGCTGGATTAACTGTAACTGATTTACCACAGCAAGCTCAAATTTTAGATTCCGCATATAATGAAATATACAAATTGCGTGATTATGATGAAAAGCTAATTATTCCTGGTTTTTTCGGAGTTTCAAAGCAAAATTATATCGTTACGTTTCCACGCGGTGGTTCTGACATAACTGGTGCTATCATAGCACGTGGCGTCCGAGCCTCACTTTATGAGAACTTCACTGATGTATCAGGAATATATAAAGCTAATCCGAATATCATAAATAATCCTGAACTCATAGAGGAAATAACTTATAGAGAAATGCGAGAGCTATCTTATGCAGGATTTGGAGTTTTTCACGATGAAGCTCTACAACCTTTATACAAAGATCGAATTCCCGTAGTTATCAAAAATACTAATCGTCCAAATGATAAAGGGACCTACATTTTACATGACCGTGAAATCGATTCTAAAAATGTCATTAGTGGAATTAGTTGTGATAAAGGCTTTACTGTGATTAATATTAAAAAATATTTAATGAATAGATTAGTTGGATTTACACGAAAGATTCTTGGCGTTTTAGAAGAATTTAATATATCATTTGACCACATGCCTTCTGGTATTGATAACATAAGTATTATCATGCGTACAAATCAAATTCAAGGTAAAGAAAGTCAAGTTCTTAATGCCATACGCAAACGTTGTGAAGTTGATGAATTAAGTATCGACCATGATTTAGCAGTACTAATGATTGTTGGTGAAGGTATGAATCAAGTTGTTGGTACAGCTAGTAAAATTACTCACGCCCTTTCAGAATCAAACATTAATTTAATAATGATTAACCAAGGTGCTTCTGAAATTTCAATGATGTTTGGAATTCATGAAGCAGATGCTGAAAAAGCAGTATTATCTACGTACGAATTTTGTTACAACGGTGTTTGTTTAAAAAATTTGTGTAAATAAAATAAAAAAGATTTCTACATCACTTTCAATACATAAAGTAAATTTATTAACTCTGTATCAATGATGTAGAAATCTTTTTAAGATATCTTTTTAGTGGAACTATTTACTATAGCTTTTTTAATACGCTGTTCACCTACTACCAATTTTAAAATATAGAATTGATAATAACTAAGAGAATCAATAACAGCTTTATAATTACTAAACTGATGATATTTTTGTTCACTCATTAAATCATACATAAGAACTATTTCTGGCTTAATATAATCTACGTTCCAACTTAAAGAATGAAAATATATATTATTTTTTGGTAAACGTATATGATGATCTAACCTAAATAGCCATTCATCATTTACAACATCATAAACAAATATTGTCATGACTTCTGTATCGTTTTTAAAGACTTTAACATGTTCAACATCTGATAAAGATAAAGATTCTCTTAATCTTTCATATAACTGATTATCATAATAGTGAATCGTAAATTCTTCAGGAATCACCCTGATAATTTCCAATAACTTTTTGCGCTCAACACAAATATCTATTTTCGATGGTAATATAAAATCATCATTCAGAAATAGATGCATCGCTACCTCGCCGTGAAATTTGAATAAATGAGATGATGTTTTCCTTAAAATTTCGACTATTTTATTCACTGGTTTTTCTTCTTTAACAAACATGTTACCACCCCTATAGCAAGCGCTTTCACAATCAAATTATACATTTTCTTTTTTCACTTATCAAACAAATAAATGTGAACATTTAGTAAAATTTATTTTATTTTCAATAAAATTATTTTCATAAAAAGTTACTATATCACTATTCGCTACGCATATGATAGGGCTCTCATAAAAATTCACGAAAGTTTAATTGATATGTAAATATTTCGTCACTACTATTTGATAAAACACATTTCCCCTTTCATTTTCATTGAACTCAAAATTTAAGAAGTTTATAATTTATCTTGCAAATAGAATTTAATATTAAAAGATTTGGGTGAGTAGTAATGTCTTTAACGATTATCTTATCTATAATAATTATTATTTTGATTATGGCTATGGTTCTTAATCAAAAATTTATGAAAGATAGGGTTGAAACAGAAGAATATGCTAGAAATCAATTAATCTCTAAAAATTCAATTTTAAGTGAAGAAAATTTATCATTGAAAAACCAAATGTTAAGTACAAACAATGACGTCGGTCAACACGCTTTTAAAAACGCCAAGCGTGAATTAAGAAAAATATTAAATAGATTTAAAGAAGAGGGTCGTTTACGATCATATACAATTGTTCCTACGAGTAATTTGGCTGTTAAACATCCCCTTTTCGAATATGCACGTTCATTCGATTTTATTATCATTACTGATGTTGGTTTGATAAATGTGGATGTTAAAAATTGGAACCAAAAAACGTTTTATCATTTTGATGTGCCAGATCAACATCTTGAAGAAGGACAACCACAATATAATACCGAAAAAGTTGTCGGTCATTATATTAGCAATCGATATCATAGTCAGTTTAAAACAACACGTTCTGGTGTCTATACTTTTATTGAGATTTTACAGGATAATCGTGTAATATATGAATTTTATGACCACGATCCATACGATAAAGCCGCAAACAATGCAAAAGCATTAAAAGATAAAATTGAAAATGATTATAATTTTAAAATTCAAAGTATTGGCGTCATATATTTTAGTGATGGTAGCGTTAATATTATTGAAGGATCCGACGAGAGTGATAAATACGTCGACACCGTATCTACACCGATATCACTTGAAAAAGTAATTGAGGAAGCTATCGATTTATCTAAGCACCCCCTTACTGATAAACAAATCGAAGAAATTTCTGAAAACTTTAAACAACATATGAATAATTAAAATTCAAAAAGAGTTTGGGGCATGAAGTTATTTGACTAATAAAAAGACAATTTCTATTTATAAAATGTAGAAATTGTCTTTTTATTATAATTATTTAAATTGTTGAGCAACTACTTTTTTTATATTCATTAGCATTAATACAAATGCAATTTCTCTTTTGACTTTAATTATGTTTCGAATCGACATTCTGATGAAACTTAAAATAACTTTCGTAAATCCATCAACAAGTTCCACATCAAATTTCTTTAACTGCAAACGTTTCTTCTAAAATAAGAAATCTTATCCCAATTTGAATTTTAAAATATCTTAAATTGTAATTTTACATTCCAACTTATTAAATTATCTATTATCAACAATGTTGTCATATATATTTTTAATTTTAACGTTTTAATACGATTCAGTAGTCATAGCACACATTTATATGACAACACTTATAGCAATTATTTCATGAATAAATAAACTTAATTATAAACTGTATCAGTTTACATTAGAAATCTTTTTAAAACATAATGTTTTTCACTAGACTAAGAAGTAGATATCCTAATTTCTACTTTATTGAAACACTAGTCAGAAACGTAGTTGAAATCTACTAAATATCACTCTTTTTTTATTCTAATCTCTTTAGCTAGAATAAGAAAACGCTGCTAAACAAAATGGTCCAACTGAGTTTCTACTTATTGATATAACAAATGAATTTTATATTTCCACTCAATATCAGACTCTAAATTATCGCTACTAGCTCCAAATATTTAATTTTCTCTTTTTTGCCTCTTCTTGAGCGTTTACGAAGGTATCCCTATATTTTCCGTTTGGAGAAAAATACTTTTCTCTGGCTAGACCTTTTTTCACCAGCGATTCGTTAAACATATCTCCATTTTTTAACCATACGTACGCCAAAGTACGACCATACCTATCAGTTTTTTCTTTATCATATTCTAAATAAACATTTTGATGCGTGAGATACTTCTTCGTATAATTAGATGCTTGTTTACCATATGGTTGAACTGGCGTATTAGGTTTAACAGTCTCTGGCGTATCTACACCAATTAATCTGACTTTAATTTCCTCTCCATTTTTTTGAGCAACAAATGTATCACCATCTACAACTCGTTTCACATATACTTTGTCTTTACCATTTAAATTGGAATTATCTGATTGATGTTGAGATTCTGAACCACTAAACGGTCCAGAATGGTTTACAAACTGGAAAATAATTACAAGTATTCCTATCATCGCTACTACTAAAAGCGATGACATTTTCTTAGATTTCAATAATGTCACCTTATTTCACTTAATATCCCGATTTATACTAAAGAAAATTTGATCCAACGTCAAATGATTTCATACTATTATATGTAATCGATTTTATATAATTACAATCTCGCTTTCCAAATTATAAGAGCATGATATAATACATGATGTTAGGAGTGAAAGAAATGGATACATCTAATGAAAATAAAATAACAATCATTGCCGTTATAGTAGCAATAATTGTTGGTGTCGTACTACAAATTGTCTTTAAACTACCCTTAATCGTGAGTTTAGTGGGGTCAGTATTTTTAGGTATGTTCGTTGGTTTTATCGTCTACCTAATTCAATCATTTCGTCGTAAAAAAAAGAATTAAAATTGGGTAATATCTTTAGTATATATGGTTTGAAATTAAACATCATTCACTCAGTATCTTTGTCTCAATACAAAGTTTTACTTATCAAAACTTTATCATATTGATAACTGTTAGATTAATTTAATTTTATAGAGTCTGCCTCAATTACGTATGGTGGACTCTTATTAATTAAATCCACCCCTTTTCATTTGCTTTTTTCCATGCCTCAAAACGATGATCTGAATTCATTTTGTCTATAATAGTACTCGTATAGTTACGCACAGTCCCGTTCGATAAATACAATTTGCTAGCAATCTCTTTGCTACTTAACCCATTGCCTATTTCTCTTAAAACAACTTGTTCTTTATGAGTTAATGGATTCGATTCAGTAAACAATGATGTCATGAGCGAAGGGCTATATTCCTTCTCACCCTTTGTCACTTTATAAATAGTTTTAATTAAATCATCAATTGAACGCTCTTTTAGTACATAAGCATCAACATCATTTGCTACGGCTTTTTCAAAATAACCTGGACGTTTAAATGTAGTCACTATGATTATTCTTGTATTGAGTTGTTTTTTTCTTACATAAGATAAGATTTCCAAGCCTGTTAAACCCGGAATTTCAATATCTAAAATGGCTACATTGGGTTCATTATTTTCAATAAATTCGAGTGCCTCTACACCATTTTCAAAATCTTTTATTACATTCATTTCTTCATGCATTTCTATCAGTTGTACCATAGCTTTTCTTAACATCAATTGATCCTCAGTTATAACAAGCGATATCATAATAAATCACCTCTAGGTATTTCAACAATAATAAGTGTTCCATTATTTGATTGTACAATTAATTTACCATTTAAATAATCTACACGTTCTTTAATACTTTTCAAATTTGAAGCATCTTCATTTTCTATTCCCACACCATTATCTTTAATTTTTAAAATGATTTGATGCTCATGTACCTTCAATTCACCTATTACTTCAGTCGCATGCGCATGTTTAATAACATTATTAATTGCTTCTCTAAAAATCATAGATAATATTGATTGTTTCGCTGGATTTAATGATTTAGCCGCACTTTTATTGTTAAATTTAAAATGTAGATTAGCATTTTGCAATAAGTGTTCCAATGATGAAATTTCATCTTCAAAAGATTGTATCTTCAAATCATCAATAATGAGTCTGACTTTATTTAAGGCTTCTGTTGAAAGTTGATTTATTGCCTGCATTTCATTTTTTGCTTCTTTAGGATTAGTATCTATGAGTTTAACAGCTAATTCAGACTTCAAAGTAAGACTAGCAAATACATGTCCTAATGTATCATGAAGATCTTGACTTATTCTATTACGCTCTTGTTGAGCTATTAGTACATTAATATACTTATTCTTTTCTTCAAGTTTAGCTTTCATAATTCGTTCGTCTCTATTTTTAAAATTACCTACAGCAACAATTAATATAACCAAATAAAATGCACTTAATGGAACCACAAATGTTGGATTAAATATATAAGTTAGTATTAAACAACTTATCATAGCTATTAAAAAGGTTATAAATTCTTTTGATACAACACGAACATTAAAAATAAAAGGTAAGGCGAAAGCACTATAGAAGAAAAACAAACTATTCATAGGATTGACACTATAGACAAAATAAAAGATTCCTAAATAATGAATAACCAGTAATGAATATAAAATACTATCACTAAGGTATTTATAAAATATAATCATCGTCACATAGCTGATTATAAAAATAGTACAAACAATTAAATAAGTTAAGAAATTACCACGTTTGTCAACAAATATAGCTAAAATCGGAAATATTAAATATATTAAAGTACTTAATTCCCCTATTCTCACTCCCCAACTTCTTGATTCCATTAGTGTACATCTCCTTTCTTATTCATGAATAAAGCAATACTCACAAAGATTATACAATAGACCACGAGATAGCCAAACGCTTCTATATTCACCCCTTTATTTTGCGCTAAATCTATAGCAAGTAGCTTTAAATTATATGTTGGCATGTGTTTAGAAATCGACTGAAGCCAATCAGGAAACGTGTATACTGGAAACCATAGACCTCCTAATATAGCTAGTGTAATATTAAGTAAATTGGCAAAACTACTTGCTTTTTGAATATCGTTGAGTTGAGCGATAATCAATCCTAAAGTCAAAAATAAACTAACCCCAATCCATAAAGTTAATGCAGAGAATATCCATTGAAAAACAGTCATGTGAACATCTTTGTAAAAATGAGCTACTGAAAAAATAATTGTAATTGCTATTAAAAACTGACACATTGTCTTACTAATTTTAACTAAATAATATTGAAATGATGATAATGGGGTCACCATTAACCGCTTATACCAACCTTGATTTCGCTCTTCAATCAAATCTAATGGAAATGACAATAGACAAAAGTTCATTAAACTAAATACTGTCATACTGTACATATACTCTTTATAAAACTTAAGTTTTGCTTCTTCTGGCATGTCTAATATAGAAGTAAATAATAAATAAAACACGACAGGTAGGAATATGGACATAACTAAATACAATTTCTTTCTAAATATAATCTTTAATTCTATTTTAAAATAAGTTGATATCACTGGTAATTCCCTCCTTTAGACAAATCATTAGAAAACATGACTTCTAATAAAGATTTTTTAAGAATTTCAATCTTATTGAAATTGACATGATATTGTTTCAATAATTGTAAAACATCACTCACATCAGTTGTTTTTATTTCATATCTATTTTTTATTAATTCAATTTCGTATTTATGTTTCAGTTGATTGATAAGTTCTTGATATTTGCAAGGAATTCGAATTACAGAATAACTTTGATTCCTTTTTATATTTTCAGGTGAATCATCTAATTGTATTTTACCTTTATCTAACATCATTACTTGATCTGCCATTCTTTCAACTTCTTCAATGTAATGAGAGGTATATAGTATCGTAGTGTTATTCATTTTTAATTTATCTATAACATTCCAAAAATGTTGACGCATTTCTACATCCATAGCTGACGTAGGCTCATCTAAAATTAACAGTTCAGGTTTACCTACCAATGCTAAAGCAAAATCTAAAATCCTCTGCTGTCCACCTGATAAATTACATGCAAACTGATTCATTTGTCGGTCACTAAATTGTGTGATTTCTTTAAACTGATGAAAAGAAATAAACGTTTGATAAAAGGATTGATATAAATGTAATAATTCGCAAACCTTTATGTATTTAGGAAACTCTGTTTTTTGAAAAAGAATACCCATCTTATGTCTATTTAACAAATTTGATTTATCAGCGATTTGACCACTATCATAGTGATTATTTCCAACGATAATATCAATTAACGTTGACTTACCTGCTCCATTTTTACCTATTAATGCCGTACAACAATTATTTTTTATATCAATACTTATATCTTCTAAAACTTTATGTTCCTTGAAAGATTTAGATATATGTCGTAGTTCAATCATTATCGTCACACCTCTTGATTTATGTTACTTATAATTTAGCAAGTTTAAGTTAGTGATATAAGTACCGAATGTCATTAATTAACTATGACATTTGTCATATCATACATATAAGTTTACATAATATATTTACCGTTAAAAAAATACCCTCGTTCATTTTAACGAGGGTATTTTGAAATTTTATAAAATTGGAGATATTAATTTTGCTAGTCCTTCTTTAAATTTAATTGATAATGGACGCTTGTCGTATACTTCTTTTGTAAGTAATTTAGATTGCTCAATATCTTTTTCAAATGCTTGACGTAACTGTTTAGCTATATCTTCATCATATATAAATGCATTCACTTCGAAATTCAGTTCAAAGCTTCTAAAGTCCATGTTTGCACTACCAATTGAAGAAATTTCATCATCAATCATTAATATTTTAGAATGAATAAATCCATTTTGATAAGTGTAAATATTAACTCCGCTATCCAATAAATCAGCTGCATTTGAAAATGTAGCCCAATAAACGAATGGATGATCAGGTTTACACGGTATCATAAGGTTTACTTCAACGCCGCTATTAGCAGCCATTTTTAATGCATTAATGTATGATTGGTCTGGAATAAAGTAAGGGCTTTGTAGATAGATAGACTTTTTAGCGCTCATTATCATTTTTGTATAACCATATTCTATTTGATGTAAATCAAATGCAGGTCCACTAGAAGCGATTTGAATAGCCGCGTTTCCTTTGTCCCCATTTTTTTTAGGGAAATATTTTTGATCAAATTTAAATTGTGGACGATGCGACTGTGAATTCCAGTCTAAAATAAATCTTAATTGTAGTGCATCGATGCATTCACCTTGAACACGTGTATGTGTATCTCTCCAGTAACCTAACTTACCTAATCCTAAATAATCATCGCCGACATTAAAACCGCCAACGTAACCAATTTGTCCATCTATAATGATAATCTTTCTATGATTTCGATTATTCATTCTGAAATTGATTAAAGGTACTTTCGAAGGGAAAAATGCTTCAACTTCTCCACCTAATGCTCTGAAATGTTTAAATTTTGATAATCTAACCTTTTTAGAACCAACATCGTCATACAAAAGTTTAACTTCTAAACCTTCTTTAAGTTTAGTTTCAAGTGCATCTAAGATTCTTTTACCTAATCCATCAAGTTCAAAGGTATAGTACTCTAGATGTATATAGTCTTGAGCATTGTAAATATCCTCAAGTACTTTTTCATAAAGCTTATGACCATCTGTAAATAAATCGATTTTATTATTTTCTGTTAAAAAGGCATCTTGTTTCATTAACAACATACGTATTAAATCACGGTGTTTAATGACTTGATCATTGATATAACCATAATTATGTTTATCAAAACTGTCGATTTGGTCTTGAACTAAATCTTCAAATGCATGTAATTCATCACCGTTATTTTTTTCCATCTTTTTCTTGGAAACCGTTCGTCCTAAAAATAGATACAAAATAAATCCAATGACAGGAAGAACGAATAATACGAATAACCACGCCCAAGTTGAACTGGCAGTACGTCGATCACGTTCAAGGAAAATGATGACAAATGCCAATACTACGTTAGTTATAAACCCAACTACTAACAATATAGTTAAAATAGTACCCAAAAATCCAAAATTCATTACTAAATACTCCTATTCAGTCTTTCACCAAGAAAATTTAGCCGCCGATTTACTGAACTATGCTTCCGTTACCAATGTTAAAATAGCATTAAAGTCCTCGTCATTATGCGGAAATGCACGTTCTTCGATTTGTTTAATAGTAATGTTTAATAATTTGTAACCATTACCCTCTTGAGACTTTAAAAACGAATTAACACTTTTCTCTAAGCTCTCCAGTGTTTCCTCAGTTAAAGTTTTAAATTTTATTTGTTGCATAAATCCCATACCCCTTTCATTATATTGATTAAATCATAGAACTTTTCATACAAAATTTCAATTAATTTAGAGAAATTATCTTTTATAAATCAAACGTTCATTATCTTGAACAGAATATATTTTAATTTAAATGGTATTGATGTATAATAAATTACATTCGATTGAATATTCAGAAATTTTATTAGTCTAGATTCACATCAATGTCTTTATTGCTCCTCTTTTAATTGATTGAAATCTTTTCTAATTGAGAGCAAATCAACACTTTTCATCGAATAAATTAATAAATATCGATTTAACATTGGAGGGAACGCTTGTGATTTCATTTGAAAATGATTATTTAGAAGGTGCACATGAAAAAGTTTTAAATCGATTAGTAGAGACAAATCGAATACAAGCTGCTGGATATGGCTTCGATGACTTTTCGGCACAAGCTGCAGATAAAATTAGACAACGTATTGACTGTCCAGATGCTACCATTCGTTTTTTAGTAGGTGGTACGCAAACCAATCAAGTAGTTATTAACTCAATGCTTGATAGTTATGAAGGTGTTATATCCGCTGATACAGGACATGTGGCAGTCCATGAAGGTGGTGCGATAGAATTCAGTGGACATAAAGTTCTAACCATACCCTCCCAAGAAGGTAAGATTACTGCTCAAGACGTTGAGAATTATATAGAAACTTTTGAAAGTGATTTTAAAAAAGAACACATGGTGTATCCAGGGATGGTTTATATTTCACATCCAACCGAATATGGAACTTTATACACGAAAGAAGAATTACAATCTTTATCTAGAGTTTGCCGTAGACATCAGATTCCACTATTTATGGATGGTGCACGTTTAGGCTATGGCCTTATGAGCAATCAAACTAATGTAACTATCGAAGATGTTGCAAAATACTGTGATGTGTTTTACATAGGAGGTACTAAGATTGGAGCACTTTGTGGTGAAGCAATTGTCTTCACTAAACAAAATGAACCTAAAAACTTCACTACAATTATAAAACATCATGGTGCTTTATTAGCAAAAGGCCGTCTAACTGGTGTTCAATTTTTAGAATTATTCACTGATGATTTATATTTTGATATAAGTCGACATGCTATTAAAATGGCTGAAAAGGTAAAAAAAGGATTTATAGATAAAGGATATCAAGTCTATTTTGATTCACCAACCAATCAACAATTTTTTATTTTAAGCAACGATAAAATTGAAGAACTAAAACAAAAGGTAAAATTCGCAGTTTGGGAGAAATACGATAATCAACATCGTGTAGTTCGCTTCGCAACAAGTTGGGCCACAACTGAAGAAAATGTTAATCAACTACTTGAACTAATATAAAATACAAAATGAAGTTATAAAAACTGTATCACTACAGGCAGCTAAGAATGTAGTCAGGAGGACTATGCTATGCAACAAGAACGACAATCGTGGTACCAAAAATCTTGGTTTATTATTCTCACATTGCTATTTATTTTTCCATTAGGTCTCTTTCTAATGTGGAGGTATGCGCATTGGAAGAATTGGTTAAAATTGACTGTTTCATCAGTCTATATTATTAGTTTAGTTTTAACACTTTTATTTCAAGTTAGTCTATTAAATGAGAATAAAACAAATCAAATAGAACATGCATCAACTATGAAAGAAAAGTCTAATATAAATAATGTAAAAACAACTAAAAATAAAAATATGGAAAAATCAACGCAGACAGACAAACAAAACTCTGTGAACTTAAAGCAAAACACAAAAGATCAAAATAATAACGCAAATGATGAAGCAGCTTCTCCAACTAGCGAACAAAATGCAGCTATAGCACAAGCAAAGTCATATGCAAATACATTACCTATCTCTAAGAAAAGTTTATACAAACAATTAACTTCGGAATACGGAGAGAAATATCCGGCAGACATAGCACAGTATGCTGTTGACCATATCAGTGTAGATTATAAAATGAATGCACTGAGATTAGCAAAAAGTTACGTAAAAAATATAAACATTTCTAATCAAGCGTTATATGATCAACTCGTTTCAGAAAATGGAGAAGGATTTACTCCTGAAGAAGCACAATATGCAATGAATCATTTAGATAGGTAATCATTAAGAAAGAGTTTTAACATTAAAGGTTTGTTTTCTTAGTTGAAAGCAAACCTTTAATATATTCGTATAAATATAATCTTTATAGACTGTAAATTCAGTTATTATAAAATTTTATAGTTACAATTACTTTCAATCTTTTAAAATGTCATCGATATAGAGAAAATTCTCCACCTAGTAGGTTAAACTCAATTTTCTATTTAATTTTTATAAAGTAGAATGTTAAAAATTGAGAATTTAGTACATTTGTTTATAGACATTTTCTCCCTGAAACAAGATAATCTGATTCTTCATCTTTTGTCATTTTATTTGATTGAGTGCTTACTGGTGAGTCTTGTCTTAATGCTTTTTCAACATTTGATTTTACCATTTGATTAAGTAAGTTAGTAAATGATTCAACATTTTTCCTTGTTTTTTCAGCATCAGTATTTACTAATATATTAACAATTTGATCATCGAAGTTTTCTAAACCTGACTCATTAAGCATTGAACGAGTCTCATTCTTCATTTGAGATAAAGCTTTTTCTGCTTTTAGTTCTTCATTTTCTTTTAACAGCTTTTCCAACTCATATTGATTCTTTTGGTCTTTATTCATCTTGGCTAGTTTTTCAGCTTCTTGAATTGCATCTTTCATACGTTATTCAGATTTCTTTTTTTTCTAGCTAAACGATCCTTAATCATTTGAGATACTTCTTCTTGAGAGAATGTTTTCTCTTTTTGTTGCGTTTGTTCATAAGTTGTTTCTAAATTATCATTGTGTTTCGTTTCTTCAGTAATATTACTTTGATTGTTCTCCATGAGATATACCTCCGTTTATAGTCTGTCGACTGCGTATTCCATACTTGCTTTTATAACGTCATCAGCACGTTTTGGACATAAAAAATAACCTTCCGTAGAAGGTTAAAAAAGCTTATAAAAATAGCACCACTTTCTATTTATCTATGCAGAAAGGATGCTACTAAGATATTAATTTTATACTTTTTATTTCCGATTCATCAATTGAATATATTCCTAAATCTGTCTCTAAATCCAGGGAATAGTTTCCAGTATCACTTTCTAATGGGTTTTCATAATCAAACACAAAACCTTTAAACTTTTCATTATTTTTAAGTGTGACAATAACATTTTTACGATAAGCATCTTTAATTAACATTTTATTTCTCCTTACTTATAAAAGGTATTATATGAGAGTCTGTTTTTGAATAATGCACTTTACCAAATGTAGTCTCAATATATTTTCCATCTATAAATGCTTTTCCTATAATCCTCTCAAAATTTATTACTTTTTTATGGTTAAAACCGTTTTTATTTATTAAGATTTTACCAGAAGTTGAGTACTGTTGTACTAATCTATTTAATTCATTGATAGATAACGTAGTATAACTTGGTAATCTTTCATTATTTTTTAATGCAAAATTTTTATTTTTCAAATATAAACTATGATTTAAGGAATGTCTATTTTGTTTTTCAGGATTTATATCTAATTTTATTTTACCACTACGTATCACATCAGGAATTTCTTTTTTGCTTTTTCTTGTATTTTTTTCTTTTTATGATTCTTTATTCTCTGTCTGATACTTACCTTTACGCTCAGTAAAGAATCTATCTCGCCAATTGCCCACATGTGTTACTGTAGTACTTCTACACCAAGGGTGCATAGGTGGAGCATTAACTCCAGGCATCATATCTTTAACTTTAAATACTTTGCCATTTAAAGAGTGACATATTTTAGATGTTTTCTTGTCGATTTTGGCCACGTATTTATATTCGCCATCTTCACCTAAATCTTTAAGATAAGTTAACTTCTGTGATTCAGCCTGCACACATGCTGATTCAGTAACTAACAATCTACTTGCATTATATGTTGTGGTATTTGTTTGCTTTTTAAACTTAGCTACGTACTCATTAGGATGTCTCCCTCTAAGTAATACATTACTCGTTGTTTTTTCTACTTCTTTTTGAACTACAGCCATATCTTGACATAATCTTGTAGACCAGTTCACACCTTTAAAGTTACTGTTAACAACCGCTTTTACTTCAGTGTCATCAATTTTCACATGTTCACCAAGTATATGTGCTTGTCTTTCAACTTCTCTATCAACCAACTTATTTTCTATTTCATCATGAATGTCTAAAGCGGAGTCTTTGACTATCAAATCTAATTGCTGCTTTAATAGCTTTTCTCTAGATACTTTCATAGACAAATTATAAAGTTTAAGTGCTTTGTTTGCCTCATCACAAGATTTCTTCAGTACATTTCACTAAATTGAATCATTGATGGCTTGTTGATTTATTTAAGTTTTGTCGATAAAAAGTACATTAAGATTACATTTTAATGCATTCGACCAAATACTTTACTCATTATAAAATGATTAACAAAATATAGCTGTAAAAAAAGAAGCTAAGGCAAAATGCCTTAACTCCTTACCCCTATTAGGTTTCCCCTGAAATTGTTTAGCGCTTAGTATTGCTTAATATACTGTTCTCTTTCCCATTCGGATACTTGAGTTCTATAGTAATCCCATTCAATCGATTTTGAGTTAATAAATTGATTGTAAATATGATTACCTAATGCGTTTTTAATTGATTTATTTTCACGCATTGCTTTTAACGCAGTGTATAAAGTTGAAGGTAAGTCTTGGATACCAACCGCTTCTCGTTCTTCACGATTCATTTCGTAGATATTTTGGTTTACAGGTTCTGGAACCTCAAGTTTATTCTCAATTCCATCTAACCCTGCTTCTAAGATTGCTGCTAATGCCATGTACGGGTTAGCTGCAGGGTCAACTGAGCGTACTTCAATACGAGTTGATAGACCTCTAGATGTTGGAACACGTACTAAAGGTGAACGGTTTTTACCACTCCATGCAATATAACATGGTGCTTCGTAACCTGGTACAAGACGTTTATATGAGTTGACAATTGGATTACATACTGCAGTGAATCCTCTAGCGTTTTTAAGGACACCAGCTGTAAATTGATATGCAGTATCAGTCAATTGTAAATCACCTTCAGGATCAAAGAACGCATTCTCTTTTCCTTTAAATAGTGATACGTTGAAGTGCATACCACTACCGTTTACACCAAATAATGGTTTTGGCATAAATGTTGCATGTAAATTATGCTTACGTGCAATTGTTTTAACAACTAGTTTAAATGTTTGGATATTATCACATGCTGTAACGGCATCTGCATATTTAAAGTCAATTTCATGTTGACCTGGCGCTACTTCATGGTGGCTTGCTTCAATGTCAAAGCCCATATCTTCTAATTCTAAAACGATGTCACGGCGACAATTTTCACCTAAATCTGTAGGAGCTAAATCGAAATAACCACCATCATCGTTTAATTCTAATGTAGGTTCGCCTTTTTCGTCTAATTTAAATAAGAAAAATTCTGGTTCAGGCCCTAGATTAAAATCAGTAAAGCCCATATCTTCCATTCTTCTTAATACACGCTTCAAGTTAGCTCGTGGATCACCTTCAAATGGTGTACCATCTGTTTTAAATACATCACAGATTAGTCGTGCAACTTTTCCTTGTCCAGCAGTCCAAGGGAAGATAACCCAAGTATCTAAATCAGGATGTAAATACATATCTGATTCTTCGATACGAACGAAACCTTCAATAGATGAACCATCAAACATCATTTCATTATCTAATACTTTTTCTAATTGACTTACTGGAACTTCAACATTTTTAATAGTCCCTAAAATATCAGTGAATTGTAATCTTAAATATCTTACGTTTTCTTCTTCAGCAAATTTACGAATATCATCTTTTGTAAAACTACGTTTTGGCATGGTATAAATCCTCCAATTTCATTTAATAAATCGAGATAAATCGCCGCGATTTATTGGTAATGTTTCACTACGTGGTTTCTGCGTTGCGTCAACAATCATTCTCTTTCTTGTCTCTTGTTCATCAGTAGTTAAATGCCCTTGCTCATCGAATATAATTTGTTTAATACCTCTAATATTAAATCCCTTTTCGATAAGAGACTTTATTTCTAACAACCTCTCTAAATCGTTCATAGAAAATAATCTCTTATTTCCATCTGTTCTTTCAGGCATCACAAGTTCATGTGTTTCATAGTAACGAATTTGTCTTGGTGATAAATCTGTCAATTTACTAACCACACTCATAGAGAAAACGGCCATGTTTCGTCTGATTGAATCATTAGACATTACTTGAACCTCTCCTCTACTTTTGAACTTGTTATTAATTTAGCATAGTTTTACTTTAATTACAAAATTATGTAAGGTTTTCTGACATAAACCCTCTAAACCTTATTATATCAATGTTTAGTTATTAGTAATTAATTAAAATTAGAAATGAAAATGGCTTATGACACAAAATTTTTTATAATTTTCAGACATTTTATAATGTTTGAAATAAAAAGAGATTGCTTTTCAAAGTATAACTAAGCTTAAAAACTTTTATCTTAGGCGTAACAACTCTAAGAATAAGGCTAGAACATGGTCCATTCTCTCTATACCTATTACTTTTGGGGAGTCGAAAATCTTATCTAAAACAAACTCCTTATAACATCGTTATCATTTATATCATATTTCCTTGATGTTTTAATGAATTATACGAGAATGCTTTTATTCTATATTCTTATATTGAGCCCAACCTTTTATACTTTGATCTCAATCTCTTAAAAATTATAGTAAATTGTTTTCTTGCATATGTTGCACCGCACGTGTAACAGCTAATTTGACATGTTCATAAGTTAAACCACCTTGAACATATGCTTCATAAGGCGGACGTATAGGTCCGTCTGCGGATAATTCAATAGACGAGCCCTGAATAAATGTACCTGCAGCCATGATGACATCATCTTCGTATCCAGGCATATAGCTAGGTTCTGGACTAAAATGTGCGTTAATTGGTGAAGCGTGTTGTATACTTTGGCAAAATGAAATCATTTGCTCTTTGGTCTCAAATTGAACCGTTTGAATTAAGTCTGTACGATAAACATTATATTTAGGGGAGGTCTTCATGTTTATTTTTTCTAATAACAAACTAGTAAACAGTGCACCTTTTAAACTTTGGCTAACCACATGTGGCGCTAGAAAGAATCCTTGATACATTTCTTGTAAAGAATTAAGTGAGGCTCCTGCTTCCTTACCAATGCCTGGTGCTGTTAAACGATAACCACAGCGTTCAATTAAGTCTTGTCTACCAGCAATATATCCTCCAATTTTAGCTAAACCTCCACCTGGATTTTTAATTAATGATCCGGCGATTAAATCAGCACCTACTTCAATCGGTTCTTTATCTTCTACAAATTCTCCATAACAATTATCAACAAAAATAATGATATTGGGATAAACCTCTTTAATAGATGTTATTGCTTGTTCAATTTCATTAATTGTAATTGATGGACGTTGATCATATCCTTTTGATCGTTGAATTGCTACAACTTTTGTATTGTCATTAATTGCAGTGATGACTTTAGGAATATCAATTCGACCGTCACGTAATTCGACTTCATTATAGCGAACACCATATTCTTTAAGACTTTCAACACCATTGCCATTTATACCAATGACTTCTAGAAGTGTATCATATGGACTACCTGTAATATAAAGTAGTTCATCATTGTTTTTTAACGTACTTTGTAAAGCTAAAGTAATAGCATGAGTACCTGAAATAATTTGAGGTCTTACAAGTGCGTCATCTGCTTTAAATGTGTGCGCATAAATTTGTTCTAAATGGTCTCTCCCAAAATCATCATATCCATAACCCGTAGACCCCTGTAAATCACTTTCGCTAGCTTTAACATGGTGAAAAGCATTTAAGACCTTTTCCTGATTAAATAATGCACGCTTTTCAATTTTTCTAAAGTAAGGAATAAGTGTGTTTTCAACTTCTTCAACTAAATTGCTAAAATCTTGCATAATCTGTCTTCCTTTTTATAATTTTTTAAATCCTTTGATACGATAAGATGCTTGTGTTTCGTCAAATATTAATTCAGTAACAAGCGTGTGTTGTTTAAGAAAATATAATCTATCTGCATCAGCACTATCTACAATTTCTTCGTATGGGCTGAGACTATTTTTTATTTCTTGAATTACTAAATTTTTCACCTTTTGTTTATCATTTTCATCACGACTAGATACAAAAACATGCGCAGATTTAGATACAGGTACATCCATCTGTTCGTTACATAAGTCTTTTTTATTAAAAATAACTACTTGTGGAATATGGTCCATATCTAAATCATTAATAATTTGATTTACAGTGTCAATTTGAGTACGGTATTCCGAATGACTTGCATCGACGACATGCATAAGTACGTCTGCACCTTTAGCTTCTTCTAGTGTAGATTTAAACGCAGCCACCAATGTCGTTGGTAATTTCTGAATAAATCCTACCGTATCAGAAATAATTAAATTAAATCCTTCATTCACTTGTATTTGTCGTGTTTTGGGATCTAATGTTGCAAACAAAATATTTTTTTCATAGGTCTCCTCATTAGCTAAAACATTAAACCATGACGATTTTCCTGCATTTGTATAACCAACTAAAGCGATTTGAAAAACTTGATTTTGTTCACGTTTATTTCTATATCTTTCCCGATGATCCACGACCGTTTTTAATTGATGTTTAATCTCATTCATACGTGTTCTAATATGGCGACGATCCATTTCTAATTTTGTTTCACCTGGGCCTCTTGTTCCTATGCCACCACCAAGACGAGATAGGCTTTTACCATGACCATGTAGTCTTGGTAACAAATAATCGAGTTGTGCAAGTTCTACTTGTAGCTTTCCCTCTCTACTTCTCGCTCGCAACGCGAATATCTCTAAAATTAATTGGGTTCTATCGATGATTTTAATGCCCAAATTATCATTTAACGTTTTAGACTGTGCCGTCGTTAATTCATCGTTGGTTACGACAACATCTATATCATGGAATTCTATGAAAGATTTTATTTCATCGATTTTTCCTTTTCCAACATAATATTTATGGTCAAATTGCTCTCTATTTTGAGTGATTTGTCCTTTAACATTAAGTTGGCAAGTTTGTGATAAAGCATCGAGCTCTTCCATAGTAGATTCAAAATTAAATTGACGATCCGTTTGAGCATGTACACCGATTAATACAGCAGTTTCTCGTTTATTTTTTGTTTTATAAGTCGCATGCTGTGTCACGTTATACATCTCCTTTTAAAAGTTACTCAAGACATTTTATCATAGAGTGTGAACAAAGACTAACTACACAAATTGTGTTAAATTAGATGTATATCGAAAGGGTGATAAAATGGAAAGTATTTATGATTTTGTTGTACAAAAAAACAATGGTGAAAGTTATAAATTAGAGCAGTATAAGGGTGACGTTATGCTTATTGTCAACACTGCTAGCGAATGTGGTTTTACACCTCAATTCGAAGGTTTACAGAAGTTATATGATGAGTATAAGGATCAAGGATTTATTATTTTAGGATTTCCATGTAACCAATTTGGCGGTCAAGAACCAGGATCGGGAGAAGAAGCTGCTCAAAATTGCAAAATTAACTATGGTGTGACTTTCCCTATTCATGAAAAAGTTGATGTTAAAGGTGATAATCAACATCCATTATTTCACTTTTTAACAAACGCTGCTAAAGGTATGATAAACGAAAAAATCAAATGGAATTTCACTAAATTCCTAATCGACCGTGAAGGTAATGTGATTAAACGTTTCTCCCCTCAAAAGAAACCGGAACAAATTAAGACTGAAATTGAAAAATTACTATAATAAATTTTAACAAGAAAATGCTTCATCTAATGTTTTTGAACTGAATTAATGAATTCAATATTTACATTAGATGAAGCATTTTTTATTACAAACATTCCTTGGTTTGTGTTAAAGTGCTACGTTTAAAACATGTGCTTCAATATTTAATAACATTCTTAAATAAGTCGAAATCTGACTTCTATTGAGGTGATGCATTATGAATGCACTTTGATTACAACTTTTTATTCTTCACTATTCACTTCAGTTGCTTCAGACGATTCATTATCTACAGTGAAAGTGCTGATCGCATGTTTGTAAATCAGATGTTGCTTACCCTGAGAATTTAAACTTACAACATATTTGTCATAATTTTCAACGACACCTTTCATTTGAAAGCCATTTAAAAAGAAAATTGTGACTTCAGTTTTTTCCGATTTAAAGTTCTCTAGTGCTTGGTCTTGGATGTTTTCGTTTGCAATCATGGTTAGAACTCCTTTTATTTATTTGGGTTGTAATCTCATCTAACATCATTTGAAGTGACATCCTTTCTTTATTTAACCAATGAACATTCATTTTATTTTTAAACCAAGTCAACTGTCTTTTAGCATATTGTCGAGAATGCTGTTTTAATTTCTCTACAGCATTTTCCATGCTTATATTTCCCTTAATAACGGGTACAAGCTCTTTATACCCAATGGCTTGCATACTTTGACTCGCTTCAAAACCTTGTTCAACGAGATGTTGCACTTCATTAAATAATCCGTGGCCCAACATAATATCAACACGTTTATTTATTCTTAAATATAATGTTTCACGCGACATTTCAATCCCTATTAATAATGTATCATAATTTTCAGTAAATTGTTGCACTTTCTTGCGAGAACTTAAAAGTTTTTTTGTTTTCAAATAATATTCTATTGCTCGCAACACTCTTTTTCTGTTATTAGGATGTATATCCTTGGCTGATTCTTTGTCGAATGAAGCTAAATATTCGTGGAGCTTATTATTATTTAGATGCTCAAGTTCTTTTAACTTTAATTTAACTTGTTTCATTTTATCTTCAGATATGGATTCATCTTCAAAAGCATAGTTGTATAAGAGAGATTGTATATATAGTCCTGTTCCTCCTGCTATAATAGGCACCTTGCCTCTTCTAGTAATATCTTTAATATATTTTTCTGCCCTTTTTTTAAATTCATATGCAGAAAAGGAAGCATCTGGAGGCAAAATATCTATCATATAATGTGGTATACCTTCCATTTCTTCAGTTGTAACTTTTGCTGTACCAATATCCATTCCTTGATAGACCTGCATTGAATCTCCGCTAATAATTTCTCCATTAAATTTTTTAGCAACTTCAATACTTAACTCAGTTTTACCTGAAGCAGTTGGACCTACAATAACGATTAAAAAAGGCTTTGTCATTTCAGTCATTTAAGATTCACTCACTTTTGTTTTTTCAAAATTTGCTTTTCCATCCATTCAAACATGTGTTGCCATGTTTTCAAATAATCTTCTTCAAATAATATTTCATGACGCTTATGTTTATATAGTTGTACTGTTATATGTTTAATACCTGCTCTTTTATATAATCTAGCTAAATGCTTTATACCTTTACCATATTCACCAAAAGGATCATCTTTCCCAGAAATAAATAGTATAGGTAGTTCTTTGTCCATTCTTTTTAGTTGTTGTCGTTCTACTGTCTTCATCATGGTCTTTAAAGTTTGATAAATGAGCTGATTAGATACTTTGAATCCACAAAATTCATCTTCCACAAATTTATCAACTTCATCCTGACGTGTAGAAATCCAATCACTATCTGTTCGAGGTTGAGTGATTTTTTTATTGAAAGTTTTATTCAATAATTGATTCACCCACTTGAGTCGACGTCGTTTCCCAAAAATAAATGTAACTAACTTCATTGCTAAACGTATTGGTACACCTTTCCACTTGGGGAACATACCTGTTCCTGTAAGAATTAAACCTTGAGCAATGTCAGGATACTTTTCAACAAATGATCTAGCAATAATGGAGCCCATTGAATGACCTATGATAATATAGGGTACATTGAGCTCTTCAAGATATAATGTCTCAATAATTTCATAAGCATCATCTACAATTTGATTCATGCTATTAAAATGACCACGTTCATTCTCATCTATTTCTTTACCATGTCCACGGTGATTATGTCTAACAACGTCATAACCTTGTGTATTTAAAGCCTCAACTAACTCTTGATAACGGTCCATATGTTCAGCCATGCCATGGAAAAGATGAACAATACCAATAGTACTCTTTTTTGCTTTATCAATTTTCACCTCTAACATTGTTCCATCTTCAACTGTTATTTTAAAATGACTTTGACTCACAACATCTGCCCCTATTCCTTTTTTTATTTGTTATGTCATTTATAGTACATCTACCTATATCATATTTAATATACCGTGTGTGAGATATCATATCAAATCGTACGCATATTGAGTTTATATAAGCTTATAGCATTAAAATAAAAAACTACTTGTAGATAAAAAGATCTATTCCATCTACAAGTAGTTTATTATAATCTATTAGATATTCAATCAATAGGAATGATTAAGCTTTAGTTGCAGGTTGATCATTACCTGTACGTGCCTCATCAATCGCAACTTCTACTTCTTCAGTATAAGCTTCTTTTTGAGTTTCACTATAATTAAGCATATCCGCCATAACATCTATCACAGCATTTTTATAATCTAACACATCTTGAATATTAAAGTATAATTTGCCAGAACGACGTACTAAGAAGTCAGTTGGTTTGTAAACCATTTCTTGTTGAATACTATAAACTAATTCAACATAAATTTCTAATGGTAATTTACTATCATGATATGGTGCCGTTTGAGCAATATTAAATAGTTGATCAACATTTGAACCATATTTACTTGCTAAGCGACGTGCCACATCTTCATCAATTCCAAATCCTTTAGCTGCATCAACTTTTTGTTCAACAAAGTGTTCAAAGTTTTTGCTTCCGCCAACGTCACCACCGGAAATTTTTAGATTTTTTGTGGCACATGATTCAAATTTCAATCCGTATTCTTGTTTTAAACGTTTAGCTAATAAATCAACAATTTCTAGTGCCATATGACGATAACCAGTTAATTTACCGCCTGCTATAGTTAATAATCCAGATTCACCTTCCCAAACTTCATCTTTACGTGAGATTTCAGAAGGATCTTTACCTTTTTCAAGAATTAGCGGACGAATACCAGCCCATGTTGATTCAATATCTTCATCTTTAACATTAACTGTTGGGAACATATAGTTAATTGCATTAATTAAGTAGTCTCTATCTTCTTGTGTTGTTAAAGGTGTTGCTTTTTCATTATCATAAAACGTGTCAGTTGTTCCTACATAAGCTTTTCCTTCACGTGGAATCGCAAAAATCATGCGTCCGTCTTTTTCAGTATCAAAGTAAACTGCTTGACCTAATGGGAATTTAGATTGATCTATAACAACGTGTACACCTTTAGTTAATCTTAATTGCTTATTGTTACGTGCATAATCGCCACTTCTCACTTCATCAACCCAAGGACCAGAAGCATTAATAACTTTTTTAGCTTTAATCGCATACGTTTCGCCATCAATCATATCCAATACTTCAATACCATTTACTTTCTTATTGGAATCATAAGTGAAGTGTTCTGATTTTGTATAATTAATGATTTCTGCTCCATTTTCAGCAGCTTTTTTCATAACTTCAATAGTTAAACGCGCATCATCAGTGCGGTATTCCACATAGTAGCCACCGCCTTTTAATCCATCACGTTTAACTAAAGGTTCTTTATTTAACGTTTCTTGCTTAGATAACATTTTTTTACGTTCGGATTTTTTGACACCAGCTAGACGATCGTACATAGCTAGTCCAATAGAAGTTGAGAATTTACCAAATGTACCACCTTTATGCATAGGTAAAAGCATCCATTCTGGTGTTGTCACATGTGGACCATTTTCATAAACAATAGCACGTTCTTTACCTGTTTCTGCAACTACCCCTACTTGCAGTTGTTTTAAATATCTTAAACCACCGTGTACAAGTTTAGTTGAGCGTGAACTTGTACCTTGTGCAAAGTCTTGCATCTCTACTAAAGCTACCTTCATCCCACGATTACTTGCATCTAAAGCAATACCTGCACCTGTAATACCGCCACCTACGATAACAACATCGTATTCAGTGTCTCTTAAATTCTTTTTAATATGATCCCTTTTCAATGTAGATAATGACATTATCTAAACGCCTCCTAGTTATAAATAAAAAACGAGAAATTTATCCCCACAATAACATTAAATTGTTTTGTACGAACAAATCTCTCGTTTCTCGATTTTCTTATTAACTTATCTAGATTATAACACAGTTAAGAAAATCAAGTCCATTTAAAGATTTAAAAAGTCTAATACATAGCTTAATCTTCTAATTTAAATACTTGAGTCGCCTTAACAGCTTTTTTCCAACCACTATAAAGTTTATGACGTTGATCTGCATCCATTTCTGGTTTGAACTCAGTTTGAAGTTTCCAACGTTCACGGATATCCTCTTTATCATCCCAGAATCCAACAGCTAATCCAGCTAAATATGCAGCACCAAGTGCTGTTGTTTCTTGGATTTCAGGTCTTTCAACAGATGAATTTACGATATCTGCTTGGAACTGCATAATGAAGTTATTTTTTACAGCACCACCATCAACGCGTAAATTTTGAACTTCAATACCTGAGTCCTTAGACATAGCTTCCATAACATCTCTTGTTTGATAGCACAAAGATTCTAATGTAGCACGAATGAAATGTTCTTTTTCCGTACCACGAGATAATCCGAAAATAGCACCTCTTGCTTCTGAATCCCAATAAGGTGTACCTAAACCAACAAATGCTGGAACCATATAAACACCCTCAGTTGACTCTACTCTTGAAGCATAGTTTTCGGTTTGTGGCGCAGAATTAATCATTCTCAAACCATCTCGTAGCCATTGGATAGCAGAACCAGATACGAAAATTGAACCTTCAAGTGCATAATTAACTTTTCCATCTAAACCGTATGCAATGGTTGTTAACAAGCCACTTTCTGACTTAACTGCTTCTTCACCAGTATTCATTAGCATAAATCCACCTGTGCCGTATGTATTTTTTACATCACCACGGTCAAAACATGCTTGACCAAATAATGCTGCTTGTTGGTCACCGGCAATACCAGCAATAGGTACTTCTTGACCAAAGAAGTGATAGTCGATAGTTTTCCCGTAAATTTCACTTGATTCTTTAACTTCAGGTAACATTTGTTTAGGAATATTTAAAAGTTCTAACAACTCATCATCCCATTTTAGGTCATAAATATTAAACATTAATGTACGACTTGCATTAGTGTAATCTGTAATATGAGCAGTACGTCCTGACAATTTCCATACTAACCATGAATCGATTGTTCCGAAGAGTAAATCACCATTTTCAGCTTTTTCTCTAGCACCTTCAACATGATCAAGAATCCATTTTACTTTAGTTCCCGCAAAGTACGGGTCTAAAAGTAAACCTGTTTTTTCTCTAAATGTTTCTTCATAACCCTGTTCCTTTAAATTTGTACAAATATCTTGTGTCTGACGTGATTGCCAAACGATAGCGTGATAGATTGGACGACCTGTATTTTTATCCCATACAACTGTCGTTTCACGTTGGTTTGTAATACCAATACCTTCAATTTGATTTGCATTAATATTGTTTTCATTAAGTAACTCAGCCATAACTGATAGAACAGATGTCCATATTTCATTAGCATCATGTTCTACCCAGCCTGGATGTGGAAAGTGTTGTTTAAATTCTCTTTGAGAAACACCTTTAATTTCTCCTTCTTTATTAAAAAGTATCGCACGTGAACTCGTAGTTCCTTGATCAATTGATAAAATATATTTTTCCATAGGTATATGACTCCTTCAAAAGTGAATAATGAATTCATTATCTAAACAATTATACATTCTAAAATGATAATTAAATAGACTTTTAAATGTGATTGTTCAACACTCATGAACATATCACGTTAATCATACGGTTATATATACGAATGCCATATGTTAATAAATTGATTCAATATCGTTGTTTTTATTTTGAGATATCTTATTTAGTATCACGCCAAGTATAAGTGTGAATATAAGTACAATTAAACCAATGAAACAACTAAAATTGAATGTTTGTTTATAAAACACTTCGTAAACAATCGCACCTAACATACCACCTGCCATGGGTCCCAGAACGGGTACAATTGCGTAAGACCAGTTAGATTTACCTTTACCATGAATTGGCAAAATAGCATGTGCAATACGTGGTGCTAGGTCACGGGCTGGATTAATAGCGTAACCAGTAGTACCTCCTAAGCTTAAACCAATTGCTATGATAAGACTACCAACAATAATTGGATTTAAACCATCAGCAATTTTATTAACCCCGATAAATAAAATTCCTAATGTTAAAGCCATAGTCCCGATAATCTCACTTAAAAAGTTAGCAAAATAATTTTTAATGGCTGGTGCTGTTGAAAATACACCTAATTTGACTGCTGGATCTTCTGTAACTTTCCAGTGTGGTAAATACATTAACCATACAAAAACTCCACCAACAATACCGCCAAGCATTTGACAAACAATATAGCCCGGTACTTGCGCCCAGCTAAATCCACCATCCATGGCTAAAGCAACTGTTACAGCTGGATTTAAATGTGCACCAGAAAACGTTCCAACAGCATAAACGCCCATTGTTACTGCCAAACCCCAACCAAATGCAATAACAATCCAATCTGCACCGTTACCAGCACTTCTCTTTAAGTTAACGTTTGCACAAACGCCACCACCAAAAAGAATAAGGATTGCAGTACCTAAAAATTCTGCTAAATAAGCATTCATATACATTCCTCCCAAAAAACAGGGAGACCCCTACGTCAAATATATTACTTGTAGAAATCTCCTCGTCTCTCTTCTAATATTAACTTTTTAACTTGTTATAAGTTTACTATTACGTTGTAAGCGTTGTCAACAATTTTGTAAAAAAATTGTCATATTTGATTAAAGTTTTTATTGATATAGTGTGCATTTATTTTTGATGCACTAAATAAAAGGTTTAACAATTCTTTTAAAAGTACATTCTTCTTTTTTATTCATAAAAAAAAGAATGCACTTTAAGTTATTAATCTTTCGGTATTCAAATTCACTCGTCCTATGAAAAAATGATAATACCTTGATTAACAAACTTAAATACATTCTTATTAACAGTATACAAATTACCAAAGTTTCTCGTAACTTGTAGTGACGTACTTAGCGCCATTGGAAATTGCTTCTCTAATTTCCGATTGTTCATCGATAAGACCACCAGCTATTACTGACGCTGATGTTTCTTGTTGAATTTTACTCACTGCTTTACTTGCAACACCAGGTAAAACTTCAACATAGTCAGGCTCTACTTTTTTAATGAGTTCAATACTTCTTGTTAATGCTTGACTATCTATGATAAACACTCTAAATATCGTCAAAGTATTTAACATTTTAGCTTTTTTGATGACCTTAGCTTTTGTAGAAACAATACCTTTAGGTTTATATTGTTGAATAATGTACTCACAAGCAAATTCATCATGACTGAGTCCTTTGATTAAATCGATATGTACATAACATTCAATCGAATGACTTTTAAGTAACTCCATAATGCTTTTCAAATGACCTATATGCATATCTAACACAACACATGCTTTGTAGTCTGTTTTAATTAACTTTTCTAAATCTCTCATATTTCTAATAGCTGGCAAAATATTCTCTTTCATAATTAAAACTCCCCTACATTACTCTTTTAAATAACTTTTCTAATTCATAATTTGAAAAATTGATAATAATCGGTCTACCATGAGGACAAGTAAAAGGATCTTCTGCTTCTCTTAGTTGATCAATTAAATCTGCCATTTCATTATTTTTTAAATAGTGATTAGCCTTAATTGATTTCTTACAAGACATCATGATTGCTGCATCTTCTCTTATTTTCTTCACATCAACACTTTTGTGTTTTAAGACAAGTTCAATCATATCTTTAATAATTTCTTCCGCTTCTTCTTTCGGAAACCATACTGGATAGCTATTTACAATATAATCATGCCCACCAAAATGTTCAAGATGTACTCCTACTTTATCTAATTCATCTTTGTACTGATCAATAATCATTTGTTCATCTTTAGAGAAATGGAAAGTAAGTGGTATTAATAAGTTTTGCACTTCATTGGTCACTTCGCCAATTTTTTCTCTAAAATATTCATATTTAATTCTTTCCTGAGCAGCATGTTGGTCAATCATAAACATTCCATTTTCATTTTGTGCAATGATATACGTACCGTGTACTTGACCTACAATTTCCATATAAGGCACCCTACGATGAGGTGTCTGACTCACTGTTCCTTTAATATCGTTTGATTGCTGATTTGATATCTCATATTCGTTAGATGTGTTTTGTTCCATATCAAACAATACTTCTTTTTGACTTTGTAAGTAACTATCATCAATGTAATTGTGTAATTCATTAGAAACTTCCGTACTTTCATTATTTGTCGATGAAGTTGAATCTAAATTATTCTTATGCGACTCTACATCATGATTCTTATCTTTTTGATCATGTACATATGGTGCAGATGTTTCTCCAATTTGTGATTGTTGCTTCTCGAAATTAATTTTTTGTTGTTCAAATGTTTCTAAAACCTTATTCTTTTTGGGCGCGTGATTTAAATCGTTTTGTGGGATGAGGATTTTGTCTTTAAAAGCCTCTCTGATTTTGGTTACGATAAGATCATAAAGTTGATCTTCTTTAGAAAGTCTCACCTCTAATTTTGTTGGATGAACATTTACATCAACCAAAATAGGATCCATTTGGATATTAATGTAACATATAGGAAATCTTCCTATTGTAAGCAATGTGTGATATCCCTCTAAAATTGCTTTATTGAGTACAAAGTTTTTGATGTATCTACCATTGATGAAAATAGAAATGTAATGTTTATTACTTCTAGAATGCTCAGGTTTAGCTACAAACCCTTCAAGATGATAATCACTAGTATCACCCGAAATATGCACTAAATCCTTTGCTACTTTCATTCCATAAATTTCAGCCATTACTTCATTTGTTCTTCCTGAGCCATTCGTACTTAAAAGTTTTTTACCATCTGAAACTAAAGAAATTCTAATTTCGGGATGACTCATCGCCATTCTATTTACAATGTCCGTAATTTTACCCAGTTCGGTATACAAACTTTTTATATATTTTAATCGAGCAGGTGTATTGTAGAATAATGAATCCACTTGTATATCTGTACCCTTTTTAGCTTTTGCAGGTTTTTGATGAATAATTTTACCATCTTCAGCATATATTTCATGTCCATTTTCATTATCAGTACAGGTCTTTAATGTCACCTTTGCTACTGATGAAATACTAGCTAAAGCTTCTCCCCTAAAACCTAAAGTACGAATATGGAACAAATCATCATCTGCGACTATTTTACTCGTTGCGTGTCTATGAAATACTAACCCTAAATCTTCCTGAGCAATACCAGTGCCATTATCTACAACCCTTATTGATGAAACTCCAGACTGTTCAACTTCAATATTAATTTCTGTCGCTTGTGCATCAATTGCATTTTCTAAGAGCTCTTTAACTACGGAACTTGGTCTTTCAACCACTTCACCCGCAGCTATTTTATTAGCTAGAGACGTCTCAAGTTCTTTTATTTTCCCCATCGTTTACACCTCTTCTACTTTAATTGACTTTGTAATTCATTCAGCTTGATTAAGGCTTCCAATGGTGTCATATTGGATAGATTCAATTCTCGAATTTGACATTCAACTTCACTTTGTTGATTGTAACCATCAAATAAATCAAAGGTCGCTTGCTCATAATTATGATTTGATGTATGTGTTTCTATAACTGATTGCTCTTCTTCTGTTCGACCAAAATCGTTATACGACGGAACCGTTTGTTGATCGTCAGTATTCTCATGAGAGAGTTGATACGAAGGTTTTTGCTCAAATGCATTTAATATAACTTGCGCTCTATCAATGACTTCATTAGGTAAATCCGCTAATTTTGCCACTTGAATACCATAGCTATCATCCACAGCGCCATCTTTGACTTTATGCAAAAATATCAGTTCACCTTGATACTCGTTTGCAGCAACATGTACATTTTTTAAACACTTAAGCATTTGATCAAGTGATGTCAATTCATGATAATGTGTTGAGAAAAGTGTCTTAGCATGGGAAGTTTGAGCAACATATTCAATCATCGCTTGCGCTAACGCAAGACCATCATAAGTAGATGTACCTCTTCCTATTTCGTCAAAGATAATTAAACTATTTTCAGTAGCATAAGTTAAAGCTTTTTGAGCTTCTAACATTTCTACCATAAATGTACTTTTACCTGATACAAGGTCATCTGCTGCACCAATCCTAGTAAAAATTTGATCAAATATAGGTAATGTTGCTGAATCACATGGTACATATGCTCCCATTTGAGCCATGATACTTATTATAGCAACTTGTCTCATATATGTTGACTTACCTGACATATTAGGTCCCGTAATGAGATAAATAAACGTTTCATCATCAAGATGGCAATCATTAGGTACATAATCATTATAATCCATCACTCTCTCAACAACAGGATGTCTTGAGTTTTCTAAATGTAAAACTTTATCATCACTAAATGTAGGTTTGACATAATTATATTTTTGAGCAATTTCAGCAAAACTTTGTAAACAATCAAGTTCTGAAATGATTTTCGCTTGCTTTTGTAAACGTTCAGTGTACGTTTTAATGTGTTCTCGTAATTTAACAAATAATTCATATTCTAACTCTACTGCTTTATCTTCAGCACCAAGTATTATATCTTCTTTTTCTTTTAATTCATCCGTAATAAATCGTTCAGCATTAGATAATGTTTGTTTTCGATTATAGCCAAACGCTTCAGGTTGAAAATTATTTAAGTTTGCACGTGTAATTTCAATAAAATAACCAAACACTTTATTAAAACTAATTTTCAATGACTTAATACCTGTACGTTCACGTTCCTTAGCTTGTAATTCTGCAAGCCAAGTTTTACCATTTTTTGAAGCTTCTAAATATTCATCAAGTTGCGCGTTGAAGCCATTTTTAAATAATCCTCCATCTTTGATGGAAATAGGTGGTTCTTCAACTAAACTTTCTTCTAAAATTTGTAACAAGTCATCTAAAGGTTCTAATTCTTTAAATTGCGTGGTAGTTTGTGCACCCAATTCATTGAGTAATGCTTTAATGTGAGGTATTTCGGATATAGAATGCTTAAGTTGTATTAAATCTCTTGCATTTACGTTTCCATAACTCACTCTTCCTACTAGTCGTTCTATGTCATACACTTGATTTAAATGATTACGTAATGTATCTCTTTCAATAAAACGGTCCATAAACTCTTCAACAATATTTAATCTGTCGTTGATTTGTTGTTTATTAATTAATGGACGATCAATCCACTGCTTTAAACGTCTAGCACCCATCGGTGTTTTTGTCTCATCCATTAACCATAACAAAGTCCCTTTTTTTGATTTTAATCGTATGCTCTCTGTCAGCTCTAAATTTCGCTTCGCATAATAATCCATCTTCATATAATCAACTGCAGCATATTCAATTACTTCCTCAATATGAGATAAATCTCGCTTTTGTGTGTGATGAATGTAATCTAACAATAATTGAGTTGTGTCATGCATTAACTGATGTGTCAACTGATTCATATCATAATCTTCATCAGATATATCTTCGCGAACAGTAATCGTCTCAGTTATCATGTTGATTTGTCTTTTTAATTCTTCAGATAGAGCTTGCTTTATGACGATTTCATTGGGATTAATTGTTGTAATCTCATTAAGCAAGGTTGCTGTATCTTTGAAATGAGTTACTTTGAGTTCGCCTGTAGAAACATCACAATAGCATAATCCAAATTCTTCATTTTCGATAAAACTTAAAATATAATTATTTTTCTTTTCATCCATACCATTTTGATCCATAACAGTTCCTGGTGTGATGATTCTTACAACTTCTCTTCTAACCATTCCTTTTGTTTGCTTTGGATCTTCCATTTGTTCACATATAGCGACCTTATACCCATTATTAATCAATGTTTCAATGTAATTATCAGCAGAATGATATGGTACGCCACACATCGGAATAGGATTTTCTTTTTTAGCATCTCTTTTCGTCAATGTTATTTCAAGTACTCTTGATGCTTCTTTAGCATCATCAAAGAACATTTCATAGAAATCTCCGAGTCTAAAAAATAGCAAACAATCATCATATTCAGATTTTATCTTTAAATATTGTTGCATCATTGGTGTAATGTTAGCCATTTCTATTTTCACAACCCTTATTCTTATATCTTTATTTATATTATATGTATAAATTTATGGTTTTTAACTCATTCATTTTAACATATATGTTTTTGAAACGCTTTTGTGTAATAGATACAAAAAGTACGCTTTCATATGAACAGATATCAACATTTCACTTATAATCCCCTATTCATCAAGCGTACTTCAAATAAATATTAATTTTTGTTAAATCTATCTAGTAAACCTCTTCTTTTCAAAATAATAAGCAATATATAACTAATTAAAGCCCCAATAAAACTTGATACTATGAACATAAGCATTAATGGTTTAATAAAGAAATCTTGAAGTCCTAAAAACCATGCTAAAGGTATACACATTAAACTACCAATAACACCAGTCCCTAATACTTCACCAACTGAAGCCATAAAAATATGCTTCCTATACATATAAAACAGACTGGAAAGTAAGACACCTATCATACTTCCTGGAAAAGCAAATGCGCTTCCAGTTCCAAATGAAATTCGTAGTACAGAAGAAATAAAAGCTTGCGCTAAACCATACCATGGTCCAACAAATACAGCACATAATACATTTACAAAATGTTGAACGGGTGCGGCTTTAATTGGACCTAAAGGAATGACAATTAAACTACTTAACACGACATTAATAGCTATTAAGAATGCTGTGATGGTCAACTTTCTAATATTCATTGTACTTAACTCCTCTAAAATAATTATTCATTGTGTTCTTTTTTATTATATTCATTGAGTCTATCTTCCATTGTTTTGACCATCATTTGTAGTAAATCATTCGCTTCATATTGTGCTGAACGAAATTCTTCAACAATAGGTAATTCATTAATTTCATCTTTTAGATTCTGAATTTTAACTTCAGATTGCTCGAGTGCATTTTGTTTTCCATAATTTTGAAAATTAACCGATTGTTTTTGTTGCGCTTTCAAACGATTCATCTTTTGTTTTATTGCTTGATTATTATGAATTTGTTTTTCTACATTATGATAATCTTGAACAACTTCTAGTTTTCCAATTTTCTCTGCTAAACTTTCGACTTTTCGTATGATTTCTTTTTCACTATACATATTATTGTGTCACCATTGAACGTTGATGTTCTTGTATAAATGTTCCATTTAAAGAATATTGTTTTGCCTCGTCAATTTTGACATCAACGAGTTTACCAATGCTCTCTCTTGGTCCTTTAAAATTCACAAGTTTATTTTTATCAGTATAGCCTGCTAGAACATTCTCATCTTTTTTACTAGAACCTTCACATAATACCGTAACAATCTTACCTTCATACTGACTCATTGCTTGTTGAGAATATATTCCAACCTTCTTATTAAGCCTTTGCAAACGTTCTTTTTTCACTTCTAAAGGTACGTTATCCTTCATTTTAGCTGCTGGTGTTCCATCTCTTTGTGAATATAAATATGTGTATGCATGCTCAAATTGAACGTCATCATATAATGATAATGTTTCTTCAAATTGTTCTTCAGTTTCATTAGGATAACCTACTATGATATCAGTAGTTAGAGCTACGTTAGGGATAGCTTCCTTTATTCTTGAAACTAAATCAAGATAACTCTCTCTTGTATATTTACGCCCCATTATCTTTAATACTTGGTTATTACCTGATTGTACCGGTAAATGGATATGCGGTACTATGTTCCCACCTTTAGCTATAACTTCAATCATTCGATCTGTAAAGTCCCAAGGATGACTTGTTGTAAAACGAACACGAGGTATATCAATTTTAGAAATATCTTCCAATAAGTCACCTAATTCATAATCCAGACCTTCGATATCTTTACCATATGAATTTACATTTTGACCTAATAAGGTAATTTCTTGATAACCTTCTCTTGCTAATTCTCTAACCTCATCAATGATGTCCTCTGGACGACGACTACGTTCTTTTCCTCTAGTAAATGGAACAATACAATAAGTACAAAACTTATCGCAACCATACATAATATTAACCCAAGCTTTAATGTGACCGTCACGCACTTTAGGTAAATTTTCGATGATGTCTCCCTCTTTAGACCATACTTCAACTACCATCGCTTTAGATAAATATGCCTCTTCTAAAATCTCAGGTAAATGATGAATGTTGTGTGTCCCAAAAACCATATCTACATTTTGATAAGATTTTAATATTTTATTTACGACTGATTCTTCTTGAGACATGCAACCACACACCCCAATTAAACAATCTGGGCGTTCTTTTTTTAAATGTTTTAAATTTCCTATTTCACTAAAGACTTTATTTTCAGCATTTTCTCTAATGGCGCATGTATTAATTAAAATCACATCCGCTTCATTAATATCCGAAGTAGCACTATATCCTAATGCATTTAATATTCCTGCCATAACTTCAGTGTCATGTGCATTCATTTGACATCCATATGTTTTAATTAAAAAAGTGCGACCTTTACCCATACCTTTGTATTTTTCATCTATATGAAAATCTCTGTTATATTGAACTTCTTGTTTTCCTCTTTTTTTAGCTTCTTTTAAGCTAGGTGGCTGATACACTTGTTCAAAGTATTTACTATAATCTTTCTCAGCTTTACGATCACGTTCTGCTAGAATATTTATCGTTCCAGCCTTTCTTTGCTCTTCATTCACTTTGAAAATCCTTTCTATATGCCCATAATCATTATTTCATTATATTAAATTTATAGTCAAAGTGCAAAAAGACATGTATATGATGTTACATCTATCTTTGATAATTAACTTATTAGCCTTTTATTACTGTAATTAATGTAAATCATATCTAAATGTTTATTTAGACACCATTTATTTATAATAAATCAGTTGATAAAAGTCTTTTATATCATATTTTCAGTGTGATAATGTATGGCGTCTATAGCATACCAATATTTTCATACAAAATTTTAAGAGCCTTAAACACTATGGCATGTTAGGCTCTTAAATAAATAAGATAAGAAATATTATTCTAATTTAAACTTAGTCGTATTTTCCTGTAAGCGTCTCAATTTCTATTCCTTCAGGTACGTGATAAAACTTAACTTGACTAATAATACTTGGACATTCTAATTCAACCATTCTATCATTTAATTTTTGAATTAAAATAAGACATTCACTCATTTCACCTTGAACTGTTGTTTCTAACGGTCCCACTCTAAAATGCAAACCTGAATCATCAATAATTTTAATTGCCTCATCAACATATGGAATAACATCGTTGTTGTTCGGTGTTTTTGGAATAATTTGAATACTCATTAATGTATCTTGCATGCTTCATCTCTCCAATTAAGTTTTATAATATTATTTTAACATGCGTTAGAATTTAATTATGCACGTTCTATAGCTTTTTTCATTGCATCAGCAAAGTCGTACATTAAATCATCCCAATTATCTTTATTTTCACGGTTTTTGCGTGAACTTTTTCTATTTTTAAATAGCTCCTTTCTTAACTGAGCTGTCAGTTCTAATTGCACTCCTCCTTGGGTTTGAGTCATATTAACAATATTATTTTCTTGAGTTCCAGAAATATGATGTGGTGCTTCTCGCACGCTAATTCCTATATCTTCAAGAGATTCGGTGATTAACTCAATTAGTCTGTCATCACTACCTCCTATATAAGCCACACTTTCATTACCTTCACAACCATGGATGGCTACAGTTCTTTGGCTACCTCTCACTAAATCTAATGCAATTTGGTCATCATAATGTGTGGAAGTCACATGTAACTCATTATTCCCCTTACTTCTCATACCTTTAAAGGAAAAATAGTTATAGTCGCCACAATGTGCAATTGTATAGGCTAATTCAGTTGTGGCAGGTTCAATTCCACCGCCATGTAATGCTAATATAGTGACTATGCTAGAACGATTTTCACACTCTATTTCCCAATCTTTTCCTTCTTTAGTCAATTCTTTTAATTCTGTCATAGATTTAAATTTGTCCATATTAACCTCCGAAAAATCATCTTATATTTTTATTATTCCCAAAATTCATATTCTTAAAATCTTTTTACAAAATCTTTTACATATTTATTAAAAAAACAAACTTATTGCATTGATTAGGACTGTGCGTTTAACTGTTCACATTATTTATGTATTTAATAATAACTCTGAGTAAAATTTCATTTGTTAAATACTTTATCTATATTTTTAAAATAATTTGGAATAAATTATGTCATTCTTATATTATTTACTTTTAGATGAGATGGGTGATTAATCATGTAAAAAACGTTAAATGAGAATTACATTATTGAATCGTAGTGCTTTTGACAAGCAACATAGAGATAAAATAAGAGTGAGCAGAATTAAAATGTTATTCTGACCCACTCTTTAAATATGTTATTTACTTATATGCATGTTCTCTAATACTTTTAAATTGAAACGTACTTCTTGATTTTCTATAGTAATCATTAACGTTATTAGATAAGAAATTACAGTAAAATTAGATAGTCATGATGTATCAAGTACACCTTCGTTTTTATTTTACCTACTTATTTTGACGCAATTCTAGTTACTATGAATGAGTATCCTTTATAAAAATTGTGCAGTTAAATCGTTGAAAGTTTCTTCTGTAATATGAATATCTCTTTTAGCTAACGCCTCATGTTCTAGTTCTGAAATTTGCGATTCATAAGAAGGTGTTGTTGTATCTTGATAAACGATACCTTTAACCAGTGACTCATGATCCAGCACAGTTTTCATAGCAAGTTGTTTATCTGTGATGTCATAGCCCTCAATATCATCGATACTTGTTAAATGTTCTTTAAACCAGTCATAAGTATTCACTTTATTGTAAGTAACACAAGGTGAGAAAACATTAACAAAAGAAAAACCATCATGATGAATCGCATCTTCAATCATTTTAGTTAATGCCTTTATATCACTTGAGAATCCTTGTGCTACAAAAGTTGCACCAGAGGACAGTGCCAATTCCAATGGAGCTACATTCTTTTCTATATTTCCTTTAGGTGTTGATTTAGTTACAAATCCTTTAGCTGAGGAAGGTGATGTTTGTCCTTTAGTTAATCCATATATTTGATTGTCCATGACAATATACGTCATATTCATATTACGTCTAAGAGCATGAATAGTATGTCCCATTCCTATTGCATAGCCGTCTCCATCACCACCAGAAGCGATAACTGTTAAATCTTTGTTTGCCATTTTAACGCCTTGTGCTAGAGGCAATGCACGTCCATGAATAGAGTGTACGCCATAAGAATTAATATAACCTGATAGTCTACCAGAACAACCAATCCCTGTAATGATTGCTACATCTTCTGGTTCTAAACCAATATTCGCTGTCGCTTTTTGTATAGCAGCTTGAACTGAAAAGTCACCGCAACCAGGGCACCAGTTTGGCTTCACATTATTTCTAAAATCTTTAAATGTAGCCAATTACACCAACTCCTTTAACTCTTTAGCAATTTCCAAACCTTTTTCTTCAATTTCATAAGGTAAGAAAGGTTTCCCATCGTATTTTGTTTGATTAACTAATTTATCATTAACTTGTGTGTTCATTTTTAAAATACTTGATAATTGTCCTTGATAATTATGTTCTGCAACTATTACTTTCGAAGCTTTATTAATAGCTTGTTGAACAATATCTTTAGGGAAAGGATGTAATTGTCGAATATGCATCGTATTCACTTTTACACCATGTCGTTCTAGTCTTTCTGCACCTTCTCCAATAGCACCTTTAGTAGATATAAATCCTATATACAGTATATCTGCTTCGTCTTCATGTTCATTGAGTAACACAGGATTATTGATAACCAAGCTTTCAGTTTTGCGCATTCGTTTTTCCATCTGATTCTGACGATTCATAGGCGCCTCACTTGGCTTCCCTTCTTCATTATGTTCAACACCTGTTACATGATGTATACCACCTTTAACACCTGGTATTGGTCGTGGTGATACGCCACTAGCTGTTAATGCATATCTTTTAAAGTATGCTTTATCATCTTCAGCTCTCTCGATATCTGACTGTATTATTTCTCCACGACGAATATCGATTTTATTATAATCGAGTGTTTTAACAGTTTGTTTTCCTAATGATAATTGTAAATCACTTAACAGAATGACTGGACATTGGTATTCTTCAGCTAAATTAAATGCTTCCATAGTAAGATAAAACGCATCTTCAGCATCTGTAGGAGCAACGACAATTTTCGGAATATCACCATGGGTACCATAAATCATTTGCATTAAATCTGATTGTTCTTGCTTTGTTGGTAAGCCAGTAGAAGGACCACCTCTTTGAGTATTAATAATGACTAATGGCGTTTCAGTCATACCAGACAATCCAATAGATTCCATCATTAAAGAAAGACCTGGACCCGCACTCGCTGTAAAGCCTCGTACGCCAGCATAGTTAGCTCCAATCGCCATCGTTGCTGCTGCTATTTCATCTTCAGTTTGAACAACAGTACCATCAACTTTAGGTAGATTGGCAATCATGTATTCCATAATTTCAGAAGCTGGCGTAATTGGATAAGCGGACATAAATCTTGATCCAGCTGCTATTGCTCCTAATCCGATTGCGTCATTACCTATCATATATAAATGAGGATGACCGCTACCATTCTCTAATGTAAAGTCTCCATTAACGTTGGTAACTTGTTGCTTCATTAAATCATAACCCATATTAAGGGCTTGTATATTCATATCAACGACTTTATTACCTTTTTTTGAAAACATGTTATCGATTAAAGTTTCAAAAGTTGATGTATTTAAATCCATCAGTGCAGATGTCGCACCAATTGCCACCATATTCTTCATTAATGCTGTTCCAAGTTCCTTTGCCGTGCTAGTGAATGGTAACTCAATTAATTGAGCCACACAGTTCTCTGGCTTTTGGGGTTTTGCTTTAGCATCCGCAATTATAATACTATCTTCTCTCATTTCATGATGATTTAATTCAATCGTTTCCTGGTCAAAAGCAATGAGTATATCCAAATCATCACTAATCGCATGCACAGGCGATTTTGAAACTCTTATCTTATTATTAGTATGGCCACCTTTTATACGACTAGAAAAGTGTCTATATCCATACAAAAAATAACCTTTTCTATTCATCGCAGTAGCAAAGATTTCACCGGTAGATTCAATACCTTCGCCTTGCTGACCGCCCACTTTCCATGATATTTGTGATTTCATATCACATGCCTCCTGTGGTATTAATTCATACTCTATGATAACAAAATAAACCACCGTTTTACTATTTCAACAGTGGTACAAGTTTAAATTCATACTAATGGACTATATCCCTTTAAATTTGGAAAGGATGGTCCTCATTTATTAACAGTCTTTTTATTTGAGTCGTT
Organism: Staphylococcus epidermidis; assembly: GCF_006742205.1. Classification (NCBI taxonomy): domain Bacteria; kingdom Bacillati; phylum Bacillota; class Bacilli; order Caryophanales; family Staphylococcaceae; genus Staphylococcus; species Staphylococcus epidermidis. The sequence goes on from NZ_AP019721.1 coordinate 1,559,472, forward strand.
TTACCTTCTTTATCTAAATCTATGATAACTCCTGATAATACGCCTCGCCCATCATCTGGAACAACATGCCTTTGTGGCAAACTAGTAATAAAACGTTGAATAACTTCATCTCTATTGATACCTAAAATACCATCGTAATAACCTGTCATCCCGACATCTGTGATATATCCTGTGCCATGAGGTAATATACGATCATCAGAAGTTTGAATATGTGTGTGAGTACCAACAACAGCGCTCACTCTACCATCTAAATACCAACCCATAGCATTTTTTTCAGATGTAGTTTCAGCATGAAAATCTACAAATATATATGGTGTAGATTTTTGAGCTTCTTCGATTAGCTGGTCAGCCTTTTTAAATGGATCATCAATGTCTTGCATAAATGAACGGCCTTGTAAATTAATAATAGCCAATTTAATATCGTTAATTTTTATTATTCTCATACCTGTTCCTGGAGCTTCATCAGGAAAATTTGCAGGTCTCACCATTCGATGAGCATCATCAATAAAATCGTAAATTTCTCTTTGACCATATGTATGATTACCCATAGTCATGAAATCCACGCCTTCTCTCAAAAGTTGTTTGTAAATTTTTTCTGTTAATCCTTTACCGTGTGCGGCATTTTCAGCGTTTACTATAGAAACTGTTGGGTGATAAGTTTGTTTAATTTTAGGTAAATAAGTAGTAATCATTTTCCTGCCCACTTTACCAACGATGTCGCCTATAAACAATATTCTCATTCTCTGTTCATCCTCTCATAAATTAAGTTTAATGGATACTGTACTATAATAAAAGTCTCATTAACAAATTAATTATTCTGAAAATTAAAAGACTTTACTTTTTTGTATTTAAGTATTGTGTTAATATGAAACTAATAAAAATATAGGAGTTGTTTATTCATTCATGTCTATTAATATTGATCCTGAAAAATTTGCTGAATTAGTTGTAACTTCAAATCCAGCCAAATCTGATGACGCTGAAGATATCGCTAAAGAAAGTTTAATTTTATACATTAATGCTTATCGTTTAGCAGAGAAATATGCAAATATCGCTACAAATTGCTATGATACAGCTGAAATTTTAAAAGAAATAAATGAAGTTGATTTACAATTAAAATAAATCATTATATCCGAGCGTTTATACGCTCGGTTTTTTATATTATATTTAATAAGCCACTGGCCGTAAATACGGTCAGTGGCTTATGGAATTATTTAGCATATTCTATTGCTCTAGTCTCTCGAACAACTGTCACTTTGATATGTCCAGGATATTGTAACTCTTCTTCAATTTGGTTCTTAATATCTCTTGCCAATCTATATGATTTTAAATCATCAATTTCTTCAGGTGAGACGACTACACGAATCTCTCTACCAGCTTGTATAGCAAATGCTTTTTCTACCCCATCATAACTTTCAGATAACGTTTCGAGTCTCTCAAGTCTTCTAATATAATTTTCAAGTGTCTCTTTACGTGCACCTGGTCGCGCTGCTGATAATGCATCAGCTGCTGCAACTAAAATAGAAATGATAGAGGTTGGTTCAACATCACCATGATGTGAGTGAATAGCATTAATAATTATGTTATTTTCATTATATTTCTTAGCTAATTCAACACCTATTTCTACGTGACTACCTTCAACTTCATGATCAATGGCTTTACCAACATCATGTAATAATCCAGCACGTTTAGCTAAAGTAACATCCTCTCCTAATTCTGCTGCAAGCATACCTGAAAGGTGGGCAACTTCAATTGAATGTTTAAGTACATTCTGACCATAACTAGTTCGATAATTTAATCGACCCAAAATTTTCACTAAATCAGGATGCATATTGTGTACATTTATTTCAAAGGTAGCTTGTTCTCCAGCATCTCTAATGATATCGTCTACTTCCTTTCTAGCTTTTTCGACCATATCTTCAATACGTCCAGGATGAATACGTCCATCAGAAACCAAATTAACTAGTGCAGTTCTAGCAATTTCACGTCTAATTGGGTCAAAACCTGATAAAATAACTGCTTCTGGTGTGTCATCAATAATTAAATCTATGCCAGTAAGTGTTTCTAATGTGCGTATATTTCTACCTTCTCTACCTATGATACGACCTTTCATTTCATCGTTAGGCAGATTTACGACTGAAACAGTTGATTCAGTTGTATGTTCGGCTGCTAATCTTTGTACAGTTGTAGCAAGTAATTCTTTAGCTGTCTTATCAACTTTTTCTTTCGCTTCTTTTTCTTTTTCTTTAACAAGTATTGCAATATCTTGTGACAGTTCTTCTTCAACTCTTTGAAGCTGTTCTTTCACAGCTTCTTCTTGAGTGAGACCGGAGATGCGTTCTAATTCTTGTTCATGCTTCATTATTAATGTTTGAACACTACTCTCTTTTGCATCTACTTGTTGTTGTCTTTCTTCAAGTTTTGATTCTTTTTGTTCCAAAATCTCATCTTTTTTATCTAAAAGATCAGATTTCCGATCCAAATTTTCTTCTTTTTGAAGAAGTCGGGTTTCTTGTCTTTGAAGTTCACCACGTCTTTCACGCAGTTCATTCTCAGCTTGTTCTTTTAAAATTTGGTTCTCTTCTTTTGCCTCAAGTAATTTTTCTTTTTTAATATTGTCTGCTTCTTTATTAGCATAGCTAACAATATCATCGGCAGTTTGTCTTGCTTGAACTTGTTTTTGGTGTAATAAATTTCGGGCAACAATATACCCTACAACAACGCCTAGAATAATCCCCAGCAAAATGAGTAGGAGGCTTAATAAATTCACATAAACACCTCCTTTATCTAGGGTTTGCTTTGTATATCAAAATCAATATGATTATATGAAATTATATAAGAATCATACATACTAATTGTACGTTTATCGACAGATATGTGTCAAGATATGAAATTGCACTACACTCATTTTAAATTGCTTTTTTTAAAGAACAAATCAAAAACTACAAAAAAGGATGGCTAAATAAGCCATCCTTTTAATTAGTCAACTAAAAAACTATTCATCAAATAAAGTTTTTGGTGAATCGTCTTCATTCTCATTTTCATCCACATCACCATCGAAAATACCTAACTTTTCACGTAACTTACGGTCAATTTCTTCTTTGATTTGTGGATTTTCCTTAAGATAATTTTTGACGTTTTCTTTACCTTGGCCCATTCTATCTCCATTATAAGAATACCAAGCACCTGATTTATCAACGATATCATTCTCTACACCTAAATCAATGAGCTCTCCTTCCTTAGAGATACCTTGACCATACATAATATCTACTTCTGCAACTCTAAATGGAGGTGCAACTTTATTTTTTACAACTTTTATTTTGGTTCTGTTACCTACAATATCTTGACCTTGTTTTAACTGCTCTGCTCTTCTTACCTCTAAACGTACAGAACTATAGAATTTTAGGGCTCTACCACCGGGCGTTGTTTCAGGATTCCCGAACATCACACCGACCTTTTCACGAATTTGGTTAATAAATATAGCTGTAGTATTAGATTTAGAAATAGCCCCTGATAACTTTCTTAATGCTTGAGACATTAATCTTGCTTGTAAACCAACATGAGTATCTCCCATTTCACCTTCAATTTCAGCTTTAGGTGTTAATGCTGCTACTGAATCGACAACAACAATGTCCACAGCACCACTACGAACAAAAGCTTCGGCGATTTCAAGACCTTGTTCACCATGATCAGGTTGAGATAAATATAAATTATCAATATCTACACCTAATGCTTGTGCATATACTGGATCGAGAGCATGTTCGGCATCGATAAATGCTGCTACACCACCGTTTTTTTGTACTTCAGCGATAGCATGTAAAGCTACTGTCGTCTTACCTGAACTTTCAGGTCCATATATTTCGATAATTCTTCCTTTAGGATAACCTCCAACCCCTAATGCATTATCAACTGTGACAGAACCACTTGAAGTGCTTGATACTCTGCGACCTTTATTATCGCCTAACTTCATAACGGCACCTTTACCAAAAGATTTTTCCATGTTTTTAATTACTGTATCTAAAGCTTTTTGACGTTCATTATCCAAAACGAGACCTCCTACTACAGAAAGTTATCTGTATAATATCTTATACTTACTATACAAGCATTTTAAGCAAAATACAAGTCTTTTGCGAATATTTGTTCGCATTTATTGTGTGATAGCTGATACAAAAACGAACAAACGTACTTATATTTTTTGCAAAAATTTAAAATATACTATTTATTAAACCAATTTAATAATCTAATCATTGCATAATTTTGACTTCTGCTTCTCAATAAATTACGACTTTGAGACATCTTAAATGTTTCGATATCGAAATTATTTCCATCATAAATTCCTAAATATACAATGTTATCTTTATTTAAAAGTACAATACCCAAATCTGTTTGGTACAAATCCCTGACATATTGTGCTGCATTGAATAACACGGCATTAAACTCAGAAGTCACATCAATAAATTGATTAGAATGTGGTAGCATACCTTTAACTAGATTTTTACTGTCAGCATTTTTTAATCGAGTAAACAAAGCTCCATTAGTTACACCGTCATAAATAGCAAAATTCTGTTTTGCACTATTTATAACCGATTCTTCAATATTAACTTCGTCTGAGCCAAAATAATAAGTACCAACCCTATTTAAAATTTCATCTCGAATAGGCTTAATAAGCAGTTGACATCGTTCCTTACTTTCAGCATTGGCTGTTAATCTAAAATATACTTCATGCGTACCTGCAAGAGGTGCGATTGTCGGATTAGTTTGATCATCTATTAGATCAATTAATAGTGTTTCTAATTTCGACTCTCCTATACCAGCAAATCTAAGTAATTCAGAAAAAATAACTTCATCTTTATCCATAAGATAAGGTAATAATTCATTCTTCGCCATAGGTTGCATCTCTTTCGGTGGACCTGGTAGTAGAATTATTTTTTGTTTACCTAATTCTACAAGCATACCAGGAGCCATACCATTTTTATTTGGTAAAACTATGGCATCTTCAATTACTAATGCTTGTTGCTTATTATTAGAGGTCATATCTTGACCTTGTTCTTTAAAATAGTTTTTGATAAAGTTTAACGATGCTTCATCCGTCACTAGATTTTTTCCTAATACTTTAGCTACAGTATGTTTAGTTAAATCATCTTTTGTTGGTCCTAAGCCACCTGTTAAAACAATGGTATCAAATCTAGATAGACATTGCTTTATTACATATTCTAACCTTTGAGGGTTATCACCAATAACTGTGTGTTCTACTACACTTTTACCAATACTATTAAAAAGTTTTGAAAGATATTGCCCATTTGTATTAGCTATTTGACCTAGTAATAATTCAGAGCCAACAGCTACAATTGAAATATTCATCAATGATATACTCCCTGATATTTATATTGTCTTTTCAATAAGTCCATTATATATATTTTTGTAATATAAATCTAAAATATGAATCTTTATAAAAACAGTTTAATTATTTATCACAGAACTGTCATCTAATATAACTTAAACATAGCATCACATTATTTTTATAACATACTGACATTACATTTATATAAAAGATTTACAGATGTATATCGATATTACACCTGAAAATTGAAAATATTAAATCAATTATAGTAATTGTTTTATCTTCTTTGTCACACTAAAGCAACCGAAAAATAAAAGGTTTGCACCCCATATAGAATAGGGAACAAACCTTTGACAAAGATAACTTAATCAAAATGTATATATTTTAGAGAGTATGATTATATAACAAATTGATATGGTAATTTATATATGAAATAAATATACAAGCTCAATTTTTTAATTACACATTTATTTAGAATGTTTAAATACATCTCTTCCTTTATAAAAATATTCAATACCTGAAAGAATAGTAAAGAATACTCCAATGTATAATAACCACACTCCAATTGGGAAATGTAGATAGTGTAAGAAAGGATCGCCCAATAAAATCCATATAATTGCAACCATTGTCACTGCTGTTTTTATTTTCCCTAGTTGTCCTGCAGCACTTACAAACCCCTGTTCAATTTGTAGTAATCGTAATCCTGTGACGGCAAATTCTCGAGCAATAATTATGATAGCAACGACAGAATTAGTAAAACCAAGTTGTACCATAACAATTAATGCACTCGCGACCAATAATTTGTCTGCAAGTGGATCTAAGAATTTCCCCATATTAGTAACTAATTGCCATTTACGGGCAAGATAACCATCAGCAAAATCACTTAATGATGCAACCACAAATATGATAGCACTAATTAATATTTCAATTCTAATATGATTTCCACCTAAAATTGAAATTTGTCCAAAACCAAAATCAACTAAAGCAAATAAAATAAAAAATGGTATTAAAATAACTCTAAATACCGTTATTTGATTCGGTATATTCATATTAAATCCTCATTTCTAAAACATATATTTATATAATTAATACTGCGAGTATCCAAACGATTAAAGATATTAAAATAATGAAACCCATCCACATCAACAATTGAAACGCTTCCTTAGATTGACGTCGGTAAGGGGGTTCATACCCATTAGAAAATGTTTGTATCACATCATCAATTTGATATTGTGTTTCAGGAATCTCATCTTGATGTGCTTCAATAAGTTGATTTGGTTCGATATTTACAACTTTAGCGTATTTTCTAATAAAACCTTCAGTATAATCACTCTTGGCTAGTTCATTAAAATCATTATTTTCTATATGTATTAACGTTTGACGCTTTAACTGAGTTCTTTGTTCTAATTCACTTAGTGTCATACCCAATCTTTCACGTCTACTTTTCAACACTTCACCAATCGTTTTCACTCAAAGTCCTCCTAGACATTATTCAAAGAAACCAAACCCTCCACCAAATGGATCTCCAAAATCTAAATTATTCTTGCTTTGAACCGTATGTTTCTTCATTTCTTCATATCGAATCTCTTGATCTTCATTTTCTCTCAATTCAATAATATAGTCAAAATCTTCCATATTATAATTGCACGACTCTACAAATAAATCTGGATGTTCAACTACTTTTATTGAGGGTAACGTCATAACCTCTCTCACCAATTCTTGGTGCTCAGGGTTCAATTCACGTGCTGTTACCGCACCATCAATGATATATACGTGATTAGAATCATATTCACCTTTAAATAGTGAACGCCTTACTGTTTGTTTAATTAAAGTTGAGCTTATGAATAACCATCTTTTATGTGCACAAACACTTCCAGCTACAATAGATTCAGTTTTACCAACTCTAGGCATTCCACGTATTCCGATTAATTTATGTCCTTCTTCTTTAAATAACTCAGCTAAAAAATCAACAAGTAATCCTAAATCTTCTCGTTCAAATTTAAAAGTCTTTTTATCATCAGCATCTTGTTCAATATATCTACCGTGTCGTACAGCGAGTCTATCTCGTAATTCAGGAACTCTTAACTTTGTAATTTCTATTTCATTAATTTCTTTTACAATTTGTTCGAACCTTTCGACCTTTTCTAGTTGATCTGTTTTAATTAACAATCCCCTTTTTCCCTGATCAACACCATTAATTGTAACAATACTAATGCCGAGCATTCCAAGCAAACTTGAAATATCACCGAGTAAGCCAGCACGATTTACAGTTATCTCATATTCTAAGTACCACTCTTTCCTTTTTGCAAAAGTCATTTCTTGATCACCCCTTGTTAACAACGAAGCACATGAAATCTTTGTTTATCATATTATAACACCAATAATAAAAAGATACTTCTTTTATTATTACTAAAATGTTGCTCCTATAACAATTGAAACAAGAAACTTATCTTTTACTGACAAAGCATTTAAATATACCATCCGCCATTCACTTTATGTACTGTACCCGTAATACTTTTTGACATAGTACTACACAAGTATGCACAAGCATGTGCCACTTCAGAAGGATCAATCATTCTTTGCTGAGGTAACTCTGATACTATATTCGATAACTCATCTTTCGACCATACATCGCTCATTTTCCCTTTTACCATACCTGGTGTAATAGCATTTACAGTTACTGAAGTTAAAGCTAATTCTTGACTTAATGCTTTAACAAAACCAATTTGAGCACTTTTCATCGCTGAATAGATTGTCTCTAAACTAGCTCCAGTTTCTCCCCAAATTGATGAAATAACAATGATACGTCCATTGTTACTCTGCCTTAAAATATCAATAAAGTAGCGAGTCAAACGTATAAATTGTCTTACATTTAATGCATAACTATTATCGATGTCACAATCACTCATATCTTGTAACATGCCATATAATGCTGTCCCACTGGTATAAATTAGACAATCTAGCTCGTCAATGTGTCCAAAGTAATCTTCGAGCTCTATATCTTTGGTTAAATCACATTGAATAAATGTAACTTTGCTATTTTTAAATTGATTACTTAAATCAGAATATTGAGCTGAATGATAATGTAAGAAAACTTCATAACCTTCAAATAGCAGTCGTTTTACAATGGCACGACCTATTGTTCCAGAACCACCTATGACTAGCGCTTTCATCTATTTTCCATCTCCAAACGACTATCAACAAGTTGGTCAAAGTTCAAGAATAATTCGGAAGTTTCATTTACACTCTCTAACGTAATATTTTCTACGATATCAAGCATATCAAATACACTCACTCCCTCGAAATAGAGTTTTGCATATTGATTAGCAATATATTCTGGAGAATTTAAACTTGATATGAATTCTCCAATAAATTGCTTTTTCAACAAATCAAATGCTTCTTGATCTTTAAGGTTTCCTTTATATTTTCTTAATTCATCCATTATTAATTGTTTAAATAGATCAGGCTGTTGTGTTGCACTAGTAATAATTGAAAAACTGTAGCTCGGTTCCAATACAAATTGATAACCGAATGTTTCATCTATTAAATCTTTATTTAAAAGTTGTTGATAAAACTCCGTTTCCTCTCCAAAAACCAATTCGTAGAAAAATGTCATTTCCAAATCTCTTTGAACAAATTTAGTTGCACTTTCATCTAATGGTTCATTTTTAAAACCTAGCATCAATCGTGGTGACTGTAACTTCATTTTCTCAGAAACAAACCGTTGATTTATCTCTCTAGGCTCATCAATTTGCGCACGTTCAATACGTGGTTGATAAGTTTTATTTCTTTGATTTTCATGCTTTTCTACAAGTTTAATTATCGATTGAGGACTAACATCGCCTACCACAAACAACACCATATTAGAGGGATGATAAAATGTCTCATAGCATAGATATAAATCATCTTTTGTTATTTCATAAATGCTTTCAACACTACCAGCGATATCCACCCGTATCGGGTGCTTGGAATACATAGCCCTTAAAGTATTAAACATTAATTTATATCCTGGTTGTTCCTGGTACATTTTAATTTCCTCAGCTATAATCCCTTTTTCTTTATTAACTGTTTCTTCAGTAAAATAAGGTGTTTCTACCATATTGAGGAGACGTTTAATGTTACTTTCAATATTACTTGTTGCGCTAAATAAATAACTCGTACGATCAAAGCTTGTAAAAGCATTAGCTTGCGCATTCTCTTCGGCAAATGCAGTAAATAAATCTTCATCTTCTTTTTCAAACAATTTATGTTCTAAAAAATGTGCCACACCGTCAGGAACTTTTACAAATTGCTGACTACCTATGGGCTTAAAATGATTGTCCAATGAACCAAACTGTGTTGTGTAGGTCACATACGTTTTTTGAAAACCAGGCTTAGGAATGATAAATAATTTCAATCCATTATCAAACTCATGTTCGAAAACTTTCTCATCTATAAGTTCATATTGATGTGTTTTCATCAGTGTTGGTCTCCTTTCGTTAGTACATAAATTGTATCTAGAACAGCTTCATTTGCCAATTTAATAACATCTTTTTTCGTCACTTGATTAACTGCATTTATAAAATCTTGATCAGTTTGCTGTCGGTTTAATAATAATTGATTATGTAGTATTTCAATTATACTTTTAGGTCTATCTGATGCTTCGTGTCTATGGGAAATAATGATTTTTTTAGCTAATTCAATTTTATTAGAATCAAAATCTCCATTTTTTATCTTATCAAACTCTTTGATGACAGTATCTTTTGCTTGCTCATATTTCTCAGCAGAAACACCACTTAAAACAAATAAAAATCCGTTTTTACCATCAATTTGTGAATGTATAGAGTATGCCAAACTTTGCTTTTCTCTGACTTCATTAAATAGTACTGAGGAAGGATCTCCTCCAAACATCATATTTAATACTATAAATGCATAGTAATTACTTTTCCCATAATAAGATGGAAAGCGATATCCCAAATTCAATTTAGCTTGGTCAACATCGTCTTTTTCAATTATATATTGCGGTTGATCAAAAGAAGGTGTGATTTCAGTACTTTCTTTATTTTCTAAATAGAAAGGCTTAATTGCAAACTTATCTAGAATTAGTTGCGTTACTTCCTCTTTGTTAATATTTCCTACAACATATATGGCACAATCATCATTTTGTACCATGGATAGATATGTATCGTATAGACTTTCAGAAGTCACTTGTGGAATTTGTTCTAATTGACCTGTCGCTATATATCGATAGGGTTCTTGTTTAAACATATAATTCATTAACTGAAGAAATGAATACTGTGCTTTATTATCTTCCATTGCTTCAAGTTTTTTGCTAAGTAAAGACTTTTCTTGAGCTACATATGTATGATCAAAGCATCTATCTTTGATTAATGGATTCCAAATTATTTCTTTTAACGTATCTAATCCCTTTTCAAATAAAGGGGTTTTATCTTTTAAGAATTTTTCATTAACTACTTCTAATGAGATTGTAATAACATGCTTATCTTTAAACTTAGAAACAAAACTATTAACATAGGCGCCATACAATTCTGATAACTGTTTATTTAAAGTTTTATCGGTGGGCCATTGTTGTGTTGCACGAACTAATACTTTACTTAAAATTGAACGTGAAGTAATTGTTTTATAGTTTAATGGTGCCATAAATTTAAATGTAATTGTCGTTGTTTTAAATTTATCGGTAGGCAAAACATTGACTCGAACTTTTGTGTTATCTTGATTGAATCTCTTCAAAATCTAACCTCCTGGTTTTAATATGACAATTTATTCACTTTTAGTAATAGTGAATTTAACTAAACTACTCTTAATATAATTTAAAGAATACAAAATTGGTTGATGCTTTTCGTCATAATGTACTACTTTAAGTAACATAAGCCCTTCGTGAGGTGAAGCATTAAGCACTTCAGAGATATGGGGTTCGTAACTAATTGCTTCTAAATCCATTTCTGCATGCATGATTTGATGATTTGTAGATGCTTTAATAGCTTCTAACATTGAACCACTACTCTGTTGATAATCTGTACAAGTTAGATAAGTTTTTGCTATTTTGTCTAAACAATATACGACAGGCTTATGATTAGCAGTCCTTAGTCTCTCAATAATTGTTATAGGTTCTTTTGTTTCTATACCTAAATGTTCAGCATCTAAAATAGTTGCAGGTTGCTCGTCAAGATTCAGATATTCTGTTCCTGCTTCATAACCCGCTTCTTTAATCATAGTCCCTATACTAATAATTTTATTTAACGGGTAATAGAAAGGGGGCTTTACTTTTACGCTAGTCCCCTCTTCAAAATTATCCGTTACTACTTGTTCAGTAATCAACTCATCTATACCATCATAAACATCATCTGTTTTAACATTTAATGCTCTCGCAATTGACAAATTACTAGGTAATTTACTTCCATTGGTTAGTTCACCATCTTTGATTAAATTTAAAATGTATTGTTTTACTCTATAGATTGCACTCATTTCCGACATTTTTACACCTCGTCATTTTCTAAATCAACTAATATTTGTCTAGGTTTACTTCCTTTTTGTGGACCAATAACTTGGTTACGTTCCAAATCATCCATGAGCCTTGAAGCTCGATTATAACCGATTCTAAATTGTCGTTGTAATAAAGAAGTACTAGCTTTTTGCTTTTCTATTACAAATAAATAAGCTTCATCATATAAAGCATCCTCACTCTTCATTTCTGATTTATCTACAGGTGCATCTGGTTCCATTTCTTTAACATAATTTGCTTTCTGTTGCTCTACAACATAATTAACAACATCTTGCACTTCTTGATCACTTAAAAAAGCACCTTGAATTCGGGTTGTAGTAGATTCTCCGTTACCAACATATAGCATATCACCTTTACCAAGTAGCTTTTCAGCTCCACCAGCACCAATTATTGTTCTAGAGTCAGTTTGAGAACTTACAGCGAACGCAATTCTTGATGGAATGTTATTTTTAATAATACCAGTAATAACATCAACGGAAGGTCTTTGAGTAGCTACAATTAAGTGTATACCCGCTGCTCTAGCCATTTGAGTAATACGTTGGATAGCATTTTCTACTTCTTTACCTGCAACCATCATTAAATCAGCCAATTCATCCACTATTACGACGATATACGGTAACTCAGGTTGTTTTTCATCAAGTTCTTCATTCTGTTTGCGTATATATTGGTTATATCCTTCAATATTTCGTGTCGATGAATGTTGAAACAAATCATAACGACGTTCCATTTCTGAAACAATTTTTTCTAAAGCTTGAGACGCTTTATGTGGGTTTGTTACAACCGGTATAAGTAAATGAGGAATACCATTGTAAACATTTAACTCTACCATTTTAGGATCGATTAACATAAGTTTAACTTCGTGCGGTTTTGTGTTGAGTAATATACTCGTTATAATACCATTAATACAAACTGATTTACCGCTTCCTGTTGAACCAGCAACGAGTAAGTGAGGCATTTCATTTAATTGAATTGATATTGGATCACCAGAAATATCTCTACCAATGCCGACTTCTAATTTATACTTAGATGGGAACTTATCTTCTAAAACTTCTTTTAGAGTGACAAGTGAGATTTTATCATTGGGAACCTCAATTCCTACCGCAGAGCGACCTGGAATAGGTGCTTCTATTCGTACATCTTTCGCAGCCAAAGCTAATGCAATGTCATTATGGAGATTGACTATTTTACTTACTTTAACACCTTGCGCTGGTTGAATTTCATATTGCGTAACTGCAGGACCGATTTTAATTTGTGTTACTTTAGCATTAACTCCAAAGTTTTTTAGTGTAGATTCTAAAACCTGACCTTTACGTTGGACTTCAGCTTTTGAAGTAGTTTTTTGTTTAGTAGGCTGTTTTAATAAGGATAAAGGTGGCACCGTATACTCAATATTGGCTTCTTCACCAGCTTCAGATATTGAGCCTTCAGCCTGACTTTGTTGTTGATTGTTTTCAGCGGTTGTAGATGGCTGATTATTATTTATTGATTGATTTTTGGTACTTGGTAATGATTGTTGAAATTGTTCATTATCCAAAACACGTTTTTGACGTTGGTTAGCAGTATTTGGTCTTTTATCTTCTTGCTCATTATGACCATATATTGGAATATCGTCTGACTGAGAAATCTCTGGAAAATCACTAACATCTTTAATGACATTATTATTCTGACGTGATTTTTTTTGTTTTTTTCGTTCAATTTTTGCCTCTTTTAATTGGGCTTTTTCTTCTTTTTTAATCTTATTTTGTTCTCTTTTTTGTTTTATTGACTCAGATGCATGATTACTTGATGACTTGAGGTTGTCGAATAAACTTTTTGTAACATCTCTATGTCTTAAATTAAGTAATAAAATGAAACTCGAAGCTAGTAATAGGATAGTAATTATTATTACACCTACAATAGATATGAGAGGTATAAATAGTTTAAGTAAATAAAAACCTATTAAGCCTCCCCCAAAATTTGGAAAATGTGTTTGTTCATAAGCTTTATAAACAAAGGACAGTACAGGCTCTCTTTGAGAAGTGATATTATGTGAAAAATGAAAATACAATTGCGCTATAAATAACAAAGCTAATTGTAAAACTATTGCACCGATACTACGTCGAGTTCTAGGTATTTGCTTAGAGTATGTTATAAAAATTGTTGCAATAAGTACTAAAATATAAGTTAAATATCGACTCATACCAAAAAGATAATTAAAAAAGCTATCAATCATTCTACCAATGATTCCTAATTGAAAAGCGCCTAGTATAATAAGAATTACTACAATTATTGAGAATATATATCTTAAAGGCGTTTCATTTTGCTTTTTTTTATTCGTTTTTTTATTACCCTTTCTCTTCGTCGATGTTCTTTTTTTTGCTTGTGGCAATACCTACACCTTCTTTTTTAATCTCTCATCATTACTATATTTAGAGTATTCATCCCATTTGAATATATACTTATATGTATTTTTAATAAGATGAAAGAGGCAAGAACAACTTAGATTATTTAGATTCACTTTCATATTTACCAAACTCTAAGATTTTAGAAACTGATAAATAATTAAAAGAAAAACTAATTGTTGAACAAAGTCATTAAACATGATTTTGCTTTACTAAATTGTCCCAACCTCTTTAAATATTATTCTATTAAGATTAGATCTCCGATATGACTGGAATAATCATTGGACGGCGTTTTGTACTCTCAAATAGTAACTTACTGATTTGATCTCTCATATTTTGCTTGATTTCTGACCATTCTATTCGTTTTTCTTGAAGACCTTCCTCTACAATTTTACGTACTTTTTCTTCAGCCTCTTTCAAAAGTTCTTCACTTTCTCTAACATAGACGAAGCCTCTTGATTGAATTTCAGGTCCTGCAGCAATACGTCGATTTTTAGGATCTAATGTCACAACCGCAATAAAAATACCGTCTTCGGCTAATAGATGTCTGTCTCTTAATACGATATTACCTACGTCACCAACGCCAATCCCATCAATAAGTATATTACCTGATTGAACTTTTTCATTTAAAATCATATCTTTACCGTTATAACTAATCACGTCGCCTTTTTCAACTAAGAAAATTTTCTCAGGTGCTACACCGGTTTCTGCTGCTAATTTGGCATGTGCAATCTGCATTTTAAATTCACCTTGAACAGGTACAAAATATTCAGGTTTCATAATATTTAACATCATTTTCAATTCTTCCATACAACCATGACTTGACGCATGAATTTTCTTGTTGTTTGGAATTATATGTGCTCCAGCACGCACTAACTCATTTAATGTATCTGCAATAATAACCTCCATATTAGCTGAAGCAGTAATTGCTAGGAATATTGAATCTCCTTCTTCTATGTTCATAATTTTATGCTTTTTGCGAGCCATTTGACTTAATGCTTCTACTGGTTCACCTTGCATACCTGTAGCAATAATAATCACTTCATTTTTAGGATAATTTTCCACTTCGTTAATAGGTATTAATAAATCTTTTGGTATATCAAAGTATCCCATTTTACGTGCTATGTTAAACGAACTTTCAAGTGAACGACCTAAAAATGACACTTTACGATTAAGTTGACTTGCAATGTTAAGCACTTGTTGAATACGAACGAAGTTTGAAGCATAGCATGATACAATAAGTCTACCTTTAACCTTGGCAAAAGCATCATACATGTGATGTTCAATAATATTTTCAGGCGTGTTATATCCAGGCTTTTCAGCTTCTGTTGAATCACTGATTAATGCGAACACACCCTCATCACCAATTTCTGCCATTCGTTTCAAGTCTGGAGCATAATGTCCATGCAAACTTTGATCAAACTTAAACTCTCCAGTATAAACTATAGAACCATACGAAGTATGAATACATACGCCTAAGCTATCAGGAATGCTATGTGTCGTATTAAAGAAACTCACGTTAACATTTTTAAATCTCATAATTGAATCATGGTTTACAGTATAGTAACGTACTTTCTTTTTAATATTTCGGGCCTTCATTGCTTCTTTAACAAGTGCGATTGTCAATTTAGAACCATAAACTGGTGCATCGATTTGTTCTAACACATAACTTACTGCGCCTATAGCATGTTCATGACCGTGTGTAAGAAATATTCCTTTTAATCTTTCTTTGTTTTCAATGACATATTGAATGTCAGGAATAACGATATCTACCCCAAGCATTTCATCTTCTGGGAACATTAATCCTGCATCCAACATAAACATTTCATCGTCTACTTCAACGATGTACATATTTTTAGCGATTTCGCCTACTCCACCGAGTGGAATAATACGAATATCTTTATTTTTTTTCTTTATTAAACTCAAAATGTTACCTCCTATAAATAGTGACCCGTCCATATATAAACTCACTATTTATTATAAGTTAAAACGACCTTGATGTACACTATTATTGCACTGTTATACCATTTGATTATTGAGATTATATTTTTTAAGATTAATATTTTTATCATATTTAATAAAGCAATTGTCGCATGTACATACTAAATATTACTTTTACTTATTAAATGATTTTAATTGAATATATGTTTTTCAGTCACCATATAACATCACTAACAAAATACATTTATCTCACTGAATAGTCATATTAAAATAAAAAAACTGCTCGCAAAGCATTTAGCTTTGTCGGCAGCTTTTTACAGAACAAATACATTAAGTTCATATATGATACATTTTAATTTTTAGATTGCTCTAATACTTTATGTGACGCATTAACGCGACCTTGTTTATCGATTTCAGTAATTTTCACTTCAATTGTATCTCCAATTTTAAGAACATCTTCTACTTTATTAATTCTTTCTTGTGAAATTTGAGAAATGTGTAATAACGCGTCTTTACCAGGGAACAATTCAACGAAAGCACCATACTTTTCAATACGTTTTACTTTAGCATGATATACTTGTCCAACTTCCGCTTCGCGTGTAATATCTTCGATAATTTCTTTTGCACGGTTAATCATCGCTTGATCTACAGCACCTATAAAGATTGTACCATCTTGTTCAATATCTAATTTAACTCCAGTTTCGTCGATAATTTCATTGATTTTCTTACCACCTGGTCCAATCACGTCTCGAATTTTATCTGGATTAATACTCATAGTTACCACTTTTGGTGCGTAAGCACTTAATTCTTCGCGTGGTTGTTCAATCGTGTGAAGCATATGATCCATAATAGCTAATCGTCCTTGACGCGCTTGTTCTAGTGCTTCTTCAATAACTTCTCGAGTTAAACCATCAATTTTAATATCCATTTGAATCGCAGTAATACCGTCTTTAGTACCTGCTACTTTGAAGTCCATATCACCTAATGCATCTTCCATTCCTTGAATATCAGTTAAAATTGTATAGCTATCGTCACGCGTTACTAGTCCCATTGCAATCCCTGCGACTGGCGCTTTAATTGGTACACCGGCATCCATTAATGCTAATGTTGAACCACAAATCGATGCTTGAGATGATGAACCGTTAGACTCTAATACTTCACTTACAATACGAATTGTATAAGGGAAATCTTGAGTATCAGGTATAATGTAACGTAATGCTCTTTCACCAAGCGCACCATGCCCAATCTCACGTCTACCAGGTGCACGTACAGGGCCAGTTTCTCCTACAGAGAAATTAGGAAAGTTATAATGATGCATAAAACGTTTTTCTACCTCAGGTCCTAAACCATCAATTAATTGATAATCTCCAAGTGCGCCTAAAGTTAAAACTGAAAGTGCTTGTGTCTGACCACGAGTAAATAAACCTGACCCATGAGCTCTTGGTAACAAACCAACTTCTGATTCAAGAGGTCTTATTTCATCTACTTTACGTCCATCAGGTCGTATTTTTTCATCTGCAATTAGACGTCTTACTTCTTCTTTAATTAAGTCATTTAGAATTGCATAAACTTCTTTAACAAGCGTTTCATTTTCAGGATCTTCTTCATCTAGAAAATGACCAACAACTTCTTCTTTCAGAGCATCTAAGTTTTCATCTCGTTGTTGCTTATCGAAAGTTAAAACCGTGTCCTTAAGTCCTTTATCTTCAGTTAAACTTTTTACTTTTTCAACTAAATCTTCGTCTCTTTCCACCGGTACAAATTCTTGTTTTATCGGTTGAATGTGATCGATGATTTCTTGTTGGAATGCAACAAGTCGTTTGATTTCCTCGTGTCCGAAGAAAATAGCCTCAAGCATCTCACTCTCAGTAATTTCACTTGCGCCTGCTTCAACCATGTTTACCGCATCTTTATGACCAGCAACTTCTAAATCTAATCTAGAAATTTCTTTATCAGCGACGGAAGGATTAATGACATATTTGCCATCGATATAACCTACATTTACACCTGCGATGGGACCTTGGAATGGAATATCTGAAACACTTAACGCCATCGAAGAACCAATCATTGCTGCCATTTCTGGTGAGCAATCTGGATCAGCACTTAAGACAATATTCATGATTTGTACGTCATGTCTATATCCTTTTGGAAACAGTGGACGAATAGGTCTATCAATGAGACGAGCTGTTAACGTTGCTTCATCACCAGGGCGACCTTCTCTTTTTTTGAATCCTCCTGGTATTTTACCAGCAGCATACATTTTTTCTTCGTAATTTACAGTTAATGGGAAAAAATCGCCATCTCTAGGTTCTTTAGAAGCAGTTGCAGTTGATAGGACAACTGTATCTCCATAACGCACTAAAACAGCACCATTAGCTTGCTTTGCTAATTGTCCTGTCTCAATAGTTAAAGAACGCCCAGCCCATTCAGTTTTAAAAACTTTCTTCTCTTGAGACATTATGAATCTCCTCTCTTAATTCTAATATTTATATCATATCATTTATTTAACTGATTTTATATTTTTTATTATGATACATAATAAAAAAAGGAAAGTACCATCCATGGTGCTTTCCTAATTCTATATTAAGATTAACGACGAATACCTAATGATTTAATTAATTCACGGTAACGTTGAATATCTTTACTACGTAAGTAGTTTAATAAGTGACGACGACGACCTACCATTTTCAATAAACCACGACGTGAATGGTGGTCTTTCTTGTGTTCACGTAAATGCTCATTTAATGCAGTAATTTCTGCAGTTAATACAGCGATTTGGACTTCTGGTGAACCAGTATCAGTTTCGTGCACACGATATTCTTTAATTAATTCATCTTTACGTTGTTGTGAAATTGCCATTATCAATTTCCTCCTTAATTATAATTTAACTCCTTAATCTGAGTGAGGCGTCGGAGAATCGACCTACTAAGAAAAAGGTATATCTAGAGAATAAGAATAATCTTGTATCTCTGTCAACTTTATATATTATATGATATATCATCATCGAAATCAATAGATAATAAATGTTTAGCCTGCGCTTTATCTTCATTCATTTGTTTAACTAATGGATCGATACCATCAAATTTAACTTCTGGTCTTAAAAAGTGATGCCAATACACAGTCACACGTTCACCGTAAATATTTTCATTAAAATCAAATATATTCACTTCAATAACTAACTCAGCCCTAGTTGGATCGTGGAATGTTGGTTTAACTCCAACGTTAGCTACACCACGATGTAATTTACTCTCTGGACCAATTTCCATACTCACTGCGTAAACACCTTTTTTTGGTAGTACATAATCATCACTGGGTTGCACATTAGCTGTTGGAAAACCAATTGTTCTTCCACGTTTTTCACCTTGTACTACAGTTCCTTTAATCCTATATATATACCCTAATTCGTCATTTGCTTTCTGTAAATGACCATCTGTAAGCGCTTGGCGTATTGCAGTTGTAGAAATTTTTTCAGAATCCATCTCTTGTTTTCCTACAATAGTCGTATTAAAAGCTTTTGATTCCTGAAGTACCGTCATATTTCCTTTTCCAAATTTACCAAAGGTGAAATCAAACCCTGCAATCACTTCTTTAACATGATTATTAATAATATAATTTTTTATGAAATCGTCAGATGTCACATTAGCAAATCTTGATGAAAAATTGATAACGATACAATAGTCTATACCGTGTTCTGCTATCATTTCTAACTTATCTGAAAGTGGTGTAAGATAGGTTGTACGTTTACGCTCAGGGTTTAATACGACTGAGGGGTGTGGATCAAACGTCATAACAGCCTTTTTAAGTTGATGCTCTTTTGCTTTTTCATCAAGCACTTGAAACACCTTGTCGTGACCTCTATGCATACCATCGAAGAAACCAAAAGCCATAGCAACATTTTCAGTTATGAATTGATTACTTTGTATGGGATGTGTAACTTCTATCACTTTCATAATATTATTTCTCCTTTAATTAAAAACTTTTTTAGGTTTTATTTCATAAGGTTTATCTGGATGAACTATATATATTGCTAAAACTTTTTGAGTGCTACTATCGACAAATATAAAAGGTTCTTTAACATTTTGACTTAACACTTTTTTATGAAATTTTTGACCGTTACAGATTTTCTTTTTAAAATTTGAATCTTTCACTTGGAATGATTTCAGACCTTTTAAGCCATATTCTATAGGAAACAATTCATTATGTAATGAATCATGCTCATGTAATTCTTTAATTTGATCAATCGTTAAACTACTTTCTAATTGAAAACCGCCAGAAGCAATTCTAGTTAGACGTGACATATGAGCTGGAAAACCAAGTTTAAGTCCAATATCTGTAGCTAAAGTTCTAATATAAGTTCCTTTACCACATGTTACTTCAACTTCAAAATGACATGTCTGCTCCTGGAAAGTAACTTCAGATATTCTATGTATATCTTTAATAAAAACTTGTCGTTTAGGGCGTTCGACAGTTTCATTATTTCTCGCATATTCATATAATTTTCTTCCATTTACTTTAACAGAAGAATACATAGGCGGAATTTGTTGAATATGCCCCTCAAATTGCTGCAACACTTGGTCAATCGTATCTTCATTAATATCATTCTTATCAACAGCCCTAGTTTCTAAAATATCTCCAGTTTGGTCTTCAGTAGTCGTACTCTTTCCTAGCGTTATCATAGCGTGATAAGTTTTTCCCATTTCCATGATATAATCACTGACTTTTGTCGCATCGCCTAAACAAATTGGTAACACACCATTAACTTCAGGATCTAATGTTCCTGTATGACCAATTTTTTTCATTTTTAAAATTTTACGTAATTTAAAAACGACGTCGTGACTTGTTAAACCTCGTTTCTTAAATACCGGTAGTATGCCATTATACATGTTGTCACACCTTTAACTTTTAATAACGTGTATTATTATAACACGATATTTTAATTCTTTAATTAGCGTTTTACATAAAAATAGTAGGCAATATCAAAAATATGCTTTATGAATGATTGTGCCTACTATAAAATATATTATTTATCATTTTTGTGTAACTCTTGAATCATGCGTTCTATCTTATTACCGTATTCGATAGATTCATCATATTCGAATGTTAACTCAGGTATAATTCTTAGGCGCATTCGAGAACCAAGTTCAGATTTTATAAACCCAGTTGCTTTATGCAAAGCTTTAAACGTATTATCAACTTCTTTATCATTCCCTAACACTGTTAAATATACCTTTGCTTGTGAAAGGTCATTGGTTAGTTCAACATCAGTAATTGTTAAAAAACCAACTCTAGGGTCTTTAACTTTATTATTAACAATGTCCATGATTTCCTGTTTCATTTGTTCTCCTACACGTTCTGCTCTTATATTATTCATCATCTCACCTCTCTTTATTTTTACTTTACTCACAAATAAATGTGAAATATCAGATTTAATGATTAACTATTGATGTTCATTTTATTAAATTATCAACAACGAATCAATAAAATAATACTAAATGAGAGACCATAACTAAAGTATTGATAGCATAACATTAAGCTTTTCCAAATCAAAAATTTATATCTTCAATTTGATTGTTGGTTAAGCAAAGTATGTCATACTCTACTTTAAGATATTAGGTTTATGAAATATCTTAAAGTACTTAACTTAGCATATAGCCTCTCAATAAGTTTCAAAAATTATCTTTGAATTTCTACCATTTCAAACGCTTCAATAATGTCTCCTTCTTTGAGATCATTATATTTTTCAATTGTAATACCACATTCATAGCCTTGAGCTACTTCTTTAGCATCATCTTTGAAACGTTTTAATGTGTCAAGTTCACCTTCAAATAACACGATACCATCTCTAATTACGCGTACACCAGCGTTACGAGTGATTTTACCTTCAGTCACATAACTACCAGCAATTGTACCAACTTTAGAAACTTTAAATGTTTGACGCACTTCAGCTTGTCCAATGACTTGCTCTTCAAATTCTGGGTCAAGTAAACCTTTCATAGCTGATTCTATCTCTTCAATAACATTATAGATAACTCTGTGTAATCGCATATCTACATTTTCAGCTTCAGCCGCACGTTTCGCACCTGCATCTGGGCGTACATTAAAACCAATAATAATACCATTTGATGCATTTGCTAATGTAACATCTGATTCATTGATAGCACCAACAGCTGTATGAATAATTCGTACATTCACACCTTCAACATCTATTTTCATTAGAGATGCGGCCAATGCTTCAACTGAACCTTGTACATCACCTTTAATGATGACATTTAAATCTTTCATTTCACCTTGTTTCATTTGCTCAAATAAATTGTCTAATGAAACATTTTTACTTTCTTGACGTTGCTGTATGACACTTGCCTCATGACGTGCTTCACCAATTCGACGTGCTTGTTTTTCATCACCAAATACAACAAAACGATCACCTGCAAGTGGAACATCGTTAATACCAGTAATTTCTACAGGTGTTGAAGGACCGGCAGATTTAATTCTTTTTCCTAAATCATTAACCATTGCACGTATACGTCCATAAGTATTACCTACAACAATTGCATCTCCAACGTTTAAAGTACCATTTTGAACAAGTAAAGATGCAGCTGGACCTCGTGATTTATCTAATTCAGCCTCAATCACAGTACCTACAGCTTGTTTATTAGGATTAGCTTTAAGTTCTTGTACCTCCGCTACTAAACCGATCATTTCTAATAAATCATCAATACCGTCTCCACTCAATGCAGATAGTGGTACAAAGATTGTGTCACCGCCCCAGTCTTCTGGAATTAATCCATACTCAGTGAGTTCTTGCATAACACGATCAGGGTTAGCAGTTGGTTTATCAATTTTGTTTACTGCAACAATCGTAGGTACTTCTGCTTCTTTAGCGTGATTTATAGCTTCAATTGTTTGAGGCATCACACCATCATCAGCGGCCACGACTAAAATTGTAATATCAGTAACTTGAGCACCACGTGCACGCATAGTCGTAAATGCAGCATGTCCAGGAGTATCTAAGAACGTAATTTTTTTACCTGAATTTTCAATTTGATAAGCACCAATATGTTGAGTGATTCCGCCAGCTTCTCCTTCTGTAACTTTAGTGTTACGAATAGAATCTAATAAAGTCGTTTTACCATGGTCTACGTGGCCCATGATTGTAACAACTGCTGGACGTTCAATTGCATCAGAATCATCAGTCTCATCATCAAAATAAATTGATAAATCTTCTTCATCAACGACTACTTCTTTCTCTATTTCAACGCCATAGTCATCTGCAATTAATTCTAATGTTTCTTCATCCAATGATTGATTGATATTAGCCATAATACCTAGTAAGAACAATTTTTTAATAATACCAGCTGATTCTACATTTAGCTTTTCAGCTAACTCACCGACAGTTATGCCTTCTTGATAAGTGATTTTAGAGGGCATTTCTTTTGTTTCTGCTACCTCATTTTGAGGTTTATTATTTTTATTATTCTTTTTATTTTTATTGTTTTTTTGATTCTTATTAGTTTTATTGTTTTTATTTTGCTGTTTTCCTTTGTTGTTTTGTTCTTTTTTCTTCGTTGGTTTACTATTATTCTTACTTTGTTGTTTTTCTTTATCGTTAGAATTTTGTTTATTATTAGATTTTTGGTGATTATTTTGAGTATTTTGTTTATTAGTGTCTTTCGCTTGAGAGGCTTTAAATTTTTTATCTAATGCTTTGATTTGTTCTTCTTCTAAAGCTTGCATATGATTTGACACTTCAACATTCATACTTTTTAACTCATCTATAATCTCTTTACTCTTTAGATTTAATTCTTTCGCATATTCGTAAATTCTTTTTTTACTCATATAATCACTCCTTACCATATTCATCTATCATTGATAACAATTTTTTTGCAAAACCATTATCTGTTATACCAATATTAACTCTATCGCTTTTACCTATTGCTAACCCTAATTCATTTCTAGTACCAAACACTTTTAATGGCACTTGGTAACTATTACATTTATTATTCATTTGTTTTAGAGTGTTACTAGATGCATCGCTAGCTAATATGACAAGTTTTATTTGATTCTTTTTAAGCTCATTTAAGATGACCGATTCGCCACTTTTGATTTTACCAGCTCTCATAGCTAAACCAAGCAAATTAAAAATTTTCATTTTAGTCATTATTTTGGGATCTCTTCTCTATAAATCAGTCTTATTATTTCTTTATAAACAGGATCAAGTGTATCTTTAGTAGCGTTAAAATATTTTTCTAAAACTTCTCTTTGTTGAGCCTTTTCAACTAAAGCTACATCTTTAGACACATATGCACCGCGCCCTTGTTTTTTTCCTGTCGCATCTGCAAAGATTTCGCCTTCTTTGTTAATAACCACTCGAATCATATCTTTTTTTGGACGCATTTCATTAGATATAATACATTTTCTCATTGGAATTTTTTTCTTTCTCATTAATTTATCACTCCAACCTATGATTCTGTGTCATTATCTTCTTCTGTTTTATCTTTTTTATCTTCATCATTTTCAGCAGCTAATTCTGTACTAGTTAAGTTTGTCTCTTCCAAGTTAACATTATCAAACTCAACATCTTCGTCACCGGAATTAACAATTTCATCTGCAACTTCTTCTGATTCAATAACAGGATAAATTCCAGCTTCTCGGGCATCAGATTCTGATTTAATATCTATCTTCCAACTTGTTAATTTAGCAGCTAAACGTGCGTTTTGCCCTCTTTTACCTATAGCTAAGGATAATTGGTAATCAGGAACTACAACTACAGTTGATTGATTCTCTTCATCAACAATTACTTCTAAAACTTGTGATGGACTTAAAGCATTACGAACAAATACTTTCGGATCTTCATCCCATTGGACGATATCGATTTTTTCGCCACCAAGTTCTTCAACAACCGCTTCTACTCGTGCTCCTTTAGAACCTACACATGCGCCAACAGCATCTATATCAGGATTATCAGAATACACGCTAATTTTAGAACGATCTCCAGCTTCACGCGCTACTGATTTAACAATAACAGTACCATCATAAATTTCTGGAACTTCTTGTTCGAATAAGCGTTTTAGTAATCCAGGATGACTTCTTGATACGTAAATTTGTGGACCTTTTGTAGTCTGTTCAACTTTATTTACGTACACCTTGATACGTTCATTAGGAATATATTTCTCATTAGGACTTCTTTCAGCTTCTGACAGCACAGCTTCAATTCTTCCTAAATTCACATATACATAGCGATGGTCTACACGGTCAATCACACCTGTTAGAATATCTTCTTCTTTATCGATAAATTCATCATATAAAATTTCTCTTTCTGCGTCTCTAAGTCGTTGCATCACAGCTTGCTTAGCTGCTTGAGCTCCTACACGTCCGAAGTCTTTCGGTGTTACATCTTGTTCATAAATATCTCCTACTTCATAGGCAGGATTTTTGACTAAAGCAGTACTTAAATCAACTTCATCTCTGTCATCAAACACTTCTTCTACGACTTCTTTACGTGCAATCACTCTAAATGAACCTTCGTCCATATTTAATTCTACTCTTACATTTCTGGCACTATCATAGTTTTTCTTGTACGCAGTAATTAAAGCTGCTTCAATTGCATCAATTAAAACTTCTCTAGGAATTTTCTTTTCCTTTTCTAAATATTCAGTAGCTAATAATAATTCATTACTTGACACGTTTTTTCCTCCTCATCACGTTAAATCATTACAGCGTGACGTGCTTTTGCTATTTTATTTCTTGGAATTTCAATTTCTTTTGTTTTTGCCTTTTCTTTAACTTCCATATTAATTGATTCATCATTTACAGATTTTAAAACACCTAACCATTCTTTATCTCCTTCAATTGGTGCATAAAGAGATACAAAAATGGGTTGATTGATAGCATTATAAAAATCTTTTTCTTTTTTTATTGGTCTTTCTGCCCCTGGCGATGCAACATCAAGATAATACATTTCAGGTATTGGATCATTTTCATCCATAACTTCACTAATTTTTTCTGAAGCTATAGTACAATCATTAAGATCTACGCCACCTTCTTTATCAATGGAAATCCTTAAAAAATGGTCTTTACCTTCTTTAACATACTCAATGTCTACTAATTCAAAGTTCAAATCATTTAAAACTGGTTGAATCAATGCTTCAACTTGCTCAGTAATTTTACTCATACAGGCCTCCTTTTTTGGCAAATAGAAAAGAGCGGGTTTATGCCCACTCTTCTGCCTGAGTTAATCATTTTTTACGCATATTTAGTATATCACAAGTCTAATAAGTAAACAAACTGATATAGGGTTACTAATAAAGATGATTGAACATATATGATATCAATTTAGTAATTAGAAATGCTTACATATCAAATATCGACAATTGTGCCTTGTCAGGTAAATCTGGCAATGAGCCTAATTCATCTAAATAGTCAATAACCTTTTGAGATAAGCCGGCTTTTTTATTTAAATCTTCTTTGGATAAAAATGGTCCCTCTTCTCTCGCTTCAACAATTCTTTGTGCAACGTTTTCTCCAAGTCCTGGCACTGAAATGAATGGAGGAATCAATGTATCCCCTTCAATGATGAAGTCAAAAGCTTGGCTTTTTTCTAAACTAATCGGTTGCAATCGAAAACCTCGATGCGCCATTTCATTCATTATTTCTAATACAGTTAATACATCTTTCTCTTTTTTCCCTAAATCCATATATCGTGAATACATATCTTTAACTGTATTACGAATACTCGTTTTATCTTTAATCATTGTTATAAGGTCAAAATCGGAAGCTCTTATGGTAAAGTATGCTGCATAATAATATAGTGGATGATGTACTTTAAAGTATGCAATTCTTACAGCCATCAGTACATAAGCAGCGGCATGAGCTTTAGGGAACATATATTTAATTTTACGACAAGAATCTAAATACCAATCTGGCACGTTATTTTCCTTCATCGCTTCAACCATTTCATCTGTTAAGCCACGACCTTTACGTACAAATTCCATCGTTTTAAAAGCCATTGACGGTTCAAGTCCAGCATACATCAGATATACCATGATATCATCACGACAGCCTATCACACTAGATAAGTCACATATCCCTTGACGAATTAACTCTTGTGCATTACCTAACCAAACGTCCGTACCATGAGATAAACCTGAAATTTGAACTAATTCTGAGAATGTCGTTGGCTTAGTATCTTCAAGCATTTGACGTACAAATCCAGTACCAAATTCTGGTACACCAAATGTACCTGTCTTACATAATATTTCGTCTTCTGTAACACCTAAACTCTCAGGACCACTAAATATTTGCATTGTTTCTTTATCATCTACTGGTATAGTTTTGGGGTCAATTCCTGATAAGTCTTGTAACATACGAATCATCGTTGGGTCATCATGTCCTAATATATCTAATTTTAAGACATTATCGTGTATTGAATGGAAGTCGAAATGGGTTGTCATCCACGCTGCACTTTGGTCGTCTGCTGGGAATTGAATCGGTGTAAAATCATAAATATCCATGTAATCCGGTACAACAATGATTCCTCCAGGATGTTGACCAGTTGTACGTTTGACCCCTGTACAACCTTTAACCAACCGATCAATTTCAGCACCACGTTTGTGAATACCTTGATCATTTAAGTAACCTTTTACGAAACCAAAAGCTGTTTTTTCAGCAACAGTACCTATTGTTCCAGCACGAAATACTTTATCTTCACCAAACAATACTTTTGTGTAATTATGAGCGTTAGGTTGATATTCACCACTAAAGTTCAAATCAATATCTGGAACTTTATCTCCTTTAAATCCAAGGAATGTCTCAAAAGGGATATCTTGTCCTTCTTTAATTAATTCATTACCACAAGTAGGACATTTTTTATCTGGTAAATCGAATCCAGATCCAACCGAACCATCATCAAAGAACTCACTTGTCTTACAATGTGAACAAATGTAGTGTGGTGGAAGCGGATTAACTTCTGTAATTTCAGTCATTGTTGCTACGAAACTAGAACCAACTGAACCACGCGATCCAACTAAATAACCATCATCTAGCGATTTCTTCACCAAACGTTGAGATATGAGGTAAATAACAGAAAAGCCATTACCAATAATACTATCTAATTCCTTTTCAAGGCGATCTATAACAATTTGTGGTAAATCTTCACCATATAGTTTTTTCGCATTAGAATAACTCAACTCACGAATTTCTTCATTAGCCCCATCCATTCTTGGCGTAAATAGTTTATCTTTTATAGGAACCACTTTTTCAATTTTATTAGCGAGCTCATTTGTATTTGTTACAACGATTTCATATGCTTTTTCTTCACCTAAGAAGTGAAAATCATCTAACATTTCATCAGTGGTTCTAAAGTGAGCTTCTGGTAATGTTGAACGATTTAATGGATTCCCTGGTTGGGATGCAATTAAAATTTTTCTGGCTATAGCATCATGTTCATATAGATAATGCGCGTTACCAGTAGCAATCACTGGGATATTAGCGCTTTTACCAGCATCTATTAATCGCTTGTAAATTTGTGTTAACGTTTCATTATCTCGTATTAATTCTCTATCCATTAAATCTTGATAAAGCGCAGGCGGTTGAACTTCTATAAAATCATAGAACTTTGCTATTTTTTCTACTTCCGACTGATCCTTCTGCATTACTGCTGTGAATAATTCACCCTCATCACAAGCTGTACCAATCAAGATCCCTTCTCGATATTCATTTAAAAGAGAACGTGGAATTCTTGGCGTACGGTAATAATACTTAACTAATGAAGCACTAACTATTTTAAATAAATTTTTAAGACCTTCTTGATTTTGAACAATGAGTGTAACGTGAGATGGACGAGCTCTTTTATATGCATCTTCATTAGTTAATTTTTTATTAATTTCTAGATGGTTGTTCACACCTAGTTCTTTCATTTGTTGAACCATTTTTATAAAAATATAAGCTGTTGCTTCTGTATCATAAATCGCTCTATGATGTTGCGTTAATTCGACACCATATTTTTTGGCAAGGAAATTCAAACCATGTTTCCCATATTCGGTATTAATTGTACGTGAAAGCTCAAGTGTATCAATTACACCGTTTGTAGAAGGTCCAAAGCCTAACCTTTCATATCCTGTGTCAATAAATCCCATATCAAATGAAGCATTATGAGCTACAAATATAGCATCTCCAACCCACTCTTTAAATTCAGTTAACACTTCTTCAATTTCGGGAGCATCAGTTAACATATCATCAGTGATATGTGTAAGATTGATAATGGTTTCAGATAATCTTTCGTGTGGATTACTAAAACGTTCAAACTTATCTATAATTTCACCGTTATGCACTTTTACTGCAGCTAATTCAATAATTTTATCATATTGATTAGAAAGACCTGTTGTCTCTACGTCAAACACCACATATGTTGCATCTTTTAAATTACGGTCTGTTGGTTTATAAGCTATAGGAACACCATCGTCTACTAGCATACCTTCCATACCATAAATCATCTTAATACCATGTTTTTCGGCAGCATTATGTGCATCAGGAAAAGCTTGTACTACGTTGTGATCTGTTACTGCTAAAGCTTGGTGCCCCCATTTAGCAGCTTGTTCAACATATGCACTAATATTAGGAATACCATCCATTTGACTCATAGACGTATGTAAATGAAACTCTACACGCTTATCTTCTGCTTTATCTTGTTTAGGTGTCTTTTTAATTTCTTCAATATCTGACATCATCATGACAAGATCCCTAACAAAAGTATCTTCTTCAATACGACCTTGAGCTCTAACCCATTTACCAACACTAAGTGCCTTAAAGTGGTCCAAGTCATCTTTATTTTTTCTTGTAAACATTTTTAATACAAGTGAATCTGTGTAATCAGTAACTTTAAGCTCAACTATATGACGTCCACTTTTAAGTTCTTTTAGGTTAATATCAAATATAACACCTTCAATAGCTACTTTGAATTCTTCTTCAATAATTGATTCAATTGGTTTTATATTTTCAATCTGAATTGGTTTTCCAATCTGACATTTTTCCACTGTACTTTCATTATTATCTTGTTGTTTCGCTTTTTCTGCTTTCATTTTTTCTAATTTTTCAGTTGCTTCTCTTGCACTTTGTTCATCTTCTTGTTGAATATGTGCTTCTAACGATGCAAGGTCATCATCGTGATTTGTTGAATCTGTTTCAAAAACGACTTTATCAATTTCAAAGCCACACTGTCTAAATGCTTTAACCAAACTACCATTACATGCCTTATCAAAATGATTTCTCTCAATGTCATTTGAAACTAAGACTTTTAAAACATTTCCACTCATAATGAGTTTTTTTTGTTTCAATTGACCTTTCACTTTTGGCGACAATCGTGTTTGATCAATACAATGTCCGAAATATTTTAAAGCAAACTCATCTTGATTGTTGGTATCTTTAATTGAAAAATCAATTGCTACTGTAGCTATTTCTTTAAATTCTTCTTCAATTGCATGTGTAAAAAGAAGATAATCTTCATGAGATAAAAAATGTGGGAGTGATATTTGGAAAGTCCATGTTCTGTTTTTATTTGAAACATCTATACGAGTGAGTTCACCTTGTTCAAGAATATCTTGTTCTAGTTGATTTGATATTTTTATTTGATCGGCAAGCACTTTAAACTTTTCTCGATTTGTCATTGCCAAAATAATAACCACCTTAATTAATACTAAATTTAAAACTATTAAACATCATTGGATATGTTACAACTGCTCATAAAGTCACTAAATAAATTCGTTTCATATTATACTACTGATTGCACGTATTTTCATGAAAAACAAATAGTAAATAATACAATAAAGAAGAGCAGGTTAGATTTAAAATTATGTTTCATCATCTTTCCTGCTCTTTATTAATATCAATTTGACTATCAAAAATTTTATTGCAACTTACTTAATATTCTTAAATAATTCTTGTAAGTAATACTCTAATTCATCAATTTGCACTTCTTCACTTAAACCGTTAATGCGTTGTTTTACCTCAACAATACCTTCTTCAGCTCTTTTACCAACAACAACTCGTACCGGTAACCCAATTAGGTCTGAATCATTAAATTTAACACCAGCACGTTCTTTTCGGTCATCATATAAAACATCGTATGAATCCATTAATTTTTGATAAAGTTGATCACCTAAAGTACGTTGATCATCCTTTTTAGGATTGATAGTAATTAGATGGATATCGAAAGGCGTTACTGATTTTGGCCAAATAATTCCATTCTCGTCATTGTTTTGTTCAACAATTGCACTTAATGTTCTTGATACTCCAATACCATAACAGCCCATAATGAGTGGTTGAGCTTTTCCCTGATTATCTAGAAAAGTTGCATTCATTGATTCAGAATATTTTGTCCCTAATTTGAAAACTTGTCCTACTTCAATGCCTTCAGCAAATTGTGCTACTCCCGAGCCATCACTTAACATCTCACCTTGTGTAATGAATCTAAAGTCACCGTATTCTGTTACATCAAAGTCTCTACCAATATTGACATTTATATAGTGATAATGATCTTCATTAGCTCCTACAACAAAGTTATTTAAATCTTGTAAGTAATTATCGGCATAAATTTTAATATCTTTATCAAAAATAGGACCAAGAGACCCCGGATTGGCATCTACAAGATTAACAATTTCATCTGGAGTAGCCATTTCAACATGTTCCGTGCCGAAATATGATTTTAATTTCACTTCATTTAATTCATGATGTCCACGAACTAGAAACATAATAAATTCGCCATCTATTTTAAAGATCATAGTTTTTACAATTTCATCTAATGGTCTCTTTAAATATTCTGCAACTTCTTGAGCTGTTTTAACATTGGGCGTCTCAACTTTAGTCAATTCCGCAAGTGCAGAATGCTTATGAGAAGGATGATAAACAACTTCAGCCTTTTCAATATTCGCTGCATAGTCACTCTCATTACTATAAACTATTGTATCTTCCCCAATTTCACTCAATGCCATAAACTCGTGTGTATGACTTCCCCCTATTGCACCTGAATCTGCCACAACCGGTCTTGCATTGATGCCTACACGTTTGAATATGCGACTATATGCTTGATACATATCTTGATAAGTTGCATCTAATGAAGCTTCATCTGAATGGAAGGAATATGCATCTTTCATAAGAAATTCGCGTCCTCTTAATAATCCAAAGCGTGGTCTTTTCTCATCTCTATATTTGGATTGAATTTGAAATAAAGTAAGGGGTAACTGTTTATATGATTTTAATTCATCTCTTACTAAAGAAGTGACTACTTCCTCATGAGTAGGTCCTAATGCAAATTCACGTCCGTTTCTGTCTTTTAAACGCATTAGTTCTGGACCATATGCACTCCAACGTCCTGACTCTTCCCATAATTCTGCTTGTTGTAAAGCTGGCATAAGAATTTCTACAGCATCTATACTTTCCATTTCTTCACGTATGATTTTAGATATATTATTTAGTACACGTGTAGCAAGTGGTAAGTAACTATATATACCACTTGTACTCTGTTTAATTAACCCTGCTTTTAATAATAAACGATGGCTTAATGCTTCCGCCTCTGCAGGGACTTCTCTCATCGTTGGTATAAATACTTTAGATTGTTTCATTCTCTTTTTCCTCCCTATTTATAAGAAATACCGTTGTATATCATTCCA
This sequence comes from Staphylococcus epidermidis, assembly GCF_006742205.1. NCBI lineage: Bacteria > Bacillati > Bacillota > Bacilli > Caryophanales > Staphylococcaceae > Staphylococcus > Staphylococcus epidermidis. The sequence goes on from NZ_AP019721.1 coordinate 1,592,295, forward strand.
AGTGACTAAAATCATAATAATAACCACAAAAAGTGCGCCTACAGCAATAATTCCTGTTTCCGCTTTTTTATTCACTGGTTTTCTAAAAATAGCCTCATATAGTACAAATAATATGCGACCACCATCAAGCGCTGGAATAGGTAGCAAATTCATTATTCCTAAGTTAACACTTAATAAAGCGGTGTATCCTACTAAATTAATAATTCCAGATTTAACAACAGAATCAACACTGTGATAAATACCAACAGGGCCATTTAACATATCAAATGAAAATTCTCCTGTAAATATACTAGCTAACATACCAACAACAGCTGTAAAAATAAGCTTACCTTTATCGAAAAAGTTATAAATACCGTAGCTTATTGGTTTAAAAACGCTGTGTTCTGTAGTAGGGGCAAAACCAATTTGATAAGTTGTTTGAGTTTTAGTTTTAGTTATCTTTCTCTCTACTTTTTTAGGTTGGAGATCTACAGACTTGTTTTGGCCATCCCTTTTAATTTTTACAGTTGTTTTCGCCGTTTTATTTTGGTCAAGAACATGTTTGATATCATCAAAATTTTTAATTTTATGATTACCTACCTGAACTATTTTATCACCTTTGTGCAATCCAGCTTCATCAGCTGGAGATTTCTTCACAACTTCTCCTATGACATTGGTTGGCGTACCTTGGTAGTATGCTAATCCAATAAATAGAACTAAAGCTAAAATAAAATTAAATAACGGACCTGCAAATAATGTTAAAAACTTTGGCAATGGTTTCTTATGTGTAAACTGTCTATCTCTTGGAGCAATTTGAACAAGGCTTCCATTTTCGACAAAAAATGCCTTTTTCGCTATAGTGAAGTGATGCCTTTCATCATCATAAGAAGTGATACCTTCAATATATAGGTCATCTTTAAAATCACATTTCTTAACTTCTATGGCTTCAATTTGTTGGAATTTATGTTGGTCATCTAGAATTATATGTGTGATTTCGTCTTGGTTATTTAACTTTATTTTTACGTTCATACCTGGTTGAACTGGTGGTTCTTCAAGACCATCACCAGCCATCCTGACATAACCACCCACCGGTAATAGACGAATTGTATATAATGTTTCATCTTTACGAAAACTAAAAATTTTAGGACCCATACCAATCGCAAATTCAGGACACATAATTCCTGCTCGCTTAGCAAAAAACATGTGTCCATATTCGTGAACAGTTACGAGTACACCAAATACGATGATAAATGAAATAATCGTAATTAAAATGCTCATGTTCTACACCTCTAATGAATTTATGTTTAATTAAAAAATCATCTAAGTAATTAAATCGATAGATAATATTAAATATTATAATATGTTAATACTTAATATCATATTATTTTGTGTTGTTGTATCTTTTCAGTTTATCAATAAGTGCTGAAAAGGAGTTAAGAGATATTCACCACTAATCAACATCTCAATAACTCCTTCATTATAACATCTATTTCATTTTACAATTCATAAATTTAAGTTTGTATCAGTAAAATATTTAATAGCGGTAATACAAACATGAAGCTATCAAATCTATCTAATATACCACCATGTCCTGGTAGTATACGTCCTGAATCTTTAACACCAAAATGACGTTTAAACCCAGATTCTACTAAATCACCTAATTGACCAAACATACTTAAAACAATTGTGACTAATAGTAAAAGCCAAATATTCATATGTAAATCTACAAACATTTGCATCACTAATGGTACTAAAATGCTACATAAAATACCACCAAAGAAACCTTCAATTGTTTTATTAGGGCTAATGACTGGCCATAACTTATGTTTACCCATAAGGCGACCAAAAATATAAGCACCCGTATCTGTTAGCCAAACTATTAAAAATGCAAATAAAATATATCTCAAGCCCTCAGAACGTGTCTCATAAAAATACATGAAGCCAATTCCTACGTATGCTACAGACATCAAACAAAATGCAGCATCCATAAAACTAAATCTGTTTTTAGATAGCACTGTATAACTTAAAACTATGAAACTCATAGCAATTAAACCTTTAAGTTGGATAACTTGAACCCATTCACCTGCATCTTGAGGTAACATGATAATAATTAGGGCTAAAGCACTAATCAGACCAGGTATAGATAAAAATTTGATCATATTCATATTAAGTAGTTCTTTTAAGGCTATCAAAGCTAATAAGAATGCGAAAAGCATTAATATTAAGCCACCTTTGAGCAAGATGGGCAAGAATATTAATAAGGCTATAATCGCGGTTAATGTTCTTACTTTCATTTTTTACTCCTCACTTAATCCTCCAAAACGTCTTTGGCGTGATTGATATATTTTCAAACACTCTCTTAACTCTTTTTCATCAAAATCTGGCCATAGCTTTTCATTAAAAATAAATTCACTATATGAAGCTTGCCATATTAAGAAATTGCTTATTCTTTGTTCTCCTGAAGTGCGTATTAATAAGTCTGGATCTGGATAACTATGAGTCATTAAATGACGCTTTATTAACGCCTCATCAATCACTTCAGATCCTTGTCCGTTTAATTGTAATTCGTTATATATTGCTTTCATACTCTGAATAATCTCAGCTCGTCCACCATAATTTATAGCAAACACAAGAGTTAACCCAGTATTGTGCTGAGTCTTAGCTTTAGCAAAATCAATAGCATCAATTGTAGATTGTGGTAAACCTTCATAAAACCCTATTGTTTCAATTTTAACATTCTTTTCAATTAATTCTGGTAGAAATGTTTTAAGGAAATTCACTGGAAGATTCATAATGTAATTAACTTCACTTTCAGGTCTAGACCAATTCTCTGTTGAAAATGCGTATAATGTTAAATACTTAATACCTATATCACTCGCTTCGCGAGTAATTTTTTTGATTGTTTGCATACCTTCATAATGGCCTTTAATTCTAGGCATTTTACGTTTTTTTGCCCAACGCCCATTTCCATCCATGATAATAGCCACATGTTCAGGTATATTATGTATGTCTAAGTCATTATTATGGTTTGTCTCAGTTTTATTTTTATTTTTCAGCTTTTTAAACATGGTCTTTCCTCCGAGCCTGATCGTCTCTGTTTATTATATTAGTTAATTAAACAATCATCTATCATTTTATCATACTCATTTATTCCATTGAATAAGCAAATAAAAAAACTGTACCAAAGTCTTAGTTGGTACAGTTTAGACTATGAAGATATTCAATGTCTAACAGATGTTTCATTTTAGATAATATACTAATATGAAAGTGTTTGCGATAATAAAATACCTATACTGACATAATATCTTTTTCTTTGTCGGCAACCAATTGATCTATTTCTTTAATCGAATTATCTGTAGCTTTTTGTACATCATCAGTTTGACTTCTTAAGTCGTCTTCAGTAATGTCACCATTTTTTTCGTCTTTTTTAAGCTGATCGTTAATATCACGACGAATATTTCTAATTGAGACTTTAGCATCTTCACCAATTTTTTTAACTTCTTTAACTAATTCTTTACGTCTTTCTTCAGTTAAAGCTGGTACAGAGATACGAATAACCTCACCATCACTCGTTGGATTAACCCCAAGATTAGCCGCGATAATTGCTTTTTCAATATCAGCAACTGATGACTTATCATATGGTGAAATAACTAATAGACGTGCTTCAGGCACATTGATACTTGCTAATTGTTGCACTGGTGTAGGTGCACCATAGTAGTCAACTGTAACACCATTAAGTAAATTAGAGTTTGCTCTACCAGCACTAATGTTAGCAAGTTCACGAGATAAGTTATCAATTGATTTTTGCATTCTAGACTTTGTATCTTTGATTATGTCACTCATTTTTTACACCTCAAAATTATTTTGTAATTAATGTTCCGATTTTTTCACCCATTACAGCACGCTTAATATTACCTTCTTCCATAATAGAGAAAACATTTAACGGAATATTATTATCCATGCAGAACGATGAAGCTGTTGAATCCATCACTTGTAAACCTTCTTGAAGCATTTGAATATGTGTCAAATGTTCATATTTAATTGCATTTGCATCAACTTTTGGATCAGCTGAATAAACACCATCTACATTATTTTTACCCATTAAAATTACATCTGCTTCTACTTCAGCCGCACGTAAAGCAGCAGTTGTGTCAGTTGAGAAGTAAGGATTACCAATTCCAGCGGCAAATATAACAACACGTTTTTTCTCCAAATGTCTAATTGCACGTCGACGAATATATGGTTCAGCAACTTGTTTCATTTCAATAGAAGTTAAAACACGTGTATCACAATCTAATTGTTCTAAACTGTCTTGTAATGCCAAAGCATTCATAACAGTAGCAAGCATCCCCATGTAATCGGCCGTACCACGATCCATACCTAGGTCGCTACCAGTTTTGCCTCTCCAAATATTTCCACCGCCGACAATGACAGCAATTTCACAATCCATTTTGGCAACTTCAGCAACTTGCTGTGCAACGCTTTTGATAATGATAGGATTTATGCCGAATCCTTTATCACCTGCTAAAGCTTCGCCACTCAATTTTAATACTACACGTTTATATTTAGAAGTTTGTGCCATTTTCTTATCCTCTCTATCGTAAAAATATGTAAATATATAAGTAAAGAAGACACGATTGTCTCCTTTCAGCTATCTTAACAATAGGCTAATAAAAAGGAAACGTGTGAGGTGTCTTCTTCCTTGTTAAACTTTATGACAGATTATTTCATTTGTCCTTTAACTTCTTCAGCAAAGTTTTCTTCACGTTTTTCCATACCTTCTCCAACTTCATAACGAACGAAATCAGTAAGTTTACCACCTTTAGCTTTTAAGAAAGCTTCAACAGTTTCGTCTGGATTTTTAACGAAGTTTTGATCTACAGCACAAATTTCTTGTAAATATTTACGTAAACGACCTTCAACCATTTTTTCAACGATTTTCTCTGGTTTACCTTCGTTTAATGCTTGTTGTTTTAATACTTCTCTTTCATGATTGATTTCTTCTTCGCTTACTTGTTCAGAAGAAACATACTTAGGGTTGATTGCCGCAATGTGCATTGCTACGTCTTTAGCAGCTTCTTCATCAGTAGTACCTTCCACTACAGTTAACACACCAATACGTCCACCCATGTGTAAATATGCACCAAATGCATCATTATCAGTTTTTGTTCTGATAGAGAAACGACGGATACTTAATTTTTCACCAATTGTTGAGATAGCTTCTTTCATTCTTTCATCAACAGTTTTACCGCTAGATAATTTAGATTCCATCAAAGCGTCTACTGTTTCTACCTTGCTATCTAAAATATGGTTAGCAATTTCTTTAACTAATTCTTGGAAACCTTCGTTACGTGCTACGAAGTCTGTTTCTGAATTAATCTCAACGATTGCAGCTTCATTATCTTTTACTTCAACGTGTACAAGTCCTTCTGCTGCGATACGGTCAGCTTTTTTAGCTGCTTTTGCAATACCTTTTTCACGTAAGTAGTCAATCGCTTTATCGATGTCACCATCAGTTTCAGTTAGCGCTTTTTTACAATCCATCATTCCTGCGCCAGTTTTTTCACGTAATTCTTTAACAAGTTTTGCTGAAATTGCCATTCATTATTCCTCCAATATAAATAGTAATTATTGATATACCTAAATTTTAGCATTATTTTAGGTTATATTTCCATTACAGTAATATGATTTAATTTTATTTTTAAAAAAAGGTGATAAGCATTAGTATCTTATCACCCATTTAAACTATCTCTTAGTTTGATTCAACAGAAGTGTTTTCTTCAGTTGTTTCTGCTTGTTCAGATTCTTCTTTGTCATCTAAATTGATGTTTTGTTCTGCAGCTACTTCTTCATTAGATACACCTTGTTGACCTTCTAAGATAGCGTCTGCCATTTTACCAGTTAATAATTTAACGGCACGAATAGCATCATCGTTTGCTGGGATAACGTAATCAATTTCATCAGGATCACAGTTAGTGTCAACAATACCTACGATAGGAATATTTAGTTTGCGAGCTTCAGCAATAGCGTTGCGCTCTTTACGAGGATCAACAACGAATAATGCTTGAGGCATTGATTTCATATCGCGAATACCGCCTAAGAACTTAATTAAACGGTCGTATTCTTTTTTAAGTTCAACAACTTCTTTTTTAGGTAATACTTCAAATAATCCGTCTTCTTCCATTTTTTCAATTTCAGAAATACGTTTAATTCGTTTTGAGATTGTTTTGTAGTTAGTTAAAATCCCACCTAACCATCTTTGGTTAACGTAGAATTGACCAGCACGCTCTGCCTCAGCTTTAACTGATTCTTGCGCTTGTTTTTTTGTACCTACGAATAAGACTTTTCCGCCTTCTTCAGAGATTTGTTTTACAAAGTTGTATGCTTCTTCAACTTTTTTCACTGTTTTTTGTAAATCAATGATATAAATACCATTTCTTTCAGTGAAGATATATTTTTTCATTTTTGGGTTCCAACGGCGTGTTTGGTGACCGAAGTGAACACCGGCTTCAAGTAATTGTTTCATAGAAATTACTGCCATTTTAAATTCCTCCTAGTGGTTATTTACCTCCATAATCAACTGATATAAAGACAAATATTTAATTTGCACCCTCTATATTTAAATTGATTATGTGTGTATTGGCTTTATAGCCGTCAATTAATATATCATATTTAATGCATAAAAGCAATAACATGAATTGTATTATTGAATTTCTGTTTTAAAAACAATAAAGATGGTGATTATTTAATAACATTCTTAATTCCTCTAACCATTGTATAGTGCGATAACTAACATATAAAGTAATAGGTTTCTGAAAAAGTTAAAAATCAGTCCATTCATTATTCGCATATTACTCTTAATTTACTAATATTTCAATAAAACATTTCAAGTGCAACTTTTACTTATTTTTTTTCAAGTTCATCAAGGAATTTATCTTTTTTTACTTTAATAAATGTCCCTTTCATTCCAAGAGAACGTGATTCTATGACACCAGCACTTTCAAGTTTACGTAAAGCATTCACAATGACTGATCGTGTAATGCCCACTCTGTCAGCTACTTTTGAAGCTATAAGTAAACCTTCTGTACCACCAAGTTCTTCAAATATATGTTCAATTGCTTCTTTTTCTGAATATGAAAGTGAGTTGATTGCCATTGTTATAGCAGCTTTATCTCTAGCTTCTTTTTCGACTTCATTATGTTTTTCTCGTAAAATTTCCATTCCAATTACAGTGGCTGCATATTCTCCTAATACTAAGTCATTTTCATTGAAGTCGTCTTGAACTCGACCTAAGACTAGCGTACCAAGTCTTTCGCCACCACCTAAAATTGGGAAAATAGTTGTTCTACTATTTAAAAATACCTCTCTATTCTCTGGCGGAAATACAGTTAATTCATTATCAATATCGATATTCGATTCTGTTTGTTTAACATTCATCAACTCTTCAGTATATTCACGCGGTATATGTCGATCTTCTAACATATCTTTAATGCGTTCACTTTTTAATAATTCATTCAAACAAGACCCTAAGATTTTACCTCTTCTCGACACAATAAATACATTAGTAACTGTAACATTACTAATTGTTTGAGCAACATCTTTAAAATCTACTGCAATACCTTTATGTTTTTGTAATAAAGTGTTTAATTCTCTTGTTTTAGATAATAAGCTCATAATTTTTCTCCTTCTATATATATTTATAAAATAAATGCACTTAAATCTTTATTTGTTGAGATTGATTTTAATTTGTCATCTACATATTGTGGAGTAATATCCACAACAGCATTCGGCATGCTTGGTGCTTCAAATGATAAATCTTCAAGCATTTTTTCTAGAATAGTGTGTAATCTACGAGCACCAATATTATCAGTATCTTGATTAACTTGATATGCAATTTCAGCTAATCGTTGAATGGCATCTTCTGAGAAATTTACTGTAACTTCTTCAGTTTGAAGCAATGCTTCATATTGTTTGACAAGCGATAATTTTGGTTCTGTCAGAATTCTCACGAAATCTTCTACTGAAAGACTTTCTAATTCAACTCTAATTGGAAATCGACCTTGTAATTCAGGAATTAAATCACTTGGTTTTGATACGTGGAATGCACCAGCACCTATAAATAGCATATGTTCAGTATTTACAGTACCATATTTTGTCTGAATCATGCTACCTTCAAGTATAGGAAGAATATCTCGTTGTACGCCTTGTCTTGACACATCTTGACCGCTATTTTGATTGTTAGTAGCAACCTTGTCTATTTCATCAATAAATATGATACCCATTTGTTCTGCAAGCTCTAAGGCTTGTTGATTCGCAGTTTCTTGGTCAATTAATTCATCTGCAAAATCATCAGCTAAGATTTTTCTAGCTGTTTCAACCGAAACTTCTCTTTCGACTTTTTTCTTGGGCATCAATTGATTCATCATATCTTGAATTTGTTGATTTTGATTAGTCCCTAACATACCCATTGATGCAGGATCTTGTTCTACTTTAATTCTTACTTTTTCATTTTCAAGTTTGCCCTGTTCAAGTTGTTTTTTTATTTCAGAACGTTTGGTTTTAATTTCTTCAGTTGGCGGTTCTTCCTCTTCATCTTGATTTTGACCGAAGTTTGGAATTGCTCCACCGAATAAATTTTCCAAAGGGTTGTTACCTTGTGCTGCCTTCTTTTTTAAACTCGGAACAAGTAATTTAACTAATTTGTCGTTTGCTTTCTTAGTTGCTTCATCTTTAACTAATGACTTTTTCTCGTCTTTTACTAAACGTACAGCAACATCAACTAAATCTCTAACCATGCTTTCAACGTCTCTTCCGACGTAACCGACTTCTGTAAATTTAGTTGCCTCAACTTTAATAAATGGTGCTCCAACAATTTTTGCCATGCGTCGAGCTATTTCAGTTTTACCAACTCCCGTTGGACCTATCATTAAAATATTTTTAGGCGCAATCTCTTGTTTCTCTTCTTCTTTTAAAAGACTTCTACGATAACGATTTCTTAGTGCAATAGCCACCTTACGTTTTGCGTCATTTTGTCCTACAATATACTCATTCAATTTAGATACGATGTCTTTTGGGGTTAATTTAATTCCATTTGTATCCATATTTAACATTCCTCCATATTGCTACTTTGTTTTATGAGATTCATTTCCTTAATTTGAGCAATGCGATTTTATAGCGTTTCTACAATTATATTGTCATTTGTAAACACACAAATATCAGCTGCAACTTTTAAACTTTCGTATGCCATTTCACTAGCAGAAAGTTGTGCTGCATGTCTTTTTAGTGCTCGACCTGCGCTAAGTGCATAGTTACCACCTGACCCAATGGCAATTAAATCATCATCAGGTGCAATAACCTCACCTGTACCACTAACAATAAGTATGGCATCTTTATTCATTACGATAAGCATCGCCTCTAATTGTCGTAATTGTTTATCTCCACGCCATTCTTGTGCTAGTTCAACAGCTGCGCGCTCTAAATTACCACTAAATTGCTGAAGCTTTGTCTCAAATTTTTCGAAAAGTGTGAAGGCGTCAGCAACACTACCTGCAAAACCAGCCAATACTTTTCCTTCGTATAAACGTCTTACTTTTCTAGCAGTTTGTTTCATAATAACTTGTTGACCTAATGTGACTTGACCATCACCAGCCATAGCTGCTTCACCATTATGGCGTACAGCATAAATTGTTGTAGCGTGTAAAGAATTATCCATAAATTACTCTCCTTTTTTTGCTCGAGGATGTGCGTTTAAATACACCTTTCTCAGTTGTTGATTCGAAACATGTGTATAACGTCCAGTAGTCGATAAATTGACGTGACCAAGTAAAGATTGTACAGTCCTTAAATCAGCACCTTGATTTAATAAATGTGTAGCAAAAGTATGTCTTAATTTATGAGGATGTATGTCATTGACGCCAGCGGTTCTTTTAACGACATCATTAAGTACATATCTTACTCCTCTTTCGGTGATAGGATCACCTTTCATATTTACAATTAAATAATCATGATTGGCTAATTGTTTAGGTTGGAATTCTTCTAAGTATCTTTCTATACTCTGTCTACAGAACTCTCCAAAAGGGATAAACCTTTCCTTATTTCCTTTACCTAAAACTTTTACACCTGGTAAGTTCATATCTATATCTTTTAGTTTAATATTTATTAATTCAGACACACGTATTCCTGTTGCATATAACAATTCAATAATAACTTTGTCTCGTATGCCTTTTTTATTATCATGCTCTACAGTTTGAAAAAGTGCTTCCATTTCTTCTTCATAAAAGAATTGAGGTAAATACTTCTCTTTTTTAGGATGCACTAGTTGAACAAAGGGATTAATAATTGAATTATCTTGAGTCATCCAAAATTCATAGAAGGTACGTAAAGTTGATATCTTTCTTGACACCGTAGTTCTTTTTAATTGATTAGAATATAAAAAAGCCAAATAGTTTCTAGCATCTTTATATTCAAAAGTCTCAAGTTGTAAATGTTCTCTTTCTAAAAAGTTGTTAAATTGAACTAAATCATCATGATAAGATTTTAACGTATACTCTGAAAAGTTTCTTTCAACCTTTAACATATATAAAAATGTTTCTTGGATTTTATCCAAAATCAATCCCCTCCATCATATTGCATTGTAGCATATGTGTAAAAACGCATACAATAATTTGATAATCAATTCAAAATCTTTAGAGAATTAATTTCAAACTTTATCCAAAATTAGTCATAATTTTCTCTAACTCACTTGTCTTACTTAATTTAAGTTAGTTTTAAATAATATTCATCACAAAAAAACCAGGTAGTTACCCACTACCTAGTTAACCTATTTGTAAATTACAGCGTTTGTTTGTAATTATCTAAATACTCTAACGCTCTTTTGGCTTGTGTTTCATATCTTTCTTTTTTATCTTTAATACGTTTTTCGAGAGATGGTAAAAGACCAAAATTGGCATTCATAGGTTGAAAATTCTTCTCATTTTTGGCATGTGATATGTAGTAAGCCATACTACCTATCATTGTCTCTCTAGGGAAAATAACTTCCCCTTTGTCTAAAATTTTATGCGCAAGATTAATACCTGCAACTAATCCACTGGCAGCACTTTCAACATAACCTTCAACGCCAGTCATTTGTCCAGCAAAATATAAATTATCATGTCCTTTTAATTCATATTTTTCGTTTAAAACATCAGGTGAATTAATAAAGGTATTTCGGTGCATCACACCATATCTTACAATATCAACATTTTCTAATCCTGGAATTAAACGAATGACTTCTTTTTGCGCACCCCATTTTAAATGTGTTTGAAAGCCAACAATATTATATAATGTTCCAGCTGCATCATCTTGTCTTAATTGAACAACTGCATAAGGGCGTTTCCCAGTCTTAGGATCTTCAAGTCCAACAGGTTTCATCGGACCAAATAACAAAGTTTTTCGCCCTCTTTCAGCCATGACTTCAAAAGGCATACACCCTTCAAAATATTTTTCTTTTTCAAACTCATTGACTGGTGCAACTTCAGCTTCTAATACTGCATCATAAAACCGGTTAAACTCTTCTTCAGTCATAGGACAATTAAGATACGCTGCTTCACCTTTATCATAACGTGATTTCAAATATACTTTATCCATATTAATTGAATCTTTTTCTATTATTGGTGCGGCAGCATCGTAAAAATACAATTGATCTTTACCAGTAATATCAACAATTTCTTGAGCTAAATGCTCAGTAGTTAGAGGGCCAGTTGCAATAATCGTATAACCTTCTGGTATATGATTAACTTCTTCATTTAATACAGTGATGTTAGGGTGGTTTCTTAAGGTATCTGTAATATAGCCAGCAAAATCATGTCTATCCACTGCTAAAGCACCACCCGCTGGCACACGTGCTTTATCTGCTGATGTGATAATTAACGAGTCTAAATGTCTCATTTCCTCTTTAAGAACACCAACAGCATTTGTAAGTGCATTACCTCTCAATGAATTTGAACATACCAATTCAGCAAATTTATCTGTATGGTGCGCCGGTGTCTGTTTAACTGGACGCATCTCAATTAAATTCACTTTAATTCCACGTTGAGCTAATTGATATGCAGCTTCAGAGCCAGCTAAACCAGCTCCTACAACGTTTACTTTTTGCGTCATTTTGCCCCTCCTAAAATCACTCATCTATTTTTGAACTTCTTCTTCATAATCACAGTTGGAGCACACAACTTGACTACTTTTACCTTTTTTCTTGTTCACAAGGTAATGATGACACTTAGGACAATCTCTTCCAACAGGTTTATCCCAAGAAATAAAATCACATTCTGGATATCTAGAACAACCATAGAAAATTCTATTTTTCTTTGATTTACGTTCTACGACATCTCCTTCATTACACTTCGGACATGTGACACCAATCGTTTTGACAATTGCTTTGGTGTTACGACAGTCCGGAAAGTTCGAACATGCCATAAACTTACCATATCTTCCCATTTTAATAACCATTGGAGAACCACAGACTTCACAATCTTCACCAGCTGGCTCGTCTTTAATCTCAATCTTTTCCATTTCAGATTCTGCGCGTTCAACATCTTGTTTAAAACTGTTGTAGAAGTCTCCTATTACTTTACGCCAATTCATGTCACCTTCGGCAATTTTATCAAGTAATGTTTCCATGTTTACAGTGAATTCTACATCAATAATTTCTGGGAAGTATTCTTTAACTTGCTCATAAACAATTTCTCCTAATTCAGTTGGGATGAAGCGTTTACTTTCTAACTTGACGTAGTTCCGCTTCTGAATCGTATCAATGGTTGGAGCATATGTTGAAGGTCTTCCAATTTTAAGTTCCTCAAGCGTTTTAACTAAACGCGCCTCAGTATAACGAGGAGGAGGTTGTGTAAAGTGTTGTGCCGGTTCAATCTTTGTCGCAGTTACCTTATCTCCTTTATCTAGTTGAGGAAGCTTATTTTCTTTATCATTCTCTTTATCATCTTTTGCTTCTACATATAGTGTCATAAAACCTTTAAATTTAATAGTTTGACCATTAGCTCTAAATTTAATGTCGTTTTGAGTTACATCTAAAGCTACTGTATCCAAAATAGCTGGAGCCATCTGACTTGCTACAAATCTTTCCCAAATTAATTTGTATAGACGGTGTTGATCTCTAGTAAGAAAAGCTTTCATGTCATCAGGAGTTCGCATTGTACTAGTAGGTCTAATAGCTTCGTGAGCATCTTGATCGCCCTGTTTACCCGATGATTTACGCTGAGACACGTACTGTTCACCATATTTATCATTTATATATTGCTGCGCTTCTGATTTTGCAGAAGTTGAGATACGAGTAGAATCGGTACGCATATACGTAATTAAACCTACTGTACCTTGACGCTTTAAGTCAATACCTTCGTATAATTGTTGTGCTAACATCATTGTCTTGCGTGCTTTAAAATTTAGTTTACGTGCAGCTTCTTGTTGTAAGGTTGATGTAGTAAATGGATGAGCAGGATAACGTGTTTTTTCTTTACGATTCACATTTGTGATTTCAAATTGATCACCATTTAATGCTTCAGTAATCCTTTGAACATCGTCTTTGTTGTTTAGCTTATAAGGTTTATTTTTATAGTGTAGAAATTTAGCTGTAAATTTAGATTTCTTGTATCTAAATTCACCTTCAATGGACCAATACTCTTCAGGTTTAAAATTACGAATTTCATTTTCACGATCAATGACTAAACGTAAAGCAACTGACTGAACTCTCCCAGCAGACAGCCCTTTTTTAACTTTCTTCCATAATACTGGAGAAATATTATAACCAACGAGTCTATCTAAAATACGACGTGCTTGTTGCGCGTCAACTAAATCCTTTTCAATACCACGAGGATGCTTAAAACTATCTTTAACAGCATCTTTTGTAATTTCATTAAATACTACTCTATTTTCTTTGCTATCTTCTAATTCTAAAATTTTTGATAAATGCCAAGCAATCGCTTCACCTTCACGGTCAGGGTCACTAGCTAAAAATATTTTTTTTGCTTTTTTCGCATGTTTTTTTAAATCTTTAACTACAGGACCTTTGCCACGAATTGTAATATATTTTGGTTCATAGTTATCTTCAGTGTCGACACCCATTTGACTTCTTGGTAAGTCACGAACATGTCCCATTGAAGCAATAACTTTATATCTTTTGCCTAAATATTTTTCAATGGTTTTAGCTTTTGCAGGCGATTCAACAATGACTAAATTATCTGCCAAAGTTTATTCCCCCTTGCAAATTGAATTACTAAAGATAAATGATAAACGGTTAATTTTGTATTTGTCAACGTTTTAATTTTTAATTTCCAATTTTGTAAGAATTGTTATTATTTTTGATTCATTAAACTTTAACTAAATTAAAGGATATAAATAATTAATTCAGAAAGTAAATCTATCATTTACTAAAATAGATAATCATATAATATACTACTTTCATCTATAACAACTTGAGCACCTTCATTTATCCTTCTTAAATTACCTTTAGTCATTTTGTTGAACATTGAACCAGGTAGAACATAAACATTTCTATTTTGCTCTAAAGCACAATCGATAGTGATTTGACTACCACTTCTTTCTTCAGCCTCAGTTATAAGTACCCCTCTGGACAGACCACTTATAAGCCTGTTTCTTTCAGGAAATTTATGCTTACTTATAGGAGAAAATGGTGGATATTCACTTATCACTAAGCCATTCCTTTCAACTTTAGTTCTTAAATTTAAGGTTGCTTTAGGATAATGATAACAATGGCCAAATCCAAGTACGCCAATAGTTGGTAATAGGTATTTAAGTGCGGTTTGATGTGCTACACTATCTGCACCGCGCGCTAATCCAGAAACAATCGCCATATTTAATTGTCTAAATGAAGGAAAAAGATAGTTTAAAGATTGACTTGTATATTGTGTGGCATTACGTGAGCCAATTACAGCTAAAGAGTGAGAATGATTAAAGAACTGTGGATTTCCTTTGTAGAATATCACATAAGGATAATCATACATTTCTTTGCAAAGAGAAGGGTAGTTATCATCAAAGTATGTTGTAAAACTAACATTTGCTTTTTTCATTTCTTTAATAATGTCCATCAGCTTTAATTCTTTGAAACGTTCATATTTGTTCCATAGCCTTTCAGAATTACGCTCTGTAAGCCACCTTTTTATCATGTCATGTTGATGAAATACGTTTTCTGATAGAAAGTCAGGATATGTACTTGTAAGATGATGAAGTTGTGCCGTAGTGAAATTTGCCCAATATAGTTTTAACATCGTATGTTGTATCAATTATCATTACTCCTTTGTCCTTATTATACCTTCAAATTCAAATATTTTAGTTTACTGTTTAAAGACATTTATTTTTTAAATATCATGTATTTGTAAGGAGTAATTTAATGACAAAGGTTTAATGTGTCATAGTGTATTGTAAAATTGTCGAATTTCATGTTTCTACTATTATATATAAATCAACGTATCAAAAAAAGATAACTAATTTTTTATAAATAAAATTATGCTAATACTTAATCCATTATTTTGATTTTTATTTAAATCAACCTACCTGGTTCCTCACCAAATTCTCTGCACTAAGATTTTCCGTTACCATTCTGTTCTCATATTTATATTTTCAATTGAAATATCTATCAAAAATTAAACTATTCTTCTATTTAAGTATTCAACAAATGATGATACACCTATATGGGATGGAATACTTACCAACATATGTATATACCTTTGCTTCAATTATTTTACAATTTTCCACTCACATCATTGACACAAGGGATTTCCTATACCTTATTTCTTTTCCATATATCACTAGCCTGCTATATCTGGGCTCAAAAACAATGTGCTACTTACAATTTCATTATGTATGTGCTAAACTGTTTGTGTCGGATGACATTAAAAAGCATCTCTTCGTGTTGAATATTTTGGTTGGCTGACCGATGTATATTCTAGCATGTAGAGATGCTTTTTTTAGATAAAGCTAAACTTTTGTGAATCATACGCATAGTGTATGGTGTTCTTTATACAAAAAACAACGAACCTGAACAAAGGTTTAATGTTCAAGGTTCGTTGAAATCAATACTAATATATATTATTTTTTAATAGTTAATAACTCTTCATAAATGCCTGCTTTTTTAGCTGCATCAATAAGGGTTGTTCCTATTTCAGAAGGTGTATCTGCAGTTTCAACACCACAATCGTTTAATGTTTTAATCTTTTCAGATGCTGTACCCTTACCTCCTGAAATAATAGCTCCAGCATGACCCATACGTTTACCTGGAGGTGCTGTCTGACCGCCGATAAAACCTACTACAGGTTTGTTCATATTTTCTTTAATCCATTGTGCCGCTTCTTCTTCTGCGGTACCACCAATTTCTCCAATCATTACAACGGCTTTAGTTTCAGAATCTTCATTGAACGCCTTTAAAACATCAATAAAGTTAGTCCCATTTACTGGATCACCGCCGATACCTACAGCAGTTGTTTGACCGATACCTTCTTCAGTTAATTGATGCACTGCCTCATACGTTAATGTACCAGAACGAGACACGACACCGACATGGCCTTTTTTATGGATATATCCCGGCATAATACCGATTTTACACTCGTCGGCAGTTATCACACCAGGACAGTTTGGTCCTACTAAACGTGTTTTACGACCTTGTAAATATCTTTTTACTTTAACCATATCAACAACAGGTATATGTTCAGTAATACAAATAACCATGTCTAAATCGGCATCAGCTGCTTCAATAATTGAATCAGCAGCGAATGGTGCTGGTACGTATACAACAGATACATTAGCTCCTGTTTCATTTTTAGCTTCTTCAACAGTGTTATATACTGGAACACCTTCTACAACTTGTCCACCTTTACCAGGTGTTACCCCTGCAACAATTTGTGTCCCATAATCAAGCATTTGTTTTGTATGGAAAAGGGCAGTAGACCCTGTGATACCTTGTACCATTACTTTCGTATTTTTATCAATAAATACACTCATCTTAGTGCTCCCATCCTTTCCTTATGCTTCTTTAACAAGTTTCACAATTTTTTGAGCACCTTCAGCCATAGTTGCTGCTGGCTCAATAGCTAAACCTGATTCGTTTAATATTGCTTTACCACGTTCGACATTAGTTCCTTCTAAACGAACAACTAATGGTAATGTTAGTTCAACTTCTTTAACCGCTGCTACAATACCTTCGGCAATAACATCACATTTCATAATTCCACCAAAAATATTTACAAAGATACCTTTAACATTGTCATCACCTAAAATAATTTTAAATGCTTCAGTTACCTTTTCTTTTGTAGCACCGCCACCTACATCTAAGAAGTTGGCTGGATTTCCACCAAAATGATTAATTGTATCCATTGTTGCCATGGCTAAACCTGCGCCATTAACCATACAACCAATATCTCCATCTAAAGCGATGTATGATAAATCATATTTAGAAGCTTCTATTTCCTTAGGATCTTCTTCTTCTAAATCTCGTAATTCTAAAATATCTTTATGTCTAAATAATGCATTATCATCAAAGTTTAATTTAGCATCTAAAGCCAATACCTGACCGTCTCCAGTTGTAACAAGTGGGTTAATTTCAACAATAGAACAATCTTTTTCGATAAAGACATTATATAGTGCTAATAAAAATTTAGTTGCTTTTCCAACTGATTCTTTTGGAATGTTAATATTAAAAGCGATACGTCGCGCTTGGTAAGGTGATAATCCTACTACTGGATCAATTGTTTCTTTGAAAATCTTTTCAGGTGTTTGAGCTGCAACCTCTTCAATTTCAGTTCCACCTTCTTCTGATGCCATCAAAGTCACTTTATCAGTAGCACGATCAATAACAAAACCAACATAATATTCTTTTTGGATATCGCATCCTTCTTCGATATATAAACGTTTGACCTCTTTGCCCTCTGGCCCAGTTTGATGTGTGACCAATTGTTTACCTAGCAGTTCATTTGCGTACGTTTCGACTTCAGATAATGATTTAGCAATTTTCACGCCGCCTGCTTTACCTCTACCCCCAGCGTGAATTTGCGCTTTAACCACATATACGTCTGAATTTAATTCTTTCGCTTTTTCCACTGCTTCTTCAGCAGTAAATGCTACTCGTCCCTCTGGAACTGCAACGCCCATTGAACGAAATATTTCTTTCCCTTGATACTCGTGGATATTCATCTTCCATCCTCCTGTTTCTTAGGTTAAGTTGCCCTTTAATTATAAAAAATGTAAGCGCTATTGTAAACTGATTGCCAGTATTTATTGCAATTTAAGCAAAATTCAAATTATTTCATCATTGATTTAATTGGTTCAAATGATTGACGATGTTCATTGATTATGCCCACTTGATCAATAGCCTTTAAATGTTGCTTAGTTCCATAACCTGCATTTTTATCAAAACCATATTCTGGAAACTGTTTAGATAGTTGTCTCATATATTGATCACGGTATTCTTTAGCCATGATACTTGCTGCTGCGATAGACACACTTTTAGCATCACCTTTAATAATTGAGGTTTGTGGAATATCAATATCTAGTGTCATTGCGTCTATTAATAAATGCGTCGGTGTAACATCTAATTGATTTATAGCACGTAGCATAGCTAATTGAGTTGCCCGATAAATGTTCAATTCATCTATTTCAACTGAGGACGCTATGCCATATGCATATTGATAGACATTTTCTTTTAAATTTTGATTAAGTCGTGCTCTATTTTTGGGAGACACTTTTTTAGAGTCATCTAAACCAATATAATGATGATTCTTCTCTAAGATGACTGCACAAGCCACCACTGGTCCAGCCAAGGGCCCACGCCCTACCTCATCAATTCCACAAATTAATGCATCTCTGTTAGAGGACATAATGTTGTTTTCGTATTGATTCATGGATAAATAGTGCTCTTCTAATGCTTGTTGCTTAAGAATATTTTTTTCCCTAGACTTAATCGCATTTATAACACCTTTACGTGAATCATTATTTGCTTCATGTTTATGTAACTCTTCCAACGTTTCAATTCGAGATAGTTTTTCTTTGATTTCTTTAATTGTTAGAGACATACTATCATTCACTCTTCATTTCTTTTAAAATATCAAAACAATAAGTTCCAATTTTTGCATTTCTCATATCATTGATGATCAACTCAATGACAGATTCATAATCTACTTCATTTCCTTTTTGTAACAATCCCCTTCTTCTTCCAATTGCATCAAACCAATCGAGTATCTCAGCGTCTTCATGTGTATCAATATTATAATGTCTCTTTAAAGCTGAAACATCATGTTTAATCATAAAATTCAAACCATAAATAGCTACCTCATCTAAATGAACGATACTATCCTTAATTGCACCAGTTAAACTTAATTTTTTACCGACTTCTTCATCTTCGAATTTAGGCCATAAAATACCTGGTGTATCTAGTAATTGAAGAGACTTCCCAACTTTAATCCATTGTTGCTGTTTTGTTACTCCTGGTTTATTTCCAGTTTCGGCGATACTACGTTTTGCTAACTTATTGATAAGTGTTGATTTTCCTACATTAGGAATGCCTACAATCATAGCTCTTATCGCTCTAGGTTTTAAACCTTTGGCTTTTTCACGATCAAATTTTTCTTGAGTTGCTTTTATAGCTTCAACTTCAACATTTTTAAGATTCTTGCCATGTTTTGCATCTACAGCTACCGGATAGAAACCTTCATTTTTAAAATAAATTTCCCATTTTTCTAATTCTTTTAAATTCGTCATATCTTTTTTATTTAAAATTACTACTCGAGGTTTTTGTTTAATGACATCATCAATCATAGGGTTTCTCGAACTGTATGGAATACGTGCATCGACGAGTTCAAAAACTACATCTACCTTTTTCAGTTGTTCACTAACTTGTCTTTTGGCTTTAGCCATATGACCTGGATACCATTGTATCGCCATGAGTCATCATCCTATTCTTATTATTTTCTTAAACTTTTATCTATAACTTCATAATTATACTTTATAATAGCTAACCCAACCACTTTAAGTTTAACACGTGCATCATTTAGTATAAAAATCATTTTTCTATTCATAAAAAATCTACGATGACTATTTGTAAACTTATTCAAAACTATTAAAATCAATTAACTTTATTAAATAACATTAAATTTAATGTAAATAGATTTAAATAATGCCACTAATACTTTCATTCATTGCCATAATAACCTACAATTTGACTAAGCTAACAAAATTTTTAGGTCAATATGATGCATTTTAGGAGAAGTAAATGAGAAGAAAAGCATGTTTCATTATATTATTAATTACATTATCATTAATTGGTCATAGTTATATTATTTTTCGCTTCCATCATGATGGTGTTCTTTCAACTGGCCCAAATGATGGTATGGAACAGATGATTCCTATTCAAATGTATCTTTATCATCAATGGACTCAAGGGAACTTATTTTATTCAACACATTTGGGTCTTGGCGGAGATTTTTTCACTGACTTAAGTTATTATTTTTCAACAAATTTAATATTTATTTTAAATGTCCCTATCATCAAATTATGTGAAATATTCTTTTCATTGAACACAAATCAAATTCTTCTTTGGATGTACAACGCACTAATTGTTTCAATTATTAAATCAACTATTGCTCTGTTTTGCACTTATTTATTTAGTTATTATATTTCTAAAAATAAAATAATCAGTTTATTGATTTCATTTATCTTTGTTATGTCACCTTTGTACTTTAGATTTACAATTTACTGGCCATTCTTTAGTGATACTTTCATTTGGTTACCACTCTTATTATTAGGGATTGAACGTTTATTAAGGGATTTTAAAGCAGGTTTATTTATACTAACTGTAAGTCTAATTCTAATTAATAACTTTTATTTTGCATATTATTTCCTCATTATTGGTATAGGTTATACCCTGATTAGAATTATTTACAGACATCCTAAAGATAGTTTAACTCGTTGGCAAGCTTCTCTTACAATTATATGTAGTGCTCTGCTCGCTTTAGGAAATAGTATGTTTGTGTTCTTTCATGGTGTTCAAAGTTTTCTTAATAATCGTCGACAATCATTTACAGGACAAGTGAATTGGATTGAACATTTAAATAAAGATACCAATATATTTTTCGATAATTACTTGATTGTTGTGATATTTTTATCTATTCAAGCTCTTTTGACAATCAAATTATACAAACATTTTTATTATAAATTATTTGCATTGTTATTATTGGCAACAATTATTTTTGCATTTCTCCCATTTGTTGACCAACTATTTAATGGGTTTTCAGCACCTCAAAAACGATGGCATTTTATCTTAGCTTTTAATAGTTCAATTTTAATTGGGTTATTTGTAAAATATTTTAAAACAATTCGACCAAAGACTTATATTTATACTAATCTGATAGCTCAAAGTGTCATCTACATAAGTTCAATTAGCTACAATACTTTTTTACCTTGGCTCTCTTTAGTTCCAGTAGTGTCAGTGATTGGACTATTAATTTTATTAATAAAAGAGAAAAAAGTACGTTATTATCTTACTTACCTTTATAGTATTTCAATCGCTGCTCTCAGTCTTATGATTACTTTCGTATTCATAAAAAATCAAATTTTCTTTCAAGATCATATCAATCGTGCGAACAAGCGATACATTAATTCAAGTTTCTATAGCTCGGCTATACAAAGATCGTTAGTAAAAGAAATGAACCAAACTAAGAATGACGATCAACGAATAAATTGGCGTGTCGATGAACAAGATAATACCCCTATGTATCAAAATTTTAAAGGACTTAGTATTTACTCTAGTATATTTCATCACAACATTCTCGATTTCTATTATGATGCCTTAAAAATTAATTTAGCTGAAGAATCTGTCAGTCGATACCAGTCTACTAATGCTCGGCAAAATATCGAGAGTCTGTTTTCAGTAAAATATTTAATGATGAAAGATTATCAAAATTTTATTCCATCTTATTTTAAGAAAGTTAAGTCACGTGGACAATATATTATTTATAAAAATCAACTTCCACTACCAAGTGTAAAAGTAACACAAAACATTTATAATCATAAAAGTTTAAAAAAACCTATAGATAGAGAACATGCAATGATTAATGGTGCTATTGTGACATCAAAAGGTACAGCGTATCACTCAAAAGTTAAAAATTTGTTAGACCAAACACGTGTATCAACACAAAATATAACACGATATTCAAACAATGAACTAACCGTTAATAAAGAGAGCGGAATAATCAAATTACATTTACCTAAGAATATAAGAGACAAATACAAAGATTTTTATCTCACTATGAATATTAAACGAGGCGATCCTGACAGTAATTACACTGTGAGCATCAATCAATATCATAATCATCGTCTATACAATGATTCTATATATCGCACGGGAATAAGCAAAGTACTTTATCGAAGTTTACCAGACAAAAATGGTGATATTACGATTCAACTATCACCAAAAGGTAAGTTCAATTTGGAACTGTTAGAATTAAACGGTGAAAATTATGATACGCTAAAACAAGCACACCATCATGCTAACTTTAATATGCGTTATAAAGATATAAAAAACGGGGTAAAAGTTAACTTAGATCACCATTCTAAAGGACTTGCAGTCATTAATATTCCATATCGTAAAGGTATGCGTGCATACGTGGATGACCGACAAAGCAATATCAAAAAGGTGAATTATATGATGACAGGTGTCCCGGTTAATAAAAATGATAAAACAATTACGATTCAATATCGACCACCTTTTCTAAAAACGATGTTTTCTATCTCAATATTTAGTATAGTGGTGAGTATTGTATTCATTAGATTAAAGAATATAAGGAAAAGAAAGATGAGGATTCGCCATGATTAAAAATATATGGAATAAACCTATTAAACGTTTTACACTAATCGTTTTAGTTAGTTGTATATTGTCATTTATTCTATATGGCCCTTTTCTCTATCAATTTATAACTAAAGGTATAGTATTTAGTGGTAGTGGAGATGGCTTCAGACAAATGATGCCTTTTCAAATGTACCTTTATGAACACTTCACATCATTAAAAGGATTTTATGATGCTTCATTTGGATTGGGAGGCGACTATGTTAAATCACTGGCATATTATTATTCACTATCTCCATTGATGTGGATCAACTTCTCTATGATATGGATATTAGAACAAACTATCAATGTGAATCCTCATGACATCAGCTTTTGGACAATAAACCAATTAATCATGGCATATGTGCGCACTGTAATCACATTTATTTTTTCATTTTATTTATTTAGTTATTTGCGACTTAAACCCGCACCAATGTTTATCGCAACTATTTTATATGGTATGTCTACTGTTGTTACATATTATAATTTTACTTGGTCTTTTTACGGTAATCTTTTAATTATGTTACCTATGTCACTTTGGGCTATAGAAAGATTCTTTAAAGAACGTAAAATAGGTTGGTTTATTTTCGCGATTGCTTATACATTATTCTCAAACTTTTATTTTAGTTACTATGAAGCAATTGTCATAGGTTTCTATTTTATTTATCGATTCGCTATTCCTCATGAGAAAGATATTGTGAATCGTTGGCAGAAATTATACATACTCGTATGTGCCACTTTGTTAAGTGTATTAGTAAGTATTTATGGACTATATACTGGTGTATCTTCTTTTTTAGATAATGACCGAACACAAAATCCTAATTTCAAAATTACTTTTTTCACAAATTTATTTGAAACCAATTATAATATTTTTGCTGATGGTTTTTACATTACAATTTCTTTTATTGCTATCATTGCATTATTTTGTTTTAAATTATATCAACACTATTATTATAAATTGTTCGCAATTGCAACTTGGATTTTACTTATCGGTTCCTTTTCTCAATGGTTTGACAGTGCATTTAATGGCTTTTCATTACCCCAAAGACGTTGGGTTTACTTTTTAGCATTATCAACAAGTGTATTAATTGCATTGTTCATACAACATTTAAGTGAAATATCAATTAAAGAATACACCTTTGTTGCTATACCAGTATTCATATACGGTTTCATATTTATCGCACTGTCGGAAAGATCAGTAAAGTGGATGTTTGTTGCATTGATTTTAATCATAGTGTTATTTATATTTATTAAATATAAATCGTTGTTAACACGTACCTCAATGATGGTATTACTCGTTGTCTTATTTTTAGCTCAACAAGTCTTAATGACTAATGATTCCAGAAAAATTACTATCGAACCTTATCAAACGACTATCAAAACAATTAATGATTCGAGCTATAGAAGCCCTGTCCTAAATAAAAAAATTAAGTATATGCATCAAAGCTCTACAGATCCATTGAAAAGATTAGATTATTTTTCATACTATGCATTAAACTCACCTTTGATATATCACTACAACGGCACATCATTGTATTCCAGTATTTTCGATGGAGATATATTGAAATACTATGACCAGACGTTACAAATTAATATGCCTGTAGATAAAAATAGTACTTATCGATATTTAAATAATCGTGCAAACTTAATGTCTCTTTGGGATGTTCAAGATCGATTACGACATCCTGATGATTTAAATATGCCTTATGGTTTTAAAAAGAAAGAACTTATAACTGATAAAAAAGATCAATGGATTCACTCTGTTAATACAATAAATTATCCTAGTGCACACATTACTAATAAAATTTATGATGCAAGAAAACTAAAATCTCCCCTTGATAGAGAGCAAGCTATGCTTAAAGGTGTCGTATTGAATCATAAATCCCAAGCCAATACTGATTTTAAACCTAATCCTAATTTACTTTCTAATGCAAAACAAAACTTAAATCATGCGAATTGGATTGATAGTAAACATTTAAAAGTTAAACAGCACAATGGTGGCGTCACCCTCAATTTACCTCGCAATATAGTTAAAAATTATAAAGATATGTATATTGAAATGGATGTTGAATTACTGTCTCCTGACAAAGAGCATAAAGTAGGGGTTAATGAATATTCGCAAGAAAGAAACCGTTTGTCATACAAATACCGTCGTTTTGTTTCGCCAGTGACGATGCGTGCTAAAGCTTCAAATCAACTTAACATTAAGATGTCAAAAGGAGTTTATCGTTTTAAAGTAAAAGGAATTTATGGTGAAAACTATCAAACATTAAAAAAAGCTTCTCAACAGCTCCAACCAGTTAAAGTAAAAAAAGAAAGAAATGGTTTCACAATTATTAAAAAGAAAAAGGAACACGGTTATCTTGTCTTGCCAATGGTATATGCTGAAGGAATGCATGCAATGGCAAATGGAAAGCCTCTAAAGGTTCAACAAGGAAACGGTATTATGACTACTATTCCTGTTAAAGAGGGACAAACAAAGATAAAATTAAGTTATACCCCTCCTTATTTTTATTTATTAATCACTGTCAGTTGCATTGGGATCATTTTAAGCATTCTTTTCACTCATTACGTAAAAAGAAAATAAATTAGTTATTAATGATTTAAATAACTCAATATTTTAAATTAGAAGTATTTAAGATTGCTTTAAATTAACTCATAGTTCATTATGATGATTTTTAATTGATAGAAAACAATCAATTTTTTCGATTTTATTTACAAAGTTAAAACAAAGACCTAAACATTTTAGTGCTTTGTTTTTAACATTAATTGTCAGTATCAGACTTAAACCTATGTTCAAGACTTACTTAATGTAAAGTTAGTTATTGACTGAATTAGAAAATAGCACTTTCATAGTTTTCATCAAAATTTTAGGCTTAATCATAGAAAATTTTATTTAGTATTCGGTGTAAAATATACAATCAATATGAATTCTGATTCATATCTTCAATAAATAGGACAGCAGTTTAATTTGAGATAAAATAAAAAAGCTTTCAAACTCTGGTAAAACAGAAGTTTGAAAGCTTTTTTCATTATGGCAAATCTTAAGCAATAAGTTGAAATTGGCAACTATAGTGCTTATAGACTGGCCTTTTATAAATTGTCGAATATACTGATTAGCGAATTTCTTGAATTCTAGCAGCTTTACCACGTAAACTACGTAAGTAATATAATTTAGCACGACGTACTTTACCACGACGTTTAACTTCAATTTTTTCGATTTTAGGCGTGTGTAATGGGAAAGTTCTTTCCACACCTACACCAGAAGAAATTTTACGAACTGTGAAAGTTTCTGAAATTCCTCCACCACGGCGTTTAATTACAACACCTTCGAAAACTTGGATACGTTCGCGAGAACCTTCAACGATTCTTACGTGTACACGTAAAGTGTCTCCTGAACGGAAAGTAGATAAATCAGTACGTAATTGTGATTTAGTTACTGCTTCGATTAACTTATGATTACTCATTATAAATTCTCTCCTTCAACCTATGTTCTTGCCTAGACAAAAGTATAGCAGCGGATCATAGTGATTATTAGTGTTTTTTCACACTTGAATTATAATAGCATAACGTTAATCATTTTTCAATTTCTTTTTATAGGTTTCTAAAATTTCTCTATCTTTTTCAGTTAATGGATATTGTTCTAATAAATCTGGTCGCTTTTCATAAGTACGAATGAGTTTTTGTTCATGTCTCCACTGATCAATGTGCGCATGATTGCCAGATAATAATACTTCAGGAACACTCATATTTTTATATTCACGAGGACGTGTATACTGAGGAAATTCTAACAATCCATCTGAAAATGAATCATCTTGATGTGATGCTTGATTACCTAAGACGCCTGGAATAAGCCTCACTATTGCATCGGTCATCGTCATTGCTGGTAACTCTCCACCAGTTAGGACATAATCCCCCATTGATATTTCATCAGTTACAAGATGCTTACGTATGCGCTCATCATATCCTTCATAGTGTCCACAAATAAAGACTATATGTTTTGCTTCACTTAATTCTTGTGCAATCTCTTGAGTAAAGGGACGACCTTGTGGACACATAAGTATCACTCGAGTATGTTCATTATGATTTATGTCTTCCATAGCATTAAAAACAGGTTCAGGCTTTAATACCATACCTTGGCCACCACCAAATGGGTAATCATCAACTTGATTATGCTTATTAATAGAATAATCTCGGAAATTGATAGTATTAACATTAATGATTCCCTTATCTTGCGCACGTTTTAATATTGAATGGTTTAAAACACCTTCAAACATTTCAGGAAATAGCGTTAAATAATCTATCTTCATTAATCTAACAATCCTTCCATCGGTGTAATTTTAATCGTTTTAGTTTCTATATCAATATCTTTCACAACATCTTCAATATAAGGAATGAGATACTCTTTTTCACCTTTAACAACCCAAACGTCATTAGCACCTGTTTCAAAAATATTAATCACCCGACCAATTGGCGTATCATCATCTTTAAATACTGTACAACCAATAATATCCGAATAATAGTATTCATGTTCTCCTAATTCTATATCTTGGTGATCACGTTCTTGATAAATATAATCACCTTTCAAATGTTCAATTTCATTTATATTGTTGATTCCTTCAAACCTTAACATGTGAAATCCTTTATGTATACGATAAGAAGCGACCGTATAAACAATTTCAGTATTATTATGTTTTACAAGTAATTGTTCACCAGGTTGAAATCGTGTTTCAGTAAAATCAGAATTGGATTTCACCTTTACTTCCCCTTTAATACCATGGGTATTGACTATTTGTCCAACCTCTACCTCCATGTATGACCCTCCTTCTAATTAAAGTTTATTAAACTGAATCAAATATATATTAACACGTATGTATGTAACAAATAAATATGATTAAAAAAGGACGCCATAATGGCGTCCCAAAAAAACATAAGCTAATTATTTAGCATTCTTTTGTTCATCAAATTTTTTCAAAATACCTTCTCTAGATAAGATATTGTGAACTGTATCAGTTGGTTTAGCACCGTCGTGTAACCATTTTAAAGCTAATTCTTCGTCGATTTTAACTTCTGGTGCATTAACGTGTGCTGGATTGTAAGTACCTAATTGCTCAATGATACGACCATCACGTGGTGAACGTGCATCTGCAACTACGATACGATAGAATGGGTTTCTTTTAGAACCTAAACGAGTTAAACGAATTTTAACTGCCATTTAAATTACTCTCCTTTATGTGTTTATTATTTTTATTTTCTACAAGAATAAATAATAACAGTTACACAAATTTTTGTAAAGACTTTTTTCTTTACCAAAAGTAGATTTACGAAGTAAATCGTACTTTTGGTTATGCATGTGCTTTAACTCAGGCGTTTCTATTAATTTTGTTAATAATCCTTATAAAGGTTCAAAAAAATCAAGCACCGAAGACACTCTCGAGTTTCGATGCTTGATTTCATAAATTAAAATGGTAAGTTCATACCCTTTAACATATTTTGCATTTGGTTTCGTTTAGCTTTTTTACCTTTACCGCCACCAGTAAATTGTTTCATCATTTTCTTCATATCATTAAATTGTTTCATTAATCGATTAACTTCTTGTAAAGATCGGCCGGATCCTTTTGCAATACGTTTTTTACGTGATACATTTAATGTTTCAGGGTTTGAACGTTCCTTAGGTGTCATAGATTGTATAATCGCTTTAATATGATCAATTTGTTTATCACTCATATTAAGCTTATCTAAACCTTTCATTTTATTCATACCAGGAATCATTTTCATAATGTCATCTAAAGGACCTAAATTCTTAACTTGATCTAACTGTTCTAAGAAATCATCTAATGTAAATGATGACTCTCTCATCTTCTTCTCTAAATCTTTAGCCTTTTCTTGATCTACATCTTGTTGCGCTTTTTCAATGAGGCTTAAAACATCACCCATACCTAAAATACGTGAGGCCATTCGTTCAGGATGGAATAATTCTAAACCATCCAATTTCTCACTCATACCTACAAATTTAATAGGTTTTTGGGTAACGGAACGGATTGAAAGTGCTGCACCACCGCGTGTATCACCATCTAATTTAGTCAATGTTACACCTGAAACATCTAATTGTTCATCAAATGATTGTGCCACATTCACAGCATCTTGACCTGTCATTGCATCAACAACAAGCATAATTTCGTCTGGTTTAGAGATTTCTTTAACTTCTTGAAGCTCATTCATAAGTGCTTCATCAATGTGTAAACGACCAGCTGTATCAATGATAACGAAATCTAGATGTTCTTCTTTAGCATGTTTTAAAGCATTTTCAACAATTTGTTGTGGTGATACTTGATCACCTTCACTATACACAGGGATATCAATTTGTTTACCTACTGTTTGTAATTGATCAATAGCAGCTGGACGATAAATATCTCCTGCCACAAGTAAAGGTTTCTTGTTATATTTTTTACGCATTAATAATGCCAACTTACCTGCTGTCGTCGTTTTACCTGCACCTTGTAAACCGACCATCATGACAACAGTTGGTGGTTTGTTTGCCATCTTAATGGAAGTATTTTCTCCACCCATTAAACTAGTAAGTTCTTCTTGTACGATTTTAATAACCTGTTGGCCAGGTGTTAAAGATTGCATGACATCAGAACCTAGCGCTCGTTCTGAAACAGTCTTAACAAATTCCTTAACAACTTTGAAGTTAACATCGGCTTCCAATAACGCTAATCTCACTTCACGCATCATCGTTTTAATATCTGCTTCTGTTACTTTCCCTTTACCACGCATTTTTTGCATCGTGGCTTGTAAGCGATCGGATAATCCTTCAAATGCCATAACGTTTGCCCTCCTTTATTATAATGATCACTACTCTAATTCTTCTAATTGAGTGATATATTGTTTAAGCAACTCAGGTTGATTAAGTGATTGTTTCATTAAGTTATATAATTCACGACGTTTCTCGAATCTTTGGTATAGTCGTAATTTCGATTCATAATCTTCTACTAAATCGCCAGTTCTTCTTATATTATCATAAACTGCTTGTCTACTCACTTCAAATGTATCAGCAATTTCACTTAAAGAATAATCTTGTAAATAAAATAATTCGAGATAATTTTTCTGTTTATTTGTAAGCAAACTTTGATAAAAATCAAATAGATAATTCATACGCAATGTTTTAACTAAATCATTTTGTCCCATTTTAGTTACCTTCTTCAGATTCAACGGATGAATTTCTAGAGATTTCTTCAGGAATATCTTCATTTTGTTCTATCATATCAGCAAATAATCCATATACATAGCTTTCAGGATTAAACGGTTGTAAGTCATCCATTTTTTCGCCTAAACCAACATATTTAACTGGAATGTGTAACTCATTTCGAATTGCTAATACAATACCCCCTTTAGCAGTACCGTCTAATTTAGTTAAAACTATACCTGAGACATTTGTAACTTCCTTAAATGAACGTGCTTGTGAAAGTGCATTTTGACCAGTTGTTGCATCCAAACATAATAAAGCTTCATGGGGGGCATCAGGTATTGCACGATTAATCACACGTTTCATTTTATCTAACTCTTGCATTAAATTAGATTTATTTTGCAAGCGTCCTGCAGTATCACAAATTAAAATATCTACGCCTTTATTTTTTGCGGCATTAATCGCATCATATACTACTGCTGCAGGGTCAGAACCTTCGTTTTGACTCACAACTTCAACACCAACACGTTCTCCCCAGACGTTTAATTGTTGAATTGCTCCAGCTCTGAAGGTATCACCAGCGGCTAACATTACTTTTTTACCTTCTTGTTGATAACGATAAGCTAATTTACCAATTGTTGTTGTTTTGCCGACACCATTCACACCAACCATCAGTATGACATTTAAACGTCCATCTTCAATATTCATTGCTTCAGAATGATCGTCCTCTTGATGATAGATTTCTACAATCTTCTCAACTATAACTTCTCTTAAGTCTTCTGTTTCTTGTATATTACGTCTTTGTGCTTCTGTACGTAGCTCATCAGTTAATTTCATAACGGTATTAAAACCAACGTCCGCAGTAATAAGCATTTCTTCCAGAGCTTCGAAGAAATCTTCGTCAACTTTTCTATATCGAGCAATTAAATTATTTAACTGTTCTTGGAAGTTTTGACGTGATTTTTCCAAACCGGCTTTGAATTTTGCTCCAATTTTTTGAGCTTCAATTTCTTCAAAATCTTCAATCGATATCAAGCCATCTTCGTCAAAATCAGCTTCACTTAATTTTTTAGGTTTCTTTTTGGGTTTAACTTGTTCATCAGAATCATTCGGGTCCATTGAATCTGAGTCACTATTAGCATTTGAATCTACAGTTTCATCTAGGTCTTTTTGAATATCATCTTCACTTTTACTAGAAAATTTATCTTTCAGACGTTTAAAAAAACTCATGCTTGTTCCTCCTTCATAACCTCATCTATTGTATTTAGGTTGACGCTAACTAACTTAGAAACACCAGACTCTTGCATTGTTACACCATATAAACGATCAGAAAACTCCATCGTTCCCTTCCGATGTGTAATTACAATGAATTGTGTTTCTGTAGATAATTCATTTAAATATTGGGCATATCGTATCACATTCGCTTCATCTAATGCCGCTTCTACTTCATCTAGTATAACAAAAGGTGCTGATCGAACTTTGAGAATGGCGAACAATAATGCTATAGCACTTAAAGCACGTTCACCACCGCTTAATAATGAAAGATGTTGTAATTTCTTTCCTGGCGGTTGTACGATGATATCAACGCCAGCAGACAAATAGTCATCTTCAGTTAAACGAAGTTCTGCTTGTCCACCACCAAATAATTGCTTAAACACTGTCGTAAAATGATCTTGAACCGCATGAAATGTTGTCTTAAAACGTCCTTCAACTTCTTTATCCATTTCATGAATGATTTGTTCTAAGGTTTCTTTTGCTTCTCTTAAATCTGTTCGTTGCTCATTTAAAAATGTGTATCGTTCATTCAACTCTTCAAATTGTTCTATTGCATTTAAATTTACAGGACCTAATTCATCGATTGACATCTTCGTTAATTTTACTTTTTTACGCAAATTGTCAATTGTTTCATCAGAATCATATTCCATTCTTGCACGTTCTACTGTGAGTTGATACGTGTCATTTAAATGATCTATTGCATGGTTGATTAATACATCTAGCTTTGATTGTTTTGCTTTAATATCTTGATAATGATTTTCTATAGAAAGTATATCTTGATGACATTTTTGAAGCTGACTTTCATTTATTTCGATTTTCTCATTAAGATCTTTACGTTGCTGTTTAATCTCACTAAGTTGTTGATTTAAATTTTGTCTTACATTTTCTTGTTGCTGAATTTGCTCTTTCAACTTTTCAAAAGCATCTTTACCCATCATTTCATCTGAATTAAACAATTTGATTTTTTCATTTACTTCAATTTTTTGACGTTCTGAATCGCTAAGTTGTTTATCTAAACGTTCATAAACTTGCTTTTGCGATTTAATTCGCTCTTTAACAACAGCTAAATCAGATTGTTTTTGATGTAGTTGTTGTTGTGTTTGATGTGTCGAAGCTTTTCCTTCTTTTGATAATTGTGTATATCTTTCAATATCACTTTCTAGTTGCTTCAATTGTTGTTGTATCTCAATTAAATGATTTTGTTTTTCTTTTAATGTTTCTTTACTTTTATCACTTTGATATCCATCATTTTTTTCAAATTCGAACTCTTCATGTTCATTTTTAAGATGTGCTTCTTGTGTTTTTAGTCTATCCAGTTCTAATTCGTGATGATGTACTTGTTCTTTTAAATTGTTGTACTGCTGACTTGCACTAAAATATTGTTCACTTAATTGTTCAGCTTGTGTTTTTTGTTCTTTAAACTGACGTTCAAATTCTGCTGTTTGTCGTTGATAATCTTCAAGTTGATTTCGCATTGTTGATAATTCATCTTTTTGTGACAATATACTTTTTGTTTTACGTGCTCCTCCACCTGTCATGGAACCACCAGGATTTACAACATCACCTTCTAAAGTTACTATTCTTGTCCGATATCGAATGGCACGTGCAAGTTCATTTGCATGTTTTAAATTTTCTACAATGATGGTATTACCTAATAAATTTTCAATGATGTTTTGATATTTAGCAGATACATTTATGGCATCAGATGCAATATTAATGAACCCTTGTGAACCACGAGCTACATCTTTAATGTCAGCAGCTACATGTCTTGGTTGAATCACGTTTAATGGTAAAAAAGTAGCACGACCTAAACCTCTTTGCTTCAAGTACTGGATTGCTTGGCGACCGTCTTTTTCATTATCAACAATAACGTGCTGTAACGATGCACCTAAGGCGGTTTCAATCGCTTGTGTCATTTCTGAAGGAACGTTAATCACTTCTGCAACCGCACCATGAATTCCTCTTAATTCTTTATCTTTTGCTTTCAAAATGTGCTTTACACCATTAAAGAAATACGTGTAATCTTCCTCTTGAGTAGCTAAACTATCAATTCTTGATTTTAACTTTTCATTATAACGATAGGCTTGATATAGTTTATTTTCATATTCAGATAGAAGTCTTTTAGAATCTGTCAACTGTTGTTCTAATTGTTGAATATTTTGTTCTACTTTTTCCATAGATTTCTTAGAACTTTGGTATTCCTTTTGTGTTTGAGTAATATTTTGTTGAATGTCTTTAAGTTGATTGAAAGCCTCTACTAAACGCGAATCTAATCGTGATTTTTTTGCTTCATTTTCATTGATTGTATGTTCTAAAAATCTTATATCATTATTAACATCTGATTGTTCTGACATCAATGTATAATAACTATTTTTAATTTCTTCTAGTTTTTCGTCGTGTTGTTCATCGGATATATAAAGAAGTGACTCTAATTCTTTAACTTCCTTGTTTAATTGCTTTTGCTTATTTTTTAACTCAGCTAATAATTTTTCATTTTGGGCTTTTTCATTTTTAATAGAATCAATTTGTGATTCTAAATTATCTAATTCTTCCTCATATCTTGCATTTGTTTCTGATTGGTTTTTCTTTCTTTCTTCTAATACATTTAGCTTACCTGATAATTGCTCATAATTCTCAGTTGCTTTAACTAATTCATAATTTAACTTTTCAATGTCATAATCGTTTTGTTGACGTTTACCTTTATATTTTTGTAGTAACTGATTGATTTGAGCTTGTTGACCTTCTTTCTCAGCCTGTTGACTCTTTAGGTGATTTAAACGCTCATCTAATCGCTGATTATCTTCAGTATAATGATCAATGTCAGATACTGTAACGATGACATCACTTTGCTCCATCTCTTTAGATAATTGCTTATATTCTTTAGCAATGGCCGCCTCTTCTTTTAACGGTTTCACTCGTCCCTCTAAATCATATAAGATATCTTCGACTCGATTAAGATTATCTTCAGTATGGTCAAGTTTTTGAATCGATTCAGCTTTACGTTTTTTATATTTAAGTACTCCGGCAGATTCTTCAATAATTTGTCGACGATTGATTGGTTTTGCATTCAATATTTCATCTACTCTTCCTTGAGAAATAATACTAAATGCTTCCTTTCCAAGTCCTGAATCGAGAAATAAATCTATAATATCCTTTAACCGTGCACGATCATTATTTAAATAATATTCACTCTCACCACTTCGATAGAGACGGCGTGTGACAACTAATTCCTCAGAATCAATTTGTAGTTTTTGTGAATGATTATCTAATTTAAGTTTTACTTCAGCAAAATTTTGAGCTTTTCTATGTTCAGCACCTGAAAAAATGATATCTTCCATTTTAGCACCGCGTAGTGATTTGGCAGACTGTTCACCTAGTACCCATTTAATTGCATCAGTAATATTACTTTTACCACTTCCATTAGGACCAACAATAGCTGTCACACCTTTATCAAATTGAACATTGGTATGGTCGGCAAAAGATTTAAATCCTATGGCATCAATTGATTTTAAATAAACCATTGTATTCTCCTTATCACAGTCGTGTTGAGTTGATAAGCTTGGGGCTATATTAACAATTATTAAAAATTATCAATATAGATTAAAGCTTTATATGATAATCAATCATAGATTATCATATTTTTATAATTATAATGATTTTTTATTTTTCATTAGTTTATACGCTTGTTCTGCTGCCTTTTGTTCGGATTCTTTCTTTGTCTTTCCTTTACCCTCTGCAACTGCTTTATTTTCTAAAATCACTTCCGATGTAAATAGTCTATGATGTGCGGGACCCTCTTCTTTAATTAATTGGTATGTCACATCTCCTTTATTTTGGCTATGTACATATTCTTGGAATTGTGTTTTAAAGTCTACGACGCCAACAAGCTCGTCATCTTCTACATACGGAAAGATGACTTTTTCAGCAAATGTCCATACTGAATCTAAACCTTGATCTAAATATAGTGCACCTACAAAAGCTTCAAATGCATCTGAAATAAGGGAAGGTCTTGTTCTGCCTCCTGTCTTCTCTTCACCTTTACCTAATAAAATCAGTTCGTTTAATTTAATTTTATTCGCAAATATCACAAGTGAAGGTTCACAAACAATTGTTGCGCGCATCTTTGTCAAATTACCTTCTGGTAAATGAGGATGTCTGTCAAAAAGATAGCGTGAAACCGTCAATTCTAATACCGCATCACCTAAAAATTCTAAGCGTTCGTTGTGTTCTAAACGATTCATATTAAAGTCATTAATAAAACTTGAATGAGAGAATGCCTGTTGATATAAATCAATATTTTTAAAATGTAACCCTAACGACTTCATCTTATCAGTAAATTTTTGTTGAAAATCATGTACCATTTCTTTCTTTTTCTGGTTAGTCACAACCTAACCTCCTAACTATAAATTTCAAAAGCTTAATTTAATTTTACGTGAAAACAGACTAAAACTAAAGAAAAAATCTGAGCCGACGAGAAGACGACTCAGATATTAATCATTTTATTTTTCAAGGCTGTTGATGTATTTAACAGCATCACCAACAGTGTTGATTTTTTCTGCTTCTTCATCAGGAATTTCAGTACCAAATTCGTCTTCTAATTCCATTACTAATTCAGCGATATCAAGTGAGTCAGCGCCTAAATCATCTTTGAATGATGCGTCTTCTGTTACCTTATCAGCATCTACGCCTAAACGATCAACGATGATGTCTTTTACTTTATCGAAGTTTTCCACGTCGCTTCACCTCCTTTTAAAGAGTCTTTTGATAGACTATTTTATTTTCCCATTTTACTTTCTAAAATACAAGTAGAATTTTAGAAACACTTAATGCAATAAGTATTTAGTGTTTCTTATACATGAGTCTCAGCTCATGTGTTCCTCTTTTCACTTAATACATAGGTATTTAGTGTTTCTTATACATGAGCCTCAGCTCATGTGTTCGTTTGCTCCTTTTCGAACATTACATATACATTCCACCGTTAACATGAATTGTTTGGCCTGTAATATATTTAGCTTTATCAGAAGCTAGGAAGGCAACAGTATTAGCTATATCTGTATCTTCTCCAAAACGTTTTAAAGGAATTTGCTCTAACATTTGATCCTTCAAATCATCACTTAAAGCATTTGTCATGTCTGAAACGATGAAACCAGGTGCTACAGCGTTCACTGTAATACCTCGTGATGCTAGTTCTCGTGCTGCAGTTTTTGTTAATCCAATGACACCTGCTTTTGTTGCAACATAGTTTGCTTGTCCAGGATTACCCATTGCACCAACAATACTAGTTAGATTAATGATTGCACCACTACGTTGACGCAACATTTGTGGCGTTACTTTTTGAATACAGTTAAACACACCTTTTAAGTTCGTATCAATCACGTCATCCCATTCTTGTTCTTTCATACGCATAAGTAAGTTGTCTTTAGTTATCCCTGCATTGTTAACCAATACATCTACAGAACCAAACTGACTTACCACTTCTTTAATCATTTCTTTAACTTCATCGCCTTTTGCAACATTGGCTTGTATTGCAAAGCTTTCTACACCTTTAGCTTTAATTTCTTCAACAACTGCTTCTGCTTTATCTTTACTTCCAGCATAATTGACAGCTACATTATATCCTTCTTCCGCTAATTGCAATGCAATGCTTCTACCAATACCACGAGAAGCACCTGTAACTAAAGCACTTTTATTCATGATTATTCCATCCTTTCACATCTTCGAGTGTTTGAATTGAAGTGATTTTTACATCTCGATTTATTTTTTTGATAAGCCCAGATAATACTTTTCCCGGTCCAATTTCAATAAAGTGATCGACACCTTGATTAATCAACCACTTCGTTGATTGAATAAATTGAACAGGTGAATATAATTGTTTAACCATATTGCGTTTAATTACTTCAGCATCGGTTTCTCCCTTTGCATTAACATTCTGAACAACTGGATAATTAGCATTATGCCATTCAAATTGATTAATGAAATTAGCAAAATCCTCTTCAATAACTTTCATCATTGAAGAATGAAAAGGACCGGAAACAGCTAATGGAAGAACGCGTTTAGCACCAAGTTCTTTGCCCTTTTTTACTAATTCATCAATTAAAGATTTATGTCCAGACACCACGATTTGACCTGGTGAGTTAATATTAGCAGGTTCAATTAACTGTTCTTTTGTAGATAACGTTTGACATATCTTATCAACATCATCATAATCCAAACCTAATACTGCTGCCATACCTCCAACACCGTTAGGAAACGCTCGAGCCATAAGTTGGCCACGTTTACGCACAATTCTAACCGCATCTTCAAAAGATAATACACCACTAGCAACTAAGCTTGAATATTCTCCTAAGCTATGTCCCATAGTATAATCTACTTTTAAATGATTTAATGATTCTAGTAACGCAACACTATGCGTTAATAGTGCAGGTTGTGTATTTTCTGTTTCTCCTAATTTCCCATCATTATCAGTAAACATCGTTTCTAGCAAATCAAAGTCTACTGTCTCTTGAGCTAAATTTAATACTCGAGTCGAGCGTTCCTCTTCATTATATAAGTCACTAGCCACCCCTACTTTTTGTGCACCTTGGCCTGGGAATACAACTGCTATTTTACCCATTTTACTCACCTACTGTATCTTTCATAATTTGAACGATATTCTCTTCACCAGCAATTTTTGCTTGTTTAATTGCAGAATAAAATGCTTTAGCGTTTGAACTACCATGAGCTTTTACAACCGTACCATCTAAACCTAATAATACTGATCCACCGTATTCAGAGTAGTCCATTTTCTTAGCAAATGTTTCTAAATCTTTTTTCAATACTGCACCAGCTAATTTATTTTTGAAGCTACTCATTATTGTTTCTTTCAACATTTTACCTATAGATTTTGCAGTACCTTCAAGATTTTTAAGAACCATGTTCCCTGTATAACCATCTGTTACTACGACATCAACATTTCCATCCATAAGTGTTTTTGCTTCAATATTACCTGTAAAGTTAAATGATTGATTTTTCTCAAATAAATCATATGCTTTTTTAGTTAAAGAATTTCCTTTAGCTGCTTCAGTGCCAATATTAAGAAGTGACACCGAAGGATTTTGAATACCACGAATTTTTTGAGCGTAAATATTTCCTAATTGCGCATATTGTAGTAAATGTTCTGCTTTAGCATCAGCATTGGCACCAACATCTAAGAACACAAATCCCTTGCCATCAGTAGTGGGCAATGTTACAACTAATGCAGGTCTCGCTACGCCTTTAATACGTCCAACAATAAATAATCCAGCCGACATTAAAGCTCCTGTATTTCCAGCTGATACACAACCATCAGCTTCTCCTGATTTTACCGCCTCAGCCATCTTAACCATCGAGCTATCTTTTTTACGTTTAATTGCACGTACTGGTTCATCTTCCATTTCAATCTTTTCAGTACAATGTCTAAACTCTATTCGCTCATGACTTAAATTGTATTGTGATTCGTCACCAAAAAGAATAATTTCCAAATCTTTAAAGTCCTCGACAGCTTTTTTAACTGCATCTAATACAATACCAGGCGCATCATCCCCGCCCATCATATCTACTGCAATTTTAACCATTTCATTCATCCTCACTTGTATAGTACATTTTGAATTTACCTTTAAAAACTAACATATCTGAAACATAAGAATTCACTTCAATAATATAATGCTTATCTGTTATATCTATGACACGGGCATCTGCTCGAACTGTATCATTTAATTTTACTTTTTCTTTAAATTCAACTTGACTTTCATGTGTCAATACTATTGGTTTATGTATAAGAGCTACACATAATGAGTTAGCTTGTGCAAATAAGACGTGCCCTCTAGCAATCTCACTTTTTGCAAAAACAGAATCAATTGTAATTTCAATTAGAGATTGTGCGCTAACATCAGGATTCACTTGAATCAAATCACCTATAATTTCATTGGCTTCTATTGATTTAATTCGTCCATAATTTTGTTCAGCTACCAATTTAATTCTTTTACGTAACTCAGGAATATTTAAATGCGTGCGATCTAAACGTATAGTTTGAATACTTACATCAAACTTCTCACACAATTCATAATCAGTGATGAAGGGGTTTAATTCGATAGCCTCTTTAATGGCTACTCGTCTATCGTTTTTCTTTAATTTCACACGCTCACCCCTCATTTTAGTACCAAGTCTTAAATATTCCTTAAATATCATAACACTTTCTTTATCTATTACTCAACAATAAACTGTATCAATCTATATTCAGCTGATTGTATCTTTTAATAAAATCAAAATATATCTTTGAATAGTATAATATTTTTCTAATCGAAACGAATATGGCGTAAGTTTTGTTTAATAAACTCTCTTAAATGACTATATTGTTGTTCGAAAAATTGGCCAGATTGTATAAGTTCTGCTGCTTCATCTCTAGCAACTTCAAGCATACGATAATCTTCTACTACATTTGCTACAAGAAAGTCTGGAAGACCGCTTTGTTTTACTCCAAAGAAATCCCCTGGACCTCTCATTTCTAAATCTCTTTCACTTAATTCGAATCCATCAGTAGTTTGAGTCATAATGGTCATACGTTCAATACCTGTTTCAGTCTTGGGAGATGCAATTAATACACAATAACTTTGATGTTCACTACGACCAACACGCCCACGTAATTGATGTAATGTAGATAAACCGAATCGATCTGCATCATAAATCATCATAAACGTTGCATTAGGTACATTTACACCTACCTCAACTACAGTAGTAGAAACTAAAATATCTATTTCATGTTTACTGAATTTTTGCATGACTTGATCTTTATCTTCTGCAGACATTTTCCCATGTAATAATCCAACTTTTTCATTACCATAATCACTTTGTAAGGATTCATAAAGTGCCACAACATTTTGTACATCTTCTAAATGCTCAGAGCTCTCAATTAATGGACAGATGACATAGGCTTGTCTACCTTTTTTTAATTCATTCGACATTTGTGCAAGTACTTGATCATATTGTTCATGTTTGGCCCAACTTGTTTTTATAGGTTTTCTCCCCTTTGGTAATTGTTTAATTGAAGATACATCCATTTCACCGAAAACAGAAATAGCGAGTGTTCTAGGGATTGGTGTAGCTGTCATAAACAACACATTTGTCATTGCACCTTTTTCTCTTAGAATTTGTCGTTGGTTAACACCAAATCGGTGCTGTTCATCTGTAATGACTAATCCAACATTATTGAAGACTACATCATCTTGAATCAAGGCGTGTGTACCA
This sequence comes from Staphylococcus epidermidis, assembly GCF_006742205.1. NCBI lineage: Bacteria > Bacillati > Bacillota > Bacilli > Caryophanales > Staphylococcaceae > Staphylococcus > Staphylococcus epidermidis. Next base: position 1,632,872 of record NZ_AP019721.1, read on the forward strand.
ATCAAACAATCGATAGTTCCATTTTCTAATTGTTCTAAAAGAAGTCGTCTTTTTTTCCCTTTAACAGAACCAGTTAATAAAGCTACGTTCATTGTATTACCAAATAGTTGTATTAAACTTTCAGCGTGCTGTTCAGCTAAAATCTCCGTTGGAACCATTAATGCAGATTGATAGCCTGCAGTTTTTAAGGCGTACATACAAATTGCTGCTACCACAGTTTTGCCAGATCCAACATCACCTTGTAACAACCGATGCATACGAATAGGCGCCTTTAAATCACGAAATATTTCATTGACACTAACTTTTTGAGCGTCAGTTAACTCAAATGGCAAACTATCAATAAATTGTTTTACTTTATTTATATCGTAATTAATTTCAATAGCCTCATCTGATGTCTTTTCTAAGCGATTTAACCATTGCATACGTAGCTCAAACATAAATAGCTCTGTAAATGCATAAGTCCGTCTAGCTCTTAGTAAATTTTGTTTATTAATAGGATGATGTAGTGTTTGTATTGTATAAGCTAAAGTTTCTAATTTATACTTTTCTCTGAGGTCATCAGTTAACCATTCATGAATTGTAACATCACTAAGCGCCTGTCTAATATTATCGCGTAACTGCTTTTGCTTTATTCCTTCTTTAATCCTATATATTGGTTCTAAATGAGTATCCTCTTGATTTTTTTGATCTTTAAAAAATATACGATTACCATTAATCTCTTGTTTATTACGATTCCATTTCCCTTTTATAGTGACAATACTATTTAGTTCAAGTTTCTTTTTTAAATAAGGTTGATTAAAAAATACGCATTTAACAGCGATATGATTTATCATAAGATGGACAGTTAGTTTCGATTTATTACGACCAAAAAAAGCAACAGTTGGACTGGAATAAACCTCACCTTGCACTGTTACAGTTGCTTGATCGTCTGCTTGATTTAAGTCAATAACAGTATTATCTTCATAACGTGTTGGTAAATATAATACTAAATCTTCAACTGATTTAATATTTAATTCTTCTAACAACGCTAAACGTTTCGGACCTATACCTTTAATTTTATCTAATGCATATGGGCTCTCAATAAGATGAACTTTTGACATGATGAATCACCTATTATTTTCATTATCTTTAATCTCAACATCTATTCTACCATGTTCAATTGATTAATTTGCATTTCACGGGTTAATTATATGAACACTTCACTATTAAAATTCTCATTAATATATAAAAATAACGATTAGTGAGTTAAATTCACTAACCGTTAGTTCGACTATTTATTATCAAAAAGTAAATAGCATTTCATTTATTCTACTGCGAAGAAATATTGATAAATAGGTTGTCCACCTTCATGTTGTTCCACTTCTACATCAGGGTACTCCGATTCAATCCAATTAATGATTTGGTTTGTAATTGAATTATCAGCATCTTCGCCTGAAATCATTGTTAAAATTTCGCTATCTTCATTAAGAAGTTTGCTGAGTAGACCTTTTACTGCATGAAATTGATTAACATCACTTGTCACAATTTTGTCTTCAGCTAGACCCATGAATTCATCTTTCTTGATTTCAATACCGTCTATTTTAGTATCTCTAACTGCAAAAGTAATTGAACCAGATTGAACAGTTTCCAAAGCATCACTCATATGGCGTTTATTATCTTCTAAACTAGATTCTAAATCATATTGGAATAAGGCTGATATTCCCTGTGGAATAGATTTAGTAGGAATCACTACAGTTTCAGCTTCTACAATACTAGCTGCTTGTTCACTGGCCATCATAATATTTTTATTGTTTGGTAAGATAATTGCACGTTTACATTGTGATTGTTCAATAACTTTAACTATATCTTCAGTAGAAGGGTTCATTGTTTGCCCTCCACTAATAATGTGCGTTGCTCCCATAGATTTAAATAATTCAGCAATCCCATCGCCTACAGAAATTGTAACAATAGCTGTTTCAACTGTTTTGGATTCATTAGCTTCTTTATTTTGAAGTCCATCTTGTTCCTTACGAATAACTTCACGATGTTGTTCACGCATGTTTTCTACTTTAAGTTTAATTAGTTCACCATATTTTTGACCATAATTAAATACATCACCCGGATGTTCTGTATGTACGTGCACTTTAACAATTTCATCATCATTAATTACTAATAACGAATCACCGAATTCACTCATATCATTACGAAATTCTTGCTCGTCGAATGCTTTTTTATTTTTACCAAATCGAACCATCATTTCCGTACAATAACCGTAAACAATATCCTCTGTATTAATAACCCCATGAAAATCATGATCATCATTAACAAATGATTCAGTATCAAGTTTAGGTGCTTGTGCTTCTATTTTTTCGCCTTTAAGACCCTTTAAGAAGCCTTCATAAACGCATAATAAACCTTTACCACCACTATCAACAACGCCTACTTCTTTAAGTACTGCTAATAAATTAGGCGTATTATCTAGAGATTCGCTTGCAGCTTCAATCAGATGTGCCATTAAATCAACGCAATCTTCAGCTTGATCCACGTAATCCATTGCCGCTTTTGCTGCATCTTTGGCTACTGTTAAAATCGTTCCCTCTACCGGTTTCATAACTGCCTTATAAGCTGTTTCAACTCCAGCTTGAAAACTCTCAGCAAACTGTTGCACGCTTATTTCTTTTTCTTCTTCAATATTCTTACAAAAACCTCTGAATAATTGAGAAAGAATAACACCTGAATTACCACGAGCCCCCATAAGTAATCCTTTTGAAAATGTTTTACCTAACTCTCCAATATTTTGAGATAAATTATTTTCGACTTCCTCACGACCAGAAGTAATAGTTAAATTCATATTTGTCCCTGTATCTCCATCTGGAACAGGATAGACGTTTAATGAATCCACTAAGTCTGCATTATTTGATAAATTTTGTGCCCCTTGTATAATCATATCGGCAAATAATTTACCATTTATTTTGCTAATCATTTCACGTTGTCCTCCTAAACCTTTTTCACTGTCTCATTTACACGTACACCTTGTACGAAAATATTTATTGAATTAACTTTCACATTTAGTGTTTTTTCTAAAGTATATTTAACAGTTGATTGAAGATTGCTTGCTACTTCAGAAATTTTCACACCATAGCTCACGATGATATACATGTCTACATCAATAATTCCGTTGTCTTCTCTAACTTTAATGCCTTTAGCATAGTTATCGTGTCCAAGGATTTCAGCGATACCATCTCTAACTTGTTGTCTTGATGCCATACCAACAATTCCATAACTTTCAACGGCTTTGCCACCAACTACTGATGCAATTACATCATTTGAAATATCAATTTTACCGTAGTCATTTGAAATTTCTAATGTCATATCTGTTCCTCCTGAAAATTTCAGAGTTTTATTTTTAAAGCGTTATGCCTAGGTTATTTAATTAATGCCTTAAATACTTTAAAAATCAAATCATTGTTGATGCTTTAAATTAATAAAATTTGTATTTTTAAAAATTAGGTTTACATTGTTTGTAAATTTATCTAATTAATTTAACTGTTTCTTTACAGTATCATACTATATAACTCCACATCACACAATTATAGCATAATAAATTGCATTTTATTGTAATTTTTATAATTTATAAAAGTCTTTATTGCCGACAATCTCATTATGTGTTATCTTATTAAAGTATATAAGTAGTAGTGTGTATTTATATTTATTAAAGGAGGTACTTTCATGGGTAAACAATGTTTCGTAACAGGTCGTAAAGCTTCGACTGGTAATCATCGTTCACACGCTTTAAATGCGAATAAACGCAGATGGAACGCTAACCTTCAAAAAGTTAGAATCCTTGTAGACGGCAAACCAAAGAAAGTTTGGGTTTCTGCACGTGCTTTAAAATCTGGTAAAGTTACTAGAGTTTAATAAATATAATGCACATAATAAAAATATCCTTATGTGGAGGATAAATTTTAAGACCTTAAAGGTGAGACCTTTAAGGTCTTTTTTAGTCACGACTACGTATTTTTAAAACTGTTCCTTGTTCAACTCGAATGATTGCTTCATTAACCTTTACTTCATTTGAAATTGTGAGTGTAGAGCCTAAATTTAAGTGTTCTTGATTTAAATTATATTTGAAACCCTGTAAAGTTAATATAGTTTTATCATTTAGAGGGATAAACGATATATATGGATAAGTACTATCTCTGTTGATTACATACTTACCTTCATTTAATAATTGAATATGATTTTGTTGATCAATGACTTTTATTTTTATAGATTGATGTAAGTATTGAGGTTTTTGTAAAATTTGAAGCACACCCATAAAGTGGTCTAACCGACCGCCTGTTGCACCATAAATTGTAATTTCTGTGTATCCTCTTTCAACTGCTTGAGCTACTCCTAAAGCTAAATCAGTATCATCTTTTTCAGCTTCAACCGGTTCGATTTGAAGATTTTTCATCAACATCAAACGTTCTTCATTATTCACTGAGTCAAAATCACCTACAGAAAATATAGGTTGAATACCTTGTTTTACGAGTATAAGCGCACCTCTATCAATACCTGCCCAATTAGAATCTTTTTCTTTTTCAAAAATATGATTAGGTAATAAACGTTGAGAACATAATAAATTAATCTTCACATTATCATTCCTTTAATAAAGATGTTACTTTTGCATAATCCTCTTGTTTAAAGAAGTATGAACCAGTGACTAACATTGTAGCACCCTGTTCTACACATCGTTTACTCGTTTGATCGTTAATGCCTCCATCTACCTCAATATCAAAAGTTAAATGATTTTCATGTTTAAGTTGATTTAATTGCTCAATCTTAGTCACGCATTGTTCTATGAATGTTTGTCCACCAAAACCAGGATTTACAGTCATTACTAGAACATAATCAACAATACTCAATATAGGTAAAATTGTTTCTACAGATGTTCCGGGATTGATGACGACACCTGCTTTTTTCCCTAATTGTTTAATTTGTTCAATTGCTCTATGTATATGCGTTGTCGACTCAACATGAACAGAAATCATATCAGCACCATGTTCGGCAAAAAGATTAATATAATTTTCAGGTTGCTCAATCATTAAATGAACATCTATTGGCAAATGAGATTGTTGTCTAACAGCATCCAAAATCGGAATACCGATTGAAATATTAGGGACAAATTTACCGTCCATTACATCAAAGTGTAATCCGTCTACCTTTGCTGTTTCTAACAATTGAAGCTCTTCTTTTAAATTTAAAAAATCTATAGATAAAAGTGATGGTAAAATTTTAACCATTTAGTATCGAACCTTTCTATTGGAAATTTCATTATATAATTGCTGATAATGATCATACCTGAATTGTGGAATTTCTCCTTTTTCAACGAGTGCTTTGACATGACATTGTGGTTCTTTTATATGATTACAATTACGAAACTTACATTGCTCTCCAGCTTCATGAATATCAATAAAAAAATCTTTTAGTTGTTCTTTTTCAATATGATTAAAATCTAACGCACTAAACCCCGGTGTATCAGCGATGTAACCACCTTTTCTATCGTATAATTCGACATGTCTTGTAGTATGTTTACCCCTATTCAATGACTTAGAAATATCATTTGTTTCTAACTTCAACTGAGGCTGATAACTATTTAAGAAAGTAGATTTACCCACTCCAGATTGGCCACTTAATACTATTAAACCGTCAGACCATTCATCAACAGTAGCAGTATAATTACTATCTTTTCCAATAAACTGCGTAGCATATCCTATTTTTTGATATATTTTTATTGTGTCTTTGATTTTAAGAATTTCTTGTTCGGAAGCTAAATCATGTTTAGTGATTAAAATTCTAGGTTTGAGATGATAAGAATGAGCAATCACTAAATAGCGATCTAATAATTGTGTTGAAAATTCAGGCTCGACTGCACTCATTACTATAACTAACTCGTCAATATTACTTACAGGTGGTCGTTTTAGTTCATTATTTCGGTCATGTACATGATGAATATAGCCCTCTTTTGTATTTTGAACTTCAAAATCTACGATATCGCCCACCACAGGTGAAAACTTCTTTTTTCTGAATAAACCACGTGGTTTGGTATCAAATCTCTCACCTTCTACGTCTACTTGATACACACCACTGATTAGTTTAACGATTCGACCAGTCTTCAAAAAGACACCTCTCATTTATATTTTCTTAATCATATTATATCAAAATACTAGTACTTATAATATAACAACTCAATTCAAGCTCAATGATCTACCTACAAATATATAGTTTTTAATAAACTCTAAAGACCAATTGTCTCATATTAATAAAACGAGCCTGCAACATATGTATTCATATGTACAGACTCTTCATCTTTTACAAGGATTTTTTCATTTTAATCAGATAATCATTTAAAATTATTTCAATTATAATCATCATTGAAAAGTTACACTACAAATTTATTATTAATTTATCATTAGTTGTTACTCATTTAGCCATCATAGCTCACATCTTTATCAGCTACAATTTTATTATCAACTCTTATGGTGTACCCAGCGTCACTTCCTTTTTTAATTTTCAAAGGAATATTAATTGTTTTATCACTTTTAATATTAAACGTTTGAACTGCTGAATCACCTTTATTTTCAATATCACGAATAAATACTTCTACTTTTTGACTTTTACTTTTTTTACCGGTATACGGTACTTTAACAGTCTCATTTTTAGTCGTTGTATCCTTGTCCTCCTCATCATCTTCTTCTTCAGACTTTTCTCCTTTAGAAACCACTAATAGTATAGTAGAACCTTCATCAACAGTTTTATCCTTTGGAGATTGAGAAATGACATTACCTTTTTCGACATCATCGTTGTTTTCTTTTGTCACTTGAACTTTAAATCCTTTATCTTCAAGTTCTTTTTTTGCTGACTCATATGACTTATTTTCATAATTATTGACATATACTTGTCGAACACCTAATGATTCATAAATTGTAATATGATGATTATTAACGGCAACCTCACTATTAGCTACAACGCTTTGTTCAGAAATTAATCCTTTTTCATATGTTTGACTATAAGCTTGCTCAACGTGAATATCTTTAAATCCGATAGCCTTTAATTTTTTTAGCGCATCATTTTTCGACATACCTAAAACATTTGGCATCTTAACCTTCTCTGGTCCTTTGGATAGAACGATATCAACTCTATTCCCTTGTTCGACGCGTTCTCCACTATCTGGATTTGTTTTAATAATTTGGTTTTCAGGATATTTATCACTATAATTTCTTGATATGTCACCTACTTTTAGATGATGACTGTCTAATACCTTTTCAGCTTGTTTTTCAGTTTTCCCTTTAAGGTCAGGCATTTCTTCATATTTATTTCCAAAAACAGCCATAGCTACAAAAGAAAATAAACCAATTAATAATATTACAAAAATGATTGATAAAATTGCAATTTTCATTTTAGAACGTTTCTTGTCGCTTTTTTGATAATAACGTGGTTCAGACGATTGAAATTCTTGTTGCTTTATTGAATCGTTAACAATAGGTATTTGCATGGTTTTATTAAGGTCATTTTGATTTTGTTCATCATAGATTTTATGATTCAAATCATCTTTAGTGAGTGGTACCGTTTTAGTTTTATCTAGCTCGTATTTTTCTTCATTCAAACGATTCTCATGTAAAGCACTTGTTAAATCGTCACACATTTCTTGAACAGTATGATAGCGATGATATTTATCTTTCTCGGTAGCACGTAAAACGACATTACTCAATGATTGAGGTACATCATCTCTTTTATCCGTTGTTATATTTGGGATACTATCTTGAATATGCTTTATAGCAATACTCACTGCAGTCTCTCCATTGAATGGTGGCTCTCCAACTAACATCTCATATAATACAATTCCAATTGAATATATGTCAGTACTTTCATCAGTAGCTTCGCCTTTAGCCTGTTCAGGCGATAAATATTGAACAGTTCCTAAAACATGATTTGTTTGAGTCAGCGACGTTTCACTCAATGCTTTAGCAATACCAAAATCAAAAATTTGTAATTTTTTATTCTTATCAATTAATATATTCTGTGGTTTAATATCGCGATGAACAATTCTCATATCATGCGCATGTTTGATTCCACTCAAAATTTGTTCTGTAAACTGAATAGCAGTTTCTACACTAAGTGGACCATGACTGTGTATATATTCCGCTAAAGTAGGACCTTCTATGTATTCCATAACAATATAAAAACAATCATCTTCCTCATCTACGTCAATCATACTGACTATATTCTCATGAGAAAGTTGAGAAGAATTATGTACTTCTCTTTCAAAACGTTTAAATGTCTCTTCTTTTTCACTTGGAGGAATCGAAATCGCTTTAATAGCAACTTTTCTGTTAAGTATTGAATCTACAGCTAAGTAGACAATACTCATCCCACCACCACCGAGTTTATCGGTAATAGTATAGCGTTCATTTATGACTTTACCTATCATACTTTATCACCTTCTAACTTTAAAAGGATAAAGCTGACATTATCTTTTGAATCATGGGCAAGCGCTAAGTCCAATAACTCATTACCATGGACGTCTAATGAATTATTTGAACTTAGTAGTTCTTGGATTTCATAATCTCTGACATAATCAGTAAGTCCGTCAGAGTTCAAAAGAAGATAATCATAAAAATGAGTTCTCTTGATAAATAAATCTGGAGAAACACGTTTATCTGTTCCCATGACTTTAGTAATAATATTACGTTGTGGATGATGAAATGCTTCATCTTTAGTAATTTGTCCAGTCATTACTAAGTGATTAACAAATGAATGGTCGCTCGTAATTTGATCCATCTGTCTCTGATTAATTACATAAGCGCGCGAATCTCCTACATTTGCTACAACAACTTGTTTGTCATAAATGATGGCACAAACGAGCGTTGTACCCATACCTCTGTAATCTTCATTTTCTTGAGCATAGTTGTACAGCTGAAAATTGATTTCTTTAATGTTCGAACGCAACCACGATTCAGCACGATTTATTTCAATTAGATTTTCTTCTTCAAAACGCTTTTGAAGTTCATAAGTAACAAACTGACTAGCTATTTCTCCAGCTTGATGTCCACCCATGCCATCGCATAATACTAGCATTTGTTGCTGTGTTTGATTGTAAAATATACCGCCAGCGTCCTCGTTTTTCTCACGATGTTGCCCAGTATCAGTGAAAAATTGTGCGTTTAACATATGTCTTTACCTCGTTTCTACTTGTCGTTCCTTCGCTCTTAATTGTCCACACGCAGCATCAATATCTGACCCTTGCTCACGTCTAATTGTAGCATTAATTCCTAATCTCTTTAATTCCTTCTCGAATTTAAAAATATCATCTTTTGGTGTCTTTACATAATTTCTTTCTGGGACATGGTTAACTGGTATTAAATTAACGTGGCAATTGAGATTCTTAATTAAATGTGCCAAATCTCTCGCATGTTCAAGTTGGTCATTAACACCACCAAACAATCCATATTCAAAAGTAACACGGCGATTTGTCTTTTCTTGATAATAACGAATAGCTTCCATTAACTTATCAACGTTATAAGCACGATTGATAGGCATTAATCTTGATCTTATTTCGTCTTTAGCACCATGAAGACTCACAGCAAAATTTATTTGTATATCTTCTTCGGCAAAATCATAAATTCTTGGAATAATTCCTGAAGTAGATACAGTAATATGACGTGCACCAATATTTAAACTGTTATCATCATTAACAATTCTTAAGAAATCCATCATTTCATCATAATTCTCGAAAGGTTCACCTATGCCCATAATGACAATTTGTGATACACGTTCATTCGTTTCGTCTAGTGCCTTTTGTACAGTTAATACTTGAGAGACAATCTCTCCGGCCTCTAAATTACGCTTTAATCCGCCCAAAGTGGAAGCACAAAACGTACAACCAATTCTACATCCTACTTGTGTTGTTACACAGACAGAATTTCCATATTCATGTCTCATTAAAACAGTTTCAATAGTATAACCATCTTGTAATTCAAATAAGAACTTGATTGTTCCATCTTTACTTTCTTGTTTAACAACAGTGGTCAATGTCGTCATTGCAAAATGATCTTTGAGAATTTGACGTAACTCTTTAGACAGGTTAGTCATTTCATCAATAGTATTCACACGCTTTTGGTATAACCATTCAAAAATTTGTTTTGCTCTGAATTTTTGTTGTCCGTGATCAATAAGCCATTGTTGCATCTCGTCATATCTTAAGGAGTAGATCGATTGTTTTTCGAAATTAGGTAAGAATTTGTTTCTCTTCTTTTTTTCTGCAGTTATCATCTCTAACTTTCCTTTCTTTTTATCTTGCTAATAAAGAATCCATCCGAATTAAAATCTTGTGGAAGTATCTGTAACGTTTTAACCTGTTCACCAGTCGCTGGATTTTGGAATGGTTCAAACTCAAAATCTTTATGTCTCTTTAAAAAAGTATAGATGACATTTTCGTTTTCCATTTGTTCTATTGTACATGTTGAATACACTATTGTACCACCAGGTTTAATATTATCTTTAACATTTTCTAAAATTTGTAATTGTAATTCTACTAAAGACTTAATGCTATTTTGTGATTGACTATATTTAATTTCAGGTTTGTGTCTAAGAACACCTAATCCACTACATGGTGCATCAACAAGAATCTTATCATACATTTTATCGTATACTTCTGTAGCATCATGTTGAAAAGCCTTGATATTATTCAATTTCAATTTTTTAATATTTTGCTTTATAAGATTTATTTTATGTTCATGAATATCTGTTGCATCGACGTGACCTTCTGGTGAAAGAATTTCTGCCATATGACAAGCTTTACCACCAGGTGCGCTGCACGCATCTAAAACTTTGTCATCTCGCCCTAGGTTCATTACATAAGCTACCATCATTGAACTTTTATCTTGAATAGAGATATAACCTTCTTTAAAAGCGTTTGAATTAACCACAGGCATACCTGATATATGAAGACAAAATGGTAACATATCGTCTTTTTTAACGTGGTAACCTTCCTGTTCTAACTTAGAGATAATTGAATCAATAGAATCACGAGATATATTGGCGCGCACGGTTGTGGTTACAGGCTCTAAAAAAGATCGTGCAATGTTTTCAGTTTTTTCTACTCCAAAATGTGTAACCCAATGATCAACAATCCATTTGGGAAGACTATATTGAATTGCAATTCTTTTTTTAGTATCATCTATATCTTCAAAGCTTGGCAATTCAGTGCGCATTACTGTTCGTAATATACCATTGACTATATTCCCTGTGTGAAAGCCACCACGTTTCTTTGCTATATCTACCGCTTCATGAATAATAGCATGGTTAGGTATTTTATCTAAATATAAATATTGATATAAACTCATCCACAGTAATTGTCGCACCCATGATTTGATTTTAGTTTTGATAAAAGGCTTTAGTAGATAATCTAACGTGTATTTTCTTTTTATTGTTCCATATACTAATTCTGTGAACAAATTTTTATCTACTGTATTAATGTTATTTGTAGATAGAACTTCATTAATTTTCAAATTACTATAAGCACCTTTATTTAGGACGTCGTTGATTGTTTCTAATGCATATGTTCGCACTGATTTCATCATAATAGAACTTTCCCAACTAACGACTCTTGTACACCACTTAAATAATCAGTAACTTTCATACGTTTTTTCCCTGCAGGTTGAATCTCAGTAAGTGCGATGGCATCATCAGAACCGGTAGCTATGATGAGTTCATGCTTAGTAGTTTCAATAATTGTTCCTGGATTACCTTTTTTCCCTTTCACAATGAAAGCGCTAAATAATTTGAGATTCTTTTCATTCATAGTTGTATAAGCAACTGGCCATGGAGACAGTCCTCTAATATGGTTATGAATTGCTTGTGCACTCATATTCCAATCAACTCTCTCGTCTTCACGACGAATATTAGATGCAAATGTTGCAAGTGCATCATCTTGAGGGATACTGTCATTGGTATTATCAATGATACTAGGAAGTGTCTTCTTTAATAATTCGGCACCTAAAAAGCTTAATTTATCATGCATTGTGCCAACATTATCTTCTTCTTCAATACGAATTGATTGTTGCGAGATGATATTACCTGCATCAAGTTTTTTAACCATATACATAATCGTGATTCCAGTTTCTTCTTCACCATCAATTATAGCCTGATGTATAGGTGCTCCTCCTCTATACTTAGGTAGCAATGATGCATGGACATTAATAGCTCCTAATTTAGGTGCATTGAGTAAGGACTCTGGTAATAGTTGACCGAACGCAGCCGTTACTATTAAATCTGATTCTAAAGAAAGTAACGATTCTAATTCTTGAGAATCTTTAAGTTTTTCAGGTTGATATACCGGTATTTGATGCTTTGTAGCTACTCTTTTTACTGGTGGTGGTGTCATCACTTTCTTACGTCCCACTGGTCTATCAGGTTGTGTCACTACAGCGATAACTTCATGCTCAGCAATTAACATCTCTAAAATTTTCGTTGAAAAATCAGGTGTTCCCATAAAAATGATTTTACTCATTGTCAAAATACGCCTCCACTTCAGTTTCATTTAATATATGATGTGCTCTTTTGGTAAATTGAATTCCATTAAGATGATCAATCATATGTAAAATCATGCGTGCAATATCGTCATATGCAGTTAATTCAACTGCATTTCCATTGATATCATAGTTTTGTACAGTGATCATTTTGCTACGTTTAACTTCTCCATATATATGAGGTAAACTGATTGAGCCTTCTAAGTCAGAAACAGTCTCTTGAGATTGACTTTTAACGACAGGATTAATAAGTTGTAATAACCCTTCTTGTTCCATATCGATGAGTGCAACACTTTGATCTACTCCAATTTGAGGTGCACTAATTGCAGCAGCTTCCTCATGATATAATGTATCTTCCAAATCTTCCAATAACACTTTTAGTTTTTGATCATACGTGCTTACAGGTTGAATTGTTTTATTCAAAATAGGATGTGTTGATTTTACTAATTTCTTTACAGTCATCACTTAGGCTCCTCATTAAAATTCATCATATCATTATAACTTACTTAGTATGAAATTGCGACCTTTCGAAGTAAGCTTATATCTTAATCTCCTCTTCGTTCACCTCATACTTTAGAATGAAATATCAAAGTTATAAAGTAAAACAATTGCGTAATTTTGATTAAATTATAAAATAAGAAATGTAAGATATATAAAGTATTATGCTAAAGGAGTTGATATAAATGGAAGTTAATAAAGTCATTTATATTTTACTAGCAGTCTTTCTTGGTAGTTTTGGCATCCACAAATTTTATGCTGGTAAACCAATTCAAGGATTATTGCATATTCTATTTTGTTGGACTGCTATCCCGCATGTGTTAGCAATTATTAGTGCAGTTTTAACATTATTCAAACCTGCCGACGCAAACGGGAACGTCAGAATGTAAAATTAATTTAATGTCCATATGACGCATTTTAGTTTGATTTATAAGAATAGCCTCAAAAAACATCTAAAGTGATGGATTTTGAGGCTTTTTGATGTTTGGCACTTCATTCACATCATCATTTGTGGATTGATATCAATTTTTAATGATAGTTTATCCTTTACATATTGATCATGATAATAATCATCTAAATATTGTAACGCTTGATGTAATTGAGGCTCACTCTTATATTTTACTAGTATTTGAAAACGATACTCATTGTTAATTCTTGCTAGTGCTGCTGGTGAAGGGCCTAGCACGAATGCTTTTTCACTTAAGTGCTGTACTAAAATTTGATGTATATGCTTAGAGGCCATCATGACCTTTTTTATATCAGTATGTGAAATGGTAAAGTTAATCAAAAAATAGTAAGGTGGATATTTTCCTAATTTTCGATAATTCATTTCTTTTTGATAAAAAGAAAGATAATCGTTTAATTTCACATCCTTTATTGAATAATGATCAGGGTTGTACGTTTGTATGATAACTTGTCCTTCTTTTTCATGACGACCTGCGCGTCCAGATACCTGAGTTAAAAGTTGGTATGTTCGTTCACTGGCACGAAAGTCAGGTAAGTTTAACATAGTGTCAGCATTGAGCACACCAACTAGAGTAATGTTAGGATAATCCAAACCTTTAGCAATCATTTGCGTACCTAATAAGATATCTCCTTTTCCTGCTTCAAAGTCATTTAACAATTTCTCATGTGCACCTTTTCTTGAAGTTGTATCAACATCCATCCTTATAATACGAGCATGAGGGAATTCTTGTTGTAATAATTCTTCTACACGTTGCGTTCCAGTTCCGACTTGTCTGATATGATCACCTTCACAATTTGGACATTGAGATGGTGGATTTTCTTGATAACCACAGTAATGACATTTTAATTGATCGGTTGTTTTATGATATGTTAACGAAATATCACAATGGGGACATTGGGGAACGTAACCACAATCTCTACATAACATAAATGAAGCATATCCCCTTCTATTTAAGAATAGTACTATTTGTTCTTTTTTATCCAACCGTTCTTGTATCGCTTGTCTTAGTGCTATAGAAAACATGGAACGATTACCTTCACTTAATTCTTCTCTCATATCTATAATATCAATATGCGGTAACGCTTGTTGATTGACTCTATGTGGCAATGACAACAACTCGTAAACATTTTTTTCTGCTCTAGCATATGACTCAAGACTCGGTGTTGCGCTACCTAAAACTACAGGACAATGATGAAATTGACTTCTCCATTGTGCAATATCACGTGCATGATATCTGGGATAATCTTCTTGTTTATATGTAGATTCATGTTCTTCATCAATTATAATGATGCCTAAATTTTTAAACGGTGCGAAAATACTTGAACGAGCACCTACACTCACTCGAGCTCGACCGTCTCTAATTTTTTGCCACTCATCATAACGTTCACCTTTTGAAAGTCCGGAATGTAATACCGCTACATCATCTCCAAATCGACGTTTAAATCTTAGTACCATCTGAGGTGTTAAGGCGATTTCCGGCACTAACATCATGGCTTCTTTACCTTTATTAAGAACTTCTTCTATTGTTTGAAGATAGACTTCGGTTTTACCTGAACCTGTGACTCCGTGTAATAAAAATGTTCTTTCTTTTTCATCATGAATATAATGTTGAATAGCTTCAAATGCATCTTGCTGTTCTTTAGTTAATATCCTCTTTTGTTCTTGTTCAAATATACGATTTGCATATGGATCTCTGAAAACCTCGGCGATATATTTTTCAATATAACCTTTTTTGATTAAAGAATCTAAACTCGAGTGAGAGAAGCCCATATCATTGATTTCTTTTAAAAACACTGTTCGATGAGACTCTTCTAATAAAAATGCATACAAATCATATTGTTTTGTATATTTCTCGAGTTTTGCAAGTACTTCATCACCATTCAACGTATTAACTACGCCAACAGCTTTTTGAGTTTTCTTTTTTGTGTTTTGAGAAAGTATCGTGACCTCTTCAATCAATCCTTGATTTAACAAAGTCAACATTTCTTCTAAATCATTGTTTTGCTGAGCTTCTTTATATAAGTAATAACCGTCATTGTTAAATAGCGCTTTGGTTTTTGAAGATAAATTTTTTGGATCGATAATTGAAAAAGCTTTCTTATACTTTGCTTTAATGGCACTTGGCAACATCGCTTCTAAAACAGAAATACGTTTCATCACATGATAATGGCTCATCCATTCGCTTAATTGAATCAGTTCGGATGTTAATTCAGGTTTAATATCACGTACTTCTTTTATTTCTTTTAGTTTCGATATATCCATATTTCCATCTGGTTTTTGTTGAATATTCATGACGTATCCTTGTATAGTTCTAGGGCCAAAAGGTACCACAACGCGAACGCCAATTTGAATCACACGTTCTAAATTTTTAGGAACGATATAATCAAATTTAAAATCGACACTTTTCGACGGAATATCAACAATTACTTTTGCAATCATTACTGCCACCTAGTTTCTAAAATTTCTATAATTTGATGTGCTAAAGCTGATTTTTTTCCTTTCTTAATATTTACTTTTTCATTATTTTTAAAATGCATAGTTAATTCATTGTCATCTGAACTAAAGCCTATGGATGTATCACCTACATTGTTCGAAATGATAACATCTGCATTTTTTCTTTTGAGTTTGTCTAGAGCATACTGTTCAATATTTTGTGTTTCAGCAGCAAAACCAACAAGATATTGGTGCGTTTTATTTTCTCCTAAGTATTTTAAAATATCCTTTGTACGCTTAAATTGAACAGATAATCCTCCTTCTTGTTTTTTTAATTTATGTTCAAGTATGTCCATTGGTGTATAATCAGACACCGCCGCTGCTTTAATCACTATATCTTGTTTCGCAAAGCGTTCGGTTACAGCTTGAAACATATCATCTGCACTCTCAACTTTTACTACATTAATCCCTTCAGGTAGAGATAAGTGGGTGGGACCACTAATTAAAGTTACGATTGCTCCCTTATCTCGTAATGCTTCAGCTATAGCATATCCCATTTTTCCTGATGAACGATTTGATACGTATCGAACAGGATCAATAACTTCAACTGTAGGCCCAGCTGTAACTAATGCGCGCTTTCCAGAAAAAGAGCTTTTGATAACATTCTTCTGTTGAGTAAAAAATTTATTAATAACAGATAGGATTTGCATGGGTTCTTCCATTCGCCCTTTTGCTACATAACCACATGCTAAATAGCCACTACCAGGTTCAATAAAATAATATCCGTCTTGACTTAGCACTTTCATATTATGTTTAGTACGTGGATTGTTATACATATTTACATTCATTGCGGGTGCAACGAATTTTGGTGTTGTTGTAGCAAGTAATGTAGAAGTAATTAAATCATCAGCAATTCCAACACTTAATTTTGCGATAGTATTAGCAGTTGCTGGCGCGACTATAATCGCATCTGCCCAGTCTCCTAATGATACATGTTGAATCTCTTCAGGATTTTCTTCTTTAAATGTATTTGTGTAAACAGGATTTCTACTGATTGCTTGAAAAGCTAGCGGAGTAACAAACTCTTGAGCATGATCAGATAGCATAACTCTTACATCATAGCCGGATTGTATTAATTTACTTGTTAAATCAATTGCTTTATATGCTGCGATACCGCCTGTAACAGCTAATAAAATATGTTTCATTATTTATATTCTCCCTTAATACTTTATCAATACGCCTAAATTAGAAATGGAACGGAATAATTTAGTTATGTGTTATCTATTAAATATCAAATTTAAAGGCAACTTTGGCTAAGCAAAAGCATATCCCTCGTAAAAAGAGAGCGGAATAGAATTCATAATGAATTCATTATCCCACCCTCTCGCAATATGACCTTAAATAGAGAATCTAATAAAATTTTCATAACAGAAACTCAGACCCTTAAACGTTTTATTTTAAGTACATTTCAGGGTAGTCAATCTACTGCGAAGAGATTTAATGGCTAAAACTAGTCATTTATATTTCAGATTCATTGACGACTTATTTATAATTATTATACACAAATTAATCATTAAATTAAAAAAGTGACTATTACTAAATGTAACTTTCAAGTTGGACAAAGAATTTTTGTCTGATTTCAAGCTTGTTTTATACGCTATTCAACTATTTTATAATTTACTAGTAATTAAAAAACCTAGGACAATTTTTATGTCCCAGGCTCTACCAATATTAATAAAACTTTATCCTAAATACTCTTTCGGTACAACAGGTTCTATTTTACCATCAGCAATTTCTTCTAAAGCTTTTCCAACAGGTTTAGCTGAATGGTACTGATCTAAAAGCGCTGTTTCGCGTTTTTCATCTAATTCACGTGCTCTTTTAGCCGCCGTAGTGGCAATAAGATATTTTGAATTCACTTTTGCAGTAAGTTGGTTTAACGGTGGATTTAACATTATTTTTTGACCTCCAGTAACATTTTTCTATATTTAGCTTCGATTCGCTCTCTTTTTAAATGCTCAGCTTCAACTATTGACTGAATTCGATTCTTAGCGAGTTCAACCTCGTCGTTAACTACAACGTAGTCGTATAAATTCATCATTTCTACTTCTTTTCGTGCCTCGTTCACACGACTTTGAATCTTTTCATCTGATTCAGTTCCTCTACCAACAAGACGTTCTTTCAAGTCATCTAAACTTGGAGGCGCTAAAAATATGAACAACGCATCTGGAAATTTCTTTCTTACTTGCTTAGCACCTTCAACTTCGATTTCTAAAAAGACGTCATGACCTTCTTCCATAGTATCCTTTACATATTGTACAGGTGTACCATAGTAATTACCTACATATTGTGCATACTCAATAAACTGGTCGTCTTTAATTAACGCCTCAAATTCTTCCTTTGTTTTAAAGAAGTAATCTACACCATCAATTTCACCTTCACGCATATGACGTGTCGTCATTGATATAGAATACTTATATGAAGTAGTTGGGTCTTCAAATATCTTCTTTCTAACAGTTCCCTTTCCAACACCTGAAGGGCCTGAAAGAACAATTAACAGTCCTTTTTCCTTATCCATGCCTTACGACCTCTCTAAGCTATTCTTCTATTATTTAAATATAATATCATATTGCTACGATATATGTATAGCCGTACATTGTTATAGAGTCAAATTCATCTTATTTCGTCATATCTTTAAAATTTTTAAGCACTTCAATTCGCCTTTATAAATTGCTATAAAAATTAAGAATATTCAACTTTAAAATAATTTACAGTCTTTAATCATGACCTCTCAGTTTACGCATGTTACAATATGATGAATGAAAAAGTATAAGGTGGCAGATAATTATGGCATATGATGGCTTATTTACTAAAAAAATGATTGAATCATTACAAGGTTTAGTCTCAGGCCGAATTCATAAAATAAATCAACCAGAAAATGACACAATAATTATTGTAATAAGACAAAATCGTAAAAATCATCAACTACTTCTATCGATTCACCCTAGTTTCTCTCGTTTACAATTAACCACTAAAAAATACGACAATCCATTTACCCCACCAATGTTTGCAAGAGTTTTCCGTAAACACCTTGAGGGAGGCTTTATAAAAGCAATTCGACAGGTTGGTAACGATAGACGTATAGAGATTGATATCGAAAGTAAAGATGAAATTGGTGATACAATATATAGAACTATCATATTGGAAATAATGGGTAAACATAGTAACCTTATCCTTGTCGATGATCAACGTAAAATCATCGAAGGGTTTAAACATCTAACTCCTAACACAAATCAGTACAGAACCGTTATGCCTGGCTTCAAATATGAAGCACCACCAAATCAAAATAAAATCAATCCTTATGAATTAACAGGACAAGAGGTATTAAAATATATAGACTTTAATGCTGGAAAGATTGCCAAACAATTACTTAATATATGTGAGGGCTTTAGTCCGCTAATCGCTAATGAAATTGTGAATCGTCGTCAATTTATGACTCAAGAAACATTACCTGATGCTTTTGATGAAGTCATGGCCGAAACAAAATCAGCACCTACCCCTGTCTTTCATAAAAATCATGAAACAGGTAAAGAGGACTTCTATTTCATGAAACTTAATCAATTCTATGATGATATAGTTGAGTATCATTCACTTCATGAACTATTGGATCGCTTTTATGATGCACGTGGAGAGAGAGAAAGAGTCAAACAACGTGCAAATGATTTAGTCAGATTTGTACAACAGCAACTGCAAAAACAACAAAATAAATTGAGTAAACTTATCGATGAGTATGAAAGTGCTAAAAACAAAGAAACTCAGCAATTATATGGAGAGTTGATTACAGCTAATATATATCGTATTCAACAAGGTGACGATTCTGTTATAGCGTTGAATTACTATACTGGTGAAGAAGTAAAGATTCCACTTAACCCTACAAAATCGCCATCAACTAACGCTCAATATTATTATAAACAATATAACCGTATGAAAACACGGGAGCACGAATTGACTCATCAGATTAAACTTACTAAAGAGAATATTGATTACTTTGATAATATTGAACAACAGTTAAAGCACATTACCGTTGATGATATCGATGATATTCGCGATGAACTTGCTGAACAGGGATTCATGAAGCAAAGAAAACAAAGTAAAAAGAAAAAACAGTCTAAAATTCAACTTCAAACGTATCATTCTACTGATGGAGATACGATATTAGTAGGTAAAAATAATAAACAAAATGATTATCTTACCAATAAAAAGGCACGTAAAAATCATTTATGGTTTCATACAAAGGATATTCCAGGATCTCATGTTGTCATACTCAATGAGAGTCCAAGCGAAACAACGATTAAAGAAGCGGCAATGCTAGCTGGGTACTTCTCTAAAGCTGGGAGTTCAGCTCAGATTCCTGTAGATTATACAGAAATTAGACACGTTCATAAACCTTCTGGAGCAAAACCTGGATTCGTGACATATGACAACCAAAAGACCCTATTTGCAACACCTGATTATGATCATATTCAACAAATGAAAGAATCATAATATTAAAAAAGACAGCAGAATTGAATGCACATATCATTCAACATTCTGCTGTCTTTTTAATCTATTTGTTTTCTGGTAAAGCAAGTTGAAAACTCACGCCAAATTTATCTTGAACCCATGCAAACTCTCTAAATGGTGGCATTTCTGTTTTAGGCATTAAAATGGCGCCTTCATTTTTCAAACCATTAAATAAACGTTCCATCTCCATAGTATCCTTAACAGTGACATATAGTGACATTGCTGGATTCATAGGCAACTCTTCTCCACTATTTGCATCTATTGCCATAAATACTTGGCCATTTAGCGTAAAGATGGAGTGTTGTACTGATCCAGGTGTGCCCGGTCCTTCTTCGCCATACTTCACCATTGTAATAATTTCACTATCTTCAAATAAACTTGTGTATAATTGAATTGCTTCTTCAGCTTCATCATTAAACATTAAAAACGTCGTAATTTTTGGTATGTCCATGTGCTATTCCCTCTTTATATCGTATTCTTGTTATTTAAAAATCAATCTTACTTATTATTTTAACATGTATGTCCTTTCATTGTAGAATGTAGTTATATAGGATTTAAAAAATTAGAACTTTAATATAGTTTGATTCTTAATTTGATTGATAGTTCGATTAAGATTGGAGGCGTTGTTATGCTCATACATTATGGTGTGCCATTATTAATATTTGCATTAGTTCTATTAATTGGATGGCTAATGACTAAGATGTTTATACGTTAATTTTGAGTAATTATTATAACCTTTGATTTATCGTAAATAATGCGTGTAGAATTTATTGATTTGAATATAATTATTTCAAATATGCATTGAAGGTGAAGTACAATTGTACGATGAATTGGAATACTCTAGTGATTTTTCTTCTCAGCTTATTTCCACAATTCATTCTGACTTTATAATAAAAATTTACTATGATTTCGAAGTTAATTCATAAAAACACTCCGAAAGTTGATTGAATCATCACTTTTGGAGTGTTTTTAGAATATCGATTTATAGTTAATGATTTAAATTTTTCTTGGCACGTTTAAAAATTTCAATTGAATGTTTAAATACTTCATCATTCATTGTTTTTAAAATATTTTCATTATTAGAATGGTCTGATTGAGAATCAGATGGAATTCTATAATCATCTCGTCTATAAAGAAACTCATTACAATGTTTTATTAAAGTGTAAAGATGATTATTATCATTATTTTGTTCCATTAGACGCCTCCTCACCATTCATATATTACGATAAGTTATCTCGCCAATCAACTAATGTTTGGATATCATTTAAAGAGATTTTACCTTCATCTTTCGCAACTTCTATAAGCTCATTATAATCACTTAAAGTGTAAAACGGAATATGAGCCTTATTAAATGTCTTGTCTGCTTTCGCAAGACCATATGTGAATATAGCAACGACCCCAAGCACATTAGCTCCCGCTTCTTCCAATGCTTCGACAGCTGTAATCGAAGAACCTCCAGTAGAAATTAAATCCTCGACTACAACGACATTTTTATTCTCGCTTTTTGCACCTTCTATTTGGTTTTGTTTACCATGGCTTTTACTTTTTGATCTAACGTAATTCATAGGTAATTCTAATTTTTCAGAAATGTAAGCTGCATGAGGGATACCAGCAGTGGCCGTACCCGAGATAATTTCAACGTTAGAAAAATGTTCTTTAATTAATTGAATTAACCCATCTCTAATCGCATTACGCACTTCAGGGTAGCCTAAAGTTATTCGATTATCACAATATATAGGCGATTTAATTCCAGAGCTCCAAGTAAATAAATCATTTGGAGATAATGAAACTGCCTCTATGTCTAACAATGCTTTAGCAATATTTTTAGCCATTTAACTTAACCAACTTTCTTTTATTTTATGATAACTGTCAATTGGATGCTCACTTTGAGTGATAGGTCGACCTACTACGATATGTGTTGACCCCAAGGTTTTAGCTTCCTCTGGTGTTGTAATTCGTTGTTGATCATTACGAGCTGCGCCTTTCGGGCGAATACCTGGTGTCACTTTTAAAAAGTCAGTACCTAGTTCTTTAGAAATCATCTCAGCCTCAAGAGGAGAACATACGACACCGTCTAAACCAGCTTTTTTAGTAAGACGAGCATAATTTAAAACTGCCTCCTCTATTGAGGTTTGAATATTTTGTTCTTCATGTAATTGTCTTTCAGTAGTTGAAGTTAATTGAGTAACTGCAATGATTTTAATATCAGCATTATGTTTTCTTAACCCTTTTTTAGCTTCTTCCATCATTTTAATACCACCGGCAGCATGAACATTGACTAAATCTACATCTAAACGTGCTAAGCCTTCCATTGCTTTACTCACAGTATTAGGTATGTCATGTAATTTTAAATCTAAAAAGATATCATGACCTCTTTTTTTAATGGACTTAATTAAAGCTGGCCCTGTTTGATAAAATAACTCCATCCCAATTTTGACGCATAACGGTTCATTAAATTTATTTAAAAATGTATGAACCTCGTCTGCTGATTTAAAATCTAATGCTATAATGGGTAGATTTCTCACACTCATCTTCTCCTTTTAACTTCTATCATAAAGATTATACATTTCTCATAGTAAACGTCATGCTTTCAATGACATTTGTTAAAGCACTGGCAGTATCCAGTGATGTTAAACAAGGTACACCATTTTCAACTGTTGTACGTCGAATTTGGAATCCATCTCGTTCGATTTCTTTTCCTTTTGTCATAGTATTAATGACAATTTGCACTTCTCCATTTTGAATTCGTGTCAGTAAATCATCCTCGCCACCGATTTTACCTACGACCTCAACTGGAATATTATGATCTTTTAACTTTTGTGCTGTTCCACGAGTAGCCAATATTTTGTAGCCTATTTCATTTAATCGATGTGCAATCTTGACTATTTCATCTTTATCTTTATCACTTACAGTCATCAATACTGTACCATGATCTTTCACTTCAAATCCGCTACCAGTGAGACCTTTGTATAGCGCTTTTTCAAGTGTTAGGTCTTTACCCATAACTTCACCTGTAGACTTCATCTCTGGTCCAAGCGTTATATCTACATTTTTTAATTTATTAAAACTAAATACGGGCGCTTTAACATATACGCCTTCAGAGTATGGTTGGATACCTTGTTTGAACCCAATTTCGGCAAGCGTTTCACCCATAATTGCACGCATCGCTAATTGTGCCATTTGAATATCAGTAATCTTACTTAAGAATGGTACCGTACGGCTTGAACGCGGATTAACTTCTAACACATAAACACCGTCGTGAGCTATGACAAATTGAATGTTAATAAGACCTTTAATATTTAAACCTTTTGCCAATTTAATTGTGTAGTCTTCGAGTGTATTAATTTCGTCTTGAGTCAGTGTTTGTGGTGGATAAACTGCAATAGAATCTCCACTGTGAACACCTGCACGCTCTATATGTTCCATAATTCCTGGAATCACGACAGTCTCACCATCTGAAATAGCATCCACTTCTATCTCTTTTCCTGTTAAATAGCGGTCTACCAATACAGGATGTTCTGGACTTGCTTTAACAGCTTGAGTCATATAATTTTCAAGTTCTTGATCATTATCTACAATCTCCATTGCACGGCCACCAAGCACGTATGAAGGACGAACTACAACTGGATAGCCTATTTCTCTTGCATTTTCAAGAGCTTCTTTAGGTGATGTAGCAGTTTTACCTTGTGGCTGGGGTACAGCTATTTCACGTAATAACGCTTCAAATTCCTTTCTATCCTCAGCTCGATTTAAATCTTCTAATGATGTTCCGAGAATTTTAACACCATGTTGTGCTAACTTATCAGCTAAGTTTATTGCTGTTTGACCACCAAATTGTACTACAACACCTTTAGGTTGTTCTAAGTTAATGATATTCATAACATCTTCTTCTGTTAGTGGTTCAAAATATAATTTGTCAGAAATTGAAAAGTCAGTAGATACAGTCTCCGGATTATTATTCACAATAATAGCTTCGTAACCAGCATTTTGAATAGCCCATACTGCATGTACAGTTGCATAATCAAATTCTACCCCTTGGCCAATTCTAATTGGTCCTGAACCTAGTACTAGAATTTTCTCTTTATCAGTTACTATAGATTCATTTTCATATTCATACGTACCATAATAGTATGGCGTTGTGGATTCAAATTCAGCTGCACATGTATCAACCATTTTATAAACTGGTTTAATATTTTGACTCATACGTAGTTGATATATGTCTTTTTCTTCCTTATCCCATCTATGAGCAATCACTTTATCACTAAAACCATAATCTTTAGCGTATTTTAAATACTCTAAATCACCTTGATGATTTTTAAGTTCATGCTCAATATCAATAATGTTTTGGAACTTATTTAGGAAGAAATAGTCAATTTTTGTCATATTATGAAGTTCTTCAAGAGATGTTCCTCTACGAATTGCTTCGCCGATAAAGAACAATCTTTCATCATCTTGATGTCCAATACGCTCTTTAATGTAATCTAATTCATAACTTTCTCCATTTGGTAAACCTAAATGATGAACACCATATTCAAGTGAACGAATGGCTTTCAGTAAAGATTCTTCATATGTACGACCGATTGCCATGACTTCGCCTGTCGCTTTCATTTGAGTTCCAAGTTCACGTTCACCTTTTTCGAATTTATCAAATGGGAAACGTGGAATTTTAGAAATAACATAGTCTAAAGTTGGTTCAAATGCAGCATATGAAGTTCCTGTGATAGGGTTAAGCATTTCATCTAATGTTAAACCTACGGCAATCTTAGCAGCTAATTTTGCAATAGGATAACCCGTCGCTTTTGAAGCTAATGCTGATGAACGAGACACACGTGGGTTGACCTCAATGATGTAATAATTCAATGAATGTGGGTCAAGCGCGAGTTGCACATTACATCCACCTTCAATACCTAAAGCACGAATTACTTTTAAAGATACGTCTCGTAGCATTTGATATTCTACATCTGACAGTGTTTGACTCGGTGCAACAACGATTGAATCTCCAGTATGAATGCCTACAGGATCTATGTTCTCCATATTACATACTACGATTGCGTTATCATTTTTATCACGCATAACTTCATATTCGATTTCTTTATAACCTGCGATTGATTTTTCTATTAAACATTGTGTAGCAGGGCTATAGTGTAAACCATTACTAACAACTTCTTTTAATTCAGCATCATTATGGCAAATACCACCGCCAGTACCTCCCATCGTAAATGCAGGACGTACAATTAACGGGTATCCAACTTGTTCTTTAAATTCAAATGCTTGTTCTACTGTATTAACAATATCGCTTTCTGGTACAGGTACATTTAAATCATTCATTAATGTTCTAAACATTTCACGATCTTCGGCTTGTTGAATAGACTCTAGCTCTGTGCCTAACAACTTTACATTATTAGCTTCTAACACACCACTATCATGAAGTTGAATCGCCATGTTCAACCCAGTTTGACCACCTAAAGTAGGTAATAATGCATCTGGTTGTTCTTTTCTAATAATACGAGCAATAAAATCGTGCGTTAATGGTTCTATGTAGACTTTATCGGCAATTTCTTTATCTGTCATTATTGTTGCAGGATTAGAATTAACTAAAATAACTCTGTAGCCTTCTTCTTTTAATGCTAGACAAGCTTGTGTTCCTGCATAGTCAAATTCTGCAGCTTGTCCAATAATAATTGGGCCTGAACCGACTACTAAAATTGTCTTAATATCATCTCTTTTAGGCATTGATTTGACGCTCCTTTTCTTTGAAATCCTTCATCATTGCTATGAACTCATCAAATAAGTAATTAGAATCACTTGGACCTGGTCTTGCTTCAGGATGATATTGGACTGAAAACGCTGGAAGTTCTTTATGTCTTAGTCCTTCAACAGTACCATCGTTTAAAGCAATGTGTGTAACTTCAAGGTCAGTATTTTTTAGCGAGTCACGATCAATAGAATAGCCGTGATTTTGGCTCGTGATATCTATTTTACCTGTTCTTAAATCTTTAACGGGATGGTTCACACCACGATGTCCAAATTTCATTTTGAATGAAGTTGCGCCTTGTGATAATGCAAAAAGTTGATGACCAAGGCAGATACCAAAGAATGGTATCTTTCCTAATATGCCTCTGATCATATCTAAAGCAACGTCAACTTCGTCTGGATCACCAGGTCCGTTTGATAGCATGACACCATCTGGAGACATGCCTAAAATCTCTTCAGCTGACGTATCATATGGTACAACTGTGACGTTGCAACCACGTAAATTTAATTCACGAACGATATTTTGCTTTTTACCAAAGTCGAGTAAAACGACGCTTAAATCGGAACCTGTTGATACATATGGTGTTTTTGTAGAAACCGTTTGAACTTCATCTCTAGGTAATTCAGCAGTTTTCAACTGTTCAACAAGTTCCTGAATGTTATCTTTATTATCTGTAAATCCAGCTCTTAAAACACCATGATTTCTAATTTTACGAGTAATACTTCTAGTATCTACCCCCGATATACCAGGAATATGATATTGAGCAAGTGTTTCGTGTAAAGTTTTTTGGTGTCTAAAGTTACTAGGGTGTGTACTTGCTTCCTTTACTACTACCCCATTTAATTTAGGTGTTAATGATTCAAAATCATCGCGATTAATACCATAGTTTCCAATTAGTGGGTACGTAAAAGTTATGATTTGACCTGTGTAAGACGGGTCAGAGATTGTTTCTTGGTACCCCGTCATAGCAGTGTTGAATACAATTTCGCCTATAGATAAGTCATCTGACCCTAAGCGATATCCTTCGTAATAAGAGCCATCTTCCAGTACAAGATAACGTTTTTCAAGCATCTACTTTTCCTCCTCGAATACTACTTCACCTTTAAGCATTGTTAGTGTTGGATTTCCATAAACTTTTTCACCAATAAATGGAGTGTTATCAGCTTTAGATAAGAAATCTTCACTTTTGATTTCTTTTTCAGTATTAAGATCAATTATTGTTAAATCAGCGTAACTATCTTTGTGTAATTTTCCATAATTTAAGTTGAAAATAGTAGCTGGTTTAATAGTGAAATAATCAACTAATTGTTGCAGTGACCAATTACCTCGTCTTACAAAGTGTGTATAAAGTAATGGGAATGCTGTTTCACTACCTACGATGCCGAAAGGTGCTTTTGTCATAGGTTGTGCTTTTTCTTCTTTAGCGTGAGGTGCATGATCCGTTGCAATACAATCAATTGTTCCATCTAATAAGCCTTCTAAAAGTGCTTCTCTATCTTCATTACTTCTTAATGGTGGATTCATTTTGTAGTTTGAATCATCGCCAGGAACATCATTTTCAGTTAATAATAAATGATGTGGTGTAACTTCTGCTGTTACATGGATACCAGCTTTTTTAGCGTCTCTGATTACTCGAACACTTTCCTTAGTTGAAACATGACACACATGATAGTGACAACCAGTTGCTTCAGCCAATAATACATCTCTAGCAATTTGTACAGATTCAGCAATATTTGGAATACCAGGTATGCCTAATTCTTCACTACGTTTACCTTTATGCATTGCACCACCATAGATTAAGCTATTATCTTCACAGTGTGCGACAATCGGTTTTTTAACTTTTGCAGCTTGCTTCATAGCAGCATACATCATACTTGCTGTTTGAACTCCCACACCATCGTCAGTAAATGCAAACACACCTTCTAGTGCTAATTTTTCAAAATCAACAAGTTCAGTACCTGCTTGTCTCTTAGTAATAGCAGCATAAGGCAACACCCTAACTTGTGCTGTTTCAGAAATTCGTTGTCTTAATTCTCTGACATGTTCAACTGTATCTGGTACAGGTCTTGTATTAGGCATAGGGCATACTGTAGTAAAACCACCTCTTGCAGCGGCTTTTGTACCACTTTCAATTGTTTCTTTATGTTCACCACCTGGTTCACGTAGGTGCACATGAACATCTACAAAACCGGGAGCAATTAAATTTCCTTTTGCATCAATAACTTCAATATTTGAAGATGAGGCATTAATTTTACTACTAATTTGTTTAATACGTTTACCGTCGATTAATATTTCTGTGTCTTTTAGGATACCGTTTTTTAAGATTTTTCCGTTTTTAATTAATTTCATGTAGAATTAACCCCTTTCTATTGTAAAAGCGCACTTATTACTGCCATTCTTAAATACATTCCATTTTCCATCTGCTTAAATATTCGAGACTTAGGTGCTTCAACTAGCTCGCTTTTAATTTCAACACCTCTATTTACAGGAGCTGGATGCATTACAATGGCTTCCTCTTTTAATTTATCATATCTAGCCTGTGTTAAACCAAATTGTTGATGATATTCTTCAGCAGCAAAGTTAGCTTCACCTGAAATTCCATGTCTTTCATGTTGAACTCTAAGCAACATAACAATATCTACTTTATCAATGACTTCATCAATTTCAACATAAGGCGCCTCTAATGTATTATCTACCCATTCTTTTGGACTTGAGAACATTACGTTGGCACCTAATGATGTTAAACTATGATAATTACTTCTTGCGACACGAGAATTTTTAATGTCCCCGCATATTAGAATATTCAAACCTTCAAACGAACCATATTCTTCATATATTGTCATTATGTCTAATAAACTCTGAGTAGGATGTTGTCCACTTCCATCACCTGCATTAGCAATTGGAATATTTAATTGATCCAGTTCTTCGTAATAAGAATTTTGGGAGTGACGTATGACAAGTAAATCAACACCTATACTTTCAAGTGTTTTACATGTGTCATAAAGTGACTCACCCTTTTTTACAGATGATGTACTTGTTTCAAAATTAATAAGTTTTAATCCTAATTTTTGTTCTGCCATCTCAAAGCTACACTTTGTTCGCGTTGAATTTTCGAAGAATAAGTTTGATACGTATTGACCGTTAAATTGAGGTAATGGTCGCTCACCAGATTTGAATTGGCAAGCGATAGTAATTAAATCATAAATTTCTGAATTAGATAAATGCTCCATTGATAATAAGTGTTCCATAAAGCGCCTCCTATAGAAATAAAGCTTAATTTATTTGGTTTTTATCTTTTGGCAAAATTAAATTTAATATTATTCCTGAAAGTGCTGATAATGCCATTCCTTCAATTTGTAAATTGATACCTATGCCTTTTAAATTGATAAGAAGATTACCAATCCCGACAACAAGCACAACTGATGCTATAACCAAGTTGCGATTGCTTGCGAAATCTACTTGACTTTCAACAAGCATTCTTAAACCACTAGCTGCTATAATACCGAATAATAAAATTGAGACACCACCCATCACTGGCGTAGGTATTGAAGATATTAAAGCAGTGAACTTACCAATAAATGCAAGAATGATAGCTATAACTGCCGCACCACCAATAACGTAAATACTATATATTTTGGTGATCGCTAGTACACCTATATTTTCACCATAAGTTGTACTAGGAGGACCTCCTATCATACTTGCAAACATAGTTGAAACACCATCACCAATGATTGATTTATCTAAACCTGGATTTTCAAAGAAATTGCGTCCTACTATTTTATTAATTACCATTTGATGACCAATATGTTCACTTACCGTCACAAACACCACGGGTATCATCACGAGAATGAGTCCTAAATGAAAAGATGGTGTGTAATCTTTAAATGGTAGATAAATATGAGGAAAATCTATCCATTTCGCTTGTGCTATTGGAGCAAATTTAACTATGCCCATGAAAATGGATACAATATATCCCACTATAATACCTATAAGTACAGGTATTAGTGATAAAAATCCTTTGAAGAATCCTTGGACGATGATGGTTACTGCTAATGTAATCAAAGCAACAATTAAGTAACTTAAGTTATACCCTTTCATTTCAGCAGAATTTTCGAACATGGCCATGTTTACTGCTGTAGGAGCTAAACTTAACCCAATGACCATTATTACTGGTCCGACAACTACTGGTGGTAACAAGTGCATTAACCAATGTGTTCCACTCAATTTAATGAAAATACCTATAATCACGTACATTAATCCACTCATAAATAATGCAACCAGCATATCTCCAAGACTATGTGTACTTAACCCTGTAATGATAGGTGTAATAAAGGCAAAACTCGATCCTAGGTAGGCAGGAATTTTCGCTTTTGTGATTAATATGTATAAAAGTGTACCAATACCTGATGCCAACAAAGCTGCTGATATAGGCAGATGTGTTAAAAATGGTACAAGTACAGTTGATCCAAACATTGCAAATAAATGTTGAAGACTCAGAAATGCCCATTGTGCTGGTTTTGGTTTATCTTTTACATCAAGAACTGGCTGAACGGTACGCTCAAACATTTGCTCATTTTCCATGTTGATTCATTTCCTTTCATAAAAAAAGTCTCTTTACAATCAGTAGAATGTAAAGAGACTAAAATGAAATATATCTAAGTGTAATGTTAAGTTAAACTTTTATCATCACATTTATCAATGAAGCTTCTATTGGATATTTATAGTTTACATAATCTTTTTATAGTCATATTTAGATTTATCCATAAGAAACACTTCACCTTTTTCAGTCTCTCGTACTGTTTTAAAAGGATAATTATTCAATGACGACTGCATTTCTATCGTCAATTTCTTCTAAATAAACTGAAACAGATTCATCTCGTGCTGTAGGTATATTTTTTCCTACAAAATCTGCGCGTATAGGGAGTTCACGATGACCACGATCCACAAGTGCTGCAAGCCCTATTTTAATAGGTCTTGTATGTAATAAAATCGCATCTAATGAGGCTCTTACTGTACGTCCGGTATACAAAACATCGTCAATGATAACAACCACTTTGTTATTAATATCTACATTAATATCAAAAGCGTATTGATCAGCTTGTTGCACTACCTTATCAACGTCATCTCGAAAATGCGTGATATCGATAGTACCTGTTGGTACTAATTGTTGTTCAATTGAATTTATTTTATCTTGTATACGATGTGCTAAAAAAGCACCTCTTGTTTTAATGCCTAATAGAACTAAATCTTTAGTTCCCTTGTTATATTCTAGAATTTCATGAGCAATTCGTGTAATTGTACGTTGTATCGCTGCCTCATCTAAAATAATTCGTTCAGACATTGTTTCACCTCTTTTAATATAAAAAAACTCATATCTTTAATAAAGATATGAGACAAAAAGTTAAAGAGAATAATCTATATTCTCTATTATATTCACATTCTTAAGTTATAAACACAGCAAAAGTATTAGTAACTTAATCATCAAAATATTATTATCCTAATTATTCATATCTTCGGAGCCTCTCTGGACCCTCAATTAAAGATGACGTTTTTATATTTAAACTGTTATTAGTTTAAAACTTTTAATAGTATAAGTCAATGGCAAAGTTAGTATTTATAATTAAAAATCGATGCCTCATTCGTTTATGCATCTCTACGTCTTATATCATCTAGTAACTTTTCAAAATCGTTAGGTAATGTTGCATGCTTCTCAATGTATTCATGTGTTACAGGATGTTCGAAACCAATTATACCAGCATGTAAAGCTTGTCCATCGATATCTAACGTTTTTTTAGGTCCATACTTCGGATCCCCTACAAGAGGATAACCAATATATTTCATATGTACACGAATTTG
The DNA here is from genome assembly GCF_006742205.1 of Staphylococcus epidermidis. NCBI lineage: Bacteria > Bacillati > Bacillota > Bacilli > Caryophanales > Staphylococcaceae > Staphylococcus > Staphylococcus epidermidis. The sequence goes on from NZ_AP019721.1 coordinate 1,664,994, forward strand.
ATGTGTACGCCCTGTTTCTAATTGACATTCTATCAATGTATAATCTTTAAAATGCTCTAATACATTAAAGTGTGTCACAGCTTCTTTACCGTCATCAACCACAGCCATCGATTGTCTATCGTTTTTATTTCGACCAATTGGTGCGTCAATAGTGCCATAATCATGAGGGATATTACCATGAACTAACGCCGTGTATTTTCGTTTAACAGTTTTAGACATAAGTTGTTCAACTAAATGACGATGAGCAACATCATTTTTAGCAACCATTAATAAACCAGACGTATCTTTATCTATTCTATGAACTATGCCGGGACGTATTTCGCCATTGATTCCTGATAAATCTTTAATTTGATACATTAATCCATTTACTAATGTTCCACTATAATGGCCTGGAGATGGATGTACAACCATACCTTTTGGTTTATATACAACAGCAACGTCTTCGTCTTCATAATAAATATCTAAATTTAAGTTTTCAGGTTTTATATCTGCCTCTACGACTTCTTTCTCGGTTACAACAATTTTGTCATTTAACTTGACCTTATAGTTCGATTTAATTACTTTACCATTTACCTTGACTAAACCTTCTTTAATCCAATCTTGAAGTTGACTACGTGACCAATCTTTATTTAAATCTGAAACAAGTTTATCTATACGTTGTCCAACTTGTGATTGTTCGATAATATTAAAATTATAATTTTCCAAAACTAGACCTCCTTCTTATTTATGATTGCATCTTTAATGAGTGCGATGATTACGAATATAACTCCAATTGTTAAGCTTGAATCCGCAATATTAAAGATAGGAAAATCGTATCCGAATATATTTGTATCAATAAAATCCACAACTTCGCCATGTAATACGCGATCAATAAAATTTCCTAAAGCTCCAGCAAATAATAGGCTTATTGCAACTTGCATAAACAAATTAAATTGTGCTTCTTTAATATAAAAAATAACTAAAACGATTAAAATAATGATAGTAATAATATAGAAAAATAGCATTTTACCACTCAAAATCCCCCATGCTGCACCGTTGTTTCTATGGGATGTAATATTTAAAAAGTTAGGGATAATTTCATATGAATCTCCAACCTTCATTGAGATTGTAATAAGCCATTTAGAAACTTGATCGAAAACTAATACAATGATTGTCATAAGTAAAGAGATGCTAATATAGTATTTCTTTTTCAAAGAAGTGCCTCCATTCTTTTTAATGTCATCTAAAGCAACACTTAACATTATATCCTAGAACGTAATTTTGAAAAAGATATCTTGTCTATTATGTTTTTATCTTTTGCGGATGAATATAATAATAATTTTTAATATCATAGGTATGAATTGTGCGTTTTGTGATTTCATAAGGTTGTGTATAGTTCATTTCTGAAACTTACATAGAACCATCTTCATTTATTGTTTCTATATATGCAACATGACCGTATTTCCCTTTAGAAGATTGTAATATTGATCCTTTTTTAGGGTTACGGTCAACAATGTATCCATCATCAATTGCTTTTTTATCCCAATGCTTGGCGTCGCTCCAATTATTGTTTATCTTATTTCCATCATTTTTAACACGTTCAAAGACGTAATATGTACACTGCCCCTTTTTATATGTATTGATTTTCATAGGATGATGTGACGTAAAACGACTTTGACCATGTTTCGCATCTTGAATCATAAACTCGTCAATGAGTGCTGCTATTGTCAAGATAACAGTAACAACAAACATGACTATGATTGCTTTTTTCATATCATCACACTTCTTTTATTCTATTAAATCTAAAATAAATACCATCAGGTCCTTTAAGATTTTTATGTGTTGTTTTTGGATAGTGAAAATCTATCATAGCTAAACCATAGGTATGTTCATTATCTACTCGTTTTGTCGCAGATAACCACTGATTAACAGCCAAATGATTATAATACTCGTTTGAAGATAAAAATAGAGAATAATCGTCCATATATGCTGATTCTTCTAGTCCAAAATAATTTAAATAATATGATTTAACATCAGAAATTCGAATGGACTTAATATGTAATGAACCTAATTTAGTTTCATCTGGTATGCCCTGCCATTGAGTATGAGAGACGTTTTGCAGTAATCGAGGTACATTAATTGGAGCAATATCCATTCTAATTCTGCCTTCTTTCTCATCAATCCATGATTCTGTCTCACGATCGACATAAAACTTTATAGCATTGCCCTCTGGATCCTCAATAAATAAACATGTTGCAACACTTTGTTGTCCACCGTTCACTGGTACTTCAAAATCACTTAAATGTACGAGTAAATCAGCTAATGTAGTCAAAGTAGGCAACAATATACCAATATGGAAAAGACCTGCTTCAGACATTAACGGTTCTCGTCCATTCTGTATTTCAATAAAAGTAATAAATTGATTTGAATCGCCAACTTCAAATTGTACAGCAGTTTCAGATTCATTGATAAGATTAAATCCTAAAACATTCTCATAAAATGTTTTAATTGTTTCTTTATCTTTAATATTGATAGTTACACCATTTACAAAATTTGCATTTTTGTTATGAAACATCTTATTTTCCTTTCAATGATTACTTTTCTTTTAAATAATTAAATGATTACTTTTCTTTTAAATAATTAAATGATTACTTTGTTGAAAGTGTATGTTTATCTTTTTAAGCGCAGTAATAAAAAATATATACGTGTTTCTTCTTTTAATCTTTCTCTTTTTTTCACTCACATAATAAAGATAAATGAAAATCTAAATGCTATCTAAATTTAGTAACAACGTTTATTAAAAACATATGCCTATATTTTATTAAAAATTAAATATTTTTGTCCAAGACGTTTGATTATGAATTGTATCTATACAAAAATTTAATACATTTAGATAAAATTATTATATTGATGCTTTTATTATTAAATCCTAATGAATTCAATCAGTAATGTGAATAAATACTATACTACACTATCCAACACTTTGTATTTTATATATTATGACTAAAAATTAAATTGAACTCAAATGATTGATTTATACCTTATTAATATTGTTATCATTTTATACATGAAGATTCAATACAATCACTGTGCTTATAATGAGAAAAATATTCTATGACACAAAAATGTAATGAATATGAATCTACGAAACTTGTTCAATTTTATTAAAAACCAAACATTAAATATAGAAATCTACTTTATCAAATTACCTTTAAAAAGTTAGTGAAATTTCTTTATTTGAAATCTTATAACTTCACAAAAATAAGCCCAAAATGAAATTCATTTTGGGCTTTCTTATTGTATTTAATCAATAATTTAAAATTTATTTTCTTGAAATACACGCTCACATGTAAAAACTTTTTATTATACTAAAGTTTTTACTACTTCTTGACATCGTGGGCATAAATGTTCAAGTTCACCTACTGAACCTAATTCTTCTGTATAGTTCCAACATCTTTCACATTTTTCACCTTCAGCATGTTTAATATGGATATCTCCATATTGATAGGATACACCATCATTTACTTTATCTTTAACTTCAACTTGTGAAACGATGAATAATTGTTGTAAGTCATTAAATTGTTGTAAGAATTCCGCTGTATTAAATGTTTCATTGTTTCCAATAACCACTTTAGCTTCTAATGACTTACCAATTACTTTTTCATTACGTGCTTGTTCTAATGCACGGTTAACATCATCACGTAAATTCATAAATGTATTCCATTTTTCTAACAATTCTTCATCTACATCAACAACTTTAGGCATATCTGAAAGGTGTACACTTTCTTCTTTTACATGAGGCGTATGAGACCAAACTTCTTCAGCTGTATGCACTAAAATTGGTGCTAGTAATTTTGTCATGTCAATAAGTATTTGATATAAAACGGTTTGCATGCTACGACGTTTATGAGAATCTTTTTTCTCAATATAAAGTATATCTTTACCGTAATCTAAATAGAAGTTACTTAGTTCAACATTGATAAAGTTTTGAACTTCTTGATAAATATTCAAATAATCAAAATTCTCATAGTTATTAATCGTACTCGCTGTGAATTCACGTAAACGATTTAACAAATAGCGATCTACTTCAAGTAAATTTGTTTCAGCAATACTATCCGTTTCAGGGTTGAAATCGTTAATATTACCTAACATAAATCTTAAAGTATTTCGAATTTTTCGATATACATCAGACGTTTGTTTAAGAATTTCATCGGAAATACGCACATCAGAAAGGTAATCAGTACTACTTACCCATAAACGTGCAATATCTGCGCCTTTTTGTTTAACAACTTGATCAGGAACTATAACATTACCTAATGACTTACTCATCTTCTTACCTTCACCGTCCATGACAAAGCCATGTGATAACAAGAATTTATACGGCGCTTGACCACGAGTAGCTACAGCAGTTGTAATTGAAGAGTTGAACCAACCGCGATACTGATCACTACCCTCAAAATAGAGGTCTGCTGGGAATGAAAGTTCAGGTCTCGTTTCTAATACACCACGGTGTGATGAACCAGAATCAAACCAAACGTCCATAATATCAGTTTCTTTAGTAAATTCACCGTTAGGGCTTCCAGGATGACTAAATCCTTCAGGAAGTAATTCTTTAGCTTCTTTTTCAAACCAAATATTTGAACCGTATTTTTCAAATAAATCTGCAACATGATTTACTGTCTCTTTAGTCATAATGATGTCGCCATTTTCAGCATAAAATACCGGTAAAGGAACGCCCCATACACGTTGACGAGAAATTACCCATTCGCCACGATCGCGAATCATATTGTAAATTCGTGTTTTACCCCAGTCTACTTTAAAGTTCGTGTCTTCAATTGCATCAAGAATATCCTGTCTTACTTTATTAATGGATGCAAACCATTGTGGTGTAGCTCTAAAGATAACAGGTTTTTTCGTACGCCAATCATGAGGATAACTATGTGTAATAAAGTCAAGTTTAAGTAGTGCGTCTTTTTCTTTTAAAAGATCAGTCACAGCTTTGTTTGCTTTGTCGTAGAACATTCCTTCAAATGGTCCACCTTCTTCAGTGAATACACCTTTATCATTTAAAGGACTAATTACTGGTAAATCATATTTTTGACCTACAATATAGTCATCTTCCCCGTGACCGGGAGCTGTATGGACACATCCCGTACCAGCGTCTGTCGTAACATGTTCACCGTTAATTACTAATGATACACGATCTAGGAATGGATGTTGTGCCTCTATAAATTCCAATTCTTTACCTGTGAATTCTTTCTCTAATTGTATAGAATCTTTATCCCAACCTAATGCTTCTGCGACTTCTTCTGATAATGCTTGGGCAACTATGTATTTATGTCCATCAACATTATACTGACCATATTTTAGCTCTGGATGAACTGTAATTGCCACATTTGATGGAATTGTCCATGGTGTAGTTGTCCAAATAATAAATTGGGCATCAGAATCAACTTTACCTTTACTGTCTTTGACGTCAAAAGCAACGTAAATTGATGCAGAACGTTTGTCATGATATTCTATCTCAGCTTCTGCAAGTGATGATTCACTTGAAGGTGACCAATACACAGGTTTTTTCCCTTTATAAATCAAACCTTTGTCTGCCATTTCTCCAAATAATCTTATTTGTGCGGCTTCGTATTCAGGTGTTAATGTAATGTATGGATTATTAAAATCACCTCGTACACCAAGGCGCTTAAAATCTTTCTTTTGAATGTCAATTTGCTTTAATGCAAATTCTTTACATTTCTCTCTAAATTCTGCAACTGACATTTTTTTGCGATCAACGCCTTTTTTAGTTAAAGCCTGTTCAATTGGTAAACCATGAGTATCCCAACCTGGCACATACGGTGCATAAAAGCCTTGCATTGTTTTATAACGAACAATAAAATCCTTTATGATTTTATTTAATGCATGTCCCATATGTAAATTACCATTAGCATATGGTGGTCCGTCATGCAAAATGAATGATGGATTATTTTTATTTTTTTCTAACGCTTTGCGATATTGCTCATCATTATCCCACATTTCTTGAATTTGTGGTTCTTTATTCGGTAAGCCACCTCTCATAGGAAAATCAGTTTTCGGCATTAATAGGGTATCTTTGTAATTCATTAAATTCACTCCTTGTAATGATAAAAAAGAACTCTAAGTTCAATTAAAAGGGACGGTTAATCCGCGGTACCACCCTACTTAACTCAACTTAGAGTTCTCTTAAGAATATTTATAAAATTGAAAAAGCCAGTGATATAAGAAACAAACAATATGCTAGGCTCACACCAATCCTAACTCGCTGTACTATGTTCACTGTTTCTTACGCGTCTGTCTTTATATCATATCAATAAATTACTATTTAGAAAATGCATTTTTAATAAACAATGAAATTTCTTCGGTATTTTTACATCAAATAGTTAACCTGTGATTCGTTTTTAATTATTTGATGTTGATTGTGATGATTCGTTATTTGCATTTGATTGACTCACAGATTCTGAACTTGATGTAGAAGGCTGATTAGCCGATATTTCTTGATTTTGCTTTTGTTTCATTGCACGTTCTTCAGGTGTCAAATCATTATCATGAAGATGATGAATATCTTCTAATGTCACTTGCTCGGCGTCTAAATCATAATTGAGTAAGTAATCCCAATCTTCACTTTTGAGTAAGTCAAGTTGTGCTTCAACAAGCATACGGAAACGAGAGCGGAAAACTTTAGATTGTCGTTTCATGTCTTCAGTTTGGAAAGCTAGACGACGCGCTTTTTCAATTGCATCATTCACAATACTGTCAGCTTGTACTTGTGCTTTTGATAAAACGGCTTCAGCTTCTTTAGTTGCTGCTTGTTTTGTCTCTTCTCCTACTTTTTGTGCTTGAATAAGTGCATCGCTTACTGATTGGTGAACATCTTTATATGATTTAATATTAGAATCTCTATCTTCAATGACTTTTTCAAGTTGCTTTTTATCTTCTTTTAAACGTTCGATTTCATTACTTAGTTGCTCTAAGTAATTTGCAACTTCTGTAGGTTCTAAACCATTTTTTACTCGTGTAAATTCTTTATTCTTAATCTCACTTGGTGTAAAAGGCATGATAATCCTCCTTGATTGATAGCTATTTAAATAGTGTTTGATAATGAATGTGTAACTTGTTCTTTTTTGTTTTTCCACCTATTTCAACAATTTGAGCTCTACCATAACCTTGGATTGACAATAAATCATTCTGCTCTAATTGAAAATCTGTAGAATCTATTACTGTATGGTTAACTTTGACTCTTTTTTTTATAATTAATTGTTGTGCAATATTTCGAGACTTATGAATCATCTCTTTTAAAACTACATCTAATCTCAAAGCGCTCACAGTTGTACTATGAACTTTCCAATTCTCTTCTGATTGTATCATATCTTCAGTAGGAATAGAATTAAGTTTAACTGAGGCTCCCTTAATACGCGTTAATTCAGATATAATATATGATTCTAATTGTTTTGTCAAAACAAACTGTATATCTTCTCCAACTATAATATCGCCGAGTTGATCTCTTTGTATTCCCAGTGACATGAGTGTTCCAAGAACGTGTTGATGTTGTATTGTTACAAATTTCTTAGGATATTGAAGTTCAAATAAAGTTAATTCAAAGTCCTCAGGCTGTGGCTTAAAATATAATGGTGCGATGATTGCACGTTTTCTTTCTGCATGTGGTCCACCAAAAAATGTAACATGTAAATCTTGATAACTACGCGTAATGACTTCAAGTATATATTGACCTCTCGGATCCAAGAAATGGGTTAGAACTGGAGCATAATTAGCATCAGCCTGCTTACATTTATCGATGAATTGATCGAGAGCATCTTGTTCTTCCTTTCTAAAATGCTGATATATATCGATGGTTATCTACTCCTTTTATGTTGAAAAACTTTTAAAACACTACGACTATAACACTGTCAACAATAAGTCATATGATAAAACGAGGTCAAAGTCTAGCTACTTTGCCTCGTTATGTTAAATATTATAAAATTAGTGCGTGTCACATTTTAAGATAAATATGCAAGAATTAAATTAAATATTTTTACTAAACCACTTTGGAATAAAACTAGAACGAAGATTGCCGCGATAGAAGAAATGTCTATAAAGCCAATAGGAGGAATAATTTTACGGAAAGGTTCTAAGAAAGGTTCATATAACTTTCCTAAAAATTCTCCAAACTTAGACTCTCTTATACTCGGAACCCAAGAAGTAAAGAAATATATAATCATTCCAAAATAATATATTTGAACTAAAAATATAATAAATCGGAAAATTGTACTTAGCAAACCAATATCCATAGTTGAACTCCTTATTCGTAGTGTTGCTCCATATTCTCGATGTGATCAGTTATACTGCCGGCTACTTCAACATTATCAGGTGTGCATAAGAAAATATCAGTACCCACGCGTTGAATATCTCCACCAATTGCGTATACCGTACCACTTAAAAAATCAATAATACGCTTTGCTGATACTTGATCAATGCGTTGTAAATTTACTAAAGTTGCACGTCTGTTTTTTAATTCGTCGGCAATATCTTGAGTATCTGAAAAGACACGTGGTTCAAACAGACACATTTTTGAACTTTCCTGAGCAGCATATGATTGTGATGCTTGGTTCATTGTTACAACGTTTCTAGAATTATTTTTTGAATTATTATTCATACGATAATTCCTTTCTTCAGAAGTTGTATTCGATCTCAAAGTGTTCTTTTGAGGTACAGACTTAATCGCTTGTTGCTTATTGTTAAAAGTTTGTGGTGTCGCTTGATTCTCATTACGATTGTAATCTTCGCGTTCTTGAACACGTTCACGTGATCTAGAAGATTCACGTTCTTCAGGTCCTTCAACTTCCTCTTCTTCTTCAACTACAAAAAAATTATTAAATAAATCCTTTAAAGCCAAGGGGGGCTCACTCCTATTCTCCTACAAGTTTAGTCCCAATTCTGACAAAGGTTGCACCTTCTTCAACTGCCATTTGATAATCATTACTCATTCCCATAGATAATTCTGTACAAGGTGCATGTGCTAAATTGAATTGTTGAATTTCATTTCTTTTATGTCTTAATTCTTTAAATAAATTTCTTATGTACGATAAATCATCAGTCAATGGTGCCATCGTCATTAATCCAATAATTTGGATATTTTCATATTCTTTAATTTGATTTATAAATTGATTCACTTCTTCAAGAGCTATGCCATGTTTAGATTCTTCTCCAGAAACATTTACTTGTAAGAAACATTTTATAACATGATTTGCTCTTTTATTAATCTCCTTAGCTAGACTTAAACGATCTAAAGCATGAAAATAATCGACTTCATTTATAATATCTTTTACTTTCCTTGATTGTAAAGAACCAATGAAATGTAATTTAACATCGCTTGGTAGAGATTCTTTCTTCTCTTTGAATCCATCTAATCGATTTTCACCGAAATGTCTTATTCCTACTTTATACGCTTCTCTAGCTCGCTCTATTGTAACATATTTTGTTACTGCAATCACGTGAGGTTGTGCTGAATGCGCACTTTTTTTAATGCTTGCATCAATTTCCTTTTCAATCTTAGCAAGATTTTCTTTAACATCCATAAATTATTCACCTACTTCATTCACTTTACTTCCGTCCAATAAATGCTAACATACGTCCCGTCTGCCCTTTTTCAACACGATATGAAAAGAATAAATCTAAGTTTTCTGAAGTTGCATATTCCGTAACGTATATGTTTTTTGATGGAACTCCAGCTTCTTCTAGAAGAAGTGCGTTAGCCTTTTTCAAATCAATACCATGTTGATTTTTACCTCTGGTCTCAATATATAAAGTTGAATCAATGGTTAATTCCTCAAACTTATTTTTTATATCATCATTGATTTCATAAGAATTTGAAGTTGCTGGACCAATTACAATCTTTAAGTCTTCATAATCAAAATCCACTTTTTTTAGCATTTCTTTTACTATTTGACCATATGTTCCTCGCCAACCTGCATGTGCTAATCCTATATAGCCATGTGGTTCACTATAAAAATATACAGGTACACAATCCGCATAACACATAGTAAGAAGAATGTGAGAATCAAAAGTATACATTCCATCTATGCCATGTAAATCATCAGTTAGTTCATCAATATTTGTTCCTTTATGTTCACTTGTAACTTCAACGATACGATTATCATGTGTTTGTATAGGAAAAACCCATTCATCTCTTGTATAACCAATAAGATTCGCTAAGATATTTTGATGATGTGTAATATGATGTGCACTGTCACTGATATATCTCGCCATATTAAAACTATGATTAGGATAAGGACTTAACCCATTTTCTCGAGTAGTGAAACCTAACTTAATATCAGTAGGCTCATCAAATTGATAGTCTAAATAATGAGTTTTCTTAATAAATCTCTCTTTCAAAATATTTCACCACCCCTTTATATATACATTCCACTATACACTTAATTTCAAATCGAAATGTTCTAAAAATAATCTAAATATTAAGTAACCAATTATGAAACAATTATATATCATACTTAAATTTATTTAAACTTGTACCAATTACTAACTATCAATGGTTACCTAAATGATGCACATGAGATAATAAATATATAAAGTATTTATATTAACAGTGTTATCGATATATGAATGTCATTTTGAGAATTAGCGTCAAAAATTTATTAAAAGTGTTGTCTTATCTTTCAAAACAAAAAAATTTAGTTAAATATTGATATATAACTAAGTTTTCAGATTACTTAGATACTCCAATACGTTAAAAATGCCTGAGACTATAAAATGTCTCAGGCTATTATAAAATACAGTGATTATATTGACGATTAGCGTCTAGTTCTTCTAGAACGTCTTTCTTCTCTATTTCTAATAAAGCTAGGAATATCATCATCTTTAGTAGTGTGGCTTCTTTCATTTACACTTTCACTTGATTGTGAATGAGAAGTGTGTGCAGAGAATGAATCTTCTTTAGCACTAGCACCAGATTGATGATTAGAACTACTATTTACACTTGAACCAAAACCAGTACTTGTAGCTTTACGACCTTGTGAAGAAGGTTTATCTTCAAAACCAGTTGCGATAACAGTAACTACAATTTCATCTTGAAGCTCTGGGTTAATAACTGTACCAAAAATCATATTCACATCTTCATCTGCAGCATCTTGAACAATATCAGCTGCTTCTTGAGCTTCAAATAAAGACAGTGATTCTCCACCTGTAATGTTCATAAGTACACCTTGAGCACCTACAATTGATGTTTCTAATAATGGAGATGAAATTGCTTTTTTAGCGGCTTCGACTGCTCTGTTTTCACCAGATGACACACCGATACCCATTAACGCAGAACCTTGATTAGACATAATTGTTTTAACGTCTGCAAAGTCTAAGTTCACTTCACCTGATACTGCAATTAAATCTGAAATACCTTGTACACCTTGACGTAATACATTATCCGCTTCTTTAAATGCTTCCATCATTGGCGTAGATTTGTCAACGATATCTAATAAGCGATCATTTGGAATAACAATTAATGTATCCACTGCTGCTTTCATAGATTCTACACCAGCAGCCGCTTGTGTTTGGCGCTTACGACCTTCGAAACCGAATGGACGCGTAACAACACCTACAGTTAAAGCACCCATTTCTTTTGCTATTTTAGCAACAACCGGTGCAGCACCTGTTCCAGTACCGCCACCCATACCAGCAGTTACGAATACCATATCAGCACCTTGGATAGCATCTTCAATTTGTTCTCTTGATTCTTCTGCTGCTTTCTTCCCAATTTCAGGATTAGCACCAGCACCTAATCCACGTGTTAATTTCTCACCAATTTGAATTTTTGATTCAGCTTTTGATAAGTTTAAAGCTTGTCCATCAGTGTTGATGGCAATAAATTCTACATTATTCATACCATGGTCAATCATACGGTTAACGGCGTTATTTCCGCCACCACCTACACCGATAACTTTCAATGTGGCTAAATGATTAAATCCTTGTTCAAATTCTAACATTTAATTTTCCTCCTAGTCTTTATGGCCAATAATCATTCAAATAGAGATTTCATTAATTTTTTAAACTTACTTTCTTCTTTGGCTTTGCCTTCTGTTTGTTGTTCATCTTCTAGATGATTTTCACGGTCTTCATAATACTCTTCACGAGGCGCTTCTGGTGCTACCTCGTCATTTTCTTTTTTGTTTGATTTACGCTTAAACCAATCAAAACCGCTTGATTTTGTTTCAGTATCTTTATCAGTTTCGATAACTTCTTCTTCAAATTCTTCACTATCTTGATAACTAATTGTAACATAATCTAATAACTCGTCAAAAGCGATACTACTAGAAATCGTAGAAATAGCCGAAGAAAATTCTGGTTTTCTGATACCCATTTGTGACGGTGTATGAATTCTCACTTTTTCACTAACCATATCTTGTAGTAATTCTTTTACACCTAGTAAATTTGCAGATCCACCAGTAACTACAAATCCTCCGTTTACTTTTGTAAGTCCTAGCTCTTGTAAAACGTCAAAGACTTCAAAGAATATATCTTCGACTCTTTGTTCAATAAAGTCACTTAAATCTTTTTGAGTATATTGAACATGTTCATCTGAATCAACTTGATCTACTGAAAAGACATCTTGATCTGAAGCAGAGTCATAAAATGCATGACCATATTGATGTTTTACCTTTTCAGCTGTGTCATATGTAGTATTTAGTCCTTGAGCAATATCATCCGTAATGTCTCGACCGGCCATTTCTATAGATTCAGCATCTACAAGTTCTCCTCGTTCATAGAAAGCAACTTGCGTTAAGTCTTCACCGATATCAATAACACAAGCGCCTAATTCCTTCTCCGTTGGTGTGAGAATAAAACCATAATTGTACGCATCAGAATAAACATCTAACACGTCAACACCACATGCCTCAACACATTTAATCATATTGATTAAAATAGATTTTTGGATTGCGATGACACCTGCATCTACTTTTAATGAATGTCTTGCAATTAATTCTTTAGGATCTGAAACTTCATTGTCTTTGTCAACTACAAAACGAATTGGGAATACATTTATCACTTCAGTTTCAGGCACATCATTTTTATCCCGGATACCTTCTAAAACTGATTCAATATGCGTGCCATCAATTTCAGTATCCTCATAAAATTCAATTTCATTTGATTCATCATATACTTCGGTACCGATGATAGGTAGTTTTAAAAATACATCTTTTATATCTACACCAGAGGCAATTGAAGCCTTCTTAATTGTATCTTTAATTGCTTGTCTTGCAATATCAAAATCATCAATTAAACCATTCTTGATACCACTTGTGTAGGTTTGCCCTGTACCTATCACATTAATTCCGTTGTGAAATTTTTCGCCTACTATTGTTTTTACGCTTGATGAACCTATATCTATGCTCACATAGTAATGTTCCTCCATAGATAGGCACCTCCTGACAAATTATACTATTTAAGTACACTATGTTTAGTGTACAATACGTTGAATAGCTTGTGAACTATAAACACATACTATTATCGAAATTTTTTAATTATTTTCTTTAGATTGTTTATTTATTTTATTCAACACATTTTGAAGTTCTTCTTTTGCATCATTTTCTTCTTGTGTTGACTTGGTTACATTTTGTTCTGTACCCGATTGAACAGTTGATGAACCTTGATAAGGAATAAATGACGCTCCAACCGATAAATCAATATAGCCATTTGTCTTAAGTTCGCCAGAGTCATCTCTGCTTAATGATTGTGACATTTGAGGATAATATTGCATTTTGTCTGCAATCGTTGTAATGTCACCAATAACTTGCATATTATCTTTGGTGAAGATCTTTATGCGACTTTGTTTATTTTTAGTTGGTGCGTAACTCACCTCTGCAATTAAGTTTCTCACTTTAGGTGACATTTCTGATAAAGCTTTTATAATTCGTGTTTTTTTGTCTCCTTTGAACCCATCAATGATAGGCCCATCATGTGACACTTCATCTTTGTATTCTGTTAATTCTTTACCATCTTCTATAATTGGCACATATTTATCTTTATTTTTTTCTAAACCGACAATTTGGTACTCAGTCACGTTGACAGTTAACGTGTTTGGTAATTGTTTATGAATATCAACTTCTTTGATTAAAGGATTCTGTTTTAAGTTCCTAATCGCTTTATTTTTACTAAAAGTATACATTCGTGATCGCGAAGTAACGTTAAGTTCTTTCTTTATTTTACTCGTACTTACGTTGTTATTACCTTTAACATTTACATTTGATATTTTACTCAGTGGTGTAAACATATAGAGTAAAATGAGAACAATGATAAGAATGAGTAGTGTGATAATGGTATATTGGATTCTTTTTTGCTTTTTACGTCTTATGGCTCTTTTTTCTTCTAAACTAAGCGGTTTAATTTGAGTTACCTTCTCATTATTATTGAACGATGTAGATGTTTCCTTTTCTTTTTTAGAAGTAAATTTACTTAGTAATTTATGCTTTTTAGAATGACGAGAGGCTTTAGGTTGTTGTTCACTCCGATGATCAAGTAGAAATTCCTCATCGTCTTCAGTACTTTGACGACTTTCATTTGTTTCTTGGACAATACGGTCATTTAATTTATCATTAATATTTTTTTGATTGTCGTTTTCATCATTAACATTATCTTCAATTAAGTCACTTTTTATTTCTTTGTCTTGATTATGCGACTTGTGATTATCTATAAATTTATCCATTGGTTTAGTTTCTAACTGTGATTGTGTAGACGTAGCATCCTTTTCTTTACTTTGGTTATCTATACGACGTCTTCTGCGTTGGCGAGCGTTTTTATTCCGTCTAAAAAGCTCTAAGTCTTCATTTCTTTGACTGTCATTCAAATGAGTTGCATTATCGTCTTTATTCGACATATTCTCCTTATTAGGTTGATTTTTATTCTCTTCCATGAGCATTCACACTCCTTAGTATGATGGCAAGTGCGCTCGGAATCTATCGATAAACTTCTCACCACGTTCTTCAAATGTATGATACTGATCCCAACTTGCACAAGCTGGTGATAATAGAACAACATCATTGGGCTCGACTATATCTTGAATTTTATCAACAGCATCCTCTACATCTGTTGCTTTAATCACATACTTACCTTGACTATTTCCCAATTTAGCAAATTTATCTTGTGTTTCTCCAAAAACAACCATCACACGTACATTTTCCATATAAGGAATAAGTTCATCGAATTCATTACCACGATCTAATCCACCACACAACCAAATAATTGGTTGATCAAAAGAGTTAAGCGCAAATTGAGTAGCTAAAGTATTAGTTGCTTTTGAATCATTATAATATTTATTTGTGCGATTTGTACCAATATACTGAAGTCTATGATCAATACCGGAAAAAGTAACAAGACTATCTACAATAGCTTTGACTGGCACTCCAGCAATGATTGATGCTAGAACAGCTGCTAAAATATTTTCCAGGTTATGTTCTCCCGGTAGCACTAAGTCTTTAGTGTTAATAATGCGAATGCCGTTAAAAACAATGAAACCATCTTTAATGTATATCCCATCAACTTCTTGCTGTGTTGAAAAATAAAATGTTTTCGCTTCTAGATTTTCTGATTCAATTAGGTGCCTTTGATGATAATTACAAATGAGATAATCATCTTTAGTTTGATTTTTATATATTTGCTTTTTAGCATTTTGATAGTTCTCTAACGTTTCATGGTAATCCAAATGTGCAGAATAAATATTAGTAATGATAGCGATATGTGGTTTATATTCCTCAATGCCTAATAATTGAAAAGATGATAATTCTGTTATTAAATACTCATCTGATTTAACTTCTTGTGCAACTTTTGAGGCTACATAACCAATATTCCCAGAAAGTCGTCCAGTCAACACGCTTTTTTGGAACATATCACCGATTAGTGAAGTGACAGTAGTTTTACCGTTAGTTCCAGTAACTGCTATGATTGGTGCCTCAGAAATTAAATAGCTAAGTTCAACCTCTGTTAAGATTTTAAGCCCTCTATTTGTTGCTTCTTTAATAATTGATACAGTATATGGAATACCTGGGTTTTTCACAATGATAGGATCATCATCTAATAAAGAAAAAGGATGACTACCGCTAATTACCTCAATGCCCATAGATTCTAAATCTTTAGCATGTGCATCCTGTGAAAGATCCTTTCCATCATTGACTTTAACGTTAGCCCCTAATTTAAGGAGAAGTTTCGCCGCTTCATATCCACTTTTTGCTAAGCCTACTACTAAAACATTTTTATTTTCTAATTCAGTGTAATTTAGCAATTTAATGCACTCCAATCCATAAACCTATTAATCCTGTAATTAAACCTACCGTCCAAAATACTGTTACTACCTTCCATTCACCCCAACCACTTAATTCGAAGTGGTGATGTATAGGACTCATCTTGAAAATACGTTTCTTCGTTAATTTATATGAGGCTACTTGTAACATTACAGATAATGTCTCAACTACAAACACAAAACCAATTAATATTAATGATAATTCTTGATTCAACATGATTGAAATCGTTGCAAAAATACCACCTAGAGCAAGACTTCCTGTGTCTCCCATGAAAACTTTCGCTGGATTTAAATTGTAAGGTAAGAAACCTAGTAAAGCGAAAATCATTATAATACAAAATATGCCAATAGCCGGTGAATCTAACATGTAACTCATTACAGCATACATTGCAAAACCTATTATTGACAAACCGGTTGCCAATCCATCTAAACCATCAGTTAAGTTTACAGCATTTGAGAAACCAACTTGCCAAAAGACGATAAATATCACGTAAGCAAATGACAACGGAATATCAAAATTCACAAATGGAATATGCAAATCTGTCGTAAAATGCACAAGGTGAAATACATCACTTAGCACAAAGAATATAACTGCAATAATTATTTGTGCTAGAAACTTTTGTTTACTAGTTAATCCTTGGTTATTCTTTTTAACTACAATAATATAGTCATCAATAAATCCAATAAGACCAAAACCGATTGTTACAAATAGTAACAAAATAATTGGATTTGAATGGTCTACAAAGATAATTGCAATGATAGAGGAAATTATAATACTAATTAAAAATGTAAGCCCACCCATAGTAGGAGTACCTGTTTTTTTCATATGGCTTTGAGGCCCTTCCTCACGGATACTTTGTCCAAACTTCATACGTTTCAATGTTGGAATAAGTATAGGGACTAAAATAAATGTTATCAGTAATGCGATGATTGCGTATATAAAGATCATATAAATCTCCTTTTCTTCACTTTCTAATTTTAGCTCTTTTTATTTGTAAATAACCTTTAATATTTTATCAGTTTTTGTTTTATTTTAATATACGACATTATCTATTTATTAAATAAGGTTGGGACCATTTGTGAGCTAATCCCTAAAATGTTAATCCCAACCTGTTGTTGATATCAAGTTCTCTTAAATTAATTATTTCTCTCAGAACCTGATGTTTCATTTGTGCTGTCATCAGAATCATTTTTCGAGTCGGCGTTTGACTTATCATTCTTAGTTGACGAAGATGTATTTGAATGATCCTCATCAGCTTTATCTTTCTTTGATTTGTTATCCGAAGAGTCCTCATCAGTTTTCTCTTGGTCATCATCCGTATCTTCAGCAGATAATGACACTTCTATCTTATCTTTATTTTTAATGATTTGACCTTTTGAGATACTTTGATTCGTGACAAATCCATTACCTTTAGTAGAAACTTTAATTTTCGTTAAATCTTCAAAAGCAAGTACATCTTCCTTTGTCCATCCGGTCATATCCGGCATTGTTAATTCCCCGTCTGTCATTAACATTACTTTACTGTGTGGTAGGACTTTGGTACCTGACTTAACTGATTGTTGTTTAATTTGTTTGCCATTACCAATCGTAATAGGTTTAAGAGATTGAGCATTGACGCTATCCTCTGCTTTTTGAACTTCATCTCCTTGCACGTTAGGCACTTTACTATAGTCAGTTTTTGATGAAGTATCACTAGATTTTCCAACATTTAAATATTTCAGCGTATTCTCCATAATTGGTTTAAATGCTTTGCTCACACCCATTTCATATGCTTCTTGATCATTTTTTTGAGCAAGACTCATACCTGCATAGACAATGACTTTAGGTTTTTTCTTAGGTGCATCCCCAATGAAGCTTACAAAGTAAGGATTTTCACCTTTAACATAACCGCCTCCATTTGAATCAGCTACTTGTGCTGTTCCTGTCTTACCTTCAATATCATAACCTTTTACGCGATAATTCATAGCATGACTCTTCTTACTATTTACTACTTTATCAAGTTCTTCTTCAACTTTATTGGCTGTTTCTTCCGTTACTGGTTTACCGGCAAACTCTTTTTTACCAGAGTAATAATTCTTTTTAGTTATTGGATTATCAATACTACTTACAAACCATGGTTTAAGCATATTCCCTTTATTAAAGAAAGCCGATTGTGCTTGAATCATTTGAGCAGGGGTAACAGTTGTGGATTGACCAAATGCTGACGTTTTTTGTTGTAATTCATTTGCCCAACCAATATTACCTGCAGCTTCTCCATCAAACATACCACCTGTTTTTTTGCCAAATCCAAAGCGTTCATACCAAGATTTCATTTTATCGGCACCAACCAAATCTTGTAAGTGCATCATCAACGTATTTGATGAATAAGTAAAACCTAACGACATAGGTATACGTCCCCAACCAGTTTTATTCCAATCGGAAATTTCAGAGCCCATAATATTTCTATGACCTGATTTATACTTTTCATCCGGTTTGAATTTACCTTCTTGAATTGCTGCAGCTAAGCCGTATGTTTTAAAAGTAGAGCCCGGTTCATATGTATTTTGATATAAATCGTTTGCCCACTTTTTGCCAAAATCTTTACCTGTTTCAGGGTTAAAAGTCGGACGTTGGCTATATGCAAGTATTTCACCAGTTTTTGCGTCCATTACTACTGCAAATAAATCTTTTGGAGCATAGCGTTCAACCATGTCATCAAGAGCTTCTTCCACAAAGACTTGTATATTAGAATCAATTGTTAAGTGTACATCGTCTCCACGTTTAGGTTGCTGCTCTTTCTTCGTATTAGGTGCGATGTAGCCCCCCCATATATCATGTATATATTTAAGTGCACCTCTTGATCCATTTAAATAACTATTGAATATTTTTTCAACACCTAATGCACCATTTAATTCACCAGTATCAGGATCTTTCTGTGCCATCCCTATTAAATGGGAGGCAAAATTACCATTAGGATAAAACCGCTCAGTTTCTGGGTAAAGTGCTATACCAGGTAATTTCATTTTCTCTATTTTTTCTTTTTCTTGATAAGTTAAATTAGTACCTTTCTGACCAAATTCGATTTGAAAGGCTTTCTTATTATTAAGTCGTTTTTCTATTTCGTCAGCGTCCATATCTATGATTTCAGCTAATTTTTTTGCTGTCTTTTTTTTATCAACCACGTGTCGCGGCTTTTTACTTTCTTTACTTGCTTTTTTATCCACAACTGCAACAAGTTTATATCTTTCTACATCTTCTGCTAAAACTTTACCATTACGATCATAAATCTTACCTCGTTCTGGTTGTTGAGAATTTTTGACTAAGTATTTCTCATTTGCTTTCATAATTAAATCTTGACCATTAGAGTGGCCAGTAATCATTACATAAGAAAACCTTAGCACCAATATAAAAAAGAGCAGTCCGAATAAACCAACAAGTAGGACTGCTCCTATTTTATTTTTTTTAATTTTAATTTTTCGCTTCGCCATTATTACGCACTACCTTTACATTGTCGTTCTCTAGGCTCATGCCCTGCTTCTTAGCCTTGTCGTAAATGCGTTCATATGAAGAATTTTTCTTAATTTCAGACTTTAATGCGCTGTTCTCACTAGATTGTTTCTCTATTTTTTGATCTAAATCTGCAATTTTTCCTCGCGTATCGTACGCATCCATTTTTAAAGATAGCATATAAATACTTATTAGAGCAATTACAGTTATTAAAGCTATGTATAAAATTTTTTCAAATCTAGTAAGTTGAACAACAACTTTTCTTTTAACGGTTTGTTTTTCAGGACTCGATTGTGGTTGTCTTTGTGGGATACTGGTTTGTGTCGCTTCATCATAAGGTTGATAAATTTTTTCTACAGCCATTACACTTACTCCTTATTTTAATATTTCTGCTACGCGTAACTTGGCGCTACGTGCTCGATTGTTTTCGTTTAAATCGTCATCAGTAGCGGTAATCGGTTTACGATTTACTCGTTTTAACTTAGGTGTATATGCTTCAGGAATAACGGGTAGACCTCTTGGTACGTCTGGACCTTTCTCAAACTCTTGGAAAATTTGTTTACACAAACGATCTTCCAAAGAGTGGAAAGTAATAACTGAAATTCTACCTCCGACCTTCACACATTCAATGGCTTGCTCAACTGAATCTTCAAAAGCTGATAACTCATCATTCACAGCAATTCGAATAGCTTGGAACACGCGTTTCGCAGGATGTCCCCCTTTTCGTCTTGCTTTCGCTGGTATGCCTTCTTTAATGACATCAACTAGTTCTAAAGTTGTTTCTATAGGTTGTTGTTCTCGATGGGCTTCAATTCTGCGTGCAATCTGTTTAGAAAATTTCTCTTCGCCGTAACGAAAGAAAATCCTAACTAATGCTTCATAAGACCATTGATTAACTACTTCATACGCAGAAAGTGATTGTGTTTGATCCATTCGCATATCTAGTTTCGCATCATTGTGATAACTAAAGCCTCTTTCAGGCACATCCAATTGCGGGCTTGAAACACCTAAGTCATAATAAATACCATCTACTTTTTCAATTTCTAATTCATTTAAAATATTTGTTAATTCTCGAAAGTTGTTATGAACAAAAGTGACTTTGTGCAAATGTTCTTTTAAAACTTCTTTCGCATTTTCTATGGCTGTTAAATCTTGATCAATCGCAATAAGTCTACCTTTATCATTTAATTGATTAAGTAAATAGAGGGCATGTCCTGCTCCACCCAACGTACAGTCAACATACACACCATCTTCTTTAATATTTAAATAATCAATGGTTTCGTTTAACATGACGCTCACATGATGAAACATCTAAATTCCTCCATTTAAAAATCAAAATCTATTAAATCTTCAGCAATGTCTTCGAAACTTTCTTCAGATTCATCATAGAAATCATTCCAAGTTTCTCTGTCCCAAATCTCAATACGATTTGAGACACCAATTACTGTACATTCCTTACTTAAATTGGCATATTTCCTTAAATTTTGCGGAATATTAATACGCCCTTGTTTATCTAATTCTACTTCTACAGCACCTGAGAAGAACATACGCATAAATTTACGCGCGTCTTTTTTTGTCATAGGTAAGGTTTTCATCTTCTCTTCAATTTGCTGCCACTCTTCTAGAGTGTAACCAAATAAACATTTATCAAGGCCTCTTGTGATAATAAAACGTTCATTTAGATCATAACGAAACTTGGACGGTATAATCATACGTCCTTTTGTATCCAATTGATGATCGAATTCTCCCATGAACATTTTTTATCACCTCACCTTATTTATAATTTACCACATCTCCCCACTATCCTCCACTAATTATACAAAAAAGGTGCAAATAATTTGCTCAAACACAAAAAACCCGTTTTATCTTTAAGATAAAACGGGCAAAAATACTGTCATATCAAGGATTTATAATCAAATGATCAAACGAGTAAGAAAGTGGTGGATAGGTGGAGGGACTGAACACATCTATCCCAAAATCATTCATAATTTGAAGTGGATTCCAAACTCTTTCTTGTAGACCACCCATTGGATGGAGTGTTTCACTAATTTCTCTAAACTGTCGCATACTTATATCATTTTCTCTTTCAATATTCAGTAAGTACCGTTTGATTAAATAATCGTACTGATTGAGATGAATTTGATTATTTTTTTCTAAAAGAAGTTGGTTGTCATGGTTATTTTCCACATAGGTGAATAAATTGTTATAAAGTTCTTGTTGCTGAATTTTCATTTCTTCTACTTCATTTATAAAATTATTTGATGCTTTTTCACGAACAAAACGTTGACGTTCCTGTTCTACTCCATTAGCAATGACAGACTCTATCGATAAATTATATTGTTTTAATAACTTTTTAGTTCTAGCATACAAATACGTGATTCTTAATCTTGGCATAACAATAGGCATTTCTACATTTAACGTATCGAAAACACCTTTTAATTCTGCCCAATATTTGATTTCGCTTGGACCTCCGATAAATGCTACTGTGTTAAACAACCATTCCTCTACAACTGGACGAGTAACAACATTATTAGAAATTCTTTCAGGCTCTCTTTCTATAATATCTAATAAATTTTGTTTCGTGTAACGTTTCTCAGTTTTATTCAGTTTAAAATAAGTGCCATCAAAATTTAAAAGCTGTCTCATTCCGTCTTCATGGATAAATAAATGTGTGTTTGTCTCTGTTTGTATCATTGATGGAAGTTGTTGTTGAGTTGTTCGTATCTGAGTTTCACGAAAAGATTGATCGACTTGATTCCTCTTTTCTAATATCTCTTTAAACAACGGTTTCTCCATCTGTCTTAATTCAGGGTATTGAGCATCAATAAGTAAAATCCCATAATCCTTAAACACTTCATGTATCAATCCCTTAAAAATATCAGTCCATGAATCAAATTGATTAATAATATTGACGCACATTTGATAAACATCTTGAGTATGTACAGTTTCCTTCATTTCTTTAAAAAAGTGATTTAATGATGCTTTTAATTCGTTCTTATCAGGAGTATATCTTGAAACATTACTATCTGGTGGTGTCATCGTATGATACTTTACTTTTTTCAAGGTAGTTTCTTTATTATTGAATGCATACGTATGATTCACCTCTTCAAAATCATGGTCCTCACCTGCAATCCAAAACACAGGTACAATAGGAGTATCATATTCCTCAGAAAGTTGACGACTTAAAGTTATAATTGAGAAAATCTTATGAAACGTATACAGTGGACCCCCAAAAAGACCAGCTTGTTGTCCACCAATCACTACTTTTGCACCATCAGCTAAAGCATCTATGTTATTCAGCTGCTGATGTGTTAACTTTAATTCATTCATGTAAGATTTAATCACTCGTGATAAATGAAATTCCCTTCCATTATTAGGTGTTTTTAATCTTCTATAAAAGCTTTCCTTTTTCGCTGCATCATATTCATAAAAAGATGTAATTTGAGATTCACTATTTTTTATTTTATTAATGAACTGATCCTGTTCAGTTAACTTTAACGTATTACACTTCATGTATTTACTCCTTCATTATCACTATTCCTCATATAGTATAAAGATTATATTTCTCATTGACAATTTAACGGCTTATAAATTAATTTATCTAAATTTTTTACAAATCAACTAAGTATGATTATTAAATGAAAAAGCATTTTAAAGAGGGTATAATAAAATAAAGAAACAAAGGGGGATAACGTTATGGGTGAAGTTAAACATTTACAAATCAATTACAAAACAGATGAGCTTTTCGCTGATTTCAGAGAATTTGGTAACAAGAACCTATATATGATTGAGGAGTTAAAGGGACAAATGATTGATGCAAGTTCCGATTCTCCTTTTTATGGAATTTTTGTTGGTAATAAATTAGTTGCGAGAATGGCATTACTTGATAAAGGAGAAGTAGAAGAAACCTATTTCCCTAATAGCAATGACTATATTCTTCTTTGGAAATTAGAAGTATTAGATACGTACCAAAGACGTGGATATGCTAAGCAACTATTAAACTTTGCTAAAGAAAATAAAAAACCAATTAAAGCTATTGCTAGAAATAACTCAAAAGAATTCTTTTTAAAACAGGGTTTTAAAGATGTAGAAACCAAAAATCCTGAGGGGCACGACATCTTAATATGGAATCCATAATGTCGTAACAATAATATATATCAACTAAACTGAGCCAACACTTGTAATGATAAATTCTACAAGTGTTGGCTCAACTTATACTTCTTCAATTGTCTTTATCTCTTCTATTCACTCAACAATGCGAATCATTTCTGATAAATCATTAATGATATAATCCGGTTGAATAGACGTATGGTTTTCTTTTTGTCTAATATTAAACCAACATGTTGATATATTAGCATTTTTACCACCTAATATGTCAGACGTTAAAGAATCTCCCACAATTAGAGTTTGATTCCTGTTATTCTCTCCGATATGTTCAAACACAAAATCGAAGAACTCTGTCATCGGCTTTTGAAATCCAGCTTTTTCAGATATAAAGACATCTTGAAATATTTCATTAAATTGTGTCTGAGCAATTCGTCGTAGCTGTGTTTCTGTTACACCATTGGTTACTATATAGAGAGAATGATTTAATTTTAATTGTTGTATAACTTCTAATGTATGATCAAATAATTTAACTGGTGCCATTGCTAATTCAGCTCTAAAGCACTTATCAGCTTCTTTTCCATTTACATGAATTTGATAGTCATTAAAATAATTAATAAATCGTTGTGACAGCACTTCATCTTTAGTCAATTTATTTTGTTGAAATGCTTCCCAATGCGCTTGGTTCACTTTCTTAAAATGTTCGAAATCCTGTTGAGTTGGCTGATGATTGTATTTCTGTGCTAAATTATAAAACGCTTTTTTCTCAGCGTCATAAAAATCCACTAATGTATCGTCGAAATCAAATAATATATTTTTGAATTTCATATTCAAATCTCCTATTTATTAACAATCTTTTTTTACTAAAATAGTAACAAATAAAATGGCACAAAAAAAGACCAGAGCATTCGCTCTGGCCAATACCTAATCGTGTATTAGAAACCGAAGATTTTACCTAATACGCTAACGCCACTTTCTACGATATCAACGATACTAGTTCCTAATTTAGTCCAATCTTGGTCTTGTGCTGCTTTTACTGTATTTGCAATAGCTTCTGCTAATTTTGACATGTTTATCTCTCCCTAATTAATTATTTAAATTTATATTTTAAAAAACTAAGATTAATTAAAATCCGAAGATTTTACCTAATACGCTAACGCCACTTTCTACGATGTCAACGATACTAGTTCCTAATTTAGTCCAATCTTGATCTTGTGCTGCTTTTACTGTATTTGCAATAGCTTCTGCTAATTTTGACATGTTTATCTCTCCCTAATTAATTATTTAAATTTTAAAGTTTTAATTTTTAAATTATTGACCTAATAATTTAGAAATAATACTAACACCATTTTCAACAATACCAGCGATGCCTGAAGCTAATTGAGACCAATCTTGGTTGATTCCTGCATCTACTACACTTCTAATTGCGTCAAATAATTGTTCCATTATTCAAAACTCCTTTAAATAAATTTTATTATTATGCTAGATCGTTGATGATGAACTAATTTCCCAAAAATCGATTCACCATATCAACGCTACTTTCTATGATGTTAACAATACTTGCCCCTAATTGAGTGCCATCGTTAGTGATGGCTGCTTCTAAGATGTCTTTAAAAGCGTTAAATAATTTCATTATTAACACTCCTAAATGAGTTAATAACTCCAAAACGATCGGATACGTTTTGATTCGTTATCTCTATCGTTTTGTTACCTATACTATAAAGTTAATTTGACTCAATTTGTTGCATTTTTCATACTAAGTAATTACGAGTTCCTAACTGTTGCTTTATTTAAGTTTTTTAACAGTTAGGCATGCACAACTGTATTGTGCTCGATTTTATCGATATAAACATATGAGATTTTATATCAAATTAACATTTATGTATAAAAACCTCTATTATAGTGAAAAATATAAATAATTTTTATTAGGTACCTATTGCTAAAAGACATATATTTAGATATAATAATTCTTGTGTTGAAAATGTCCTGGTAGCTCAGCTGGATAGAGCAATGGCCTTCTAAGCCATCGGTCGGGGGTTCGAATCCCTCCCAGGACGCTATAACAAAAAGGAGTCTCATTGAATGAGGCTCCTTTTTTATTTTCTAAAGTACAATAATATAATTCAACAGAGATTAAATCTCACTATTAAGTATCGAAGTGCAAACTGCATAAGGCGTAAACATCACGATAGTTTAACCTAGCCATCAATTACCACATCATTAATAAACCTGAAACATTTTAATGTCCCAGGTTTATTCTTTATATAAAAGTTTTGCTCTTATTATTCCTAACTGTCTAAAATTCAATCTTAACTGTTTCAATGATCTGATTTTCTCTATTTCTAAAATTCAAAATGATGGTATTTTCATCTTCCTTGTATACGAGTTCGGCAAAAGTTTCTTCAATTTGACTACGTGATTGAGAAATACTACCAGGATTAATTACATGGATACCACCTATTTGCTCATATTTTGCAACATGTGTATGTCCATAAAAGGCAAACAAACATCCTAATTCTTTTGCCTTTTCAGCCAGTTTCATTCGTGTTTGGTTTACTTGATAAAGATGTCCATGAGTATAAAAGGCACGGATTCCGTTTTCTTCAGTGATTTCTTCTTCTAAAAACTCTGGATAAAAATCACAATTACCTTTCACACGCTGATACAAACTAAGTTCTGTGTCATTATAACTAAATTCAGAATCCCCTAAATGTAAAAATTTATCTGCATCTTTATGTAGTTCATAAATATGATATAAGATACCTGTTTCTTTGTGATTATCACTAAGAATAATCCACTTAGACATGTTGTTCACCCTCTAAATATTCTTTTAACAGTCGAATAGCATTTCCACGATGACTGATTTTACCCTTTTCATCATTTGTAATTTCCGCCATCGTTTTATTTAATTCTGGGACAAAAAATATTGGATCATAACCAAAACCATTCTTTCCATGTCGTTCAGTTGTTATCACTCCAGAAACTGTTCCTTTAAATGTTTTTGTTTTTTCATTAGGCGCACTCATACTAATCACACAAACAAATTGAGCACGACGGTCTTGAACATCTTCTAAGTTCGTTAACAACTTTTCAATATTATCTTCATCATTCTTACCTAATCCTGCATAGCGAGCTGAATATACGCCTGGTTCTCCATTTAATGCGAACACTTCAAGTCCACTATCATCTGCAATGACACGCTTATTTAATGCATGTGCTGCCGCTTCGGATTTTAACCTAGCGTTTTCTTCAAATGTGGCACCTGTTTCTTCTACATCAAAATCCTCAATTAACTCAGAAATTCCAATAACATGTTGATTTTTAAAAATAGCTTTAAAATCGTTTATCTTACCTTGATTATTAGTTGCAATAACAATATCTTCCATATCATTCTCTCCTTCTATGAATCATCTACAGTTATTCTTTGAACTTCAACTTTCATATTTAACCATTCATCAATAATATTTTTAATATGTGTGGTGTCACCAGTCGCAAAAAATCTATGTTGGGGATGTTCTGTGTAACTGGCATGCTCATTGCTAAACGTGAGTAATGCACTTACTTCTCTTGCTGTTTCTAAGCCAGATGAGATAACTGTTTTAGTACCACTAAAATATTCATAAATAGGCTGATATAACAACGGATAGTGCGTGCATCCTAAAATAACCGTGTCCGCATCACTGTTTCTCCATTGCTTCAACGTTTGATGAATCACAATATTAGTAATTGTAGGGTCTTTATAGCGCATTTGTTCAACTAGAGGAACAAAGCCCGGACATGCAACACTATAGACATTCACATTTGGATTTATCTTTTTTATATGTGTGCGATACGCTTCTGATTTAATTGTTCCTTCAGTTCCTAAAACTAATACATTTTGATTTTTTGTAGTCATTATAGCAGTTCTTGCTCCAGGTTCGATAACACCAATGACAGGAATAGGTAATATGTTTTGTAAATAATTTAATGCAACTGCCGTAGCAGTATTGCAAGCAATAACTAGCATTTTTATATCAAATTCCATCAATTTTTGAGCTAGTTCCGTTGTGAATTTTTTAACTTCTTCTCCTGGTCTTGGACCATATGGACACCGTGCTATATCACCTAAATAATAAATAGTTTCATTTGGTAACTGTCTCATAATTTCTTTAGCTACAGTAAGACCACCAACACCTGAATCAATGACTCCAATAGGTTTATTCATACTTCTTCACCCTTATTTTTACAATTACCTTACATTGTATCACAGTATCATATAACTGTAGATATTTACGTTTATAGTTCTTGTAAAGTGATATTCCTATCTTTATTCTACAATCATCAAAAAATGACCAAGGCAAGGTTGCCTTGGTCACTATAAGCTATATTAATCTACTTGGTGGTCAGAACCAAAGAATGATTTAAACATATGGAAAGAAGTTTCTCTATTCATTGCGGCAATTGACGTTGTCAATGGTATACCTTTAGGACATGCATTCACACAATTTTGAGAATTACCACATTCTTGCAGTCCTCCTGCACTCATCAATGCATCTAAACGCTCATCTTTAGTCATGGAACCTGTAGGATGTAAGTCGAACAAACGTACTTGAGAAATAGCTTGTGCACCAACAAATTTATTATTTTTTGTGACATTTGGACATACTTCTAAGCATACACCACAAGTCATACATTTAGACAATTCATATGCAGTTTGGCGTTTTTTCTCTGGCATACGTGGTCCAGGTCCTAAGTCATATGTTCCATCAATAGGAATCCATGCTTTCATTCGTTTTAAGTTATCGAACATTCTTGAGCGATCAACTTGTAAATCTCGAATGACAGGGAAAGTACTCATTGGTTCAAGACGAATTGGTTGTTCTAATTGATCAACAATAGCTGAACATGATTGTCTTGCACGGCCGTTAATAACCATTGAACAAGCGCCACATACTTCTTCGAGGCAATTCATATCCCATGTGACTGGTGTCGTTTTTTCGCCTTTAGAGTTGACTGGATTTCGTCTGATTTCCATTAAACATGCAATTACGTTTAAATTTTCCTTATAAGGAATTTCAAATGATTCTTCATAAGGTTTTGATTCGCTATTATCTTGACGTTTAATTATCAATTTTACTGTTTTTTGTTTTGGTTGTTGATTTTGACCTTGTACTTGAGTTTGTGGATTACTTTGAGTTTTTGGAGTTTCTTTTAATGATTGATTAGCCATTACTTATTACCTCCTTTAGACTTACTTGTGTAGTCACGCTTACGAGGTGGAATTAAACTTACATCTACTGGCTCATAAGTAAATTCTGGCTTTTCACTTCTACCTTTATAACGAGCCATGGTTGTTTTTAACCATTCTTCATCATTACGTTCTGGGAATTCAGGTTTGTAATGTGCACCTCTAGATTCGTTACGATTATATGCACCAATCGTAATCACACGAGCAAGAACCAACATATTCCATAATTGTCGTGTGAAGAATACTGCTTGGTTGCTCCATGTTTGCGTATCTTCCATATCGATATCTTCATAACGTTTCATAAGCTCTTGAATTTTTTTATCTGTTTCAAGCAACTTTTCATTTTCACGAACTACAGTTACGTTAGCTGTCATAATTTCACCTAATTCACGGTGAAGTTTATAAGCATTTTCAGTTCCACGCATATTTAATAAATGATCAAATCTTTCTTTCTCTTCTTTAACACGAGCTTCGAAAATACTGTCATCTAGATCTGTATACGATTTTTCAACATTTTCAACATATTTGATAGCGTTAGGACCTGCTACTGTACCTCCATAAATAGCTGAAAGTAAAGAATTGGCACCTAAACGGTTACCACCATGTTGTGAGAAATCACATTCTCCAGCTGCAAATAACCCTTTGATATTAGTCATTTGATCATAGTCTACGTATAAACCACCCATTGAATAATGCACTGCTGGGAAGATTTTCATTGGAACTTTACGTGGATCATCACCTGTGAATTTTTCATAAATTTCAATAATACCACCTAATTTAACATCCAATTCGTGTGGATCTTTATGAGATAAATCAAGGTATACCATGTTTTCTCCATTGATACCTAACTTTTGGTTAATACAAACATCGAAAATTTCACGTGTCGCTATATCACGTGGAACCAAGTTACCATAGTCTGGATATTTTTCTTCTAAGAAGTACCAAGGTTTACCATCTTTATACGTCCAAATACGTCCACCTTCACCACGAGCTGATTCACTCATAAGACGTAATTTGTCATCTCCAGGAATCGCAGTCGGATGTATTTGGATGAATTCACCATTTGCATAAATCGCACCTTGCTGATAAACGATTGACGCCGCTGAACCTGTATTAATCATTGAATTCGTCGTTTTACCAAAGATAATACCAGGACCACCTGTTGCCATGATGACAGCATCTGAACCGAATGATTGAATTTCTGATGTTGTCATATTTTGAGCGACAATACCTCTTGCAGCATCTTCTTCGTCTTTAACAATACCTAGAAATTCCCATCCTTCGTATTTAGTTACTAAACCATCTACCTCAAATGAACGAACTTGCTCATCTAATGCATAAAGCAATTGTTGACCTGTCGTTGCGCCAGCAAAAGCTGTTCTATGATGTAGTGTACCGCCAAAACGTCTAAAGTCTAATAAGCCTTCTTTCGTTCTGTTAAACATAACCCCCATACGATCTAACAGATGGATGATTTTAGGTGCAGCATCAGCCATTGCTTTGACTGGTGGTTGATTAGCCAGGAAGTCTCCACCATAAACAGTATCATCAAAGTGAATCCACGGTGAATCTCCCTCACCTTTAGTATTAACAGCACCATTTATGCCACCTTGTGCACAAACAGAGTGCGAACGCTTTACCGGTACAATGGAAAATAAATCTACATGTGCACCTTGTTCTGCCGCTTTAATTGTTGACATCAGACCAGCTAGTCCTCCACCGACAACAATAATTTTTTTCTCTGCCATAGAAATGTCACTCCCCTGAATATTTAAATCTAAAGCCCTACTTTTAATTTCAGATATAAACTAAATACGAAACAGTTAATTTTTAACGTTTCATAATTTCTAAGTAGTAAATTTATCTATACTCGCTTGTTTCAAAATGAAAATTCGTATACTTATATAAACGCAATAACGGCTGCAACACCAATATAAGAAATCACTAAAAATACTATGAGTGAAATCCAAGTAAAAACACGTTGTGATTTTTTAGATTGTAAAAAGCCCCATGTTACACAAAATGACCATAAACCATTAGCAAAATGGAAAACAACAGCAATGACACAAATAATGTAAAAGATTGCCCATAACGGATGTTGTAATGTTTCATGCATTAGATTATAGTCCACAGATTTACCATAAAAAGCTTTTTGCAAACGTGTTTGCCATAAGTGCATTGCAATAAAAACAAATGCTAAAATACCACTTACACGTTGGAAGAAAAACATCCAGTTTCTAAATAATGAGTAATGCCCGATGTTCTCCTTAGCAGTGAATGCGATGTGTAAACCGAACAAACCATGGTATAACAATGGTATATAAATAAGTATAAATTCCATCACAATAAGGAATGGTAAAGATTCCATAAATCCTGAAGCTCTATTAAAAGCTTCAGCACCTTGCGTTGCTTGATGGTTTACCATTAAGTGTACAATTAAAAATGCACCTATCGGAATAACCCCTAATAACGAATGTAATCTTCTAAGGTAAAATTCATTCTTTGATTGAGCCAAAAAGAGTCCCCCCTGCGAAACATATAATTTAAATTGCTAATTCTTAGAAACTTGTATGCAAAATGCCCTAAAGTTTTACATAAAAGACCAGCGTTGATTTACTTTTTTATTTAGTACTTGTCTATATAATTAATATCGACCTATACACAAGTAGGACTTAAAAAAGTAAAAAGCCAGTCATTGAGCAGAAAGTTTAAAAGTTTTGGAAATCTATTAGTTGTGACAATCAACATGAAGTGATAACTCTTCTTATTTAGAAAACGCTTCCATACAACTTTAAAAAAATTAGCTTTTGTTACGTACATTGTAACATTAATTTCACAATTTTTGGGCATGAGAATGATTCTCATGCCCACTTTTTAATAATTATTTGTTTTGTAACGCGTTTTGAAGGTTTTTAGCAACCTTTTCAGGCAAGCCTGCTTGTCGTAATTCATCAAAGGATGCTTCTTTCATTTTCTTAATCGATCCAAATGTACGTAATAATGAAGTTTTTCTCTTAGTTCCAATACCATCAATGTCATCTAGAACAGATTTCAGACCTGTTTTTTGACGTGTTTGTCGGTGGAATGTAATTGCAAATCGATGAACCTCATCTTGTATGCGGTGTAATAGATAAAATGCTTGACTGTTCTTTTTTAAAGGTACTATTTCAGCACTTGCTCCATAAAGTAGTTCAGATGTTTGGTGTTTATCATTTTTTTGTAAACCAGCAACTGGTATATCTAGCCCAAGCTCATTTTCGAGTACATCCATCACACCATTCATATGACCTTTCCCACCATCAACTATTATTAAATCTGGTAGAGGTAGCCCCTCGTTGAGTACACGTGTATAGCGTCTACGAACGACCTCTCTCATAGATTTATAATCATCAGGTCCTTCCACTGTTTTAATCTTATATTTTCGATAATCTTTTTTATGAGGTTTGCCATCTACAAATGTAACCATTGCTGAAACTGGATCAACACCTTGAATATTTGAATTATCAAAAGCTTCAATTCTTATTGGTGTTTGGATACCCATACGCTCTCCTAATTCTTCAATTGCTTTGATTGTTCTTGACTCATCTCTAGCAATTAATTCAAATTTATTATCGAGTTGTACTTCAGCATTGTGATTCGCTAAATTAATCATGTCTTTTTTAGCTCCTCGTACTGGTTGAACAATCTTAGTATCTACCACTGACTGAATGATGTCTTTATCAAGATTTTTAGGTACATGAACTTCCTTAGGTAATAGATGCTGATTTAAACTATAAAATTGACCTATAAAAGTATAAAATTCTTCTTCCTCTGTTTGTTGTAACGGTATCATTGTAGCATCACGTTTTATCATATTACCTTGTCTAACGAAGAAGACTTGAACACACATCCAGCCTTTAGAAACACTATAACCAAAAACATCTCTAATTGTATTATCTGAAGACATAATCTTTTGTTTTTTAGTTAAATTGTGAATGTGTTGAATCATATCTCTATATTCTTTTGCTTGTTCAAAATCTAACTGTTCACTCGCTTTATTCATGCGGTCTTCTAAATGATGCAAAATTGTTTTATCTTCCCCATTTAGAAAGTCCGTAATTTCTTTTGTCATTTGAGCATACTTCTCTAAATCAACATCATAGACACACGGTCCCATGCATTGTCCAATATGGTAATAAAGACACAGCTTATCTGGCATATTATCGCATTTTCTAAATGGATAGATACGATCAAGTAATTTCTTTGTTTCTTGTGCAGAATATGCATTAGGGTATGGACCAAAGTATTTGCCTGAATTCTTTTTTACAGTACGAGTAACAAGTAATCGTGGATGCTTTTCTTTGGTAATTTTAATAAAAGGGTAACTTTTATCATCTTTTAATAAAATATTATATCGGGGTTGATACTGTTTTATAAGATTAAGCTCTAGCAGTAGCGATTCTGTCTCACTTGATGTCACGATAAATTCAAAGTTACGTATTTCTCCAACCAAACGGGTTGTTTTAGCATCATGTGCGCCTGTAAAATAAGAACGTAGACGATTTCTTAAACGCTTTGCCTTCCCCACATATATAACCTGATCATTTCTATCTTTCATTAAGTAACAACCCGGCTCTAAAGGGACTACGTTTAATTTTTCTTTAATTTTCTTTTGATATTCCTCCAAAGGGCTCCTCCTTTCCATTATCAAATTGATTAATGAAAACAAAATAAAGCTGGAGCAATTACTCAATGTAATGCCCCAGTCTTTATTTATGTTAATCTTATAGATGTTTATCTAATACTTCTGCCAAGTTTTCTTTAGGTTGGAAACCTACAACTTTATCAACTGGTTCGCCATCTTTAAATACAATTAAAGTTGGGATACTCATTACTTCATATTTCGCTGCAGTTGATGGGTTTTCGTCAACATCTAATTTTAAGATGTCAGCTTTACCATCATAGTCTCCTGCTAGTTCTTCTAAAACTGGTGCAATCATTTTACAAGGTCCACACCAAGTCGCCCAGAAATCAACTAATTTAACACCAGATTCAATTTTGCTATCAAAATCAGAATCAGTTACTTTTACGATTGCCATAATGCCAATCCTCCTTAATTTTCAATGATGAACAAATTATAACAGAGATTAATCACCTTTGCATTATAGATGCTCTTAACACACTTAGCGAGTTTAGAGCGTCTTAACACACTAGTTATTAGGCTAATGTGCGCCCTTGTCCTCTCTTAAACTTTATACTTGATATTAAGCACTTTTTATTAAATATTTTTAATACTGAGTTCTATAAAATTGTCCATTTAATTATTCAGATATAGTCACATTACTCATATCTTAAGGTTACTTGAGTTCTGCCACAGTGACACCAAATCCACCTTCATTAGGCATACCTCCTCTAAATTGTCTAACGCTTTTATGTTTTTTCAAATGTTGTTGAACACCTTTTTGAAGTGCTCCCGTACCTTTACCATGAATAATATAAACTTGTTCGTAATTGCTTAAAACCGCCTGATCAAGATATTGATCTAATTCATTTAAAGCTTCTTCGTAACGATATCCTCTTAAATCAAGTTCTGTTTTAATAGTTTGTCTATTTTGTCTTGTTACCATTTTTGTAGGTTTTTCTTTTTTCTTTTTCGTTTTTTCTAAATCTTCAATAGGTAATTTCATTTTAATAATTCCCATTTGTACAACTGCTTCTTCGTTACCTACAAGTTCAAGCACTTCACCTTTTTGACCGTAAGATAGAACTTTCACTTCATCTCCAGCATGAATCGTATCATACTTTTTCTTTTGAACATGTTGCTTAATTGATTTTGCCTCATATTGATCATCAAGTTGTTTCTTTTTATCAATTAATTCATGTTCCTTTACTTCAGCGCCCTTATGATCTCTTAGATTTCTAAGTTCTTTAAGAATTTCGTCCGCTTCTTTAGTCGCAGATTTCACACGCTGATTAGCTTTTTCTTTAGCTTCCTCCATCAAAGATTTCTCATAATTTTGATACTGTTGATATTGTTTAGACAAGGCATCGTGAGTTTCCTGTGCTTCTCTCACAAGTCTATCTAATTCTATTCGTTGTTGGTCAACACGTTTTGAATTGTGTTCTAATGATTCAATCATGGCATTGATTTCTTGCTCGTCTGTCCCTATCATTGTCTTAGCTTTATTAATGATGTTGAGACTTAGACCAAGTTTTTTTGAAATGTCGAAGGCATTAGATCGCCCTGGAACACCCATTAATAATTTATAAGTCGGACTCAGAGTATCAACGTCAAATTCAACACTTGCATTCATGACACCTTCACGATTATAACTATAAGCTTTTAATTCAGGGTAATGTGTTGTCGCCATAACTAAAGATCCTAAACGACGTACATAATCTAAGATACTCATTGCGAGTGCCGCACCTTCACTTGGATCTGTACCTGCGCCTAGTTCATCAAATAAAATCAGACTATTTTGATCTGCATCCTGTAATATTTCCACTATATTTTTCATGTGAGATGAAAACGTTGATAATGATTGTTCTATAGATTGTTCATCTCCAATATCACAATACACATTTTCAAAGATACTTAATTGGCTTCCATCCAGTGTAGGAATTAACAATCCTGACTGTGCCATGACAATTATCAAACCTAGCGTTTTTAAAGTGACAGTCTTACCACCCGTGTTTGGTCCAGTAATAATGACAGTTTCTACATCGTCAATAAATTCAATTGTATTTGCTACAACAGTATCTTTGTCTAATAAAGGGTGAAATGCATTGGGTAAATATATCGTTCGCTCCTCTTTAAATGTAGGTTTTGTTCCTTTTATAGTGCGCGCATAACGAGCTTTAGCAATTAAAAAATCGATTTGACCCATGACCGATTCAGCAACGAGTAATGCATCAGATTCCGCCGAAACTAATCCCGTCAATTCAGTCAATATACGTTCACGTTCAACTGCTTCATCATTACGCAAACGACTAATTTGATTATTCATCTCTACAACAGAATTCGGTTCAATATATAGTGTTTGTCCTGATGCCGATTGGTCATGAACAATACCATTGAAATCTTGTCTATATTCAGCTTTCACCGGAATAACATTGCGATCATTTCTTACTGTTACAATTGCATCAGATAGTTTTTTTTGATTCCCTTGATTTTTCACTATTCTATCTAAATTTTGACGAATCCGTTGATTTGTTCTTGAAATTTTACTTCTAATACTTTGTAAAGTATAACTCGCATGGTCAAATAAATCGTGTGCATCACATTTTTCATTAATTTCTTTAAATAAATCTGTAAGTATCGGTAGATGATTCATTTTATCATGCAGTATAGGATACTTAACCTCTTCATCTTCCTCTAGCATTTGATTGTAAAATGTTTTAAATTGATTTTGCACTTGAACTAGGCGTTTAATTCTGTTTAATTCTCCCACATTTAAAACGCCTCCTATGCTAGCCCTATGAACAAGTGGAGACACTTTTGCTAGACCACTTAAGCTTGGTAATCGATGCTTGTTATAGATTTGTGAAATTTCATCTGTTTCATTCATTTGAAATTCTACTGTATCGAAATTACTAGCGGGAGCCATCTCTTGTACTTTTTCACGACCTAAATCACTTATAGTTTCATCAGCCACAAATGATTTAATCTTTTCAAATTCCAAGACATCTAATGTTTTTTGTCTCATGCAATCCCTCTATTTCTTATATTTATTCGTTTCAACAAATGAGCGAAAGGCTTCCTTCGTCATTGTATTAATGACCCTCTCTTTATTGACAAATCCTTTTTGTGCAGTAGCAACACCATATTTCATGAA
Source organism: Staphylococcus epidermidis (assembly GCF_006742205.1). Classification (NCBI taxonomy): domain Bacteria; kingdom Bacillati; phylum Bacillota; class Bacilli; order Caryophanales; family Staphylococcaceae; genus Staphylococcus; species Staphylococcus epidermidis. The sequence goes on from NZ_AP019721.1 coordinate 1,701,932, forward strand.
ATCAAGATGATTTGTATGATGAGCATCCGTATTAATTGTCAACTTAACCTTTGGATATTTACGAACGATTTCTGCATTTAAATCTAAACGATGCGGATTTGCGTTAATCTCTAAAATTGTATTTGTTTCTTCGGCTAAATTCATTAACTTTTCAATATTTGCTTTATAACCTTTTCTACGTCCAATAATACGACCGGTTGGATGAGCAATGTGACGCACATATGGATTTCTACATGCTGTTTCCAAACGTTTCATGATTTCGTCTTCAGATTGATTAAAGTTTTGATGAATAGCTGCGATAACATAATCAAGCTGTGCCAAAACTTCATCATCGTAATCTAATGTTCCATCAGGTAAAATGTCCATTTCCGTTCCTGAATATATGTCTATTTCTTTATATTCTTCATTTAATTGCTTTATTTCTTCATTTTGTCTTAGCAGACGGTCGACTTGTAATCCATGAGCTACTTTTAAACTTTGTGAGTGATCTGTAATGACCATAAATTCATAACCTTTTTCAATATTTGCCTCAATCATTTCTTTAATCGAAAAGGCACCATCACTATATGTTGTGTGCATATGCAAATCTCCATTGATATCATCTAATTGAATGATTTGACTCAGATCTTTATCAAACTCACTACCATCTTCACGCATGGCAGGCGCAATCCAATCTACACCAAAATGATGATAGATCGCTTCTTCACTTTGTAATTGTAATAGCTTACCATCTTGTTGTTCGATACCATACTCACTAACCTTTTCGTCGCGTGCTTTTGCTAATTGTCTTATTCTAATATTATGATCCTTCGAACCGGTGAAGTGTTGTAAGGTATGGTAAAAGGCAGCAGGTTCTATCAATCTAAAATCAACGCCAATCGTCTCATCATCATAAGCTAATTCCAGAGAAATTTTAGTATCCCCAACAGCAACATCTTTGACTTTATTCGGAATACGAAGTAATTGTTGTTGAACTTTTTTAGGCTCCGATGTACTAATAATGAAATCTAAATCTTTACTCATTTCCTTATATCTTCGAAAACTACCAGCAGTTGAATATTGTTCAACTCCTTCTAACTGTTCAATAAATTTTACAATTTCTTGGTTGAGTCCTCTCATTAGCTCTATAGGATAACGATCTTTTTTAGCACCTATCGACTTCACTGCTTCTAAAATGTTTTGCTCTGTTTTTTTTGCAAAACCTTTTAAAGTACTAACCTTACCTTCTTCACAGGCTTGTTGAAGTGTTTCTTTATCTGTAATTTGAAGTTCATGATATAGTTTTGCTATTTTTTTACTGCCTAATCCCTGTATTTTCAAAAGTGGCACTAACCCTTCAGGTACTTCATCTTGAAGTGTTTGAAGGGTCGATGATTGACCTTGTGTTTTAAATTCATTAATAACTTCTCCTACGCCTTTTCCAATGCCTTTAAGTTCTGTTACATCATCAATCTCTTCTAATGTACGCTCATCAACCTCTAAACTTTGTGCGGCTTTTCTATACGCTGAAACTTTAAATGTATTTTCTCCTTTTAGCTCCATATATATAGCTATTTTTTCTAATAATTGAATTACATCTTTTTTTGTCATCAATATCACTCCATAAAAAGAAGACCAGGACATAACATTAACGTTCGAATTTGTCCTGACCTCATGTCATTACTTTATAAATTTAAAATAAATTGTGATAAATAAGGAATTTGTTCAATCACAACTCGACTTACTAGCGATTGAGATAATTGGTACTGTATAAATGAATGCGGATATAGCGATAATAAATAAAGTCCAATTTGTAAATATATAAAAACCGATATGATACTCAAAACGACACTAGATATCCGACTTACTAAATGTATCTTTTTATACGTTATTATATTATCAAATGTAACAACAACTAGATACAAAATAAGCTTACACATACCAAATATTATAATAAATGCTATCACTTTTTCAAATCTGTATTGCAAATGATCATAAGGTATAGTATAGACCATATCAAACGCCACCGTTTTCGGAAATGGCACAAATACAACTAAACGTTGCGCAATCGATTGATAATGTTGTGACGCAATATATAAAGATACAATTGAAGAAGCAAAGTGCAATATCGATAACCAAATACCTCTACGAAACCCTATCACTATAAAGTAACAAATAATAAGAAGAACAACTATATCAATGAGCATTTATTCATCTCTTTGTTTTAATTGATTTATTTCTTGTTGTAATCGTCTGTTCTCTTCTTCTAATATAACTTTCTCATGCATAATATTCACAGATGTTAAAATCGCTTTTCGAGTTGTATCTAAACCTGCTGATTTTTGACCTAATTCTTGCATTTTTTCATCAACAAGATGTGCTACATAACGAATATGTTCAGGGCTATCTTCGCCAATGATTGTGAAATGTTGATCATTAATCGTAACATTTATTCTATTTTTAAATTCACCCATACTAATTTCTCCTGACCTTGGATTAAAATGATTTTAACTTAAGCAATTTTTTCAAATTCCAATTTATTAAATTGTAAATTGTAGTATTTTACATATTTTTACTTATCATCAAATATTATACATGAGTGTAAATACCGATGTAAACGTCTGTTATTAAAAGATAATACAGATGACATATTCAACAAAATCATTTAAGACTATATTCAATATTAAAATTTGATAAAATATAAAAGAGTACAAAAAAAGAGAGGATTCAATTAATGGGAAATGTCGTATACAAACTCACGTCAAAAGAAATTCAATCATTGATGGCTCAAACTACTTTTGAGACGACGAAGTTACCTCAAGGTATGAAAGCTCGTACGAGATATCAAAATACTGTTATCAACATCTATAGTTCTGGCAAAGTAATGTTTCAAGGTAAGAATGCTGATCAACTTGCGAGTCAATTGCTACCAGATAAACAATCAACAACTGGCAAACATACATCATCAAATACAACTAGTATTCAATATAATCGTTTTCATTGTATTGGAAGCGATGAAGCAGGCAGTGGCGACTATTTTGGTCCATTGACTGTATGTGCAGCTTATGTGAGCCAATCACATATCAAAATCTTAAAAGAACTTGGTGTAGATGATTCAAAAAAACTAAACGATACTAAAATCGTCGATCTTGCAGAACAGCTCATTACCTTTATCCCGCATTCTTTATTAACATTAGATAATGTTAAGTATAACGAACGACAAAGTATAGGATGGTCTCAAGTTAAAATGAAAGCTGTCTTACATAATGAAGCTATCAAAAATGTGCTTCAAAAAATTGAGCAAGATCAACTGGATTATATTGTTATTGATCAATTTGCAAAGCGAGAAGTTTATCAACATTATGCATTATCAGCATTACCTTTTCCTGACAAAACAAAATTTGAAACAAAAGGTGAATCTAAATCACTAGCAATCGCGGTAGCAAGCATTATTTCTCGTTATGCATTTGTTAAACACATGGACCACATCTCTAAAAAACTCCATATGGAAATACCAAAAGGAGCAAGTAACAAAGTAGATTTAATTGCCGCTAAAGTCATTCAAAAATATGATATTCAACAACTTGATACTATTTCAAAAAAACATTTTAAAAACAGAGATAAGGCAATTCATCTAATGAATCAAAAATACAATAAATAAAAGGACTTACGCACTAGTATTTATTACTAATGCGTAAGTCCTTTATGTTAATTATCTAATAATTGCACCATGCTTTTTAAGTGCTTCTAAAATTTTATCATGCACAGCATTTACACGTTCATCGGTAAGTGTGTTTTCTGTATCTAGATAACTAAGTCTAATTGCAATAGATTTTTTCCCTTTTTCTAAATGTTCACCTTCGTATACGTCAAATACGAGTGTATCATTTAAAATATCTTCACCATTCTCATGAATAATGGATAACAATTCAGATGAAGTAACTTCATGATTAACTTCTAATGCAATATCACGTGTTACACCTGGAAATCTAGGTATAGGCTCATAATTAATATATCCCACAGAAACTTCCATCATTGCATCATAATTAAGTTCAAATACATACGTACGCTTTAAATCATTGTTTGCAGCTAACGTAGGGTGTAGCTCACCTATGAAACCAATATCTTTACCATTAAGTGACACAATTGCTGTTCTTCCTGGATGTAACCCATCTATTTGACCAGCTCTAAAATCGAATTGAAGATTAAGCTTTTCAGCAATACGTTCAACAACACCCTTAGTTAAATAGAAATCAACTGACTCTTTCTTACCTTGCCAAGTGTTATTTACAAAGTCTCCAGTTAATATACCACTCAAATATTCTACTTCATCTGGTAACTCACCTTCACCGTTACCAAAGAAGACACGTCCGATTTCATATAACTTAACATTTGTATTTTTACGAGCAACATTGTATGATACTGCATCAATTAAATGCGGTAATAAACTTTGACGTAATGTGGAATGTGCTTCACTCATAGGCATAAGTAATTCAATTGTAGGACGATTTTGTAGTGCAAAATCGGTAGCATGATTTTTTGATACCAATGAATAAGTAATAGCTTGGTCTAGCCCAGCGCCCTCAAGCGTTTCTTTAACAGTACGCGTTTTAAACTGTCGATCTGTTAGTTCTCCACTTGTAACATCTTTAAATACAGGTAGCGTTGATGGTATTTCATCGTATCCATATATACGTGCTACTTCTTCTATTAAGTCTTCTTTAATAGAAATGTCTTTACGTCTTGATGGAACATTCACGGTAATTTCACCATTTTTATTTTCAGTGTCAAATCCTAATTGCTCAAAAATATCAATGATTTCTTCATCAGTTAAATTAAAACCAATTGTACGGTTAACTTTGTCAGCAGTGATTTCTATTGGGGTCACAAATGATCCTAAATCTCCATGCGAAACTCGGTCTTTTAAAACTGTTCCTGAAGCATATCTTTCAAGTAAATAACAAGCTCTATCTACAGCTTCATCGACAAATTCAGTTGCAATCCCCTTTTCAAATCGACTCGATGATTCGCTTCTTAAATTTAAACGGCGTGATGTATGTCGAATAGATACAGGATCAAAGATAGCCCCTTCTACTACAACATGTCGTGTTTGTTCAGTGACTTCAGAGAAATCCCCTCCCATAACACCTCCTAATGCAATAGGGTCTTTGCCATTTGTAATGACAATATCAGTATCTAACAATCGACGTTCTTCACCATCTAAAGTTCTCATTGTCTCATCTTTTTTAGCTTGTCTAACTTCTATAGATTGCGAACCAATTTGTTCTTGATCAAACATGTGTAGAGGTTGGCCATATTCTAAAAGTACATAATTTGAAATATCTACCACATTATTAATTGGACGTATTCCCGCTTTAATTAATCGGAACTGCATCCATACTGGAGAAGGACCAATAGTCACGTCATGAACAACACGTGTACTATAGTAAGGTACTTTATCTTCATTTTTAACTTCTATTGTTAGTTCATCTTTAGCAGATTCTTGACTTTCATTGCTTGTTAACTGAGGTTTATTCATTTTAGTTTGATATAAAGCTGCGACTTCATACGCAGTACCTACCATGCTTAATGCATCAGCACGATTAGGTGTTAAATCAAATTCCATCACTTGGTCATTAAGATATATTGCTTCTAACGCATCTGTTCCAGGTTTAACTGCTTCTGGAAATACATATATACCTGACTCATAATTTTTAGGAGTTACATGACTTGAAATACCTATTTCTTGTAATGAGCAAATCATACCTTCAGAGCGTTCGCCACGTAATTTGGCACGTTTAATTTTAATTCCACCAGGTAAACGACCACCAACTTTAGCAACAATCACGTGTTGCCCTTCATCTACATTTGGTGCACCACAAACAATTTGAACTGGTTCTTCTTCACCTAAGTCTACTTGACAAATATTTAATTTATCAGCATTTGGATGTGGCGTCTTCGACAAGACATGTCCAACTACTAATTTTTTAATATCTTTTGTATAGTCAATAATATCATCGACTTCAATTCCAGTTCTTGTAATTCTCTCTGCTAACGCTTGAACTGACTGGTCAACATTCACATAATCTTTTAGCCATTCATTTGAAATTAACATTATTGTTCACCTCTATCTTCTACAGCTTTAAATTGATCTAAGAAACGGACATCATTGGTATAAAAGTGACGAATATCTTCAATACCATACTTTAACATTGCAATTCGATCTGGTCCCATACCAAATGCGAAGCCAGAATATTCCTTAGAATCGAATCCGGCCATTTCTAATACATTCGGGTGAACCATGCCCGCTCCTAAAATTTCAATCCAACCTGTATGTTTACAAACATTACAACCCTGTCCTTTACATTTGAAACATGATACATCTACTTCAACTGATGGTTCAGTAAACGGGAAATAACTTGGGCGTAAACGAATCTCACGATCTGCACCGAATAATTTTTTTGCAACTAACTCTAAAGTCCCTTTTAAATCGCTCATTTTAATATCTTTATCAACTACTAAACCTTCAATTTGTGTAAATTGGTGGCTATGTGTTGCATCATCTGAGTCACGTCGATAAACTTTACCGGGACAAATAATTTTGACTGGTCCTTGTCCTTTACGTTTTTCCATAGTACGTGCTTGTACTGGTGAAGTATGTGTACGCATTAAAATTTCTTCTGTGATATAAAAGCTATCTTGCATATCACGTGCTGGATGCGATTTAGGTAAGTTTAAAGCTTCAAAATTATAATAATCTTGTTCAACTTCATAACCATCAACAATTTCATAACCTAACCCTAAGAACAAGTCTTCAATCTCTTCAACTGTACGTGTTAAAGGATGTTTTGATCCAATTTCAATATGACGACTTGGCAATGTGACATCAATTGTTTCTTCAGAAAGCTGTTGATTTAATTTCTCTTCTTTGATTAGCTTTTGTCTTTCATCTAATTCACTTTGAATAGTTTGTCTTAATTCATTTACCTTTTGACCATACGCAGGTTTGTCTTCATTAGGCAAATCTTTCATATTTTTCATTAAGCCGCTAACAGAACCTTTTTTACCTAAATATTTCACTTTTACTTCTTGTAACGCTTGTGCATCTTTTGCTTCGTTTATATCCACTAAAGCTTGTTGCTTCAACTCAGACATTAGATCATTTTGAGTCATGACTGAATTCCTCCTTATATAGTCCCTTCAATTATTTACAAATCAATACCGCCACTTGTTAATAACAAAAAAGCTTTCATCCCCTGTTCAAAAGGGACGAAAGCTTTCCGTGGTACCACCCAAATTTATGCATGCGCATACACTTGTAAATCTATTGATAACGGAATGACTATTCCGACTTAAATTTCTTTAAGTTACCAAAAAGATGAAAAAATTATTACAAGTTGGAATGACTTTCAGTCTCGATCATTCTCCCTTTTCAACTTTCTAAATAATTTATGTCTTTTTATAGGTTATTATTAATATGTTAAAGCGATAGTAATTTTGAAATTTCATTCATTATTATAGTCGATGATAACATCAAAGGTCAACCTTTCAGCTGATACATTAAGATACTTCCAGCAATAGCAACATTTAAACTTTCGGCTTTGCCATAAATAGGAATAGTGAGATTTTGCGTTGTTTCTTTTAGTAAATCTGGGTTAACACCTTCTCCTTCATTACCTAATATAAGCGCAAAATTGGCTTGTGCTTCAATATCATTGAAGCTCACTGCGTTTTCAAGTGCCGTACCATACACTGGACCATTAAATTGATGAATATAATTGTTGATGTCATCAAAAATGACTGGTATATGAAAAATGCTTCCTTGACTAGCACGGATCACCTTATCTTGAAAAGGGTCAGCCGTCCCCTTCTCCATAACTATCAAATCTAATCCAGCAGCATCAGCTGTCCTAATTAAAGTTCCTAGATTACCAGGATCTTGAATACGGTCAATTAATAATACTTGTTTGGCTAGTGTCTTATCATAGGTTGGTTTTTTTATAATGGCAAAGAAACCTTGAGGTGTAACAGTTCCAGAAAGTGCTTCAGCAACTTTTAGATTAATTTGATACACTTCTTTCGCATAATCAATTATTGAAGATGACATTCTATCGGTATCAACGATAAACAATTGTATTACTTCAATTTGACTTTGATAAGCTTCTTCTATGAGATGAATCCCCTCTACTAAAGCAAGACCCGTTTTATCCCTCTCACGTTTCTTTTTTAATTTATTCGCATTTTTTATTTTACTATTTTGAGCAGAAGTAATTTGTTCCATTAAAATATGTCTCCATCTTCAAAAGTTTATAATTCCATTGTAAGTGAATATGTATCATTTTCAAAGTCAATAATGATGTATTCTTTAAAATTGATATATCCTTTGAAAAACAATCAAATTTGTATTTCTTTTATTTCAGCGATTTTAATTTTAAAACGTATGATTATTGTTTTGAAAACAGAAAAAATATTCAATAATTATTTTATATAGTTGTTCGAAGTTAGAAAAATATGTTAATATATTGACATCGAATACAAACTCAGATAGATTTATTTCAATCTAGTTTAAAAAATCTCAAACGCAACTGAGACAACTACATTCAAAGGAGAGATTACATTATGAAAAAATCTAGTAAATTTTCAAAAGATTTTCCTACTAGAAAAAATCATTACGCAATTAGAAAATTCACAGTTGGCACTGCTTCGATTATCGTAGGATCATTCTTATTTTTCGGACAAACACAAGCTCATGCTGAACAGGCTGAAGAATTCGAAAGAGTAACAACTGGTACAGTTGATACAGGTGGACAGCCTGCTAGAGCAGATCAAGGACAAGAAGGACCACAAGCAGGCGCGGATACGCACAATACAGCAAGTCAACCTGGTGTTACAGGTCAAGATGCACCAAATGAAAATCATGCTGGTGACCAAAATGCTGCAGTAACACATCCGGCTAATCAAGAAAATAATGCACCTCAAGTTGGGGCTGGTACTCCTGGCGCTGAGAACACACCACAAGCCGGTGGTGAAAATCATAATCAAGATACTGCAGTAACTTCAGCAGGTACTAATGGGGAACAAAATGGTGGTAAACTAGCTACGTCAACAACTGGTCAAGATGCCGCGCAATCCAATGGACCTCAAGGTACTTCAGTAGCCCAACCTGGTAATGATGCTTCTAGCCAAGGTCATGATACACCTCAAGCTGATGCTGGTACTCACAATACAGAAGGCCAACCTGCTGTAACTACTGGTGAGCAAGCTGGTGGTAAGCCTGCTGCAACGAAACCTGAAGGTGCCAGTGCAGAAACTGCGCCAGCGCCTAATAATGCTGATGAAAATCACGCTCAACCTTCACCGCAAACAGGAGGTACTACAGCAACGCAAGCTGGACAAGTAAAACCATCCGGTGATTCTACGCCTACCGGTGAGCCAAACAAAGCAGACGATCAAGGTACACAAATTAAACCTACAAGTAACCAAGGTACTACAGCAACAACTAATGAAACTGGAAATCAAAAACCAAGTGGTCAAACAGGTAATACTGAGAACACGCCTAATGATGGTACTCAATTAAAACCTAATAATGACCCAGCTGTGACTGGTACGCCAAATACTAATGGAGAACAAACTGGACAACCTAATGCAACAGTAACACCAGGACAAGGTAATGAAGAGATTAACGGAGCTAGTAAACCTGGAGAAGTGTCTCCGAAACCTGAAGAAAACAATCCAACTGCCACTGAACCTGGTACAACTGCACCTGGGAATACTAATCAAGACACACAAGTAAAACCTAATACAGATCAGACTGCTACTGGTACTCCAGCTGGTACTGATAATCAAAATACGCAACAAGGCAATACTGAACAAAATAACCAAAATGCTCAACCATCAGCACCTGGAACAACTGATCAAGCCGGTGCTACGGTTAAACCTAGTACTACACCTAATCAAGACGCTGAAGTTAAACCTAGTACTACACCTAATCAAGACGCTGAAGTTAAACCTAATCCAGATCAAAATAATACACCAACTAATGGTCAAGACGGGAATCAAACAGGTCAAGGTACTCAAGTAAAACCTAATAACGATCAAACGGCAACTGGTACTCAAGGTGCCACTGGTAATCAAAATGCTGAACAAGGTAATACTGAACAAAATAACCAAAATGCTGAACCATCAGCACCTGGTACAACTGATCAAGCCGGTGCTACGGTTAAACCTGGTACTACACCTAACCAAGACGCTGAAGTTAAACCTAATACAGATCAGACTGCTACTGGTACTCAAGGTGCCACTGGTGATCAAAATGCTGAACAAGGTAATACTGAACAAAATAACCAAAATGCTGAACAAGGTAATACTGGGCAAGAGGGTTCTAATCCTAATCAAAGTGGTCAGTTAGGTGCTACGGTTAAACCTGGATCTGCTCCAAATCAAGATACTGAGGTAAAACCTAATCCAGATCAAAATAATAACCCAACTACTGGGCAAGACGCGAATCAAACAGGTCAAGGTACTCAAGTAAAACCTAATAACGATCAAACGACAACTGGTACTCCAGCTGGTACTGATAATCAAAATACACAACAAGGAAATACTGAACAAAACAATCAAAATGCTGAACAAGGTAATACTGGGCAAGAGGGTTCTAATCCTAATCAAAGTGGTCAGTTAGGTGCTACGGTTAAACCTGGATCTGCTCCAAATCAAGATACTGAAGCAACCCCTAATCCAGATCAAAATAATACACCAACTAATGGTCAAGACGGGGATCATACAGGTCAAGGTACTCAAGTAAAACCTAATCCAGATCAGACTGCTACTGGTACTCAAGGTGCCACTGGTGATCAAAATACGCAACAAGGCAATACTGAACAAAATAACCAAAATGCTGAACAAGGTAATACAGGCGGTACAGATAAAGATGCTAAAGTAAATACTAATGATGATGAAACAAAAACAGATGTTAAAAATGATACTGAATTACCTGAAACAGGACTAAGTAATGAATATGATTATACAACTACAGTATTTGGTTCTATCGCTTTAATATCTTCACTTTTATTACTAAGACGACAAAGAAAAGAATCTAAATAATACTTAACATCTTTAAAACGAGTAAATCGATATTGTGATTTACTCGATTTTTTAATTTCTTAAAAATTAATTTATCACAATATTAAATATTGAATAACTACAAAAGACGAATAAACTGAATAAGACAAAACGAGAACATGCTCGGTGACAAGGTTGATTATTCATAATATAAAGTATTAAATTGCTCTATTCAATTGTTAAATATTTTTTACATTCGGTCACACATAAATCAATATTCTGCTTCAAAATTAACTAAATTTCTATAAATTTTAAGAGACACATTTAAATTAGCTTAATTTTATTATATATACTCAAAAAAGAGATTCCTAAAATATAGGCATGCATTGTATTGGTAAGACAAGATAAATACTTTATTATTGCACTAAATTCCTATAAAAAAATTATTCTAGCTACTCTAGTTCAAAACAAAAAATCCAACAACCTCACATGAGATTGTTGGATTTATTTCTTGTGTTCTATTATTTAGAAACTACTTCTTCACCATTGTATGAACCACAGTTTTTACATACGCGGTGAGATAATTTGTATTCGCCACAGTTAGGGCATTCAGTCATACCAGGTACTGAAATTTTAAAATGTGTACGGCGTTTATTTTTTCTTGTTTTAGACGTTCTTCTTTTTGGTACTGCCATGATTAATCCTCCTTAGAATAGACACTTAATTCAAAATGTCAGCTCAATTAATAACTATTATATCATTAATTCAACTGCTATTGATCTTTATCGTATAATTGTTGTAATTTTTGAAGCCTTGGATCAACTTTTCTTTGTTCAGAATCACTATCTTGCTCTTTTTGAACTTCAGTCAATTGATCTTCATCAATGACTTCCCAACCATTGCCTTCTGTTAACATTTGATCACTATGTTCAGAATAAGCACGCATAGGTTTTTCAATAATTACAAGTTCTTCAGCAATGTCTTTAATATTAATCATACCGTCAGTTACAAGATGATAATGCTCATCTTCTTGATCGTCACTATCGGTATAACCATCATAGCCTTCTAAATCAAATACTTCTGAAGTAGATACATCAAGAGGCACATCAACTGGTACTAAAGTACGAGCACAAGGCATCGTGTAAGTTCCAGTAACATGCATGTCTGCAATCACTTCATTTGATTTGACTGTCAACTGTCCTTCAACATTGATATCTGAAAGATCAATTAAATCTAATGATTCTCTTAAATGCTCAAAATTAACCGTTTGATTAAATTCAAATGGCTTACCTTGATATTTTCTCAATTGTGTTATTGACCATTTCATATGGCTTCACCTCTAACAAGCACAAAATTTATTTTAACTTTCTAAACAAAAGTTGTCAAGATTTTTTCTTAACATACCTCGTTCTGTTACAATACTAATGATGAATACTGAAAAGGAGAAATGCAAATGAAAAGTGTTGGACTGATAACTGAATATAATCCTTTTCATAACGGGCACTTATTTCACGCTACATTGTCAAAACAACGCTCTGAAACTAATGTAACTATTGCTATTATGAGTGGCAATTTTGTGATGCGTGGAGAACCAGCAATCTACCATAAATTTAAACGCACTGAAATGGCTTTATCCGCCGTAGATTTGGTCGTTGAGCTACCAATGATAGGTAGCCTATCTTCTAGTGATACCTTTGCGGAAATAGCTATTAAAACAGCTCAGTATCTCGATATAGATATTATATCTTTTGGCAGTGAAAGTGCATCCTTAAAAGATTTACAATATCTTGCAACACAAATGATTGACTATGAAAAACATCCAGATTTTAAAGAGAAATTAAAACAAGGTAAAAGCTATCCACGAATCTTAAGTGAGTTAACACATAACGACACACTTTTACAATCTCCAAACAATATTTTAGGAATAAGCTACCTTAAAGCAATGCAGCAATTTGCGCCTCACATGTCAGCATTGACTATTAAAAGAGAAGGTTCACTTCATCATCAAAAAGTAATTGATCACCATCATTTTGCAAGTGGAACATCTATTAGGCGTTCGCTAATGAATGATAATGTAGACTGGAAAAATGTGGTCCCAAATCAAATACAATCTTTATATTGTAAACCTCATACTACGGTTGAGGATACATTTCCTTTTATCAAACACCAATTAATTACACAACCAAAAGAGAGCCTTCATTCTATTTACACAATAAATGAGGGGTTTGAAAATCGCTTGCAAACAATGATTCATCGAAGCGATTCCTTTGAGTCTCTATTATCAAACCTTAAAACAAAACGTTATACGCAGACATATATTCAACGTGTATTAATGAATGTGTTATTAAATATAACAAAAGATGATGTTAACAAGGAAATTAACGCTGTTAGAGTTTTAGGAATGAGTGAAAAAGGACGCTCATATTTAAAATATTTAAAAGCTAATTATCCAAATCGTCACTACATTACTAATGTAAATCAAAAGACTGCACACTATTTTAAAAATGAAATTAAAGCGACTCATGTATATAATCTATTAAGTAATCAATCACAGACAGACTTTAACACACCCTTAGTACGCATTTAAATGTTATAAAAGACCCGAAATCTTACAGCTCAATCATAGTGTTAGATACAAAACATAAATTGTAGTTTAATCCCATTGTAGTCAACGTTATTCTTTCACTGACCTGAACTTTTTTGTCATATTTCGTATAAAGAGTCACCTTTCTATCAACTTTATAATAAAAGACTCTGCTCTTATGGGTGTATCGCTTCATATTATCTATATCTTGCTGTAATCATTATGAACAAAAACTATAACATCTTTATTGTAATTTTGTTGTTCATTATGACTAAAATCCCTCAATAGAGTATCTTACAATTAGATACCCTATTGAGGGATTTTTTGACTGGATGATTAAGAGGTGGCAGCCTATTTCATATATAGAACTAAATGACTGTTATACACCTCTATATGTACAGTTGCCTTAGACATTAAATTTCTTTTTTAATGCTCTTTCGACATGAGGTGGTACAAAAGGTGAAATGTCCGCTTGATATGCAGCTACTTCTTTAACAATACTTGAACTTATAAATGAATAGTTTGCACTTGTCATCATGTACATTGTTTCAATATTACTATTTAACTTTTTGTTCATAGAAGTAAGTCGTAGTTCATATTCAAAGTCACTTACAGCTCTTAAACCTCGAATAATTGTCTTTGCACCTACTTGATCACAAAAATCAACAAGCAATCCATTAAAATGATGCACTTGTATATTAGGCAAATGTTTAACCGACTCTTCAATCAACGTCATGCGTTCTTCTGAGTCAAACGTTCCACCTTTACTACTATTTTTTAGTACACAAACATGGATTTCATCAAAGCGGTCGGCGCTTCTTTCAATGATATCTAAGTGACCATATGTAATTGGATCAAAACTACCGGGAATAACTGCTCTTGTCTTACTCATATTATTCTCCTTTTTCAAGTAACAAAGTATCTGTCAAACCATAATGATAACGCTTAATCATTTGAAATGGCGCAATTGTTATTTCTTCATTATGACTAAACTCACAAACGATAATACCATTTTCTTTTAATAAGTTAAACTCTGCTATACGAGAAATCGCCTCATTTATAAGCCCTTTATTATAAGGTGGGTCTAAAAAGATAACATCGAATTGTATTTCTCGTTTAGCAAGTGCTTTAAGTGCTCTGTCAGCATTATTTTTATAGACTTCAGCTTGTGACATTAAATCTAATTGATTAAGATTAGCTTTTATAACCTTGACCGCTTTAAAATTTTGATCTACAAAAATCATTTTATCCATACCACGGGATAATGCTTCAATGCCAAGTGCACCACTACCGGCAAATAAGTCTAATCCTAAACCAGAAACATCATATAAACTATTAAAAATACCTTCTTTAACTTTATCCATAGTTGGACGAGTATTTCGCCCCTCTAAACTTTCTAGCGCTTTACTTTTATGCTTACCCGCAATTACACGCATTGACTCACACTTCCATTTCATTCATTTATTTAATATAATTTGAAGATAAAGGAGTTTGATTTATTTATGAAACAATCATTTATTAAAATTGGTGAAGGTTTAACCGATTTATTCGAATTTACAACTCTTATAGAATATAATCATAAGCGAATCAATCGTATTGTGTATTTCCATACACCTCATTCTGAGAAACAATTATCGTCCGTTGCAATAATAATGAACCCTACTGCTGAAAAACATTTCCAGGCTATGTATATCATGACAAATGCCTTAAAATATCCCTATCCAGAGGGCAACAAAAAATTCAATATGATTAATTCAGCTGCAGAAAATTATGACATACCAGTTGTAGGTATCGACGTACAACCTCCTGATGTATATCCAGACTTAGAATTATATTTTAACTACCTTATCAGTGTTTTGCGTCTTCAAAGATGGATACCACCTTTGCAATAAATTGATACTCTATTGTATTTCATGTTTTTCTTTTTCATATGTTTTTTTCAAATATTTATATGGGGAACCTTGAATGTCGTGAACGTACTTGAGTTGCATAAGTTTATGAACAATATTGTCAGCATCTGCTTCATTTATATACATCACAACATATTTTCGTTGACGGTTTGAGTGCACGATGTGTCCATATTTTCTAATTTGTCGCTCATGTTTCATATGTTTTAAATAAATAATTAAACTCGTTCTAGGAATTATATTCATTTCTTACTCACTCCATTATTTATACATTTGTTATCATATCATGACTTTATAAGTAATGAAATGACTAAGGATTAACCTAAATGATAAAAGTTATATTGAAACTCTATGACTTTAAACTTATCTATCTTAAAATGATAATGAGTAAAAGGAATCATAACCATCGTACCCAACAATAATGTTGGGGTACACACACTCTAACTATCACTAGGAGGATTCGATTATGGCTCATTCAAAAAAATGGTTTATTAATGGTACGTTGGCAACAGCCGGTATTATAAGCAGTCTATTTTACTTTTTAAAAAATAAAAATAAATCACCGCAACAATTAAAATCTATTCCACCTTTCTTCTCAGGACAAGCACCTTACATATTTGCACATAGAGGTGGCATGGCAATGCGACCAGAGCAAACACAGTTGGCATTTGATAATGCTGTTGAATATGGATTGGATGGCTTTGAAACAGATGTACGACTAACTAAAGATGAACAACTCATTGTTTTTCACGATGCACTTGTCGACCGTACAACTAATGGTTCAGGTAAAGTGAGTGAACATACTCTAGCTGAACTAAAACGATTAGATGCGGGATATCATTTTACTGACATCAATAATCAAACACCTTATCGCGGGCACGATAAAGCTAAGATTTTATCATTCGAGGAACTGCTTGAATTGTACCCTAATATGTATATCAATGTGGATTTAAAAGATGCGCCAGACACATATGAAGGTCGTATCGCACCAAAAGTGATTTACGATAATATCATCAAACATGGGGCGCAACATCGAGTGCTCGTTACAAGCTTCCATAAAAAACAAATTCAACGTTTCACTGAGTATAACCAAGCTGACATTGCTATCGGTGCTAGTGAAGGCGAAGTTGCTGAAGGTTTTATTAAATTTAACGGCATGTTAGGTCACACATTTAAACCACAAGCAGACACATTCCAAATGCCAGTTGCATATAAAGGAATTTCATTAACTTCTAAGCGTTTCATTCAATGGCTTAACTTAAATAATATTGTACCCGGTTACTATGGTGTGAATAGTATAGATTTAATGACAGATTTATATCATAAAGGTGTTCATACTTTAGTTACAGATCGCCCAGATTTAGGTCAACAATTTAAAGAAACTTTAAAATAAATTGAAATATAAGTTTCGTAATGATTACTTATGATTAATTTAACTAAAAATACCTAGGACATCCAACTTGTCCTAGGTATTTAACGTATTATCCGCGCGTTTCTGAAGTGAAAGTACATTCATTTTTAGTCTTATAACATTAATTTATCTTTGACTAAATAATGCGATATTTACGATATCATTATTTAACTTTGTATATAGTTTGCACGGTATAAATATATTTTTATAAATAATCATCGTTAAAGATAGAAATGACTTTGATAGAGTGCGAATCTAACATTTTGTTTTATAGAATGTATATACAGTAGACTTACCCTTTCAAAAAATATAATGGATAAAAAGAGGTGTGAAATAGTTTATTAATCCATTTCACTTCTCTTCTAAATGATACCAACCGCTTCCTTCAAAGTAACAAATTCTTGATTACATAGATTTACCTTCTGTATAACATTAATTAAACAAACATAAGTCTTTGTTATTACTGATTAATTAATGCTTTGATCATGTCTTTTAATTACAATGAACAGTTACATGTGCCACCAGATGCACATCCATCATGTCCAGTTTGGAAGAAAGGATTACCTGTTTCAATTTTTACATGCTCAGAAACAGCTAATGCTATTTTGGACATCACTTCGTCAATTAAATTTTGTAATGCCACTTCCTTTGCTTTATACTCCATTACTACTGGAAGCATTTCATAAGCACGTTTTCGTTTTCGAGTTTCTAACATAATATCTTTGTAATCGGGATGATATTTTCCAAATCTCATCACATCATCATACTTATCTTTCACTTTTAGAAAAGCTTGATAAAGTAGACTTGCCTCATCATCAGCATCTAATTGCATTTTAGCTCGTCGGTATGAGACATAAATATCAGATTGTACAATCATATCCGAGATATCCTCAATATCATCTAAAATGTCTAATGTTTCTTCAGTAATCACAGAATCATCCTTTATTTATTTTACTTTTCTACAAATATTAATGAATAATAATCACTCATCACTTCTCCACCCATTTCATCATATTTATTACTTAACAAGCGTGAGCGATGAATATCAGAATTAATCCAACTATGAATAAGTGTAGGTACATCGTCAAAATCATAACCTACATTTTGACTTGCTGACTTATAACTTACATGGCGTTCATCCAGTTGTTGTGTTAAAGCATTCTCAGTAAACTCCACACTGTTTGATCCTTTATCCGTTGCTTCATACAGATTGATAGCAGCAATACGAGCAATATCGTTGTTAACTTTAAGTGATTTTAAATTTTTCATTTCTCTCATTTTATTCGTTACTTCATAGAGTGTAATCAATTGATTAGGGTTTTGTTCATGTGGAATTTTATCGTCGGAACTTTCACTAATTTGTCTCTCATCTTCTGCTCTATTTAACTTATATGGTTGTAGTGTTGCCAATGTATTTGCATCTAAAAATCTCACTGCCAAAATTTTATTAGTTTGTTGATCAGAATATATTTGAGCATAAACATCTCCATATTTAATTAACGTCTGTGTCTTTAAGTCTTCATCAGACATTTCAAATTTATAAGTTTTACCTTTCGTTTTGACAGTTGGTTCTGGATTAATACTAGTATCTTCAAAAATATGAGATGAACTTTCACCTATTTTAAGTGGGCTCACTTTCACACCTTTACCTGTGGCATAAACTGATGTGATTGTTCCTTTATTAGTACTTACAATATAATATTCATCTTTCTGTTTAAAGACATAATTTTTTAACCCATTTTTATATGGATAAGACCGATCAGCTTGTCCATAATGATGCGTTAGTGTTTTAATATCTTTTCCAATCCAAGTCCCTATCCCTTCTTTAGGTTTAGGGTTCTCAGCATCCTTATTCACCTGTTTAAATTGCTCTGTCTTAGTCGTTTTGCTATTTTTATTTGGATTCTCTAGAACATCAAACTTTAAACGTGGTGAGTAAAAGAGATAAATTAAAAATGTCACTAATAATATAACACCAATAACTTTAATTATTAACTTCTTCATCTTTCACCCACCTCTTAATAATTATATATATTGTACAAAAATGTACTAACCTTTTTCAACATAAGTGAAACGTGTAAACATTTCCCATCATTATTCTTATAAAACAAATTTTAAATACTTTTGTATTCGTTATTTATACGAAAGTGAACATGAATGAATTTTTAAACATATTAAAATCTAAATATTAAATAGATATATATCGAGTCAGTAAAAAATGACTTTAGTATGATTACAGATCTCGCTTAGATTTATTTAAAATATTTATATAGGATTTGAATCATATTTGATACGTTTGTAACTGTAGAAATAGTAGATAATGATTAGGAATAAAAAGTATGTTTATTGTATAGTTTATGACAACATGACAACTGAGTTATCTACGTTCAGTACATAAAAATACCTGAGACAACCATTTGTGTCTCAGGCTCTTATAAAGAAAATTTATAGACCTAATGTAGCTTTAAGCAATGATGTTGTTTCTCCACCTGGATACAATACATATAACAATACATAAACTGCAACACCAGTAATTGCGGTAAAGAACCAAATTATTGAAGCCCAAGGCCCAATTTTTCTGTGAATATGAAGTTTATCTTTGAAGGCTAAAATGATTTGAATTAAGCCTAAAACGCCACCAACTGTTGCAAGAATGATATGGAAAACTAAGAAAATAGTGTAATAAACTTTAATAGAACTTGGTCCACCGAAAGCTGTATTACCGATAAAAATAGTTCTTGCTGCATAAATAATAAAGAATGTTAAAGCGAAAAAGGCAGCCCATAGCATAATGTTTTTATGCTTATGAACTTGACGTTTCCAAATCAATGCCCAACCAATAGCGACTAAAATCGCACTAATAACAATACACGATGTACTTATCGTTGGTAAAATGGGTACGTTCATAAGTTTCATCCTTACTTAAGTTAATTTATATCATCTTGATTAATGAAACAACTACAACGAGTGCAAAGAATACTACTAAGTAGTTCAATGAATAAACGAACATTTGCGTTGCCCATTTAGTTTGATTAGATTCTTTTCTGAACGTTGTAAAACCTAAAGCTAACCATCCTAAATTAAGTAGTGTAGCAATAACAACAAAAGTTACGCCTAAATTAGATAATAAGAATGGCAATGGTAATAATAACACTAACCAAATAAACATGCTTACTCTTGTCCGTTTGAAACCTTTCACTGATGGTAACATAGGAATATTTGCAAGCGCATACTCATCACTACGTTTAATTGCTAGAGCGTAGAAATGGATAGGTTGCCAACAAAAGACAACTAAAAAGAGTGCTACTGCTGCTAAACTTAATGATCCATCGATAGCTACCCAACCAATTAATGGTGGTACAGCTCCAGGAAAACTTCCAACAACAGTATTCCAAGTTGTATGGCGCTTAGACCAAATTGAATAGTAAGATACATATCCAACAATACCAATTAATCCTAAAACACCAGAAGGTATATTTAATAAGAATAAACATGCTTCACCTATTAACATCATCCCAAAACTTAACATTAATAAGTTTCTATCAGATATTCTATCATTTACTGTTGGTCTACTTTGCTTACTAGGCATAATGCGATCAATATCTTGATCATAATAATTATTTAAAGCACAAGCGCCCCCCATAATAAGCGTAGAGCCAACTAGCATCAATAGTATTTGTGGAATGGAAGATAGGAAGGAATGGTTTGTCATTACTATTGCAAGCCATGCGCCTGCAAAAGCAGGTATTAAATTACCTTGAACAAGGCCCATTTTAATAATTTGTTGTAATTCTTTGAAGGATACACGGCCCGTAGTATGTGACAAAGTTTGATCTTTGTTCATAATTCCCCTCCTTAAATTTCTCATATAATATAATGATATAGTAAATCACACAAAAAGACTAGGTTTTATAAAATTAAATTGTGACACTTTTACGACATTAGAAATCGTCAATTTTGTGACACACTTAAAAATGTTATTCTTGATATAATAAGTTAAAAGTAAAAATATGTACATTAATTTAAAGTCATTTTTTCAAGTGTCGTATTTAATGAAGTATCAATTAACGAGTCTTTCAATGACTTTATTCAATTATGTAATATTATAATTTAATACTTTAAATTAATGATGGGGTGTTTATCATTGTTTAGAAAGCAAAACCTTAAATGGTTAGGTGTTTTAGCTACGATTATTATGACCTTTGTACAATTAGGTGGCGCCCTCGTAACTAAAACGGGATCAGAAGATGGTTGTGGCTCGTCTTGGCCTTTATGTAATGGCGCTTTACTTCCAGAAAATTTACCAATACAAACAATTATAGAACTGAGTCATCGCGCAGTATCAGCCATTTCACTTATAGTTGTATTATGGCTTGTAATTACAGCTTGGAAAAACATTGGATATATTAAAGAAATCAAACCACTCTCTATTATTAGTGTTGGTTTTTTATTAGTTCAAGCACTTGTAGGTGCTGCTGCTGTGATATGGCAACAAAATCCTTATGTATTAGCGCTACATTTTGGTATTTCACTTATCAGTTTCTCTTCTGTTTTCTTAATGACATTAATTATTTTCTCAATTGACAAAAAATATGAAGCTGACATTTTATTTATTCACAAACCTTTACGTATCTTAACTTGGTTAATGGCTATCATCGTATACTTAACTATTTATACAGGTGCTTTAGTTAGACATACTAAATCAAGTCTTGCTTATGGTGCTTGGCCTATTCCATTTGATGATATCGTTCCTCATAATGCGCATGATTGGGTACAATTTTCGCACAGAGGTATGGCGCTCATCACTTTTATCTGGATTATGATTACATTTATACACGCTATTAAGAATTATTCAGATAATCGAACTGTACGTTATGGTTATACTGCATCATTTATACTTGTTATCCTTCAAGTTATTACAGGTGCTTTATCAGTCATAACTAATGTCAATTTAATTATTGCGTTATTCCATGCTTTGTTTATCACTTACTTATTCGGAATGATTGCTTATTTTATTTTACTAATGTTAAGAACGACGAGAAGTCAAAAATAATTTATTTTTCTATAAATTTATAACAATTAAAAAGAAACACGCCACTCAAAATACCATAACGGTAAGATAAGTGGCGTGTTTCAATATATTTAAGTATAAATAGACCATCTAAATATCATATCAATCTAGATGGTCATTTTAATTATGATTGCTTTTCAATTTCCACTAATAAATCTCCTGTGGCAAT
Source organism: Staphylococcus epidermidis (assembly GCF_006742205.1). Lineage (NCBI taxonomy): Bacteria > Bacillati > Bacillota > Bacilli > Caryophanales > Staphylococcaceae > Staphylococcus > Staphylococcus epidermidis. The sequence goes on from NZ_AP019721.1 coordinate 1,724,114, forward strand.
GGCATCTCCATTAGCAACATTGATTTGTTTAATAATTCCATCAAATGGTGCCTGAATCGTCGTTTCCATCTTCATTGCTTCAGTGATTAATAATGGCTGATTAGCTTGAACTTCATCGCCTACAAACACTTTGACTTCAGTTACAGAACCAGGCATTTGAGCACCAATATGATTTGGATTTGATTTATCCGCCTTAGGTTTAACATTAGCATTCGTTTTAACATTTTCATCTTGAATATAAATACGTCTTGCTTGACCATTCATAGCGTAATAAATTGTACGTTTACCATTCTCATCTGGTTCACTGATTGTTTCTAATTTAATAATTAGACGTTTACCAGTATCAATTTCAATTTCAACTGTTTCACCATTACGCATGCCAAATAAGAATGTCGGTGTATCCAGTAAAGATACATTACCAAATTGCTCTTTCGTTTGAATATATTGTTTATATACCTTCGGATAAAGTACATAACTAATTATATCTTGTTCTGTTACCTCGTCTTGTTGTATGTCGCTTAATTCTTGACGGATTGCTTCAAAATCGACCGGCTCCAAGTATTCACCTGGTCTTTCAGTAATTGGTTGCTGTCCTTTTAAAATAACATCTTGCAATTTCTTGTTGAATCCGTTGACAGGTTGTCCAATGTCACCTTTAAAGAATGACACAACAGATTCTGGGAAATCTAATTTATAACCATCATTGATGACCGTATCTTCATCAAGATCATTTTGCACCATATATAGTGCCATATCTCCAACTACCTTTGAAGATGGTGTTACTTTTACAAGATCTCCAAACAGGAAGTTGACACGACGATACATCTCTTTGACTTCATCAAAACGTTCGCCCAATCCTAAACTTTTAGCTTGTTGACTTAAGTTTGAATATTGGCCACCTGGCATTTCATGTTGATAAATTTCTGTATTTGGTGATTTGATATCACTCTCAAAGTCTGCATAGTAAGGTCTGACTACAGACCAGTAATGACTCAACTCTTCTAACCCATCAATATCAGTTCTTAAATTACGTGGAAATCCATTTAGTGCATAATATAATGAATTTGCACTTGGTTGACTCGTTAAACCACTCATAGATGCAACAGCAGTATCTATAATATCTACGCCAGCATCAATTGCTTGTTTATATGTCAACAATCCATTTCCACTAGTATCATGTGTATGTAAATGAATTGGAAGATGTGTTGCCTCACGTAATTCACCAATTAATTCGTAAGCTGCTTTCGGTTTCAATAAACCAGCCATATCTTTAATTGCTAATATATGGAATCCTTCTCTTTCCAGTTCTTTAGCCATTTTAACGTAATAATCTAAAGTATAAATATTGGAACGTTCAGCATTTAAAATATCACCTGTATAGCAAATTGTACCCTCAGATACCATTCCAGCTTCTTGAACAGCTTCATTCGCTACTTTCATTTGATCAACCCAGTTCAATGAGTCGAATATACGGAAAACATCTACACCAGCTTTTGCACTTTCATGAACGAATTTCTTAATTACATTATCAGGATAGTTTTTATAACCTACTGCGTTCGAAGCTCGTAATAACATTTGGAATAACACATTCGGAATGGCTTTGCGCAATCTTTCTAAACGTTCCCATGGATTCTCTTTCAAGAAATTATAGGCGACATCAAATGTTGCACCACCCCACATTTCTAATGAAAAACTATCTTTAAAAACTTCAGCAGTTTTAGATGCAATGTTCATCATATCTTTTGTTCTTACACGTGTTGCAAGTAAAGATTGGTGTGCATCTCTAAATGTAGTATCGGTAATTAAAACATCTTCTTGTTCTCTAACCCAATTTGTAACACCTGTTGGTCCATGTTGCTCAAGAATTTGTTTTGTTCCAAATAACTGATTGATTTTCTTTTGAGAAATTTTTGGGATTTTGGTAGATTCATATTCTGGTTTTGGACGCTTTTCTACATTAGGAAATCCGTTTATCGTCACATTACCAATATACTCTAAAGTCTTGGTACCTCTGTCCAATGTCGGTGCAATATCGAAAAGTTCAGGTGTTTCTTCAATAAATTTAGTAGTATAATCACCACTTCTAAATTTATCATTACGCATAACATTGATGAGAAATGGAATATTCGTCTTTACGCCACGAATTCGCATTTCGCGTAATGAACGTTCCATTTTCTCTTCAGCTTGTTTAAATGAAACGGCATGTGTAGAAAGCTTAACTAATAGTGAATCGTAGTAAGGTGAAATTTCTGCACCTTGGAATCCATCCCCTGCATCAAGTCTCACACCAAAACCGCCACTTGATCGATATGCAATAATTGTGCCAGAATCTGGCATAAAATCATTAGTAGGATCTTCAGTTGTTATACGACATTGTATCGCATACCCTAATGTTTGAATTTCATTTTGCTGTGGCATAGAGATTTTATCTCCAAATAACGATTCTCCATCAGCAACTAAAATTTGCGTTTTCACAATGTCTATACCAGTAATCATTTCAGTAATTGTATGCTCAACTTGAACACGTGGATTAACCTCAATGAAGAAAAATTCATCCCCAGAAACTAAAAATTCTACTGTTCCAGCGTTGACGTATTTTATATTTTCCATCAGTTGAATTGCGGCATCACAAATTCGCTCTCTTAATTTGTTAGAAAGACCTACTGAAGGTGCAACTTCAACAACCTTTTGATGACGTCGTTGTACGGAGCAATCTCTTTCATACAAATGAATGATATTCCCGAATTCATCACCAATAACTTGAACCTCTATATGCTTTGGATTATCAATATATCTTTCGATATAAACTTCGCTATTACCAAATGACTTTTCGGCTTCTGATTTCGCACGATGGAAAGCGTCTTCTAATTCGCTTGATTCACGAACGATTCGCATACCTTTACCACCGCCACCGCTTGTGGCCTTAATCATAAGTGGGTAACCTGCTTCATTAGCAAACTGTTCTGCAGCTTCAAAACTTTCAATAGGACCATCTGTACCCGGGATTACAGGTAAGTTAGCGTTAATAGCAGTTGTTCTAGCCTTAACCTTATCTCCAAACATGTCTAGATGTTCAAGATGCGGACCTATAAATTTAATGCCTTCCTCAGCACATCGGCGTGCAAATTGTTCATTTTCACTTAAAAAACCATACCCAGGATGAATTGCATCGACACCTGCGCGAAGAGCTACTTCGATGATACGTTCGATATTCAAATAACTTTCAGCAGGTCCTAAATCACTTCCAACTAGATAGGATTCATCTGCTTTATATCTATGTAACGAACTTTTATCTTCATTAGAATAAATTGCTACTGTACTGATATTTAATTCTGCTGCCGCTCTAAAAATTCTAATGGCGATTTCACCACGGTTAGCAACAAGTAATTTCTTTATTTGTTTCAAAAGCCAAGACACCCCTTAGAATGTTACGAATTTTCTAAATAATTAGATAATAAAATTTTATCTCAAATGTTTGAATAATTCTATAGTAATTCATGAAAGAATCATATCATTTATCAATTTGTAACATTTAATTAAATAAATTAGTTCAAACTGACTACACTATGTGTAAGTTAAGTTGTCAGTCAATTACAAGAAAACTTATAAATGTTAATAATTTAATATTATCATCTATATACGAATGACGCTAGTTAAAGTATGCATATTTACAGAATCTTAAATTATGATAATGAGTAGTGACTAACTATACCAAACATTATGATATGAAAAGCCCAAGAGGAATAATTTACATTCATCTTGGGCTATAGTCTAAACTTAATATTAAAATTTTATATACTATTTAATTAATTATATCGACGTTTAATATCTACCTTACGTTGTTTCAGTCGTTTATCATCTTGTTTTATCTGTTTTGCTGTAATAAGTAGTAATCCCATAGCTATACTTAAACTAATCATCGATGAACCACCAAAACTAATAAATGGTAACGGTACACCAGTAAGTGGAATTGTAGCAGAAATACCACCGATATTTACGAATGTTTGGCTTCCGATATAACTAGCTATCCCAACGCAAACTAATTTATAAAAATACGATTGCGTTTTATTAGCAAGTTGGAAAGCGCGATATACAATAAAGTACTCTAAAATTAAAACGATTAAGCCACCGATTAATCCCATCTCTTCACAAATAATAGCAAATATAAAGTCTGTATGTGGCTCTGGCAAATAACCAAGCTTCATAATACTATTTCCTAGACCACGTCCGAACAACCCACCATTGCCAATTGCCAAAAGAGAATTAGAAATATGATATCCTGTGCCTGATTCTTGACTAAATGGATTGGTTAACGTACTAAAACGTGCTTGCAAATAACTTGGAACCATATCTAACATGAACATAAATGTAGCTACGATGATAAAACCAATAGCTACCAAAGCGCCCCATTTTAACATATTCTGCACACCGATACCTGAGTAAAAAATAATTGAGAAGAATATGATCACAATCAGCATTGTTTGACCAACATCTTTTTGAAAAAGAACAAGTATCAAACAAGTTACAACAAACAAAATTGGTCCTAATATTAATTTTATATTATGCCTCACCGCAGGCATCTTCTTTTCAATCATAAATGGTATGTATAGAATTATTGAAATCTTCAATAACTCCGAAGCTTGTAAGTTCATGAACCCTAAGTTAATCCAACTTTTAGAACCATTGATATTTTTTCCTATTACTAATGTTAGTAGTAAAAGTATAAAAATACCAATCATCATACCTTTTTGAACATTAGGCTTTTTTAATACTTTAACATTCATAATAAAAGCCATAAAAAATACGATAACAAAGCTCATGATAACGTATAAAAGTTGTCGATTGTAGAAGTATGTTCCGGAAACTGGTACTCCCCCGGTTAACGTACCTTTTGTAGCTGCAACCATGCTTGCGCTATAAACCATTACTAATCCAATCAAACAGAGGACAACATAAGTTATTAACAATGGATAATCGATAAATTTAGAAGTCTTTCCAATATATCGCATTATATTTTTAAAATTTTTCATATACTAGATCTTCCAATACTAAATGATTAAAATTTATCTCTTTGTTGACTTAATAAAACACATCGCTACTAAAAAGCGTTCTTATCTATTATATACTTCAACGTATCTATTAAACAAATATAAACAAATAGATTTACCTTTAAAACCCATGATTTAAATTTACTTTAACAATTTTTGAAAGAAGTGAGCGTTTTTAGGCTTCTTTCAAATCAATTTCACTTTTAAATCTTACAACAAAAAAGACCGAGAAAGATATAAGAATTAATATCAACTCAGTCATTTATGCGATGATTGACTCGTACAATTAATCATCTATCAATATTTTCTTTAAACATAATACATTATGCATACCGTCAACTTAGTGAATACATTATTTTTACAATTAATTACAAATAAAAAATTTAAACATTCGTAAATGCTTCATGCAATTTAGAAAGTTCTTTTTCAAGTCTTAACATTAATTGCTTACCATCTTCTTTATCAACTAATCCAAGTTGAACTGCGAAATCAACTTCCTTTTGTAAACCAAACATTTGAGTATCTAAAACCTCTTCATAAAGTGGACAAGAAGGTAAAGTTAAGTTATCCATTTGAACTTTAATTAGATGTAATATTCTGTCTGCATCTTTATTCAATTGGTCATATGCCGCACTATTTAACTTCGATTGGTTAGACATGACATATTCCCCCTATCGTTTCAATTAATATCTTCACAATAGAAGTTTATCCTACTGAATGTTAAAAAGCAAGCGAATTTAAATTAAGTGAAAGCGATTCTATGTTAAAATAATGAAAGATAAAAATTTAGGGAGTGGGCATTTATGATTCAAATAAAAGGAGCAGTCAATTTCCCTATTTCATTGGATAGTACGACTTGGATATTTGACGATAGAAAAGTTACTATTGATGATTTAGAACGTGGGGTATTTGATGGTACTAGACCCATCAACTTTGATGATAACAAGGAATGGAACCGTGCTATTTTAGAAGGACAAACAAATCCACCAACGCTTGATTCTGAAATTAAATATAAAAAACGATCGGTTTTAGATGAAACATTTGTGATAAATATGACACCATTTTTCAAAAACGCCGAACCTATGGAAAATGCTAGCACAATAAAACTTTCTAATAAAGATTATTCCATCAATGTACCCATGGACTTATTACCTTATTTGTTCTTTCAATTTTCTAGTAATGGCAAACGTTTATATAGTGATAATGCTGTTGATAGTTTCATATATATTCCTGAAGAAGGATACTCTCATCAATTTAAGTATGTCACACATATAGAGGTGATTTAATATGAGAAAGGTTCAATGTATTATTTGCGATACTAAAGTTTTTATTGATGAACATACAGTCGAGGCTAAACGCTTAAAAAATAATCCTATACGCACTTTCATGTGCGATGATTGTAAAAGTAGACTCGATACACCTAAACAAAGCAAACGAGATTAAAATGATATATTGGAAATTTCAAACTATCTCACATAAATAAAGAGTGTGGGACTTAAAGTTCCAAGATAAATAAAAAAGACAATTTCTATTGAAATTATATAGAAATTGTCTTTTTTATTATTTTTTTGATTATTTTCAGCTCGTTGAGCTGTTACTTTTCTTATATTAAGTGCCATTAGCACAAATCCTAGTTCTCTTTTGACTTTATTTATCCCTCGAACGGACATTCGAGTAAAACCCAAAATAGCCTTCATAAATCCAAAAACAGGCTCCACATCAATTTTTCTTGACTGTAGATGCTTTTTGTTTTTGGTTCTGAAAACTTTTTAATAATTTGGACTTTAAAATATTCCCAATTATAATTTTTCATTATTTTTTTATTTGCTTTTGAATCGATTAATTGTTATATAAGAAGGCTTTTGATTTTATGATAGACACATCATTCGAATATTATCATTAAGTATTTTTTCTATCTACGTCCTGAAAACACAGATTGGGTATAGGCATATAAAACTACTTTTAACATTATTTTTGGATGGTATGATATTGCATCACGATGATGTCTGAATTCAGTCTCTAGAATTGTTTCTACAATATCATTTACATGTCGTGAAATATCATTTGTGGGGATAAGAACTGAAGTTTCCATTGGTAGAGTAAGTTGAGTCATGTTATAATCTTTATACATAAGGCACCTCGTTAATTTAGTTTAGTGATGTTTATTAAATTATACGAAAGGGCCTTATTTTTTTAAAGTATTTTAATGTAAAATTACATATGAATACAAAGTATTTTGGCGAGACTCTTGAGGGAACAGGACAAGCTGAAGACTACAGGCTGAAGCTGTCCTCTAAGAAAGCGAGCCAACAATACGAAGTATTGTAAATAAAGAAGCCAGTAAATGAATTTATGAAAACTCATTTACTGGCTATTTTGCTAGGAATTATGTCTCAGGCTCTTTCCTACGATTAGTCAAGTACTTATAATTAAAATAAGCATTACTTAACTAAACCGTTCATTTTAATTTTTTTGAATAAGGTGTTAAACTATATTTGATTGTACGTTTGGCTAATGTGGTGACATTTGATAATCGTACAATTTATGATTCATTACAAGATAATGAATTGTTTTTAATAATCGATTTATACAAGCAATGATGGCAGTCTTATGAGGTTTCTCATTAGGCTGCTTTCTTAGTTTGTAGTAATAATCGACGACATGATTGTCATAATGATGCTGCCCTCTTATTATATTCATAATCACCCAAAATAAAAGTTTTCTCGCTTTTTTATTACCACGCTTGTTGATGGTATCTCTACAGTGTGTATGACCTGATTGATATCGTTTGATATCAATGCCAACAAAAGCATTGAGTTGTTTATTTGATTTAAATCGCTTAATATCACCAATCTCCCCAATAATCATAGCTGTGCTTAGCTTACCAATACCAGGTATCGAATGAATATTTTCAAAATAATCGAGTTGTTGTGCTAATTGAATCATGGCATCATCTAATTGTTTGAGATGATGAATAGATTGTTTTAATTGTTGAATAAGTAAGCGTAATTTTTCGACTAGAAAGGAATGTCTATCGACATTAGGATAGCTTTCTTGAGCAATCACCCTTAATTGAAGTGCATATTTTGTAGCTTTATCCATTGACATTCCCTTATCTGTAGAATTGAATATATGTGTAATCAGTACCTCCTTGTCGATATCAAGAACCATGTCTGAATGAGTAAAGATTTCTGCGATGTTGAGTGCAATGATTGAATATCGACTACTAAACAATCTTTCTAAACCAGGGAATGTTTGATGGAGTAATTCAAGGATCTGAAATTTAAGTCGATTTTGTTCATTCTCGATTTCTAGATGAAAACGGACGCGTTCTCTTAATTCAAAGAATATTAACTCATGTATAGGTAAGCTGTCTGTTTGTTTAAGCGTCGGTCCTAAACAAGCAAGCTTATGAGCATCTGCCTGATCAGTTTTCCATGATCTTAGAGCGCTCGTTTTAAATTTGGCTTCTAACGGATTCATTTGAATATAGTTAATTTGATTTACACAACAAAATCGTTCCATACCTCTTGAATAGATACCTGTAGATTCAAAAATGAGTTGTGGGTGGTCTAAGTCATTCAAATACTTGAGTAAATAATTGTAACCATTTTTATTATTCTGGATGAAAAACTCTTTTTGGAATTTTCCATTTTTATAATGTGCAACTACACTACTTCTTTTACTAATATCAACACCTAAGTAATCGATAAAAAAACCTCCTTTGAATAATTGAGAAGCTAAAAACTTTACTTAACCTTTCTCATTTCATTTTCCTATACACGGTTTCAAGAACCCAACATACTACAAACGAATTTCAAAAGGCGAGAGTAAAGCTGACTTGTTTTTTATACGGATTTAAAATCCAAGAGTCTGGACAGTCTACTTCTCTCTATAACTATAAAAAATAGCTATGAAAAAATCTATCGTCATAGATTTCTTCATAGCTAATCTTAGTATGTTTGTAATATATTTAAATTATTGTTCGTCTTGCATTAATTGTTTAACTCTTTTTGCTTCTTTTTCACGGGCAGATTTATTAAGTATTTTCTTTCTTAAGCGAATACTTTCAGGAGTTACTTCCACCAATTCATCATCATTGATAAATTGTAACGCTTCTTCTAATGTTAAAATTCTAGGACGATTCATCGTTTGTGTTTGATCTTTAGTAGCTGAACGTACGTTTGTTTGATGCTTTGCTTTAGTAATATTTACTGTTAAATCGTTCTCACGGTTATGTTCACCAACAATCATACCTTCATATACTTCAGTACCTGGTTCCATAAAGTTAACACCACGATCTTCTAAGTTAATAATCGCATAAGATGTTGCTTGACCTTGGTCCATAGAAATCAATGCACCGTTACGTCTACCACCGATTTGAGCTTTAACGCGAGGTCTAAATTCTTCAAATGTATGGTTAATAATTCCATAACCTCGTGTCATAGACATAAATTCAGTAGTATAACCAATCATACCGCGTGCAGGTACCATAAAGATTAAACGCGTCAAACCATTGTCGGTCGTCATCATATCTAACATTTCACCTTTTCGTGCACCTAATGACTCAATCACTGCCCCGGCATTTTCAGAAGGCACTTCACATTGTACACGCTCAAATGGTTCACTTAACACACCATCGATTTCTCTTAAAATAACTTGAGGTTTAGAAACCTGTAATTCAAAGCCTTCACGTCTCATGTTTTCAATAAGAATAGACAAGTGTAGTTCACCACGACCAGCAACAACCCATGAATCTGGTTGATCAGTAGGTGTAACTTTTAAAGAAACATCTGTTTCAAGTTGTTGATCTAATCTTTCTTGAATTTGTCGAGCTGTTACATAATCACCTTCACGTCCAGCAAACGGAGAGTTATTTACTTTAAAAGTCATTTCTAGGGTTGGTTCATCAATACGTAACACCGGTAATGGGTCACGATGATCATGTGGTGTAACTGTTTCACCAACGTTAATATCTTCCATACCTGAAACAGCTATTAAGTCTCCTGCTTGTGCTTCTTCAATTTCTTCACGTTTAAGACCAAAGTAACCAAATATTTTCGTCACACGAAAGTTCTTAACTGTACCATCTAATTTAATTAGTGATACATTATCACCTACACGCATTTTACCTCTGAACACACGTCCAACGCCTATACGACCTACATAATCATTATAATCTAGTAAAGCAATTTGGAATTGTAATGGTTCATCTGAATTATCTACTGGTGCCGGTACATAGTCAATAATCGTCTCGTATAGGGATTGCATATTTTCGTCTTGCTTTTCAGAGTCTAAACTTGCTGTTCCATTCACAGCTGAAGCATAAACAACTGGGAAGTCTAATTGCTCATCATTCGCTTCCAATTCAATGAATAAGTCTAATACTTCATCTACAACTCCCTCAGGTCTAGCAGCTGGTTTATCAATTTTATTCACAACTACAACCGGTTTTAAGTTTTGTTCTAAAGCTTTTTTAAGAACAAAACGAGTTTGAGGCATTGTACCTTCATATGCGTCAACCACTAGTACGACACCGTCAACCATTTTCATGATACGTTCAACTTCACCACCAAAATCGGCGTGGCCAGGTGTGTCTAATATATTGATACGCGTTCCTTTATAATCTATCGCTGTATTCTTAGCAAGAATCGTAATACCACGTTCTCTTTCTAAATCATTAGAGTCCATTGCACGCTCGTCGACATGTTCGTTTTCACGAAATATACCTGATTGTTTAAGCAACTGGTCTACTAATGTTGTTTTACCATGGTCGACATGCGCAATAATCGCTATATTACGAACATCTTCTCTTAAATTAGTCATTTTATAAATTCCTTTCTTGTGTATACTCCCACTTTTAATTGCAACTGTTTTATTATATCATATATTATTGAAAAGATAAGTAAAAGGTGGGGTATGGGATGCAACAAAAAAAATCTAAAGGTATTTTCTGGATCTTCTCAATATTGGCTGTCATTTTTTTAACTTTATTTAGTTTCGCATTAGGTGCTACTAATGTTCCAATGATGATTTTAACATTTATACTTCTCATTGCAACATTTGGTGTTGGGTTCAGTGTGAAAAGGAAATATCGTAAAAACAATTGGCTTTAAAAATTTATTTATCATTGTATTGATTTTATTAGAAGCACACAAAGACAGTTATTAAACGTAATTGTATTACTGATAAGAACTTGTACTTTTAAATCAAATATTATAAAAGTCTTGGACACTATCTAATTTTGATTCACTAGATTTTAAATCTAACACTTTTCATAACAGTGAGTTATTTATGATGAACATAATAAGTCGAAGTAGCTTAGACAGAATTTAACATGAATTCGTCGTTCCACTCGGGTAAAGATTCTTTACCTACATAATTCGTAAAATGAACTGAGTGAAATTCTCTCTGATGTGACTTTTAATTCATTATGAAATAACCCTCATATCAGTACATTTTCAATTCAGTAATTGACCATATACACATTATGAAAGCCTAGGACAACAGCTGTGCCTAGGCTTTCATATTTTTTTATAAAGAGATAACTAACTCAAAAATACTTATATCAAACTTTTAGTGATTCTAAACTCCTTATAAGACGTTCTTCAAATTAAGGTTTGAAGAACAAAGAAATTTGAAATCTTTAACTCTATTGATTCCATCTTTCTATCTCTTTCCAAACCTTTTTTCATGAAGTGTAATAAGCGTATCTCTTTGCTGATTTAAATGATGATTTAATATTTCACGATGAAGGCTAGGATTTGCTATTAATATTGAATTCGGTTGATTGAAGTCTAATTTATCGCCTAATAAGTTGGTTCCTATCCCACCTACTTCGTTCAAAATCAACAATCCACCTGCAAAATCCCACGGTTGTAGTCTAGGTGTTAGGTAAGCCGCCAATTGACCCTTCGCTACACTTATAATTTCTAATGCTGCACTACCATATGCTCGTGCACTTCTTGCCTCATTCACTATTGAACTAAAAATATCACTGAGTATTGGTTTCGTCAGCCAATTGGGATTAATACCTATAATACTTCTTTTAAGTTCAGTATTTTGAATCATTTCAAGTTTATGTGTATTTTCAAATGCACCCTGTCCAACCTTTGCATGATATAAAACATCTTTCATGACATCATAAACAAAACCTGCATAAGGCTTCCCATCATGATAAATACCAATAGAGATGGCAAAATTTTCTTTTTGGTGAACAAAATTAAGTGTTCCATCAATTGGATCAATAACCCAAATAACCCCCTTTAAATACTCGAGATTATGACCATGTCCCTCTTCGCCAATAACCTGATGATCTGGATAATTATGAAGAATCGTTTCATATAGATAATTCTCTGTCGCCTTATCCACATTTGTAACTAAATCATTTGGGTTCGATTTAGTTTTAATGTCTAACTCTTCTTGCATCATCAACCTTACTTTATTTCCTGCTTCTAGTATCAACCCTTTTGCAAAATCATATAAAGCCATCGTATCATCTCCTATTACTACATATTATACATGAAGAACTATGTAAATTTATATGAATTCACACTATTTTACCTTTAAAAAGACTTCGTAAAACAAGAGAATAACCATCCTTATTTTAGATAAACTTTAAAAGTTTATGCTACAATATCCATAATCATATTAAAAGGAGGCATATTATGACCCAATATACTTTTTCACCTAAAGATTTTAAAGCTTTTGAAGTCGAAGGTTTAGACCAAAGAATGGAAGCACTTAATGACTATGTCAGACCTCAACTTCATCAATTAGGATCTTATTTTGAAGAATATTTCACTACACAAACAGGTGAAACTTTTTATGCTCACGTAGCTAAACACGCACGTAGAAGTGTCAATCCACCTATCGATACGTGGGTAGCTTTTGCTCCTAATAAACGTGGTTATAAAATGTTACCACACTTTCAAATCGGATTGTTTAGAAATCAGCTTTTCATTATGTTCGGTATCATGCACGAAGGTAGAAATAAAGAAGAAAAAGTGAAAATATTTGATAAACATTTTGATAAACTGACATCTTTACCAAGTGATTATAGTGTTTCTCTAGATCATATGAAAACTGAAAAGCACTATATCAAGGATATGAGTAATGAAGAGTTGCATGCTGCTATCGATAGAGTTAAAAATGTTAAAAAAGGTGAATTTTTTGTTGCCAGAACATTATCACCAACCGATAAAAGATTAAAATCTGATAAGTCTTTTCTAAAATTTGTTGAGGAAACTTTTGATGAATTTTTAAAATTTTATCAATAAATATAAAATGCTTGAGTGATTTGAATTATGAAAAGTCATTCAAGCATTTTTGTCGTCTTAATATTTTTAGGTTGACCTAATATTTTATTTAGGTTAATATATTCTCATATATTAATGGGGGTGATTTTATTGAATTCCAATAATAACAATCATGAACAACAACGAAGTTTAGATGAAATCAATAACACCATAAACTTCAATCATAATGATAGTGCAAGTCAAAAATTTCTGGCTTTTTTAGGACCGGGATTGCTTGTTGCAGTTGGTTACATGGATCCTGGAAATTGGATTACATCCATGCAAGGAGGAGCACAATATGGCTATACCTTGTTATTCATAATCTTAATCTCTAGCTTATCTGCTATGCTGTTACAAAGTATGACTGTGAGATTAGGAATAGCAACTGGTATGGATTTAGCACAAATGACACGTCATTTTTTAAATAAGCCTGTAGCAATTATGTTCTGGATTATTGCAGAATTAGCAATTATCGCTACTGATATTGCAGAAGTTATAGGTAGCGCTATCGCATTAGATTTAATCTTCGGCATACCATTAATTGTAGGCGCATTAATCACTGTATTTGATGTATTTTTATTATTATTCATCATGAAATTTGGCTTTAGAAAGATTGAAGCTATCGTGGGAACGTTAATCTTTACCGTATTGGCCATTTTTGTATTTGAAGTTTATATTTCTTCTCCACAAATAACAGATATGCTTAATGGTTTTGTGCCTCATAAAGAAATTATTACAAACCAAGGGATACTTTATATTGCACTAGGTATCATAGGTGCTACTATTATGCCACATAACTTATATTTACATTCTTCTATTGTACAATCTCGAAAATATGATAGACACAGTATTCATGAAAAAGCACAAGCGATTAAGTATGCTACTATCGACTCTAATATACAGCTATCCATCGCTTTTGTAGTCAATTGCTTATTACTTACACTTGGTGCAGCGCTATTTTTTGGAACTAAAACTGAAGATTTGGGTGGTTTTTATGATCTTTATTTGGCTCTAAAAACAGAACCTGCTTTAGGTGCAACGCTTGGCGGTATTATGAGTACTTTATTTGCTGTTGCCCTTTTAGCTTCTGGTCAAAATTCAACTATAACGGGAACGTTAGCAGGCCAAATTGTGATGGAAGGATTTCTTAAATTATCCATTCCAAATTGGTTACGTCGTCTTATCACTCGGTCTTTAGCAGTGATACCTGTTATCATTTGTCTTATAGTATTTAAAGGAAATACTGAAAAAATTGAACAATTACTTGTCTTTTCTCAAGTGTTCTTGAGTATTGCTTTGCCATTTTCGTTAATACCGCTTCAATTAGCTACAAGTAATCAAAATCTTATGGGTCCTTTTAAGAATAAAACATGGATTAACATCATTTCTTGGTTACTCATAATTGTCTTAAGTGGACTTAACGTATATCTTATCATTCAAACATTCCAAGAATTATGATTAAATGAATAACAAAGAAAATGTATCCTCTATTTTGAAATGACGAATTAAAAAGTCATTTTCTATCACTATTTATTCATATAGTTAACTTCAAGTTGTATAGTCCCTTTCTTACTTTATAAAAAATACGCCTTATCAATTATTTTTACTGATAGGGCGTATTTTTATGGACTGCATTCAACATTTAATAGTCAAACATCAATCTAAACCTATTAATATATATATGGATCGTCCTTTTTTTGTTTGTTGATTTCTTGTTCAGGATCCCAAGCATCTTTCTGTTGTTGGTTTTGTTGATGATTCCAATCACTTTGGCTCTTTGAATGGTTTTGACGAAGTTGAGCCGTAGCATTTTCATTTACATCTGTTTTATCTTTTTTTGCAAAAAGTCTAATCGCAGCAATCATCCATAAAACCATTGCGATTAAATTAGTCGTAAATAAACCTACGATAGCCGCTGCTATGAGTAAACTAGCAGCAAGGTTTTTTCTACCTTCAATTACCATTGTACCAACAAAACCTAATAGCGTTGAAAAACCTAAAATGACTAATGACGCAATAAGAGAAACTAAAAACATTTCAGATGACATATCTTGATTATTACCTGAAAACTGCTTCATTAATTCATTATATTGTTGTTGATTTGATGTGTTATTAATAACAAATATCGATAGAATACCAAAAATTAAAAATAATAGGCTCAAGATATTTGCAATCCACGCTAATCTTTTTTCTACTTTTCTATTCAATTAATATGTGCCTCCTAACTCTTAAAACTATGGTTAATTTAATCATACTAAAAATTTATCTTTATCGCGAATAAGTGTATTTCATATATTGATTAAGAAGTAATAAGTTGCTATGATGTCAAGTTGATTTATCCAAAATCCAACTCACTTTCTTTGAAATAGCGATATAGTAATACCCTGTTTATTATGTATTACATTTAATCTAAAATTAAAAATCTTGATATCATCCTATATAAAATCTAGTTACAGATAATGAATTTTTTAAAAATGCCTAGGACAGCAATAAATATCCTAGGCATAATTATTAATTTTCTTTTTTTGAATCTTCCTGTTGATTTAAGTTATTATCTGTATCTTCTTGTTCATTATTAATCATTTGTCGACGTTCTTCATAATTCATACGTCGTTGGTTAACAGCACTTGGCTGGTTTTTTCTTCGTTCTTTCATACGTTTATTATATGCTTTTCTCTTTTCTTTTTTCTTAGCACGTATTTCTGCTTTTTCTCTTTTTCTTTGCGCTTTTAGTTCTTTAGGATCAATTTGTGGTTCAACAACTCCTACGTCATCAAATTGATTACCTTCCATATGTTCCTGTTGCGCATCTTCAAAATCCGTATTTTTAGATTTTTTATTGTACTTAGCTTGTCTTGACATGACTGTTGGTTCATCTTCAGTTTGTTGAGATGCATATTCACTTTCAACTGCTCTTTTTGGAAATTGAGAATATTTATCTTCATTATCTACATATTCGTCTGAATAAAGTTGATCGGAAGATGTATCTTCATCGGGTTGATTATCAGTTATACCATTATAGGAATCTTGTTGCTGAGCATTTCTATTGAATTGACGTCTTGTATTTCTATCTTCCTTTTTAGTATGCATAGGTTCATACACATCATCATTATATCCATGTTCATTTCTTGACTCTGGTTCATAAAAACCTCTCTCATCATAGTATGGTTGATCATATTCATTATAATAAGATGGCACTGTTTCTATTCTATCTCTTCTAGCAAACATCATCATTGCAATGATAAAGAATAAGATAGGAATGATTAGAGTTACAATCAACAATACAAGCGGAATTGTGACTATAGCAGCTATTAAAAAAAGTAAACCAGACAAAATTCTTATATTCATAGAAATTAACGCTAAAAACGAGATGAGCAAACAAACAATAAAATAAACAATAATTGCCCAAACTCCATTTTGTAACCAAATCACAAATTGAGTTGTACTTAAATCATTATTGGCTAAAATTTGTTGTACGAGTTCATTATTATTAAGTGTGTTTTCTAAATTGGCAATTGACGTATCATTACTAAAAGATACGAGCGCAATAAACATTGAAACAATAGTTAATATGAGTAAGAATACCCAACTAAACCAACCTAATATTTTTTCAGTTAGCCGATTTGCTGGACGCTTAATTTGTGTATATTGCTCTCCTAACATTCGTTACAACTCCTTAACTTACTTATCACATTATTATATTAAAAAATTCTAAAAATAACTACCATTTGCTATTTTAAAGACATTTTAAAATTTAAAAAGCTTTCATTATATTCACTGAGAGACGTTTGACCTAAATCTTTATAGACTTCTAACCGTTGCTGTTCTTGATTTGATGGATAAAATCTATAATCATTTCTTACCTTTTTAGGCAACTTACTTCGAGCTGCTTTATTAGGTGTTGCATATCCTACCCATTCCGTATTCTGGGCACTATTTTGCGCGTCTAGTAAGAAATTCATAAACTTATACGCACCTTCTTTATTTTGTGCAGTTTTAGGTATCACCATATTATCAAACCATAGGTTAGAGCCTTCTTTAGGTATCACGTAATTATAACGAGTATTTTCCTGTACAAGTGGTGCAGCAACGCCACTCCAAACTACTGCAACATGTCCTTCGTTTTGTTGAAGCATCATAGTAATTTCGTCGCCTACTATCCCTCTAACTTGAGGTGCTAAATTATGCAAATCTTTTTCTGCTTGATGAATATGGGTCGGATTTTTGTCATTAAGACTATACCCTAATTTATTTAATCCCATTCCAATTATCTCGCGTGCACCGTCTACTAATAAAATATCATTTTTGAATTGAGAATGATACAAATCGTCCCAACTATCGAACGTTTCATTAGGATATTTCTCTTTATCATATAAAATTCCTACGGTACCAAAGAAATATGGAATTGAATATCGATTGTTTGGGTCATATGACAAGTTCATATAATCATTGTCTAAATTTCTGATATTTGGAATTTTGTCATGATTTAAAGTCTCAAGCAGTTTAGCTTTTTTTAATTTTTGAACAGTATATTCACTTGGAAAAGCTACATCATAGTGTGTGCCTCCATTTCGAATTTTCGCTTCCATTGCTTCATTTGAATCAAAGGTTTCATATACGACTTGTATACCTGTTTCTTTTTTAAACTTCTTAATTAAGCTAGGATCAATATATTCTCCCCAATTGTAAACATATAACTTCTCATTTGAGTGGGTATTATCTTTTGATTTAAACCAATGACTAATCATTAAACATAAAATACCAATAACTATAGCAGAAATGATAAGTTGAAAAAATCGCTTCATTCATTAACACCTCGCTTCATCTTTTTCTGACGATTAACGATATGTTGAATAAAGTAATATCCAAATACTCCAAACATAATAGCAATAAATATTATTGTAGAAATGGCATTAATCTCCATACTTATACCTTTTCGAGCCATAGCATAAACTTCTACAGACAATACACTAAATCCGTTTCCAGTAACAAAGAAGCTTACCGTAAAATCATCTAGAGAATATGTTAATGCCATAAAGAATCCTCCTATAATCGAGGGCATAATATTAGGTATAATAATGCTAGTTAATAATTGTGATTCATTAGCACCTAAATCTCTTGCTGCATTTAACATGTTATCATTCATTTCATATAATTGGGGTAAGACGATGATAACAACAATTGGAATACAGAACGCTATATGAGATGCTAGCACTGTTGAAAATCCTAAACCTAAACCTGTGAAATGTCCTATTGCAGTGAACATAATTAAAAAAGAAGCACCAATGACTACGTCTGAAGATACCATTAATACATTATTCATCGTTAATAGCGTAACCTTAAACCGTTTGTTGCGTAAGTAATATAAAGCGATCGCACCAAATGTACCTATAACTGTAGCAATCGATGCAGATAAAAGTGCCACTGCAACTGTATTAAAAATCACCGACATCAACCGATCATTATGAAAAAGGGAGTGGTAATGTTCTAAAGTAAAATGTTCGAAGTGACTCATATTACCCGCAGAATTAAAAGAATAAATCATTAAAAAGAAAATGGGAATATAAAGCACACTTATTAATAGAGCTATATATAATTTTCCGTACCATTTCACACTAATCACCCCTTCCCATTAGATGATTTTGATTTTGTAATAATGAGTAAAAAGGCCATAAAAATAATGAGAAAAAGTGCTATAGTGGAACCTAATCCATAATTTTGTATAGTTAAGAACTGTTCTTCAATTGCTGTACCTACATTGATTACTTTGTTCCCGGCAATCAACCTAGTAATCATAAACAGTGAAAGAGCTGGTATAAATGTTACTTGCACACCTGTTTTAATACCTTCTCTTGTTAAAGGAACGATTACTTTACGAAACGTAGTAAATGTACTCGCGCCCAAATCATTAGAGGCTTGCAAAATATTGTTAGGAATTGCTTTCATGCTGTTAAATATAGGCAAAATCATAAATGGGATATAAATATAACTCGCCACCAATAAAAATGCACCACTTGTAAACAACAAATTTAATTTAGGTATTTGAAATATATGTAGAGCTTGGTTAATAACTCCATCATGCCCCAACAAACCAATAAATGCATAGGTCTTAAGAAGTAAATTAATCCAAGTAGGGATAATTAACAACATAAGCAGTATATTTTGAAATCTTGAATAAGAAATAAAGTACGCAGCTGGGTAACTTATTATTAAGGTAATCATAGTAATTAAAGCGGCATACCATATTGAATCAATAAACATTTTTAAATATCTTGTTGAAAATACCTGCTCATAATTTGTGAAACTAAAGTGACCATGAATATCTATAAAAGAAAAGTAAACAAGTAAAATGGCTGGAATGATAATAAATATAACCATCCATAATAAGTAAGGAACCAGTAACCATTTATTGATATTATGCATGATGATAGTCCTCATAACTTTCAATTCGCTTATCAAATTCTTCTTCAGTTTCACCTGGTACCATGATGTGTATTGCTTCTGGTTCAAAATACAGACCTACTTCACTACCTACATTAGCTTTTTTTGTTGATTGTATTACCCATTCATACCCTTTTCTATCTTTACAACAAATTTCATAATGTACACCTCTAAATAGCATAGAATCAACTTTGGCTTTAAATAGCCCATCATTTTGTGAAACAAGTGAAATGTCTTCGGGTCTAATTACAACTTCAACTTTTTTATTTTCTTTTATTCCCATATCTACACAATCAAAATTTTGACCATAAATATTAACGACAAAATCTTCAACCATTGTACCGTGAACTATGTTGGACTCTCCTATAAAATCAGCAACAAATCGGTTAACTGGTTCATCGTATATATCTATTGGTGTGCCAAATTGTTGAATTTTGCCATCTTTCATAACAAAAATATAATCACTTAATGCTAAGGCCTCTTCTTGATCATGAGTTACAAATATAAAGGTTATACCTAAACGGGATTGAAGTTCTCTCAATAAATATTGCATTTCAGTTCGTAATTTTAAATCTAATGCGGATAAAGACTCATCTAATAATAATATTTCAGGCTCATTAACAATTGCCCGTGCTATGGCTACACGTTGTTTTTGTCCACCACTCATACCTTGTATTTGCCTATGTTCATAACCACTTAATTTCACCAACTGAAGTGCTTCAGTAACCTTACGCTTAATTTCTGACTTACTTAATTTTTTTAATTTTAAACCATATGCAATATTGTCGAATACATTTAAATGTGGAAACAATGCATAGTCTTGGAATACAGTATTTACCTTACGCTTATTCGGTGGCATTTTACCAATAGGTTTATCTTTATATATAATATCTCCACTATCGGGATATTCAAATCCTGCTATGAGTTTTAAAATTGTTGTTTTTCCACAACCTGAGGGACCTAATAGTGTATAAAAATAGCCTGGTTCAATATCAATATTAATTTCATTTAGTATTTGTACATCTTCAAAGCCCTTACTGACATCTTTAAAAGAAAGCAATGGATTCATACAGTTTCCTCCTATAAATATGAAGCTGTGGCAACGATTAAAACCTTCACTTCTTTATCTGTTTCGTTATATAAGCGATGTTTATCTTTCGCTTTAAAATAAAGTACATCTTCTTTACAAGCTTTATATACTTGATTTCCTAATTGAAGTGATACTTCACCATTTAAACAATAGATAAAAGTATCTGATTCAGATGGTTTAAAGTTTTTATATGAGGCATTTGGTCGTAAAGTTAGGATTAATGGTTCCATGTCAAATTCATTAGAATTCGCTACAAGCCAGTTCAAGATATAACCTTTATCATACTCATCATAAATGGTCTGTTCCTTCTTCTTATAAAGTACCTTCTCATCTGACGGTTCTTTAAAAAAGTCACTTGCAGAAGTACCAAGTACTTCTATTAAATTTAAAAATGTTTCCATACTAGGTGAAGCATGATTACTTTCAATTTGTGATATATATCCTTTTGATAAATCAGTTCGCTCTGCTAATTCCTCTTGTGTCAAATTTTTTATTCTTCTTAAATTACGTAATTTGTATCCAATATCCATCTTTCTAACCACCTAAAAAAGCTATATCATGTTTACTTATATCAAACATTTTGTTTAATGCTTAATAAAAATAACAGAATATAGCTACGTAATCAATAGTTTTATATTAACTTATTATTGTGGATTTAATAGAAAAAGTTAGTCGAAATCTTTACTAAATAAAGTTTGATTTGGATTTTTTTTAATTTCTTGAACTACTTTGTAACTATTATAACCACTTTTATTTTCAAATTCTTTAAAAATCTGTTTTTCATCAGCTTTTCCAGGCACAATATGTTTAAAATTTTTATAAGCATTTAAAACTTCGTCACCTTTTACAGATGCCTCATAATAATTTTCGATTTTATTAAAGAAATGAATTACTTTCATCATTTCATCATTAGTCCAATCTAAATCTAATGGATATTGATATTCCATAGTGTCCTCTCCTTCATATACTTTTATTTTTCACATTTAGATATATTAAAAATAACACAGTATACCTTTATTGGCATAAAAAGATGGGATAAAATCCATTTTTGAATTCTATCCCACCATGAATAAATACCCCTAGCAGATTGCTATTATTTAGAGTAGCTAAACGCTAAGGGTATTTTGAAATGATTTAAGATACGTATGTCTTTGCCAGTCCGTGACTATACAAACGAAAAAGTAATATACGTACAAATCATAAATAAATCATATTAATTTATATACATTTATCATTATTAACTAGTAATTACATAGTATGAATTGGATAACCAATTGCTTTTTCAGCAGCTTCCATTGTCATTTCACCTAAAGTTGGGTGTGCATGTACAGTTAATGCGATATCTTCAGCATTCATACCTGACTCAATAGCTAAACCTAATTCAGAGATAATATCAGATGCGCCAGTACCTACAACTTGTGCTCCAATAAGCGTATCATCTTCTTTAAGTGTAATTAACTTAACAAAACCATTTGTATCATCTAATGATAAAGCTCGTCCATTAGCTGCATAAGGGAATTTAGAAGCTTTAATTGATAAACCTTCTTCTTTTGCTTGAGCTTCAGTATAACCAACTTGTGCTAATTCTGGTTCTGTAAAGCAAACTGCTGGCATACCAATATAGTCTACCTCTGCGGCTTGACCATCTATCGCTTCAGCAGCAACTTTACCTTCATAACTAGCTTTGTGAGCTAATGGTAATCCAGGTACAATATCTCCAATCGCAAAGATATTTTCAATAGAAGTACGACTTTGTTTGTCCACTTCTAGTAATCCACGATCAGCAAATTTCAGACCAAGTTCTTCTAATCCTAATTCATCAGTATTAGGGCGACGGCCAACTGTAACTAATACATAATCAGCTTCGATAGTTTGTTCCTCACCTTTTGCCTCATAAGTTACTTTGACACCATTTTCAGTTTCTTCTGCAGATTTTGCCATTGCTTCAGTAACGATTTCGATACCTTTTTCTTTCATACCTTTTTTAACAGGTTGTGTCATTTGCTTTTCAAATCCGCCTAAAATATCTTTTGCACCTTCAAGGATAGTAACTTCAGAGCCAAAGTTTGCAAAAGCAGTACCTAATTCAGAACCGATATATCCGCCACCAACTACAACTAGTTTGTTAGGTACTTCTTGTAGATTTAAAGCTCCTGTTGAATCGATAACACGTTTACCAAATTCAAAATTTGGAATTTCAATTGGTCTTGAACCTGTAGCTATAATCGCATGTTTGAAATTGTAAGTTTGAGCACTCTTTTCGTCCATGACACGTAAACTATTGTTATCAACGAAATAAGCTTCACCTCTAACAATCTCTACTTTGTTACCTTTTAAAAGTCCTTCAACACCGCCAGTTAATTTATTAACTACAGAAGTCTTGAATTCTTGAACTTTTTGATAGTTTAACGAAACGCTTTCAGCAATTACCCCTAAGTTTTCTGAATTTTGCGCTTCAACAAAGCGATGAGAAGCATGTAGTAATGCTTTTGAAGGTATACAACCAACGTTTAAGCATACACCACCTAAATTACCTTTCTCAACGATTGTTACCTTTTGTCCTAATTGAGCCGCGCGAATGGCTGCGACATATCCACCTGGACCTGCTCCTATTACAATAGTATCTGTTTCAATTGGGAAATCTCCAACTACCATGTTTTTACCCCTCCATTAATAATAATTCTGGATTATTTAATAAGCGTTTAATGTGATTCATAGCATTTTGTCCAGTAGCACCATCGATTTGTCTATGGTCAAAGCTTAATGATAAAGCTAACACTGGTGCAGCTACAATTTCTCCATCTTTAACGATAGGTTTTTGAGCGATACGGCCAATTCCTAAGATAGCTACTTCTGGGTGATTGATAACTGGAGTGAACCATTGTCCACCAGCGGAACCGATATTACTAATTGTGCATGTTGCACCTTTCATTTCTTCTGAAGTTAATTTACCATCACGTGCTTTTACAGCTAGTTCATTAATTTCATCAGAAATTTCGAATATTGATTTACGATCGGCATGTTTAACTACTGGTACTAATAATCCTTTATCCGTATCTGCAGCAATACCAATATTCCAGTAATGTTTGTGTACAACCTCTCCAGCTTCTTCATTGAAAGAAGTATTAAGTGCTGGATATTTTTTAAGTGCAGAAACTAATGCTTTAACAACATATGGTAAGAAAGTAAGTTTTGTACCTTGTTCAGCAGCAATTTCTTTAAATTTCTTACGGTGATCCCATAATTCTTGCACATCAATTTCATCCATTAATGTAACATGAGGTGCAGTGTGTTTAGAATTAACCATTGCTTTAGCAATTGCTTTGCGCATTGCAGGTATTTTTTCTGTAGTTTCAGGGAAGTCGCCTTCTGGTAATGCTTGTGTTGCAGAAGCATTAACGACATCACTAGAAGTTGATTCAGATGCTGCGCTAGTGTTTGAACCTTCTTCGGAACTACCACCATTTAAGTATGCATCGATGTCTTCTTTTGTGATTCGTCCATTTTTACCAGAACCATTTACAGCTTTAATATTGACACCATTTTCACGTGCATACTTACGCACTGACGGCATCGCTTTAACAGTTTTACTTTCATCTACTTCTGTCTTTTCTTGTGATTGAGTTGATGAAGCTTCTTCTTGCACTGGTGATTCTTGTTCTTTTTCTTCTTTCTTAGAATCCTCATCATCGCCATGACCTTTAAATTGCATTTCTTCTGCATCAGGTGCATCAATTTTAACGATGACATCTCCTACTACTGCCACTGTTCCTTCATCTACTAACACTTCTTCAACAGTACCACTTACTGGAGAAGGAATTTCTACTACAGATTTATCATTTTGAACTTCTGCTAATACATCATCTTCTTCAATTGTATCGCCGGCTTTAATAAACCATTTAACAATTTCACCTTCGTGGATACCTTCCCCGATATCGGGTAATCTAAATTCAAATGCCACGTTCTTGTCCTCCTAAGATTTACGTATTTAAATTATTGAAAATTTATACAAAAGTTGTAAGGTAAGGAAAACCTTACAACTAAATGTAAACTTTATTTGATTGATATTTTTACGTTTGCTTTTTTAATAATTAGAATTCTAAAGTTGCCTTAGCTTGCTCTATAATATCTTTTTTATTTGGTAACCAAACGTTTTCAGCTTGAGTAAATGGATAAATTGTATCTGATGCGGCTACTCGAGCTATTGGAGCTTCTAATGAAAGAATTGCTCGCTCTGCTAATTCTGCTGCCACTTGTGCACCCACACCAGCTTGACGTTGTGCTTCTTGTACAACTACAGCACGTCCAGTTTTCTCAACTGATGCTACTAAAGTATCTATATCAATTGGTTGTACAGTACGTAAGTCAATAACTTCAACTGAATAACCATCTTTTTCTAACTCTTCAGCAGCTTTTAGTGATTCTTGTACCATTGCCCCGTAAGATATTAGAGTAATATCATTACCTTCTTTTTTAACATTGGCTTTTCCAATGTCAATTTTGTATTCTTCTTCAGGAACCTCTTCACGGAAAGAACGATATAATTTCATATGTTCTAGATATACAACTGGATCATTACTTTGAATAGAAGAAATTAATAATCCTTTAGCATCATAAGGACCTGATGGAATAACTACTTTCAAACCAGGTGATTGAGCTAAGATACCTTCTAAATTATCAGCATGCAACTCTGGAGTGTGGACGCCACCACCAAAAGGTGTACGAATTGTAACAGGCGCTGGTTTAGTTCCACCTGAACGGAAACGAGTACGAGCAATTTGACCAGCTACTTCGTCAAATACTTCATAAACGAATCCTAAGAATTGAATTTCCATAACAGGACGGAAGCCAGTCACTGCTAAGCCTAGTGCAAGCCCACCAATTCCAGACTCTGCTAATGGTGTATCAAATACTCGATCTTCGCCAAATTCTTTTTGTAAACCTTCAGTAACACGGAATACACCACCGTTAACACCAACGTCTTCACCGAAAACTAAAACGTCTTCGTCTCTTTTGAGTTCACTTTTAAGCGCATCGTTAATCGCTTGAACCATTGTCATTTGTGCCATGGCTTACTTCGACTCCTTCTCTTTGTAAATTTCATATTGTTCTGCTAAATTTTGAGGCATTTCTTCATACATGATATCCATTAGAGAAGTAACAGTTTGTTTTTCTGTATTGTCATCCTCTTTAATAGCTGCTTTTATTTCAGATTTTGCACGTTCAACCACTTCATTTTCTTTGTCTTCATTCCAAAGACCTTTAGCTTCTAAATATTTTCTGAAACGTACTAATGGGTCTTTTTTCTCCCATTCAGCATCTTCATCTGAAGTTCTATAACGAGTAGGATCATCACCAGCCATAGTATGTGGTCCATAACGATAAGTTAAAGTTTCGATAACAGTAGGACCTTCTCCTGCTACTGCACGTTCACGTGCTTCTAATGTTGCTTGATAAACAGCTAAAGCATCCATACCATCAACTTGAATTCCAGGGATACCAACTGAAATAGCCTTTTGTGCTAATGTTTCTGCAGCTGTTTGTTTACTACGTGGTGTAGAGATGGCATAGTTATTGTTTTGAATTACAAAAATTGCAGGTGCTTTGTATGCAGATGCAAAGTTAATTCCTTCATAGAAGTCACCTTGTGATGAACCACCATCACCTGTATAAGTAATTGCGACTGCATTTTTGCCACGTTTTTTAAGTCCAAACGCTACACCGGCAGTTTGAATATATTGTGCACCGATAATAATTTGAGGGCTAAGTGCATTAACTCCCTCAGGGAATTGGTTACCTTTGAAGTGTCCTCTTGAGAATAAGAATGCGTCTGTAAGAGGTAAGCCATGCCAAATAATCTGAGGCACATCACGATAACCAGGTAAAATGAAGTCTTCACTTTCTAAAGCATACTGAGATGCTAATTGTGAAGCTTCTTGTCCTGCTGTTGGTGCATAGAAACCTAAACGTCCTTGTCTATTTAACGAAATAGAACGTTGATCAAGAATTCTAGTCCATACCATTCTTTCCATTAATTCCACTAATTGTTCGTCTGTTAAATCAGGTACTAAGTCTTCATTAACGACATTTCCGTCTTCATCCAAAATTTGAACCATTTCAAATTTCGATTGAGTCTCATTTAAAACTTTAACTGCATCGAATTGGGCTTGTAACTTAGGAGCCATTCAATTCACCATACCTTTCCCATGTAAATAGAAATTCATTTTATCCTCCTTAATTGTATCACAAATAAAAATCTCTGTTAAACGATTTCATAAAGTTCTGTTCCACATAAAAATAATACAGTTACATGACCTGTTGTATTAAAAATCACGTAACTGTATTAACCCATTATTTATTTTAATTGGTCTACATCTTGTTTTTCTCTTTTTACTTTCTCAATGGCTTTTGAGTAAGCATTAAATTTATTATTCATTTCTTTATATGCTTTAGAAAGATCTTTCGATTTTCCGTCTACTTCCGATTGTGTTGCATTATCTTCATTCAAATAAGAAAACAGTTCTTTTTCCTTATTAAGTGCTTTTTTGTAAGCCTTTGCATAAGCATCATGTGATTTATATTTTTCTTTAATAGCACTATCAAGTTGTTCAACTTCTTTTTTCTTTGCTTTGTTTTCTACATGTTCAAGATATTGCTTGGCTTGTTTAAATGCTTTTTCAGAATTATCTAGAGCCTTCTCTTCTTTTTCAAATTCTTTTTGTCTTTGTTTTACATTTTCAACTATATCTTCAGCTGCTTTTTTACGTGTGCTTTGATCTTTATCATTTACCTTTTTAAATAATTTTTGCTTTTTCTCTTCTAATTCGTTTATTTTTTTACTTACTTGATTAACGGTTTTCTCTTGGTCCATAGCTTTTTGTACTTGATCATCATATTTTTTAATTTCTTTTTTATCTATAGTACATCCAGCTAATAACACTGCTGACGTTAGGACAATTGCTACAGTCTTTTTAAAATTCATGAACTGTTACCTCCTCAAAGTTGTTCGCTTGTAATATTAAATAATAAATTATAATAAATCAATATAAAGCTATCATTCTATATTCTAGTGCAAACATTTAAAGCAATAAAATCTTTGAGTATCTATTAATGTACTTGTGTCTATCTTATCTGATATATTATTTAATAAGGAAGGTGTATGACATGATAACAATGAAAGATATTATAAGAGATGGTCATCCAACACTTCGTGAAAAAGCGAAAGAATTAAGCTTCCCACTTTCTAACAATGATAAAGAAACATTGCGCGCAATGCGTGAATTTCTAATCAATAGTCAGGATGAAGAAACCGCAAAACGTTATGGTTTACGTTCTGGCGTAGGTTTAGCTGCTCCACAAATTAATGAACCAAAACGTATGATTGCTGTCTACTTACCTGATGATGGAAACGGTAAATCGTATGATTATATGCTCGTAAATCCTAAAATAATGAGTTACAGTGTACAAGAAGCTTATTTACCAACTGGCGAAGGTTGTCTAAGTGTTGATGAAAACATCCCAGGTTTAGTGCATCGTCATCATAGAGTCACTATTAAAGCTCAAGATATTGATGGAAATGATGTTAAATTACGTCTCAAAGGCTATCCTGCAATTGTATTTCAACACGAAATTGATCATCTAAATGGCATTATGTTTTATGATTATATTGATGCCAATGAACCTCTAAAACCACATGAAGAGGCCGTAGAAGTCTAAATCATGAATTATATTAAAACACTTCATTAAGTTGTATTTTATACTTACTTAATGAAGTGTTTTTTTAAAAGTAATTCAAATGTCATTAGGATTAATTTAAAAACAACAAAGTACATGCAAAATAAAACTGCTTTATTTATTCAAAAACATCATGTAAAATATAACTTAACTGAAATCTTAGTAAATTGATACTAATTTCAAATCTTGAACGACATTATTGCCCTAGAGAACATACTGGGCAGTGAGATTAAACAAGTATAAAAATAACGTTTAGATTGAGCTGGTATGTTTCTAACAAATTAAATTTAGAACACAAAAATTATTGAAGAATAATACTCTAATGGATATGTAAAAAATCTTTAATAACCCGAGTATTCACAACTAGGGTCGTAAAAAATAACAATTATAATTTATAGGAGGACAATACAACAATGGCAGTATTTAAAGTATTTTATCAACATAATAAAGATGAAGTCATCGTTCGTGAAAATACTCAAACAATTTATGTTGAGGGACAAACTGAGGAACAAGTGAGACGTTATTTGAAAGACCGAAATTTTAATATTGAATTTATTACTAAATTAGAGGGCGCACACTTAGAATATGAAAAAGAACATTCAACACACTTTAATGTGGAGAACGCCGAATAATGAAACAACTACATTCAAATGAAGTAGGTGTATATGCACTTGGTGGTTTAGGTGAAGTTGGAAAAAATACCTATGCTGTTGAGTACAAAGATGAAATTGTAATCATTGATGCTGGAATCAAATTCCCTGACGATAATCTGTTAGGAATTGATTATGTAATTCCTGATTACACTTACTTAGAACAGAACCAAGATAAAATTGTCGGTCTGTTTATTACTCATGGACACGAAGACCATATAGGTGGTGTGCCCTTCCTATTAAAACAAATTAATGTACCTATTTACGGTGGTCCATTAGCATTAGGTCTCATTCGCAATAAACTAGAAGAACATCATTTGCTTAGAACGACTGAATTACATGAAATAGATGAAAGTAGCGTAATTAAGTCTAAACATTTTGAAATTTCTTTCTATCTAACCACACATAGTATTCCAGAAGCATATGGCGTTATAGTCGATACACCTGAAGGTAAAATTGTTCATACGGGAGACTTCAAATTTGACTTTACTCCTGTAGGTGAGCCTGCTAACATAGCTAAAATGGCTCAATTAGGTCATGAAGGTGTGTTGTGCTTACTATCAGACTCAACAAACGCACTAGTTCCAGATTTTACTTTAAGTGAACGTGAAGTTGGACAGAATGTCGATAAAATTTTCAGAAATTGTAAGGGGCGTATTATCTTTGCAACTTTTGCTTCTAATATTTATCGTGTTCAGCAAGCAGTTGAAGCAGCAATTAAATATAATCGTAAAATCGTTACATTTGGACGTTCAATGGAAAACAATATCAAAATTGGTATGGAACTAGGATATATCAAAGCGCCACCAGAAACGTTTATAGAACCTAATAAAATAAATAGTGTACCTAAACACGAGTTACTCATTCTTTGTACTGGTTCTCAAGGTGAACCTATGGCTGCATTATCAAGAATTGCAAATGGTACACATAAGCAAATAAAAATTATACCGGAAGACACTGTAGTATTTAGTTCTTCGCCTATTCCAGGTAACACTAAGAGTATCAATCGTACAATTAATGCGTTGTACAAAGCTGGTGCAGATGTGATTCATAGTAAAATTTCAAACATTCACACTTCTGGACACGGTTCTCAAGGTGATCAACAATTAATGTTACGTCTGATTCAACCTAAATACTTCCTGCCAATTCACGGTGAATATCGTATGCTTAAAGCTCATGGTGAGACTGGTGTTCAATGCGGTGTTGATGAAGATAATGTATTTATTTTCGATATCGGTGATGTACTTGCTTTAACACATGATTCTGCACGAAAAGCAGGAAGAATTCCTTCCGGCAATGTACTTGTTGATGGCAGTGGTATAGGTGATATTGGCAATGTTGTCATCAGAGATCGTAAATTACTTTCAGAAGAAGGGTTAGTTATTGTTGTTGTGAGCATTGACTTTAATACTAACAAATTACTATCTGGCCCTGATATTATTTCACGCGGTTTTGTTTATATGCGGGAATCTGGTCAATTAATTTATGATGCTCAACGTAAAATTAAAGGCGATGTCATTTCTAAACTTAACAGCAATAAAGATATTCAATGGCATCAAATTAAATCTTCAATTATCGAAACATTACATCCTTATCTTTATGAAAAAACAGCTCGAAAACCTATGATTTTACCTGTGATAATGAAAGTAAATGAAGATAAATAAACACTTAAATATATTTAATCAAGTTACAATGAATTTATACTACTTTAAATGTTTCCATTACTCTAATAGTATTATATATTTTTAGTAGTAATTAATTATTTTGAATTATTTATTTAATACGATTTGAGATTATATCTTTTATCTTTGAATTTCTTACAAAAAGGAGTTTAGAGCTAAAAGTTCTTAAACTAGTAAAAAGAGACAATTTCTATATTATTTCATATAGAAATTGTCTCTTTTATAATTTTCAAACTATAATAAGCTTGTTGATATACTATCTTACTTATATAAGTTCCTTTAATACAAATCATATTCCTTCTATAACTAGCCAATTGTTTTTGGTTTAGGTTCAGAAAGTTTCTTAAAGTAATATTTCTATATTCCAATCAAAAAATACAGATTATGTGTAGACATATAGAACTACTTTTAACAATATTTTACGATGATATAATAGATTGCATCACAATGATATTCAATTTCATTAAATTCAGTATCTATAATTGTTTCAATTTTATCATTCACATATCTAGACATATCATTTATGAAGATGAGTATTGAAGTTTCTATTAGTATAGTAAATTAAGTCATATTATAACCTTTATTCACAAGGCATGTCTTTCAATACTAAGTATTGTATAAATAGAGAAAAGCAGTAAGGTAATTTTCAATTAGAAAATATCTTACTGCTTTTTTAGGAATTAATGTCCCAGTTTTCTTTTTATAATTTTGAAATATTTTTATTCACTTATCAAGTTTTAGGAATAACATTTACATAGAAGTTCAAATAATTAAGTGTACTTTGTTATGTCTAAGCTTAAAATAATACAATTTTATTAATCTATTTAAATACTAAAAAAGATTCAACATTATAAACTAGTTTTCAATTACAATGTTTTAAAAATAAAAAGAAACAAATTTCACTTTTTAACAATTCGCTTATAATGTACACATACATCAATTTGAAATTGGATATGCAAACATTTACTTGCTTATATTTTTTTCAAAGCGACCTAAGTCATTATCATGACCAATCATAATTAAAATGTCTCCTATTTCAATATTGATGTTAGGGTCTGGAGAGACTATAAATTCTTTAGCTCTTTTAATTGCTATAATGTTAATACCATATTGAGCTCGAATATCTAATTCAATAATTGTTTGTCCTGCCATTTTTTCTGTAGATTTTAATTCAACGATTGAATGCTCATCAGCAAGTTCCAAGTAGTCAAGGACACTAGCACTAGCAACATTATGAGCAATACGTCTTCCCATATCTCTTTCAGGGTGCACAACAGTATCGGCACCTATTTTATTTAAAATCTTAGCATGATAATCATTTTGGGCTTTAGCAGTAACCTTTTTAACACCTAATTCTTTAAGAATTAACGTCGTTAGTGTACTAGATTGTATATTCTCACCAATAGCGACAATAACATGATCGAAATTACGTATTCCTAAACTCTTCATTACTGCCTCATCAGTTGTATCAGCAACAACTGCATGTGTTGCTATATCACTATATTCGTTAACACGATTTTCGTCTCTATCAATAGCCATAACATCCATGTCTAATGCGTTAAGTTCTCTAACAATACTACCACCAAAACGCCCTAGTCCAATTACGACATACTCTTTATCCATATTCGTCCTCCACTATATAAAAGAGGAATGATTACTAACATTCCTCAGAGTCTTATTATTTCTT
This sequence comes from Staphylococcus epidermidis, assembly GCF_006742205.1. Lineage (NCBI taxonomy): Bacteria > Bacillati > Bacillota > Bacilli > Caryophanales > Staphylococcaceae > Staphylococcus > Staphylococcus epidermidis. Next base: position 1,756,743 of record NZ_AP019721.1, read on the forward strand.
TCCTTCCACATATGCTTTGTCGAAAACAAATAATCTTAATAATAATATTAACGATGGAATTAATAAAAGTAAACCTAAAACAAAAACAATAACTAATGATAATCCCATTTCCGGATTGACATGGGAGTCTGTAATTTTAATAAACGGATAAAGTAAATATGGAAGTTTACTCATTCCGTAGCCAAAGAATGCAAATAACATTTGCAATATAACCATGATAAAAGCTAGACCGTGTTTCTTTTTAAATATAGTCAGTAATCCAGCTATTATAAAAAATATAAAGCTGATTGCAAACATCCTCCAATAATTAAAAATAGCAGTTCTAAAGTGATCAGAATTTTGAATTCTAAGAGATAAGAAAACAAATAATGAAATCACAATCATAGGTGGCCCCCAAAAAATATGCCATTGTCGTGTCATATCATAAGCAGGTTGATCATTTGCTTTATGAGCATAATATGTTAAAAAACCTGATGAAATATAAAGAACTGAAACAATGGCTAAGAATACTACAGACCATGCAAATGGACTTAATAATAATTGTATCCAGTCTAAATCAATATGTGTGCCATGCTCATAGATATAACCACCTTCTGAAATTGTTAGAGCAGTTGCTAGAGAAGCTGGAATTAACAGCCCTGTTAAACCATATAATACAATCCAGGGCAGTTTAGTATCTTGACCATAATTTTCAAAAGCATAAAAACTACTTCGTATAGAAATAAGAATTAAAGCTATTGATCCGGGTACTAATAAAACTGTTCCTAAGTATTTAGCAGAATCAGGAAAAAAACCTATAAATCCTACAAAAAAGAAAACGAAAAAGACATTTGTAACTTCCCAAACTGGATTGAGGTATCTATGGATTAAATGATTAACCTTTTTCTCATTACCTGTCATTTTAGAATGCAATGCGAAAAATCCTGCACCAAAATCAATGGAGGCGATAATAATATAACAAAATAAAAATACCCATAATACTGTTATACCGATATAAGCGTAAATCATTTTGTTTCACCTCTCTCTTTAATCACTTTTTCTACATCTTTATAAGCAGGTTGATTTTTAAACATTCTAATTAGTACATAAGCCGAAGTAACTAGTAATAAAAGATATAGTAAACCGAATAGCGTCGTTACTAATGTGATTCCCCCCGCCTGGGTAGCAGCTTCTGATACGCGCATATATCCTCGTATAATCCACGGTTGACGACCCATTTCAGTTAAGAACCAACCAAATTCTATCGCTAACATTGATGCAGGACCAGTTAACAAGATAGCGTATAACATCATATTACTAGTTACATATTTACGTAACTTTTTAACAATTAAAAATAACATATATAGTCCTGAAATGATAAAACAGAATATTCCCATTGATACCATCAAATCGAAAAAGTAATGCACTATCATAGGAGGTAATTCATTTTTAGGAAATTCATTTAAACCTTTAACTTTTGTATTAAAGCTATTATCTGCTAAAAAACTAAGTAATCCGGGAATCTCTAGTGCTCCTGAAACTTCATGTGTTTTTTCATTTAATACACCGAAAAGAACTAAATTCGCATGAGATTGCGTATCATAATGCCATTCATATGCTGCAAGCTTATCTGGTTGAACTTTGTGTAAAAATTTAGCAGATAAATCTCCTGCAATCATCGAAAGAACGGTATTGATGAATCCAACAATCATGCTTAAATTAAGAGCTTTTGTATGGTATGTTCTATCTTCTGTATGATTATGACGTAATAATTTAAACGCTGCGATGGCTGCTAATATAAACGCCATCGTCATACCTGCAGTTGCAACTACATGTAAAGCACGAACCATAAACGATGAATTAAACATTGCTTCTAATGGCTGAACATTTACCATACGACCATTTTTAATTTCAAAACCAGCTGGGGTATTCATAAATGAATTGACTGATGTAATAAAGAATGCTGAGAATGAACCTCCTATAATAACGGGTATAGATATGAAAAAATGTGTCCATTTATTTTTAAATCTTTCCCAAGTGTATAAATAAATACTTAAAAAGATTGCTTCAAAAAAGAATGCAAAAGTTTCCATGAATAGTGGTAATGCGATAACATGACCGCCCATTTTCATAAATGTTGGCCAGACAAGTGAAAGTTGTAAACCAATAATAGTACCTGTAACGACTCCAACAGCAACGGTTATCGTGTAGCCTTTCGACCATCTTTTAGCCAATGTGATATAATTCGCATCATTTTTCTTTATGCCAATAAACTCTGCTATTGCAAACATAAGTGGCATACCAACACCAATTGTTGCAAATATGATATGCACTGCAAGTGTCATACCCGTCAACAATCGAGCTATTTCTACTGAATCCATCTATTAATCACCCTTCATTTTTTTAGTTATTGGAGTGACAAGTGATTAGAATTATAAGTCCTTAGTACTATTGAACTAAATTAAATTGCTTTAAATCACTGTGACGATTTTATGTCTTTTCACACAACGTTCACAAAGTTGAAATGACGTCTCATTTTTTATATAGTGTGGTAAGATAAATCATGAGAGGATGTAATGTATGACTGATACAGTGATTATTTATACACAAGATGACTGTCCACCTTGTGCTTTTATTAAAAATTATTTAGTAAATAAAAATATAAAATTTACAGAAAAAAATATCAAAAACCAAAAATATAAAAATGAAATGATGGATTACGATGCTTTTGCTACACCTTTTATTTTGCTTAAAGGGATGCCAATGTATCAAGTAGATATGGAAAAATTGAATGATGAATTGAATATTACACCTTAATTTCTATTTATTATTTTATGCGTGTCTAATTTCAAATTTTCAGACTAGCTAAACAAAATCCTCGTCTTTTAAAAATTTATTAAATAAATATAATATATTAACAAAAAATAAAAATATTCCAGAACATATTTTGTAGAAAAATAGCAATTCAACAAACGAATATAATTTAAACAATTATAAAAAGACAATTTCTATATTATTTCAATAGAAATTGTCTTTTTCTAGTCTAAGAACTTTATGTCCTAGACTCTTAAATTATTCTTTTTAAAGTCAATTATTTAGCTAATTGGTTAACTAAATCAACGACTTCCTCTTGCGTTGAGCATTCAACAGCTCTATTAGCGAGTTCAGCCATTTCATTTTTACTTAAACCATTGATTTGTCTTCTAGCTTTTAGGATAGAAGTCGCACTCATTGAGAACTCATCTAAACCTAAACCTAATAATAAAGGCACAGCTGTTTGATCTCCAGCCATTTCACCACACATACCAGTCCATTTACCTTCTTTATGAGAAGCTTCAATAACTTGTTTAACTAATCGTAAAATTGAAGGATTATATGGTTGATATAAGTATGAAACTCGTTCAGACATACGGTCAGCAGCTAATGTGTATTGAATTAAGTCATTCGTTCCTATACTAAAGAAATCTACTTCTTTAGCAAATACATCAGCAAGTGCCGCGGTAGCTGGAATTTCAACCATAATACCTAATTCAATATCATCTGAAACTTCGTAACCTTCGCGAAGAAGATTTTCTTTCTCTTCAAGAAGCATTGATTTAGCGTCACGGAATTCTTTAATTGTTGCTACCATTGGGAACATAATATTCAATTTCCCATAGACTGAAGCACGTAGTAATGCACGTAATTGTGGTCTAAAGATTTCCGGCTGTGCTAAACATAAACGTATCGCACGATAACCTAAGAATGGATTCATTTCTTTAGGCAAATCTAAGTATGGAAGCTCCTTATCTCCGCCAATATCTAAAGTACGTACAACTACACGTTTACCGTCCATAGTTTCAAGTACCTTTTTATAAGCCTCGAATTGTTCTTCCTCAGTAGGCATTTGATCTCTACCCATGTACAAGAATTCTGTACGGTATAAACCTATCCCTTGTGCACCGTTATCAATAACTCCTGATAAGTCATCTGGAGTACCAATATTAGCAGCTAGTTCAGCATGAACACCGTCAACTGTTACTGTATCAGCATCGCGCAATTTTTGAAGTTCTTTCTTATCTTCAAAGAAACGCTCACGTTTATTTTGATAAGCAATTAACTCATCTTCTGTAGGATCTATGATAACATCTCCGGACATACCATCTACAATAATCATATCACCTTGTTTAACTTCTTCAGTGATAGATTTAGTACCGACAACAGCTGCAATCTCTAATGAACGACTCATAATTGCAGAGTGGCTTGTTCTACCACCGATATTAGTTACAAAACCTTGAACAAATTCTTTATTTAACTGTGCTGTATCTGAAGGTGTGAGGTCATTACCTACAATGACAGCACTTTCATTGATTAAACTAGGATTAGGTAAATCTACACCTAGAATATGAGCCAATACACGTTTAGAAACATCTCTGATATCAGCTGCACGTTCTTTCATGTATTCATTATCCATTGACTCAAAAATAGAAATAAATTGTGTCGTTACTTCATCCAAACCAGTTGCAGCATTGACTTTGTCATTTCTAATTTTGTCTTGAATGGGTTGTATTAATTCTGGATCATCTAAAACAAGTAAATGTGCATCAAAAATCGCTGCTTTATCAGCACCTAATTGAGCTTCGGCATTATTTCTTATTTTAGTTAATTCGATTTTTGAAGCTTCGATAGCGTCATTAAACTTTTCAACTTCACTTTCTATGTCAGTAACTTTTTCGTTACTGTCATAGGATAAGTCTGGCTCTACAATTAAGTAAGCTTTTGCGATTGCCACACCATCTGATGCAGCAATCCCTTTAATTAATTTAGACATAATTATTCAGCTAAACCTTCTTTTGATAAGACATCAGTGATAGATTGAATTGCGTCAGTTTCATCGCTACCGTCAGCATAAATAGTTATTTCAGCATCTTTACCTACACCTAAGCTCATTACACCCATGATTGATTTTAAATTAACTTTCTTCCCGTTATATTCTAATTGAATATCTGAATCAAATTTTGATGCAGTTTGTACTAGCATTGTAGCAGGGCGAGCATGAATCCCTGTTTCGTCTGTGATTACATATGATTTTTGTTCCATATTAAACTCTCCTTTGTACAGTTAGAATCTTCAATATTATTACAATCTAACAAAATATTTACAACTTAACTTTACCAAAACCTATAGCTAAATTCAATTCGTTTAAAATCGTTTTCAACATATAAATTTTGCACCTCGAGACGATTATAACACTTCTATAAGTTATTGATAACTTTTTCACATTTATTAATATGATCTTTACCTAATTTGCTCATAAAATAATAGCTAATGGATGCAGATACAGCTTGCCCAACAAACGGGAACCATTTTGTTTGTTTGGCAGCTGCTCGTTTAGCTACATCTTTAATCACAACTTTAAGCAACGCCTCAGATACCTTACGTCCAATAAATTGACTTCCTTGAATTGCCGCTGCAGACATAATTCTTTCTTTCACTTGATCACTCAATGAATTAACTTGATCGTGATCTAAACCATAAATTTTATTTACATCCTCTATAATATCTCTCATTAATTTAAGATCTACTCCAAAATCAAGTCCTGGAATAGGGACAATACTAGCACCGGAGGAAAGTAGCGATTTCTTTTTAACTAGAGTTTCAGCTCTTTCTCTGCGTTGTCTAAGTTCTTCCTGTGTAGTTGGCAAATCACCTTTCTCTTTAATTTCCTCTATGTTCAATAATGAGTTCCCTACTTTATTTGTAATATTATTAGTTAGTTTACTTCTAATTCCCATATAATGACATCCTTTCAAATAAAACTTCAACAGTGATTTATACCCATATTTATAGAAAATTAATGTTTTATTGTTACAAATACTGCTTTTAAATATTTTGAAGGTTTGTAGTGAGGATGAGTTTTAAAATCTTTAGGTAACCCCATTACTTCATTTATTTCATATACAATATTATTTTGGGCTAATGTTTTCTTTATTACGTTTTTAAATGCCTTAAGAGAAAATGCACTTGAATTCGTACATAATAGTAATGTACCTCCTGGCGATAAAATGTTAAGGGCTCCTTCAATTAATAAATTATAATCTTTTTGAACAGAGAATGTTTTTTTCTTATTTCTCGCAAAGCTAGGTGGATCAATAACAATTGTATCGTATTGATGTCCATGTCGTCCTGCATAATTATAAAAATCAAACGTATCCATAACATAAATATATTGAGATTTAGGATTAATACCATTTAAACCAAAATTTTCTTCAGTTAGCCCTCTAGAGCGATTTGCTAAGTCTACACTTGTTGTTGAGTTTGCATTTTCAGCTGCTATTACTGAAAACGCTCCAGTGTAACTGAATAAGTTAAGTACGTGTCGTCTTTCTGAAAACTGATCTCTTAATTTTTTTCTAACTTCTTTTTGATCTAAAAATATACCAGTCATAAGACCATCGTTTAGGTCTACATTATAAAAGGTAAAATTTTCTTCTACAACGATAGGAAATTCAGGAGCATTACCTTCTACAAAGCCACCAGTGTAGGAAGTACCTTTAAAACGCATTTTCTCAAAAATTGAAGTGTATTCATATACCTCTTTGATTGCTTCTAAGATAGGAAATCTAAATTTATATATTCCTTTCGAATACCATTGAATTAAAAGATGTCCGTTATAATTATCAATTGTCAGGCCACCTACACCGTCACCTTCAGCATTAAATAATCTAAATGCATTTGTACCTTCTATGTTGAAATAGTATTGTCGCTCTTCTAATGCAGCTTCAAATAAACGTTTAAAAAACAAAGTGTTAATCTCTTCATTTTGATTATAACTCAATACCCATCCTAATCCTTTATGTTGTCTTCCAATATATCCAGTAGCTATATATTGTTGTTGCTCTGTCACCAGTGTTATCAAATCACCTTCTTTAAGATGATCATGTTCAAATAAATCTTCTTCATCTATTAATGGATAGTGGTTTAAATACTTTGTTTCTTTGCCTTTATTTAGCGTAGCAAGTTTCATAAATGAATACCTCTCTTAATTTTTATCACTGTTAGTTATGATAATTTTGTTTCGTAAATCAGTTAACACCATATAATTTCAACATCATTTTAACAAATAACTTTAGTGAATCACACAGAAAAAGAGTGGGACGAAATTCATTCTGAATTCACTATCCCACCCATGAAATGTATTGCTCACATAGAAACCTTTCTGTGATATTTCTTACTGGTCATTGAATATAAAGTTAGATAAATACAATTATTGATTTGAAAAGTTAAGTATTTTCACCAATGATTAGTTGTTATAAATCAAATTTAACCTATTTATTTTTCTCTCAACTGTAAAGAATAAGCAACAATCATTGCAATAAGCATTAATAATAAGATTGGCGTAATGAAAATTGATAATAATAATCCATGTACCATAATATTGATAAATTCTGTAAGAAATTTAAAGAATAAAATACTGCCCATAAAGAGTTGTAAATAATAATATTTATCCCTTAAATAATAAGTTAATGTAGTTGCAATATAAATAATAATAATGAAAAGTAGCAATAATAATGTTACCCACTCAACTACATATTGCGTTTGTGATAACTCCCATTCACCAGTTAAGAATAATGCGTTTCTATTATTAAATTCTAGAAAAGCAAAAAACAGAATAATTACACCACAAAACAATTGAACATACATAGGTTTAACCCATTTAGGTTTTTTCATCCAATTTGGAATATCGTCCTCTTGTATATCTACTATGCTGTTAATTTTTTGCTTAAATTTGTCCCTTTTGGCTCTAATTTTATCTAAATCAACACTTCTTCTAGTCTTACGTGCATACTCGGTTGTCTTATTTTGTAGTTGTTTTAAGTGAACTTTAGTTTGATTAGATACATTGCCTTTATTAGTTCTTGAAAGTTCAGGTTCCTCTTCGCCTAATTCTTCTTTAGTGAGTGGTAATGAACGTCTTAGGAATAAGAAATTCCATATAGCCATCTGACCTAATAACCACATAATAATGAAGAATGTATTTACACTTAAAATATCAATTGATTCAATTTCATTTGCGTCAATACGTCCATATAGCGAAATTTGGGTAATAAGATAACTCATTCCATAAGTTACAATAATCCACATATAATGGTTCTTTCGATTGTCTTGGTTCAACTCATCTTTATAAACTATGTAACCAATATGAACTGTAAAAGGAATAATAAAGACGATAGCAAAAAAGCCATACACTTGTGTCATTAGCAATAATGTAATGATAAAGTACATAATGCCAATAACTAAAAAGAAAATTGAAATGTCATAATCGTATTTAATAGTTCTAAATAAAGTGTGACCTAACAGCATCACTAGAATACCAAATACGATGATTACTATGGCACTTGTAATTGGAAAGCCACCAATAAATTTACTCATCACTTTTATAATCTCGGCAAAAAAGGCATTTAGGAATTCCCATACGTTATGCACATGCGTATCAACCTTTTTGTCACCTTTAAATTGTTTGATTAAAGGTAAGTTAATAAAAATAATGAGACCTGTAAAAAGTGAAACGATACCGATGATATAACTAAATATAATTTCGGTGTGTTTCCTAAGAAAAGACATACTGTTCACCTCAAAATTATTATATATGAAGATCGTTTAATTGTCTTTAAAATATCATGAAATACATCTATAGTCCTACAAACGTTTATTAATAGAATAACGGGGTAAAACATTTGTGTAAACAGAAATCCTATTAAAGAGGTGAATTTTTATGACAAATAAAGAATTCGAAAAAAAATCAGCAGAAAAAGCCAAAGAAGTAGAAGAAAAACTTAAAGAACAAAACGAAGAAAAAACAGATGATATCGAACAAACAAAGAAAGATATTCAAGATACACTAGATTAATTTCACTAATGATATAAGTGTTTATGCTAGATAATAAGATGATCTATTAGCATTTAAATCGTTGAATCATTGAGTTCATAAGTAATATAAAAAGACAATTTCTATTAAAATTTTTGATAGAAATTGTCTTTTTTCTGTACTAATAAAGGCGTTCATCTATGATTATCATTATAATAATTTCTTTTAATACAAATCTACGTTATTATTTAACCTTTTTTATTTCACAGTTGACATTTATGTAAAATTCAGCAGAATATTTATTTATCCAAAAGAAATTACACAACAATTTTACGACTACTTTTTCGAAAGATTTGCGTCATAGCTCTTAAATCATTATTAATATCAATGATAGAAAAAACTGTCGCCAAAATTCTAATCTTGGACGACAGTTATATTTATCATTTAATTACACTATAGTAATTTATGTTTACGTAACAATTCTTCAATGAAAGTACCACGTATTTTCTTCAGCACTGTATTTAATACTGATCTTTTAATAAAGTTTTTATTAACAAGTTCATGTAAAGATTTACGATCATTTAATTCATAAAATGCATCCATCAGTACGCGTGCATCAAATTCAGAGGCATAAACTTCAGGTACACCTCTATCAACATCCAATAATTGATAAACAGCTTCCATAGCTGTTCTAACTGAATATTCTGTAGTGAATACAGTATCCCGTGCTGTTTCTGCAAAGTTTCCAATAAATGCTAAATTTTTAGAGCCATTCGGTACTACTAACGGTCGATCTTTGTATGCTCTAGGCATGAAATATGCAGTTACATATGGCATATAAACAGGAATCGTGTTACATTCTGATTGAGCTAATTCAACAATTTCCTCTTGTGGAACACCCATATGATATAACCATTCTTGACAGATTTCACTACCAGTACATTCCGTGATTGGTTTTTTAATGAAGTCTCCTTTTTCGTCAGAGTATAATGCGTAAATCCATACACTAACTTGATTTTTAGGTTGTTTCTTAAATTGTTGCTGACGGTTCACTGTAAAACTAAGTTGCCAACTCGAATTAGCGACAGAAATGATACCGCCTGTGACTGTCCGACCTGATAAAACATCTCTTTTACATAATTGTTCGATATATGAGATTATTTTTTTATTATCTGTTGTTGCCGTTGCTGATACGAACCAACTTTTAGCTGGAATGTGATCACAGAATTTCTCAGGTCTTCCGAATTCAGGACTTTGATTAGCTAAGTTTTTCCATAATGTCCAACTACCACCTAAAGAATGTGTTATAGGAGCAGGGTGGTCATTATCACCATAGGTTGAACTTTCGGTAATACTTCCATTAGTAACAAATACCAAGTCATTAACTGTCAACGGGATAGATTCTTCTTTATCATCTCTAGTTAAAATGATTTCTCTAGCAATTTTAGTAGATGGTGTTGCATCAACTAAAATATTATTCACTTGTACTCCAAATTCAAAGTTCACGCTATGTGATTTTAGATATTCTATCATCGGTAATACTAAAGATTCATATTGATTATACTTAGTAAATTTTAATGCACTAAAATCTGCTAAACCACCAATATGATGCACAAAACGCATAAGATATCTACGCATCTCCATCGCTGAATGCCATGGCTCGAATGCAAACATTGTTTTCCAATAAAGCCAAAAATTAGAATTTAAAAAGTCTCTTGAAAAGACATCAGTGATTTTAACATCGTCTAAATCTTCTTCTTTCATCAAACATAAATTTAAAATTTCTTTAATTGCTTTTTTTGTTAATGTAAAATCACCATCAGTATCAATACGCTTACCTCCACTTTCAATCGCTCTACATTTAGAATAATTAGGGTCTTCTTTATTTAACCAATAAAACTCGTCTAACACAGAAGCATTAGTTTGCTCAAGTGATGGTATACTTCTGAATAAATCCCATAAGCATTCAAAATGATTTTCCATTTCTCTGCCACCACGTACTACATAGCCATGATGCTCCATATTGATGCCATCTAAACTTCCTCCTGAGATATCTAACTCTTCTAAAATATGGATATTCTCGCCTTTCATTTGTCCATCTCTAATTAAAAAACATGCTGCAGCTAAAGAAGCTAATCCAGCCCCTATCAAATAGGCTGATTTATTATCAACATTTTCAGGTTTTTTAGGCCGAGCAAACGCTTCATAATTACTATTTGTATAATACATAGAAACATCACTCCAATTAGATAAAGTTTGAAAATCTATATGATATCGCTTTCAATTGTATTTTACTCCTCTTTGTGTAATAAAACAAACAATTGGTTATTTTTTAATTTAGTTTACTTAAAACTATACTAATCATTTTTATTTAGCTATTTTTAATATCAAATTAAAGACTGGTTAGAAAAATTTAAATCATTAATTCTATAAATTTTACTTCGATACACATTTATTGCAATTCATCTCTAAAATAGTAAATATATTTCTCATTTAAATAACAATACTCGAAAGAACCTTGACAATATATGATAAAAATCATACATTTAAGTTAATTAAATAATTGAACGCACTAGGGGTGTATTCTTTACTGAGATGAGGCCAACCTCAAACCCTTCGAACCTGATCTAGCTAGTTACTAGCGTAGGAAAGTGTTGTTATACATCTAATCTAACGGATTATGATTAGATGTAACTTCTGACGCACAACTTTCCTAGAGAAGGTTGTGCGTTTTTTAGGAGGATGTTTTTTATGTCAAAAGGTTTGAAACTATCTGAAATTCTTGTGACAGTTTTAATTTCAGTAGTATTTGCCATCATTTATAACTTATGGTGGTTTGTTTACAATATTGTACAAGTTGCGGGTATTCACTTAGAACAACTTACATATGGTGTATGGTTTATGGCAGCAGTCGTTTGTTACTTAATCATTCCTAAGCCAGGTATAGCATTATTAGCAGAAATCGCAGCTGGAGCTGGTGAAACGATTGTTATGGGAAAATTTGATATACCTACTATCATATATGCGATATTACAGGGATTGGCTTGTGAAATTATATTTGCTATTTTTAAATACAAATCACGTTCTGCTGCTGTAGCAATGCTTGCTGGGTTAGCAACTGCTTTAATCTCTTTCCCAGTGGATTACTTCTATGGTTACTTAAACGAAGTTGCTGGATGGAACTTACTACTATTTATAGTTTTCCGTTCAATTAGCGGAATTGTATTAGCTGGTTTAGTTTCATACTGGATTGTCAAAGCATTAGATAAAACCGGTGTAACTAAATTCTTTAGACCAGCATCACAACAAGATTACGATAACCTATAAGGGGATTTTTTAATTGTTACGTGTTAAAAATTTACGTTTAAAGTATCCGAATGGTGATAGGAAAATATTCGATAACTTAAATCTTGAGATTAAAAATAAAGAAAAAGTGCTTTTACTCGGTCCTTCCGGATCAGGTAAAAGCACATTACTTAATGTATTAAGTGGAATAGTACCTAATTTAATTGAACTTCCGATGAAATATGATGAATTGAATATTGATCATGATAGTGGCGTTATATTTCAAGATCCAGATAATCAATTTTGTATGCCAAAAGTATATGAAGAACTTGCATTTGTTTTAGAAAATAGAAATATTCCTAGAAGTGAGATGGATCAAGAAATCGAAAACGCACTAAAGTCTGTAGACCTTAATGTTACTCATAAAACATATGTCAACAATCTAAGTGGCGGCATGAAACAGAAGTTAGCTATTGTTGAAACAATACTACAAAAATCAAAGACACTTTTTTTAGATGAGCCTACTGCAATGCTCGACGTGAAAGCAACTGAAGATTTATGGAAGAAATTAATCAATCTTTGGAAAGATCAAACAGTTTTAATTGTTGAGCATAAGGTTGAACATATTTGGCAACATGTTGACCGCGTGTTGTTATTAAATTATGATGGTGAAATTGTTGCTGACGACACCCCAGAACAAATCTTAGATCATTATGAAGCGTTATTAACTGAATATGGAGTTTGGCACCCTAGAGCATGGCACAGTGCACCACGCCCCATCCCATTACCTAATCAAACAAAGAACCTCTTATTTCATTTTGACGACGGGCAAATTATTAGAGGTAAAAAGACACTTTTTTCATCCAAGGAGCTTAAACTGTATTCAGGTGAATGGTTAACAATCACTGGTAAAAATGGTGCTGGTAAAACCTCTTTACTAGAAGCTATGTTACAACTGATTAAATATGAAGGTGACATGTTTTATCGCGATCAATTATTATCTAAAATTAAACAAGCGGCAAAGCATATGTATTTGGTATATCAGAACCCTGAATTACAATTTATTACTAATTCTGTTTATGATGAAGTGTATATTCATTATAATCACTTAGATCCTAAGCATGCGAATGATGAAACCATGGATCTGTTAAAATTATTACATTTAGATCAAGTTAAGGATCATCATCCTTTTGAAATATCAACAGGTCAAAAGCGTCGTTTAAGTGTTGCAACAGCATTAAGTTCAAAGGCAGAGATTATTTTACTAGATGAACCAACATTCGGTCTAGATAGTCATAATACATTTCAACTTATTAAGTTATTTCAAGAACGCGTTAATCAAGGTCAAACAATTATCATGGTGACACATGATCCAGAAATTATTAAACGATATCCAACAAGACGATTACGCGTGGAAGATGGGTGTCTTAAAGAAATGGAAGGTGAACACATTGTTTGAAAGATGGAAAAAACGCCACACCTTCGTTGATGATGTAAATATTATTACTAAGTTACTTTTAGGTATCGCATTATTCTTTTTCATTATATTTATCCATAACTTCGACTTTATGATTTATATCGTCATATTAATGTTTATGTTCTTACTTTTATTTAACGGTACAGAATTTAAAATAACGGCAATATTTATATTAGTTACAACCCTCTTTGCCTTGATGTCATCATTATTTATGATTTTATATGGTGATGGAGAACATATGCTTGTAAAATTTGGTATTTTGCAAATAAGTACAGAAAGTATTGTACGAGGTCTTCATCTATCTATGAGAACAATTACCGTTTCAATGTTTGGTATACTAATCGCATTGACTTCACAAATTGTAATGATTTTTTATAGTTTAATGCAACATTTAAAGGTAAAGCCAAAGTTTGCTTATGCTTTTATGGCAGCGATTAGAATGGTTCCACTTATAATAAGTTCTCTTATTCAATTAAGACGTTCCCTAAAAATGCGTTATCAAATGATAGATGCATCTAACTATAAAGGAATCAAGCGTCTTAATCATTTAGTCATACCTTTATTAAGTCAAAATATTCGACGTGCACATCAACTTTCAGTTGCAATGGAGTCTAAAGGTTTTAAAGATGGTCCGAGAACATACTACTATCGGGTAACATTTTCATATAAAGATATCGTATTTATTGCTTGTATATTAATTATCATTACTTTGTCATTTGTCTTATCATCATACCTTCCAATTACTGGTATTCATGATGTCCGTTTTGGACAATTAGACTAATAATCATACACCAAATATTTAATTAAAAGTAAATATTCATTTTATTCCAATGTAAATAGAAATCATAAAAAATGTCCTTCGTTGATCTTATCCAATCAACGAAGGACTTTATTTCAAATTGAACAACCAATTTTACTTAGTGATGGCTTTATTCCCAATATCATTACGATAAAAAAGATTATCACTTTTTATTTGTCGTGCATGTTCATATGCATTTGCTTGTGCTTTTTCAACTGTTGGACCTTCCCCTATAGCTAGGATAACTCTTCCACCAGAATTCACAAAACATTGACCTTCTTTCTTTAATCCACTCACATAATAATGAGAATCTAGATTAAAACCACTTATTTCATGCCCTTTTTCATATGAACCAGGGTATCCTTTAGATGCTAGCATTACTCCTACAACAGCTTCATCTTTCCAGTTAAAATGAATGGGTTGGCAATTTTCCAAATCGATAATGAGTTGCATTAAGTCACTTTCTAAACGTGTTAATAATACTTGTGCTTCAGGATCACCAAAACGTGCATTAAATTCAATAACTTTAGGTCCATCTTTTGTTAAAATTGCACCAATATATAGTAATCCGAAGAAGTCATGACCTTCTTGTGCCATAGCTTTAGCAATAGGTTGAGCAATCTCCTTATTGGTTTGTTCAAGAACAGATGCATCAATGTGGGGTACAGGGCAATATGCGCCCATCCCACCAGTATTTGGTCCTTGATCATTATCAAATGCTCGCTTATGATCTTGAGCAATACAGTCGAAAGGAACCGCATAATCTCCATTTACAAAAGTCATTAAAGAAAACTCTTCTCCTTCTAAATAACTTTCGAAAACGACTTTCCCTTTTTCTTCTTGATAAATTTTTTTGACCCCATCTAATGCGTCTTCTCTCGTAAAAGCAATAATAACCCCTTTACCTGCTGCTAAACCGTCTTTCTTTATTACGATTGGTAAATCACAAGTTTCAACATATTGCAACGCCTCGTTACGTGAACTTACTTCTTTATATTCTGCTGTAGGAATACGATATTTGTCCATTAATTGCTTGGCAAATAATTTTGAACCTTCAATTTGAGCGGCATCTTGTCCTGGACCAAACACTTTAATATTTGCATTTCTTAATAAATCAGCTAACCCATCTATTAAAGGTTGTTCAGGCCCAATGATTACCCAATCAATTGCGTTATGCTGAGCAAAATGTAAAATAGCTTGATGATCTGATTCAGCAATTTCACTGTGCACTTCAGCAATATTGACCATTGCATCATTTCCTGGAATCGCGTAAACCTTATCTACAATTGGAGATTGATTGATTTTAGAAGCTAATGCATGTTCACGTCCACCAGCTCCAACTATTAAAACTTTCAATAGATTACCCCTTTCTTTTCAAAAATTAATGTTTAAAATGACGCATACCTGTCATAACCATTGTAATGCCATATTTATTAGCCATATCAATGGAATCTTGATCTTTAATTGAACCACCTGGTTGAATAATTGCCTTAATACCATGTTCGGCAGCATATTCAACTGTATCTCCCATTGGGAAGAAACCATCTGAAACAAGCGCAACATTATCGTTAATTTCTATTGCTCTTTCGATTGCAATTTTAGCGGAACCTACACGATTCATTTGTCCTGCACCTATACCAACTGTTTGTTTGTTATTACTCAAAATCACTGCATTACTCTTAACGGCACTTACAACTTTCCAACCTAGAAGCATAGCTTCCCACTGTGCTTCTGTAGGTTGAGTGTCGGTAGCAACAGTCATGTCGTTTCGAGTCACATCTTTATTATCTTTATCCTGTACTAAGTAACCACCTGAAACGGAAACAAATTCTTGTTCAGCGTTATCAATTGTCATATCTATTTGTAATAAACGAATATTTTTCTTTTGTGTCAATATTTTTAAAGCTTCCTCAGTAAATTGAGGTGCGATAACTACTTCTAAAAAGATAGAATGTAATGCTTCAGCTAATTTAACATCTACCGTTCTATTCAATGCTATAATTCCGCCAAATATTGATTGATTATCCGCTTCATATGCATGTTGAAATGCTTCATCAATCGACTGTCCAATTCCTACTCCACACGGGTTCATATGTTTTACTGCTACAGCAGTTGGCTCGTTGAATTTTTTTACTAAACTGAGCGCTGCATCTGCGTCTTTAATATTATTAAAACTCAATTGTTTACCATGTAATTGTTTTGCACCAGCAATCGTATGTTTGCTATCAGATGTTCTAACAAAATATGCAGATTGTTGAGGATTTTCGCCATATCTTAGTGTTTCTTTATTGTCTTTGAAATAGTTAACAATAGCATGATCATATTCATTTGTATGTTGGAAAACTTTAACCATTAGCGATTTTCTATATGCTTCGTCCAATTGATGATTTTTAATTCTCTCAATTACCTCGTTGTAATCGGAAGGATGTACGATAGTTGTAACATGTTTAAAGTTTTTAGCAGCTGCTCTTAACATTGTAGGTCCACCAATATCAATATTTTCTACTGCATCAGTTTCTGTTACATCAGGTTGAGCAACAGTCTGTTGGAAAGGATATAGGTTGACTACTACCATATCAATTAAATCAATATGTTGTTCTCGTAATTGCTCTAAATGATGTTCTTTATCTCGATCAGCTAAAATACCACCATGGACTGCTGGATGTAGTGTTTTAACACGACCATCCATAATCTCTGGAAATTGTGTTAATTCTGACACGGACTTAATATTGATATTCGCATCTTCTAATACACGTTTTGTACCACCCGTAGAATACAGTTCATAGTCTAAATTAGTTAATGCTTTTGCAAACTCTACAATTCCACTTTTATTAGAAACGCTTAATATTGCTTTTTTCATTCTATAAGATACTCCTCTATTTAATGATTTTAGCTATAACTCTTGGATAAAGTTCATATTCTAAATGTTTTACTCTATCTTCTAATTGTTCTTTAGTATCGTCCGGTTTTATATCACATTGCTGTTGTTCAATAATTTCTCCCGTATCCATCCCACTATCTACATAATGGACAGTTGATCCAGTTACAGTATCTCCACTTTCTAACGCTTGTCCTATGGCATCTAAACCTTTGAATTTAGGCAATAATGAGGGATGTATATTTAATATCCTTCCTTCATAAGCTTGTAATAAGTCTTGGCCAACTAGTCTCATATAACCAGCTAATACAATCCACTGAACTTCCTCACTGGATAATAATTTAAGTAGATGCTGTTCATATAAAGATTTGGATGAAAAGTCTTTTGGCTTGTTAATATGAATTGGAATATTTAAATTTTTAGCTCTATCAATACAGGGTACCCCTTCATTATCTGTATACAGTGCCGTTACATTGATACCAGATAATTGCCCTGTTTGGATATGTTTTACAATATTTTCAAAGTTACTACCTGATCCTGAGGCAAAAATCGCTATATTGGTCACTATTCTACCTCCAATAAATGAATAGGTGTATCATCATCTTTTATAATCTCACCAATTTCATATGCAGTTGTATCCATTGCACGTAACGTTGTTAATGTTGTTTGAACATCTTTTTTGTCAACAATAATTGTATATCCAATACCCATATTAAATATGTTATACATTTCATTCGTTGAAATGTTGCCCTGTTTTTGAAGCCAATTAAAGACTTCCAACGTTGGGAATGATTGTGTATCTATTTTTGCTGATAAACCTTTAGGAAGGGCACGCGGAATATTTTCATAGAAACCTCCACCAGTAATATGGCTCATCGCTTTGATATCAATATGTTTCTTTAATTCAAGAATAGGCTTTACATACAATTTTGTTGGTGCAAGGAAGGTTTCTAAAAAGGTTTGACCATTAAATTGATCATGTAATTGAACTCCTGATTCTTTTATCATTTTTCTAACTAGACTATAGCCATTTGAATGAATACCACTTGAAGCTAAACCAATAATTGCTTGTCCTTCTTCAACATTTGAACCATCAATATAGTCCTCTTTCTCTACCGCTCCTACTGCAAAACCAGCAATATCATATTCACCTTCATGATACATTTCTCCCATTTCAGCAGTTTCACCGCCTATAAGTGCCGTATTGGTTTGTTCGCAACCGTCACTTATACCTTTAACGATTTGCTCTATAGTACTTGGCACTACTTTATTCGTGGCAATATAGTCTAAAAAGTATAAAGGTTCAGCACCTGTTGTTAAAATATCATTTACACACATTGCGACAGCATCAATACCAATTGTGTCATGCTTTCCATAGTCAATTGCTAATTTTAACTTTGTACCCACACCGTCAGTACCTGATACCAGAACTGGCGCTTTCATTTTTAATTGAGACAAATCAAATGTTGCACCAAATCCACCTAAACCACCTAATACTTCTTTGCGCAATGTACGTTCAACATGACTTGTTATTCTTTCGACTGCTTCATATCCTGCTTGAATATTTACACCAGATTCCTCATATGCTTTAGACATGTAAATTTCCCTCACTATCAAAATAATGTTTATTATTAGCTATATATGATTTTTGACGTTCACTTAAATGCTTTTTATAATTTTTCTCATAATCGTAAAGTCCTGCTGGATAATCACCTGTAAAACTTTCTACACACAAGCCATGATATGGCGCATCATAATCAAGTCCTATAGACTCGATTAAGCCATCAACGCTTAAATAAGCAAGAGAATCTGCACCAATATGATTTTTAATTTCCTCAGGAGACTTACTTGCTGAGATGAGTTCAGCTGTTGTAGATACGTCAATACCATAAAAACTAGGGAACATAAATTCGGGAGAAGCAATTCTTACGTGAATGCGGTTAGCTCCTGAATCCTTAAGCATTTTAACTATGCGTTTAATCGTTGTACCTCGAACAATCGAATCATCTACAAGTACGATATCTTTACCATCAACAATATCCTTAACAGCCGACAGTTTCACACGTACACCTTGCTCTCTTAATTCCTGAGTAGGTTGTATAAAAGTTCGAGCAACATATTGATTTTTAACTAGTCCCATTTCATATGGTAGGCCTATTTCTTCAGCATAACCACTTGCTGCAGATAATGATGAATTAGGTACGCCTATTACCATATCTGCTTTTGCTGGGTTTTCCTGTGCTAACCGTTTACCTGATGCCTTTCGTACCGCATGAACATTTTTTCCTGCAATCGTTGAATCAGGTCTCGCAAAATAAATATATTCCATAGCTGAAATTGCAGTTGTTGTTTGTCGTGTGTAAGTCTTAACTTCTATACCTTCATCCGTAATAACAACATACTCACCTGCATGAATATCTTGTATAAATTCAGCACCTAAAACATCAATCGCACATGTTTCACTTGCTAAAATATAAGCACCGTTCTCCATTTTTCCAACTACTAATGGTCGAATAGCATTAGGATCTACTACACCATACAACGCATCTTTTGTTAGGATGGCAAAAGTAAATCCACCCTTAATGAGTCGTAAACTCTCTTTCAATGCCTCTTCAAATGTCGGCGCCTTACTACGACGAATTAAGTGCATAATGACTTCAGTATCCGAAGAAGAATGGAAAATCGCACCTTGTTCTTCTAAATTTTGACGTAATGATTTAGCGTTAATTAAATTACCGTTATGACATATACCTACGCTCATATCATAAAAGTGATATAAAAATGGTTGAATATTTTCAATGCCTTTATTACCAGAGGTTGCGTAACGAACATGTCCTATCGCATGTGGATAACCTTTTATATTTGACATATGTTCGTCTTTAATTGCTTCAGTTAATAGGCCTAATCCTCGTTCACCTTTTAGCGTTTCGTGATTTGAAACTACAATACCTGCACCTTCTTGACCTCTGTGTTGTAAACTATGTAGACCCATATATGTTAACTGTGCTGCTTCAGGATGATTCCAAATACCGAAAACGCCACATTCTTCATTTAATCCTGAGTAGTTAGACATTGAACTATAGCCCCTTCCCATTTTTGTTTGATATCTGAAACGTTTTCTTTTATTTTTACGTCTGAATTAGATATATCAAATAACTGCTGATGAGTTAAATGCCCAATTTCTTGAGCTTGATCTATATCCAAAGTTTGCCCTTCTTTAACAACAACAATATATCGTCCTTGAGTTTCACTAAATAATTGTGCATTGGTAACATCCAATTGAGCTTGCATACCTAAATCATAATGGGCACTAATTTTAGCTAAAGTAACTAATAAGCCGCCCTTACCAACTGTTTGTACATGAGATGCAATGCCATTACGAATAGCCTGTTTGATTAATTTTCCTTTTGAAACTTCATCACTTAAATCAATAGATTCAAACTCATGATTAACTGATCCATACAACAATTTTTCCAATTGACTACCACCAAAGTCATCACGCGTTTCACCAACTAAATAAATCTTATCTCCTGCTTTAGGTTTAAACTCTTTTAGATAGCTCACGTCTTCAATAAGACCAACCATACCTACGACAGGTGTAGGGAAGATAGAGGTTCCACGTGTCTCGTTATATAATGAAACATTTCCTGAAACTACAGGAGTTTGAAGCACTTTACAAGCTTCTGACATACCTTTTGTTGAATCTATTAATTGTTGATAGATTTCTTTCTTCTCTGGAGAACCATAGTTTAGACAATCAGTCATAGCCAATGGTGTCGCCCCTACTGCAATTAAATTTCGATAGGCTTCAGCAACAACCATTTTTCCACCTTCATAAGGTTGGTTGAAAACATAACGTGCTTCACCATCTATAGTTGAAGCAATAGCTTTTTGTGTTCCTTCTACGCGCACAACTGAAGCTTGTAAACCTGGCTTAATAATTGTATTTGCTCCTACTTGTTGATCGTATTGTTCATATAAATGATGTTTAGATGCTATTGTTGGGTGTTGTAATAACTTGATAAATGTATCATGTACATCTATATTGCTGTAATCGTTTTTTGATGTATTATATTCCTTTTCTTCTCCTTCTAAAATATACACTGGTGCCTCATCAGCAAGAGGTTGCACAGGAATGTCTGCATACACTTCATCATCGTATGTAAGCACGAATCTATCAGTGTCTGTTACTTCACCGATTACTGCACTATCTAGTTCGTGTTTATTGAATAAATCTAAAAACTTTTGTTCTGTACCTTTTTCTACAACTAACAGCATTCTTTCTTGCGTTTCTGAAAGCATCATTTCATATGGGGAAATTCCAGGTTCTCTTGTTGGAACTTGATCAAGTCTTAAATGTAAACCACTACCACCTTTAGCTGCCATTTCAGATGAAGATGAAGTTAAACCAGCTGCTCCCATATCTTGTATACCTACTAGTTCATCAAAAGTAATTGCTTCTAATGTTGCTTCCATTAGCTTTTTGCCTACAAATGGATCTCCAATTTGTACTGAAGGTCTTTTACTTTCACTTTCCTCAGTAAGTTCTTCAGATGCAAATGTTGCACCATGAATACCGTCACGCCCAGTTTTTAAACCTACATATATAACGGAATTACCAACACCCTTAGCTGTTCCTTTTTGGACCATATCATGATCAATGATTCCTACACACATAGCATTGACTAATGGATTGCCATCATAGCGTTCATCAAATTCAATCTCACCAGCCGTAGTAGGAATACCAATACAGTTGCCATATCCACCAATACCACTTACAACACCTTTAAGTAATCGTTGATTTTGTTTTACAGTTAACTCACCAAAACGAAGACTATTTAGTAAATTAATTGGACGGGCACCAATTGAAACAATATCTCTAATAATACCTCCGACTCCAGTTGCCGCACCTTGATATGGTTCAATTGCAGATGGATGATTGTGAGACTCAACTTTAAATACTACGGCTTGATTATCGCCTATATCTACAACACCTGCACCTTCTCCTGGTCCCATTAATACGTGCTCTCCTGTCGTAGGAAATTGTTTTAAAAATGGTTTAGAATGTTTATATGAGCAATGTTCGCTCCACATCACTGAGAAAATTCCTACTTCTGTGAAGTTGGGTTCTCTACCAAGAATTTCAACCACTTTGTCATATTCTTTATCACTTAATCCCATATCTTGATAAAGTTTTTCAAGTTTAATCTCTTCATTACTTGGTTCGATAAATTTAGACATTTTGTTCCCTCCAACTTTTCACCATTGATTCAAACAATTTCACACCACTATTTGTTCCTAATAATGTTTCAAGTGCGCGTTCAGGGTGTGGCATCATCCCACAAACGTTTCCCTCTTTATTAACTATTCCTGCAATATCCTCATAAGAGCCATTAGGGTTATTCGTATATTTAAGGATAATTTGATTGTTATCGTTGAGTTCACGATATATTTCATCAGTACAATAATAATGACCTTCACCGTGTGCTACAGGATAAACAACATTCTCATTTTTCACATATAAATGCGTAAAAGGTGTTTGATTATTAGTAATTTTTAAAGTTTCGTTTCTACTTATAAATAAATGTGAATCATTATGAAGTAATGCGCCTGGTAACAATCCAATCTCAGTTAAAATTTGAAACCCATTACATACTCCTAAAACAGGCTTACCTTCTTTCGCAAATCGCTTAACTTCTTTAATAATCGGAGCAACACTTGCCATAGCTCCCGATCTCAAATAATCGCCAAATGAAAAACCACCAGGTATTAAAACACCATCAAAACCATCTAAAGTCGTTTCACGATAATCGACATACGCTGCATCAACACCTGATTTAATAGCTGCGTTATACATGTCTCTATCGCAGTTTGAACCAGGGAACACAAGAACTGCAAATTTCATATTATGCTTTCTCCTTTTCATCGATAACTTTATAGCTATATTCTTCAATGACTGTATTAGCAAATAACTTTTCACTTAGTGTCGTAATAATATTATCAACAGCCTCGTCAGTTGGTTCATTAACTGTCATATATAAAACTTTACCTACTCGAATGTCATTCACTTGTTCATAACCGAGATCGTGAACTGCTCGGTTTAAAGCTTGTCCTTGTGTATCTAAAACTTGTGGTTGTAAAGTGATATGTAGTTCAATCGTTTTCATTATTTAAGATCCTCCAATTTATTTAAAAATGTTTGATAAGTTTCAATCAACGAGCCAGTGTTGTTTCTATATACATCTTTATCAAAGTTAGTATCCGTATTTTTATCCCATATTCTACAAGTGTCAGGAGAGATTTCATCTGCAAGTAAAATTTTTCCACCATTGGTTTTACCAAATTCAACCTTAAAATCTACAAGTCTCAAACTCATTTCATTCATCAATTGAATCAGTACTTGATTAATATCTTTTGCCATTTGTTTAAGTTGTTTTATTTCTTCATCGTTCGCTATGCCGAGTAATTTTACATGGTCATCAGTAATAAGCGGATCATTAAGTTCATCTTTTTTGTAGAAGAATTCTACTAGAGGTTCTTCAAATGTATGCCCCTTTTTAAAACCAAGACGTTTTGTGATCGAACCAGTGGCAATGTTTCTAACAACAACTTCTAAAGGTATAATATCAACTTGTTGGACGAGTTGTTCTGTTTGTGAAAGTTGTTTAATAAAGTGATTGTCAATATGATTATGAGTTAAATAATCAAATATAATAGAAGTAATTTGATTATTTAACTTACCCTTGCCAATCATAGTATCTTTTTTTGCACCGTTTCCTGCTGTTACCTCATCTTTATATTCAACTCGTAATTGTCCATCAATATTTGTCGTGAATACTCTTTTAGCTTTACCTTCATATAACAATGACACTTACTTGTCTCTCCCTTCAAATTTCATTAACATATATTGTTCTGTTTGATTGACATCATCCGTCAGTAAAGTCATGTGTCCCATTTTTCTATCAGGTTTTCTTTCTTTCTTACCGTAAATGTGAATATGCCAATCTGGATGTCTGCTAAATTCATTTTCAAGTAAATCCAAATCGCGACCTAATAAATTCATCATTACTGTTGGCTTTAATAATTCAATAGCTTGCGGAAGTTTTTGACCAGTTATGGCTAAAATATGTGTATCAAACTGTGAATAATCACAAGCTTCTATAGAATAGTGTCCAGAATTATGTGGTCTTGGTGCAATTTCATTTACATATAAGTTATTTTCTTTATCAATAAAGAATTCTACTGTAAAGGTTCCCACAAAATGAATTGCGCGAGTGATTTTCTCAACTTCCTTACGTGCTTCATTTTCTTTATCAGATCTTGCTGGAACGACTGTTTTAAATAATATTTGATTTTGATGTTCATTTTCTTGAAGAGGAAAGTATGTTGTTTGTTGTTCATTTCCAATTGTTACTGTAAGAGATACTTCCTTTTGAATATCAAGATATTGTTCAGCAACACATTCTTGCTTCTCAACTAGCTGGTATGCTTCGTCTAATTCCGAATCATTTCTTACCAAAATTTGTCCTTTACCATCATATCCACCAAAACGTGTTTTCACTATGAACGGAAAGCCTAATTTTTCTATGGCTTTTAATAAGTCTTGATTTGTTTGAATTTGTACAAAAGGAACAATTTGAGTATTTGCTTCTAGTAATGTTTGCTTCTCGGTTAGCCTATCTTGTAATAGTTCAATAGCTTGGTACCCTTGGGGAATATGATATAACTTAGTGAGTTTTTTTAATTGTTCAGACGAAATATTTTCAAACTCATAAGTAACAACATCAGAATTTTCACCTAACTGATTTAAAGCTTGCTCATCATCATAATTTGCATGAATAAACTGATGTGCGACATAACGACAAGGACAGTCTTCATTAGGATCTAGGACAATCACCTTATAACCCATTTTTTGTGCAGACTGAGCCATCATTTTTCCTAACTGCCCTCCGCCAATGATTCCTATTGTCGCGCCAAATTTAAGTTTACTGAAGTTCATTTTGCATTTCCTCCACTTTTGCGACTAAATATTTTTCATAATTTTCCAAATTATTTTGAACTGATTCATTTGTTATTCCTAACATTCTTGCCGCTAATATCCCAGCATTTTTAGCACCTGATTTTCCAATTGCTGTGGTTGCAACTGGGATACCACCAGGCATTTGGACGATAGATAGTAATGAATCTAATCCTTTTAGACTTTTAGATTCAATTGGCACACCAATCACAGGTAATGTTGTCATGGAAGCTACCATTCCAGGTAAGTGTGCTGCTCCCCCTGCACCGGCAATGATAATATCAAAACCATTTTGGCGTGCTTGACTAGCGAAATTGAACATCATTTGAGGCGTACGATGAGCTGAAACGACTTTCTTTTCGTACGGTATTTCAAATTCTTCAAGCATCGAACAACTTTCTTTCATAATTTTCCAATCTGAGGAACTGCCCATAATGACTGCTACTTTCACTTTGTACACCCTTTCGAAACTTTTGGATTGTTATTAGGAATAGTTGTATATTACACATATAGCATAACAATCCATTTGGTATTTTTCAATCAAAAATCGAACTTTAACATCAATTTAAATATTAATTTACGTCTTTTGACTATCATTTGCTTTTTGATTAATGTTAAAGTTAAGATATTAATTAATAATTAGGAGTGGTTTAAGGTGGTTGCTAAAATTTTAGATGGTAAACAAATAGCAAAAGAATATAGACAAAGACTTAAAAATCAAGTCAATGACTTAAAAGAATATGGTTTTACTCCAAAATTATCAGTCATATTAGTTGGTAATGATGGTGCAAGCCAAAGTTATGTAAAATCAAAGAAAAAAGCAGCAGAAAAAATTGGAATGATATCAGAAATTATTCACTTAGACGAATCCACATCAGAAGAAGTAGTTTTAAGCGAACTTAATCGATTAAACAATGACGATACTGTTAGTGGTATTTTAGTTCAAGTACCATTACCTAAACAGGTAAGCGAACAAAAAGTACTTGAAGCTATCAATCCGGAAAAAGATGTAGATGGTTTCCATCCAATTAATATTGGAAAATTGTATATTGATGAGCAAACCTTTGTACCATGTACACCCCTGGGTATTATGGAAATTTTAAAACACGCAGATATTAATTTAGAAGGAAAAAATGCAGTTGTTATTGGTCGTAGTCATATTGTTGGCCAACCTGTTTCAAAGTTATTGTTGCAAGCTAACGCAACTGTTACGATTTTACATTCACGTACAAAAAATATGAATGCACACTTAAAACAAGCAGATGTGATTGTTAGCGCAGTAGGACAACCTGGTTTAGTTACTAAAGAAAATGTCAAAAAAGGCGCAGTAATTATAGATGTTGGTAATACACCTGATGAAAATGGAAAATTAAAAGGAGATGTAGCATATGATGAAATAAAAGAAATAGCTAGTGCAATTACTCCAGTACCAGGTGGTGTTGGTCCTTTAACTATTACAATGGTACTTAATAATACACTTCTTGCAGAGAAATTAAGACGTGGCTTAACAAAATAATATCAGTGAAAAAGCCCGTGACATGAATATGTAGTCATGGACTTTTTCTGTCTTACTTTCAACACATGAATGAGTTGAACATAAGTTTATGAGTTGATTTTATTATATTTTTTTTATTAATCATTTAAATATAACAACGAATTTTCGTCTAATTCACAATACTTATTAATTGAACACTTAACTTTGAATTCAGTTTCAGTAAATGTTTTCAAACAATTCACAATTTACATAATCTTTATCAAAGTTTCATAAAAAAGGATTTAATTTTTATGTTGATTGAGTTATATTAAGACCATAGTATGATGTCGACAAAATAAAAATAGGGTATATTAAACTTAAATTATAGATGATTCAATAGACGGAGGTTAAGTTATGAACAAATTACTACAGTCATTATCAGCACTTGGAGTTTCAGCTACATTAGTGACACCCAATTTAAATGCAGAAGCCACTACTAATACTGAACCTCAATTAAAAGGTGTTAACGATATCGTTATTGAAAAAGGACAAGAATATAATTTACTTAAAGGCATAAGTGCTTACGATAAAGAAGACGGCGATCTTACTCATAAAATCAAAATTGATGGTCAAGTTGATACATCCAAAGCAGGTAAGTATAAAGTAAAATATCAAGTTACCGATTCTGATGGTGCTGAAAAAACTTCTATAAGAAATATTGAAGTAAAATGAACCTCTCCTCTTAATCACACATAATCTTTGTTTAATTTCTACCTATTATATATTTTAATGAGCTATAAATTACGAGAACGCTTATACAAAAATTAATTGTATAAGCGTTTATTTTTTTGTGATTAAAAATTATTTTATATGACTATGCATCACTTAAAAGAACATTCAATCAATAAACTAAAACAATATATCCTACTATTAACCTACCTAAAATCAGACACATCTTATAGACATATTATTCAACTTAATTCTTTCTATATAAGATCATATTTTTCTATAAGTAATATTCTTTTTTTGTATCTAATTGATAAGATTTATCAATAATGTGTTGTATTACATGTAATTTTGCTAAATTTGTCTATTTTCACAAAATGTACACATAATTTTAACAAATCTTACAAACCCCGTCATATCTAGGACTAACAGACCTCAATTATATAAATAAGTAATTTTTTTTGAACATACTCTTGTAAATATTGTGTAATAAACTAAAATTATTGGTAAGCCCTACATTTGTAGTATTAGGAGGTCAAAAAAAGTGTCAAAATTTAAGTCTTTGCTTCTATTATTTGGCACACTAATTTTACTTAGTGGTTGTTCAAATATAGAAGTTTTTAATGCAAAAGGGCCAGTAGCAAGCAGTCAGAAGTTCTTGATTATCTATTCAATAATTTTCATGCTTGTTATTGTTGCTGTAGTGCTTTCCATGTTCGCTATTTTTATTTTTAAATATAGCTACAAAAAGAATAGCGAATCTGGTAAGATGCACCACAATTCTCTAATTGAAACAATTTGGTTTGTGGTACCTATTTTAATCGTAATTGCTTTAGCTATTCCTACAGTTAAAACTTTATACGATTATGAAAAACCACCAGAAAAAGACAAAGATCCACTTGTCGTTTACGCAGTAAGTGCTGGCTATAAATGGTTCTTTGCCTACCCTGATCAACATATTGAAACTGTTAACACATTAACAATTCCTAAAGATCGACCAGTTGTATTCAAGCTTCAATCTATGGATACAATGACAAGTTTCTGGATTCCACAATTAGGTGGTCAGAAATATGCCATGACTGGTATGACTATGAATTGGACTTTAACAGCTGATCAATTAGGTACTTTCAGAGGTCGTAACTCAAACTTCAATGGTGAGGGATTCTCTCGTCAAACATTTAAAGTTCACTCTGTAAGTCAAAATGATTTTGATAAGTGGGTAAAAGAGGCTAAAGGTAAGAAAACTTTAAGTCAAGATACTTTTGACAAGCAACTCTTACCAAGCACATCTAACAAAGAATTAACATTTAGTGGAACTCATATGGCGTTTGTTGACCCTGCGGCTGATCCAGAGTATATCTTCTACGCTTACAAACGTTACAACTTTGAACAAAAAGATCCTAACTTCACAGCTGAAGAGGATTTATACAAAGATGTAAAAGATAAACCAATCAAACCTGCTCGTAAGGTTCATATAACAAACCCTAACTATGAACGTCACGGTATGAAACCTATGATTCTCGGCAACAATGAAAAATACGATAATGAGTTCAAAAAAGAAGAGGATCATAACTCTAAAGAAATGGAAAAAATTTCTAAGGGAGCAAAAGACGAAAATGCGTCTAAACTTCACAAAAAAGAACACGATGATCATGGAGGTGGACATTAATGAATTTTCCATGGGATCAACTACTAGTTAAAGGAAATTGGATGATTATCTCAGCACAAATTGCTGCGCCATTCTTAGTCATCGGCCTTATAGCAGTTATATCTTATTTCAAATTATGGAAATATCTATATAAAGAATGGTTCACATCCGTAGACCATAAAAAAATCGGTATCATGTATTTAATTTCTGCCGTATTAATGTTCGTTCGTGGTGGTATCGATGCGTTAATGTTACGTACTCAATTAACAATTCCAGATAACAAATTCTTGGAAGCAAACCACTATAATGAAGTATTTACTACGCACGGCGTAATTATGATTATATTTATGGCTATGCCATTTATCTTTGGTTTATGGAATGTTGTTATTCCATTACAACTTGGTGCACGCGATGTTGCCTTCCCTGTAATGAATAACGTTAGTTTCTGGCTATTCTTCGCTGGTATGATTTTATTCAACCTATCATTTATTGTAGGTGGATCACCAGCTGCTGGTTGGACTAACTACGCACCACTTGCTGGTGAATTCAGTCCAGGTCCAGGTGTTAACTATTATTTAATTGCAATTCAAATATCTGGTATCGGATCGTTAATGACTGGTATCAACTTCTTTGTTACGATTCTAAGATGTAAAACTCCAACAATGAAGTTTATGCAAATGCCAATGTTCAGTGTAACAACATTCATTACAACATTAATCGTTATATTAGCATTCCCAGTGTTCACTGTAGCACTTGCTTTAATGACTGCTGATAGAATTTTTGGAACTCAGTTCTTCACTGTAGCAAATGGCGGTATGCCAATGCTTTGGGCAAACTTCTTCTGGGTATGGGGGCACCCTGAAGTTTATATCGTTATTTTGCCAGCATTCGGTATGTACTCAGAAATCATCCCTACTTTTGCCCGTAAACGTTTATTCGGTCATCAAAGTATGATTTGGGCAACTGCAGGTATCGCATTCTTAAGTTTCTTAGTTTGGGTTCACCATTTCTTCACTATGGGTAATGGTGCGTTAATTAACTCATTCTTCTCTATCTCAACAATGTTAATCGGTGTTCCAACCGGAGTTAAACTATTTAACTGGTTGCTCACATTATACAAAGGTAGAATTACATTTGAGTCACCTATGCTATTCTCATTAGCATTCATCCCTAACTTCTTATTAGGAGGGGTTACTGGTGTAATGCTTGCAATGGCATCAGCTGACTATCAATATCACAACACTTATTTCTTAGTAGCTCACTTCCACTATACATTGGTTACTGGTGTAGTATTTGCCTGCTTAGCTGGTTTAATCTTCTGGTATCCAAAAATGATGGGCTACAAGTTAAATGAAACATTAAACAAATGGTGCTTCTGGTTCTTCATGATCGGATTTAACGTTTGTTTCTTACCACAATTCATTCTAGGTTTAGATGGTATGCCACGTCGTCTATACACTTACATGCCTTCTGATGGTTGGTGGTTACTAAACTTCATCTCAACTATCGGTGCAGTATTGATGGCAATTGGATTCTTATTCCTAGTTGCAAGTATCGTTTATAGTCATATCAAAGCTCCACGTGAAGCTACTGGAGATAACTGGGATGGACTTGGTCGTACTTTAGAATGGTCTACAGCATCAGCTATTCCACCTAAATACAACTTTGCTATCACTCCTGATTGGAATGACTACGATACATTCGTTGATATGAAAGAACATGGTCGTCATTATTTAGACAACCATAACTACAAAGATATTCATATGCCAAACAATACTCCAGTAGGATTCTGGATGGGTATATTTATGACTATTGGTGGTTTCTTCTTAATCTTCGAATCTATTGTTCCAGCACTTATCTGTTTAGCAGGTATCTTCATTACTATGATTTGGAGAAGTTTCCAAATTGATCATGGTTACCACATCCCTGCTTCAGAAGTTGCAGAAACTGAAGCTCGTTTAAGAGAAGCTCGAATTAAAGAAAGGGAGGCTGTAAGTCATGAGTCATGATGCAAATACTATTGATTCTCGTACACACGAAGGCGAATTAAATAAACTTGGCTTTTGGATTTTCCTTACAGCTGAATTTGCGTTATTCGGTACCCTATTTGCAACGTTATTAACGTTACAACATGGTGGCGGATATGGCGGTAAATTAACTACCGACTTATTCGAATTACATTTGATTTTAATAATGACTTTTGCATTATTAATTAGTTCTTATACTTGTGGTATTGCAATTTATTACATGCGACAAGAAAAACAAAACTTAATGATGTTTTGGATGATTATCACAGTTATCCTAGGTCTTGTATTCGTAGGTTTCGAAATTTACGAATTCGCACACTATGCTTCTGAAGGTGTTAACCCAACTATTGGCTCCTTCTGGTCTAGTTTCTTTATACTACTAGGTACGCACGGTGCACACGTATCATTAGGTATTGTTTGGGTTATTTGTTTGTTAATTCAAATCGGCACTCGTGGTTTGGATTCATACAATGCTCCTAAATTATTTATAGTAAGTTTATACTGGCACTTCTTAGATGTTGTTTGGGTCTTCATCTTTACTGCCGTATATATGATAGGGATGGTGTATAGCGGATGAATACAATCGTAAAACATACAGTAGGTTTTATTGCTTCTATCGTACTAACGCTTTTAGCAGTTTTTGTAACTCTATACACTAATATGACATTCCATGCTAAGGTAACTATCATCTTTGGTTTTGCTTTCATTCAAGCTGCCCTTCAATTATTAATGTTCATGCATTTAACTGAAGGTAAAGATGGACGTTTACAATCGTTCAAAGTTATCTTTGCAATTATCATTACTTTAGTAACTGTTATCGGAACATACTGGGTAATGCAAGGTGGACACTCTTCTCACTTATAAAGATGAGTTTTCCAGGGTTGATTTCAATAAAGAATGAATTTGAATATATTTGTTCTTTATTGATTCATTTCCACCTTATATGTAAAGAGCCTGAGACTTTTAAGTCTCAGGCTCTTTTTATTTCGTTATCGTAACAATCCCATACCATGTTATGCTTTAATTATTATGAAATACGGAGATGATGATATGTCTATTCCCATTATAATTGATACTGATCCTGGTATAGATGATGCTACAGCAATTAGTATCGCACTTTCACACCCTCAATTTGACGTTAAAATGATATCAACTGTGAATGGTAATGTAGGTATTGAGAAAACGACAGCAAATGCATTAAAGCTAAAAAGGTTTTTTAATAGTTCTGTTCCTGTACATAGAGGGGCATCCCAACCATTGATTAATGACATCTTTGAAGCTACATCAATTCATGGTGAGTCTGGTATGGATGGTTACGAGTTTCCACAAATAAATCAAGATGATTTAACATCAATTCATGCAGTTGAAGCAATGAGAAATCTATTAGTAAATACTCAAGAACCTTTAACCTTGATTGCCATAGGTCCACTAACAAATATCGCTATTCTTTTAACTAGTTATCCCGAAGTTCAACCATTTATTAAGGAAATTGTTTTAATGGGTGGTAGTACCGGTAGAGGTAATGTAACGCCTTTAGCTGAATTTAATATATATTGTGATCCAGAAGCTGCTCAAATTGTATTTAACTCTGGATTACCTTTGACTATGATTGGTCTTGATTTGGCTCGTGAAGCATTGTTTACTCACCATTTTGTAAAAGACTTCAAAGATACAAATGCAACTTCAAACATGTTATATAATTTATTTCAGCACTATAAGAGTGAAGATTTTGAAATAGGATTTAAATTATACGATGTATTCACTATATTATATTTGTTGGATCCAGAAGCCTTTAATGTCAAGGAGGCGTATACTCAAATAGAATTAAATGGCAACTTTACAAGGGGAGCCACAGTGGTAGACTTTAATATGGAGCATCCCAATTGTACAGTTGTTTTAAGTCCTGTTGAAAGACAGTATGAGGATTTATTCTTAAACGCCCTTTCTTATTGTAAATAATTAAATTGCAATTTGAATGTTATTTTATTAATCATATAACAAATGCCCGGTTACACTTCAGATTGAAGTTCCGGGCATTCGTTATATATAATTTATTGAAGACTAACCTTGTAAATATGGAATAACGAGTCTAATCCATTATTAACAAAATTACAATTACTCAACTTTAACACCTGCTGTATTATAAGGCTTTTTCTGGTCAAGAATATTATAGAAAATGTGTCTCATTTTGTCTTCATTACTCACTAATCCAGGTGTATTACTTACATTCGTCCCTAAAATGACAATATACCGATCATTAAAGTAAACAGTAAAAATTTGACCAAAGAATACCCCGTTGACTCTATTTAAATACGGAGTTATGTAAAAACCATATCTATATTCTTCTGGATATTCTTGAGTTCCAAATTCATGTAAAATAGGTCGAGTTTGACGTGCATTAAAGATTTTATTTTGTTGTAACGTATAAATTAATTTGCCCATATCATGTGGCGTCATATATAAATTACCAGCTCCATAATATTGATCTAATATATTAGGTTTAAGGAATGAAAAAGTATTATTTTTAAACTTATAGCCTTTTGCCATCTCACTTTGAAGAGGTTTCTCGTCATAAAAAGCAGTATGTTTGAGATTATATTTATTACCTAATCGTTCATAATAATTTTTAACATATGGTTTTCCAGTAACATTTTCAATAACTTTAGCTAAAACTAAATAATTAGCATCATTATATTGATGCTTATGATAAACTGTATCATCAATACCTCGAGCTTGAATTGCTCTAACAGCCTGTTCTAAATTTTTGATATTAGTTGAAGCTTCATATTTATATAGTCCACTTTTATGTAACATTAAATCTTTAATTGTAATTTCTTTATTTGTTTTAAACCAAGGAATATATTTAGTGACTGAATCTTGCAAATTCACTTTATTTTCGACTTCAAGTTGCTTCAGCATTAAACCTGTTGTAAATTTTTGCGCTGATCCTATTAAATACATTGTATTTGCAGTGTTCTTTTTGCCTTTCTCTATATCTTGATAACCATATCCTTTATTCATTTTAACTTTTCCATTATCAAATACAGCTACAGTTCCATTAAATTGAGTTTTTTCTAAATATTTGTTTATCGATTTGGAAGTAGGATCTTTTTTATCATATTTAGTCTTTATTTTTTTAGGTTTCTCAACAGTCTTATCTCTCTTTTCTATATAATTCGTATTTCCACTTTCTTGACTTAACGTTTGTTTTTTTAATTCTAGGTGTCTTGTCCATTCAACACCTAATATACCTATTGACACGACTAAAGTTAATAATACGATAATAAAAAATACGATTTTAAATTTATTTAATTTCATCTTTATTGTTTGCCTCACACTTTAATGTCTTAAAATTTTGTTGACTATTCACATCATATATCAATATATTATATTATTCGTTATCATTTTTAAGAATTAATACCCACAATACTTGAATAAATAATTATCTGATGAGATATCTGAAATAAATGCTTATATATTTTCCTAGCTAAAATGATAATGACTTTTTTATTTAATCACACGACTACACTTAAACGATTAAAAGATTTTAAATACTTTAACTGTAATTTAATAATACTTTGGTTATCTGTGACACATCCAGTTACTTTTAAGAATTACAATGCAACTAATATTATGATATTCATAATGTCAACGAATACAAATACTTGTTCAAGAACGTTATAATATATCTAACTACTAAATTAATTAGTAAATACTTTTTTGATTATCAAATTTAAGATTCTTAATCAGAAATATTACTTACAGATATTATTTTTGAACAACTAATCCGTCTGCACCTTGTTATAACAATATTTGTAGCTATTAAGCTAAAGTTTATTATAACTTAAAGCTATAAAGAAATCACTTTAATTAGATAATACACTTATTTAAAAATAAATCTATAGTACTTTGGTACTATATGAAAATTGAGTTAAACAATAAGTTGTTTAACTCAATTTTATAATCATTCGTCAATAATATTTTGTAACAATAAAATGTTGATGAGAGTTGTAATTTGATTAATAAAGTAATACAATTTAAGGCTATAGTGTACTTAATAAATCATAACTTTTTATGTATCAATCATTTGTGAAATATTTAAAATTTAACTAGGAGTACTAACAATGAACAAATTTATAAAATATTTTTTAATATTATTATCTTTTGGTCTCCTCGTTGTTCCAATTATTTTTGCTACTCAATTATATCAAAGTTCAGAATCGGCATTTGAGTCATCTCAAAACACTAAAGATTCTCAACGAAAGTCTACTTTAAGAGATTCAAAAGTTGATCCTGAAAAACAACCTATATCAATTTTATTCTTAGGTATAGACGATAATGAAGGTAGAGAAAAAAACGGGCAAAGTGTAGAACATTCTAGGTCAGATGCTATGATATTATCTACTTTTAATCAGAAAAAGCATCAAATAAGAATGCTTAGCATACCTAGAGATACTATCAGTTATATACCTAAAGTTGGCTATTACGATAAAATAACACATGCGCATGCATATGGTGGACCTCTTGCTGCTATGGACTCAGTTGAAGCAACAATGAATGTACCGGTAGATTATTATGTGCGTATTAATATGAAAGCCTTTGTTGAAGCAGTTGATGAATTAGGTGGTATATATTATGACGTACCATATAACTTAAATGAACCTAACAGTGATGATACTGGTAGAATTAAAATAAAAAAAGGATACCAAAAGCTAAACGGCGACCAAGCATTAGCTGTAGCTCGAACTAGACACCATGATTCAGACCTTAAACGTGGTCAAAGACAAATGGAACTTATTAAAATATTGTTCCAAAAAGCTCAAAATTTAAAATCTATAGATAAACTTGACAATGTTATTAGTATTGTAGGGAAAAATGCTAAACATAATTTAACTCAAAAAGAAATTAAGTCTCTAGCCAAAATGTATCTTGGTGGTAGTACTGAAATTAAAACATCACAACTTAAAGGTAAGGATGACTACTTAAATGATATATACTATTACCACCCAAGCGTAAAAAGTATTATGGAATATTCAAATCTTTTACGTAATGATTTAGATTTATCTAAAATAACAAACAAAAACGATTTCTTAGATCAAAGAGTCATTAAACGATATGGTTCACTCGTACCCTTAACAGAATTAGATGAAGACTTATTGCGTAAGAACCAAAAGGAATCGACTGATAGTCAGAAAGAGTCTGATTCTTCATCACAAAATAATGATGAAGAAGATCAAACTAACGAACAAACAGACCAAAATAGCTTAAACGGAAACGAACAGTACCCAAATCAACAAGACAACAATCAAACCAATGGTGAAAATGGTATGATAAATAATGACAATTATCCTTACGCACAATAAAAGCTATATAAACTTATGTAGTAAATATACTTAAAAGGAGCGCAAATATGAGTCGTAAAACATATGAAAAAATTGCTAATATTAATGGTATGTTCAACGTACTTGAACAACAAATCATTCATAGTAAAGATATGGCATTATTTAGGAATGAATTTTTCTATGTAAACCATGAACACAGAGAAAATTATGAAGCGCTTTTGATCTACTACAAGGATAGTTTAGATAATCCCGTTGTAGATGGCGCATGTTACATTCTTGCATTACCTGAAATATTTAATAAGGTTGATGTGTTTGAGTCTGATTTACCTTTTACCTGGGTTTATGATGAAAATGGACTTTCTGATACAATGAAAAGTATCAGTGTGCCCCTTCAATATCTTATTGCAGCCGCTTTGGAAGTGACTGATGTAAATATATTTAAGCCTTCAGGTTTTACTATGGGCATGAACAATTGGAATATTGCCCAATTACGTATTTTTTGGCAATACTGCGCTATCGTCAGAAAAGAGGCTTTATAATACTATCAATTAGTAATAAACGTATCGTTTCTTAATTCTTTGGTTTATAAATTATATATTTTTCTAATTATCAGAGTGAGGTTAGGATATAATTCCTAGCAAAATAGCCAGTAAATGAGTTTTTTATAAATTCATTTACTGGCTTCTTTATTTATAATACTTCGTATTGTTTTCTCGCTTTCTTAGGGGACAGCTTCAACCTGTAGTCTTCAGCTTGACCTGTTCCCTCAAGAGTCTCGCCAAAAACTTTATGTTTATATGTAATTTCACATTGAAATACTTTAAAAAAATAAGGCCCTTTCGTAAAATTTAATAAATATCACTAAAATAAATTAACGAAGTTCCTTATGTATAAAGATTATAATAAGACTCAACTTACTTTACCAATAGAAACTTCAGTTCTTATCCCCACAAATGATATTCACGACATGTACCTGACTCATTCTTTTTTTGGTGATGAACTAATTATGAATTTATAATGAACCTGCTTTATTCCATTTTTTATAAATTTTCATTTTCAATATGGTTAAAATAATTTTTTAAGGGAAAACCAGTGAAAATGGAGGTGATACTGTGTTTCAAATAGCAAAAAACCAAACGATGCTAGATGATTGCTTTGAAATAAGAAAGTGTGTTTTCGTCGAAGAACAAGGCGTACCACTCGAAAATGAATTTGATCAATATGAAGATTACTCATTCCATATAGTGGGATATATAAATGGTGTTCCTATGGCAACTGCTAGAATTAGACCTTTAAATACTCATATTTGTAAAATTGAACGTGTAGCAATCATCAAGTGGTATCGTGGTCTTGGGTACGGTAAAAATTTAATACATGCTATTGAAACAATTGCAAAAAAACACCAATACAATGAACTCACTATGAATGCTCAATTACAAGCTCGAGACTTTTACTTAAAACTAGGTTACTCACCTTTTGGTAAAGTATTCTTAGAAGAAAATATAAATCATATTAGTATGAATAAGTTTTTATAAATTGATTTACATTCTATATACAAACTTAGCAATTTTAAAAATTGTAATAATCTTTATGTAGCTTACAAGCTTATAATAAACGTAAATAGTGATTTGACAATGTTCCCAGCATAAAAAAACAATATTTCTATTTGAGGCACAGGTTAAAATTACATTACAAATATGTTAAAAGCCATACAGTGTTAAGCCTTAAAGATTATAATTGAAACAAATCATATTAATGCGAGGAGTAAGAAATAAATGGCGAAAAAATTCAATTACAAATTACCGTCTATGGTTGCTTTAACGTTATTTGGCACAGCTTTTACTGCACATCAAGCAAATGCTGCTGAACAACCACAGAATCAGTCTAATCATAAAAATGTATTAGATGATCAAACTGCCCTCAAACAAGCAGAAAAAGCTAAAAGCGAAGTTACACAATCAACTACAAATGTATCTGGTACACAAACATATCAAGACCCTACCCAAGTTCAACCTAAACAAGACACACAAAGTACTACATATGATGCATCATTAGATGAAATGAGTACTTATAATGAAATTTCATCAAATCAAAAGCAACAATCTTTATCAACAGATGATGCGAATCAAAATCAAACGAATTCTGTTACAAAAAATCAACAAGAAGAAACAAATGATTTGACACAAGAAGATAAAACATCCACTGATACAAATCAATTACAGGAGACACAATCTGTAGCAAAAGAAAATGAGAAAGATTTAGGAGCTAACGCAAATAATGAACAACAAGACAAGAAGATGACTGCAAGTCAACCTTCCGAAAATCAAGCAATTGAAACTCAAACTGCTTCTAATGATAATGAAAGCCAACAAAAAAGTCAGCAAGTAACTTCTGAACAAAATGAAACTGCTACACCTAAAGTATCAAATACAAACGCATCTGGTTATAATTTTGATTACGATGATGAAGACGATGATAGCTCAACAGACCATTTAGAGCCTATCTCATTAAACAATGTGAATGCTACATCTAAACAAACTACTTCATATAAATATAAAGAACCAGCTCAACGTGTAACAACTAATACTGTAAAAAAAGAAACGGCATCTAATCAAGCGACTATAGATACAAAGCAATTCACCCCATTTAGTGCAACTGCTCAACCGAGAACAGTTTATTCTGTATCTAGTCAAAAAACATCATCATTACCGAAATATACACCAAAGGTTAATTCTTCAATAAATAACTATATTCGTAAAAAGAATATGAAAGCACCAAGAATTGAAGAAGATTATACGTCATATTTCCCTAAATATGGCTATAGAAACGGTGTGGGACGTCCTGAAGGTATCGTTGTTCATGATACTGCAAATGATAACTCAACAATCGATGGCGAGATTGCTTTCATGAAACGTAATTACACAAATGCATTCGTACACGCATTTGTTGATGGCAATAGAATTATAGAAACAGCTCCGACAGATTACTTATCTTGGGGTGCAGGTCCATATGGAAATCAACGTTTTATCAATGTTGAAATCGTCCATACACATGATTATGATTCATTTGCACGTTCAATGAACAACTACGCTGATTATGCTGCAACGCAATTGCAATATTATAATTTAAAACCTGATAGCGCTGAAAACGATGGAAGAGGAACAGTTTGGACACATGCTGCTATCTCTAACTTCTTAGGAGGTACTGATCACGCTGACCCTCACCAATATTTAAGAAGTCACAATTATAGCTATGCAGAATTATATGACTTAATTTATGAAAAATATTTAATTAAAACGAAGCAAGTAGCACCTTGGGGCACAACATCTACAAAACCGTCACAACCTTCTAAACCATCAGGAGGAACTAATAATAAGTTAACTGTGTCTGCTAATCGTGGTGTTGCTCAAATTAAACCAACAAATAATGGCTTATATACAACTGTTTATGACAGTAAAGGTCATAAGACTGATCAAGTACAAAAAACTCTATCCGTTACTAAAACTGCAACATTAGGAAATAACAAATTCTATTTAGTTGAAGACTACAATAGCGGTAAAAAATACGGTTGGGTTAAACAAGGTGATGTTGTTTATAACACTGCTAAGGCACCAGTAAAAGTGAATCAAACATATAATGTTAAAGCAGGGTCAACACTTTACACAGTTCCTTGGGGTACACCAAAACAAGTTGCTAGCAAAGTATCTGGTACTGGAAATCAAACATTTAAAGCAACTAAACAGCAACAAATTGATAAAGCAACGTATCTTTATGGTACAGTGAATGGTAAATCTGGTTGGATTAGTAAATATTACTTAACTACAGCATCTAAACCTAGCAATCCAACTAAACCTTCAACAAACAACCAATTAACAGTGACTAACAATAGTGGTGTTGCTCAAATCAATGCAAAAAATAGTGGCTTATATACTACAGTTTATGACACTAAAGGAAAGACAACAAATCAAATCCAACGTACATTGTCAGTGACGAAAGCTGCCACACTTGGTGATAAAAAATTCTATCTTGTTGGTGATTATAATACTGGTACAAATTATGGTTGGGTAAAACAAGATGAGGTCATTTACAACACAGCTAAATCACCTGTAAAAATCAATCAAACATACAACGTCAAACCTGGTGTTAAATTACACACAGTACCTTGGGGCACATATAATCAAGTGGCTGGAACAGTTTCAGGTAAAGGCGATCAAACTTTTAAAGCAACTAAACAACAACAAATTGATAAAGCAACATATCTTTATGGTACAGTGAACGGTAAATCTGGTTGGATTAGTAAATACTATTTAACTGCACCATCAAAAGTTCAAGCTTTGTCTACTCAATCAACACCAGCACCTAAACAAGTAAAACCATCTACACAAACTGTAAATCAAATTGCTCAAGTGAAAGCTAATAATTCTGGAATAAGAGCATCTGTATATGATAAAACAGCCAAAAGTGGTACGAAATACGCTAACCGTACATTCCTTATCAATAAACAACGTACTCAAGGTAATAACACGTATGTACTACTT
Organism: Staphylococcus epidermidis; assembly: GCF_006742205.1. Taxonomy (NCBI): domain Bacteria; kingdom Bacillati; phylum Bacillota; class Bacilli; order Caryophanales; family Staphylococcaceae; genus Staphylococcus; species Staphylococcus epidermidis. The sequence continues at coordinate 1,797,781 of NZ_AP019721.1, forward strand.
CAAGATGGAACAAGTAATACTCCATTAGGATGGGTAAACATTAATGATGTGACAACTCAAAATATCGGAAAACAAACTCAGTCTATAGGTAAATATTCAGTAAAACCTACAAATAATGGTCTATATTCTATTGCTTGGGGTACTAAAAACCAACAATTACTAGCACCTAATACGCTAGCTAATCAAGCATTTAATGCTTCCAAAGCTGTTTACGTTGGTAAAGATTTATATCTATACGGTACAGTCAATAACAGAACAGGATGGATTGCTGCTAAGGATTTAATCCAAAACAGTACTGACGCTCAATCAACACCATATAACTATACTTTTGTTATCAATAATAGTAAAAGTTATTTCTATATGGATCCAACAAAAGCAAACCGATATTCTTTAAAACCATATTATGAACAAACTTTCACAGTCATTAAGCAAAAAAATATTAATGGCGTTAAATGGTACTATGGTCAACTTTTAGACGGTAAATATGTTTGGATAAAATCAACTGACTTAGTTAAGGAAAAAATTAAATATGCATATACTGGAATGACTTTAAATAACGCGATAAATATCCAATCTCGTCTTAAATATAAACCACAAGTACAAAATGAGCCTTTGAAATGGTCAAATGCTAATTATAGTCAAATTAAAAATGCTATGGATACAAAGCGTTTAGCTAATGATTCATCCTTAAAATATCAATTCTTACGTTTAGATCAACCACAATACTTGTCAGCACAAGCTCTCAATAAATTATTAAAAGGCAAAGGTGTACTTGAAAACCAAGGCGCTGCATTTAGCCAAGCTGCACGTAAGTATGGTCTAAATGAAATTTATCTTATCTCACATGCTTTAGTAGAAACAGGTAATGGAACTTCACAACTTGCTAAAGGTGGAGATGTTTCAAAAGGTAAATTCACAACTAAAACAGGTCACAAATACCATAATGTCTTTGGAATTGGTGCATTTGACAATAATGCACTTGTAGATGGTATCAAATACGCTAAAAATGCTGGATGGACTTCTGTCTCTAAAGCAATTATTGGTGGCGCTAAATTCATTGGAAATTCATACGTGAAAGCAGGACAAAATACGCTATATAAAATGCGTTGGAATCCTGCAAACCCTGGTACGCATCAATATGCAACTGATATTAATTGGGCAAATGTCAACGCACAAGTATTAAAACAATTTTATGATAAAATTGGTGAAGTCGGTAAGTACTTCGAAATTCCAACATACAAATAAATATGAAGTAAGGCAGCTCTCATAGTTCATGAAAGTAGAGCTGCCTACTTTTTTGATGATTATTTATCCTGTCACTGCTTCGAATATGACATATGCTAAATATTAAACTTTTTCAAATATAAAAAAGCTAAGCACACTTATATGTAATTTAATATTACAATTCAGTTGCTTAGCTTTATATGTTTATATATAATTGAATGTATTTTACACTTAACATCATAATTAAAAACCGATATATATCAGATGAAAATGTGTCTACTATTAAGTTTGTTTAATAATTGATTTAAACTTGCAATTTCGTCTGAAGATAGACATTGACATCTCGCTTCAATTAACTCGCATCTCGCCGTGTTGATTTGCTGAATTAAAGCCCTTGCTTCTTCAGTTAATATCAGTTCTTTACATCGTAAATCTTCATGAGATTGTTGACTCATGATATAACCTTTTTGGACTAACTTTTTAATCCATCTTGATACAATTGATTGTTCCCTACTAATCTTCATAGTTAAATCGTATTGAGATAAACGATCATAATTATATAAAATACGTAGTAACTCTAATTGTTCAGAAGTAATGTCAGTTCGTTGACCAAAGCGTCTATTAACTAAATTCAAATCATTATTTGTCAGTGTGATAAGTTTTTCAAGTTGTTTATACATGTTGTTCTACTCCACTATATTAAGTTAATAATATTATATGCCTTATTTATAAATTATACAATACAAATATACACATTGCACAAATTCGTTGCATCATTACCTATTTTTATACTACATTAGAGTATGTCTAAATTGTAAAAAAGGAGAGCGTTTATGACAGCCATCAAAGATAGGGATTATTTTTTCGATAATGCTCGAGCAATATTGATATTTCTAGTCGTATTAGGACATTTATTACAGCCTTATACATCTGAAGATAAATTTTTACAAGCTTTATATTTATTAATATATAGCTTTCATATGCCTACCTTTCTGTTTATCTCAGGCTATTTTGCTAAGAATTTAGATAAACCTAACTATTTAGAAAAAATTGCAAAAAAATTACTTCTTCCTTATGTAATATTTTTTGCGTTTTTCTCACTTTATTACTATTTCACTGGTAAAGAAGATGCAATTCAATTAGACCCATTTAATCCGGTTTTTGCATTGTGGTTTTTACTCACCCTTTTTTTCTTTCACGTTGTTTTAGTTATAGTGAGAAGGTATAATCCGTATATTGTATTATTCATATCCATACTTGTTTCTGTATTAGCTGGTTTCTCTGGCAATATCGATAGTTATATGAGTATATCAAGAACCATTGTGTTCTTCCCTATCTTCTTTATAGGACATTTGGTTACACAATCACATACGGAAAAACTTAGAAATAAAAAATGGATCCCCATTTCAATAATCATTCTGATTACCTTCTTTATAGGATACACAATCCATCCTATTAATGGAGATTGGTTATTAGGAAGTACACCTTATACTTCTTTAGAAAGTAACGGGGAGGATGTTTATAGTCCTCTAAAACGCTTATTACTCTATATCATTATACTTTTAACTATGTGTGCATTTCTAAATCTAATGCCACAAACTAAGCGTATTTATACATATATAGGACAGCGCACAATGTTTGTTTATTTATTACACGGTATCGTTATAGGAGTCATTCGCGGGTTTGATTTATATCCATTTAAGGATCAGATTTCTATCTTTACCTATCTTTATTTATTTATCAGTGCGAGTGTGATTGTATTAATATTATCTTCAAAATGGGTTTGCAAATGGACGAATCCGTTCATTAATTTAAAAAGGCCCTCTCAATTTAAAAATTAAAATTTCATAAAACAATTCAGTAAATCACCAAAATGTAGAGATTAAAATATGTTATGATAGTAATAATTTGAAAGAATTATGAGACTATTTAAACAATTTAAATACTACATTTTGGTATTTTTATATAGAGAGGTTTTAGCAAATGAAATTATCATTAAATTCAAGTTCAAAATTTTTAAGAGCCCCTAGTATTCGTCAATTTTCTAATAGAATTAAAGCGATTGACGATTGTGTTAATTTAACAATTGGACAACCCGATTTTCCTATGCCAGATGTGGTCAAAAATGCTTATATCAAAGCAATCAAAAACGATAAAACAAGTTATTCTCATAACAAAGGTTTATTTGAAACACGCGAAGCTATTAGCCAATATTTTAAACGAAAATATAATTTCCTTTATAGTGAGGAAGAAATCATCGTTACTAATGGTGCGAGTGAAGCATTAGATACATCGTTAAGAAGCATTATTGAGCCTGGCGATGATATACTTATTCCAGGACCGATATACGCTGGTTATATCCCATTAGTTGAAACTCTAGGTGGAAATCCAGTATATATAGATACCACACAATCAGATTTTAAAGTAACACCTGAACTGATTGAGTCGCATCTAACGCATAAAACTAAAGCTATACTTCTAAATTACCCTACCAACCCAACAGGTGTAATACTCGAACGCTCTGAAGTCAAAAATATAGTAGACACACTTGTAAACAAACACATTTTTATAATCAGTGATGAGATTTATGCTGAAAATACGTTTAAAGGACAACATACATCTTTTGCTGAATTTCCAGAAATTCGAGATCAATTATTACTTATAGGTGGTTTGAGTAAGTCCCATTCTGCAACAGGTATTCGAATCGGCTTTTTACTTGGTCCTGAATATTTAATTGAAAAATTAACCTTTATGCACGCTTACAATTGTATTTGTGCAAATGTACCAGCTCAAATTGCTTGTACTACCGCTTTAAATGAAGGGATAAATGCCCCTCTATACATGAATCGTGATTATATCGAACGTCGTAATTACCTGAAAGAAAAATTAGAATCATTAGGCTTCGAATTAACTGCTCAACCTGAAGGCGCATTTTACATCTTCCCTAGTATTAAAAGATTTACGGAAAACGATTTTGAATTTTGTGTTGATGTGTTGGAGAAAGCACACTTAGCTATGGTTCCTGGTTCTTCCTTCACCGATATTGGCAAAGGGTATATTCGAATTTCATATGCTTATGATATGGAAACATTAAAAAAAGGAATGCATCGATTAGAAAATTATTTACAGCAACATTATCCAGAGCAAATGACCACTCCAACTAAATAAATCGTCTGGCAAACGTTTATTCCTGAATTGAAATTTATGAGTGTACCAAGCCCACACAACAATAGGTTTAAATGTATCAAGTGTGTGTGCTTATCTGAGATTTACACTCGCAAATCGTGAGCATCCACTTTAAATAGTACATTTTCATTTTTTACATTGGTGATTACTTATATCTCCCAATTTTGCTAATAGTTACTGATACTTATTAATTCCAATGAAATAATAAAATCGCCTAAGACATAATTCGTGTCTTAGGCGATTTTAAATAATTGCTATTCAGTAACTAGATTGGAATTGTAATTATAATATGCATTTCAAAACCAGTCTATTATTCAACATATTGCTTATGGGAATTTAGGGAATTGGTCAAAATCAGGATTACGTTTTTCTTTAAACGCGTCACGTCCTTCTTTCGCTTCATCAGTAGTATAGTAAAGTAAAGTCGCATCTCCAGCCATTTGTTGTAAACCAGCTAAACCATCAGTATCAGCATTCATTGCTGCTTTTAAGAAACGTAAAGCAGTTGGTGAGTGTTGCATGATGTCTTTACACCATTTAACTGTTTCGTCTTCAACTTGTTCTAATGGAACTACAGTATTCACTAAGCCCATATCCAAAGCTTCCTGTGCATTATATTGACGGCATAAGTACCAGATTTCTCTTGCTTTTTTATGGCCAACTATACGAGCTAGGTAGCCAGAACCGTACCCAGCATCAAATGAGCCTACTTTTGGTCCAGTTTGTCCAAAAATAGCATTGTCTGCAGCGATAGTTAAATCACAAACAACATTAAGTACATTTCCTCCACCAATTGCATAGCCTCTAACCATTGCTATTACTGGTTTAGGAATCACACGAATTAAACGTTGTAAATCTAATACATTTAAACGAGGAATATCATCTTCACCTACATAACCACCGTGTCCACGTTTTTTTTGATCTCCACCTGAACAAAACGCTTTGTCCCCTTCACCAGTTAATACAATTACTGATACATTTTGATCATCACGCGCACGTGAAAATGCATCAATCATTTCAGCAACTGTTTTAGGAGTAAATGCATTTCTTACTTCTGGACGATTAATCGTTACTTTGGCAATCCCTTCGAAAAATTCATATTTAATTTCATCATATTCTCTAAGTGTTTCCCACTGTCTAGTCATTTTGCTCCTCCTTTAAAAAACCTAATATTATTGTATCAAATTCCGTACTATCTTCCACATGAATTGTATGTCCGACATTAGAAATTTGAACTTTATGACTATCTTGTAAGTGATTCTCTAATTGTTGTCCTATCTGAACAAACTTTTTATCTTTTTCCCCTACTAAAATTAAAGTAGGAATGCGTATCAATGATAGATGTGGCCATAAATTAGGCATATGACCAGTACCATAATCACGAAGTGCTTTGGCCAATTTATTAGCATCTTGATTCAAGCGATTATTGCGAATACTTTGGCGTATCTCAGGTGCTAGATTATACTGCGAACGAAAAAGTGGTAACTTTTCCCAATCATTCACAAAAATATCTAAACCAGCAATTTCAAGTACTTTTGCACGTGCAGCATCCACTTGGGCACGTTCTACTTTATCCGTCTCATTTTGAATACCTGCTGAAGTACTCACTAAGAGCAACCCTGATAGCGTTTCATTACCATGTATAGCATAATAAAGTGCTACCCGGCCACCCATAGAGTAACCTAGAAGAAACACATCATATGTTTGATATTGTATTAAAACTTCATCAAGTTGACGTGTAATAAACGGGAAATCCCACACTTCGTCCATAGATGAAGTATCTAAGCCATGGCCAGGCAAGTCAATTGTGAGCACGTTTGTATGTTCTACGAGGCGTTCTATATGTGAATGATAAGTAGTAGCATCACTTATAAAACCATGCAACATCACCAATAATTGCTTACTTTGGTTCTTAGATTCATAAAAATTATAATGTAACATTAACAATCTCACTCAATTTCTGATATAAATTTTGGTGTTGATGCAAATTTTCGTCTCTATTGGTTATAACTTCATACATGTGAGAACCCATTTTAGATAATTCAGCATATTTAAAGTCAGTCAAATTATCAAAGCGCTTAAATGTAAAATCATATAACAGTGCAGTATATTCAAAGTTTAAGCCTGTTGGTGTTCCAAATAATCGCTCAAAATATTTTGTAGCCGATCGTTTTTGAGGTAAATATGAAAAGATACCTCCTCCGTTGTTATTAACTAATACAATGTTAATATGAAGTTCATTTAATTTGGCCATTAATAAACCGTTCATGTCATGATAAAAAGATAAATCACCAATAAGCAATGTCACATTCTTATGTGCCGCCATACCTAGCGCAGTTGAAACTACTCCGTCTATTCCATTGGCACCCCGATTAGCGTATACAGATGCCTCACTATCAAACAGTAAATTATCGACATCTCTAATTGGCATACTATTTCCAACAAATAATGTATCTTCTTTTGTAAGTTTTTGAATTAAACTCCCTACATATGCCGCTTCATCTGTCGCATGCTTTAAGTAATCACTTATTTCAATGCGTGCTTGTTGTTCAAGTGATTGCCATTGCTGTAACCATTTTTTTCGTTCAACAAGTGGTTCTTCCATTAATGAACGGAAAAAATCATTTGCTGAAATCTCATAAGATATATGAGGTGGTGTCGGAAATACATCAATTTGATCATTATTCTGCACAATAATTTGATACGCATCGGTTTTCTTCAACCATTGATTTAATTTTTTAGAAATAACTGGCTTACCTACACGTATGACATAGTCTACTTCTAAATTTAATCCTGCTCGATACAATAAATCATAAGTGGTTATAACATTAGGATGTTTCTCTTTACGAAGCTGACTAAGGGGATCTGCTAAGATTGGCAGATCATATATAGTTGAATACGTTAATATTTGATCAACAGCTTGGTGTTGCATATCTCCGACAATGATGAGACCATTTTTTTCTTGTAATATGTCTTTTATATCATCTACCGAAATCGATTTCTGATAATGAGGTAACGTTTTAGTTACAGATGTTAATAAATCGACACGATCTAAATCTGGTGTTAGTGGTTCTCTAAATGGTAAATTAAAATGAATCGGTCCTCGGTGTGGTCCATATAAATATTGACTTGCAATTTGCATTTGATAATTAATTGTATCAATTGTATGTTCACTTCCATCAGCAATCGGCAAATCAAATTGAAAGTTCACATAATTACTAAACATATTTACCTGATTGATTGCTTGAGGTGCACCCACACTGCGCAGTTCATGCGGTCTGTCGCTCGTTAAAACAACGAGAGGCAAACGACTAATTTGACTTTCAGCTATAGCGGGTGTGTAGTTCGCAGCGGCTGTTCCAGATGTACAAAGAATTGCTACAGGTTTTTCGCTACCTTTAATAAGACCTAAAGCAAAAAATGCAGCACTTCGCTCATCAGGGTGAATCCATGTTTTAATATTTGGATGTGCTTCGAAAACAAGTGCTAATGGTGTTGAACGTGAACCTGGACTAATTACTACTTCTCTTACACCATAAGCATAAAGCTCTGAAGCAAATGAAAATACTTGTTCAGTTAAAGCTTCACTATGATTCATCATTATTATCTACTCCTAAGGCGTTCATCATTGGTGAGAATTTAACTGCAGTTTCAGCAACTTCACTATCAGGATCCGAATTTTTAACAATGCCGCATCCAGCGTATAAAGTCGCTTGTTGCTCTTTAATTAGCATAGAACGTATAGCAACAATGAATTCACAATCATCATAAACATCAATATAGCCTACCGGCGCGCCATATAAACCTCGAGTACCAAACTCTTTATTCTCAATAAAATCAAGCGCTTCTTCTTTAGGGTAGCCACCTAACGCAGGTGTAGGATGTAAACGATCGATTAAACCAATGTATGATTTGTCATTTAAATTAGCTTTGATTTCCGTATATAAATGATACATATGATCATTTTTTAAAATATTAGGCGTTTCATTGTACTCTACATCCTGTACAAAAGGCTCAATATCATTTAAGATGCTCTCAACAACAAAACGATGTTCTCCTAAATTTTTCTTATCTTTAAGAAATGCCTCTATATTCTTATTATCTATTTGCTCATTATGTGTACGTTTAATGGTACCTGCTACAGCTTTTGTAGATAAAACACCATCTTCAACTTTGATTAATTGCTCAGGCGTTTGAGAAAAGAATATTGACTGATTAGCTTCTAATAAAAATATATAACTATTTTTTTCATTTTCAAGAGCCCGGTTTAAAACATATGGAATATTGATTTTTTTATCAAATTTGACTAAACGACGACGTGCGAGAACGATTTTTTTATTGTCGTCAATCGTATCAATCGCTTCTTTTACGAGATCACGCCAATCATCCTTATAAATATCTTCCATACGCGTCACATCTCCAAGTGCTTCCTCAGGGTTATCCATGGTTGTTTGTTCAAAATGTGCCACTAAAGTTTTAAATGCTTGTAAATCAAAATCTTGTCGCTTTGTTGTATAAGTTAGATAAGTACGCGTACCTTCATTAGAAATTAATACTTTAGGTAAAACAAAATGGTTTAAACCATATTCTCTCCATTCATCATCTGATTTGTGACTCGAAAATTGAAAACCGCCACACAATCTAAGATGATGATATTTATTATGTGGATGAATAAGTTCAATATTATTTTTTAATTTTTCCCAGTCCTTAAAAATGGATTGCTTATTCTCAAAGTCGTTTTTAAACCTATGAATAGCATGATATCCAAAATACGAAGAATAATTATCATTTAAGCGCATGTAAAAACGGTCCCCAGCATCTTTTTCAGTTAAATGAAACAACACACTAGGTTTCATAGTTTTATTTAATTCAACTTCAACTGAAACCCAATCTTTTGTACTTTCATATAACTTATCGACGATTGCCTGTTCGTCTACATTCACATCCATTTTTTTCACTTCTTTCTCCTCCGAATTTTACTCATTATTATATTGTATCATTTTTAATCTTTTATGTAGTTATTAATGCTTAAACTAAACATGCAATTTTTCACGTTGATTGACCTTTACTGGTGTTTCATTTAAAATGTTGATGATAAATCTATATAAATAAGAGGTTGTGCATATCATGTCAGATCAATATCAACAATATTCCACTGTTAAGAAGTACTGGCAATTGATGAGACCTCATACTTTAACAGCCGCTGTTGTCCCTGTACTCGTTGGTACTGCAGCAGCTAAAATATATTTACTCGGTAGCGAAGACCATCTGAAATTCAGTCTTTTCTTAGCTATGTTGCTTGCATGTTTGTTAATTCAAGCTGCAACAAACATGTTTAATGAATACTATGACTTTAAAAAAGGTCTTGATGATCATACCTCTGTGGGTATTGGTGGCGCTATTGTACGTAATGGTATGAGTCCTAAACAAGTAATGAATTTAGCAATTGCTTTTTACATCATTGCAGCACTTTTAGGTATCTTTTTAGCAATACAAAGCTCATTCTGGATTATTCCAGTAGGCATAGTTTGTATGGCAATTGGCTATCTATATACCGGTGGCCCTATTCCAATTTCATGGACACCTTTTGGTGAACTATTTTCAGGATTATTTATGGGTATGATTATCATACTACTTTCATTTTTCATACAAACCGGTAATGTTCAAGGATATGCCGTATGGTTAAGTATTCCAATAGTCATCACAATTGGTTTAATCAATATGGGTAACAATATTCGTGACCGTGTTAAAGACAAGGCTAGCGGTAGAAAAACTTTGCCTATACTTTTAGGTAAACGTGCTTCAGTTATTTTTATGGCAATAATGTATGCCATCGCATACATCATTGTCATCATTACAGCCTTTTTTAAACCTGCGGGATCACTATTTTACTTGTTAGTTTTATTATCATTCCCAATGCCTATTAAAGCAGTGAGACGTTTTAATAAAAATGATACACCTGAAACAATGATGCCTGCGATGGCTGCGACAGGTAAAACGAATACATTCTTTGGTTTATTGTATGCATTAGGAATCTATATTAGTGCACTTTTAGGTGCAATCTAAACTTTCACACGAATGAGTCTGGGACAATAATAATGCCCCAGGCTTTTTTATTGCAAAGACAGACAACAATTAAATTTAAAAACATACTTCTATCAAGTTATTTCAACAATTGTCTAAACCCAGAATTTCAAACAAAAATTCTACAGACAAGGCAAGTTGGGGTTCAGAGTATGTTTAGACAACGCGCTTATAACTTATGCCCCACTGAAACCATTTATAAAAATTCAATCTGTAAACAAAATTAATGTTTATTCATTTATATACATCACACACCTTTCATTATGATGTGATGTTACTTATTATTCAATGTCATATGAAAATATTGATGGCCATATAAACGAATTGTCGCATCCTCTTTAAACCCTAATTTGTGATATAGGTGGCGTGCTTTATTATTATCATAATCACAATTCAATCCCCATTTTTCATGTGCATGAGTGGAAATTACATACTTTAAAAGTTGTGTTGCAATACCTTGTCCTCGATATTTTGGAGTCGTTACTACTGCTTCTATATATATTTCATCATCGTATGATTCTTTTTCAGGTAATGGTGTACCTAACTGAAGGATATCTTCTTCAAGTGGTAACTTAAGCCATTGTTGTTCAAAATCCATTTCCTCTTTCCCAGGATACGCAATTACACATCCAGCAACAACCCCGTCTTTCTCATATACCCAAATATGCTCATAAAACGACCGATATCTCACATTCACAATACTTAATTCTATCGCTTCAATAATACGATCTTTAGTTATTTCCTTGGTAATATCTAATTCCATATCTCTCCAAATAAGGTAACATAACTCTGCAATCTGTCGATTATCACTCGTTTTCGCTTTTCTAATCACATTTGACTCCCCTTTTAGATATTGATAGCTAAAGTTTATACTCAATTTCTAAATAAAAAATAAATACGACATAATGTTGACATCTTAAAATTAAACAATCACTATAAATTGAAACCTTCACTTTATATCATAACATCTTCTTTAATACTTTTACTTTGATAAACTAAATAATTATCTGTAAAAATAAAGATAAGACTAAAAACTAAAATAACCATACGGAGGTAGACATAATGAAAGTTAACAAAACAATTTATATTATAGTTGCATTGATTTTAGGTGGTCTGGGCGTGCATAAATTTTATGCCGACCAAGTTGGACAAGGTATTCTACATCTCGTCTTTTTCTGGACTGGCATTCCAAGTGTTGTCGCAATCATTCATGCTATCATTGTTATTTTTACTAAAAAAGCAGATGAATACGGCTACATAACTTTTGATAAAAAATAACATCTAAAAATATTTCTTCATATTTTCCAAAATAACAAATTTTACTTTTAGCTCCTACAAAAACTGGGTATAAAATATCAAACAAAATATAAGGGGAGTTAACATGCAGAATATTATTAAGAGAGTTATTAGAATTTTAGTTTCCGGTTATATTGTCAAAATGATACGAAACCTTATTTTCAAAAATTCTAACGATAGCAATAAAAACAATCACAAATAGAAATATAAAAAACGGAATTGATTAGCAATTCCGTTTTTTATATTGTCCGTTGCCAAAAATATTCTTTTTGTATTGTTATGCACACGCCAATTGCTCAACTTATCGAACTACATCTTTGGTACGTTTCTCTTATTTTCTTCATTCTTAATTTACTAAAATATTAAATATTGATTTAAACTTTTATTATTAACTTTAGTATTCAATATTAGTTTAGGATTATCAAAATTACTTTTTAGGTCTAAACGACCATCTATTTCCAAAAGAGATTTATAGTTATATAGTTTATGACTTTCTCAGTTTTTTCGACAGTACTAGCTAGTTTTTAAAAAACTTACTCTCCCCATTTTTTTCTAGTTTATTTATTAAAACAGATTTCCTTTTGCTCATAATATTTTCATCAAGATTTAAATCTTGATGAAAATATCGCAGTGTGGAGAAACCTTCAGTATTATCGTTAATACTTTTACGTGGTGATAATAATAAACATACACATTTGTTTGTAGAATTTGAGGAGTTCGACAGAGCAAATGAAGAAAAACACGCAAAAGTTGAATATCATAGTTCTAAAAATAAAACAGATACATTATAACACGTAAAGCACTGCCCTATTTTGAACAGTGCTTTACGTGTTATGTACATCCATCAGTTTGCCTTCGCTCTAACTTAAAATTCCAACAATATTTTTTAATATAATTAATCCTACAATAATAACAATAACGCTAGAAACTTTATTTAAAATAACGATATACTTACCACTTTTATCAATTTTTCCTGTAATTCTTCCTAAAATAGCTAAAAAGACAAACCAAATCCAAGATACAGAAATTGTAGCCAATGAAAAAACAACTTTGTCATAACCATCATAAACTGAAGCACTCGTTCCGATAACACCAACAGTATCCATTATTGCATGAGGATTTAATAAAGAAACAGATAAAGCAAATAAAATCTGCTTTTTAGCTGAAATAGGTTCTATTTCTTCGATATTTGAAGGCTTTTCCGTCCATAAAGACCATGCCATATACATCAAAAACAAAAACCCGATGATGTAAATAAAAAGTTGTAAAGTTGGCATAGATATTAGTATTAAAGATACTCCTAAAATAGCTATTACAATTAAAAAAGTATCACACAGTCCAGCTGTTATAATTACAGGTAATGCTTTACTAATTTTTTTTGGTTAGCTCCTTGATTAAATACAAACACATTTTGAGCCCCTAAAGGTAAAATTAAACCTAAAGCTAATAATAGTCCATGTATCAAAGGTTGCAACATATTCTAACTCTCTTTCCTTTCATAGTTCGGTGTAAAAATATCTTTAACTACACTATAAAAGCCAGGCAATGTAGTTTTAAAAAATCCAGTACAATGATGAGCATTTCGATATGCTGTATAACTAGTAAATACTGGAAATGCAACAAATAAACAAGTTATCCATTTATTCCAAAACTTATTTGTAAATAAAGATCGATGACAAGCTTCATGCATTAAATTATCAAATGCTCTCATTCTACTACCAATTAATATAATAGCTACAAGATAGATCAAAATGTTATTAAAAGTTACAGAAATTAAAATACTACTAAAAATAACAAACCAATCAAATAATAACGCAATCACGTTATTATAAATGTTCTTTTTTATTTATCGTAATATTAACAAAATTCAGAATTTTAATCAACTATATGTGCATGTTATAAATGCATACCTCTATCCGTTTTTGATTCTTTTGTTCTTGTATTTGTTCTAGCTCTGAATAGAATTCTGGGTTCATTTGTTTATCTAAGTGTACTGCTGACCCATTTAGTTATGATTCATCTTCTGTTAACTTATTAACTCTTTCCGCAAATGTGTTTCTTCATTAGCTCTTTTAGTAAAATTTTTAAAAGCTTTAAAGCTATTTCTACATTCTCTTTAAATGGCTTTGCCATTTCGTAAAGTCGATTGAAATTATCGTATGTATTTTCAATACGCCCAACTGCTTTATTTAATAAATCATCTTTCTCTCGTATTTCCTTCTCTTTATCTTCTAAGGCGCTAACAGATTTTATACATTCGTAATCCTCCATAATTCTTTGTGCTATTTTTATTACTCTTGAAACTGATTAAATTCATCTTTGTTTATAACAACATTAGCAGTCTCTTGTAATTCTTTATCAAACAAACCGCCTACTTTTTCTGTTTCAACCTTATATAGAACGTTTAAAGGCTTTCTAAGCGTTTCTAGTGATTTTAGGTATGTTATTGTATCAATTCTTCGTTATTTTGTTTTATATGGGCTGAATTTTATACCTACGTTCATATTCTTTCTTATGATATTCTGTTTTTTGTTTATAACTATTAACTTGATCGTGTTGTCTATTTGTTAATTCTCTTGAAGTTCCTTGTTCTAATTCATAACCACGTTCATTTACATACTCATTAAATTTATCTTGAAAGCTTGCTAATGCTTTTTTATTACCTACAACATCTTTAGCACTTAATCGTCCATCTTCTGTAATTGGTACAATTTCAAAGTGCACGTGAGGCGTTTGTCCATATGAAGCTTTGCGTATAACAAATTATCTTTCCCGTATTCTTGTTCTAAAAATTCTTTAGCCTGTTCAAAAAAATTTTGTATTTACTGGTGTCTGATTACTAAAAAATTCATTATCTGATGTAATCATTCCGTCTATATGTTTTACTGCGTCTTTTCTAATTTTTCTTTTGCCTGTATAGTTCCGCTCAATTTTTTCATCAATCAAATCATTAAAATTTTGTTTTCCGTCATTTATCAAATCATAATTTAGATGTTTTTTTGAATGGTCTATATCTTCATTTTCATAATTAATATTTTCTCTTTGAACATGATTTTTGAATACCTATTGTGTTTGTTCCAGTTTTTAATTTTTCTACTCTGATAATCGAATAAGACATATTAAAATCACTCCTCTACATAAAGGTTTTGCGTGTATTTTATAATTAAAGTCTAACAGACAAGACTTATTTTCAATAAGTCATTAATACATATGCTCTGCCGAGAGCAAAAAATATCGCTTATAATGGATTTAAACCATTATAAGCGTCATTACAGAAAAGACTAGGTCATGCAAATATTGAAATTACTTGGCGTGTTTATAGTCATTTATTAAAAGTATTAAAAAGTGAAGAAGTTGCAATGCCGGATAATATAATATATTTTTAAGTGCTCAACGAACCAGACAACTTGTCTTTAATTTAATCAATATTGACTACGCATTAATCAAAATAATTAAAACAGACTTTTACAGATTTTCAACAAAATAAAAAAGAACGCTGATATATCAAGGTTCTAGCGTAATTTAGTTAATCAGAATTAAACTGATTTTTATTAATGAACGGAAACGTAATTTAATATTGCGGGTGGCGTTTTTATCAATTTAACAATATAGAGGAACGTTTAGTTTAACTTACGAGGTTTAACGATAGATAACAAGATATAACAAAACCCCGTCAAATCAACGTTTTGTTTTACGGGATTTAACGAGGTATAAACAAATAACGGAAACGGAGGGATTCGAACCCTCGCGCCGCTCTCGCGACCTACACCCTTAGCAGGGGCGCCTCTTCAGCCAACTTGAGTACGTTTCCATATGGCTCCGCAGGTAGGATTCGAACCTACGACCGATCGGTTAACAGCCGATAGCTCTACCACTGAGCTACTGCGGATAAATAATAATTAATCTGTCTCTATCAAGCACAAGTATTATTATATCAATCTTGTTGAATTTTTCAAGAGTTATATTAAAAAAATATACGGAACATTTACACTTATTTAATATTAACGTCCCGCATATTTTAAATTGAAACACTGTCATCAATTTTTAAAATCAATAGTTTGGGAAAAAAGCTAATTTTCTTCAAAAAGGGAGTAGCGTGAGAGCGCCTCGAAAATATTTAGAGAAGACTGATTATAGTCAATGGGTTGTTCAGGGTTGTTAGATTTCATTCGTGATTGCTTATCTACCATGTAATAATAGATGATTGCATTCGTATATTGATGCCACAAGCTATGAAATGATACATTGAGCGTTAACGAATCACCATTCGCAAAAATTATTTTACTCTTACGATTTTTAAGTTCTTTAACATTTTCAATATAATGCATATTAATCCATATATTTTCTTCTTGACGGTCTGAGTGAGTTGGAAAAAAGTAAGTAGGAAAAAGAGGCGTAAGTAAAATAGGTGGTTTACTAGAGATTCCAGTAATACGATTCGTTTCTGCTTTTTTACTAATATAATTATTACCATAAAATTTACATGATCTTTCGATAATTCTCTGTACTTTAAATGGACTTTCTTTGCGAGTTTGATCAAATCTGATAATTTCAGTACCATTTGTTTGCTGATATTCATCATATTTAGGTCGTATTACCATATCACCTTTTCGTATAACATAAATCGTTTCGGGTAAATGTGTCATTAAAAAACCTCACTTTATTCGATTACTTAGATGGTTATTAAAACTAAAAAACTATAACCTAATAATATTTTATCCAAGCTTAAAATAAATTCAAGTTCCACTTTTATTTTCTTTTTACACATATTTCTTTTAAAATGTCAGAATATTCATTGATTTCAAAATTTAAAATCAGTATAATACATGTATATTAAATAATTGAAAGGTCGTGGTCTTTATGAATCACAATACTGAGGTCAAGTACACTACATTAGAAGATTTTGTAATGACAGTGAACGATTTAGGCGTTGAACTCGTCATTGAAGAAGCACTCAGAAATGCAAGAAAAGCTAAACTTAAACTCTTAATTGACGAAGCGCTCATCAATAAAAACGAGAACGATTTTATTCAATATACTAACGAATTTAAACAATTGGAGGCATTTTTAAGTGAATAAATTAGACTCGAGTCACTCATCATAAAAGGTCTATTCCCTACTTTAAAATAAGTTGAG
The DNA here is from genome assembly GCF_006742205.1 of Staphylococcus epidermidis. Taxonomy (NCBI): domain Bacteria; kingdom Bacillati; phylum Bacillota; class Bacilli; order Caryophanales; family Staphylococcaceae; genus Staphylococcus; species Staphylococcus epidermidis. Next base: position 1,814,707 of record NZ_AP019721.1, read on the forward strand.
AATAGACCTTTTTATCATACTTAGGACATCAATCTTATAATTTCATACTTATCTATATCCCCAAAGTAGTGATAGAAATCATAATTTTGAAGTGCCTCTTCTATATGTTCAAAATCATGTAAGCAACCTACTAACGCATGTTCAAGTTCGGTTACATCTCCTTCGCCGAAGAAATCTCCAAATAGTTTTGCCCGTTCAATTCTTCCTTTTTTTACATCTAATTTTATTTGAATAAAACCTTTTTCAAATTTCTCTTCACGCTCAATATTATATTTTGGATTGCTGCCATAGTTCCATTCCCACGTACGATACTTTTCATCACTTAATTGCTTAATATTTTTCCAATCTTCTTCTGTTAATATATATTCTTCAACTTCATTTTCACCAAAAATAGTTTTAAGAATAATTTTTTTGAATTCTTCTATATCTATTGGCTGTTCTAGAAATTCCTCAATATTGGCAACTCTTTTTCTAACAGATTTAACGCCTTTAGATTTAATTTTAGCTGGATTCACTTTTAATGCCTTTTGAACTTCATTTAAATCACAATTCAGCATTAATGTACCATGACTAAACATTCTATTTTTTACTTTAACCATAGCATTTCCAGATATTTTAGCTTGCCCTACTTGTATATCATTCCTTCCAGTCATTTCAGCATTAACTCCCATTGATTGTAAGGCCTGTACAATGGGCATCGTAAACTTTTTAAAATTATGAAAGCTATGGCCATCATCATCTGTGATAAAGCTAAAATTTAAGTTTCCAGTATCATGATAAACAGCCCCACCACCAGAAATACGTCTCACTACATCTATTTGATGTTTATCAATATACGCTTGATTAACTTCTTCAATTGTATTCTGATTCTTTCCAACAATAATTGAAGGTCTGTTAATATAAAATAAAAAATAACTTTCTTCAGAAGGTAAATTTTTAAGAACATACTCTTCCATTGCTAAATTGAGGGAAGGATCATTAATATTATTGTTGCTAATAAATTTCATAACATTCTCTCCTTAAATAAGTCTCTCTATATGCCCTTACCCTAGTTATGAATCATTTATAGAAAAATTTCCACTCTTTTACTCATTTATGAATGACATTTTATAATTTTCTTTTAGTTCACTTCTTTTTCATAGAAATTAGTTTATTTGTCAAGTAAATTTTAGTACAATATAATCTAGCTATGATTTAAGGGAGGACTCGTAATGACTGTTGCAGAAGTAGGTAATATAGTAGAATTTTATGACGGTTTAAGAGGCCGTGTCGAGAAGATTAATGATAACTCTGTTATTGTAGATTTAACTATTATGGATAATTTTAATGAATTAGATTTACCGGAAAAGACAGTTATCAATCATAAGCGATACAAAATCGTTGATCAAGAAGGTTAATTAAAATGAAAAATGTTTCTAAAGCTTTGATTTGGTTTGTTATAAGCTTCATCATCTTTCACGCAATATTATTTGTGATGTGGGGAGAACATCAAGAATACTGGTATTTATATACTGGCATTATGTTAATAGCTGGAATAAGTTATGTTTTTTACCAAAGAGACATTGCATCTAAACGATTATTAACTTCCATAGGCATGGGTATAATAACGAGTGTCGCACTTATTATTATACAATTAATTTTTTCACTTATTTCATCAGAATTATCATACGCATCTTTAATCAAAGAATTATCACGAACGGGTTGTCTACTTTAAATGGCAAATGCTCGTTACTTTATTATTTGTGATACCTTGTCATGAATTATATATGAGAACTGTTTTACAAAAGGAATTAATAAAATATAACTTACCGAAATGGGCTAGCATTTTAATTGTTGCAATATGTTCAAGTTCATTATTTATATACTTAGATAATTGGTGGATTGTATTCTTTATTTTTGTAGCTCAATTCATTCTATCTCTTAGCTATGAATATACGAGACGTATTGCTACGACTACAATTGGTCAAATTGTGGCTATCATTTTATTATTGATATTCCACGGATAAAAAAAGCATTTCTTAGACTCATGAATTTGAGCTAAGAAATGCTTTTTTAAATTAATTAAAGAAAAAGTTACACATACACCGTTATAAATAGTACGAGGAAGATTAATAAACTTTAAAATTATGATTTAATTTCACAGAATACATGTCACATTTTAAATTTTTTCTAATCAATCCACCCATCGTTTCCGAATATGTGTCGTGAACGATAGCTTCTTGTAAATACATTTTGTAGTTTCTATAACAATAATCTGTCATTGTTATTCTATACGAATCTTCTTCATTTAGACCATTTAATTTAACTCTATTAAACGGTGATTGTGACATGTCTATACAATAATCAAACCCTTGCCAAACTGTAAATAACGTTTCATCTATCATTGTCATACTTAATTGTCGCTTATTAAAATCAATATGCGCATAACTGTATTCAAGTATATCTTTGATATTTTTACCTTTGACAGTGATATCTATAGGTTTATCTGGATGAGGGTATGCATCGTATATATCTCTATTTCTTATAGTTCCTTTTAACCCTTCCTCACCATTCTTAGGTATATGCACACAAGAAATATCATAATTATAGGCTAATCTAATTGCATCATGTAATAATTGAGTAAAAGGATGCGGCTTACAAATAATATCTTCAATACATTGAACTGTTAAGCCATTGTTTTTGTTTGAAACTACTGAATTTGCCCAGTGTTTGACTGCCTTACGATCATAATATGTTTCTTTTAATAATTGCTCATCTTCATGGTAATCATTTAAGTCAATAACTTTTGAGTCGATGTGCTCAATCTCATAAGAAGTTGTACGTTTCTTAAATTTAATTGAAAGATGTACTAATTCCTCAGCATTTTGACCTGCTTGAACATATATAGTTCCATGATCTTTTCCAACTACTGTTTGATGTTGATGAGCGGTAATAATTACATCAATAACACCAAGTTCTTCCATAATTTTTTCAGCTTCGTTTGCATTTTTTTCATTTCTTTTATTGGCACTACTAATTTTATTTAACCCACCATGATAAATAACAATAAGGAAGTCTGGTTCTTCAACTTCATGTATGTATCTAATCCAACGTTTAGCTGAAACCAAAGTCTTCTCAATACAGACATCTTCTTCCATTTCTGCGTACTCGTTCTTCATTAATCCATCTGATGTTAAACCTACGATAGCAATTTTCAAATCTGAATACATTTTGATTGTATAAGGCGTAGAAAAATATGGCTCTCTAGTAACAGTATACTCTATATTTGCTGATAGCCAAGGAAACCTTGAGAGTGCAACTGAACGTGTCAAAAAAGATAATCCAAATTTAAATTCATTAGGGCTAATTCCACTAGCATCATACTGCATTGCATTCATCAACTTAATCATAGGATGACGTTTATATGGTGCTACAACGGCGTAATAAAATGCTGCAAGTGATCCCGCCAAACTTCCCCCACTATCTAGTAATATGACATTTTCATTATTTTTTCGAGCTTCATTAACATAAGTACCAGCCCGATAAATGTTTGAGCCATAATCACCATTTAAGAAGTGACTATGCATATCAGAAGTTGCAATCACATCAACTATTTTATTTTCATTTTTTTCCATAGAGCCACTCCTCTCCTTGAATTTAGTGTAACATGTACCATTCATTAAATGTTATAAAACTATTATCGCATTGATATCATTCTAAATAAAAAAACTATTAGCAAAGGTGCACGTATGTCTTTGCTAATAGTGTATTGACTATCCAATTTGTATACGTTCTTTAGGATAGCTATATTTTTCGGGTTCTTTACGTCCAGCTAACATAATAATGAATGAAATAAGTCCTACACGACCTATAAACATTAATATCATTAATACAGCCTTGGTAATGTCGTTGACATCGCTTGTCACACCTAAGCTTAAACCACATGTACCAAACGCAGACATTACTTCAAAGAAAATTTGTAAAAAGGACAACTTGCCTTGTTCAGTGGCAGATATAATAATCATGCTAATAAATGTAATTAATGACGCCATAGTAAATACGGCAAATGATCTTTGTACATCCATAATATGTACTTCTCTGTTGAAAATTTTAATACCTGTTTTGTCACCAGTATTATTAAAATTAATAACAAACAAAATTAAAATAGCAAATGTTGTTGTTCTGATTCCACCTCCTACAGAACTGGGAGATGATCCTATAAACATCAATAATCCCATTACAATATTTGTTGCGTCGCTGAAATGTGACACATCTATCGTTTGCAAACCTGCACTTCTGGTCGTTGATGATTGGAACAATGCATAAAATAATGATTGATGCCAACTCAATCCTTTAAATGCATTGCTATGTTCTAATATTAATACAACAATAACGCCGAATAAAAATAAGAATAAATACGTTGTTGTCGTTATTTTTGTGAATAATGAGAACCTAAAATTAGTTACTCGATTCTTTATATATGCTTTTAACTCCAACAAAACTGGAAAGCCTATAGATCCTAACACAATTAAGAACATTACTATTGTTTGTACAAAATAGTCTTTTGCATAGGGAACTAAAGATTCACCAGTAATATCAAGACCACCGTTAGTCGTAGCAGATACTGACACAAAAATGCCTTGCATTAATGCGTTTTTTAAATCAGGATTATCCCGATAAAAATAGAACGCGAGTAAGAGTGCACCTATAAACTCAATAATAAAAATTGTTCTTACAATTTCTAAAATCAGTTTAACCGTTCCACTCATAGTATCTCTATTATTATCTAACATAATGAGTTGTCGTTCTCTAATTCCAATATGTTTGCCTAAAACAACCCAAAGCATGGTTCCAATAGCCATAACACCTATACCACCGATGTTCAAAATAATAAGTATGATAATTTGACCAAAGGTTGAGTATGTGTCGACTATAGTAATTGGTGATAATCCTGTAACACTAATACCTGATACAGCTACAAAAAGTGTATCAATTGGATTAACCTCAACCCCTTGTTTATGAACATATGGCAAATTTAATAATAAAAATGCAACGACGATGGCAAATAGATAATAGAGTATAATCCCTTGTTGAGGGCTAGATTTTTTAAGCAGCTGACTTAAAACTGACATGATTTTCACCTCAACATTTATTTCAATTTGATTTTAATATTTTTCTCCGCACCATTTCGATAAATTTTAGCAGTAATTGTTTTTTGATCATCATAATGACTATATATGACTTGTCTATATCGTAAGTTATCTTCAATCTTCTTACCATCTAATTCTACTATTACATCACCTTTTTTTAAACCTGCTTTGTCTCCTAAACCATTTTCTTTCACTTCACCGATTAATACACCATGATTCACTTTAGCTGGTAAGTTGATTGCATTACGTTCAGAATCGTCAAGGTCACCAACATTTTTGATTTTGATTTCAGTATTGGGGTAGTTCACTTTACCTTTATGCTCTAATTCTTTCGCAATCTTACGTACATCATTAATAGGTATCGCAAAAGCCATTCCTTCTACATTATGCATATCAATTTTTAAAGAAACTATACCTATGAGTCTACCGTCTCTATCGACCACAGCACCACCTGAATTTCCTGGGTTCACAGGCGCATCAATTTGAAAAGCTTTCATCAAAGCATCATAATTATCATTTTTATCAATGTCCACAGGTACATGACGATTGAGTCCAGACACAATACCTTGAGAAACACTTCCTTTAAAGTCTGTGCCTAGAGGATTGCCTATAACTAAAATAGGTTCAGCCAATTTAATATTATTAGAATCCCCCATAGTCATTGGTTTAATATTTTCGTCAGCAACTTTAGCTTTTACAACTGCTAAATCAGACCATTTATCTTTACCAATTACCTTACCTGTCACAGATTTATCATTACCATATGTTACTTTTTGTTTTTCTTGATCACCGACAACGTGTGCATTAGTAAAAATATAAATAGAGTCGCCCACTTTTTTGTAGACGACACCTGATCCTATCTCATTATCAGATTCATTTTTGTTATCAGACACAGTCGTGTCATTAGACAAATCATTCTCGACAGTTACAACTGACTTAACAGAGTTTTCAGCAATTTTCATCGCTGTTGTTTCATCTTTAGCTGTACCGTTAAATGCACTATCATTTGTATGATCATTTTTATTAACTGTAGTGAATATGGCATTTAATATTAAAAGTAATACTATAATACCGATAATAATTAACATTTTAGGCCAGTGTTCTTTAAAGAAAGCTACCACCAATTGTTTAAATTCATTAACTTTTTTTATATTTTCGGCTCTGTTACGTTGTTTGTCTTCTTTTTTAAGAAATTGCGCTTGTTGAGTATTATCGTTGTCTTTATCTTTTGGTTGTGAATAGCTATGTTTTGAAGAATATGGTTGTGTACTTCTTGAATCTTGCTCAGTATGATTAGAATTTACGCCTAGCATAGATTCCTTTGAAGTCAATTTAGTATGTTGTTTACTTTCGTTTCCAGAATCATCATAGTCTTTTATTGACTTATTTTGATGCGGTAAAGTGGAGGTATCACTTGAAACTCGCACATCATGTAGACTTTCTTCTCCAATTTTATTATCGTCGTCTTTAGATTTATTCATTTGATTATTTTGATTTAAAGTTTTTTGTTTATAACTTTTATCATCACGTTGTTGATGTATTTCTTCTTGTGTCAGCTTCTCTATTCTTGCTTTTCTCAAATTATCTTTAACACGTTCCTCATTGACTTTAGTTTGATGTTGTTCTCTTTTAGCTTGATTTTCCTTCTCTATTTTCTCACGTCTTATGCGCTCTTCTCGCTCTACGTTATGAAAGTATTCACGTCTTTTACGTCGATATTGACTGCGTGGTATGACTTGTTTTTTATTGTTATCCACTAGAAGACCACTCCTATAGTTTCTTTAACTCATTCTTTATCTGTAAAATTCAAGTTATTTTAATACTATATATCATCATCATTTTAAATTCGTTTATAATCTAAAGTTTAATATTTTAACTATAAAACTGCAATATTCTAATAAAAATTAAAATAAAAAGAACCTCCACTTAAATTATTATTAAGCAAAGGTTCTAGCATATCAATCAAATTATTTTTGATTACCTTTTTTCTTGTTGCCAATTGCTGAAGTTAACCATCCTATTAAAACTAAGCCAACTAATACTACCCAGAAGATTGTTTGCCATAAAGCACTATGTGGAAATGCTTCTGGTAAAACGCCAATATCAGGATGTGCAAGTACCATTATAATAAGTTTAATACCTACCCAACCTACAATTGCAAACGCAGCACCTTCAAGTCCTGGATATTTATTCAACAATTCTACAAACCAAGTTGCTGCAAATCTCATCAAGATGACACCTATCATTCCACCAAGGAACATAACAATAAATTGGCCTAAGTCCATACCACCAAAATGTATGCCAACTTTTGGTAATGTAACGGCTATGGCTAATGCGGCAAGCATCGAATCAATTGCAAACGCGATATCAGCGAATTCAACTTTAAATACTGTTCCCCAAAAAGATTTAGGGCCTACTTCTTTTTCGTTGCCTGTTTCATCGAAATGATGTTCGTCTCCTGTTTCTTTATGATGTTTTTCATTTGATTGATGGAAAAATTGCCATAAATTTTTAATAGACATATAGATTAAGTAAACAGCACCTGCTGCTTGTATCCACCAGAAGTTTGCAATAATACTTATTAAAAATAAAGCAATAAATCTAAAAATGAATGCACCTAATAGGCCATAAAAAAGTGCTTTTTTACGTTGTTTAGGTGGTAGATGTTTAACCATTACCGCCATTACAATTGCATTATCAGCTGCTAATAATCCTTCTAAAAATACAAGTACTAAAAGTACCCATAAATAAGGTAAAATCAAACTCGGATCCATTGTGGACAACTCCTTTTAGTTTAAATACAAATAAAGAGACCTATGCTAATTTAATAGCAAAGGTCTCACTTAGCAATATTTTTGCCCACTTTACCGGAAGACTTATCTTCGTAATGACGACAAAGTGTTGAATAGTTATTATCAGTTTAAATGCATTCAATAACTATTCTCAAGTTACTCCCCTCTGACAGTTTTGTCATAGGTATTTATTTGTTATTTTCAGTATACATACTATGACACTGCATAGCAATATAAACATTTTTCATATACTATGGTGTGCCCGAATAGTGATATGTTTAAACATTCAATTATAATAAACTATACAGTTTAATATCAGAGAATTTTTCTTCAAACCAACGCGTTGCAAATTCATTTTCAAATAGGAATACATAATTGTCGTATCTATCTTTTACTAAAATTGATCTAGAAGTATTCATATTATCTTTAATATCTTCTTCATTTTCAATCCAACGCGCAATTTTACGTCCAACTGGTTCCATAACCACATCTACATTATATTCATTATTCATGCGGTGTTCAAACACCTCAAATTGTAATTGACCCACAGCACCTAAGATAATTTGATTTGTGTGCAACGTTTTATAATATTGAATTGCACCTTCTTGAACAAGCTGTTCAATCCCTTTATGAAAATGCTTTTGTTTCATTACATTTTTGGCAGAAACCTTCATAAATATTTCTGGAGTAAATTGTGGTAACTCTTGGAAACTATATTTCTGCTTACCACCAACTAAAGTATCGCCTATTTGATAGTTACCTGTATCATACAAACCAATAATATCGCCTGCTACAGCATGATTAACAGTTTCTTTATCATCAGCCATAAATGATGTGGAACGAGTTATTTTTTGTTTTTTATTAGTTCTTTGTAAGGTTACATCCATTCCTCTTTCAAACGCACCACTTACCACGCGCATAAATGCAATTCTGTCACGATGCTTTGGATCCATATTGGCTTGAATTTTAAAGATAAACCCAGAAAAATCTATGTCGAATGGACTAACATCAACCTCTTCTTTAGTTTGTCTCGCATTAGGCATTGGCGCATGATCAACGTATGCATTTAAGAAATTTTGTACGCCGAAGTTTGCTAATGCCGATCCAAAGAAAACAGGTGTTAATTCACCGTTCAGTAACGCTTCATTATCAAATGCTTCACCCGCTTCATCGACAAGCATCATTTCTTCAATTGCTTGTTCAAATGCACTATCATTTTTTATCGCGTGTTCTTCTTTAAGTTCGTAATCTTCGTTTAAATGTAATAAATTTTCTTCATCTCTAAATGGTTCAATCGTTTTAGAGTGTCTATCAATAATACCAAAGAAATTTTGTCCCATACCAACAGGCCAATTCATTGGATAAGTGTCAATATTAAGTGTTTCTTCTATTTCATCAAGTAATTCAAATGGCTCTTTCCCTACTCTATCCAATTTATTGATGAATGTAAAAATAGGGATACCTCGCATTTTACAAACTTTAAATAATTTTAATGTTTGTGGTTCTATACCTTTTGCACAGTCAATAACCATAACTGCACTATCTACTGCCATTAATGTACGATACGTATCCTCTGAAAAATCTTCATGCCCGGGCGTATCTAAAATATTTATCTTATAATCATCATAATCAAATTGCATTACAGAGCTTGTAACTGAGATACCACGTTCTTGTTCTACCTTCATCCAATCACTTGTTGCAAATTTACCCGTCTTTTTCCCTTTAACTGTCCCAGCTTCACGAATCGCTCCACTGAAATACAACAATTTTTCAGTTAAAGTTGTTTTACCAGCATCGGGGTGTGAAATGATGGCAAATGTCTTTCTTGACTCTATTTCTTCTTTTAAATTCATTTATCATTCTCCTTTGGATTCATTTCTAATCAAATCAGTTATATTACTTGCCAATGTATCTGCTTCAACTTCAGTCAACAAATTGAATAATTGCATCACTAATTCCTCATATAGCTGATTTGCATCTAACTCTTTGGATAACTCAATGGACCAAAAAAGTTCTGGAATAGCTAACATGATTAAATCATTAGAATGATAATGATATACGTTTATCATCATTCCATGAAACTGAAGTGATTTAATCCTCAAGAGGTCCACCACCAAATTTTTGATATGCTGCTTTTAAGCCAATTAAGTCATCGCGATGTGGGACTTTAACATGACCAGGCATAATTTGATAAGGCTCTCGACCTTTTGAGGCCAAAACAACTGTATCACCTGGTTCAGCAATATCAATCGCGTGTCTAATACCTTCTGCACGGTCATCAAACTCTATATAATTGTTATGCGTTGCACCTTTAGCTAATTCAGCTGTCAACATTTTAGGATCATCGTTAGCAGGATTATCTGGAGTAAAAATAACATAATCTGCTCGACATGCTACTCTCCCCATCTCAGGTGTTTTCGTTAAATCTCTTTCCCCAGCCATACCTACTAAAAAGATTAGCTTTTGTTTAACAAATGGTTGTACAGCATCAATCAGTTTATTCATACCATCAGCTGTATGTGCATAATCTATAATCAAATCTATAGGAAGTGATGGATCAAGTACTTCTAAGCGCCCCTCTACAGGTTCAAGCTCAGTAACAGCATTAATAATTTCATTTAAATTTGTTCCCTTACTCCAAACCGCAATCATAGCAGCCATAATATTTGAAATGTTAAACCTACCTACATAAGGAGATTTAACTGGAAAACTTCCAAATGGAGTACAAAATTCAAATTCTACACCTTGCAATGATTCTTTAATGTTTTTAGCCATAAATTGTGCTTCGTGAGTAATACCATATGTAAATACTTCATAGGGTGTCACACTTGCTAAATAATCGGAGAAGTCATCATCATTATTTAATACAACATATTTTTCTTTAGACAAATCTTCACCTAACTGGCTAAATAATAACGATTTAGCATGTCCATATGCTTCCATAGTTCCATGAAAGTCTAAATGATCTTGAGTCAAGTTTGAAAAGATAGCAACGTCAAACTCTACGCCTCTAAGTCGACCTAAGGCCAATCCATGACTAGAAACTTCCATCGTCATTGCTTCTGCATTGGCATCAACTGCTTCTTTGATCTTTTTTGTTAATGCTACTGTTTCTGGTGTTGTATTCGCACCTTTTGTTTTTGTTTCATTAACTTGAAATCCATTCGTACCTAGATATGCACTATTTTTATTCAATTTTCTATAAATTAAATGAATCATAGTTGCAATCGATGTCTTACCGTTCGTCCCCGTAACACCATATGTCGTCAGTTGATGACTAGGAAACTCGTATAATTCATGTGCCAATAGACTTGCAACACGTAAAGTATCGGGAACAACGACTTGCGTCACATTACCTTTAAGTTCGAGTTCTCTATTGACAACAACAATACCACAACCTTGATCTACTACATTTTGACAAAACTTATGACTATCTACCGTATATCCTTTAGATGCTACAAATAGACTTCCCTCTTTAGCTGTACGTGAGTCAGTGGTAATATCGTCCACCTGTATATCTAATGTACCAATTACATTTTTTACTCTAATTTTTTTGAACAACGCACTTGCATTCAAAATGTATCGCTCCTTTTTTTACAATAAGTCTATTATACACGTTTTATTATCGTTGATAAATTTATAATTATAAGTCTTATTAATTTATTTTTAATCATAATTGACGTAATATATCCGAATCACGTTCTATTAGATAGTGATAAAATCATTCATTAAAGACTGTTAAGGTAGTGTTAAAATATACTTAAAATTTTGTTGCGCTCACCTTTAAATAATTCATTCCTTATTTAAATAATGCTAAGATATACATGTATTAACATAATATATAGCAAATACTAAGATTTTTTGAAGACAATACTAAAATCGTGCAGAATGTGTTCAAATTTAGTTTCGTTACCTTGCAACCATACTTAATAAATAATGAACACTTTATAAAGCAAATTTACGACAAAGCATGGTATTGTACGCCTTATTTATAGTATTTAAATACAATAAATGGTACACTTCTTTTCCTTTTACAATGCATGAAAATACGTTACAATTATTATAAATTTTAAAAATTAACGGAGGGTGGCTATAAATGGTTACTCAAAATAAAAAGATATTGATTATTACTGGATCATTTGGTAACGGTCATATGCAAGTCACGCAAAGTATTGTCAACCAATTGAATGAGATGAATCTCAATCATTTATCAGTCATTCAACATGATTTGTTTATGGAAGCTCATCCAATTATGACTTCTATATGTAAGAAATGGTATATCAATAGCTTTAAATATTTTAGAAATACATATAAACGATTTTATTATAGTCGCCCTAATGAGCTCGATAAATGTTTTTATAAATATTATGGATTAAATAAACTCATCAACTTACTTATTAAAGAAAAGCCTGATCTCATATTATTAACATTTCCAACACCTGTGATGTCAGTGTTGACCGAACAATTTAATATAAATATCCCTATTGCGACAGTTATGACAGATTATCGCATGCATAAAAATTGGATTACACCATATTCACAAAGATATTATGTAGCAACAAAAGATACTAAAGATGATTTCATTGAAGCTGGTGTTCCTGCTTCATATATTAAAGTGACGGGCATTCCTATTGCTGATAAATTTGAAGAATCTATTGATAAAGAAGAATGGTTATCGCAACAACATTTAGACCCTTCAAAACCTACTATATTAATGTCAGCAGGTGCATTTGGTGTTTCAAAAGGCTTTGACTATATGATTAATAATATTTTAGAAAAAAGTCCAAATTCGCAAGTGGTCATGATTTGTGGACGTAGTAAGGAACTTAAACGTTCATTAAAAGCTAAGTTCAAAGATAATCCAAGTGTAATAATATTAGGATATACAAATCACATGAATGAGTGGATGGCATCAAGCCAACTAATGATTACAAAACCTGGTGGTATCACAATTTCCGAAGGACTTAGTCGTTGTATTCCTATGATTTTTTTAAACCCTGCACCCGGTCAAGAACTTGAAAATGCATATTACTTTGAAAGTAAAGGATTTGGAAAAATAGCAGATACTCCAAATGAGGCAATTGATATTGTTTCTGACTTAACAAATAACGAAGAGACTTTAAAGGTTATGTCATCTAAAATGCTAGAATCAAAGGTAGGATATTCTACTAGAAAGATTTGTAAAGATTTATTAGATTTAATAGGTCACTCATCTCAACCGGATGAAATCTATGGAAAGGTTCCTTTGTATGCAAGATTCTTCGTCAAGTAATTACTCAAGTAACAGAAACTTTGTTATGATGTTGGTAATTCTGTTTCTGATGGAATTTGCAAGAGGTATGTACATACTAAGTTATATAAACTTTTTACCTACAGTGACCTCTATCGCAATAGCAATCACATCATTTGCTTTTTCCATTCACTTTATCGCAGATGCTGCAACAAATTTTGTCATCGGCTTTTTACTTAAAAAATTTGGTTCAAAATTAGTACTTACATCTGGATTCTTACTTGCTTTTATAAGCTTGTTTTTAGTGATATGGTTCCCGGCATCACCATTCATAATTATTTTCAGTGCTATTATGTTAGGAATTGCTGTGAGTCCGATTTGGGTTATCATGTTATCTAGTGTAGATGAAAGAAATCGCGGCAAACAAATGGGTTATGTCTACTTTTCATGGTTGCTAGGTTTATTGGTGGGTATGGTTATCATGAACTTGCTTATTAAATTCCATCCTACTCGTTTTGCATTTTTAATGGCCTTGGTTGTGCTTATTGCCTGGGTACTATACTATTTTGTTAATATCAACTTAACAAATTACAATACTAAACCTGTGAAAGCACAATTAAAGCAAATTGTAGATGTTACACAACGTCATCTTATTCTATTTCCGGGTATCTTGTTACAAGGAGCAGCTATAGCAGCACTTGTACCTATTCTTCCAAAATATGCAACGCAAGTTGTGAAAGTATCAACCGTTGAATATACAGTAGCAATCATTATTGGTGGCATAGGCTGTGCTTTCTCTATGTTATTTTTATCAAAAATCATCGACAATAATAGCAAAGGGTTTATGTATGGAGTTATTTTTAGTGGCTTTATACTATATACAATTCTTATATTCGGGCTATCTACAATTACAAATATATATATAGTTTGGGCCATAGGACTTTTTATTGGGCTAATGTACGGTATCCTCTTACCGGCTTGGAATACCTTTATGGCTGGGCATATTAATCCTAACGAACAGGAAGAAACATGGGGCGTGTTCAACAGTGTTCAAGGCTTCGGTTCAATGATAGGCCCACTAGTCGGAGGTCTAATTACTCAATTTACTAATAATTTAAATAATACCTTTTACTTTTCAGCGATGATTTTTCTTGCACTTGCAGTATTTTACGGATATTACTTTATTAAAACAAACAGAAGGGTTAAACCTTAAAATCTATAAATCGTTTATATAAAGATTAGTTGTATATATTAATGAAACGTCATTCATATGCATTTGAAATATGAATATTCAATATAAAACGTACATTAATCTTTTTGAATGATTAACTATACAATATAATTATGTTTCATATAAAAACGCCAAATCCCACTGAAACACAATAGGATTTGGCGTTTTTAGTTGATTAAGCGCTCTTCACGTATTTAACAATAATGATTCTGTAAATTCAATTTCACTTTACAATTTTGAACTTTTTATCCTAATGTAAAAGTTTCAATAATAGTCCATTTGTCCTCTTCTTCACTATATTGAAGTAACGATAGTTCTTCAATTATTTCTCTATGGTCTACCCCTGCTAATTTTACTTGACCATATATATCTTCAAATTCTTGACTTGTTAGACCTTGGGCAATTGTAAAATGTGGTACAAAAGGATGTTCAGCTGTACCGTAAAAATCTTCTGTATTAAATTGATTAAATAATTGATCTAATGACTCTGTTTTAGCAACTTTGAAGTATATAACATTACTGATTGGAGCGAAATTAGATGCCTTTGTAGCATGTACTTCTACTGGTTTAATACTAGAAATTCGATTTTTCACTTCATTTTTAATTAAATTAAAATCATGATCATCGATTTCAAATTGAGGTTTAATCGTGATATGAGGCATTATTTGAGCATAATGATTGTCATATCGCTTGCGATAAGCATTCACCTCATCTTGAAATGACTTTGACGGAACCAATGCTAATCCTAAAATCATTTAAATTCCTCCTTTGTTTAACTTATTCCTATTATATCAAAACTTTTTGAAAACCGTTACTTTTATCATGAAAACAATTACATTTCTGAAATTAATAGTGTTTCGCATTCAACAACCATTCGCTAACATACTATTTTATTTATCTTACTTTATTAAACATATTTTCCATTTATTGGATCACCTAAAAATTGTAAGAGAATATCTCCTAGCAATGGTTTCCATGATTTCCAATGATGTCCACCGTTAAATTCTTTATAGAAATATTCAATATTATCTTCTTTAATCAGTTGATTTAATTCACGGTTAGGTGTTAAAAAGTTAGCTCTTTTACCATTAGTTGGTAAAATAAAATCTGCTTCTTCTAAACCAATGGCATGCCATATCGTCAATTGACCTTTATTCATACATGTATCAATTTTTTTCTTAATATTTTCATTATACATTGGGCTCAATAACGCAACTCGACTAAAAATAGTTGGGTAAGTCATTGCAGTCATTAAAGCGATACTTCCTGCTAAACTATCTCCAATAAGTAACCTTGTATTACCTACTTTATAAGTTGGAAATGTCGCATCGATATAAGGAAGAATTTCTTTTCCCATTGCTTTAATGGTTAAATTAGAACGACTTCCTGAAGGATGAAATTCTTCCCTACGTTTTTCAACATCTTCGTAATGGAATCCTACTATAATTGCACGTTGTATTGATTGTTCTTCACGTAACTGTTCATATATGCGTTGTATTCTACCAAATCTAAAAAAATCTAAACCATCAAAGCAAAAAATCAACTGATATTTAAATAAGTTTGTATAATCCTCAGGTAAATAAACCGATAATGTTACATCTCTATTTAAAATATCACTATGTATTATTTTTTTATTAATCTTACCTACTTTAAACTCCGACATAAACCGATGCTCCCTTGTAATGTTAATACTATTGTATCAATACTTATAATACTTTTAAATTTATAGCAAGCTCGTATACAAATTAATTTCATACTAGTTTTTTCATTTTATTAAAAATAAAGTGCATGCAGTTATATTGTAAAAGTATTTACTCTTTTTAATGACTGAGTTTTGATATATACTTATTGAGTATGAAAAAGAATAAAATAGGAGGATCACAATCTATGTTCAATAAGGTTTGGTTTAGAACAGGAATATTTTTTATTATGCTGTTCATACTCATCAAACTATTTATGGAAGTGCATGAAGTATTTGCTCCAATAGCTACTATCATTGGTTCAGTCTTCCTTCCATTTTTAATTAGTGGATTTCTCTTTTACATATGTTTACCTTTTCAAAACATATTAGAAAAGTGGGGCTTTCCACGTTGGGCTAGTATAACAACAATATTCATAGGATTAATAGCTATCATCGCTATTGTGGTATCATTTATAGCACCTATCATTATTTCCAATATTAATAACTTAATTAAACAAACACCATCATTACAAAAAGAAGCCGAACAATTAATTAATTTCTCGTTAAGACAAATGGATAAATTACCAGATGATGTCACACATCGTATTAATAAAGCGGTTAAATCCATGGGAGATGGCGCAACGTCTATTTTATCTAATTCAGTGTCATATATTACGTCTTTCATCTCAACTGTATTTTTATTAATAATGGTGCCTTTCTTCCTGATATATATGCTAAAAGATCATGAAAAATTTATCCCAGCAATCGGTAAATTTTTCAAAGGAGAACGTAAAGTTTTTGTTGTAGATTTATTAAAAGACTTAAACTTCACTTTAAAATCATATATTCAAGGTCAAGTGACAGTTAGTATCATCTTAGGTATTATTTTATATATAGGTTATACGATTATAGGATTACCATATACACCTTTATTAGTATTATTCGCCGGCGTAGCTAACTTAATACCATTTTTAGGTCCATGGTTATCTTTTGCACCGGCAGCGATACTAGGTATTATTGATGGCCCTTCAACTTTTATTTGGGTATGTGTCGTAACATTAATCGCACAACAACTTGAAGGTAACGTGATAACTCCTAACGTAATGGGTAAATCATTAAGCATTCATCCATTAACTATTATTGTTGTCATACTTGCAGCTGGAGATTTGGGTGGTTTCACACTCATTCTTGTTGCAGTTCCATTATACGCTGTAATCAAAACATTAGTGAGCAACATTTTTAAATATCGTCAACGTATTGTCGATAAAGCAAATAGTAATGTTAAAGATTAATAATAGTTATAATCATAAGATTGAAAATTATACCACCAATTCAAGCCAAGGACATAATTAGATGTCCTTGGCTTTTTTATACACGTAAGCAATGAAACATGTCCTCTTATTAAACTCCGTCATTTCTACTGTTTATATGGAATGATGCATTTAATAAAATTTATAACCTCCGATACATTTCTAACAACAAAATAAATAGTGTCATCTAAAATTGATATTTATACCTTAAATATATTATAAATATCAAAGCAACATTGTCGATTGTCAATTTATTTCTTGAATAATTAAATGTCAAAACGCATTCTTATACACAAAAACAGGGATGATTTTAATTTCAAATCATCCCTGTACACCTATTGTGAGATTATACTATCTGATTTTTTAATTTATCAATAATTATTTAATTGCGTGGAATCCACCGTCAACGTGGATGTTCTCTCCAGTTACACCACTTGAAAGATCACTTAATAAATACGCAGCCGTCTTACCTACTTCTTCTTGATCAACGTTGCGTTTTAACGGCGCTCTCGCTTCAATTTCTTTAAGAATTGTATTAAATCCACCTACACCTTTAGCACTTAAAGTACGAATTGGCCCTGCAGAAATAGCATTGACACGAATATTATCTTCACCTAAGTCTAAAGCTAAATATTTAACATTCGCCTCTAAACTTGCTTTAGCTACACCCATAACATTATAGTTTTGAACTGCTGCCTCACCACCAATATAAGTCGTCGCAACAATACTTCCACCTTCAGGCATAAGTTTTTTGGCTTCATGAGCTACGAGAGTAAGTGAATATGAACTAATTTCTTGTGCAAGTAAGAAACCTTCGCGAGATGTTTCTGAAAATCGACCTCGTAAATCTTCCATATTGGCAAATGCGATTGAGTGATAAACACCATCAATCTGGCCTACATCTTTTCCGATTTGAGAAAAACCATTAATGATATCCTCATCATTCTGCACATCAATTTCATAGAGATGATGTTCAGATTGATTTAATTGTTCTAATAATTTCTCTAATTCTTTACGACTGCGTTCTTTACGATATGTAAATACCAGTTTAGCACCTAATCGATCTAATACTTTAGCGACGCCAAATGCGATACTACGTTTATTCGCAATACCCATAATGACGTAGGTTTTATTTTCTAGATTTAACATGATAGTGACTCCTTAATTTAAATTGATTATTACTACAGGCTGGCTAACTCTATGTTTACTAACCCTTTATACCCTTAATAGTTTAACATTTTTAGTACCTGATAATAAAGCAAAATAAAATGACCACAATAATCATATTCACTGTATATTTTTAACGGTTTACGAACAAAATTTACCAAACTTATTTTATTATAGGTAACCTCTGATAATTATGACTTATGTTAAATCAATCCGTAACTATCTTTTTGTTGAACAGTCCCACGTTTAATATCTTCATCCAAATTACCCATCATCTCTTTAAATAATTCTTGAAATCTTGTTTCATCTTGATCAGAATAGCCCTCAAATATAACGTTATCAATATTATCTTCATTGAAATAGTATATTTGATCTTCAACAACACCAACTGGGTATTTACATGCTTCTGCTTCTATTATTTCTACGCCTTTTCTTTCACATAGTTGACGTAAAATCACTCCAATATCTCTTTTGATTTTTCCATATATCACTTGTCTTCTATATTTTGGTGCAAAGACTATGTGATACTTACAATTCCATTTTGTATGTGCTAAACTGTTTGTGTCAGATGACATTAAAAAGCATCTCCTCGTGTTGAATATTTTGGTTGGCTGGCCAATATATATTCTAGCATGATGAGATGTTTTTTTAGATAACGGTAAAACCTTTTCTGAACCATACACATAACGCATGGCTTTCTATATACAGTAATGGCTTACCAATGACTTCATCCATCCTAGGCAAGCTGGTAATCATCAATTGAACCTCTTTGTCTTTTAAATAATTAACGGTATGAATCACTTCATCATAATTCCGTCCCAAACGGTCAATAGACTCTACAACAAATCTATCTCCCTTTCTCACAAAATTAAGTGCTTATAGAAATATAGGTCTGTTTTCTACTGACTTTCCCGATCTTTTTCTGTAAATATTTTTTCTAAGCCAAATGTTTACAAATTAGCTAGCTGTCTTTCTAAATTTTGTTTTATAGATGATACTCTCGCATAACCAACAATCATTAAATTTTACTTTTCTAATTTTATATATATAATGCAAAAAATCTATACAATAGGATGTAGTTTGGTATTTTTATTTCTTCGTTTAGTTATAGATATTTGAGCAGTTTAAATTACTAAAAAGCACAAAGGTTTGCAAAATTAAAAAGTGCCAGACGTGTCATTGCCATTGATCATGTTGAGCATAGATTAGCTCATACCGAGAAATATAACGGTGCTGAGGTTTATAATTTTTTAAAAGAAGATGACGTAGGAAAACTATTACATGAAACAACACGCGGTGGTGCAGATGTTGTTATAGATTGTGTCGGAATAGATGAACAAGTAGTTCAAGATGACTTAGAAGTTAGCTCAAATTCAATACAGAGAGGAAATATCAGCCCAATTGTTACGGCAACAGAATCAGTGAGAAAATATGGAACAATCCAATTGATAGGTGTCTATGGAACTGCAGCTGATAACTCCCAATTAGACTTAATATTTAATAGAAATGTTCAAGTGAAAAGTGGACAAGCGCCAGTTATTCATATGATGCCAAAACTTTATGACATGATTAAAATAAAGTCTTTGATCCAACAGAAATTATCACTCATACTATGCCTTTAAAAGATGTAAAAGAAGTTATGATATCTTTGATCAGAAAAAAGATAATAATGTTAAAGTCATTTTAAAACCACAATAACATATAGATAAAGACGCCTTACTTTGAATAACTCATTCAAAGTTGAGGCGTCTTTTACATATATATTTAAATTTTAACATTTTTATATTTAGAAATTTTTTCCAGAAATTCATCCCCCCAATCACAAATTGCATAAACTACTTTATCTAGTGTTTTCCTATGTTCGTTTACTTATACTCAACTTTTGTGGAACTACTGAATTGACAATTCTTTCAATAATTTCATCATGCTCTAATTCTCTAAGCTGTCTAATAAGCATTCTTTAATTAATCTCAGGCAACAATTTTTCAAAAACACTAAGTCGTAAAACTTCTGTTTGTAATAACTGATATATGATAGGTGTTTTCCATTTTCCTCAAATAACAGATAAAGCTAAATCTTTAGATGTATAAAATTTCTTGTTATGATGTTCAACATTTTTATATTGAAAGAACCTAGGATGAGAAAAGAGTTGATTGAATATAATAAATATAAACTCATCCAACTCTTCTATTTTTACTGTTTGATATAGCGTTTCAAGTGTTTAGATGTCAATGTTTCTGAACTATCAATGAAGTTTTTAGGTGTTCCACTAAATTGGACCTTTCCGCCATCCAACCCTGGGCCTGGGCCGACATCGATGATCCAATCTGCTTCACACATAATCGATAAATTATGTTCAATCAAAATAACAGTATTGTTTTGATCAATTAAATCATCAAAACACTCCATCAATATAGGGATATCCGATTCATGTAGGCCTGTAGTTGGTTCGTCAAAAATAAAAATACTATTCTTTATCTCTTCATCTAAATGTTGTCCTAGTTTCACGCGTTGAATCTCTCCACCAGACAAAGTGGACAAAGGTTGTCCTAGTGACATATAATTCAAACCTGTCTTACTTACAGATTGTAATTTTGACTTAATATCATTCTTTTTATCAAAGAAAATGATACCTTCGTCAACCGTCAAATTGAGAACATCGGCAATTGAATACCCGTCTATGGTAGCATCTAATACTTCTTGTTTATAACGTTTGCCATGACAAACTTCACATGTCTGTGAAAAATCACCCATAAAAGCAAGTTCCGTTTTAATATAGCCCTTTCCACCACAATTTGGACAGGCACCTTTTGAATTATAACTAAACATAGCTTTATTTAAGCCTGTTTCTTTACTGAAATAGCTTCTTACACTATCAAAAACACCTAAATACGTTAATAGATTAGATCTATTAGATCCTTGAACTGCTTTTTGATCAATAAAGATGGTATGGTCATTATTTTCAAAACCTGCTTTAACAAGGGTACTCTTACCTGAACCAGCAACACCTGTTAAGACTGTTAATACGTGTTTAGGTATAGACGTTTTTACGTTATTTAAATTGTTTTGTGTCACAGGACCGATATTATAAAAGTGGTTAGCTTCACGAATATTCTCTTTTAAATTATGTTTGTTACGTAATGCGTTACCTGTCGAAGTATTTGAAGATAGTAATTCATTATATGTTCCTTCAAATGTGATTTCACCGCCGTTTTTTCCTGAACCTGGCCCCATATCTATGATATAGTCTCCTTCTTTAATGACATCGGGATCATGTTCAACAATTAACACAGTATTACCTTTTTCTTTTAATGATTTTAAAATTTCATTGATTTTAGCTATATCTTCCGGATGCAAGCCAACACTTGGTTCATCTATAATGTAAACTAAATCCGATAAAGAACTATTTAAATGACGTATTAATTTAAGCCGTTGCGCTTCACCGCCTGATAATGTCGTTGTGACACGGTTAAGCGTTAAATAACTTAATCCAATATATTCTAGTGCTTCTAACTGCTTTTTGAGAGGATCAATAATATATTTGGCTGTTGGATCCTCTAATTTATTAAGAAACTCTAAATTTTCCTTAATTGTCATTTGTGTGAAATCAGAAATATTTTTACTCATAATTTTAGAACTTAATATTTTCGAGTTTAGACGTTGACCTTTACATGTTGAACAGATTTTATTATTTACTACATTTTTAAGATGTTTGGCGTAGCGTTTCTTATTAAATTCTTTATCACCTAAAAATATTCTACTGAATCTAGGTATTAGTCCTACATATTTAGCTGACTTTCTCCATTCTTTAGGAGGATTTTTTAATGTCATTGGCTCTTGATATAAAAACAATTCTAATTCATCTTTTGTATAATCTTTCAATTTTTTATTATTATCAAATAAACCACTATCTCGATAGGCTTTACCACGCTCTTTGTCTGGTCCAAAAGAAGGAAAGTCTATTGCACCTTCATTTAAAGACTTATCCCAATCTAGCAATTCATCTAAGTTAATGTCTTCAATATATCCTAATCCCTCACAAGTTTTACACATGCCCTTAGGACTATTGAAGGAATATGCATCTGAATAACCAACAAACGGTTCGCCTATTCTAGACCACAGTAATCTAACAGAAGCATATATATCTGAAACTGTTCCTACCGTGGAGCGAGAATTCCCATTGAATCTTTTCTGATTAATCGTCATTGCTACAGGAAGATTTTTAATTTTCTTTACTTTCGGTCTGGGTTGTTGATTTAAATGAAATTGAATATAACTAGAATAACTTTCATTTAGTAGCTGTTCAGACTCCGCAGCAACAGTATTAAACACTAAAGATGATTTCCCTGAACCAGAACGACCTGTAAATACCGTTACTAAGTGTTTTGGGATATTTACATCTATGTTTTTCAAGTTATTTTGTGAAGCACCTGTAATATTAATAAAATCCATTAATTGTCCTCCCTTTATAAACTTTATAACATTGATTATTGCATATTAATTAAGGATTAACTACTCATTCAAAACACGACAACTTTAGGTCTTTTATATTACAAATTATTCCACCAATTCAATCCGTCTTCACTAAGTAATTTTTCACTTTCTTTAGGCCCATAGCATCCAAAGGCATAATTAGGAAACTGTGGCTATTCTTGTTTCCATACATTTTCAATATCATCAATAAATTTCCAAGAATTTTTAATTCTTCCCAATGCGTAAATTTTGTTTGTTCTCCAATTAATGTATCGTAAATAAGATTTTCATATGCATCAACTGTGTTCATTTTATCTTTAATCGGCATAGTATAAGAAAGCTTCACTTTTTGCATTTCATTATTTTGATTACTTTTCTTACCATTCACACATAAAGAAAATCCTTCATTAGGTTGTACGTTGATGACTAATAAGTTTGATGCATTCTGTTCACAATTACTATAATAAAATTGCATTGGATTTTTTAAACTCTATAACGATTTGGATAGATTTTTTTCATTCTTTTTTCTGTACGAATATAAAATGTAACACTAGCCCATTTAGAGTTTTCAATTTCTATTTTACCTGCTACAAAAGTTTCAGTATTAGATTGTGAATTTACATTAGGTTCATTTCTATATGCAGGAACGAACTCATTATTCATCATTCCCCCATCATATTGACCACGTACGAAACTTTCTTTAATTTCATTTGGATTAAAACATTTCAAGGATCTTAAGACTTGAACTTTTTCTTTTCTTATATCACTACTTTTTCTACTAATTGGAGGTTCTATTGCAAGTAATTAAACCATTTGTAATAAATGATTTTGAACCATGAATTTTAGGGCGCCGCTTGATTCGTAGTAACCACCACGATATTCTATACTAATCGTTTCTGAAGAAGTTGCTTGTATATTGGAAATATACTTATTATTCCAAAGTGGTTCAAATATAGTGTTTCAAAATCGTAGACGTTCAATATTTTGAATCATTTCTTTACTTAAATAGTGACCAATTCCAAATATTTCTTCTTCTTTAAAAGACTTACTTATTTGATTATTTAATTTTTTTGCAGATTTTAAATCATCACCAAATGGTTTTTCTATAATTATTCGCATTAACCCTTTTACGTTCGTTAATCCAGACTCTTTCAAGTGGTTTGTTGCAACTCCAAAAATTTAGGGGACATTGCAAGATAGAACAATCGATTTTCTTTTAGGTCAA
The DNA here is from genome assembly GCF_006742205.1 of Staphylococcus epidermidis. Classification (NCBI taxonomy): domain Bacteria; kingdom Bacillati; phylum Bacillota; class Bacilli; order Caryophanales; family Staphylococcaceae; genus Staphylococcus; species Staphylococcus epidermidis. The sequence goes on from NZ_AP019721.1 coordinate 1,838,945, forward strand.
ACTTATCATCTAGTTCTAAACTCATTTCCAAAAATTTTTGGTAGCTATCTTTACTATTAGCGTCCTGTTGTTTATAAAATAAACGTTTTAAAAACGCACCAATTTCCTTTGAGTTTTCAATATTATTTTGAATAGCATTTTTGACTTTTTCTCTAAATTCATCAGTAGTTAACTCATTTAAACCACTGCCAATAATTGTTAGTGAATTTTCAAAGTATCCTTTTTGAAACAAATTATAAATAAATGGGAAAAATTTTCGATAGCTTAAAACACCTGTTGCTCCAAAATAAAGAGCTTCTTATTCAGTAGAAACAAAGTATAAAGCCGTTGAAATGAAAGCAGCAGAATTTTCAACAAAAGAAATTATGAAAGAATTAAATATTAGAAATAGAACACAAGTAAAAAGTTGGTGGCTATGGTATCAAAATGAGGAAAGTATGTTTGTTTTATATCTTTATCCTCAGTCATTAATTATTTGTCTATCTTTGCATTTCTCTACTAACCAGTGTTATAATCTAGATAATGAAAATGATTAGCAATTAATGCACCAATCCCCACACTACTGCAATAGTGTGGGGATTTTTATGTGTGTCTATGGTTGCCTATTTATTATTGCAATTACATATCCAATGAGTAAATAATGCAATAATACAACAACTGAGGACTGTGGTCGTGATGTGAACGAAAATGATTAGCAATTAATGCACCTCCTCTCTTCGTCAATTGACGCCTGAGAGATAGGCGACTCATATATTATATCATCTCTGAATATTCGATAATAGATAACTTCAGATAATCATGACTTATGTTAAATTAAACCTAAATTATCTTGCTTTTGAACAATACCTTGTTGAATATCATCATCTAAATTATTTTTCATTTCTTTAAATAATTCTTGAAATCTCATCTCATCTTGATCAGAATAACCTTCAAAAACGACTTTATCGATATTGTCTTCGTTAAAATAGTATATTTGATCTTCTACGACACCGACAGGATAATTACATGCTGAATAATCAAATATATATTTTTGATTATCTATATCTACAATAGGTCCTCGATTGATAATCATTAACTTTTGGGAACCTTCTTTTAAATATATGATACTCCTATTGTTTCCACTTTATCTCACCTATCTTCTTATATTTTTAATTTTGGCATGTACTTTTCTATCAGAAATTGAAGCCATATTCAAAGTAGTAAATATAAATAATACACCTACCCAAAGTATATATCCTAAGATGTTTTTCTTTTCCTCAAAAATCATTTGAAAAGGTGCAATTGAGAAAAACAGCATCATAAAATAGCAAAACACCACCAATATCATATTTTTAAATGATGGTATCAATATTACTTTTTGTTTACTCTTTTTATTAAATGCTGGATGATTTAACTTCTTTCTTATAGATAAACGAAGTGTGATCACAGCAACAAATCCAATTAAAAACATAAAAACTATCCAAATTCGACTAATATTAATATCTATATAACCCACAAGACTTCTTAATAGCACACTGATAGTGACGCCAACGCCAGCAGCCATCATACCATGACTCTTTTGTCCTCCATTATGAAATATGTTTATATTATTGAATTCTTGATAAGTTAATTCTGTGAATTTAATAGGTATAAACCAATTCAGCATTGGACATAAATATGAATACCAATTTTGTTCTAAATCGACCATTAAATAGCGATTATCTTTTTGAATGATGTTATATCTAGGATTTTTATAAATTGTGTATACATAATCCATCTTGTTTCACCAACTCCATTTCATTGGATTTACAACTTTTTTGACATTATTGACAGCTTCTCCAACATTTTTTTCGACTTTTTTGCTTTATTACTAAAATAGTTGGCATCATTTTCAACGCTTTCTACAACCTCCTGAGAACTATCCTATAATTTATTTTTCATATGTAATGCACCTTTCACTTCTAAGGTAATTTCCTTAGTTTTAAAATCAATGTATTTATCAATTCCTTTGTCAATTTGATGACCAACCCAGTCAATTTTTTAACTCGTACCTAATCCTTTAGTTGAATTTACTATGTCAACGCCAACGAATTTTCGCATATTAAATCTAATTTGTTCTCCACTAGCTACAATAACGGCTGAAAAGAATTATATCCGAGAATCATAAGCAAGTCCTTGTGACCCACCCGCTCCACAATTACATGATACTTTTTTGGAAACAATCATATCTACTTAAAATACTTTTCACTATAATTTCAACATTAGAAGAGTAGCCTTTTGATGTTAAAAAAAAGTATTAAGCAACTGACTAAAAGTGCTTAATACTTTTTGTTATCAGAAAAGCGACGTCAACATAGAAACAAAACTTTTAAACAATTTATTCTAAGTTATGAAGCTTATTAAAATACATTTAACTTTTTATCTTAGATAAATACTAACAATAACGTACATAATCGAAACCTGATAGTATATAAACAATGCCGTGTTTAATAATAAAATTCCAATTCTTGCTTTAATTCATCTACATATTCTTTAGTTCCCGTCACAATCAAACGATCTTTATATCGTAACTGTGTATCACCATGAGGTACGATTGAATCGTTATCTCTTATAATACGAACAAAAATAATATCGCCACCAAATGGGAAATTACGTAATTGAATATTTTCATACTGATAATTTAACATTTGAATTTCATATAGAGATGTTTCTACATTACTTAATAAATTCAGCATATTAGGTGTTTCTATTAAACTTTTTAGTAAGATTTTATTACTTAAATAATTACTAAACACCTCTATACCTTGATGTTTCAATGTCGGATCTTCGTTTGTGCTTTCGAGTCGACATATAACACGTTTAACACCATGTTTTTTAGCCATTAACGCAACGCTTTTATTTATATGGTCATCATTTGTAGAACATACAACAATATCTCGCTCGAAAAGTCCCAAGCGTTCTAATAAATCTTCTTCGTAATCTGCTATTTCTATCATAGTAATATCGTCAGAGAGCTTTCTACTATCACTCAAATCTTTTCGATAGTATAAAGAAATATCATATAATTGAGAAGTTAAATTTTGTGCTATTGGAATAGTTAATTGATTCTTTCCAATCATACTTACTTCTATGCGGCGTCCCACTTCATTAGGAATTGGGAACATCTTCTTGAATATCACGGGTACGAAGACACATGTAATCACAGCACTAAGAATTAAAATGCCTGAAGTTTCCGGAGAAATCGCTTTTAATTTTTCAGCAATTTTAGCCGCAGCTATAACAAGTGATAAAGTTGATGTAAGTAAGAAAGCAGATGCAATGGTAGTTTTAGTGTCAAACCAGCGTCTAATGTAAAATACTGGTATCAATTTTGAAATAATAAATGAAAAAATGAGTACAGGTATAATAAGTAACAACGATGGTTCTTTAATTAAACTTGGGATATCTAAATCGACACCTACCATGATAAAGAAAATTGGAATAAAGAAACCATAACCAAAGGAATCTAATTTTTCGACCATCTCTTCATTAGGTTTAAGTAAAGAAACAACGACACCGGCAAGAAATGCACCTAATATGTATTCAGCACCAACACCTTCAGCAAGTGCTACTAATAAAATAATAAGTGCAAATACTGCTCTTATACCTATTTGCGTTGTACCATCCATTAACTTTTGTAAGAAGGACATACGTTTAAATAACACACCGATTACATAAAAGACAACTGTAAATACGACTAAAATACCTGTAAGCCATATTGTACTACCACCTTCACCATAAATAGCACCATAAACAGTTAGTAAAATCATGGTAAATAAATCTGCTAATACAGCTACTAGTAAAATAAATTGTCCTATCGTTGTACGCATAATGTTCATTTCTTTAAGGGTTGGTACTACAACTCCTAAAGAAATTGTTGAAATGATGATCACCATTAAAAGGACATCATTAACTAATCCTAACCATTTAAATGCAAAAGCTAAAACAACCGAAATCATCATAATAAATGCAAATACTGTCAGTGCCAGTTTAAGATGCCCAGGTACATCCTTTTCATGTTTATCTTCTCCTTGTCTTGGACGTGAATCCTTTTTAAATGCATTAAAGTCAATTTCTAGACCACTTAAAAACATTAAAAAGATAAACCCAAGCGTAGATAAAATATTAAGGAATGCATCTCTTTCCACTAAATTGAGAAAAGAGTGACCTATCACTATCCCCATCAATATTTCAGCTACAACAACAGGAAGAAAGTTTATATTAAAACGATGCACAATGATCGGAGTCATAAATGCAGCTACGACGACTATAACTAAAGATAAGAATTCCATATGACCTCCTTATGTTAGGTATGACATGAATGATGTAGCTAATCCGAAATAAATAAGCATACTCACAATGTCATTAATTGTTGTAATAAAAGGACCACTTGCAACAGCAGGATCAATTTTACATTTGTTCATTACTAAAGGAATCATTGAACCAACTAATGTACCTACTGTCATTGCGCATGTCAAACTTCCACCTACTATTAAAGCTAATAACGGTTGTCTGAATATGACGACAATAATTAGGAAAAGGATAACTGCACATACAATACCAGATAATAAACCACTTCCCGCTTCTCGCAATGCAATCTTAAATTTACTCTGTTCATTTATTTCCCCAGTAGATATATTACGGACAGAAACGGCTAATGATTGTGTACCAGAATTTCCTGACATACCACTTATAATTGGAATAAATGCTGCAAGTAATGCCACTTGAGATAAAGTATCTTCAAAACTACCTAATATTGTAGCAGTAATCATACCCAAAAATGTTAATACAATGAGCCATGGTAACCTTTTACTCGCCGTTTTAAACACTGAGTCACTTGTAGAATCTATGTCAGATACCCCAGCTAATCGTGAGTAGTCTTCACTTGCTTCTTCATCCATAACATCCAGGATATCATCAATAGTAATAATACCTAGTAAATGATTTTGATAATCTACAACTGGAACAGCTATAAAATCATAGTCTCTCATTAATTGAGCAATATCTTCTTGGTCATCACCGACATTAGCACTGATGACACGTTCACTCATAACATCTTCAATGTATGCATCATTCTCAGCTACAATAAGATCTCTAAGTGATAGAACACCAACAAGTTGTTCATCTTCATTTACTGCGAATATGACATATATTGTTTCAGCATCAGGCGCTTGTTCTTTTACGTGAATTAACGCTTCTTTAACAGGTGTAGTTGATTTTAAAGAGATAAACTCCGTAGTCATTATACCGCCGGCAGTATCTTCTTCATAATGTAATAAAGCTTTGATTTCATTAGCTTTATCTTTGTTCATTAATGTTAGCAAACTCGCCACTTTAGGTTTAGATAACTCATTTAAAATATCTACTGCATTATCGTAAGACATTTCCTCTAAGACATGACTAGCATAGGTAGCGTCCATATTATCAAAAAGGCTCTCATAATCATCGTCATCAAAGTCTAATTGATCAAAGAAATTTGCTACTTCTTTGGGTGATAAAAACTCAAATATTTTTTGTCTATTTTCATCATCCGTATCTTCAAAGTATTCACTTTGTTCATAGTTATGTAATTCTAAAAATTCTTTTCTGAATTCATCTATATCATTTTGATCTAATAATAGATCAAATAATTCTTTATCATATACGTCTTCACGAACGTTGTCTTTCATTTCAGTTTCGTTAGACATGTTAACACCTCCAAAACATATTTATTATACCATGTTGAATAATTTAATTAATTGTTTGTAGTCAACATTTATTAGGTAATGAGATCTATATATGGGGTGGATAAATTCAACTGAACAGCAATGTAACGCTTGTCCATGAACGCAAGGATGATTTCCACCGTACAAATCATCACCAATTAATGGATGTCCAATATACTCAAAGTGAACTCGAATTTGATGCGTTCTTCCAGTAAGCAATTTAACCTTACATAAACTAGCAGTCTCATTTTGCATAAGCCTTTGATAGACTGTTTTTGCATACTTCCCCTTATCATTAACTTCTCGTTTAATGATACTATCACTCCGCCTTGCAATTGGCGCTTCAATAACACCTGAAGATTGTGTATGGCCATAGGCTAAGGCGACATATTCTTTTTTAAATTTCACCTTTGAAAACAAATGATGTACATGCCCAAATTTAGCAAATACAACTAAACCTGAAGTATTTCGATCAAGTCGAGTCACAATATGAGGATTTATTTTTTCGCCTTTTTTTGTATAATAAGCAAGCACTTGTTCTACTAAACTGCCATGGGGATGTTCTCTAGAAGGTGCACAATTTTGCATTTGTGGCTTGTTTACAATTATCAAATACGCATCCTCATAAATGACTTCTAATTCCTTATCGTATGGAATCAAATTCTCACTTGGTGTTTCACATGGAAAATGAACTTCTAATCTATCACCTTTGTTCATAACATGTCTGACAGTTACAGGTGAACCGTTTAATAGTAAAGCGCCATTTAATTTAATGGCGCTCAACGTGCGTTTAGAATAATCTTGATTTTTCAAAAAAGTTTTCACTGGTTCTGACTGTACAATTTGATATGTTAAAATCATCGTTCATCATCACTAGAAATAAATGAGTCATGTACCCTTTTCCAAAACGGAAATGGACGAAATCTGGCAAAACGCACTTTCTCATTAGCAACTCTATACTGTATTGCATTGACGTTTTTGTGCTTAATGCTAACATGATCGATTGTGGTTCTAATCGTATCGTGATTTACCGGCGTAATTAAACACGTATGATGTTTAGGAAGTACTAATGGCGAGCCAACTGTTCTAAACACTCTATTATTAATAGATGCAATTTCAGCAATTTGCATCGCTTCAAGTGATGGATGTATGAGCGCACCACCTAAAGCTTTATTATAAGCTGTCGAACCCGAAGGTGTAGATATACACAACCCATCTCCTCTAAATCGTTCGAAATGTTTACCTCTTATATTGACGTCTACAACCAATGTTGAGCCATTTTCAGTTTTCATTGTTGCTTCATTTAAAGCAAGGTATCTCGTTTCATAACCATTATCGTTATACCTGACTATTAATTCTAAAAGTGGATATTCAATAACTTGAAACTCCGAATTATTAATTTCAATAATAAGCTTTTCAACTTCATGAGGTAACCAATCTGCATAAAATCCTAAATGACCGGTGTGTATCCCGACAAAAGCAACTTTGGATAACATATGACTATATTGATGGAAAGCTTGTAGTAACGTTCCATCTCCCCCAACTGAAATGACAATTTCAGGATTTTCGCTATCTTCTACCATTTGAAAATCTTTCATATGATTGATCATTTTATGCTTTAATGCATTCGATTTTGAATCACCTTTAGTAAGGATTGTATAACGCATGATTTACACCTCATTAATCATTTTCATGTTTCTTAGCACGTTTTTGCGTGTAATACTTTTGAGCTTCTTGAATTTCATCTTTAATTTCGGACATTTCTTCATCTAATAAATATGCCGCTTCTGCTGCTCTTTCTAAACGATGTTGAATCTCATCTGGGTATGCCCCATCATATTTATACCTTAATGTATGTTCGATTGTAGCCCAGAAGTTCATTGCTAAGGTTCTGATTTGAATTTCAGCCAAGATGTGCTTTTGTCCACTTAGTGTTTCAATAGGATATTTAATAATCACGTGATAAGAACGATAGCCACTTGCTTTTGTATTTCGAATGTAATCTCTTTCTTCTATAACCTTGAAATCTTGACGTTGTCTTAATATATCAACAACTATGTCAATATCATCCACGAATTGACACATAATTCTAAGACCAGCTATATCGTACATTTCTTCATGTAAACAATCAAAAGGGATACCCCTTTTGTTCGCTTTGTCTATAACGCTTGAAATAGGTTTTACCCTTCCAGTCACAAATTCAATTGGTGAATTATGTTCTCCCACTTCATATTGTTTTCTTAATCCTTTAAGTTTTACTTTTAACTCATCAACAGCTTGCTTATATGGCGTTAAAAATTGATCCCACTGATTCATTTTGTTTCACTCCGCTTCACTCTAGTTCGAAAGTTTTTTCAACAGCTGAAACAAACTCCTTACCATAGTTATTGTTTCCTTCTATGTTATTCAAAACATAATCTAATTCTTCTTGGAAATGCTTTAGTTCTAAATGATTATTAATAATGATTCGTTTATCTCTATTCTCATGCAACATCGACCATGTTTCCTGAACAAAAATCAAATAAGAATATGATTGTCCATCATCTAAAAGATAAGCAAAACCATAATTATCACTATCAACAAGCATTTGACCTACCTCTTCTAGTCCCTCTGTAGATTCTTCTGAGAAGCAATAAACGCCATCATCTTTTAATTTAATTTCATTTATGTAAATACGCATGCTTGTTTCCTCCTTATTCCATACTAGTTTAACATATTACAACCTATCAAAACACGCTACAACTCACAGAAAAATCTTCTAGTCTCTCATGTTTTTACTGTTATCATTACTCATACTTTTATGATGATTTAGTGATCACCACAATCCTTTTATCATGTAACTAACCTAGTAAATTTAAGTTTCAACTTTTACTTATAGTGTTTGACTTTAATTATAAATCAAAATTCGTCATAATAAGACGTGCTAAATTTACAATAGCTAAAACATGATAGAGGTGACTTTTATGTCTACGAATAATGAGATTGAATTTAAACAAATACTAGATCAAGATACTTACTCAAAAATCTATGAACACTATTTCAAAAATCAATCACCTTTTAAGCAAACTAATTTCTATATCGACACAGAGAATTTTAAATTAAAACAGCATCATGCTGCTTTGCGTATAAGGGTAAAAGATTATATGTTTGAAATGACTTTAAAAGTCCCTGCTGAAGTTGGATTGACAGAATATAATCACTCAGTAAATATAGAACCTGAACTTGATATGTCACTTCAACTTTCTCAATTACCCAACGATATTAGAAATATTTTAGAACAGGACTTTAATATTTTAGAAAATGAGCTTAAAGTACTAGGAAACTTAACTACCTATCGTTTAGAAACCGATTATCAAAATGAATTACTAGTATTAGATAAGAGTGAATATCTCGGCAAAACTGATTATGAATTAGAGTTTGAAGTTCATTCTTATGATGAAGGATATTCAAAATTTAAAACTTTACTTCAACATTTTAATCTTCAACATCAAAAACCCTTGAATAAAGTGCAACGTTTTTTTCAAGAAAAACAAAATGCAAGTGATAAAGAGTAACAGTTGTCGATAAGGCAAATTACTTTTAAATGTAAAAATTCATGTTATATTAGATATATATTAATGGAACACGGTGATATTATGTCTAAAACACCATATGAGTTGATTGGTCAAAAAGCCTTGTATCAAATGATTGATCATTTCTATCAACTTGTCGAGAAAGATTCTCGTATCAATCATTTATTCCCAGGCGATTTCAAGGAAACCAGTCGAAAGCAGAAGCAATTTTTGACACAGTTTCTTGGAGGTCCTGACTTATATACCCAAGAACATGGTCATCCCATGTTAAAACGAAGACATATGGAATTTACAATTAGCGAGTATGAACGTGATGCATGGCTTGAGAACATGCATACTGCTATTCAACACGCCAAACTTCCTGCGGGTGTAGGCGATTACTTGTTTGAGCGATTAAGACTTACTGCAAATCACATGGTAAATTCCTAAATTTAATTGTAGGTGAAAATACATGGCTGAAGAATTAAGAATCATGGAGAATAAGAGTCGTGAAGATACTAATCTATCACCTGTTAGCAAAATAGAAATCTATTCTTTTTTTGATCCTTTTAGCAAAGATTGTTTTAAATTATCTGCAATCTTATCAAAATTAAGAATTGAATATAATAAATATATAAAGGTAAGACATATTTTAAACCCTTCTTTAAAGGTATTAACTAAGTGTCAAGCTCAAAGTACTTCAGATTTTGACAATATTGCACTTGCCTATAAAGCCGCTGAACTTCAAGGTCGTATCAGAGCAGAAAGATTTATACATTTAATGCAAAATGAAATCATTCCAAAACGTGATATTATTACCGAAGATATGATTTCTGATTGTATTAATAATGCCGGCATTGACTATCAAGTTTTTAAAGAAGACTTGCAAAAGGACAAGTTGACTGACAGCTTGAAAGTTGATCTTCACATTGCAAGAGAAATGGAAATAGAACAAGCTCCCTCACTTGTTTTTTTCAGCGAAAATGTTCATGAAGAAGGTTTAAAAGTCGAAGGATTATATCCTTATCATATTTATACTTACATTATTAATGAGTTAATGGGACAACCTATAGAGAAAAATCTTCCTCCAAAATTAGAATACTACATTCAAAAGAAACAACTAGTAACAATGGAAGAACTTTTAACGATCTATGAATGGCCTGAAAAATTGCTAAATAAAGAATTAAAGAAACTCACACTTCAACAAAAAGTTGAAAAGTTGCAATATCCAGAGGGAGAATTTTGGAAATCTAAAATGCCTCAGTGTTAATGATAGATATGATGAGAGCTATACAAATTTCATTTTGAAAATTATATCTTAATTACGATAGCGTGGACTCTCGAGTATAAAAAGAAGAATTCACATTTATGTTTAACTCAGTTATCTATAATTTAAAAAAATCGCCTATGACGTGAATAGTTGTCATAGGCGATTTTTAATATTTACTGATTTATTTTTTATTAAAAATATACACAATAATGTATATATCATGTATAGCAATAATTTTTAAATTCACTTTAAAAATTTGCAAATAAAAAAACGCCGTGTCTGATTACACGACGCTAAACAAAGGGGATGGGAGAAATTTTTCACTTCAAACAAAGGGGTATGTTTGTTATGTGATTAATTTCATGTTCATAATATAACACGGTAAAATATCCTTTTCAACCCTTGTTTATTCATAAAATTAAATTGTCACAATCTGTTCATATTGTAAGCGAATTTAATTCTACTAAGCTTTCATTAACTTTTCAAAAGCATCTAATTTTTGTTCGAATACTTCACAAGCTTCCTCTATTGGTTGAGGTGTTGTCATGTCAACACCTGCATTTTTTAAAATTTCAATCGGATAGTTTGAGCTACCCTTTTTTAAGAATTCATTGATATATCGTTCAACAGCAGGTTGACCCTCAGTTAAAATTTGATGACTTAAACTTTGAGCTGCACTATAACCAGTTGCGTATTGATATACATAATAATTCATATAGAAATGAGGAATACGTGACCATTCTTTACTAATATCATCGTCAGTTTCTACTGCTTCACCAAAATATAGTTTGTTCAGTTTAGCATATTCTTCATTCATACGATTTGGCGTTAACGGCTCCCCAGCTTCTTCTATTTGATGTATTTTATGTTCAAATTCAGCAAACATTGTTTGACGGAATAGTGTTGCTCTAAATCGTTCTAATTCTTGGTTAAGTAACAATAGACGTCGTTCATCATCTAAATGTTTGTCCATGTAGTCACTAAGTAAAGCCTCATTACAAGTTGATGCTACCTCAGCGACAAAGATTGTATAATCGCTTAAATTTGATGGTTGATTCTGTCTACTAAAGTAACTATGTGCAGAGTGACCAAATTCATGTACTAAAGTATATAAATCAGAAACAGTGTCTGACCAGTTAAGTAAAATGAAAGGATTAGTTAAATGTCCACCGGATGAATATCCGCCTGAACGTTTACCTTTATTTTCATATACATCGACCCAACGGTTATCTAGACCTTCCTTAACCACGTTTAAGTATTCTTCTCCCATTGGCTCAAGTGCTTTTAACATCCAGGATTTTGCCTCTTCATATGGCATTTCAAATTTGACATCTTTAACAAGAGGTGTATAAAGATCATACATTTTTAAATCGTCTAAACCTAGTAACTCTTGTCTAAGCTTCGTGTATCTGTGTAATAAAGGTAAGTATTTATGGACCGTTTTGATTAAGTTATCGTAAACAGCTTCTGGAATATGATTATTACTTAAAGCTCTTTCACGTGCTGAACGATAATGATGAGTTCTAGCATTAAATACATTTTTCTTAACCTCACCAGCTAAAGTAGCACCTAGCGTGTTATTATGCGCACCGTATGCTTTATAAACATTTCTAAAAGCAGAAGCTCTTAACTCACGATCATCAGACTCTAAATACTTGATAAATGTACCTTGTGTTAAAGGATAAGCTTGACCATCTTTATCTATAGCATCTTCAAATTCTAAATCTGCATTGCTGAACATTCCATATACATTAGAAGGCGTTGAAAGTGCGTCTTGTGCTTCTGTTAATAACTTTTCTGTATTCGCATCTAATATATGTGGACGTTTCTCATTAATCAATTTCAAATCGAATTCATATCGTTTTAAATCATCATTAGAATCGATAAAAGATTGAATAGTAGCTTCATCTAGTTGTAAAATTTCAGGTACTAAAAAACTCCATGCAGAGCTATATTTAATAACAAGTTGATGTGCACGCGCTTCTAAACCGGTATATTTATCATTTGCAGTATCTTGATCTTGTTTTAAATGTGCGTATACATATACCTTTTCTAATTTTGTACCTAACTCGTCTTCAAGACTTAGCGCTTCATATAATGTTTCAGCACTTTCACCAAGATGACCTTTAAATTTTTCTTCTTCACCTATTTTAGCTTCAATACTTTTAAAAGCTTCTTCAAATGCTTCATCACTTTTAAAAATAGTTGTTAAATCCCATGTATATTCAGGATATTTACGTTCCTGTTCTTCTCTTGTTAATTGTTGACTCATAATGTAAACCTCCTTAATAATCTGAATAGCTTAATTTTCTCATTTTAGCACTACTTTTGCACGTTTAAGCTTTCGTGTTCATATAAATAATCAAATTCACGTAAAATAGTGCTTAATATTTGACGTTTGTCGTATTGAAACGTTGCAAACACCCTAAACTTCACTTGACTAAGAAGTTGTTTACATAATTCGTTGTCATTTAATGTTCTTCTTAGCAACAAATATTTTAATTGCCATTCTATTGGATGCGTTATTAAATATATTTGATGTGGTACAACATATCCTAATTTAGAAATTACATCAGAATCATACATATTTAATTGATACATGGCACTGAGTGTAGGTTCTAAAACACTGTGACGCTTTCTACAATAGTTTATATAACGTTGTATATTAGAAGCAGATAACCTAAAATTGGGAACATTATTTGATTGAAAAGTCATATTTATTATATCTTCAAATTTTAAAACTTTTCTTTGAGCAACAAAATTTTTACCGCCTACATGTTGAAGTTGACTATATAATATTAATACAAACTTTTTGGAATCCCATGTTACTAATGTTCTATTAATTGGATGAATAAAAGCACTTTGAAATGGTGATAATTTAACGTATTTATATTTCAAAGGAACATCTTTAATAATCCAAATCACATTCAAACCTATTCGCTTTAAACCAGTTGTTCGGCGAATAATTTTACTGATACTTATTTTAGAAAATTGAACTTCAATTGCATTTTCTTGATTGATCACAATATCTGGATATTGCAAAACTTCTTTGTAATAAGGTTCAATTTCCACGTTAAAATTCAATGCTTTATAAATTCTTGCTAAATATAACTTTGCTTCATAATGTTCAACTGATTCTGACTTTGAACAGTGGTGATTAAAACGTGTTTTATGCGCAAAGTGAGCTATTAAAGTCATCCCTTGTTTGAGTATCACCTCAGACTTACAGTGAGGACATTGATATTTATCAAATTTGTTTGCATGTTGCGCTAAAATTTTCTGACCTTGCTGATTGATTGCCATTAACATCTCCTCACCCCATTATTAATAACGGAGTACAGCATAGTTTTACTTTTTAAAATAAAAAAAGGTGCCCAATGGCACCTTTTAAATCATTATTATTCGTTTGTATCAGTAAAGTATTTACGTACTTGAGAAGTAACATTGTGACTCATAATAATCTTAGCGTAGTCGTTTAAATAAATATTTGTTTTATCAGTTGGATATGCAAACTCCAATAACTGACTATAACTATCGTTAATCATCTCTTGTGAAACTGAATCATCAAAATGAATTGAGTAATAATATTTATTATCAATCATATATAATAAATCTTCAAATTCATCAGTGTTTTGATTATTATGATAAGCATAGTCGATAACTTGCTCTAAATCGTCAAACTTCACTATAATATTTCTCACATTTGATGGCTTATGCGCACGTCTTTGTTGTTTATCTTGATGGTTTTTCTTTTGTTGTTTACGTTGTTCAAATAAATCTTCTAAACTTTCTTCACCTTCAAGTGTTTGAGCCAATAATTCATTTACCTGATCATCAAATTGATGATTTGTATCATCATCTGACATATTCATAGCATCTTCATTTTTTGATTTAGAAATCGTTACTTCCACGCCCTTTTCAAAAGCGTGTACTTGAATCCAAAGTGGACCTTCAACTACAAAATCCTCTTCTTCATTAATTTCATCCATCATTGACCAGAAAAACTCTTCACCACGTTTACGGTTACTCCATAGGTCTTCACGACTAAAACCACGTGCTTCAATGTCACTATATGTTATAAACAATTTTACTGTTGTATCATCAACACGTTCTATTCTCATATCATCTCACTCCTTACAGTCGATGAATAGTAACCATATTGTATTAGAACGGAGGTTAAATTACAATTTATTTGTTTGATTAAATTTAACTATTATTCATTTGGACATCTATTTTAACATATTCCCTGTTTTATTAACAAAAAACTTACTTTAAATAAGATTATATATAAAAGAGCCTAGGACGAAAAATGTCCTAGGCATACTTTAACGAATGGCAATCGATGACTAAATTGTTAATACGCATATGTTAAGCGTTGTTCAACACGATTCTTCGTTACCAAAGTGGAAGAACGAAATCAGCAAGAATTCTATTCCACTCTCAAATATCTTTCAAGGAAGTTGTTAATATTATTATTAATCAACTAAACGTTGCGCTTCTTGTAATTGGAACGTACGTACTTTTCGTGGTAGGAAACGACGAATTTCATCTTCGTTGTATCCAACTTGTAAACGTTTATCATCTAAAATAATTGGACGACGTAACAAGCCAGGATTATCTTGAATGATTGAGTATAAATCTTGTAATGGTAATGAATCTATATCTACATTCAATTTTTGATATGTCTTAGAACGTGTTGAAATAATTTCGTCAGTTCCATCTTCAGTCATTTTTAAAATTTGTTTAATTTCATCAATTGTTAAATGTTCAGAAAAAATGTTACGCTCCGTATACGGAATATCATGTTCTTGTAACCATGCTTTCGCTTTACGGCAAGATGTGCAACTTGGTGAAGTAAATAATGTTACCATACATCTCACTCTCCTATAGAATGAATTTAATTCATTATTTTAAAATTATTTGTTAATTAAAGAAATTAAGTTTTTAGCTTTCTTAATCTTACACTTATTATTATAAATGGCTAAGATTAAAATTAAATGAGAAAAACCTAATTTTTCTGAGAAATCTTAAAAATAAATAAAAATGTATATCTCTCTTTAACGATATACCCAGATATTGATATTTTAACACAACTTACAAATTAACGAAATACTGTTATAATGTTACATAAACAATATTAATTAGAAAGTAGGCATCTAATATGGAAACTTTATTCTCAGGAATTCAGCCAAGTGGTATTCCAACAATTGGTAACTACATTGGTGCATTAAAACAATTTGTAGATGTTCAAGATGACTATGAATGTTTTTTCTGTATCGTAGACCAACATGCAATAACGGTACCACAAGATCGCTTAAAATTACGCAAACAAATACGTCAACTCGCAGCAATTTATTTGGCAACAGGTATTGATCCAGATAAATCGACTTTATTTATTCAATCTGAAGTCCCTGCACACGTGCAAGCTGGTTGGATGCTTACAACAATAGCTTCTATTGGTGAATTGGAACGTATGACTCAGTTTAAAGACAAAGCTCAGAAACGCGCAGATGGAGTGCCTGCTGGTCTACTCACTTATCCACCATTGATGGCGGCTGATATCGTGATTTACAACACTAACATTGTCCCTGTTGGTGATGATCAAAAACAGCATATGGAACTGACACGTAATTTAGTAGATCGTTTCAATAGTAGATATAACGATGTATTAGTAAAACCAGAGG
Source organism: Staphylococcus epidermidis (assembly GCF_006742205.1). NCBI lineage: Bacteria > Bacillati > Bacillota > Bacilli > Caryophanales > Staphylococcaceae > Staphylococcus > Staphylococcus epidermidis. Next base: position 1,855,173 of record NZ_AP019721.1, read on the forward strand.
TACGAATGCCTAAAGTTGGTGGGCGTGTGATGAGTTTACAAGATCCTACTAAAAAAATGAGTAAAAGTGATGATAATCAGAAGAATTTCATTTCTTTATTGGATGAACCTCATGTAGCTGCCAAAAAAATTAAAAGCGCTGTAACAGACTCTGACGGTATAATAAAATTTGATCGTGAGAATAAACCAGGCATTTCAAATTTACTTTCAATATATTCTGGTCTAACTAATGAATCTATTAAGAATATTGAATCTAAATATGAAGGTGAAGGTTACGGTAAATTTAAAGGTGATTTATCGGAAATCGTTAAAGATTTTCTTATTAATTTCCAAGAAAAATATGCAAGCTTTTATAATTCTGATGACCTAGATGATATTCTAGATAAAGGTAAAGAAAAAGCTCAAAAAGCTTCATTTAAAACATTGAAAAAAATGGAAAAAGCAATGGGCTTAGGTCGAAAAAGATAATACTATATAATATACAAATAATGCCTCGAAAATAATTTTCGAGGCATTTTTATACTTCTATTTACCTGTCTCCCTATTGATTGATTTATCAATATAGACATGTTTAAGCGTCGTTTCAGGCCCTACTTTGTGATATTGTAATCCTTTTACTTGCGGATTCGTTAAGTGTGCTTCTCCTTTTTGATAAACAGGAGCGACTGGCGCTTCATGTAATAAGATATATTCCGCTTTTTGTAATGAGGTATTACGTTCACCTGGCTTTCGTAAAAGCTTGCTGTTAGCATCTTTGAGTAATTGATCGTATTCTTTATTACTCCAATCTGTATTATTCTGTGCATTATTTTTTGTCATTGTTTGAAGAAATGCTGTTGGGTCAGGATAATCAGGACTCCACCCTGAATAACTTGCTTCATAGTTATTTGCTAATTCTAAAGTAGTTTTTTGTTTAAATGGCATTTGTTTAATTTTGAGTGTCACACCTGGCAAATGACTTTCAATTTGAGATTTTATATATTCGGCAGCAATTTTTGAAGCAGGTGTATCCTGTGTGTTCATCGTAAAAGTAAATTTATTTTTTCCTAATTCTTTTTGTGCTTCTCTCCAATTCTTTTTCGCTAAATCAGGGTTGAATTTTAATGGTGATTTGATGGTTCTTGCAAAATCTTTGCCATCCGGTGTATCGGCAGTTCCTACTCCAGTAAAATTATTTGATGGTAGCGAACCATCATTTAAAACAGAATTGACATACCCTTTTTTATTTATTGCTTGAGATATAGCCAATCTTAAATGCTTATTTTTAAATTCAGGAACTGTTTTTTGATTCATTTTAATAAAGAATGTTGCTGCTGTTAAACGATAATTCAAAGCAGATTCTCCTCTATATTTATCAACTTGTTCAGAAGTTATAATAGTATCATCGACCGAGCCAGTATCATATAACGATGCACCTGCTTGTTGATCTTTTAATACTTTATAGTTCACTTTATCTAATTTTACATTCTTCTTATCCCAATATTGTTCATTTTTAACTAATTGAATTTTATCTTCCACTTTCCAATTTGTTACTTCAAATGGTCCATTGTACACTGCTTTTTCAGCAGTTGTACCATATTGTTCTCCAAACTTTTTAGCAACTTTCTCATTTTGAGGATTAAATGTATTAAGTGCTAATAGTTCATTAATATAAGGTACAGGTCTTTCTAAATCTACTTGTAATTTATATTTACCTATAGCCTTGATACCCAAATCCTTGACTGATTTTTTACCTGCATTAACTTCATCTGCATTTTTTATATCGCTCATTATGTATGCAAACTCAGAAGCCGTCTTAGGATTAACTACCTTTCTCCACGCATATACGAAGTCATATGCAGTTACCGAATCTCCATTGGACCATTTTGCATTTTTTCTTAAATTAATCGTAAGTGTTTTGCCACCATTACTTTTCTTTGGAAAAGATTTAGCAATAGCTGGTTCAGCTTTGTCTTCTTTATTTAAAGTATATAATCCTTCAAAAGCTTGAGCTGCTATATCACCAGAAACAGCATCTGTAATTAAAGCTGTATCTAGTGTAGTCATATCTTGTGTGATTACCTTCCTAAAAACTTGCCCCTGGTCTGAATATAAACTCTGCTTATTACTACAAGCAGATAAAATTATGCATACACTTAATAAAATAATTAAGACTTTAAAACCTTTCATCCTTTAATTCCTCCTTTCTTAACTTATTAAACAGACAAACCATACTTTTGTTTCAATTTAACTGCTTCGTTTTGAGTAGAAAATACATAATGTTGTGGTCTAATTTCATTTAATTGACGTTCTTCATTAAGCGTTGCATCTTCATGATATAAAACACGTTGACGATTTCTCTCAACATCAGGATCAGGCTGTGGAATGGCACTTAATAATGACTTAGTATAATCATGTAATGGATAATTATAAATATCATCAGCCGGTCCAATTTCTACAATTTTACCGAAGTGCATCACTGCAATTCTATCGGAAATATATTTCACCATTGATAAATCATGAGCAATAAACAATAAAGTAATATCACGTTCACGTTGTAGCTTTAATAAAAGATTAACGACTTGAGCTTGAATCGATACATCTAATGCTGATATCGGTTCATCTGCAATAATAAATTCTGGCTCTACAGCTAATGCACGTGCGATACCAATACGTTGTCTTTGTCCGCCTGAAAACTCATGTGGGTAACGATTCGCGTGTTCTTTACCTAAACCAACTGTTTCTAAAAGGTCGTATACACGTTTCTTTCGATCACGCTGACTACTAGCAAGTTTGTGAATATCTATTCCTTCAGCTACGATATCCATTACCTTTAACCGAGGATTTAGAGATGCATAAGGATCTTGAAATATCATTTGAATTTTCTTATTAAACTTCAATCGCTCTTTACGTTTTCTAATTTGATGAATATCTTTACCATCATACTCGATTGCGCCATCAGTAATATCATTTAATTTGATAATGGCTTTTCCAGTCGTTGATTTACCACATCCAGACTCTCCTACTAGGCCTAAAGTTTCCCCTTTATAAACATCAAAACTTATATTATCAATCGCTTTAACTTCATTATGTTTACCTTGATTAAAATACTGTTTTAAATTTTTAACTTGTAATAATACATTTTCATTACTCATTAAAAGCCACCCTCTCTACTCTATGTGGTTGTTCATAATTACTTGGCATTGTTCTTAATCGTTTTTGAACCATTGAAGGTGGCGTAACTTTTGGAGCTCTTGCATCTAATAACCAAGATTTAACAAAATGTGTGGGTGAAATTTTGAACCAAGGTGGTTCTTCTTTAAAATCAATATCTAAAGCATATCGACTTCTACGTGCGAAAGCATCACCAATTGGTGGATGAAGTAAATCTGGTGGTGTACCTGGAATTGCAATTAAGTCCGTGTCATTACTGGTTGTTAAATCAGGCATTGAAGAAAGCAATCCCCAGGTATAGGGATGTTTAGGATCATAAAATATTTCATTCACATCCCCTGTTTCAACCATCTGTCCCCCATACATTACGGCTACTTTGTCCGCAATATTTGCTACAACGCCTAAATCATGCGTAATAAAGATAATTGAAGTTTCAATCTTATTTTGTAGTTCTTTCATAAGATCTAAAATTTGAGCCTGCATTGTCACATCTAAAGCAGTTGTAGGCTCATCAGCAATTAATATTTTAGGCTCACATGCCAATGCTATTGCAATAACTATTCTCTGACGTTGTCCTCCTGAAAATTGATGTGGATAAGCTTTAAATCGTTTTTCAGCACGAGGTAACCCAACTAAATTCAAAATTTCCAATGCTCTTTGCTTGGCCTTTGCTTTACTTAATTTCTTATGTTTAATCAAAGGTTCCATGACTTGCTTTCCGATTTGCATTGTTGGATTTAAAGAAGTCATAGGATCCTGAAATATCATTGAAATATCTCGACCTCTTAGCTGTATCAGTTCTTTTTCACTTTTCTGAGCTAAGTCCTCACCTAAAAATAAGATTTCTCCCTTTTTTATTCTTCCTGTATCCTTTTGAAAAAGTTTTGTAATTGCCTTAGTTGTTACAGATTTTCCAGATCCAGATTCTCCAACAATGGCTAACGTTTCCCCTTTATTTAAATGAAAATCCACGCCTCTGACAGCTTGCACTTCTCCTGCAGCAATATCAAAGGAAACGTGCAAATCATTTACTTCTAATACCGTTTCTGTCATTACTTTTACCTCCTTTATTTTCGCATTTTTGGGTCGAATGCATCACGTAGTCCATCACTAAATAGATAGAAGAATAAAATCAATAAACTTAAAATGATTGCTGGAATAAATAATTCATGAGGATGTATCAACAACATTGCACGCCCATCATTGACAAGAGATCCTAATGACGTCTTAGGCGCAGGCACCCCTATTCCAATAAAGCTTAAAAATGCTTCGAAAAATATTGCACTTGGAACAGTAAACATTGATGTAACGACAATTGCTCCTAATGTGTTAGGTAATATATGTTTAAAGATTAACTTGAATTTAGAAGCACCCAATGTTTGAGATGCCAAAACAAATTCTTGATTTTTCAATTTTAAAAATTCTCCACGTACCACTCTACTCATCCCCAGCCAGCCAGTAATTGACATAGCTAATATAATAGTCCAAATTGATGGTTCAAAAATAAGTACGAATAAAATAACGACAATTAAATTGGGTATAGAAGCAATAATTTCTAAAATCCTTTGCATCACATCATCTACCCTGCCTCCAAAGAAACCAGAAACGGCTCCATATACAACGCCAATACAAATATCTAATAATGCAGCAACTACACCAATATAAAGTGAAATTTGAGCACCTTTCCAAGTACGTGTCCATAAATCACGTCCAAGTTGATCAGTACCAAACCAATAGTTTTCTTTCGCACCTGCTTCTTTGTAAGCATTTTTACCGTCCGTACCTTTACCGTCAAAAGGTAAAAATGAAACATGATCTAATAATGGTATTTTTGCTGGGAGATTACGATGATCAACATTCTGCTCAGCAAAATCGTGTTTATTCATTAATGGTCCTATAAATGCCATAATAACTATAAGCAACAAACCTATCATTCCGATTACTGCTAATTTATTACGTTTCAATTGTGACCAAGCATCTTGCCAAAAATTCTTACTTTGACGTGGCATTTCTGGCTCTTGATTCAAGTCTAAATCTCTAATAATAAAATCTGTATTCGAAATATCATTACTTGTATGTGACATCGTTGCATTAGAAATATCGCCATTAATGTTTGTAACATCTTCTTTATTACTCATTATTTCTTGCCCCCTTGTACACGAATTCTTGGATCGATAACACCATATAAAATGTCTACAATAAAGATCGAAACAATAAATAAAGTACTGAATAATATCGTTGTAGCCATGATGACTGAAAAATCATTTGTAGTTATAGAACGAACAAATTGATCACCTAATCCTGGAACACCAAAGATATTTTCAATTGTTAATGTTCCTGTTAATATACCTGCTAACATAGGTACAATGATTGTAATAATAGGAATTAATGCATTTCGTAATGCATGTCCAAAGAGCACTTTTAAAGTAGAATTTCCTTTAGCTCGAGCTAAAAGTATGTAATCTGAACTGAGTACTTCAATCATTTCAGCTCTAATATATCTTGCAACAGTTGCTAAAACTGTAGCTGATAGTGCTAGAGAAGGTAAAATAGCTGTAGAAAAACCTTCCCATCCTGCAACTGGAAACCATTCTAACTTAACTGCAAATACATACTGCAATAAAACTGCTAAGACAAATGACGGCACTGATACTGCGATAACAGAGATAATTGTTGTTGTATAGTCTACCCATGTATTTTGTTTAGTAGCAGCAGCAACACCTAATACTAAACCTAAAACAACACCAATAACCATAGCTGTTATTCCCATCTCCATTGAAGGTATCAATCGTGGTTTAACTAAATCCCACACTGGCATATTATGATATTGAAATGAGTTGCCAAAATCACCTGTTACTACATTTTTCAAATAATTAACATATTGTAATGCTACTGGATCATTCAAACCGTACTTTTCATTTAATATTTCTTTTTGTTGCGCATTAAGTTTTGTGTCATTAAACGGAGATCCTGGCATTAATTTCATTAAGAAAAATGTAATTGTTATAACAATAAATAACGACACAAACATATAACACAATCGTTTCAACACATATTTAGTCATATACACCCTCCTAAATTAAAGAATATTCAAAATTGACATTCCCTTCATAATTTTCAGAAATATTAATCTTTATTATATCTATAATATTTATACAATTGCAATATCATTTTGCATTACAGTACTATAGTAAATATAGATAAATGACTTTTTTTGTTTTATTCTCTTACTTTTGCAATATAAAAATCTACCCTTTTCTAATATTAAGTTAAAATACATTTAGCATAGATAGGAGGTTTCATTAATGTCCATAAATTCTTATTTGATTTCGTCATTATTTACGCCAGTTTTATCAATAATTATATGGTTATTTTATTCAAATCACTTTATAAATTTAATCAATATCTTATTTTATACATCATTCATTATTTTTATAATTGCTTTCCTTATTTTACTCATTCAAGAAGGAATATTTGATGCTACAAGTTTTGGATTTCGTCGTTTAAAGTATCAACTTTCCTCAACTAAGAGAAAACGTATGATGAAAAATGACCACTTTTTCAATCCACAAAAAGTTAAAAAAGAAAGTTATATTATTTCCCCATGGGTAGTTCCAACATTGATTATTAACCTCACTTATATAATTGTGAGTATCGGAGTATCTTTATTAATATAAAAAAATCTTCAAGTGAGTAGCTAAATTAATAACTCATCACTTGAAGATTTTTGTTTACATTTATTTAATTTTAGTCTTCAAATTTTTTAAATACTAACACTGCATTATGTCCACCAAATCCTAAACTATTACTCATTGCATAGGTAATGTCTAAGTCTTGGGCTACATTCGGAACAATGTCCAAATCACATTCTTCGTCTGGTGTGATTGCATGTATTGTAGGGGCTACCTTTGAATCACGAATTGATAGCGCAGAAAAAATAGCTTCAATTCCACCTGTAGCACCTAATAAATGTCCAGTCATTGATTTAGTTGAACTTACTTTTAATGACTTCGCAGCATCACCGAATGTATTTTTAATCGCTTGAACCTCATATAAATCTCCAACAGGTGTACTTGTGCCATGTGCATTTAAATACTGTACATCTTGAGCTTTGATTCCAGCATCATCTAAAGCAGCTTGCATAGCTCGTGAGCCACCTTCACCTTCAGGCGCAGGTGCTGTAATATGATGTGCATCGCCAGAGGAACCATAACCTACAACTTCAGCGTAAATTTCAGCGCCTCTCTCTTTAGCTGAATCTAATGATTCAAGTACAACAATACCTGCCCCTTCACCCATAACAAAGCCATCACGGCCTTCTTGGAATGGTCGACAAGCTGTTTCAGGGTCATTGTTTGTAGATAATGCACGACTTGCACTAAACCCTGCGATTGCCATATGTGTAATAGGTGCCTCTGTTCCACCAGTCACCATTGCATCTGCATCACCACGTTGAATAATTTTAAATGCCTCACCTATTGAGTTAGTCCCCGTAGCACAAGCTGTTACTGTAGAACCATTGGGCCCTTTGGCACCTAAATCAATAGAAACTTGACCAGTAGCCATATCAGGAATTAACATTGGAACGAAAAATGGACTTACTCGACGTGGTCCTCTTTCTACAAGTGTTGTATGTGCAACTTCGAAAGTTTCCATACCACCGATACCAGAACCAATCCATACACCAATACGGTCGGCATTTTTTTCATTAATATTTAATTGTGCATCTTTAACCGCTTCTCTTGCAGCAACCACCGCGTATTGTGTAAACCGATCCATACGGCGAGCTTCTTTTCTATCAATGTGGTCTTCTATATTAAAATCTTTCAATTCACCAGCAAGATGTACATTATAATCATCAGTATCTATTCTTGTGATTTTATCTATACCGTTAACACCTTTTAGTGCATTGTCCCATGTTGTTTTAGCATCGTTACCAATTGGAGATAAGGCTCCGATACCCGTTATAACAACTCTATTATTTTTATTCATACGTTATCCTCCTATTTTCCCCATTTAATAACGATTGCGCCCCAAGTTAGACCTCCACCGAAGCCAACTAAGACTAAAGTATCGTCATCTTTGATTTTTCCATTTTGCAATTCTTGATTAATACTTAATGGTATTGAGGCAGCCGAAGTATTACCATATTTATTTACTGAGACACTCATTTTTTCTCTTTCTATTCCTAATCTCTCTCTCGCAGATTCCATAATTCTAATATTAGCCTGATGTGGAACAAATAAGTCTATGTCTTCAGACGATAAACCAGCTTTCTCAACTACACGCGTAGATGCATCACCCATAATTCTCACAGCAAATTTAAATACTTCTCTACCATTCATTTTGAGTTTGCCAGTTTCTCTATCTAAGTACAAGTATTTACCACCACTACCGTCTGAACCCATTTCATAGCTAATGATACCACGACCTTCAGCAACTTCTCCCATGACAACAGCTCCAGCACCGTCTCCAAATAATACAGCAGTAGAACGGTCAGTCATATCGGTAATCTTAGATAATTTATCAGCACCCACAACTAAAATATGTTTGTAATCACCAGATTGTATATATTGTTTAGCAGTAATCATTGAATACATAAAGCCAGAACATGCAGCAAGTTGATCCATAGTAGCAACCTTACCTGTTCCTAGTCTTTCTTGTAAGATGTTAGCCACGCTTGGGAAAGGCATATCCCCAGTAGCTGTAGCAACGATAATCATGTCTATATCTACTGGCTGAATGCCGGCATCCTCTATCGCTTTAATACTTGCATTGTATGCTAAATCAGATGTGTCTTGATCTTCGTCTGCCCAATGTCTTTCTTTAATACCAGTCATTTTAGAAATCCATTCATCTGAAGTTTCTAAAAACTGCTCAAAATAGGCATTGTCTATAATATTTTTAGGTGCATATGCACCAAAACCTTTAATACCCACATTCATGGTTGTACACCTTCTTAAAAAATTTTTAATACCAGGTATTAATTTAACATATTCATGTTTTTAAACTCAAGCAGAGAGCCTCCCAATCAATACAAAACATTTCCATTATGTATTTTAACAAACTTCACTAAATACATCTTTATAATTGCAACATACTCTAATTTCTTATTTTACTTTTAATTAAAAGTATGAGATAACCAACGTCTTAGATTTATACTATACAAATAAGATATTATCACTTAAAATAGAGTTAACGAATAAACAAGTGGAGGTTATATAATATGAGATACCTCATGACATTCATTTGGGCAGTATTGTTACTTCAAATGGTTAATTTCGTATTGAATAGCTTAAATAGTGGACCAGAACTAAATGTAATTAATCCAATTATTATTGCTGTCATCTTCACTATTGTTGTAGCTATTTTAGATCCAATTCTTAAGCCGTCTAAAGGTTCAAATCAATACGAATCTTAATTCTTTAAATAATAGTGTAGGAGGGCATGAATGCTTGTCCTCCTATAACATGTGTTGAAAAGATTGATATTAACGTATTTTTAATTCAATCATCAACTGCCTTTATATTATAAAAGAGCCCGGGACATAGTTTTATGACCCGGACTCTTTTTATTTTACAAATTAATATTTTGCTAGATTAAGACGTAGGTTTAACAACCTTAAAATCAAGTTCTTTATTGTCATTTAAATCTACTTTAATTATTGTACCTTCAGGTAGACTTTCTTTAATCATCATACGTGCAATTGGAGTTTCTATTTGTCGTTGAACAAAGCGTTTTAATGGTCTTGCACCAAATTGTGGTTCATACGCTTCTTCACCTAGCCATTTTTTCGCTTCTTCTGTCACTTCAATTGAGATATGTTGATCTAATAATCTCATATTTAATTGTGTTAAAATTTTATCTACAATCATACTCATATCATTAACTGATAATGGTTTAAATAACACGATGTCATCCATACGATTTAATATTTCAGGTTTGAAGTATGCATGTAGACTGTCCATAACTGCTTTCTCTGTATCATCACTAATTTCACCAGCATCTTTTACATTTTCAAGTAATACTTGTGAACCAATATTACTAGTCATGATGATAATGGTATTTTTAAAGTCAACACTTCTACCTTTAGAATCCGTAAGACGACCTTCATCTAGTATTTGAAGTAATACATTAAAAACATCGCTATGTGCTTTTTCAACTTCGTCTAACAAAATAACTGAGTATGGATTACGTCTAACTGCTTCAGTTAATTGACCACCTTCATCGTGACCTACATAACCTGGAGGTGCACCAATTAAACGTGATACAGCATGTTTTTCCATATATTCGCTCATATCAATTCTAATCATATGTTTTTCAGAATCGAAAAGTGATGAAGCAAGCGATTTTGCTAATTCAGTTTTACCTACTCCAGTAGGTCCTAAGAATAAGAAACTTCCGATTGGTCTATTCGGATCTTTAATTCCAGCACGTGCTCTAACTACTGCGTCTGATACTAAATCAACTGCTTTATCTTGACCTACTACACGTTTGTGTAAGATGTCACTTAAACTTAATAGCTTTTCTCTTTCTGTTTCCACAAGTTTAGATACAGGTATACCTGTCCATTGACTAACTATGTCGCCTATTTCTTCATCTGAAACGACTTCACGAATCATTCTTTCACTATCTTCGCCAGTTTCATCTTGAAAGGCTTCCTCAAATTTTTGCAATTCTTTTTCTAATTGCGGAATTGTACCATATTGTAATTCTGCTGCTTTTTCAAGATTACCTTCTGTTTGTGCATCTTCAAGAGCTTGACGACTACTATCTAGTTCAGCACGTTTTTCTTGTACTTTAGCAATTTTTTCTTTTTCTTGTTCAACACGTGATTTTAAAGAGGATTGTTTTTCTTTTTCATTAGATAATTCCTCTTGAAGCTCTTCTAAACGATGTTTACTTGCGTTATCAGATTCATTTTTCAAGGCACTTTCTTCAATTTCTAATTGCATTACTCGACGATTTACTTGGTCTAACTCTGTTGGATTTGATCCCATTTCTGTACGTATTGTCGCACACGCTTGGTCGACTAAATCTATAGCTTTATCTGGCAAAAATCTATCGGTAATATATCTATCAGATAGCTCAGCCGCTGCAACAAGTGCACGGTCTTGTATACGTACACCATGGTAGACCTCATAACGTTCTTTTAGACCACGTAAAATTGATATTGTATCCTCAACATCAGGTTCACTGACCCCAACTTTTTGGAAACGACGTTCTAATGCTGAATCTTTTTCAATATATTCACGATATTCATTTAATGTCGTAGCACCTATACAATGCAATTCACCACGCGCAAGCATTGGTTTCAACATGTTTCCTGCGTCCATAGCACCATCAGTTTTACCAGCGCCTACTAACATATGAATTTCATCAATGAATAAGATGATTCGACCTTCAGATTCTTTTACTTCTTTCAATACTGCTTTTAAACGTTCTTCAAATTCACCTCTATATTTTGCACCTGCAACTAAGGCACTTAAATCAAGCTCGAAAATCGTTTTATCGAGTAATGATTCTGGAACGTCTTTACGTACAATTCGTTGTGCTAAACCTTCAACAATTGCAGTTTTACCTACACCTGGTTCACCGATTAAAACCGGATTATTTTTTGTTTTTCGACTTAATATACGAATTGTATTACGTATTTCTTCATCTCTACCGATGACAGGGTCCATTTTACCTTGACGTACTTCTTCTACAAGATCACGACCATATTTTTCTAAAGCTTCATAGTTTACTTCTGGATTTTGAGATGTCACATGATTTCCCCCTCTAACTTTAGTTATAATTTCTTTTATCACTTCTACTTTATTGCCGACCCATTTTTGAGTAGTTTCATCAGTATCTATGGCTGCACGTAATATATGCTCCATAGAAATAAACTCATCTTCATAGGACTTCATATATTTCTCGGCTTTGTCTAATAATTCATTTGTTTTAGCACTAATATACTGTCCATACTGAACATTGTCACCTTGTACAGTTGGATAATGACTTAATTGATTATCGTATGCTTTTATTAATTGATCAACATCAATATTTGCTCGTTCTAATATACTTTTAAATAAACTATCATTTTCATTCATTGCAGCTTTTAACAATGCTTCAACTTCAATGTTTTGTAATTCATATTCTTTACTGTACGCGACTGCTTTTTGTAAGGCACCTTGTACAGCATATGTCATTTGATTAATATCCAAATTATTTCACCTCTATCATTAAGAGTAGATCAATATAGAGAAATCAAATTTGACTTTGACTTTCTTTGACCTTAACTATATTATAGACCTTCCTATCTATTTAATCAACAATAAAAGCTTATTTTTTCATTTTATTACGACATAGAAATGAAAAAAGAGAAAGAACTTAATTCCAAATGAATAGAGTTCTTCCTCAATGATTAATTTATTATTTCTTCTTTATATTTTTTAATATCTCATCTGTCAATGCCTCTACGCCATCATTTTCAAGATGGATTCCGTCTGGAGCAAAATACTCTGTATGCCCTTTTGAGCGACTATACCAATCAATTAGGGTTACATTCTTTTTATTTTTAGCTGCTTTTGCCATCAACTCATTAACATGACTTTCATATGATCTTGGCACTCTTGTATTCACAAGATACACTTGTGCTTTGCCAAATTTGTCAATTAAATTATCTAATTGTTCTTTTGTAAAATCACCATTTGTACCTAACTCAAGTATGATTTGGTCTGATGGTTTATTATAATGTCTATATTGATTTTTAACGAGGCTCTCGGCCTGATAGAGTTGACGACCGACTTTGCCATCGATTTTAGCTTTGGGTACTTTCGTTTTAAATTGTTCCCCTATATCTACCATAACTGAATCACCAATTAATAATGGCTTAATTTGTGTATATACATCATTGTCTTTCTTATTCTCTTTGGTTTTACCATCGCTAGTTAACGAAATATTATCAATCGGTATCATATGAATAAGATATTGATCAGCCTCGTTTGTATTAAATGTTTGTGCTTTATTTGAAATTGTATCTTTTCCGAATTTATCGAAAGCTCCAACTAGTATAAAAATAAAAGGTAACAACATAATTAACGTTACAATTGTTCTAATAAACTGAGGTTTGTAAGTTTTTTTAAATGTAAAAGCCTTTAGACCTTCCTTTCTTAATGGCGTTTCAACATATCTAAATGATAATTCGGCTAATAATACAGTAATTACGATATCCATAATATAAACATAAGTTGGTAATTGACCATCAATAAAATAACTATGAATAAAGCTAATTACAGGAAAATGCCATAAGTATAAACTGTATGAACGCTTTCCAATGTAGACAAATAAAGGATTTCCTAATAACTTAGCTAAAATTGTCGTTGGATGAACAACACTTGCAATAATTAGCAAAGTCATTGTTGAAATAAGATAAAATCCACCGTTATAAATCCAATCACTTTCATCACTAACAGTAAAGAATAATAGAATTAAAAATGTAAGTCCTATGATACCCGCACTATTAATCACAGTTTTTAATCCTTTAGGTGGATTGGGATTTAATTTAAAAGGTGGCCAGATAAATGCTAGAAGTACACCTAAAAGCAGTGTCTGCAATCTTGTATCAGTTCCAAAATATACTCTAGAATGGTTCAAGTGAGGTTGAGAAATAACAACCATCATTAATAATGAAACCAGGGATATGATCCAAAACATCAGTATGACATTTTTCTTTTTCTTAACTATTGCCATAAATAATAAGAGTACTGCTGGGAAAAAAAGGTAAAACTGCTCTTCAATGGCTAGTGACCATAGGTGCTTTAAAGGCATAAAAGAAAATTGCTCGAAATAATTGACATCTTTAGCAATATACCACCAATTAGATACGTAAAATATTGCTGCTATCATATCATGTTTAACTCTTACAATATGCTCGGGGTGCAATAATAAAGTTGCAATTCCAACTACTACTATTAATGCAAATACCGCTGGTAATAACCTTTTAATACGACGAATCCAAAAATTTTTAAGATTTATTGTTCCAGTATCTTCATACTCTTTAAGTAATAAGCTCGTAATCAAATAACCTGAAATAACAAAAAAAGTATCTACGCCTAAAAAACCACCTGTTAACCATTGTTTATTCAAGTGATAAATAATAATACCAATGACTGCAATTGCTCGCAAACCATCTAATCCAGGCATATATCGTATTTTTTTAGCAGAGCGATATTCATTATTTAATTTTTTTCTCATTGTTACATTCTTCCCTATTAATAATAAATTTCGTTAGACAAGTAACTTTTTTACTAATCAATTTCATAAGACGAACGCTATTGCTTCTAATCAACTTATTCAAACAAATTTTATCTCATTTAAATTAACAAGGTCATTCTCTTATGTTATAGCTATCCCTATCATATAGCGCACGTTTCCATTGAATTAATTATCATACTTCGTAAGATATACCTCATTAAAAGGTTATAAGTCTTAAGTATTGTAATACATTTGTAATATTAATTCAATTTTATTATAGGCCCAATTTATAAAAATATTAAATGAACATACGATAATTCTTATTGAATTTTCTTTAATAATTAAAAAGGATAGCTACATCATTATTCCAAACAATGAGTAGCTATCCTTTATATTATCCGATGCCTAAAGCTATTTTGGCATATCGTGACATCATATCTTTATTCCAAGGTGGACTCCATACAATCATCACTTCTGTATCAGAAATTTCAGGAATCTCAGCCAAAACACTCTTAACTTGTTCAATAATTTGTGGTCCTAATGGACATCCCATCGAAGTCAATGTCATTTCAACTGTACATAAACCTTCATCATCAACATCAACTTTATATACTAAACCTAAATTAACGATATCTATCCCTAACTCAGGATCTATTACCATTTCAAGAGCGCCTAAGATACTATCTTTTAGTGCTTCTTCCATCAGTATCACCTCTTTAAAATTTTCTTTACACCAATATATCAAATATCCGACAAAACGCCAATAAAATGCTATGATACTGTTACATGATAATTAACAACACAAGGAGTAATATATGCAACCTTATTTAATTTGTCTAGATCTAGATGGTACATTATTAAATGACAATAAAGAAATCTCACCTTACACTAAACAAGTATTAACCGAATTACAACAATGTGGACACTACGTTATGATTGCTACTGGAAGACCTTATCGCGCAAGCCAGATGTATTATCATGAACTAAATATGAGCACACCTGTTGTTAACTTTAATGGAGCATTTGTACATCATCCAAAAGCAAACGATTTCAAAGTGATACATGAAGTACTTGATGTAGAAATTTCTAAAAATATTATTACAGCACTTCAACAATCTCATATTACAAATATCATTGCTGAAGTAAAAGACTACGTCTTTATAAATAGTTATGATCCAAGACTTTTCGAAGGTTTTTCAATGGGAAATCCTAAAATTCAAACGGGTAATTTACTTGAAAATCTTAATGAAGCACCTACGTCATTACTTGTTGAAGCAGAAGAAGAAAATATTCCTGAAATTAAAGATATGTTAACACATTTTTATGCAGAAAATATTGAACATCGTCGTTGGGGCGCACCGTTTCCAGTAATAGAAATTGTGAAACGTGGGATTAACAAAGCACGTGGAATCAAGCATGTTCAAAACTATTTAAACATCGCCGACGATCATATCATTGCGTTTGGTGATGAGGACAATGATATAGAAATGATAAAGTTTGCGACCCATGGCATTGCAATGGCCAATGGCTTGAAAGATTTAAAAGAAATAGCAAATGAGACTACGTTTAGTAATAATGAAGACGGAATAGGTCGTTATTTAAATGACTTTTTTAATTTGAAAATGCGTTATTATTAAGTTGAATAAACAATCCAAGTGATGATTAAAAAGGCATACGTGTTTCAATATCATACATATATAAAGGAGAGACAGCTATGAATAAAATTATAATAGTCGGTGCAGTTGCTGGTGGTGCGACTTGTGCAAGTCAAATTCGAAGATTAGATAAAGAGAGTGAAATCATTGTTTTTGAAAAAGATAGAGACATGAGCTTTGCTAATTGTGCATTACCTTATTATATTGGCAACGTTATCGAGGACCGTCGTAAAGTTTTAGCATACACGCCCAATCAATTTTATGACAAAAAGCAAATCACTGTAAAAACATACCATGAAGTTATACAAATCAATGATGAGAGACAAAAAGTTACTGTCTTAAATCATCAAACTAATCAAACTTTTGAAGAAAGCTACGATACATTGATTTTAAGTCCTGGCGCATCTGCAAATCGATTAAACACTCATAGTGATATCTCATTTACTGTGCGAAATCTCGAAGATACTGAAACAATTGATACCTTTATTACGAATACCAAAGCACAACGTGCACTTGTTGTTGGCGCGGGTTACATCTCTTTAGAAGTCCTTGAAAATTTACATCATAGAGGTTTGGATGTCACATGGATTCATCGCTCTACAAATATTAATAAACTGATGGATCAAGATATGAATCAACCCATCATCGACGAAATAGAAAAAAGAAATATCACTTATAGATTTAACGAAGAAATTAGTCACGTCAATGGACATGAAGTTACATTCACATCTGGTAAAGTTGAAAACTTTGATCTTATTATCGAAGGTGTAGGTACTCATCCAAATTCACAATTTATTAAATCATCTAACGTCATACTGAATGATAAAGGATATATCCCAGTAAATCATAATTTCCAAACAAATATACCAAATATTTATGCATTAGGTGATGTTATTACTTCACATTATCGTCATGTGAATTTACCGGCACAGGTTCCACTTGCTTGGGGAGCACACCGTGGTGCAAGTATTATAGCTGAACAACTTTCTGGAAATTCGTCTATTCACTTTAAAGGTTATCTAGGAAATAATATAGTGAAATTTTTTGACTATACATTAGCAAGTGTTGGCATCAAACCAAATGAACTTAAAAATTTCGATTATGATATGGTTGAAGTTAAGCAAGGAGCTCATGCAGGATATTACCCAGGAAATTCACCACTACATTTACGTGTTTATTTTGAAAAAGACTCGAGAAAACTTATACGCGCAGCAGCAGTTGGTAAACAAGGTGCCGATAAAAGAATAGACGTATTATCAATGGCAATGATGAATAATGCTACTGTGGATGATTTAACAGAATTTGAAGTAGCATATGCACCTCCTTATAGTCATCCAAAAGATTTAATTAATTTAATTGGGTATAAAGCGCAATAACATTCCACACAAATCATAATTTATGAATAGAATGGGAGAAATAGCAAGAGTGACTATTTAGGAAAATGAACTTATAATTTTCATATAAAAAGACCAAAATGAATTTTTTGAATTCATTTTGGTCTTTTTTTTAGGAATAATATGATGTTCATACTTCAATAAATATAAATCGTACGTTATTGTATCCAAGCATGTTTAACTTATTCCAAATATTTTAGAAATTGGGCCCCAAGGTAAAATAACACCAATAGCCATTGTAATTATGATTAAAATAATAGTAATCCAAAAGAATTTATGGCTAGTCTGTTGTTTTTTTCTTTTAGCAATAGAAATTTCCATAAATGCGATAACAGCTAAACCACATAACATTTTTAAAGTAAGTAGCATATGATTTCCACCTTCACCATTAGAGGCAGCCATAAACTCTTCGATTAATTCCCAAAAACCAGAAATTAATGTTAATAGCATGAATAATCTTAATGCCATATGCAAAGGCTTATAATAAGGTGATGCACCTTGCGTTTGTGAATAATTTAAATAAGTTGCGATAAATAAAATAATTGCTAATACCCAACTTAAAATATGGACATGTAACATGTTTGTCCCCCCATCTTTTTATTTCTAAATCATCATAACATATTTCTAAATATTTGATGATTCCATTACTTCAATTTTTATCAATAATTAAAATAATAAATATTTTGATAAGTATACAAAAAAGTCTAGAATAAAAATAATATCCCAGACTTTTTTAACGAATAGTCATTCGATGACTGAACTAAAAATGTATTAATATCAAGTTTTTGAACAGAAATTTTAAAATAAGCAAATTAAATTCCAACGCTCAACACATAGAATTACACTAAAATTTCTACAGACAAAGCAAGTTAGGGATTAGGGAGTAACATATTTACTCCACTCCCCTTTAACTTTTTAAAGAATTGTATAACTCTTAATTTTTAGATATATATGTTGTTAAAGTGCCAATATTATCTATAGTTACTTTGACTTCATCACCTGGTTGTAAAAATTGTGGTGGTTGTAAACCAGCACCCACACCAGCGGGTGTACCAGTTGCAATGATATCGCCTGGATGTAAAGCTACATATTTTGAAATCTTTTCGATGAGTTCATCTATTTTTAAAATCATCTCACCAGTGTTGCCATCTTGTCGAATTTCGTTATTCACTTTTGTTACGATATTTACATTCTCTGGCGCAGGTAATTCGTCTTTGGTTACTATATAAGGGCCCATTGGGCATGCCCCAGTTAAACTTTTTGATAAGAATGCTTGATCATGTGAACTTTGCGCAGTACGATCTGTAATATCATTGATAATTGTGTACCCATAAATATAATCTAAAGCTAATCCTCTAGGAATCTTTTCGCCTGATTTTCCAATTACAATTCCAAGTTCGCCTTCATAGTCCAATTGTTCTGTAATATCTTTATGATTAGGAATTGTTGCTTCATCACCAGTTAAAGATGAAGCCGCTTTAGTAAATACGTATAAACTATCAACTTCATGATTTAATTCACTAGCATGATCTTCATAATTTCTACCAAATGCAATCACATTATTAGGAGGTGTCACTGGTGGTAGAAAATCAATATCAGTGAATAAAAGTTTAAATTCCTCATCTCTTCCACTTTCTTCTGCTGCGACAACTGCTTTTCGAACTTGCTCTTGAAAGTCTAAAGTTTGATTTTGCTGTAAACCTGCAATTAAAGTTTTAGGATTAAAGTCTTTGTCCCCAAACTCAGCAAAAACCATTGGTAAATCCCAAACAGCATCTTCACGTTTTACTTTAACACCATATGAAGTTCTGTCATTATGTTTGAATGATAGAAATTTCATTCATAATCAACTCCTCATCTATATCTTATTACATATTATAACTATATCTAAGTTCAAATAACAAATATAAAAGTAAGAAAATTAAGAAAGTTTATTTGTAAGCTTAATAACAGACATATATACAGTGAAACCGTGTTTTCTTGGTTAGGATGAAAACACGGCTTATTGTTTCCCACTTTATCAAAGTAACTTTGAATTTTAATCATCTATTTCTAATGTACCAAATTTGAAAAAATATAAGTAACCCTTTACAGGTCGTTTAAGTATGGTTTCTAAAGTATTTCGATAATACGTCATTTGTATCTGATATTTTTCTTTGAGCTGATTCCCTATTTCTTCATCACTCATACCTTTTCTTCTATTAAAAGCATCTGTTTTGTAATCAACAAAGTAAAATTGTCCGTCACTTTCATATATTAAATCAATCATACCTTGAATAATGGATACATCTTCATCTTCACTTGTAAGTCCATCAACTTTAATTTGATTTACCACAAGAGGTAATTCAGTATAAACATTGTCAGCTTGAGCTATTTCCATATAGAGAGGGCCATCAATGAAATGCATAATCTCATCTATTCTAATATCCTCTTTTGCATCTTCATCAATAAGTTGTTTGTCAATCAATCCATCGATATATTGGAGTAATTCGTCTTTTGTTAAACGTTGTTCTCTAAAAGGTAAGTGTTGCATGACTGTATGCATTAAAGTCCCTATTTCATTTGCTTTTCTTTTTTTTGTTTGGGTAAGAAACTTGGGTCTTTCATATGATGCAACACCAATACGATATTGACGTACTCTATCATAATTTGTATTACTTTCTTCAGTTTCTAATTGGCGTTTTAACTCTGATACCGACTGTTTAGATGGTTTCATCGTGTTAACTTTAAAAGGATAGTCATAAGAAAGCTGTTGATGAATTTTAATTTTCACATCTTCATTACCAGTATTTATGGCCTTTAATTCTTCGATTGTTCTTATTTCATTATCATTGACCACTTCTTCAGTTGAAACATCCTCGTAATGATCAATCACTATTGATACGCGTGGCTTCACTTCAGAATTTAATTGATCAATATCTCTTTCAAATCTTTGATCATTTGGCAATGAAGGCGATTGATGCTTAGCCAAAATACCATAAATTAGAACAAATGGATTTGTGGCAGTAAGGCGTTCATTAACTGCTATATGTGTGTCTGAAACAGCTAATTTTTCATATTTAATTAACGATTTTTCATCTTTGACTCTTCCAACTAAAATAAGTTGCTCTTTTGCTCGTGTCAACGCAACATAGATTAAACGCATCTCTTCTGATATAAGTTCTTTTTCATTTATTGCTCTATATGCCACAGAGGCAAGCGAAGGAAAAGCCATATCTTTATTTACATCAAAATAATCCATACCTAAACCATATTGTTGATTTAGAATAACTGGTGCATTCAGGTCACCTTTGTTGAATTTTTTAGATAATCCTGAGTAAATTACAAATGGAAATTCTAATCCTTTACTACTGTGAATCGTCATCATTCTAACCACATTATCGTTAGGACCTACGACATTTTCTTCACCAAAATCTTTTTTACGATCAATAAGCTCATCAATAAAACGAATAAATTGGAATAAACCTCTGAAACTTGAATTTTCAAATTCAACAGCTTTATTAAATAGCCCATACAGATTCGCTCTTCTACCTTTACCTCCAATAAGACCGCTAAAGTACTGAATTACAAAATGATCATTATAAAATTTATCAATTAATTGGTAAACCGGTTGACTTTGACTATAATTTTGATATTTTTGTATATCCTGAATAAAACGATTTAACTTGTCAACCAATCTAGAATCAGCTTTTTCATCAATCATATAATTTTTTATAGATTGATAAAAGTAATCATCATGAGGGCTTACAACTCTTATTTTAGCTAATTCTTCTTCAGTAAATTGATATATTACAGAACGCATCAAACCCACTAAATAAATGTCTTGAAGTGGATTATCTATTGTTCTTAAAAATGAAAGAACAAGACGTACTTCAGTTTGCTCAAAATATCCTTCCTTACTATTTACGTGAAAAGGGATATCATTATTTTTAAAAGCTTGTTGAAGATTACGAGCTTGACCAAAACTTCGCTCTAAAATTACGATATCTTTATATGTTGCTTTTCTGTATTGACCTGTTTTCATATCGTATACGTTTTGATGATTAATAATATCTTTAACTTGCTCAACAATGTAATTCGCTTCTTGTTCACTTCCAGTTAAGTCACTATTTTCTGAACTTGCCTCAATAAGTGCCCGTAATTGAACAGGATGTGAAACTTCGTCATATGGTGCACCAAAATACAATTGCGCTGCATCATCATATGAAATTTCTCCTACTTGTTCATCCATCATATGTTTGAACAAATAATTGGTTGTAGATAACACTTCCTGTCTCGAACGAAAGTTTTGCGATAAGTCAATGCGTAAGCCACTTTCAGTTCCACTACTAGAAAAGCGATTATATTTTTCAATAAATAAACTGGGATCAGCTTGTCTAAATTTATAAATAGACTGCTTCACATCCCCAACCATGAACAAATTACCATCGTGTTCTTCACCAGTTTTAATACAAGATAATATTTTTTCTTGCACTCTATTAGTATCTTGATACTCATCAACTAGGATTTCTTTAAAATGTTCACGATACGTTTCAGCGATACGCGAAGGCGAGCCATCTTCGTTAGTAAGAATGCGTAATGCAAAATGTTCATAATCTGAGAAATCCAAAATATTACGACTTCGTTTTTGAACACCAAATGATTGAATCACGTCTTGAACTATTTGAGCTAAATAAGCCACTCGATGTGCGAGTTGTTGCATATCTCTTTGCAAATCTTCTGCATTTCTAGAAAAATAATCATTTTTTACTTTCATAACTAAAGATTTATATTTATCATAATGTTGTTTTGCTTCATTTAAAGCATCTTCCATGCCTTCATTTGCTTCTTTTATCTTGCTATTTATTGCCGGAAAACGACTCATAAATTCATGTTGTGTGATAACATCTGTATTTAATACTTTACCTTCAATGGCTTTAGTAATAAACATGCGTTCGGTTTCAATAACTTCAAGCTGCTTATCAACACTTTCCATCATTGAGAATAAGTCATAACTTTTTTGTAATTCCTCATATCCTGCTTTCATAAAAATCATTGCTAAATCATTGATAAGCTGCATTAATTCTCGCTGTTTATTTTCTTCTTTGTATGGTTGCGCTAATTGATTGAGCCATTCAAATGGTTGAGGATTAGCAATACTGAAAAAATATAACTGCTTAATAATACTTCTAAATTGATCATCATTCCTATCTGATGATAGTTGTTCGGTTAATTCTATAAAGTGAGGATCTAATTTATCATAGTGTTGTTCTAAAACATCATCAATAGTTTGTTCTAATAATAATATATTTTCCGCTTCACTACTTGTTCTAAAATGAGGATCGATATCTAATACGTCATAATGCTGCTGAATCAATTTCAAACAGAAACTGTGTAAAGTAGAAATCTGTGCTTGATGAATTTTGATTCGCTGATTCTTTAAATGTTCATTGTTAGGATCCTTAAAAGATGCTTCTTGTATACGTTTATCAACTCGATGCTTCATCTCACGTGCGCTTAAATTCGTAAATGTTACAACTAGTAACCGATCTACATCTACCTCATCTCTTAGTATACGTTGTATAATACGCTCAACTAGAACGGCTGTTTTTCCGGAACCTGCTGCAGCAGCAACAAGTATGTCCTGTCCTTTCGCATAAATACTTTGCCATTGTGCATCTGTCCAAATCACATCTTGAGGTTTAGTTGGAATCATGTCTTTCACCACCTTCATTTCTTAATTGTTGAATTAAATCTAATGGTTTTATCGATTCATCTACTGTTCTATAACGCTTACTATCTATTAATCCGTCTACATGACAAACTGATTTATAATTACAAAATTGACAAGGTAATACTTGTTTGTACTTCAAGGGTGCCACTTCCGTATGTCCATCCATAATGTGGGTGGCTGTCTCGATAAAATTCTTCTTATTATGTTCTATTAATTGATAAATGATGTTTTCATCAGCTACTTTACTACTACGCTGATTTATAGCGCCTTTAGCTGTTAATGCTATTGGAACAATATCCGAATTATACTTTGGTTCAAGTCTAATATCTAAAGCGTCTAACACTTCTTGGTCACGATTAAGCAAACCACTCATTTTAAAGTTTTTGATATAGTCTTTTTGAAATTGGTCTTCATCTATATCTGCCCAACTTTTAAATTTAATGCGCGGTTCATGGACATGGAAATAAAGTAGACCCCCTGGTTTCACAATATCTGTAAGACCTAAACGTTCCTTGTTTTGTAATACAATATCCATGTAGGTCATCATTTGCATTTGCAAACCATAATAAACTTTTGTTAAATCGAGTGTTGCACTACTTTCTGAAGATTTATAATCAATGATATTGACATAACTATGATCACCTTTTGTATATGTATCAATACGATCGATTTGACCTCTTATATTAATCGGAATTCCCTGATTGGTAATCAGTGGTTGTGCAACAAGTTCACCTTTGTTTTTAGGTGATTTTCTAAATCCTGTTTCAAATCGTTGAGGTACAAATTTAGAGTACTCCCCTTGATATTTAAGTGCCTTTAAAGTTGTTTCAACGATTGATCCAATCTTTTTAGATAAATATTTATAATACGCAGACGAATTTAACAAATTAAACTGTACTTTAGGTAAAATAAGCTCTAATGCTTCTTTAGTAAGTGATTGAATATTCTTTGTATCTAAATTCTTGAAGTCACCATAAATTCGATCGGAAATATATTTTAAAACTGAATGGAAAATATCTCCTAAGTCAAAATTTTGTAATTCATATTTAGTGCGTTCATTTAATCTTAAACCGTGCGAGGCATAATGTTTAAAAGGACATTGTTGATAACCTTCAAAACGAGACACACTAGCGTTGATAGTTTTACCATAAAGTTGTTGTGATAAGGTTTCATTTAATTGGACAGTCTCGTTATCATATGTCAATGACGTCGTAAGATAATCTAAACCTTGATTTAATTGATCATCGTCTCGAATAGCTAAATATGCATCCAACCAACGAATATCTATGTCTTCATGGTCTAACCAACCTCTTAAATATTCAAAAAGCTGAATTTTAGTTTGATGTGAATGTTGCATCATTAATAATGGTTGCGCTTTATGTAAATCTTGTAGATTGGTGATTTCTAAATCATAAAATAATTCTTTAATTTGTGTTAAAAAAGGACTAATTTCCTTCTCATCTCCAGAATTCCCCATTAAACTATATGAAAAAGTAACGCTTTGTTGACTCCTTGTCATAGCGATGTAACATACAAACGCTTCATCCATTTGCAGTATATCTGAAGTTGGACTTAACTCTACATGTGCATTGTCCTCAACATATTTTTTCTCTTCATCTGTAATCAAACTTGATGAAGATACAGTCTGTGGTAATGTACCATCATTCATCCCAACCATATAAATATGTTTTTTATTATCAACTTTCGCTAAATCCATTGTACCGATACTAACTTGATCCAAAGTTTGAGGTATCATAACAAACTCTAATTGCTCTAAACCTATATCAAAAACATCTAAAAATTGTTGAAGTGTCATTTCCTGATCATCAAATACAGTAACTAAATCATCTAAAATTTGTATTAAACCATTCCATACTTGGTCAATTTCTTCGGCTTTTTCTGTTAGACCCGCTAACTCTAATTCATCACGTTGAGTCATTAACTGACTCGGTAGTTCAAAATACTCCAAACTTTCATAAAATGACGTAGCATAATCTTTAACTGTATGCGCTTCATTCATAGCTTGTTCGAAATGTAATACTTTATCTATAACATTCGTTTTAAGTTTAATTACTTCTTTGTATAATGCTTGATGTTCTTCAGTTAGTTGATGTGATTTACGTCCCATTCTACTAAACTGATCAATACTAAAGATATCTTCATCTAACCAACGTTTACCATAAATACCACGTTCTAAAACGAAATTTTCCAGTAAATCAATTAAATAGCTACTTCTTTTAAATTGAGACGTTAAAACATTCGTTTTAAATAATCGTAACATTGCATTAATATGCCAATTTGAACGTATCACTTCCAATAAAGAACGTAACATTTCCATGATAGGATGATGTGTCATAGACTTTTTAGTATCAATGTTAAATGGTATATCATATGAAGGAAGTATTGACTCGAATAGATATGCATACGATTCATCACGGTATAATATAGCAATGTCCCTGAATTTATAATCTGCTTCTCTGACATCTTTTAAAATACGTCGAGCTACTTCATTTATTTCTTCTCTCATGCTTGAAGATTCAAATATTTTAACATGATTTTGATGATGTTTAGGCGTAAATTGTAATGCATCAAACCCATTTTCAAGATTCTTTAAATCATCATTTTTATAGCGATAAAATGTATTAAAATATGTTTTATTTAGATTTATATTTAAACGATTAGCGATATCCTCCAAATGTGATAAAACTTCAGATGGCTTTCTAAACAAACTAAATGGATGATGGCTGCCATCGGTCGTTAATAACACAGTCACCTGTTTGGCGTGTTGAACAAGTGCTTCTATAATTCTATATTCCAATGTAGAAAAATTATGGAATCCATCAATAAATACTTCAGCCTTTTTTATCCACTGAGATTGAGATAGTATTTCAATGAATTGTTGCAAACTATCCTCTGTTGTTATAAATTCACCATTCATTCGTGATTCTAATTGTTTATAAATAAGAGAAATATCTTCTAATTTATGTTTTGTTCTCGTTTGTACTGAATGATTTTCTATCAATTGATCTAAGTGTTCAGGAGTGACATTATATTTTTTAAAATCTTGAATTTGCTCAGCTAACTTTTCGCTTAAACCATAGTATTGAGCTTGTGAACCATACAATTTCAAATCAGACTCATGTTGTTGAACAATATGGAAAATCATCATTTCTAAAGCGGCCTTAGATAATCGTTGCTCTGTCAAACCACCAACTTCTTGAAAAACACGATGACTCAATCTTTCAAAGTGAAGTACTTCAGTTCTCAAACTACCATGAAGTTCGGAATCATTTACAAATGCTTGCTCTAATTGAAAAGTACTCTGAGTAGGTGCAATTAATACTATAGGATCACCCAGCGGGTCTTGCTTCATTTTATTTTTTATTTGATTAAGCATGGCTGTTGACTTTCCTGTACCTGCTCGACCAATATATGTATTAAATTCCATAACATTCCCTCACTCCTTTATTATTAATCATATCACACAGGTGTATTTTCTAAGAAAAACAAAAAAGAGATTTCTATTTTTAAAACGCATGAATAGAAATCTCCAAAGTTGATTGATATTTAATTTTTAGTGTTATTTGGATTGAAGTTAGATTTAAATTCACTGAAAGGCCAATATCTAAGCGATACCTTTCCAACAATTTGGTCTTTGTCAATTAAACCAAATGAACGACTATCTTTACTTACCTCACGGTTATCTCCCAAAACTAAATATTTACCTTTAGGAATAACATTAGATTGAGGATTAGCATTTGGTAAATTTTTTGTTTTGAAACTACCTGTGATATACTCAGCTTGCTTACGTTTCTCATTATAGTTCAAGTATGGTTCTGATTGTTTTTTACCATTAACATAGAGTGTATCATTTTTATATTCAACACTATCTCCTGGAGTTCCAATAACTCTTTTAACATAATCATCTTTTTTATTAGCATGAAATACAATGACATTTCCTTTTTCAACGCCACCTAATTTATAGCCAATAATATTTACCACTACACGCTCCCCATCTTTTAATGTAGGATCCATTGAATCACCTTTAATAGAATATGATTTCCCGACAAATTTAGTGATTAGGGCAATAAGTGCAATGGCAACGGCTATGGCAACAATCCACTCTAAAATTTCTTTTTTCAAAGTCTACACCTCTTCTGGTTATTTAAATTGATAGTTAAATTCTTTAAATGGATAATATTTTAAACTGACATCTCCAATGATATCTTTCTTATCTATTAAACCATAGGTTCTTGAATCAGTATGTTTGTTATTATTATCATTTAAAACAAAAAATGCTCCCGGTGGAATCGTATCACCATCAGAATTTTTAATTTCTCTTAATGTAATGTCTTTAATATGCCTATCTTTCATATATGGTTCATTTACTTGTCTATCATCGATATTAATACGCTGCGATTTAATACTCACAGACTCACCAGGCTTTCCTATAATTCTGCTAAAATAGGTTTTGTTATTATGCCTGTACATGATTATATCACCACGTTGAATAAGGTCAAACGTGACTTTAATTTTATTAACTATTACTCTATCTCCCGTTTGCAAGGTCGGTGTCATGCTATTATTTGATATCACAGCGCCTACGATTATAAATGATTGAATGAATATTACAATAATAATTGCAAAAGTAAAGGAAATCAAATATTTAATCAAATGTTTCATGTTTTACTCCTTGGTAGAACCCATAAAATACTTTTCTACCTTTTTGCTAATAAACCATAATACTACAAGTAACACTATCATAATAAGCGCTCTTAATGGATTAGTAAATATGGTGAAAATTTCTTTTCCCATTACTCCTAGAATAGTAATTGAAATCAATTTGGAAATAACTAATACAAAAAAATAATATTTTATTTTGATGTGAGATAAGCTCGCAATAATATTTATTAATGTATTGGGTGTAAATGGAAAGCATAATAATACGAATAAAGGGATAAGCCCTTGTCTATCTATGAAGCTAATTAGCCTTTGAACAGACTTTCTACTTTTTAATTTTTTCATTCTTATTGTATTCACAAATTTCTTACAGATAAGAAAGACAGTAAAAGTACCTGAGACGATACCTAGCCAACTGATAATTATACCTGGAAACAATCCATACGCATGTATTAATAGCACGACGTACAAAGTGAGAGGCAACACAGGTACAATGGCTCTTAAATAAAGCATGATGAACCCAGGAATATATCCGAATTGTCGAAATGCGTCAAACCATTCTTCTAACTGAGAAAGCGACAATACATCAAATCCTTTCTTAGGGTTGTATTACTTATTCATTATAGTTGTAAATGATATTTTTTGAAACATTAAAATTAGGTCAACAACATAAATCAGACTTAGGTAGGAATTAATAAATCTATATATTGATATCTAATTCATCAATTTTGTTATTCCATTCTTTATCGAAACTCTAATGAATTGAATATTTATTATTTCCTATCTGAATTTGACTTCTTACTAATCTGACGTTAATCAATTTTCATTTACTCTTATTAATACACATAATAAAAATGAGCCTAGATAATCCTAGGCTCATTTTTTAAGTTCAATATTTAAGTTCAACTTGAAATTATAAACGATTTTCTAATTCTTTTTTCTTATCTTCAAAGCCTGGTTTACCTAATAGTGCAAACATATTTTGTTTATAAGCTTCAACTCCAGGTTGATTAAATGGATTAACACCTAATTGATATCCACTCATTGCACAAGCTAATTCAAAGAAATAAACAACATATCCAAATGTTTCTTCATCTAACTGAGGAATATTTACAACGATATTTGGAACGCCACCATCGGTATGTGCAAGTAATGTACCTTCAAATGCTTTAGTATTCACTTCATCGATTGATTTGCCAGCAAGATAGTTCAGTCCGTCTAAATCATCTGCATCCTCTTCAATTTTGATATCATGTTTTGGATGGTTGACCTTAACCACTGTCTCGAATAAGAAACGACGGCCCTCTTGAACATATTGTCCTAAGGAATGTAAATCAGTTGTGTAATTCGCACTTGATGGATAAATACCTTTGAAATCTTTCCCTTCTGATTCACCGTATAATTGTTTCCACCATTCGTTGAAATACTGCATAGACGGTTCGTAATTAATTAACATTTCAGTAGTATAACCTTTGCTATATAAAATATTTCGAATAGTTGCATATTGATATGCGATATTTTGATCTAAATCATCAGAAGATAACTCTTCACGTGCCTTAGCCGCACCAATCATGATTGATTCAATATTGATACCTGCAGTTGCAATTGGTAGTAATCCTACAGCTGTAAGAACAGAATAACGACCTCCCACATCATCAGGTACAACAAACGTTTCATAACCCTCATTGTCTGCTAATTGTTTAAGTGCACCTTTAGATTTATCTGTCGTTGCAAAAATACGTTTCTTAGCTTCATCTTTTCCATATTTTTCTTCAACCAATTGTTTAAATAATCTAAATGCAACTGCTGGTTCTGTCGTAGTACCTGATTTTGAAATAACGTTAACTGAAAAATCTTTTCCTTGTAAATAATCAAGTAATTCTTTTGTATAACTTGAGGATAAATGATTACCTACAAATACAATTTCAGGGTATTCCGTATTTGTTCTAAATGAAGATGTAAGCATCTCGATTGCAGCACGTGCACCTAAGTATGAACCTCCAATACCGATAACAACAAGTACATCGGAATTTGATTTGATACGTTTAGATGCTTCGACGATTCTAGAAAATTCTTCTTTATCATAATCAACAGGTAAATCTAACCAACCTAAAAAGTCATTACCTGCTCCTGTACCTTTATGAATAGTTTGATGGATAGTTTTAACAATATCCTTTTGCTGATCTAGTTCATGCTTATCAAAAAATTCTAAAGTTTTGCCATAGTCTAATTGAATGTGAGTCATCTTATTGCCTCCTGTTATAAGTACTTATACTAATTCTACTAAGTTTAGATGCGCTATTCAATTCTCAAGGCTAACTTATCACAGGAAAATTATTTTTTATGTAACCTTTCATTCATAAAAAAAGTTATTTTTAATATCAAAGGTCACACCACCACTTTCGATATACAATTTACAGAAATTTTAAAATATATATAAAAGCCTTTATAACAGTATTTCAAACAAAATATCTAAATATAATCAGATTTAAAAATGAATATTTATGTAAAATAATGGTTTTATTTTCATTATCAATCTGATATGATAGATGCATATTAATAATCATAAAAAATTATTTGAGGTGTAAATATGAAAGATAAAATCGTTTTAGCATATTCAGGTGGTTTAGATACAAGCGTTGCAGTTCAATGGCTTATTGATAAAGGATATGATGTAGTTGCTTGTTGTCTTGACGTAGGCGAAGGCAAAGATTTAGACGTTGTATATCAAAAAGCTTTAGATATGGGTGCAGTCGAATGTCATATTATTGATGCAACTAAAGAATTTAGTGATGATTATGTAAGTTATGCTATTAAAGGAAATTTAATGTATGAAAATGCATATCCTCTAGTTTCAGCATTATCACGTCCACTCATCGCGAAAAAACTGGTTGAAATTGCTGAAAAAACAAATTCTATTGGTATTGCGCATGGATGTACTGGTAAAGGTAATGATCAAGTACGTTTCGAAGTGGCAATCAAAGCTTTAAATCCTAAGTTAAAAGCATTTGCACCTGTTCGTGAATGGGCTTGGAGCAGAGAAGAAGAAATTGATTACGCAATCAAACATAATATTCCTGTTTCAATCAATTATGACTCGCCATACTCAATTGACCAAAACTTATGGGGGAGAGCTAATGAATGTGGTATTTTAGAAGATCCGTATGCCGCACCTCCGGAAGATGCATTTGATTTAACTACACCTTTAGAAGAAACTCCAGACAATGCAGACGAAATTATCCTTACATTTAAACAAGGTATTCCAGTACAAGTTGATGGCAAAGATTATCAATTAGATGACCTTATTCTTTACTTGAATCAACTTGCTGGCAAACACGGTATTGGTAGAATCGATCATGTTGAAAACAGAATGGTCGGGATAAAATCGAGAGAGATTTATGAAACACCTGGTGCGGAAGTTATTTTAAAAGCACACAAAGCACTAGAAACAATTACATTAACTAAAGACGTAGCGCACTTTAAGCCTGTCATTGAAAAACAATTTTCAGAACAAATATACAATGGTTTGTGGTTCTCACCATTAACAGATAGTTTAAAACTCTTTATCGATAGTACTCAACAATATGTTGAGGGAGATGTGAGAATTAAATTATTTAAAGGGAACGCTATTGTCAATGGCAGACAATCTCCTTACACTTTATACGATGAAAAATTAGCTACTTATACAAAAGAAGATGCCTTCAATCAAGAATCAGCAGTAGGTTTCATTGATATTTATGGTTTACCTACACAAGTTAATGCATTACTTCACGGGGGGTATAGTAATGAGCAATAAAGCTTGGGGTGGCAGATTTGAAACTCAACCCGAAGAATGGGTTGATGATTTCAATGCGTCAATTGATTTTGATAAAAATTTAATTAAACAAGATGTTCAAGGTAGTATTGCACATGCAACTATGCTCGCTAAACAACATATTATTACAGATGATGAAGCTCAATCCATCATTAATGAGCTTAAAAATATTCAAAGTGACTTTGAAGAAGGTAAACTTAAATTTAAAGCTTCTCTCGAAGATATTCATCTTAATATTGAGCACGAGCTTATTCAACGTATTGGCGAAGCTGGTGGAAAACTGCATACTGGTCGTAGCCGTAATGATCAAGTTGCCACAGATATGCATTTGTATACTAAAGAACAAGTTCAATACATTATTGAACTTATAGCGTCGTTTCAAGAAACAATTGTACAATTAGCAGACCAGCACGTTGACACAATTATGCCTGGATACACGCATTTACAACGTGCACAACCCATCTCGTTCGCACATCATATTATGACTTACTTTTGGATGTTAGAAAGAGACAAAGGTAGATTCATGGATAGTCTTAAACGTATAGATATCTCACCATTAGGTGCTGCAGCTTTAAGTGGAACTACACACCCTATAGATAGACATCTGACTCAAGAACTTCTAGGATTTGCAAATCTGTATGAAAATAGTTTAGATGCTGTCAGTGATCGTGACTATATCGTTGAAACATTGCATCATATTTCACTCACTATGGTACATCTATCACGTTTTGCAGAAGAAATCATTTTTTGGTCGACTGATGAGGCAAAATTTATCACTTTATCAGATGCGTTTTCTACTGGCTCATCTATTATGCCACAAAAGAAAAACCCTGATATGGCTGAACTAATAAGAGGAAAAGTCGGACGTACTACAGGACACTTGATGAGTATGTTAGTAACACTTAAAGGCTTACCATTAGCTTATAATAAAGACATGCAAGAAGATAAAGAAGGTTTATTTGATGCTGTACACACACTTAAAGGATCTCTTAGAATCTTCGAAGGTATGGTTGCATCTATGAAAGTTAATTCAAACCGTTTAAATCAAACAGTAAAAAATGACTTTTCAAATGCAACAGAATTAGCAGACTATTTAGTCAGTAAAAGTGTACCTTTTAGAACCGCTCATGAAATCGTTGGTAAAATCGTATTAAATTGTATTCATAAAGGTATATACCTATTAGACGTACCTTTAAGCGAATATCAAGAACATCATGAGAATATTGAGGAAGATATATATGATTATTTAACACCTGAAAATTGTCTCAAGCGTCGTCAAAGCTATGGTTCAACTGGTCAAGAATCAGTAAAACATCAACTAAAAGTCGCAAAAGCATTATTAAAAGACAACGAATCAAAATAGTTATTAAAAATAATAGCCATCTAAAATTACAAAAATTTAATTTTGTATTAAGTTATCAAAGTTTATATAAAAAAAATGTAAAATTTCCTTTCATCCTTTCAAATTGATGTACGTTTAAGTAGACATACTATTTTTGAAAGGATGTTTTTATGTTTAAATCTAAGAAAATAATCATTTCAACTTTATCTACCGTTACACTGGGTTTAGCTAGTTTAAGTTCCCCTTCGATAGCTGAAACTTCGAACCACTCTCCAGCACCAAACCAATCAGAGAAATCGATACAACAACAAACAAATATTCCATCTAATATGAATCAATCATCAGCTAAAACATTTAAACGACAAGCTGAATCAGACTCAGTAAGTGGTAAAACAAACGATACTCATAATCATTGGACTAAAAATTTAACTGGAGAGAAATTTACAACCATTGCACATCGTGGCGCAAGTGGTTACGCCCCAGAACATACTTTTGAAGCATATGATAAAAGTCATAATGAATTAGGAGCATCTTATATAGAAATCGATTTACAACGTACTAAAGATGGTCACTTGGTTGCTATGCATGACGAAAAGGTCAATCGTACAACTAATGGCCATGGACGTGTCGACCAACTTACTTTAAAAGAGTTAAAACAACTTGATGCAGGAAGCTGGTTTAATCGAAAGCACCCTGAATATGCCAAAAATAAATATAAAAATGCTAAAGTTCCTACTTTAGACGAAATTTTAAATCGCTATGGCAAAAATGCAAACTATTATATTGAAACTAAATCGCCAGATGTTTATCCTGGCATGGAAAAACAATTATTAGATACATTAGATAAACATGACTTGTTAACACAAAAATCACTTAAACATGGACATGTGATGATTCAATCATTTTCAGGGCGTAGTTTAGAAAAGGTACATCACATGAACGCCAATATACCACTTATTAGACTAATGAATAAATTTGAACTTAAAAAAGCTACTAATCAAGATTTAAAAAATATTAAATCTTATGCCACTGGAGTAGGTCCTGAATACACAGATTTAAATATTAAGAACACAAGACATTTAAAAAATTTAGGATTTTTAGTTCATCCTTATACAGTTGATGATGAAAATCAAATGAGAAACTTAAATCAATATGGTGTTGATGGTGTATTCACTAATTTTGCTGATAGATATAAAAAAGTTTCAGAAACACAACAATAAAATATTAGCGTTGAGTTGAACTGACTTCATATTGATTTTATAGTCGCATTTTACTTACAAACATTTGAGAAAGTATTACTTTTAACATTAACTCACAATTAATAAAATTATCAATTGCATAAACATGATAGAAACCCTAAGACTATCATCTGATGTCTTAGGGTTTCTATCATATACTTATAATATTTTTCTTATGCCCAACCTCTATATCTTGCTGCTTCAGCAGTACGTTTAATACCTACTATATATGCTGCTAATCTCATATCAATTTTTCTATTTTGTGACAATTCATAAATCGTATCAAATGCTGTTACTAACTTCTCACGTAGTTTGTCATTGACTTCTTCTTCAGTCCAATAATAACCTTGATTATTTTGTACCCACTCGAAATAAGATACAGTCACACCTCCTGCACTTGCAAGTACATCCGGCACTAGTAATATATCTCTTTCTGTTAAAATACGTGTTGCTTCAGGCGTCGTAGGGCCATTAGCAGCTTCAACAACAATGCTTGCTTTAATATCGTGCGCATTATCTTCAGTGATTTGATTGGAAATTGCAGCAGGAACAAGGATGTCACAATCCAATTCGAATAATTCTTTGTTAGAAATTGTATCTTCGAATAGATTTGTAACTGTACCGAAGCTATCACGTCGATCTAATAAATAATCTATATCAAGTCCATTAGGGTCATGTAAGGCTCCATATGCATCACTTATACCAACTACTTTAGCACCTAAATCGTATAAGAATTTAGCTAAGAAACTACCTGCATTGCCGAAACCTTGAATCACAATTTTGGCATCTTTAATATCCATGCCACGACGTTTTGCCGCTTGTTCAATTGCAATGACTACACCTAAAGCTGTAGAGCGATCACGTCCTTGAGATCCACCTAATACAATAGGTTTGCCTGTTATAAAACCTGGCGAATTAAATTTATCTAATGCACTATACTCATCCATCATCCAAGCCATAATTTGAGAGTTTGTAAAAACGTCTGGTGCTGGAATATCTTTGTTAGGTCCAACAAATTGAGATATAGCTCTTACATACCCTCGAGATAGACGCTCAACTTCGTGTATACTCATTTGACGTGGATCACAAACAATACCGCCTTTACCCCCACCATAAGGTAAATTAACAATGCCACATTTTAAAGTCATCCACATTGATAATGCCTTCACTTCTTCTTCATCAACTTCTGGATGGAAACGAACGCCACCTTTAGTAGGGCCAACTGCATCATTATGTTGTGCACGGTATCCAGTAAATGTTTTAACTGTCCCATCGTCCATTCGTACTGGAATGCGCACTTGTAAAAATCTAATTGGTTCTTTTATAAGGTCATACATACCATCATCAAAGCCCAACTTGTGTAATGCTTCTTTAATAATCCCTTGAGTGGAAGTTACTAAATTATTATTCTCAGTCATGATCCTATTCGCCTCTTTTTACTAAATGATTTCGCTTTCATTCGTAATTGTAACACAATTGAAAGCATTTTAAAGATTTTCTAAATTAATTGTTACAACTATTTGAACCTATGCAAATACACTCTTAATCTTCTCTAAAGCCATGTCTAACTCTTCTTTCGTTATCACTAATGGAGGTGCAAATCTAATAACGGTGTCGTGAGTTTCTTTACATAATAATCCTTGTTCTTTCAAAGCTTCACAATATGGTCTGGCACTTTCATGTAATTCAATACCGATAAATAATCCTCGTCCCCTAACTTCTTTAATAGATGGATGCTCAATTTTTTTCAATTCAGACTTAAAATATTCTCCTAATTCTAATGAACGACCAGGTAAATCCTCGTCAATAATGACATCTATAGCTGCAATAGAAACTGCACACGCTAGTGGATTTCCACCAAATGTAGAACCATGTGAGCCAGGAGTAAATACATCTAATACCTCATTATCTGCAAGAACTACCGAGATAGGAAATACCCCTCCACCTAACGCTTTTCCTAAAATATAAACATCCGGTTTTACATAATCCCAATCCGTTGCAAATAATTTTCCTGAACGTCCTAATCCTGCTTGAATTTCATCAGCAATAAATAAAATTTGATGTTCATCACATAATTCTCTAATTGTTTTCAAATATCCTTCTGGTGGTACGTTAATCCCTGCTTCTCCCTGTATAGGTTCTACTAAAATTGCTGCTGTATTTTTATTAATTGCTGCTTTTAATTGATTAAAGTCACCAAACTCAACTTTTCGAAAGCCATCTAACAATGGACCATAGCCTCGTTGATACTCAGCTTCTGAAGACAATGATACTGGTGCCATCGTACGTCCATGGAAATTACCATTAAAAGCGATAATTTCAGCTTTGTTCGGCTCAATACCCTTAACATCATAAGCCCAACGACGAGCAGCTTTTAAAGCTGTTTCAACCGCTTCTGCTCCCGTATTCATAGGCAATGCTTTGTCTTTACCTGCGAGTTTACATATTTTCTCATACCATTGACCCAAATTATCACTATGAAAAGCACGTGATACTAAAGTGACTTTATCTGCTTGATCTTTCAATGCTTGAATAATTCTTGGGTGTCGATGACCTTGATTCACTGCCGAGTAGGCCGAAAGCATATCCATATACGTGTTACCTTCCGGATCTTTCACCCATACACCCTCTGCTTCAGAAATAACAATTGGAAGTGGAACGTAGTTATGCGCCCCATAGTGATTTGTTAAGTTAATAATTTTTTCAGATTGAGTCATAAAATCTCCCCTTCGTTTTCGAATAAAAACTTATTAACAATATCATAACTGATTTCTATCGACTCTCAAACTTATTTTTTAATATAACAATAAAATGAATCAATATCGTCATAATCGAAAAATTGAATTGTATGAAACAGACTAAATCTTGATGCAAAACATATATGTAAGCCCTTACATTTATAATGACATAACGACTCTATCATTGACAAGTTATATCGCTAATAAACAATTAATTTCAATAAAATAAAAAGAGTCCGGAACATAAAGTTCCAGGATAAGTAAATAAAGACAATTTCTATTGAAATAATATAAAAATTGTCTTTTTTATGATTTTTTTATAATTTTCAGCTCGTTGAGCTGGTACTTTTCTTATATTAAGTGTCATTAGCAC
This sequence comes from Staphylococcus epidermidis, assembly GCF_006742205.1. NCBI lineage: Bacteria > Bacillati > Bacillota > Bacilli > Caryophanales > Staphylococcaceae > Staphylococcus > Staphylococcus epidermidis. Next base: position 1,892,513 of record NZ_AP019721.1, read on the forward strand.
AAGTCCTAGTTCTCTTTTGTCTTTATTTATCCCTCGAACGGACTTTCGAGTGAAACTCAAAATAGGCTTCATAATTCCAAAAACAGACTCCACATCAATTTTTCTTTGACTGTAGATGGTTTTTGCTTTTCGTTCTGAAAGCTTTTGATTAATTTGGACATTGAAATATTCCCAACTATAATTCTTCATTATTTTTTTATTTGTTTTTGAATCGATTAATCGTTTTATAAGAAGGCTTTTGATTTTATGATAGCCACATCATTCGGATATTATCATTAAGTAATTTTTCTATCTTACGTCCTGAAAACACAGATTGTGTGTAGGCATATAAAACTACTTTTAACATCATTTTTGGATGATATGATGTTGCACCTCGATGATGTCTGAATTCATCGAATTCAGTCTCGGGAATTGTTTCTATAATATCATTTACATGTCGTGAAATATCATTTGTGGGGATAAGAACTGAAGTTTCCATTGGTAGAGTAAGTTGAGTCATGTTATAGTCTTTATACATAAGGCACCTCGTTAATTTTGTTTATTGGTATTTATTAAATTATACGAAAGACCTTATTTTTTTAAGTATTTCATTGTGAAATTACATATAAACACAAAGTATTTTGGCGAGACTCTTGAGGGAGCAGGACAAGTTGAAGACTACAGGCTGAAGCTGTCCCTAAGAAAGCGAGCCAACAATACGAGGTATTGTAAATAAAGAAGCCAGTAAATGAATTTATGAAAACTCATTTACTGGCTATTTTGCTAGGAATTATGTCTCAGCCTCGAATAGATACATTCAGATATACCATTCAATTATTTGTCTTTTCGAGGTAATGGATAGAATCCTTGATTAAACTGTTCCCAAAGATTTGGTGTTAGATAATGTTGGTCTTCACGATTAGGATCAAAAGCATTTATAATTTCGTCTTCTCGACCTTCTTTTATTTTAGCAACAAAATCATAATCAAGTAGAATTTCACGACCTAATGCAACAAATTCAACTCCAATGTTTTCAACAGCATTTAGTGCATCTTCAGCTGTAAAGACAGAACCTATACCAATAAGCGGCATACGTCCATTTATCCATTGATGAATAAGTTCCAAGCGATTTTCACCTTTATATTTACCTTCTCGCGTAACTGAGTTAACATCCATTAATGACACATGAATATAATCAAGTGGTTTATTTGCGATTTGGTGAATTAATTCTTCAGTTATCTCCATTGAAATACCTGGTGATTCCGCTTCTTCAGGTGACAATCTGTAACCAATAATAAAATCATCATTTGCATGAGCTTTTTTAGCTTTAACAACTTCATCTATAACAGCAACAGGGAATTTATAGTTATCAGCCCAAACATCATTTCTTCTATTATAGTAAGGAGAAACAAATTGGTGAATAAGATAATGGTTTGCGCCATGAATTTCAACGCCATCAAAACCTGCTTCAATTGCTCTTCTAGTTGCTTCACCAAAGTCTCTAATAGTTTGTTCAATTTCTTCAGCAGTCATCTCACGAGCATCATGTTCTTTTTGCTGACCAAAACTTTTAAGAGAAATGGCACTTGGTGCAACAACATCTCCATCAGGTGTTAACTCTGGTAAAGCTTGAGCACCTCCATGATGAATTTGGACTATTGCTTTCGCACCATTTTTCTTCATAACTTGAGCAAGTTCTTTTAACCCTTCGATATCTGAGTCATGTGCAACAGAAGGTTGACCAGGAAATGCTTTGCCTACATCATTAACATTACTTGCTGCATTAATTGCAATCCCAACATCTTTAGAACGTTTCTCAATGTAAGGTAATTCTATATCTGAAATTGTTCCATCATCATTTGATGAAGTATGTGTAAGAGGAGCTAAAACAAAACGATTTCTTACTTCAACACCATTAGGTAGTGTTAAAGATTTAAATAAAGGTTCATATTTATTATTCATATTTTTAATACTCTCCTTGTTTAATGATGTTATGACTATAGCATGCTAGTTACATACTATTCTAATTATTTGCTTACAAATTATTTATTCTCCAATTATAAAAATGCTAAGCATAGTTAATTACATTCAACAAATAAATAATAACTATCTAAAATTTTTTATTTTCCCTTATTGAGATCATTGTTTATCCAAAATAATTATTAACTTTAATTAATAAAAAAAGACAATCCTAACAACACATTGTTGTTTAAAGATTGTCGTTATCATGTGATTGATTGCATATATCACAACATCACATGTTGGCACGAATTGACAGTCGTTTAGTCATTGTGAATTGCACGTTTTGACTGTTTGATCCAGACCGGTAAGCGTTCTTTAAGTGTTTGAAACCCATACTTTTCTGTTTCTCTAATTTCATCTAAGACAGACTGTTTTTCTTTTTTACGCTCATAATTTTTAAAGTAATCATTATCTTTTAAGGACAAATTTAATTTACCTTCATCATCAATTGATAATATTTTTGCTTTAACAACCTGTCCTTCAGATAGAAATTTCTTTAAATTATGGACATAATCATCCATAATTTCTGAGATATGGATAAGCCCTTCAGTATGGTCAGGGGTCTCAACAAATGCGCCATACGGTTGAATACCAGTCACACGTACCTTGATATGTTGACCTACTTTGTAGTGATGATTCAACTTGATAACCCCTTATTTCGATTTTCTTAACACTCATATCATAGCATAAATCAAATATCTCGACTAACTATAACCATAATAAAATTCATTAAATTTTAAAAACTGGTTCCTTATTGTATTGTTTTGCAAATGAATCTATAAACTATTGGATTAAAATTATCATTATATTAAAATACCTGAGACACAATTTTCCTCAGGTTATAAATTGTTGATTTGATTTTATCTCTGAAAATAAATACTGACTTCATACACTTTATACAATACAACAAAACTTATAGTTGCAATTAAAGATTAAATTATTCTTCTACATCTATCGATTCAATGACTACATCATAAACAGGTTTGTCTTGAGCACCAACTTTAGTATTTGCAATATCTTCTAAAGTTGATTCACCCTCAATAAGTTGACCAAATACTGTATGTTTTTGATCTAACCAAGGCGTACCACCTTTTTCACCGTATGCTTCTACAATAGGTTGAGGCCATCCACCATCTGCTAATTGACTTAACATATTTTCAGGCACTTCCTTCATTTGGACAATAAAGAATTGAGATCCATTTGTATTAGGACCTGCATTAGCCATTGATAATGCACCGTAAAGGTTAAAAGCTTCTAGAGAAAATTCATCTTCAAAAGCACTACCATAAATACTTTCTCCGCCCATACCAGTTGCAGTTGGGTCCCCACCTTGTACCATAAAATCATTGATAACACGGTGGAACGTTACACCATCGTAGTATCCATTTTTTGAATGTGTCACAAAGTTTTCAACTGTCTTTGGAGCAATGTCGGGAAATAATTTAAATGTCATGTCACCTTTATTTGTATGCATAACTACTTTAATTTCGTTATCTTGAATCTCTTTATTTAACTGAGGATAGTTCGTCATTTCAATTCTCCATTCGTGTTATGATATAAACATATATTAACATATATGAAAGGAAGTAATATAGGATGTTATATCGATTTTCTCACAAGACTGGTGTTTATGGTGTAAGTGTCAAAGAGGAAACTGGAAATCAAATACTCGTACAAATTGAACAAGTAATTAAACATCCCAAACAAGGTGATTTACACCATCCCAATGAAACAGAAGGCGTCTTTTTTCATGAACGTAAAGCTTTAAGCCATTTTGAGAAACGTTACGCTACACCTTCTCAACTTCGTGAGTTTAATGTCGAGGCCATGCCTTATGAAGACTCATTTCAACATGCTATTACACATCTTGAGAATCAACTAAAAAAAGAGAAGACAGAGTATTCTCGAATGTCTTTAAATAATTTAAATCGTTTAAAAGAAGATTACGCTATTCAATATAAAAGACACTTCGACTAATCCATATTAAATTTTTAGTAATAAAGCGAAATAATTATTCATATAGTTAAAATTTTCGAACAAATTTTGACGTGTTTCTTCTTATTTAAAAGAGTCTTTAAATCAAGAGTTTCAAGCAGTTACATGGTTTTTCAGAAGAAGCGCAATGATGTATAATATGTGTCGTAAATAAATTTTAAAGGAGGAAAACATAGTGAGTTTGTTACATATTGCGGTACTATTACCGTTAATATTTGCACTCATTATTCCATTCCTATACCGGTTCGTTAAACGTATACATTTAGGATGGTTTGTATTACCTGTTCCTATTGTCTTATTTATATATTTCATATCATTGATTTCAATGACGATGTCAGGTAATAACGTAATGAAAAACTTAAATTGGATGCCACATATTGGAATGAATTTTAATTTATATGTGGATGGTCTCGGATTATTATTCAGTTTGCTTATCACTGGCATAGGAAGTCTAGTGGTTTTATATTCTATCGGATATTTAAGCAAATCAGAACAACTCGGGAATTTTTACTGTTATTTATTACTATTTATGGGTGCAATGTTAGGAGTTGTACTCTCTGATAATTTTATTATTTTATATTTATTTTGGGAGTTAACTTCTTTCTCTAGCTTTTTATTAATCTCTTTCTGGAGAGAGAAAAAAGCTTCAATTTATGGTGCTCAAAAATCTTTAATCATTACCGTATTAGGTGGCTTGAGCATGCTAGGTGGTATCATTTTACTTTCCCTAGCTACTGATACTTTTAGTATTCAGGCTATGATTTCAAAAGCAAGTGACATTCAAAATAGTCCTTTCTTTATCTTAGTAATGATACTTTTTATGATTGGTGCATTTACAAAATCTGCACAAGTGCCTTTTTATATTTGGTTACCAGATGCTATGGAGGCGCCTACGCCAGTGAGTGCATACCTTCATTCTGCAACGATGGTAAAAGCAGGACTATATCTAATCGCAAGAATCACACCTATTTTTGCAATATCCGAAGGTTGGGTATGGACAATTACACTTGTTGGTTTAATCACCCTATTTTGGGCATCACTCAATGCAACAAAACAACATGACTTAAAAGGTATTTTAGCTTTCTCAACTGTGTCTCAACTAGGGATGATTATGTCTATGCTTGGTATTGGTGCTGTAAGTTATCATTATCAAGGCGCTAATAGTCAACTTTATGTTGCTGGATTTGTTGCTGCCATATTTCATTTAATTAATCATGCCACGTTTAAAGGTGCACTATTTATGATTACAGGTGGTATTGATCATTCAACTGGTACACGTGATGTTAAAAAGTTGGGCGGTTTACTTACAATCATGCCTATCTCATTCACGCTTACAGTTATTACAACATTAAGTATGGCTGGTGTGCCGCCTTTTAACGGCTTTTTATCAAAAGAGAAATTCTTAGAGTCAATGATTAATGTTACACATTTAAATTTAATGAGTTTAAATACTTTAGGTATTCTTTTACCAATCATTGCCATTATTGGTAGTATTTTCACATTTGTATATTCAATTAAATTTATATTGCATATATTCTTTGGTTCTTATAAACCTGAAGCTCTGCCAAAACAAGCGCATGAATCTTCAATTTTAATGCTTATTTCACCTATCATTTTAACATCACTAGTTATAGTATTCGGTTTATTCCCAAGTATATTAACGCAATCTATTATAGAGCCGGCATCTGTAGCAGTTAGTCAAACATCAAATATAACTGCTGAGTTCCATTTATTCCATGGTATAACTCCAGCATTCCTATCAACAATAGGTATTTATATTATTGGTATTTTATTATTAATTTCATTTAGTTATTGGGTTCGTTTATTACAAGCACATCCATATCAGTTAACGTTGAATCATTGGTATGACACTTCAGGCCAACGTATTCCAGGATATTCCGAAAATATAACAAATAGTTATGTTACAGGTTTTTCTAGAAATAATTTGGTGATTATCTTAGGTATTCTCATTGCTTTAACTTTTGTTACAGTCATCAGTGTACCCTTCAGTATTGACTTTAAAAACGTGAGTCATTTACGCGTATTTGAAGGTGCAACAGTATTGTTTTTACTGATTGCTTCAACTTTCATTATATTTGCAAAATCACGTTTGTTTAGCATTATCATGTTAAGCGCTGTGGGTTACGCTATATCAGTATTATTTATTTTCTTTAAAGCGCCCGACTTAGCATTAACACAATTTGTAGTGGAATCTATTTCTACAGCATTATTCTTACTATGCTTTTATCACCTACCTAATTTAAATCGCTACAATGAAAAACCAACCTTTAAACTGACAAATGCTGTGATTTCAATTGGAGTGGGATTATCAGTGATTATTTTAGGATTAATTGGCTATGGTAATAGACACTTTGACTCTATTACTAAATTCTATCAAGAACATGTTTTTGATTTAGCACATGGTAAAAATATGGTAAATGTCATCCTCGTAGATTTCCGTGGTATGGATACTTTATTCGAGTCATCTGTACTAGGTATTGCAGGTTTAGGCGTATATACAATGATTAAATTACGATTAAAACAGAAAAATCAATCAAGTGAGGTGAATGACCATGAATAGACAACAAAATAACCTTATCTTTCAATACGCTGCCGTGATTATTTTCTTCATGGTCATTGTGTTTGGCTTTTCATTATTTTTAGCTGGACATTATACACCTGGTGGCGGTTTCGTTGGTGGTTTGCTTTTCGCTAGTGCATTATTAGTTATTACAATTGCATATGATGTAAAAACGATGCGAAAGATTTTTCCTTTAGATTTTAAAATCTTAATTGGTATTGGTTTATTATTTTGCGTGGGTACACCATTAACAAGTTGGTTCATGTCTAAAAACTTTTTTACACATGTCACTTTTGACATCCCTTTGCCTTTACTTGAACCTATGCACATGACGACAGCGATGTTTTTTGATTTCGGTGTTTTATGTGCAGTTGTAGGAACTATTATGACTATAATTATTTCGATTGGAGAGAACGAATAGTGGAAATTATCATGATCTTTGTTAGTGGTATTCTCACATCTATAAGTGTCTATCTCGTTTTGTCTAAAAGTTTGATACGTATCATTATGGGGACTACACTACTAACTCATGCTGCAAATTTATTTTTAATTACTATGGGAGGTTTAAAGCACGGAACTGTTCCAATATTTGAAAAAGGAACATCAAGCTATGTTGACCCTATCCCCCAAGCATTGATTTTAACAGCTATCGTTATCGCCTTTGCTACAACAGCTTTCTTTTTAGTTCTTGCATTTAGAACATATAAAGAACTAGGCACTGATAACGTTGAGCTAATGAAAGGAGCGCCAGAAGATGATAGAGAGTAACTTGCTTGTTTTAACTTTAGTCATACCTATCCTAACTGCAATTTTACTCATATTTATTGGAAAGCGCCCAATAATAAAAAGATATGTTGCACTTGTCGGTACATTGCTAACATTGGTCGTTGCATTGATTAACTTAAAGAATGTGCTACGAGATGGACCAATCAAGGTTGAACTGGGCTCTTGGAAAGCCCCATACAGCATTGTATTTGTAGTCGATATTTTTAGCGCTCTACTCATCATCACAAGTATTATTATTACCATATTAGTCATTTTATACTCATATCGTTCTATCGGTTTAGATAGAGAACGTCATTATTATTATTTCTCTATCATGTTTATGTTGATTGGTATTATTGGCTCATTTACAACAGGAGATATTTTCAACTTGTTTGTGTTCTTTGAAGTCTTTTTAATGTCTTCATATTGTTTACTCGTTATTGGTACTACTAAAATACAATTACAAGAAACAATTAAGTATATTTTAGTCAATGTTGTTTCATCATCTTTCTTTGTCATGGGTGTTGCAGTTTTATATTCAGTAGTAGGAACTTTAAATCTCGCTCATATTAGTGAAAGATTGTCACAACTTTCTGTACATGACAGCGGTTTAGTCAATATTGTTTTTATTTTATTTATCTTTGTCTTTGCCACTAAAGCAGGCGTTTTTCCTATGTACGTATGGCTACCTGGTGCTTATTATGCCCCTCCAGTAGCGATCATCACGTTCTTTGGCGCACTATTGACTAAAGTGGGTGTATACGCAATTGCGAGAACTCTAAGTTTATTCTTTAATAACACAGTAAGCTTTTCTCATTATGTCATCCTTTTCTTAGCATTACTTACAATTATTTTTGGATGTATAGGTGCGATAGCTTACTATGATACGAAGAAAATCATCCTTTACAATATTATGATTGCAGTAGGTGTCATATTAGTTGGTATTGCTATGATGAACGAATCAGGCATGACTGGTGCAATATATTACACACTACATGATATGTTAGTTAAAGCTTCATTGTTCTTACTCATTGGCGTCATGTACAAAATCACTAAAACGACTGACTTACGTCATTTTGGTGGCTTGATAAAAGGGTATCCTATTCTAGGTTGGACATTCTTTATTGCAGCGCTAAGCTTAGCGGGTATACCACCTTTTAGTGGTTTCTATGGTAAATTCTATATTGTTCGAGCGACCTTTGAAAAAGGATTTTATCTAAGTGGTATCATTGTACTTTTATCAAGTTTAATCGTGTTATATTCAGTCATACGTATTTTCTTAAAAGGATTTTTCGGTGAAGTTGAAGGATATACTTTACCCAAAAAGGTAAATGTTAAATATCTAACAACTATCGCCGTTGCATCTACAGTGATTACTGTAATCTTTGGATTATCTGCAGACGCGTTATTCCCAATCATCAAAGATGGCGCTGAAACGTTTGTCGATCCAAGTCAATATATTCATAGTGTGTTAGGAGGTAAATAGTTTGGCTATACAGTTTGTAATTAATTTACTTGTTTCTGTCATATGGTTACTTGTAACAAATAGCTATACCTTAAATAACTTTGTATTAGGTTTTATACTAGGTTTGTTTCTAGTTTATCTCCTGCACCGTGTCTTGCCTGGTCAGTTTTATTTAGTGAGAATATATAGAATTATAATGCTTATCATTACATTTTTAACTGAGTTAATAAAAGCAAACTTTGGTGTACTAAAAATTATTCTCAAACCACGAATTGAGAATAAACCCGGATTCTTTGTGTACGAGACGGAATTAGAACGTGACTGGCAACTTGTTTTACTTTCCAACTTGATTACGTTAACACCTGGCACAGTCGTTTTAGGTATTAGTGATGACCGTAAAAAGATTTATATCCACTCAATTGATTTCAGTACAAAGGAAGAAGAGATTCAAAATATCAAATCTTCATTAGAGAAGGTCGTTAGAAAGGTAGGCGAGAAATAATGCCTTTTAAAATATTTATTATTACAGCCTTAATTATTGTTGTCTTATCAATGTTAGCAATGTTAATACGTGTTATTTTAGGACCCTCTCTAGCAGACCGTGTCGTCGCACTTGATGCAATTGGTTTACAGTTAATGGCCGTGATAGCGCTATTTAGTATTTTACTGAATATTAAATATATGCTCGTCGTTATTTTAATGGTCGGTATTCTTGCTTTTCTAGGAACTGCAGTCTTTTCTAAATTTATGGATGAAGGTAAGGTGATCAAGCATGATAGCAACGATCGTCACTAGTGTCTCTATCATATTTGTTGTTCTTGGAGCTTTGATTAGTGCCTTTGCTGCAACGGGTCTCATTCGATTAAGGGATGTTTACTCAAGAGCACATGCAGCTGGTAAAGCAGCCACGTTGGGTGCGATGTTTTTACTATTTGGAGCATTTTTATACTTTATTGGCACTGAAGGATATGTAAATATGCAATTAATTATCGGAATTATTTTCGTATTTATTACTGGCCCTCTTTCAAGTCATTTAATCATGAAAGCTGCCTACAACATTAAAACACCATATACCAAAGATACTAAAATTGATGAAATTAAAGAGGATATGAAGCATACAAAGCTATAATTCATACTTTAAGAGTTTTATACCAAAATTAAATTCAATAATTTACTAATTTTTTAAAATCGATAATATGATTAATACCTGGGACATGAACTAATGTTCCAGGTATTTTATTTTATTGTAACCTACTACTGAGTTGAAACCTTAATATGCCTTAAATTTCTTAATTTTCCTTCCCGTTACATCAAATTTAGCATTAAAATTGTTTTGCTCCTCTTTAAATAAAAATGACACTTTGTAACTCTTTGCGAATTGTGGTATTATTTAAATCGTAATAATTACGTTTTAAAAGCAGAGGGGCGATTCAATGCACTGGACAATTATTGGTGGTGGCTTACAAGGAACCACCATTGCACTTAAATTAAAAAATGAAGGACTAAAAAATGAGGCGCTTACTATCATAGATCCTTACTCCTCATTATGTGAGCGATTTAATATTTATACACAACGTATTAGTATGCCATACTTAAGATCGCCTTTCGTTCATCATATTCATCCTAAACCTTTTCATCTCAAACAATATGCTAGATATCATCAGTATACTTCAGCTTATTACGGCCCGTATAAACGTCCTCAAAGAGATATGTTTATGCATCATGTTCATGATTTGATACATCAATTTAAACTTAATGATTGTCATATACAAGGTAAAGTCGAAGCTATTAATAAATCAAGAGGTAAATGGTGTATAAAACTATCAACTGGCGATAAAATGATTACCGATTGTGTTGTGATAGCAAATGGCTATACGCAAACGCCATTCATACCTGAAATTTTCAGAAATAAAGCGAATGTAAAACACATATTCGCTGATAATTATCATGCCTCTTTAGATAAAGATACTCAACATGTTGTTGGTTCAGGTATATCTGCTGCCCACCTCACTTTAAAATTATTAAATGAACACAATCACCAACTTGTTCATTTATGGATGAATAAAGATATTGAGATACATGATTTTGATGCTGACCCTGGTTGGTTAGGACCTAAGAAATTGAACTATCTTGCATCTATATCCTCATCAGATGCAAGAATGAAGTTAATTGAAGACGAACGTCATAGTGGTTCAATGCCTATGGAATTATTTTTAAGGTTAAAGAAATATGTGCAAAGTGGTCGACTCGTCATACATACGAGTCAAATTGATGATGTAACTGAATCCTATATTATCTCCGCTGGAAAATATTTTGAATATAAGCATATTTTGTTAGCTACTGGATTTTATAATCAATTGTTAACACAACCACTCATAAAAAATCTTATTCAAAACGAACAAGCACCACTTAATCAATCAGGTTATCCCTCTTTGTCAAACGAACTAAAATGGTTAAATCAATTATTCGTAGCTGGTGGACTCGCAGATTTAGAACTAGGTCCTTTTGCAAGAAATATAATGGGCGGTAAAGAAAGCGCTGAACGCATAAGTAAAGCATATAAACGTTTAAATAAGAAAATCTCTTAAACAAACACCCCGATAAGATTGTGAATTCTACACAATCTTATCGGGGTGTTCTGTTACATTATTGAATAGGTTTAATAGCAATCGTCCCACGCATGACACTGATTAATTGGTCATGGTCATCTTTGATATCAATATTCCAAACTTGTGTTGTTTTTCCTTGATGTATTAAAGAAGCAAATGCTCTCACATGTCCTTGTCGAGTTGAGCGAATATGATTTGCATTCATTTCTAAACCTAGTGGAATGAATTGCTGCGTATCAATCAAATGAGCAGCACCTATCGAACATGCTGTTTCACCTAAAGCTAAACTTGCACCACCATGTAAATAGCCAAAGGGTTGCTTTACTTTATCTGTCACAGGCATAGACACTACTACTTTACCATCTTCTTTTTGTTCAATCTTCATTTCAAATGTTTCTAAAAGATTGGTCATAGTTCACACCTCATTTCAGTAGTTATAGTACCATAGCTGCTATCGTACCAAAAATCATAAGGGGAACATTATAAAACAAGAAATTCGGGATGCATGTATCACGAATATGATCATGTTGTCCATCAATATTCAAACCGGCTGTCGGTCCAAGAGTAGAATCACTTGCTGGAGAACCTGAATCACCTAAAGCACTTGCTGTACCAATTAAAGCAATGAGAGCCATTGTGTCTAAACCAATTGATGCTCCAAAAGGAATAAATAATGAAGCGATAATAGGTATAGTCGCAAAAGAGGAACCAATACCTAATGTTACAATAAGTCCAATGAGGTACATGACGATAATACTAATCAATTTATGATCTCCAGTTAATCCTGTTAAACTCTTGACCAAGCTATCTATATCACCTGTTGCATTCATCACGCCAGCAAACCCGTTAGCTGTTAGTATCACTACACCAATATAAGCCATTAATTTGACTCCATCTACAAACTGTTCATCGAGTTCATACCAACGATATGCTCTTGAAACAAAGAAAATAAGTACCCCAGCTAACGCACCAAAAATCATAGAATCTGTAAATGTCTGTACTAAAAACGTAGCTAGTATGGCAATGACAGTAACAATTAGCACATAAGGTTTGAGTTCAGTAATTTTTTCTCGATCATTTACATTACGTTGTTCATAAACGCGTGGCTTTCTATAAACAATAAATCCAAGTATGAGACCCACAACATATCCCATTGAAGGTATTAACATTGATTTCCATATCATATTCATCTCAATTGGATGGTTTGCTTTTTGAAAACCACTTTGAATGATTTGATGGAAAATTTGACCGAAACCATAAGGTAATAGCACGTATGGAAAACACAAACCAAATCCTATTACTAATGCAATAAGTCTGCGATCAATTCTTAAATCGTTAAACAAACTCACAAGTGGAGGTATTACAATTGGAATAAAGGCAATATGTACAGGAATTAAGTTTTGACTCATGATACTCATTGCTAACAATGCAATGATAATAATTATTTTAACCTTAACTCGGGAAAGTCTACTATTCTCAGCATGAATACTTGCAATAATTTTACCGACTAGATAATCAGTTATACCACTATAGGAAATCAAGGCAGCAAAACCACCAAGTAACGCATAACTTAATGCGACTTCTGCGCCATCTACTATATTTTTTCCAAAAACATTAATTACTTTTTCTAAATTCATACCTGATATTAATCCACCGACAAGTGCACTAATAAATAAGCTAATGACCACATTTAATCGACATAAACATAGTATAATCATTAATATGACTGCGATTACAACAGCATTTATCATTCTGCCCCACCCTTTATCACTCTATCGAACTAAAGTATTTATAAAATACATACTAGCAAGACATATATTTAATGTCAATGTTAAAAAAGACTCAACTATTATATACATTTAGTTATATTTAGTTGCTTATTTTCAATAACTGAAATATAACACTTAAAAATGTAATAAGTTGAGTCTGTATAACTTTATTTATATTTTTGTTGTAACCACTCTACAACTGTAGGTATCATGTAACCTGTCGGACCCTTTGGCCCTTTATATGTAGCACTTTTAGTTGTTGCAGGGCCCGCGATATCAAAGTGAATGTGTGGGATGTCACCACTAAAATGCGAAATAAATGCTGCTGCAAACAATGCTTTTCCTTGACCGTTCGTATGATTGACTAAATCTGCTACATCTGATTGTTTAATTAAATGTCTTTCAGTCTCTGTAATAGGTAATTCGAATACTTTTTCGTCTACATGACGTGCAACTGTTAATAAGTTTTTAAGTTCATTTTCAGCATGAGATTGGAAAGCAGCCGCCTTGTCATCACCTAAAGCTACAATCGCTGCACCCGTTAATGTAGCAAAATCAAGAATTAGTTGTGGTTTAAATTGTGTTGCATAGAATACTGCGTCACCTAAAACCATTCTACCTTCAGCATCACTATTCAACATTTCTACTGTTTCCCCATTAAGCGCAGTAAATACATCATCTGGTTTCATGGAAGATTCACCAATCATATTTTCAGCTGAAGCGATTATTCCTACAATATTTACAGGTAGGTTTTGCTTAGAGATCACATCAATCATACCAATAACATTGGCCGCACCGCACATATCATATTTCATAGTTTGCATACCTATCTTAGACTTAATACTATATCCACCGGAATCATATGTAATACCCTTACCCACTAATGAAATAGGTGGTTCATCAGCTTCTGCACCATAGTATGATACCGTAATTAATCTCGGACCATGATTAGAACCTTTACCTACTGCATGTATTAATCCAAATCCTTCATCTATAATTTGTCGGTGATCTTTGATATCTACACTAACGGAACTCCCTTCGAAATGTTTTTTTATTTCTTCGGCAAAATATTGGGGTGTTAAAATATTCGGAGGCATTTGACTTAGTTCACGAGCATAATTTATAGATTCACCCAATTGTTGGCCTTCGTTAATCTTCGTTTCTATATTATGCTCTGTCGTTTGTATATAGACTCTACCTTGATATGGAGGCTTTTTATCCGATTTATAATGGTCAAATTCAAAGATAGATTGTGCACTTTGTAAACCTAAAGTTTGACAAATTTCAACAATGTTACCATGTTTAGATTTGAAAGTATCTAACAATAATTCACAATCCGTGACATGAACGTCTTTTAAATATTGAAACAACTGACCCCAAACTTTTAATAAACGTTGATATGATAAGATTTTTAAGTTTCCTAGTCCTACAGTTAATAATCTTTTAGGCTTTTCATCAATGTAGATAAGCGTTGATGATATTTTGCCGATTGAGCTATTGATGACATGATATTGTTTTAATGTTTCTAATCGTTCTTTAATTAACGTCTTATGATATTTTATCTCACCTAATTGGTTGAGGTGATCTGGCACACCCACCACAATCGTTTCAATTGATGTTGGCGTATCTTGATTAATAAAAAATTGCATATAGATCCTCCGTTCCTCATTCTGTATAACAATAATTATAAGTTATGAACACCCCAATATTAAACAAAACCACTTTTTACTCTAACTCTAAATAAAAACCACTTTTGTTTAATTAAGTGTGAAATTCTTCTTCATCATATTTTTCTGATAAAAAATAGAGCCTGGGACATAATTCCTATCAAAATAGACAGTAAATGAGTTTTCATAAATTCATTTACTGGCTTCTTTATTTACAATACTTCGTATTGTTGGCTCGCTTTCTTAGGGGACAGCTTCAGCCTGTAGTCTTCAGCTTGTCCTGTTCCCTCAAGAGTCTCGCCAAAATACTTTGTATTCATATGTAATTTTACATTAAAATACTTTAAAAAAATAAGGCCCTTTCGTATAATTTAATAAACATCACTAAACTAAATTAACGAGGTGCCTTATGTATAAAGATTATAACATGACTCAACTTACTCTACCAATGGAAACTTCAGTTCTTATCCCCACAAATGATATTTCACGACATGTAAATGATATTGTAGAAACAATTCCCGAGACTGAATTCGATGAATTCAGACATCATCGAGGTGCAACATCATACCATCCAAAAATGATGTTAAAAGTAGTTTTATATGCCTACACCCAATCTGTGTTTTCAGGACGTAAGATAGAAAAATTACTCAATGATAGTATCCGAATGATGTGGCTATCACAAAATCAAAAGCCTTCTTATAAAACGATTAATCGATTTAGAGTAAATCCCAAAGTAGACGCTTTATTAGAATCATTATTTATTCAATTTCATAGTCAGTGTTTGAAACAAAATCTTATTGATGATCAGGCCATTTTTATTGATGGTACGAAAGTTGAGGCAAATGCCAATCGATATACATTTGTATGGAAAAAGAGTATTCAAAACCATGAGTCAAGAATGAATGAAAACTCTAAAGCACTCTATCATGAATTGGTGATAAATAAAATCATACCTGAGATTAAAAAAGATCATGATAATGACTTAACAAAAGAAGAAATAGATTTGATTGGTAGTCATTTAGATAAAGAAATCGAAGATTTAAACCAACATATCGATAATGAAAAATGTACTAAAATAAGAAAACAAATACGGCTCAAAAGAACTAAAATTAAAAAATACAAAAAGCAAATTAATGATTACTCTCAGCGAAAGCATAAATACGAAGTCCAAAAATCTATTTTAAAGGATAGAAATAGTTATTCTAAAACAGATCACGATGCCACATTTATGAGAATGAAAGAAGATCATATGAAAAATGGACAACTTAAACCGGGGTATAATTTACAAATAGCGACAAATTCTCAATTTGTTTTATTTTATGATGTGTATCAAAATCCGACTGATACAAGAACAATGATACCTTTTTTAAATACAATACAAGAGACCTACGGTCATTTACCTGAATATATTGTAGCTGACGCAGGTTATGGTAGCGAAGCCAATTATATGGCAATTATAGATAATTTTAATCGAACGCCACTCATAACTTATGGAATGTTTATAAAAGATAAAACTAAAAAATATAAAAGTGACATCTTTAATACTCAAAATTGGGATTATGACGAAATTAACGATGAATTCATTTGTCCGAATAATAAAAGACTAGGATTTAAAAGATATGCCTATCGTCATGATAAATATGGTTTTAAACGAGACTTTAAATTATATGAATGTGATGATTGTTCAGAATGCCCTCTGAAACAACAATGTATGAACTTCAATTCAAAAACAAATAAAAAAATAATGAAAAATTATAATTGGGAATATTTTAAAGCCCAAATTAATAAAAAGCTTTCAGAACCAAAAACAAAAACCATCTACAGTCAAAGAAAAATTGATGTGGAGCCTGTTTTTGGATTTATGAAGGCTATTTTGGGTTTCACTAGAATGTCCGTTCGAGGGATAGATAAAGCCAAAAGAGAATTAGGATTTGTGCTAATGGCACTTAATATAAGAAAAGTAACAGCTCAACGAGCTGAAAATAATCAAAAAAATAATAAAAAAGACAATTTCTATATTATTTCAATAGAAATTGTCTTTTTTTACTTATCCTGGGACTTTATGTCCCACACTCATTATTAAAATATAAACAATCGATGACAAAATTAATTTGAGTTGTTTACATATTTTAACTCTAGTCATCTTTGCTAAGGGAGACAACAAATTATGTCTCGTACCTTTTTATTGTTTTTTTATATCTATTACTTGATTAAAATTTTCCTTTTTTAAAGGCTAATCCTATGCCACCAAGTTTGTAAATCGCACGAGTATCAATAACTTTCTTCAAGAATGCTGCTTTTTTACCAGCGATATCTCTACCATATACAATTCCAACACCATCATTAGCACCTAATGAACATACAGTTCCACGGTTAACATATTGGAAATCTTGTGTTGATTCACCATTTAATAAACGTTTAATGTTGCTAGCAGTATGCTCACCTTGTTGCATAGCAATTTGAGCTGTTGTTGGTAATGGACGCTCTTCACCAGCTGGAATAAACGCTGAACAATCTCCTATAACAAAGATGTCATTATGACCTTCAATTGTTAAATCTTGTTTATTGATAATACGTCCACGTTTAACACCTTCAAATGATTCTTCCATTAAATGACTTCCACGCACTCCAGCAGTCCATACAGAAGTTCCGGCTTCTAATTGTTGTTTTTCTCCATTGACTTCAACAACGAAACCTTTTTCATTACAAGCGACAATAGGTGTTGCAATTTTGAATTCTACTCCACGGTCTTCTAAATATTTTACTGCATAACTAACTAAGTCGTCTGAGAACATCGGTAACATTTTAGGTGCTGCTTCAACACATGTTAACTTCACTTTACTTTGATCAACACCATATTTACTGCATAATTCAGGAATTCTATCAGTTAATTCACCTAGAAATTCAATTCCTGTAAATCCAGCTCCCCCAACTAAAATAGATAAATCTTTATCATCTTTTTCTTTAGAAGCAGCATAATTTGCGAACTTATCTTCAATGTGACGAGACAACTTACGAGAAGTTAAAACGTTCTCAATTTGGAAAGCATGTTCTTTCATACCATCAATACCAAATGTTTCGCTAACAAAACCTAGTGCAACAACTAAGATATCAAAGTCATAAACACCCTTATCAGTTTCTACACGTTTAGCATTACGATCAATTTTTGTTACCTCAGCAACAACAAAATTCACTTTATTTTTGTTGACAGTTTTCTCAACAGGATACAATAAATCTTCATAATTAATCGTACCGGCAGAAGCTTCATGCAACCAAGTTGATTCATAATGATATTCATTCTTATTAATTAAAGTAATTTCCGCTGCATCAGCAGAAAGTTCTTTTTGTAATTTAGTTACAGTTTGTAAACCAGCATAACCTGCACCTAATACGAGCACTTTCTTACGATCTTGAGCCATCTCTAATTCACCTAAGCTTTCATAATATTTTAACCAACCAACAATGTAGATAAAGGCTATAAACATATGACAAGCCAAATTGTCTCTTTCTTTATAGTCTTAGTCAACATTTAAAATTTTCAAGTCTTTTTTGGGTTTTGCTCTTCAGTTGTTCACATAAAAGACACTTTTAATCTAATTTTAATTCTATAGCTTTTACCCTATATTTTCAAGCTACAATAGGGATAGTTTGTGAAAAGTTTAATTTAATTTCGGATGGCAATATGAAATTAACATTGCTCTGGATTTCCAGCGACTTTAGCTGTTTTAAATGAACTTCCACAACCACATGAGGCAATAGCATTAGGATTGTTTATTTGAAATCCTCCACCCATAAGTGACTGTTTAAAATCAATTGTTGTTCCATTTAATACAGGAGCATCATTTCGGTCTACTAGAACTTTCAAACCATAGTATTCGAGAATTTCATCATTTTCACCAGGTTCTGCTTCGGCTGACATACCATAAGTTAATCCTGTGCATCCTCCACCATTTACTTTAATTTTTAAATAACCATCAGACATGTCGTTATTTTTTAACATGTCTCTAACTTCAAATGCTGCCGCTTCAGTTAAAATGACTGTTGGCATATAAAAAACCTCCCATAATTTTTTAATCTCTATAACAAATTCGTTATATCATTATCTTCGATATGTTGATATATGTTTTTTAATAAATCGTCTGGTGTGTTACCTTCAACAATATCACCATCTACAAGGGCATACAAGCTACTTGCGCATAGACCACAATTTTGTAGACAACCGTATTCAAGGACATCTATGTTAGGATCATTTTCTAATTTTTCAAATACAACATCACTACCTTTGGCCATATTTGAAATACAGAACTCCACTAACGGAAACATAAGTCACCTTCTTATCTTTATTAGTTTAAACATTATAACAAAGTATTCAATGTCCTGACTATCAGTCGGTATGACGATTTTAATTTTGTTTATCTTTTTAAATTTCATAATAATTAAATTGCATTCTACATTTGTTTGTAGTCATTTTGAAAAATAGATATAATAGTCATGCATACAAGTATTATAACTATCAGGGACTAGGAATCATCTTCATTTAGAGTATTCTAGTGATTTTTGAAAAGGGTTTCAATAAAACAATTATAACAAAGGGGTATTAATCAATGAAAAACTTAGTATTACTAGGCGGGGGCTATGGTAATATGCGAATTATGTCGCGCATTTTACCTCATTCAATTCCTGAGGGATATCAC
The DNA here is from genome assembly GCF_006742205.1 of Staphylococcus epidermidis. Classification (NCBI taxonomy): domain Bacteria; kingdom Bacillati; phylum Bacillota; class Bacilli; order Caryophanales; family Staphylococcaceae; genus Staphylococcus; species Staphylococcus epidermidis. Next base: position 1,912,059 of record NZ_AP019721.1, read on the forward strand.
TTAACTTTAATCGACCGCATGCCATTCCACGGTTTAAAACCTGAATTTTATGCACTTGCAGCAGGAACTAAATCTGACAAAGAGGTGCGAATCCAATTTCCAGATAGCAGTCAAATTAATACGGTTTATGGGGAAATCAGTGATATAGATTTAGACGAACAAATGATAACAGTTGGAAATTCAAAAATAGATTATGACGAACTTATCATTGGTCTAGGGTGTGAGGATAAATATCATAATGTCCCTGGTGCTGAAGCATATACACATAGCATTCAAACATTATCTAAATCGCGTGAAACATACCATAGAATTAGCGAGTTACCTAAAGGGGCACGTGTAGGTATCGTTGGGGCAGGTTTAAGTGGCATTGAATTAGCGAGCGAACTACGTGAAAGTCGATCAGACTTGGAAATTTTATTATATGATAGAGGGCCTCGAATTTTAAGGAATTTTCCTGAGAAACTGAGTAAATACATATCTAATTGGTTTTCTAAACACAATGTTACTGTAGTGCCTAATTCAGTCATCGACAGAGTAGAACCCGGAAAAATTTATAATAATGGTAAACCAGAAAATATTGATTTAGTCGTTTGGACAGCAGGCATACAACCTGTTGAAATTGTGCGTAATCTTCCTATTGATATGAGTACCTCTGGACGTGTGATTATTAATCAGTACCATCAAGTCCCAACCTATAGAAATGTCTATGTCGTAGGTGACTGTGCTAATTTACCACATGCCCCCAGTGCTCAACTAGCAGAACTACAAGGCGAACAGATTGCTGAGGTTTTGAAGAAGCAATGGAATAACGAACCACTTCCAGATAAAATGCCTGAAATTAAAGTACAGGGCTTTTTAGGCTCTTTAGGTGACAAACAAGGTTTTGCTTATATCATGGATCGAACAGTTACCGGACGATTAGCCTCTATTCTAAAATCAGGTGTTCTGTGGCGCTATAAATATCATAATGGTTAATAAATAAAGAACCTAGGGCATTTACATTTCCCTAGGTTCTTAATTAATAATCACAAACTATGACAGCATTGAAATGTCCTTCTTCTCAATAAAAGATATAGCCTAAAAATGAAGATTTTCACTAAAAAATAACACAGACACTGTCAATTGAGGCACATCGTTAGTATGAATATTGCCCCCCTCTTTTAATCTTACATAGTAAAATATGATTTAATAAAACGGGTTATTTGTTTATATTGTATGTAACCATCTGCTACATATTCATCATTCATCGTAACTAATGGGTAAAACAATTCATCTTCATTAATTCTTTCTATAAATTGCATATCATGATCAGTTAAATTTTCAGTATCATTTCGTATGTCAATATATGTAAATTCAAAATGATGTTGAGGAAACTTTCTTAAAAGTAATGCTTGAAGCCATTGATAAGTATCTATAGATGTAGGTGCATTTACACAACTCGCACAAACGACTTCTGCTCCATATACGACAACACTAATTTTAGTCATTAAAATCCCCTATCTTGTTTTATAGATTTTTACTACTTTATCTATTATAATGTAATAATAATGATTATGAAATAATTGCTCTGAAAGGAGACATGTCACATGCCTACTGAGAATCCAACAATGTTTGATCAAGTAGCAGAAGTTATAGAACGTTTGCGTCCATTCTTATTACGAGATGGTGGCGATTGTACGCTTGTAGATGTTGAAGATGGTATTGTTAAGCTACAATTACATGGCGCTTGCGGAACATGTCCTAGTTCTACAATTACCTTAAAAGCTGGCATCGAGCGTGCACTTCATGAAGAAGTTCCAGGTGTAATAGAAGTAGAACAAGTATTCTAATACATCCCTATATAATTATTTATTAACCTAGGATAGATAGTGACGTCCTAGGTTTTTTAATTTGATAGAAATTAATAAATGAAGTCATAGCGCACTAATATTAACTCTATGATGCTAAATAAAACAATAAAATGCTTAGGATACAAAACATTGTTCCTAAGCATTTTATATACTGGCTATCAAAGAAGTAAACGAAAAATACATTACGTCGAGGTATTTCCTTTATAAATCTCGTTACACGGGATGAAATAACGAATTCTGTACCTAGCTCACTTAATTTTATTTCGGTTAATAATATTATTTGTTGCCTTGATGTTGATCATCTTGACGATCGTTGTGATGTTTGTGCGGTGGTTTATTTTTAGAATAATCGACTTCATGATTTTTAGGCGCATGACCATCCATATGTCTTGCAATTTGCTGGTCGACGTAAACCCAACCTTTCCATCCAATATGAACAGCATCACTAATTACGTACTTTTCATAGTCCTTGTTTGTCAAATCATAAATTTTCCCACCATTATCAACTACAGTTGAGTGAATCTTTTTATATACAGCTTCACGTCTATCTTTTTTGATACCTATATGATCATACCATCTTCCATTTGAAGGTATACTAACATATTGTACATCAGCTCCAGCAGCATGTAGCGTTTGCACTAATAATTTTAAATCTTGGAACTCGGGTGAGTTAATGTTGAACTCATAATCCCTTTTGATTTTACGCTTGTTTTGTTTTATCAATTTCCAATATGGATCTCTTATATCATATTTATTAGATTGAGTATTTGCTTTGCCTATATCGGCAGCTTTATGTTTCATCTCATCCCATGAAGCATCTTCTCTTGTTGCAGGTTTTACTTCTGCTAGAGGTGGCTTAGTGAATGAGAATAATGATTTAATAGCTTCAATCTTAGTTAATTGATTTTCTTTAAATGAAGAAATGTAGTTTCCAGAGACATCATTGGGATGTTTTGCTTGTTCTCTAAGGTATGACTTATTGTGTGCATGCGGAAACTGTAACAATCTTTGTGCATACCGTTTCTTCAAATTAGCTGGCATATCTTTTTGATTAAACATCTGATTGATTTGACTTTGTGACATACGAGCATCAAAGTTTTGATTTGTTAATCCATGATTCGTAAACCACTGTGGAGAAATAATAAATGTAAATTTCTTTCCTTTTAAATTGTCGTATTGCGCTGCAAGTTCAACTGCATTAATTAAATCTGTCGAACCTCCCGCACCAATAAGGAACGTTTCTTTACTAGCATTTTGTTTATTTAGCGCTATACCTGGATTAAAAGGATCATCCTTTTCCAGTTCACTTGAACCATAAATCGGGTAATACTTATTTGACTCGAATAATTTATTTTGAATGAGCGTGCCTTTTAAAACTTGATCAGTTAAAGAAATTCTATTATCAGCTAACGTCTTATTTGTCACAAGACCAGTAAACCAACTTGCTGGTAAAAATAAAAATATAATAAATATGACGCCACTGATTATAATGGGTAAGAATGGTTTCAGTTTCATCGTAACTCTTCTAAAGCTTCTACAATTTTATTAGGAGTTGCCCACTCATCTCTATCAAAGTCCATAATTGACACTTCAATATCCAATTTATTTTGAATTTCTAAAAGTAAACCTACAGTTTGAAATGAATCAATAATACCTTCTTCAAAGATTTCTACATCTGGGTTTTCCTTCACAATGTTGTTTTCAGCTACTTCTGCTAATAAATCTAATACTTGTTCTCTAAATTCCATAATTAATTACTCCTTTATTAAATAAATTTGCCTGAGAAAATTAAGAATCCGAAAGTTACAAAATGGAAGGTAATGATAATACTTATAGCTGTAGTGAAACCATTTTGCCAACGTGGTGGATGCTTTTTACGCCAACGCTCATAATAACCATAACCTATGAATAACGCTGCGTGGTATAATCCATATACAATGTAATATACTTCAAGACCATGCCATACTCCCATTATGAAAAAGTTTAAAAAGAACGCTACATTTGACATTGCAAATTGACTTTTTAATAACTTCTTACGTGACATGTAGAATAAAGATCTCATATAGATACAATCTCTAAACCAGAAAGATAAAGTCATATGCCATCTATTCCAGAAATCTTTAATATTTTTGGCTTTAAACGGTTGTTTAAAGTTAGGCGGTGTCTTAATACCATATAAATAACTCACTGCAATCGCGAATAAACTGTATCCAGCAAAATCAAAGAATAAATATAAGCTATAAGCGTACATATATAGCCACATATGAGTAAATCCATGCAGGTTAAGTTGTAAAGGATTAACAGCGTAAGTCTGAATCAAATACGCAATAATATATTTATATAAGAACCCTAACATAATCATATGAATTGCTTTGACAACAAGTTCTCTGTACTCTGCACCGCTAGGTACTTTCTTATCATCTTTCACAAAACGTTTATATCTATCAATAGGTCCAGATGAAATGGTTGGGAAGAATGAAATGAATTGTATCAATTTCCCTACTTTGATTTCTTTAATAGAACCATCACGAATCTCCATAATTAATTGAACACTTTTGAAAGTGACGTATGAGATACCTAAAAATCCTACAAATTCAATTAATTTACTTTCATGGAAGTGAATTTGATGTCCACCTAACCATGAACTCTGTAATATTTTAACAATTGCTAGAGGGAGAATAGACAACACCATAATTGTTACAAATTTTGTAAAAGTATTCTTCTTTTGTCGTGATTGATAGTAGTACATAATGAGGGCAACCTGCCATATGACATAAATAATAAAACAAAAAAGTTGTGCACTTAGATATTTTTGCCCTAACAGATTATGTTTATCTGATGCGAATATAATGACAATCATGATTGCTGTACTTATACCATTGTAAATATAACTTCGCTTACCTAAGAATCCAAGTATTATCACAGGTATAAGAACGATAAATGCAATTAAGAAAAATGTAAATGTGCCATAAGGTATCATCCGTTTACAACCTCGGCAATTTTCTTACGATCTAATTTACCATTTGATGTGAGTGGTAGTTGTTCCATCCATTCGAACTTTCTAGGAATCATATATTCTGGTAAGCGTGATTTAAGTTCGTGTTTAATATGAGTTGTCATTGCTAAATTATCTTCTACAGGTTCAGTAGGTACTACTGCTCCTATTAAATGTATGACCTTTCCATTTTTATAAACCGGCACAACAACAGCCTCTCTTACATGTTTTGACTGGCGTAATTGTGTTTCAATTTCCTCTAATTCCATACGATAACCATTTAATTTAATTTGAAAATCAATACGTCCTTGAATAAACCACAATCCATCTTCAATTTTAGCTTTATCCCCAGTATGATATGTTCTGACACCGTCTTCAAAATTAAATACTGCAGTTGTCTTTTCTTCATTCTTTAAATAACCTAAACTGACGCTTTGCCCCTCAATGACAAGTTCTCCTTCTTCAGTAGCAAATAATTTTGTACCAGGTCTAGCCACACCAACTGGTAAAGGGTTATATTGATTTAAAATTTCTTCTGTGATTTGTATACTTGTGACTGCAACAGTAGCTTCAGTCGGTCCATATGTGTTATAAATCATTGAATTCGGAAATCTTTCAACTAAGGCTTTAGCTGTTTTATGTGGTAAGATTTCCCCACAGAAAAAGAATTGCTTTAAACTACTATATTGTTGTTCATTTAAATTAGGTAATAATAAACACATTTCTATAAAAGAAGGTGTAGAAACCCAAACATTCATTGGTGTTTGAACTAACATTTCGTTCAATAGTTTAGGTTTTTTAATCATATCTTTATCAACAAGATTTAAAGTACCACCTGATGTTAAACAAGGATAGATTGCCATTACTGATAAATCAAAAGAAAATGGCGCTTGATTTAACCATTCTTTACCAGTACCAGTTTTGTTTAAAGATACCATCCATTCTGCGAATTCATTTAAACTTGCATATTCAATTTGCACACCTTTAGGTTCTCCTGTAGATCCTGAGGTAAAAATTGTATATACTACATCGTTTTGCTTCATTTGACTATCAAAGACAATTGGATATTGGGAATCCTGAATATCGCTAACCTTAAGCACTTGTGCATTTGTCTGTTCTAAAGTCTCATCTGAAGTATTAAAAATGATTTCCGGTTGTACTTTATCAATAATCATATTCACACGTTCTTTGGGAACAGAAGTATCAATAGGAACATATCCACAACCGGATTTAATCGCTCCAATCATACCAACAATCATGTAAGGTGACATGTGACCATATAAAATCATTGGCTTTTTACTATCTTGTAATAGATGTGCTAGCTTACTTGATTCTTCATCAAGTTGTTTATATGTTAGCTCATCATTTGTATGTCTAACCGCAACTGCTTCAGGTTGTTCCTGAACGAAGTGGTTTAGAATATTAATTAAGTCTGCCATAACTACTCTCCCTCATTAGAATTCATTATAAATGAAGTTGTTTTGTGTATCACCACTACCATAAATTAAATATAGCGCTATAAAAATAGCTAAATATAACAAAGTGATTAAGTAAGGCTTCATTTTATCAAAATATTTGTTAGAAGGCTCTTTTCCTTTCATTTTTAAATAGCACCTCTCAAACTCTAACTATTATTAATCGTAAATCTTCTCAATGTTCTTATATTAAATCATGTACTATGAACCTTAATAATTGCTAATAGACATCAAACAATACAATATACATTTTATATTTTAATTTTACAATTCATTATATCTATGTTTCAAATATAATTCAATTCAAATTTTATGTCTTGCTTAGAATTGTATTTAAAATTTTACATATTCAAATCATATGTCAACAACTCAATTAGAAATGGTTCTCACTTTTAAGAACAACATTATTTTAATTCTAAAGCCATGATTAGACAATTACAGTGGATATAACAAAATTGTTAGTTTTATCAAATTAAAAAAATTCACGTTATCACATTCGATTGATGGAATATGACTAACGTGAATAAATTTTAAAAGTGTAAAGAGGTTACAGGGGTTATTGGTGCATCATTATTTAATACTGCTTTAATATTATCTATACAAAGTTGTACCATTCGATTTCTAGTGACTTGGGATGCACTTCCTATGTGAGGTAACACCACAGCGTTAGGTAATTTCAGTATTGGATGATTAGGTTGAATAGGTTCTTGACGCATAACATCTAAACCACAGGCTTGTATCTCATGATTTTTTAATGCTTCTAAAAGTGCTTCCTCATCTACAATTGCACCTCTTCCAATATTAATGAAGACAGCATCATTTTTCATTTTATTAAAAGCTCGAGCATCAAATTGATTCTCAGTTTCCTTGGTTAAAGGTGCTGTGCAAATAATAAAATCACTTTGTTCAAGTAAAGATTTAAACGTTACATATGTAGCATTTAAATCTCTTTCAGCATTTAAGTCACGTTTGCGATTGTGATATATTATCCGTGCATCAAACCCTTGTAAGCGACGTGCAAACGCTTTTCCTATATCACCCATTCCAAAAATACCAACAGTTGCACCGTATACATCTTTTCCTGATAATAAGTAGGGTCCCCAACTTTTCCACTTACCCTCTTGAATATATGATGTCGCTTCAATGATTCTACGTGCTACAGTAAGCATCAATGTAAACCCTAGTTCGGCAGTTGTCTCTGTCAGTACGTGAGGTGTATTGGTAACAACTACACCATGTTTCTTTGCTAATGAAATATCAATATTGTCAAAACCTACTGCCATATTAGCAATCACTTTAAGTTGTTGTGCCCTGAGAAATACTTCTTCATCAATATGCTCACTCAATGTGATCACACATGCTGTTGCATCTTCAACGTTAGCAAGAAATGATTCTCTAGACATAGGCGTTAAATCGTGTTCCCACATGACAAGTTGTCCTAGTTTTTTAAGTTGCTCTACGTAGTGTTGTGGAATTTGACGTGTTACGAGTATTTTATTCATATGCACACCTCTATTAATTTCAAAAACAGATAGATGATATTTTATTTTTCTAATTCTGCAATAGCTACATTTAAATCTTTAAATGAATACGTAGGCGGTATTTCTTTAGATTGAATATCTTCATACGTACTCACACCAGTTTGAACATGTATCGTATCAATACCTACGTTAATACCTGACATAATGTCTGTGTCATATAAATCACCAACCATTGCAACTTCTGATTTTTCTAATCCAAGTATATCTAAAGACTTAGACATTATAATTGGTTCAGGTTTACCAATAAACTCTGGCTGAATGCCAGTAGAGACACTGACCACACTCGTAATAGCACCATTACCAGGTAAAAAACCTCTCTCTTTAGGTATGGATACATCTGGATTTGTAGATATAAATTTAGCTCCATTACGTACAGCTAATGTTGCGATTGATAATTTTTCATATGTTACCTTTTCATCTAAACCAATAACTACATAATCAACATGTTCATCATTCTTTATTGAAAGTCCTGCATCAGTTAGTGCAGTTTTGAGTCCATGACCACCAATCATATATACAGTTGCATTTGGATGCTGTTCAGAGATATAATCCGCTGTTGCCAATGCTGAAGTTACAACTTCATCTGGTTTAGCATCAATATGCATATCACGTAACTTCTCAGTAACTTGAACAGGTGTCTTTGTAGAATTATTAGTTACATATAGATGCGGGATATGATTATTATTTAAATAATCTATAAATTGTGCGGCACCGTCAATTTCATCTGTGCCTTTATACATTGTCCCATCTAAATCGATTAAGTATGCCTGATAATGTTTCACTAGTTATTCGCTCCTTTTCCAAATGCGGTAATTGGTACATTTTCATTTTCTAAAAATTGTCCTACTTCTTGAATAAATTGCTTATAGTATGGTAGTGCATCATCAAATAACGGCTCAATTTTATTCATATTTAAATCGATATAGTGATGTGCAAACTGTTTTCTAACATCAATAGTTCGATTGATATGTGATTGTGTTTCTTTTGAAATAACATTTTCCAATTCTAAAATATCTATTACATCTTTATAATTACCAGGATCTCTTAAAATAAACCCATCTATAATCATATTGCCAATATCTACAGAAGATTCAATTAACATTTGACCAATTCGTTCAAAAGCATATAGGTTCCTTTTATTATCATTGTAATCTTCAGTGAGCTTTTGTAAGTAAGTGATTTTCTGAGTTAGTTTATCTTTATCTACAAAATACATTCGCTTGTCACCTCTTCATACATCTAATAAGTTAATCATACCATAGTTTTGCAGTCATCATCATTTGTCGTTATACTTAAGTGTAATAGTTTTCGCAATATAAAGGAGCGTCAGAGTTATGATAGATATGTACTTATATGATGATGAAGAACAAAGCCAAGTACAGTTCGTCGGCTTTGTTGGTGAGCATAGTCGTTACGACTTAATGCTTGTACAAACGGATAGACATTATGGTAAAACTTTAGTTTTAAATATGCAGACAAATCAATTTGGCATTATAGGTTCAGATGATATAGAAGAAGAAGGTTACATTTCTCATATTTTAGGAGTATCAAAGGAAGAAGCGGATGAAATTATTGAATATTTAAATGAAGTTATTCAATAGAAGAGATATGTTATAAAAGTCCACTTAAATTGAGATGACGCTCTCAACTTAGTGGACTTCTATTGATCTATAGCTTGGGTATGTTTTTCTGTGTCTTGAATAGTAGGTTGAATCTTAACATCATGTAATTTATCAATGATATCTTCTTTATCATCTATTTCTTCAATAAATTCATTTGGTGACAATCGTCTGACTACAAAATAAGGACAACCAAAATTACAATATTCTAGTATATAATCTTGTATACTTGAAAATCGTTTACTTATTTCTGCCTTTTTATTACTATCTTTATAAAATCCTTTTAAGCGTAATTGATCGTAACCATAGTCACCTACGACATAATCATATTTGTCTAATATATCCGAATACCTAGCTGAAAATATTTCCTCATCAAAACATTCTCTATATTCTTCTATCAATTCAAAATATTGTTGGTCGACTTTAATCATATTTTCACCTTACAAAAAAATGAAATAGAGGCACTAAGTATCAAAAATACCATAAATCACTTACCGATATCTTCAATACACACATTTATCAAAATATAATGAAATTTTATGTATCACATAAATTATAGATACTCGATAAGCGAGGCACTTATGCCTCTATTTTTAATAGTTTTTAAAAATTATTACTTAATTAAGTTGTTCTTCACCTTGGCGTTGTTTCTCTTTAGCTGCTTCATTCACTTGCTCATCAGCATGATATGAGCTTCTTACTAAAGGTCCTGCTTGACAATGTTTAAATCCTTTTTCCATTGCAATCTTTCTCATTTTACCAAATTCTAATGGCGTATAATATTTCTCAACTTTCAAATGTTTTCGAGACGGTTGTAAATATTGACCTATAGTTAAAATATCAACATCATTAGCGCGTAAATCATCCATTGTTTCATAAATTTCTTCCATCGTTTCACCTAACCCAACCATCAAACTTGATTTTGTTGGAATATCAGGTTGTAATTCTTTAGAACGACGTAAAAATTGTAAAGTTCTATCGTAAGTTGCTCGAGCTCGAACTCTTGGTGTTAAGCGACGAACCGTTTCAATGTTGTGATTAAGAATGTCTGGTCTAGAAGCCATTAATGTTTCAAGGGCTTCATAATCGCCACCCATGTCAGATGGTAAAATTTCTATTGTTGTAAATGGATTTCTTTCTCTTACTTTACGTACTGTTTCTGCATACACGTTTGAGCCTTGATCTCTTAAATCATCACGTGCAACAGCAGTAATTACAACATGTTTTAAATTCATTAATTCTACTGATTCTGCAACTCGTTCTGGTTCATTTAAATCTAATTCATTAGGTAAACCCGTTTTTACTGCGCAGAATCGACATGCTCTTGTACATACTGCCCCTAAAATCATAAATGTAGCTGTACGACGCGCACCCCAACATTCGTGAATATTTGGACATTTAGCTTCTTCACACACTGTGTGTAAATTCTTCTCACGCATCATTTTCTTAAGACCAGTATAATTATCGTTTGTGTTAAGCTTAATCTTTAACCAATCCGGTTTACGTAAAATTTCTTCATTTCTAGTCGCCATAACAACGCATACCCTCCTGTTTAATATATCTTCGTTTATTATAACATATCGGTATTAACATTAAATTAAAAGTCAATATACGTTTCTTTTATAATTTTAGTAATTTCTCTTTAAAAATATCACGTAAAAATTCAGGCATAATATAATCTGTAGATAACCCCTTTAGCAATGGGAAATATCTTCCAAATGTATACATATCAACAGTACCTAACGTATATTGTTTATCATTTTGAATCTCTTCATCGCCTATAAAATAACGGTCTTCTGACTCAATAAAGCCTAGATTATATAAAATATATCCTCCAAATATATCCCCTCTAAAACCAAGACCTTGTGCATGTTCGTGCATATATTCTTGCTTTTGGCTTTTTTGAATCACTTGCTTTAATTGTTTACCGGTTAATCGAACTCTTACAATATTGATTGGATGGGGTAACATGCGATGTATATCATATTCCGTCACTTTATCAGCTTCAATGCCATTAACTATAAGTCCAGCATTTACGATTGCACAATCAGCCCTTGAAAACTCATATACACTTTCAGCCAGTAAATACGATGTTCTTGTAACAACATCTGTTCTTTTGACTAAGTTCACATGATGATTAACTACTGGTTTACTTAGAAGTGCTCTTCCTTCTTCTTCAAAATGTGTCTCGACTAAGGGAAGTGTTTCAATAGGATGAATTTTGGCGATTTTATCAACGATTTTTCCATTTTCAATCGTAATATTAACTTCACCTAAATAATAGCCATATTTTCCGGCAGCTGCCATCAAAACACCATTGTTTATTTCTCCATGTTCAAAATGATGATGCGTATGACTACCAAAGATAACATCTATTTCCGGAATCTCTTGGCATAACTTTTCATCAAAAAAGATACCGACATGGCTCATAACCATTAAAAAATCATATTCACCTTGATGTGCATTGATTTCATCTTTGATTGCCGCTAATGGGTCAGTAACAATCCAATCCAGTGCTCGATAAAAAGGTGTGAACGGTGCCGTTGCTGCAACAAATAAAATACGTGTTCCTTTTATTTCTTTGATATACGAAGAGGTAATATGATGTGGAAGATGTCCCTCTTCATCTATGACATTCGTGCAAATCACTTTAAAATCCGCGTCGTTATATAGATTTTGTAAAGCATCATGAGAAATTGTCATTCCTTCATTATTTCCAATGGTTGCAATATCACAATGTGCTTCATTTAAAAGTTCTATATTTTTTTGTCCTACCGTAGCTTCTGTCACAGGTGCTGATAAATCAACATGGTCACCTATATCTATATAGAGTGAGGGATGTTCAAGTTGCGGTCTATGTTTTGCCATATAAGCTTGAATACGAGCATATTCATTTAAATGACTATGAATATCATTCGTGTGATATATTGTTAATTCCATAACATGATCCCCCTCTTTAAAATTTATATACTTAATTGTACTTTAGCATTAAAGAACAAAGTCTCAAAGTATAACTACTTCGCATTTAAATAAAAGATTTAATGATTAAATATATACCCATAATAAGCATTACTGTTCTCAATAACATTACAACTGTGTCGGATTTCATAGATCGATTGACCCTCACACCTATTTGTGCACCTATAACACTTGAAATAATGAGAATGATAGAATAGCCCCAAGCCACATGTCCTTGAAAGATGTGCCCTATTGAACTCATCACACTTGAAAAGAAAATCATCATCATACTTGTGCCTACTGCAACATGTGGTGGAAATCTAAAGACGATGAGCATAAGAGGGGTCATCAATGCACCTCCACCTATGCCAAACAGCCCTGTTAATAGCCCAATAAATAACGTTGTTATAAAAGCAAACAGGGGTGGTACACTATAACGGTATGTTTTCCTTTCAGCATCAACATATGTACGCGCATATTTAGGTTTGTCAAAAATTTTAAAAGGTTTGATTTTGTGACGAATCATCAGTAATATCGACACAAATATCATAAACACGCCAAAGTATAAGTTAAACGAATCAAGTGTAAGGTATCTACTTAAAAAAGAACCAACCAAAGATCCAGGTAGTAGTCCAAATAGAAATATCGAACCATTTTTTATATCTACTTGTTTGGTTTTTAAATATCCTAATGAGGAAGATAATCCAGTAACAATCAGAATAACTGAAGAAGTACCTATTGCAATTTGCGTCGTAATACCATGTAGAAGATGATGGTTAACGCCTAAATAAACAAGTGTGGGGACGATGATGATTCCACCACCAATACCAACGATAGATCCTAAAATCGCTGATAATCCCCCTATTAATATTAATAGAATAATTGTTAATAACATGACATTCGCCTCTTAAAATAGTTTTAATTGTTGCGGTGCTAAACCTTCATAATCAATGTCTAAAATATTTTGATACTTTTTAGCATTATTAGCTGCATGACCGCCAGAGTTATTATTAAAAATTACATATACTTTCTTAGCCTTTTGATTAAGTATTTCGACTTTACGAGCCAAGTCAGCTAACTCATCATCGCTATAATCATATAAATATCTTACATCTCGCCATTCTTGATCAGTCATATCTTTTTTAGTCCAACCATAATGATTACGTCCATGATAACGTACAAAAGCAATTTCACTAGTAATCCTATTTACTAAAGGAACGCTCCCCTCTTTAACTTGAGGTTCATCTACCACTGCATGAATGATTTGATGTTGTGTTAAGAAGGATAAAGTTTGTTCTTTATACTGATTGTCAAACCATGATTGATGTCTAAATTCAATGCTCATCGGAATATCAGTTAATTGTTTTCTCACATATAAGATGTAATTTATATTTTGGACGTTACAATCAAACCAAGGTGGAAATTGTACGAGCACCATCGCCAATTTATTATGCTCTTTTAACGGATTGATCATTTCTTTAAACTGTTTAAATAATATATCTCTCGACTCTGCATAATCTCTATAGTCAGCATGCAATGTTAATGCTTGATGAATTTTAACAACGAATTGAAATCTATTCGGCGTTTCATTTATCCATTTAATTATATTTCGCTCTGGCTGTATCGCATAATACGAAGCATCCAACTCTACTATTGGGAAGTGACTAGCATACGTTTTTAACTTATCTGTTTTACGCTCTAAATCCTCATATAATGTATCATGGTCACCCCAGCCAGTAAGACCTATTTCTATCATATTTATCACCAACAACATGATACCACATTACAAATCATTGATTCACTTGAGTTAAGTTAAATTTACATATTCTTTAATATACATATATCTTATAGTTAAACAAAAGTACATCTTGTGGTAAGAGAAAGATGCAACCCTTTCAAATTCCTTGTATAACCTTAGCAATAAAGACTAAGTTTGATAATATTTATATTTATCGAGTTTTTCAATCTATTACTGCCTACTAAAATAGAAAAACACCTGGAACAATGTATTATGTCCCAGGTTTTCTAGCTTTAAACTTTATATCACAACTAAATTACACAACATCTTAATTGACCCGCAACTTGTTTGACATTCATAGCCACTATCATTTTTACAATAAAATTAACGATGCATCATGCTTTGTGGAAATTTTTGATGTTTTAATTTATTTTCTTCTTCACGATCCATTTCATCCTCAATATCCATACCAAGTAGCTCTTCTATTAAATCTTCGTGCGATACGATAGCATCCGTACCTCCAAATTCATCTAAAACAATCGCTAAATGTTTTCGTGAAACGGTCATTTTACGCAATACCCATTCTGCTCTATTATGTTCATTTACAAATAAAGGGCTTGATGCATAATTAGTAATTGACTCCTCTTTATGTTTACTCCAAGCTAATAAATATTTTGAGTGGAATACGCCGATGATATCATCTATATTTTCATCATATACTGGATATCTCGTATATGGATTATTCATCACTGTATCATAAGCTTCGTCATATGTTACATCCTTTGAAAAAGCTACAACATTAATACGAGGCGTGGTATCAACATCCTTAACCTTCAATTGTTCAAAGTCCATAACGTTTTGAAGTCGAGTATTTTCTATCTCATTAAATGCACCTTCTCTACCCGCAATATTTAATAATGTACGAATTTCTTCTTTAGAAAATCTTTTTTCAACAGGTTGGCCTCGAGATAGTAAATGATTAATACCATCTGTCATCTTGTTTAATAAGATTGTAATGGGCTTGAGTACAATAACACATATATGAATGATAGGATACACAAGTTTTGAAATTTTATCAGGAAATGTTGCAGCAATTGATTTAGGAATCACTTCAGAAATAAGTATAATCACAATTGTTACAATTGCTGATGCTATTCCCACATTCACTCCAATATCAATCGCTAAGATTGTCACGAGTGTAGGTAAAATAATATTCGCTACATTGTTACCGATTAATATAGTAGTGATAAATTCACTTGATTTATCTAATAACTTTGTTAAACCTTGCGCCTTACGATCACCCTTTTTAGCTTCAGTTTGAAACTTAGTGCGATTCGCGGCTGTTAATGCTGTCTCACTACCTGAAAAGAAAAATGAAACAAATATTAATAGTATAATTGCAATAATCATGATGCATTTCTCCTTAAGATTTAGTCCGTATTAATACATTATTTCCCGAGAAATGAATTATCAAACTTATCATTTATACTGAATTAACACAACACACGAATAAGAATGAACTAATGCAAAATATTTTTATAGTTTGTCGTGGCTTACTCTCATGAAGCTTATCAATAACTTAACAATCCCTTTTATTAAAAATCAAACGATAAGCCATAATAATTCATTACATTTATTAAAACAAAGAGTTAAGTCTTCTAAAAATTCCACTTTAAATACTTTGTAAAAATATAAAAAGTAAAAATCAGATAAATATATTGTAAACTAAAATTCATATCGTAATTATCTTTAAAATGATAAATAACACAATGATAAAAAGCGATTTAATAGTGATAAAAGAAAATTTTTCCTTTTGATCCATAAAATAAAATTAATGATAAAGTAAGTAATAGAGACTAGCACAACAATTATGAGAATAGTTTCGATTTCTTACAATTCATTATTTTTAATTTCAGGCACTGTAGTAAATATATGTGCCAGAAATATCATTATCAAGACAACTATTGATATGTATAACTTGACCCTCGATAATTGGATATTTATTGACATACTCTCGTATTGCTCTGGCGTCAATTTTTTCATGTGAGTTATCTATAACTTTTTCTAACCTTTTCATTGCATTGGCAATTTTATTACTCATCTTAATATCTTTTTTAGTCATCAGGGATTTAGCAGATTTACCACCACCGTATAAAGCATCGCGATATCCATTTAATTCCATTTTCAATTGAACGAATTGGTTATTTTTCAAATAAGTAGTGTATAACTGCTTAATAAAACTAAAGTTTCTTGCTATTAGTAGCAATCACTCGGCATATCTTTCACTTTTGAAGCCATTGTAGCTACAGGTGCAATCATATTCAATAAGTTCGCATCATCAAAATCATGTTTAACTTGAAAATCTTTGAAGTCACCCAAAGTAATTTTGATATGCTTAATCAAATCTTTACCTTTAACTTCATTATTTGCAATAGCTTGTGTTTCTGTAATATCTTCAACACTTTTACAGTGGAATCCATTTTATTTAACGAATTGTAATACTAAATGAGATACTAAAAAATTTCATAAAATAGACTCATGATCGATACTCTTATAAAAGATGTTATTCAACAATAAAAGCAGATATTAGAGCCGATATGAGCTGTATCAATCATAAATTAACTACTATTTAATTTTTTCATTGTTACCAACTGAATTTGACATAAAAATAAAACAACCAACGAATCACAAACGATTCGTTGGTTGTTAATCATATTATAATTGAATTAATATTAACCAATTGAGCCTTCCATTTCAAACTTAATTAAACGGTTCATTTCTACTGCGTATTCCATTGGTAATTCTTTTGTGAACGGCTCAATGAATCCCATAACAATCATTTCTGTCGCTTCTTCCTCAGAAATACCACGACTCATAAGATAGAATAATTGCTCTTCTGATACTTTAGAAACTTTAGCTTCATGTTCTAATGAAATATTGTCATTGAACACTTCATTATAAGGGATAGTATCTGAAGTCGATTCATTATCTAAAATTAATGTATCACATTCGATATTTGAACGTGCTCCCTTAGCTTTACGTCCAAAATGAACGATACCACGATAAATGACTTTACCACCATTTTTGGAGATAGATTTAGAAACAATAGTTGAAGATGTATTAGGTGCTTTATGAATCATTTTAGCACCAGCATCTTGAACTTGACCTTTACCAGCAAATGCAATGGATAATGTGCTACCTTTGGCACCTTCACCTAAAAGTACACAGTTTGGATATTTCATCGTTAACTTAGAGCCTAAGTTTCCATCTACCCATTCCATATTACCATTCTCATGGACAAAGGTACGTTTAGTTACTAAATTATATACGTTATTAGCCCAGTTTTGGATAGTAGTATATCTTACATGTGCATCTTTGTGTACTATAATTTCAACAACTGCCGAGTGTAGCGAACTTGTAGAGTATACAGGTGCAGTACAACCTTCTACATAGTTTACTGATGCACCTTCATCAGCAATTATTAATGTACGTTCGAATTGTCCCATATTCTCAGAGTTAATACGGAAATATGCTTGTAGTGGTGTATCTAATTTAACATTCTTAGGAACATAAATGAATGAACCACCAGACCATACTGCTGAATTTAATGCAGCAAATTTATTATCTGCAGCAGGTACCACTGACGCAAAATATTCTCTAAATAACTCTTCATTTTCACGTAATGCACTATCAGTATCTTTGAAAATAATACCCTTTTCTTCCAGTTCTTTCTCCATATTATGATAAACAACTTCTGATTCATATTGTGCAGAAACTCCAGCTAAGTATTTCTGCTCAGCTTCTGGAATACCTAATTTATCGAAAGTACGTTTGATTTCTTCAGGCACTTCATCCCATGAACGTTCAGTATGTTCAGAAGGTTTAACATAATACGTAATATCATCAAAATCTAATTCAGATAAATCTCCACCCCATTGTGGCATTGGCATTTTATAGAATAGTTTTAATGCTTTCAAACGGAAATCTAACATCCATTGTGGCTCTTCTTTCATTTTAGAGATTTCTGTTACTATATTTTCCGTTAAACCACGCTCTGATCTAAAAATGGAAACATCTTCGTCATGGAATCCGTATTTATAATCCCCAACATCAGGTGCTTGTTTTGCCATTTTAATCACTCCTTGATTTTATAATTAATAAACGGCATGCGTATAAAAAATTCATTTATATTTATGTTTACTCTACTTTGTTATGTCCTATCACTATGATTTAAACTTTTACGATGTAATTAAATCACTGAATTAAACATACGAGGATGTTGATTCAGTATAACAATATATTTACATCATCAAAAGGTAATATATTGTATTGGTTTTAATCTTCTTCCGTTGTACCTTCTGACTTACCTTCTTTTTCGACTGTCCCTTTTTCTAATGCTTTCCATGCAAGCGTTGCACATTTAATTCTAGCTGGGAATTGTGAGACACCTTGAAGCGCCTCAATATCTCCCATTTCTTCTGTAATCTCGTAGTCTTCACCGAGCATCATTTTAGTAAACTCTTGGCTCATTTGCATTGCTTCACCAAGTGAATGACCTTTAACTGCTTCAGTCATCATAGATGCACTAGACATTGAAATTGAACATCCTTCTCCTTCAAACTTAGCATCATTAATGATTCCGTCTTCAATATCAAATGTCAAACGTATGCGATCACCACATGTAGGGTTATTCATATCAACAGTCATTGAGCCATTGTCTAAGACACCTTTGTTTCTAGGGTTTTTGTAATGATCCATAATTACAGATCTATATAATTGATCCAAATTATTAAAATTCATAAGAGAAAAACTCCTTCGTTTGTTTCAATGCTTGAACTAATTGATCTACATCTTCTTTCGTATTATAAACGTAAAAACTTGCACGTGCTGTTGAAGAGACACCTAACCATTTCATCAAAGGTTGCGCACAGTGATGGCCTGCACGAACTGCAACACCTTCTGTATCAACAGCTGTAGCTACATCATGTGGATGTATATCTGCTAAATTAAAAGTAATGACCCCTGCACGTCTATCTTTTGGTGGACCGTAAATTTCAAGACCATCTATAGTTAACATTTGTTTATATGCATATTCTGTCAATTCTTTTTCATGCTGATGAATCGCATTAAAACCTAAATTTTCAATATAACGTATAGCTTCTGCTAAACCTATTGCTTGAGCAATAAGTGGTGTGCCAGCCTCAAATTTAGTTGGTAGGTCAGCCCAAGTGGCGTCATATTTACTTACGAAGTCTATCATATCTCCACCAAATTCAACGGGTTCCATATTTTGTAATAATTCTCTTTTTCCATATAAAACTCCAATGCCAGTAGGACCTAACATTTTATGTCCACTAAAACTATAAAAATCAGCATCGATATCTTGCATATCTAAAGCCATGTGTGGAGCTGATTGCGCACCATCCACACTTATAACTGCACCATGTTCATGTGCAATTTTAGCGATAGTTTTAACATCATTAATTGTTCCTAAAACATTGGAAACGTGTGCGATAGCAACAATTTTAGTTTTATCATTGATGGTTGCTTTTATATCATCTAATTGCAATTCACCATCTTTTGTCATTGGAATAAATTTTAGTGTTGCATTTTTACGTTTAGCTAATTGTTGCCATGGAACAATATTAGCATGATGTTCCATTTCTGTTACAACAATTTCGTCACCCTCACTAATATTAGCGTCACCATAACTATGTGCTACTATATTTATTGATGCAGTTGTTCCTCGAGTGAAAATAATTTCTTCAAAGTACTTCGCATTGATAAAACGTCTTACTGTTTCTCTTGCATTTTCATAGCCATCTGTAGCTAAAGACCCTAATGTGTGTACACCACGATGGACATTAGAATTATAGCGTTTGTAGTAATCATCTAGTACATTTAAAACTTGTACAGGTGTTTGGCTAGTCGCAGTTGAATCAAGGTATGCTAAACGTTTATTATTTACCTTTTGCTCAAGTATCGGAAAGTCTTTAATGACTGCCTTGACATCAAAAGAATGTTCGGCCATTATAGTCACGACCTTTCTATATATGAGTTTCCCCTCTAGGAGGTATCAATTGAATTAATCTTTGACTTTATTTTGAAACTTTACGCTCAATTACTTCTCTAAGTTGACGTTTTACATCGTCAATTGGTAATTCACGTACTACTGGATCTAAGAAACCATGTATAACTAGACGCTCTGCTTCAGCTCTTGAAATACCACGGCTCATTAAATAATATAATTGCTCAGGATCGACACGACCAACTGAGGCTGCATGTCCTGCTTCAACATCATCTTCGTCTATTAAAAGAATAGGGTTAGCATCACCACGAGCATTTTCAGATAACATCAATACACGTGACTCTTGGTTCGCAATAGATTTCGTACCACCATGTTTAATGTAGCCAATTCCATTAAATACAGAAGATGCATTTTCTTTCATAACACCATGTTTCAATATATACCCATCTGTTTCTTTACCGTATTGAACAATTTTGGAAGTTAAATTTATTTTTTGATCACCTGTGCCAACAACAACTGATTTCAATGCACTTGTTGAACGATCACCGTTTAGATTTGTAGTATTATCTATAATTTGGCTACCTTCATTCATCAAACCTAGTGCCCAATTGATAGAAGCATCTGCATCTGCAGAACCACGACGAATTATATGACCTGTAAATCCTTTATCTAAATAATCAACTGAACCATATGTGACGTTAGAGTTTGCGCCAGCGATAACCTCTGACACAATATTAAGTTGGTTATCTTCACCACTAGTAGTAGAAAGATAGTTCTCTACATAGGTAACTTCTGCACTTTCTTCTGTAACAATGATGACGTGATTGTAAAAGCTCGCTTGTTCATCATCATGTAAAACAACGTACTGTATAGGATGTTCTACAACAGTATTTTTAGGTACATAAACAAAAATACCACCGTTTACTAATGCAGTATGCAATGCTGTTAAACGATGTTCATCAACATCTACTGCTTTAGTCATAAAGTACTTTTGAACTAAATCACTATGGTTGACTAGTGCTTCAGATAGACCTTCAATAATCACACCATCATGTTTAGCTTGATCCGATACTTGTGTATATGCCAATTCATTATTATGTTGAATGATTAAGTTTTCTGAGTTTTCAACATCAATGATTTCTTTAACAGATTTTGGTAAATCAGTTAACTGAGTGTATGCATCTCCTGTTGTATGGTGTTGTTTAAACGTATCAAAATCCCATTTTCTTAATTTCGTTTTATCAGGTTTTGGCATTTCTAAAGTTTCTGTTAATTTCAACGCTTTTTTACGTAACTCTGTCATCCAAGAAGGTTCATTGTGCGCTTTAGAATAATCAACAAGTTGTTCTTCAGAAATGTTCAAAGTTTTAGTTGTCATCACTTTTTCCTCCTACTTGATGAAATAAATTTTACTTCGAATGTTCAGTTTCATCATTTTATGTGAACATCTCAATGCTAATTTTGGAATATGACTATTCAGCAGCACCAAATTCTTCTTTAACCCATTCATAGCCTTCTTCTTCAAGGCGTTTAGCCAATTCTGGACCTCCAGATTTCACAACTTTACCACCGTACATCACATGTACTTTATCTGGTGTAATATAATTTAAAAGTCGTTGATAGTGCGTAATCATTAATGCTCCAAACTCTTCACCACGCATTTGATTAATACCTTTAGAAACCACTTTCAAAGCATCAATATCCAAACCAGAGTCAATTTCATCTAAAATAGCGAATTTCGGTTCTAACATCATTAATTGTAAAATCTCATTTCGTTTTTTCTCTCCACCAGAGAAACCTTCATTTAAATAACGTTGAGCCATATCTTTATCGATATCTAAAAAGTCCATTTGTTTATCCAATTTCTTGATGAACTGCATTAAATTAATTTCTTGTCCCTCTTCACGTTTCGCATTAATTGCTGAGCGCATAAAATCTGCGTTTGTTACCCCTGTAATTTCTGATGGATATTGCATAGCTAAAAATAAGCCTGCTTTAGCTCTCTCATCAACGTCTAACTCTAAAATATTAACGCCATCTAATAATACTTCACCTTGTGTAACTTCATAACTTGGATGTCCCATAATTGCTGACGATAATGTTGATTTACCAGTACCATTAGGTCCCATAATTGCGTGTATTTCACCAGTGTTAATTGTTAAGTTAACACCTTTTAAAATTTCTTTATCCTCGATAGACACATGTAGGTCCTTAATCTCTAATGTTGATGACATTTATATTCCCTCCGTAAAATATAAAGTTTTCTTAACTAGTTTATAATAATTTTAATCTATAGTCAAAAAGACTCATTGAATTTCAATCCACTTCATTATAACGTACTTGGTCCCTAATATAAACTTTTTAAAACACTTATTTAGATTTATTATTTAACAATAATTATTTTTATGTAATTGTTCTGAAATTCTTTAAATGATAATGGAAAGCTCACTTTCTCAATAGCCAATCTTTAGACAAAAAAGAAAATATCCCAAGAAGTTCAAATAATGTGATATTATGCACTTTAACCTTTAAAATTTTCATGAAAGGAGATTATTATGAAAAAATTCAAATGGATAAATATATTTAAAGGTTTTGGTATGGGTACAAGTGATCTCGTCCCAGGTGTAAGTGGAGGGACTATCGCTTTATTACTTGGAATTTATGATGACTTTATTAGCTCAATTAGTGGTTTGTTTTCAAGACGATTTTGGCCTAGCTTAAAATTTTTACTACCTATTTTAGTAGGGATGCTAATAGCTATAGGACTATTAAGTCAATTATTTAATTATTTGCTTAGTCAACATCATATTCCTACTATGTTATTTTTTACAGGTTTGATTCTCGGTATCATCCCTTATTTATTAACCATCTCAAATTTCAAAAAAAATTTCAGTATAATACATTATTTTATTCTATTATTAGGTATTGCTATTATAGTCGTTTTCGCATTGCTTAATCATGGAGACAAGCATTCAGGTGAAACACTTACTTTATCTTTCAGTCTTATCATTAAATATTTTATCGCAGGTGTTTTCGCTTCAAGTGCTATGTTATTACCAGGCATTTCTGGATCATTTATGTTACTTGTCTTCGGAGTATATGGGACGCTAATGTATGCTATTTC
This sequence comes from Staphylococcus epidermidis, assembly GCF_006742205.1. Lineage (NCBI taxonomy): Bacteria > Bacillati > Bacillota > Bacilli > Caryophanales > Staphylococcaceae > Staphylococcus > Staphylococcus epidermidis. The sequence continues at coordinate 1,935,387 of NZ_AP019721.1, forward strand.
TGAACTACTTCATTTTAATTTAAATGCATTACCTATCATATTAATAGTAGGTTTCGGTATTGTAACTGGTTTTATGATTTCAAGTCGATTAATTCAATATTGTCTACATCAACACCCTACAATGACATTTGCTTTGATAATAGGCTTTGTAATCGGATCGTTGTATGCAGTTTTCCCTGGATTCCCGAAAGACTTAATCCAATGGATCATATCATTTTTCCTATTGATCACTGGCTTCTTAGTAAGTTATGTTCTTGGTAAAATTACAGCAAAAAATGAAGCATCATTTTGATATATATACAAACAAGCCCTCATATACCATAGAGTACATGAGGGCTAAATTAGAAGGACTATTAATTAGTCACCTTTATTACCTTTAAATTTATCAATAACGTCATTTGCTTTTTCTTTAACGTTTTCTACAGCTTCTTTCGCTTTACCAGAAGCTTTGTCACCTTTACCATCTTTTTCTAATTCTTTATTATCAGTAGCATTACCTACTGTTTCTTTAATATTACCTTTAGCTTGTTCAAATTTATCTTCAGCCATTTAAAATTCCTCCTTATGTTTAACTTATTAATATTGTTACCCTCTTATTTATGAGCTAAACATCTTTTATGAATTTTTTTCTCATAAAGATGATTTTACGAAAGAAACTATAAATTTACAGTAGATTATAGTATATTGAATATAAAATAATTATAAGTTGGGTTGGTATATTTTATGAAATTTATTACTATTAAAGCGATTACTGAGAAAGGGTTAGATAAAAAAGTAAATCAATTTTTAAAATCACATCCACAAATTGAAATTATCAAATTTGATTACCAAATGGGATATAGCGGTGTAAGTGTTGGTATTTTATACCGTGATAATATTTAAATAATTATAGATATGTTGTGCGTATAAAGACAATATATCTTACCTTTTACAAAACTACCTGTTCAAAAAATATGGCTAGTGAATTATAGTCATTGTTAGATAACTATAATCACAGAAAAATGTTTATGGATGTTAAAACGTATAACAAAAGTGAGTTAAAAATTAAAGGTTCAATAGCAAAAAACACGTAGATGATTTTATACTGAATCATCTACGTGTTTTTGTATATTCATGTGACAAGCGATTAAATATTATTAATTGTTTGCTATTTACTTAGCAGGTACGACAGCTCCATCATACTTATCTTTAATATAATCTTGAATTTCTTTAGATTGTAGCACTTCCATTAATACTTTGATATTTTTATCATCTTTATGACCTTTTTTAACTGCAATTAAATTTGCATATGGGTTATCTTTAGGAGATTCTAAAGCAATCGAATCTTTTTTAGGACTTAATTTTTGGTCAATCGCATAGTTAGAATTAATGATTACTGCGTCAGCGTCTTGATTTTGATAGATTTTTGGTAAATATTCTGCTGATTGTTTGTTGTTAAATTTAATATCTTTTTTGTTTTCAGTTATGTCATCAAATTTAGCATTTTCAATTTTAACGCCTTTTTTAAGTTTAATAAGACCTTCATCTACAAAGAATTTTAAGAATCGTCCTTGTTCAGCTGGGTTATTTGATACATATACTGTTGCACCTTTAGGAAGATCTTTTAAGCTTTTATATTTTTTTGAGTATACAGCCATAGGTTCTAATTCAACATTCCCAGCCGATTCAATTTTATACCCTTTTTCTTTACTTTCAGTATTTAAGTATGGTGTATGTTGGAAGAAGTTCGCATCGATTTCACCTTTGTCTAATAATTTATTAGGCGTTGTGTAATCGTTAATTGGTTTGATTTTTAAATCATAACCTTTTTTCTTCAATAATGGTTTTGCTTTTTCTAAAATTTCAGCGTGTGGTGCTGGAGATGCACCTACTGTGATAGTTTTTTCCTTATCTTTACCTCCACCACATGCAGCTAAGGCAATCGTTAAAGCCAATACTAAAATAATTCCGAATAATTTTTTCATAGAATATAATCCCCTTTTCTTTAGCGTTTATCGATTTTATTTGTAAGCCAATCCCCTAGGAACTGGATTATAAATACAATAATTAAAATAAATACTGTTGAAACTAAAATGACATCATTTTGATTTCGAGTAAATCCTGTTAAATATGCTAAATTACCTAAACCGCCTGCGCCAATAACACCTGCAATAGCTGTAGAACCTACCAAAGCAATTGCAGTAACGGTAATACCTGAAACTAAAGCAGGCATTGCTTCAGGAAGTAGCACTTTTCTCACAACTATCGAAGTGTTCGCTCCCATTGACCAAGCAGCCTCTATAACACCTTTATCAATTTCTTTAAAAGCAATCTCGACCAATCTAGCGTAGAATGGTGCTGCACCAATAATAAGTGCTGGTAATGCACCAGTTGGCCCACTGATTGTTCCGAGAAGTATACTTGTAAATGGAATTAACAGTAAAATTAATATGATAAATGGAATTGCTCTAAATAAATTAACAATGAATGACACAATCGTGTAGAAAATCTTAGCAGCCAATGAGTTACTTTTCGCAGATAAAAAGAGTAATACCCCTAATATAAGTCCAAAGACAAATGCAAAAAGCGTCGAAACAACAGTCATATATAGAGTTTCTAAAATTGCCTGCCAAACCTCTGGCCACTGAACATTTGGCATTGTCACCATTTCGTGAAATATTTCACCATAAGATTTACCCATGTTTTAGCACCTCCACATTAACGTGTTGTTCGTGAAGATTATGTTTAAATTGCTTGAAATGTTCTTCACTTATATGTGGTATGTGAATAACTAAAAATCCAAGCGAACCGTTTTTAGTATTCTTAATATCTGCTTCAAGAATATTCACATCTATGTTATGCGTCTTCGTCATATAAGATATGATAGGCTCAGTCGTATTTTCACCAGTAAAGTTTAACCTCACGATATATGCATCATGATCTAATGGCTCCAAATACTCTAAAGAATCTTCAAAATCATCGTTTAAATCATCTTTCACAAAACGTTTTGTTACTTCGTGTTGTGGATTCTCAAATACTTTACTTACCGCTCCCTGTTCGATAACTTTACCGTTTTCCATTACAGCAACTTCATCACAAATTCTTCGTATAACATGCATTTCATGTGTTATAAGTACAATAGTTAAATTTTGTTGTTCCCTTACCTTCAATAATAAATCTAGAATTTCATCTGTAGTTTGTGGATCTAATGCACTTGTTGCCTCATCGCATAACAATACATCTGGATCATTAGCTAATGCTCTCGCAATACCCACTCTTTGTTTTTGTCCGCCTGATAATTCAGACGGATACGCACTTTCTCGACCTTTTAGGCCGACAAGTTCAATGAGTTCCAATGCTTTTTGTTTAGCTAGACCACTTGGAACGCCAGCAATTTCTAATGGAAATGTTACATTTTTCAATACATTTCTTGACCATAGCAGGTTAAAATGTTGAAAAATCATACTCACTTTTTGTCGTTTTTTTCGTAACTGTGATTTAGATAATTGACTTATATTGTCACCATCTATAATGATTTCACCTGACGTTGGAGATTCTAAGTTGTTAAACATTCTTATAAGCGTACTTTTGCCAGCTCCTGAGAAACCAATCACACCAAAAATAGAGCCGGATTCAATGTTTAAATCAACGTGATCAACAGCAAGAACATCTTTATCCTTGGTATGATAGCGTTTAACAATTTGGTTTAGCTTAATCACGTTAATAGCCTCCTTATGTTGCTTAGTAATCAAATTAAAAATGCTTTCTCAATTTTTAGAAAATTTGAGAAAGCATTTGTTGAAATGTTCTTTCTCTCATCTTCTAAAGTTATACTTTATGTGAATTGGCACCATTTCTATTTTAGACGGTTGCCGGGCTTCTTAGGGCACATCCCTCCACCTCTCTCGATAAGAGTTAAAGCATATTTAATTTGTATTAATCCTACCATCGTACTAATGTTTCGTCAATAATTATTTTAAATTTTCTAACAAATAAGTAACTGACTGAAATGCGTAGATTCTTTTTATCTCTTCCTCTCTACGCATAAGCAACAAAACAGGAACAGACATAATTTGTTTCTCTTTACTCCATTCAGGATAAAAATTAAGATCTATTTTTTTTATTGGCAATTGTAAGATTTCATTAGCAATATCCAACATCCTTTCAGAAATCTTACATGTTCCACACATTGGTGTATAACCAAATATGAGATGTTTTTCTTTATTAAAATTAACAGTTATGTCTTCAATATCCTTCAATTTATTCATTTACTAAAACTAGCCTTTCAGTTTTTAAATTATTCATAAGTTTCTTTTCTTTTTTTACATTAAAACCATATCTACTTAATACATGTGCTAAATAATTTTTAGGACACTTAGCAACCTCACAAAACGTTTTATCAACATAAATATGTTCACTTTCGCTTAAATAACGTTTAAACCATTTTCTAATTTTTTCACCCTCATCATCAGAATCAGCAAGAACATAAACTTGTTTGTCATAAAGTGTTTCTATCATGTTGTCTATCTTATCTATACTCATAGTGCCATGTGTACAAATGATATTTGCAGGTTCAGCGATTACTTGTTGTACTCTTTTCTTATCCGATTTACCTTCAACAATAATAACCTTATTTACAATAGCCATGTCAATCCACCTTCTAAGCGTCAAAGTAACTATCACTATCATCATTCACAAAATCCCCAAAACCTAAACATTTAGTGACACTGCAATTTTTAATTGCTAGTGTCACTTATGCTTGAGCTTTGCTCAGGCGTTCCTCTTTTTCACTGCAATTTTTAATTGCTAGTGTCACTTATGTATGGGCTTTGGCTTACGTTCCAGATTAAAGTTGTTCCTTATAAAAAAACTCCTTGATTAAATCTAATCGAGGAGTTTGCAATCATTATTCACCAATCATTTCTGAGTATTGATCTGCTGATAATAATTCTTCTAATTGACTATCGTCACTAATTTCAATTTTAACCATCCATGCTTTTTCGTATGGCGATTCATTTACAAATTCTGGGCTATCTTCCAATTCTTCATTAACTTCAACAATTTTCCCAGAAATTGGCGCATACAACTCTGATACTGTTTTTACTGATTCCACACTACCGAATGTGTCACCTTCATTTAATTCATCGTCAGTTTCAGGTAGCTCAACAAATACGATATCACCTAATTCGTTTTGTGCGTATTCTGTAATACCAATTGTTGCTACATTATTTTCAATTTTAACCCACTCATGCTCTTTAGAATATTTAAATTCGCTCGGTACTGCCACGAGAATCCCCTCCTGATTAATTTAATTACAATTTAATAATGCCACACACATATTATTCATTCAACTATTATTACAAAGAATAAATGAATTAAAATTCGTTTTTAAATATACAAAACACCATTTTAATTTATATTTTTTTATTAATGTTCACTTTCTCTAAATTAATATCACACCTATAACCATTGGTGTTGATACTCATTTTCTTTAAATCCTAAAGTCAAATGGTTACCAGAAATAGCTAATGGACGTTTAACCAACATTCCATCTGAAGCAAGTAGTTCTAGTTTTTCATCATCAGACATATTTTTAAGTTTCTCTTTTAAATTTAATTCGCGATATTTGATACCATGTGTATTAAACAACTTATTAATATTCACACCCGTTTTATCTACGATATTTTTGAATTCTTTTTTAGTCGGTGTATGTTGAACAATATCAATGGATTCATAATTCACATCGTGCTCATCTAAAAACTTTGCAGCCTTTTTGCACGTTGTGCATTTCGGATACTGATAAAATTTAATCAATTACCTTTTACCTCCTTCTCTCTATTAACTTAAATATATCATGATATTTAATTGAACGCTTTAATTTTCAAGCTAATATTTTTGTTAATGTGCAGTCATTCGTTATAATAAGTTTACCAAATTACAAAAGGAGTAGATAGTGATGAAAAATATTCATCAAACCGAAGAATTTAATTCTACTATTGGTAGTACTGATCCAGTAATTATCAAGTTTGAAGCCGACTGGTGTCCAGATTGTAAAGCGATGGATATGTGGATAGATCCAATTGTTGAAAAATATAATAATTATCAATGGTATGTGGTCGATCGTGACGAATTAGAAGATGTGACAACTGAAAATGATGTTATGGGTATCCCAAGTATTTTAATATTCCAAAATGGTAAAAAATTAGCACACTTGCATTCAGCAAATGCTAAATCACCTGAACAAGTTGAATCATTCTTGACTGAACATTTAGATCAATAATATTTAACTAAAAAACCTGAGACATCATCACACGTCTCAGGTTTTTCTTGTATTATTCGTCAGTAACTAAAGTAAATACTTATGTTTTCAACTCTGTTACTCACTGTATCGGTGAAACGATAAACACAAATTCCATCTCACCTAATTTTAAATTTTAATACACGCTCAATATCACGGATGATTTATTCAAATTCGGTAATAAGATTTTTATTTTTACGTTTAGCCTTCGTTGGTACTTCTTCTAAATCAGTAAGATACAAAAATCCTGCTAATATTTCATTATCCTTTACACCCAAAGCTTTTCGTATTTTAGGATCAAAGATATATTGTGGCGACTTCCAACAAGTACCAATACCCGCTTCGTATAAAAGTAACATTAAATTTTGAGCAAAAGCTCCAAATGCAAAATAATTTTCACGACTTTGACGTTGTCTTGGATCATCTTTTAAAATCAACAACAACATGCCACCTAAATTTGTTACTGCATGAAAGTGATCCTCTCGCTTATCCGGACTATCTGGAAAAGCAAATCTTGTGATATCCCTACTAAAATCACCGAGTTTATCTTTTGAAATATGAACCAATCTCCATGGTTCTCTCATACCATGATTTGGAGCGTCAGTAGCTTTATATATTGCATCGTAAACCGTTTGATCATCAACCACCATATCGTGTTTAAATTTTTTGACGCTTCTACGATTAGATATAGCTTCTTGTAATTCCAATGTATTTCGCTCCCTTTATTTTATACATGATAACCATTATCAATTATAAGATACATTGTTATTGAATTCAAACTTACAAGTTAATCCTCATAAAAAGAAACCATGGATTTTAACTTAGAGACATGTATCTGTCCGGGTGCTTGTGGTTCTTCTATGCAACCATAAGACAGCGTTCCACCAAATACGCCTTGAGCAATTCGGCTGACTTTACCCAAACTAGACATCGATATACCGACAATTCGGCATGTTGTGTGCTTCGCTGTGAGTGACATGGCTTCTAATAAATGTAACACGTCCTCTTGACATTTGGGCATAACCGCAAGCTTTAAATACTCAGGATTGAGTTTTTGCATTTTAAAGTAAATAAATTTAAGTTCATCTAAAGCAGGTGTTTCTTGAAAATTATGATGCGAAAGAACAACTTCGAGCCCTTTTTGTTGTGCACGTTGAACAAGATGCGTATATTTTTCAATTTTGACGGCACTGCTCCACTCAATATCAATCATATCAAATTGTGGACACTCAATTAATTCACCTAGTATATTTAAATACTCTTGCTCATTTACAGCTCCTTTTCCTCCTTGAACTGAAGTTCTATATGTTACTAATATTTTCAAATGGAATATTTTTAATTGCTTAATCACTTCATTTAATAATGCCTTATTAAATGATGGCCATTGGTCAATGCGCAATTCAATGATATCTATTGATTCTTCGTTTACTTTTATATCTTTGAGTAAAGTTTTAGAAAGCTTGTCTTCTGGTGCAATTGTCGCTGCAATATCTACATGGGTCATTCTATCCCTCATTTCGTACACTATAGTAATTTTATTTTATATGATTTTCTTTCATTCATACAAATATCTCTAAACTTATTATTAAAATTTAAAACGAATGATTAAGTACATCTACTGGTGGGTATCAATAAAATACATACAATTTGAGGAGGTAATAATGATGGCAGTTCAATATGAAACTAAAGCGACTAACGTAGGTGGACGTAAAGGTCATGTCCATACTGACGATAATGCAATAAATGTAGATGTATTACCACCACAACAAGCTGACGGTAAAGCGACTAATCCAGAACAATTATTTGCTGCAGGTTACGCTTCATGCTTTAATGGTGCATTTGATTTAATTTTAAAACAAAATAAAGTGCGCGATGCTGAACCTGAAGTAACGTTAACGGTACGCTTGGAAGACGATCCAGATGCCGAAAGCCCAAAACTTAGCGTTGATATTCATGCAAAAGTTAAAAATGTTTTATCACAAGAAGATGCTGAAAAATATTTACAAGATGCGCACGACTTTTGTCCGTATTCAAAAGCTACACGTGGCAATATCGATGTAAACTTAAATGTTGAAGTAGTAGAATAACATTTTATCGATTAATTATATTCTCCACCCACAATTTGTGTTATCAAATTGTGGGTGGTTTTTTGAGGCTGGGACAAAAAGGTTCAAGATAAGTAAAAAAGACAATTTCTATTGAAAAAATATAGAAATTGTCTTTTTTATAATTTTTTTGATTATTTTCAGCTCGTTGAGCTGTTACTTTTCTTATATTAAGCCACAATGATGTCTGAATTCATCGAATTCAGTATCGGGAATTGTTTCTACAATATCATTTACATGTCGTGAAATATCATTTGTGGGGATAAGAACTGAAGTTTCCATTGGCAGAGTATGTTGAGTCAAGTTATATTCTTTATACATAAGGCACCTCGTTAATTTAGTTTATTGATATTTATTAAATTATACGAAAGGGCTTTATTTTTTAAAAGTATTTTGGCGAGACTCTTGAGGGAACAGGACAAGCTGAAGACTACAGGCTGAAGCTGTCCCCTAAGAAAGCGAGCCAACAATACGAAGTATTATAAATAAATAGCTAGTAAATGAATTTATGAAAACTCATTTACTGGCTATTATGCTAGGGAATTATGTACCAGCCTCGTTTTTTTATTTAATTTAAATTTCTTATGTTATCAATCTTACTTGTTTAATTGGCCTTTATAACATACTTTTCAATAATTTTTTGTAAAGATTCAAAATATACCTTTCGTTTTTTCAAAATATTGATAAAATAAAATGTGATAAATTCATTTCAAAGTCATCATTTTCCAATTGACAAAAATATAAAATTAATTTTAAAAACAATTTTTAAATATGTTGTCAATAATGTTTTTTATAGTAACAAAACGATTATTGCGTATTTTTAATAATTCTTTTATTATGTATTTAATAAGTCTTAATTTCAAAAATCATTTTTATTTATGTTATTTCTTTTAATGGGAGGTCACCATGAACAATATCCGTTTATTGAATCAAAACGATTTGGATTCCTATATTGAATTAATGAAATTTGGTCACCATAATTATGAATGGGATCGTTACTATTTAGAAAATGTTAGCATTGATAGACTCAAAACTATCTTGTCTAATCATACTGATTATTGGAATATATTTGGTGCTTTTGAAGATGATGAACTTGTTGCAACATGCACTTTAAAACAAATGAATTATGTAGGTAAATGCCATAAAGCTATTCTTGAAAATAATTTTGTTAAAAATAATGATGAAATTGTTAACCGAGAATTAATTAATCATATTATTCAATACGCTAAAGAACAAAATATTGAAACATTGATGATTGCTATTGCATCAAACAATATAAGTGCTAAAGTGTTCTTTAGTTCTATAGGTTTTGAAAATCTTGCTTTTGAAAAAAACGCTAGCAAAATTGGCAATGAATATTTTGACGAAAATTGGCTCATTTATTCAACAACTGAGTCATCAGATTAAAATGCTTATATTTACCTTTTAAACATTTTCATTATTATGTCCATACATCGATATAGTGCTTTTTAATCATGAGTTTATATGAATATTTAAAATGACTATTTCAAAAATCAGTAAAGCAAAACATATATTATTTAAGTGATTCCCATATACAAAAAAGTTAAAAATTTAGCCTCAAATGAAATTACACAAATCATTTGAGGCTATGTTGATTTTTCTATAATTATTGAACAATTAATGTACATTTATTATTAAAACTATCTTGTAAGTAAACTATTTTTTAATGGGATTAATTAAATCTTTAAAGATAAATTCTTCTCCATCGTATTCAAATTTTACAATGTTACAATTTCCTATTTCAAATTTACTTCCCTTGTCATACCCTAATATATTTCTTACAAACAAACCAATAGTGCTACCATGACTCACTGCTAGAATTGTCTCTCCATCTGTTGTATCCATCATTTCATAGAGTGCTCGATAAACCCTGTGTTCAACTTCAGATCTTGATTCTCCACCAAATGGTACAACAGCGTCACCATACAAATATCTAGGTTGTTTAATAGCTCTTAATAACTCGATACTTTCCCCTTCAAATAATCCAAACCCCCACTCTTTAAGATCTTTTACACACCAATATTGTTGGTTTGGTACAGCGTTCTCTAACGTGTCACATGCTCTTTGTTGTGGTGATGAATAAAGATAGTCAAAATGAATATTTTTCGTTTTAAAATATTGTTGTGCTGCATTCGCTTGTTGTACACCTAATGCAGTCAAAGGAGAATCACTAGCCCCTTGTATTTTACCTTTTAAGTTAAATACTGTTTGACCATGTCTCATTAAATATAATGTTTTAACCAATTGTAAACACCTCTTCACTCATTTTAAGATATTCACCAAAGAATACACCCATCATTGTTTATGACACTTTTATTTAATCACTGCCAAATTACAAAGTAAACCAATGATTTAAAAAATTAGAAATCATACAATTTAAAAGCAAATTGTTTAATAAAATTTGTTTAGGGTATAACTTAACATTAGATTTACATGGAATAAAGGAGGATTAATGATGTCTACTCATAGTCAATGTAACTATGTCAATCCTAATTCAATTTCTTTAGATTGGGAATGTTTAATTATAAGCAAAACAGATATGCTACTCGATGGTGTACCTAAAGAATTAATTAATACTTGGTTAGATCAAAATGTTATCGAGCCGTTTTGTGTTCGTAATAATGAAATAAACTTTAAAACTAAAGATGTTTGGAATGCTCTTAAGACCCATAACTGGTATTATTCAAATTAATTGATATAGACTAATTGCACGATTTGTACTTTCGATTAACTGACGATCATTATAATTAAGAAGCACATAGGTTCTTATAGAATTATTATTTTTCTCTTCCTTTGGGAAACAAGCATCATTAAAAATGTATTGTGCTAAATGACCTAGTGGCGTATCGTCATTGATAAATCCTAAAATAAAATCATAAAAAGACATTTGATTTCAGCCCCTTTTTTAAAGTGTTAAAAACACTTGAGTCACCTACTTATATACTTTCACCTATTAATCATACCAGATTGCTCGAGTTTTTATGTGCAAAAAATTCTTTTTTGCACTATATACATAAACTTTTTTTGCTAATAATGATAATTTTCATTTATTTTTGTTCTTGTGATGAAATTACAGTTGTTAGAGGTTTAAAAATAACTATAACATTAAATTGATTCACATATAATAAAGTATTACTAATTTTTTTATTTTCACCATAAAAACGACAATGATGTGTATGTCTCAAATAAAATATTTTTTATGAATGTTAATATATTTACCTGTACGAAATAAATGATATTATAGTATATAAATAACTTAGTTCTATCAAGCAGTATCTATTGAGGTGTAACACCTATGAAATTAAACAAAGCAAATATATTCAATTTGATATTCACCATTTTATTTTTTTCATTTAACATTCTCATAACCTATAACGCAAATATAGATTATAAGTTATGGTTAATACCTGGTTTAGCAATTTGTGGTTTTGCTCTTTTTTCAAGCTTGACCTTAGTAATTATCTATAGTGATTTATTCAGTGAAATATTATTTTTTATCAACATTATCTTAGCACTGTATTACATTTATCCGATTTTTTATGAATTTGTCTAAATTTTTGACTAGGGAGGGATATCAATGAGCTTACATTTCCAAATTTTGCTGTGGCTTTCTATCTTATTTATCATCGCAGGAACGATATTATTGGTAACAATGCTTAAAACTAAAAAAGAAGAACGAAAAGAATCTTATCTAGGCTTTACTGTAATTTTCTTAATCTTTGGTTTTGCCATCTTAATTTATACTTTTATATTCGGAATTTTATAATATGTAGAAATAGAATCACTTTTAATGAAAAGGCATTATACTATATTATGCATCTCAAAGAGATAAACAATGTATTCTTTTTGAGATGCTTTTTAATAGCGTGATTATGATTTACTAGATTATATTTGAAGTAAATCAATTATTTTTGCAACTAGCTTTATGAATTATTCAAGGAGCTTCTTTAAATATATGAAATTAATATCTAAAAGCATATACTTATCATTTATATTTTTTATTTTTAGTCTCATGTTATTTACCAATCAAAGTTTCGCTAATGATAATAAACGTTTTCAGCTAAAACCAGGTGACATTATTGTTACAAAAGGTCCTGTTTTAAATGGTTTTTTGGTCACTGTAGTTTGGCAATTGATCATGACACTGTACTTCAAATTGAAGGTCCAGGGGATAAACCAATGACGGAAGATTTTGAATCTTATCGTGACAGATATGGAAAAGGTAAAAATGAATGGATAAAAGTCTATCGATGTTCACACCCTAACGCTGGAACAAAAGCAGCTCAATGGGCAAAGAAACATTATGAGAATAGCGATAGCGAATATCTTGTTACATTCAACTTAAAAAGTGAAACATTTACATATTGCACTAAAATTATATATCAAGCATATAAATACGGCGTAGATAAAAATTCCGTAAGTGATCACGGTTTATATATTATTTCACCCTATGCGCTAACAGATAATTTTACAGATGAATATAAATTAAAATTAGTAAAAACATATTAAAAATCCCGATGGTAATGTGAACTTATGCTCGTATTTCACACCACCATTGGGATTTATAGTCATCCTTCTTTAAAATAGTTAATAAATTGGTCTTGCTTATCAATAAGTTCTAAATAGGAAATTGAACTAAACGGTATAATACGTGTACAATTTTTACATGGATAAATAATAACTTCGTTTTCATAATCAACATGAATATCATTCTCTAATACGATTCTCTTATTCCCTATAACAACGACAACTGATTTGAAACTATCATCATTCAAGTATTTTTTTAATAGATTTTTATTCATCACAACATCACATCCCTTTACTATAAATTACCACATTATTGTTAAAACAATGTGAAGATTTTGAATTCTTTTAATTCCTTTTGATTATAATCTTTCTTTTTGATGATTCATAAATTTTTTACTTTTATTATAAGAATTCTTTTCATTTATTAAATAGTATCTATTAAAATGGGTATAGAAAATATATAGTAAAAAGTTAGTATATAATAATTAAATGGAATTAAATTTATCACCTTATTAAATATTTAAGAACATTTATTGTTTATATAAAAAAGGAGTTACTATGAGAGACAAAGACAATCAACATTCGAGATTATATTATATTATTTTGACAATCGTTATTATCGCAATTTGCGTTGTTGTTGTAATACTTTTTAATACTTTAAAGACAAACCGTTCTCATTCTACCGATAGATACGCAGATTTTACTGAATTAAAAAAAGATACGATAAAAAATAAAGATTGGCGTATTAAAACAAAACACCGTAAAAATAAGGATATTTTAGTCACTGCAATTCACGGTGGAGGTATCGAACCAGGTACGACTGAAATTGCACGACGTATTTCCAATGTTGGAAAATATAATTTTTATACCTTTGAAGGTCTTCGAAAGTCTAATAACGATCAACTACATGTAACATCCACTCATTTTAACGAACCTATATTAGATAAGTTACTTAAAAACACTAAAGAAACATTATCTATACATGGATTCTCTGGAGATGACCCTATTGTTTATATCGGAGGTAAAGATAAAGAGATGTCTCACTCTATCACGAAAGAATTACGTAAAAAAGACTTTACTGTAAAAGAAAGTCCTAACAAAATCGATGCAAAGTCATCAGATAACATAGCTAATAAAAATGAATCTAACTCAGGTGTCCAATTAGAACTCACGACTGCATTGCGAAAACAGTTTTTCAAACATTATAAATTAGATCGACATACACGTAGTGATTCAGATAAATATACTAAAGATTTTTACAAATTTGCGAACGCAGTGCAAAAAGGTATCGAAAAGGTAAATTAAATTTTAAAATAAATATTGTAATACTTAAAAAAATCGCACTTACTTAAAATCTAATAAGTGGAATAATATTTATTTAACATAGTCGGAGGCAGATTTTGATGGAAAACCTTACAAAAGAACAAAAATATACAATAGCTAAATTTTATAAATTATATATGGAAAGATCTAATGCGGGGCAACCAGAAGAAGAAGCTAATCATTTTAAAGATTCTGTAACGGCACAAGATGATTATTTTTGTGATAGAAAATATGAAGATTTCATTCATAACTGTAAAGTCTTAATAAATGAAGGTTACTTAGATGGCGAGGTTGAAGATAACAAAATATATAATATTCAGGTTACAACAAAAGCTTTTACAGAAATTGAGCGTAGCTTTGGTTAAAAAGTACAAGTAAGGTGATGAATATGAAAGACTGGACAATTAACAATCATTCCAAACGACAATTGATTATTCAAAGTAATCATGATGATATTTCGATTATAGAACCATTGCGAAATGGTTCTTTTAAAATACTTGCTGAATTTAATGCGTTAAATACAGATTACATTCAAGTTTATGACCACACACTTGTTGTTTCTATACATGAGAAAGAGATTAGTGTGTTTGATCGATCTTCACAGTCAATTTAAAGTAAGTAACTATTTAATTTATAATTGTTTCAATTATTATTTAGAAGATTTTAAAAAAACACATCACTATAAAGCAATTTAGTTAGATATAAATATATTTTTGTGATAACCTATACATGTTACACTCTGTGAGTGTTTAACATTACTTCTTGTTATCGCCGTGCAGACTTTAATTTTCGTCATTATTAAAGTAACTGCATTGGCGTTTTTTTATTTCAAAAAGATTTTTTACTACAAATATAATAGAATTAACATTTGAAATATAGTAATCGTTATAAAACAAATACACTTTTTATTGTTATCTTTTATTTAATTTTATGAACTTATGGTATACATCAATAATCATCATAGATAAAATTGCTCTAAAACTAAACCAAAATAAAAGTATATTAATAAGTATACATCAACAATAAAAAAATAATTACACACAAGAAATTCTATAAAGTGCAACGTAGAAAGCTAAATTGAGAATTTTAATAGAGATGTTTTATAGAGATAATAAATTGGTATTCGAACTACCAGTTGAAAATCTGACTAAAGGGCTTAATATTAATTTAGTTATCAACAAAAAAGCCTAAGACAGTTATTTCTGTCCTAGACTTAATAAAGATATATAATTATTACATCTTAACAACGTTTGCAGCTTGCTCACCACGTTCACCTTCGACGATATCGAATTCAACGCTTTGGCCTTCTTCTAAAGATTTATATCCATCTTCAACGATTGCTGAGAAATGCACGAATACATCTCCGCCATTTTCTCTTTCGATGAAACCAAAACCTTTTTCTGCATTAAACCATTTAACTGTACCGTTATTCATATAGAATACCTCCACGTGCTTTTGCACTAAATATTTGTAACAAATCCATTAATTAAAAGAGAATATTCTATAAAAATAATTCCACAATCAACTTCACGTACTTTATTACTTAACCACTACTATACGCTTATTTTTGGAAAAGTAAAGGATTTTCTATATTTTATAAATTGTAGAGCTCTTAATAATGTCAAAAGCTATTTAAATAAGGCATTGTATAGATTAATAGTTTATTAAAACTAATAATCAAAATGAACTTTTCATAAAATCATAAATACATTTAACGATTAGGAACTATATTTTTTCTTACATTTATTTTTTTAACAGCGTGGCAATTAATATTTCTATCTACGCAAACTTAAACTTTTAACCAAATAAATCAAATACAATGTAACTGTAATCAATTGAATTGGAGGTGTATTTCATGTTTATTTTTGATTTATTAAATAAAGGTGTTCAATTTTTTAAAGATGTTTTTAAAACTGATGAAAAATAATCAAAACATTTAAGAGAACAATTAATACTTAAACCTTAAGCATTTTGTCGCACACGACTACATTACAAACACATTTATATCAATCTTTTTCAACTGTTAGACATAACGTATAGAATTTCACTTGAATATTCTACATGTTAAAAAGTTAGGGAAAGAAATAAAATTCTTCAAGAATTTTTTCTTTCCCTACTTTTAAAATATTAATCCTTACTAAACATATAATAATTATAAAATACATAAATTATATCATATTTTCTGCAACAGAAATGAATTCAAAGTTATTTTGTTTTCGAAATCATTTTACACTTAAGAATATTTTTTGATTACTTTAGAACTAGAAACCCAATTACTTTAGTTCAATACTATAATTTAGTTAACAAATACATAGGAGGTGAGTCACATGTTCATCATTAACTTAGTTAAAAAAGTTATCTCTTTTATCAAAGGTTTATTCGGTAATAACGAAAACGAATAATAATTAAACTATTCTCTACTCCGCCCCTCCTGTTAGAGGGGTTTTTTACGTCATTGATTGTACGACGTTGAACATAGCTCAATCAATACTATTCAAAATTCAACTGTGTAAAATGCACTCTTAAAAATGAAGTAGAACTATAGTCATAACGGCAGAATTATAAATAGTATTAGTGAAAGTATTTCTACAACGTTATCAACTTTCATCACAAAAAGACATAAAGATAAAACTGGGATAATAAAATTTAGTATCCATTAGCTATAACATAAACCTCATCAAACTTTATTTGGGAGTCCTTTTAATTCATTAAGATAAAGTTATATAATTAGAGTGTAAGTAACTTTTTCATATACATTATTTATGCAAAACAACTCATAATAAGTTAAATACTATTCCCCTATTCTTGAAGTTGTTTGAAATACTCCTCATCTAAATGATTGTGGTTTATATTTTCAATTTGAAGTGTTACATGTTCTAAACCGTATTGTGTTTTTAACAAATCCGAAACTTTATTTATTGTAGCATAAGGCGATTTAATGTAGTCATCACTTAGTACAACATGTGCACTTAAAGAACTTTGATTAGTTGTAACACTCCATAAATGGAATTCATGAATATCTATCACGCCTTCAACATCTTTCATTGCTCCCATAATTTCATCTGTATCATATCGATCCGGCACACGCTCCATCAGAACTTTTGAAGCATTTTTAATAATTTTGTATCCTCCTCTTAAAATAATCAATGAAATGAGAATACTAATAATTGGGTCAACAATGTTCCATCCAGTAAAATGAATCAACACAAACGCCACAATAATACCTAAAGAATTTAATAAATCACCAATAAAATGCCATAATGCACTTTGAATATTAATATTATTCTCTTTTTTTAGAGAAATCATTAAAATGATGGTCAATACGATATTGGCAATTAAACCAATAAACGCAATTAGAATCATAATGCCACTTTCAACAGGTCTAGGGTGTATAATTCTCATGATACCCTCATACATAATTCCTAGTGAAATAACAATAAGTGCTAAGCCATTGAGAAAAGCTACGATAATTTCCAAGCGTAAAAAACCATATGTATAGTTCTTTGTAGGTGGCTTGCTCGAGAAATAAATCGCTACCATTGATAAACCTAATGCTAGAACATCACTTAGCATGTGAAATGAGTCAGAGAGTAACGCGAGTGAATTCGACACAATACCTCCTACGAACTCAACTACAGTGAATATCATAGTAATAACTAAAGATAACCATAATGTAATTTTTGAGCTACTTTGAAACTTTCTATGTTCAATGTGGTGAAAATAATCAGGTTTATTTTCCATGTCTTTCCTCCATCTTTTTACGTCTGTTTAATTTTAAAGTTATTATACCCTTAATCCCATTTAAATAACTTAAATGAGTATTCGTTTGTAACTTCTCTAACTTTTTATAACTCAATTTTTTTAATATGTCATAAAACTAACATATCCTGTAAATTAAAGCTCATATTATTTAAACATTTAAAGAACATAAAAGTAATATAATTAGGTTGAATTATATTAAAGTTTCTCTTTTTAACAACGCTAATGGTGTTTAAATATATAGGAGGAACATAAGGAGACATACAGAATGAAGCATCAAAAAAATCAGAGCAGGTTTAAACTACTAATAGCTGGCATAATAGCAGGACTTTTATCTGGTGTAGTCAAACTAGGTTGGGAGGTAATGTTCCCACCCCGAACACCTAGTAGAGATGCCACTAACCCACCTCAACAACTCTTACAATTACTAGGAATACCGTCAAATATTACCCATCTCACATACAATTTTTCTGAGCATGCATTACCTTGGATAAGTTTTATCGTACACTATAGTTTTTCTATCGCTATTGCAATAATCTATATTTATATCGCAAAGAAATATACAAAAATCACACTAGGTTATGGTGCTTTATTTGGTATAGTTATTTGGATTGTTTTTCATTTAATCTTAATGCCAATTATGCATGTCGTACCGAATGCTTTTGATCAACCATTTTCAGAACACCTATCAGAATTTTTTGGACACATTGTTTGGATGATGGTTATAGAAATGGTCAGAAGGTATTTCTATAATATTCAATTAAATAAATAATCAATGAGAAACAAAGTTCCAAAAGAATTGCATTTTTGCATTCATTTGGAACTATTTTATTTCCTAACGTTATAAACAATATAGTATAGATACTTTTATGATTTTAAATTTCCCTTATTACATACACCAATAAACAATCAAACTATTTTTTAAATTACTTTGATAAATCATATGTTAATGACAACATTTTATATTCTCTATAATATAGTAGCAATTAGTACTAATATTGTCGGTTATAAATTTAAATTGTATACTGTATTTATATAAGAATTAATAAATGGAATACGTTTGCTATTGTCGGTTCGATGTTCAAATTAATAGTTATATAAATTTAATATTGGGAAAAATTACTAATGAAAGTTAAAGCATTAGTTGTTTTTCTTATCAATATCACTATTCTTAACGGCATGTGGTCTAAACTCTAAATAAAACACAAAAAATATTGAAAAGAGGAGTCAAATTAAAAACAAGGCATCTCAACTAGAAGAATTGCAATGAATAAGTTCATTGAACATTAATATAGTGACTTATGATTCTGAAAACTCTCAAAATACAATTCAAACTCAAGAATAAGCTATTGATGAAAGTAATAATTCTAAAGATACTCAATATAATCAAAATTCAAATACAACTTCAACAATTCGCAATAACAACCTAACTACAATCCAAATAACAAATATTTGAACATGTCAAATCAAGAATGGAGAAATAAAACAAGGAATAGACTATCATCTAGTGAGATGCAAATTCGTGACGAAATTCTCAATGATAATTATGAAGAGATAACGCACAGAAAGTTCTAGATGCAAATAATTATTCTAAAAATCAGTATAAAAATTGAAAATTTACAATTTAGTTCAACTAAATAGAAAGAGGTTTATATGTTATACGTAATTATAGGCTTTTTTATAATAGGAATCGGACTATATATTTTTAGTTTCTTTTTAGCACAAAATCAAGGATTATCTTATAAAAGTCATTGCAGAAATTTTTCTGCAGTTTTTATATCACTCGGTGTATTATGCTTAATGGGATATCTCGTTCATTATGTATCTAAACACTATTTAGGCATATAGTTATCTCTAGCAATTACACTTATCAACAATCGTAAATTTTTTAATTGAGCGAAAAAATAAGGGCTAACGTTTTATGTATAGACGGATAAAATACATCATTTAATTTATAGCTCTTTTTCATTTAGTCATCTTAACATACACGTTATTATTTATTACTAATGTAGTCACGTCACTATATATGCCTTACCTTTAATACCAACTTTAAGGATTAAAGATATAACCATCATGAATCACTCATAACTACATTTATTAGAATAATCGTATTGAAAATATCACTAAAGATACTTCAACAGTACCTCCTAGAAATAGACTAAAATTAGCCGTTAATACTATCCGACTTCATTTGTTTTATAGTCCTTGACATTAACGTTACGTAATAGATTAAAGTTAATCTTACCAATAAAGGAGGATTAACTATGGAATTATATAGTATGCCTATGTTTAATAAATTTTTAGTTAACGACATAGAGAAATCATCGGAATGGTATCAAGAGAATTTAGGTTTTAAAAGTATTTTTAAATTTAAAAATGAACAAAATCAAATTTTAATGGAGCATTTACGATTAGCAAAATATCAAGATTTGATGTTAATTTCTGGCAAACAGTTTGAAGTCGGTAATGCAGTTTATACAAATATACTTGTACCAAATATTCGAATTTTAAAACAACGAATATCTTCTCAATATATCGTGGAAGATCTTGAAGGAAAACCATGGAATTCTATTGAAATGACAATTAAAGATTTAGATAATCATTTAATTACGCTTACACAAAGTAACATAAAAAATGAAGAATTTAATGCTTTGATGCAACATACTTCAAAAACTTTTTAAACTATTAAGATAAATCCCCTAGACAATAATTATTATTTAGGGGATTTTATTTATTAACAGTCCTTAATTAAATTAAAAGTATAATAATATCACACTCTTTATTTCTAATTTAATGAAGTAATTCAACAAATTTAATGATCACTATCCATTACTGGATTATATTAGATTTGTTAATACCATTGATTTGTATAACTTGAAATATCTATTCAGAAACTACGATTACATCTTTTGTATTATCGTTTTATCAGTATCTGATGAATATTTGAGTCCGAAACCTAAAGTTCTATCTATACTAATATGAGCTAACCATATTAAAGAAATCTGTAATAGTAACCTTTCATCAATGTATAAATATAATAGCGCGATAATTATAGGTGTGATATACGTGTGTCCAATATTGTAGACATAACTCCCTGTTTTTCTATTAATCACATATCCTAACATAAATATATCTGGAACTAATAGTAAAAGTAAAAACAGCCATATAGAAAATTCTAATTTAACATAAACGGCGATTGTGATTATGAATATAAATGTATTTTCCAACTTAATTACACTACGCATATTAACCCCCCTACTTTACTTTGAAGTATTTTAATTTAATAGTTACTACTACAATTTTAATAATTATCTCTTATTAAGGCTAAGCATCTTTTTAAAGCTGATATAGTGGTTATACTCATTGTGAATAGTAAATATTTAAAAAGTTTAACAAGTTATTACACTTTAAAATTCACTTATGATATTATCATCTTTGTTATATAACTCATATAAAGAATGGTGGAAATTTATGAGCAAAGTAAATAAACCTTTATATTTCTATCTTATGTTATTTCTGTTGACAACTTTAATTGGTGCTTTTCTACTCTATTTGCCCTATACAGGGAAGAAACCCATTAACTTTATTGACGCATTGTTTGTAGCTTCTAGCGCATTCACAGTAACAGGTCTATCACCAGTTGATGTTGGAACACAATTTAATATTTTTGGAGAAATCATTATCTTATTACTTATACAAATTGGTGGATTAGGTATTGTCACTGTAGCAATGCTAACTCTCATCTTTTTAAATAAGAAAATATCAATTAACAATAGAATTTTATTTATGATTACTTGGAATATTGACGAACCCGGTGGTGTAATTAAACTTATTAAACATCTAGCCATATACAGCATCGCCACTGAATTATTTGGTACACTTTGTCTATGTTTATCGTTTATTCCAAAATTTGGCATAGGTAAAGGTCTATTTTTAAGTTTATTCACTTCAGTTTCCGCATTTAACAACGCAGGATTCGCCCTTTTTAAAAACAACTTAATCGATTTTTCAAATGATCCGGTAATCATTATCACTATTCCAATACTTATCATTTTGGGAGGTTTGGGACATTTAGTCGTGGTTGATTTGTGGAACGCCAAAAGTTTTAGAAAATTATCCTTACACTCTAAACTCGTGTTAACTACCACTGGATTATTAATTTTGATAGGCACGGTTTTCTTCTTTTTACTAGAAAATCAAAACTCTATGTTACACATGGGATTAATTGAAAAAATAGGAAATGCATTTTTCCAATCAGTGACAACAAGGACTGCAGGATTTAACACAATTGACGTTGGAAACATTAAAACACCGACAGCTTTATTACTTATGGCTCTCATGTTTATTGGAGGTGCACCATTGAGTGCTGCAGGTGGTATAAAGGTTACAACTTTTGTTATTGCAACAATCGCTATTTTTAATACGATACGCAAAGAAAAAAACAACTCTATATTTAATAGAGAAATATCAGAAAGATACATACAGTTGTCTTTCGTAACTATTCTCATTTCTATTGCATTTATCGGTATGGTTACGTTTATACTTACCATAATCAATTCCAATATACCTTTAATCAAAATACTCTTCGAAGTCGTATCAGCATTCGGTACAGTCGGTCTCACTATGGATTTAACTTCCGAATACTATAATTGGACTGAGTTTATTATTATCATCGTAATGTTATGTGGTAAAATTGGATTACTGAATATTAGTAGAGCGCTTGTTCCACCTAAAGACCCTAAAAATTATAGATATACCAAAGGACACATTCACTTATAATGAGTTCCAATTATTGTAGAGTTAATATTCAAGGGTTAAAAAATATGAGGATAATTTCTAAGTTATTTAAAGCGTAATTGAAATGATTTTAAGTTCTAAAATTTTAACTATAAAAGGATATAGAAGCGCATTTGTTAAGTATAAACCTACAAATGCGCTTCTTTTTTATTGTATTTAGATTGTTCATTACTGTTTCAAAATATCTTTCTTTAAATCATTTGTTAAATGTCAGTATTTTAATTTTATACTATAACACCTATGAATTGAAATGAGTCACTTAAGATATATAGACAAATTATCATATATGAATGATAAGATAACAAGTACAAAGGTAATGTTAAAGTAATTATATAAAATAACTAAATAATCAAAAGTTTCCAATCATATTTTATAATGATAAATATTAAAAAGTAGTTGATATATATTTTTCAAATAAAATTAAATATGACAGTTCTAGAAATCTGTTGAAACTTTTATTTCTCAATTTAAAAAAGAGCAAGATGTGCTATGTCTTTTTACTTATTCAATCATAATAATTTTAATCTAGTTTTCAATGATCGAAAATCATTAAGAATAATCAATCATATCTATAATGTAAAAGGAGAAATGTAAATGAAATTTAGAGAATGGACAATAACGATTAACGGAAAAGGGCCTATAAATGTTGTAGCCAATGAAGATACTTTACTCATATTACAGAAATATCAACATGTCGAAGTAGCATTAAAAATAGATAATGAGACGGTTCAAGTTAAATCTCTCGGTTATAACGAAGATATAATTATTAACCATAATACTAAAGAAATTACGATTAATGTAACCAACTTTTTAGAAGATGATGAATAATTTGGAAATGAATGCAACTAACAAGCAGTAGAGTATTATTTAATTGATATCTTTAATTTTAGTAAAAAAATTATATTTGAAGTAGCAATTATCGTAAAAACGGCATTATTTCTAATAAACAGTTTTAGTAGTTTAGTATTAATCATTTATATTTTTAAGATATATTATATGTAAAAGTCTTTAATATAACATCTAAAATGATTATTCCAACTTTCAATAAAAAATCGATTTGAAGTTTAATGAGAAATATATGCTAACTACTTCAATATTTCTTCATTAAGATATAAGTATGCTAAAACTCCCAAAGGAATACCAAACAATGGCGTGGTAAAAATACTCGCTAAAAATATATACAATATTAAATAACATATTTCTTCAGTTTGCCATTTTTTATTTATGAGAACTTTCCATATTTCCTTTAAACTCAAATAAATTCTCCTTCTTAAAAATTTTAATTAGTAAAATATATGGTTGAGAATGTTTTAATAAAATAATAATTATTGTTATTTTATTAAAACATTTCTTCAAAACCTTTAACTATTTTAGGACATTAGTTTAGATTCGTATTAAACAACTTAATAAAGATACCATATACCTCTAATACACTAATTAATCTCATTATAGTTTAACACTGCAGTATATCAACACATTATATCGCAAAAGTTCATTGACAATAAATTGTGAAAAAATAATATCTGATTATGACACATCTCTTTTTACATTATCTTAGATTATCTACTTCTAAGGGTATTTTTACCTTTTTCTATATTTTCTTCGTATGATTATTTAAAATAAGATAAATATATAGCTAAACTAACCATAATTAAAGTAATTACACTATGTAAAAAAGCTAATCTTTATCATTTTCTTATCCATATTTGTACTATTGTTTCTCCTTCTATAATCCATATCAGATAAGAATACAAAAATTAATCCTAATACGATGGCAATGTAAATATTCAATATGTCTCCCCTCGTTTAATATATATACAATTAGCAATTTTATATTTAAAACTACCTCTTTCAACATAATAGAATATTTCTCTAAGCTCTTAAACACAAAAAACTTTAACGTATTTATGAATATTGTATATTCATAAATATTGTAATGTTATTATAATTTAGGTGAACTTTAACAACATTTTAAACGGAGGGATATAAAATGAAATTGAAACTATTAGGAACATTAGCACTCTCGTCAATAATATTAACAGCATGTGGACAAGAAAATGTAAAAAAAACAGAAAGCAATCCAAAAGAAGAACAAAATAAAACGGATAATATGCAAACTAATGGGAGCGTAACAAATTCTAATAGTAATCAAAAACAAAAAACAGCTCAAAAACAAATTTCCGCTCAAGAAGCAGAACAAATTGTCTCGAACTATTACATTAATAAAGGGATTAATAAGCAACAAGTTCTTGAATTTAAAACAAATATAGATAGAAGCAATGCTAATGAATATTATGTTGAACACCTTGTAAGAGATGCAGCCGGAACTCCTATAAAATTTTGTGCTGTAGTAAACAAAAGTACAGGTGAAGTGATCAATCGATTTAATGACATGAATGAGGAAGAAATGAAGGAATTTGAGGAATTTAAAAAAAGAAGTCCTAAGTACCATAATTCTGGTGAAGAAAAAAATAAAATGCAAGAAAATTCTTCATCTTCCGAACAACAAGAAGTCCACAATTCTGTTATATAACAAACAATCGATGAAGTAAAAAAATTTGATAATAATACTGATGCTGATATAAAAATGAGAAATCCGAATAAAATCTTATCATACAGATTACAAAAGATAACTATAGCATTATGATATAAATATTTTTTTAAAGAGAAATCACACTAATTTCGAAGATATTTTAACTTACATATAGATTTTTCATTATACTTCACTAAAACTAAATGATTATTATAATACCGTATACTCTCTTTATATTCATCACGTTTATTTACAACGTCATTTATTTCAGCACCATCACCAACTGTCTCATTAATTGATAATTTTGAAATTGAATCAAACAAAAGTTTCAATTATTGAACGCTATATAAAATTAATCAATTCTATGAAGCTTAGCTACACAACAGCAAAAATTATTCTTTAAGCTACTGTTTTTTACTCTGGTGCACGTAAGGGCGAAATTAGAGCCCTCACATGGCGCGATATTAACTACGATGATGATTTTCATACATATAAATAAAACGGACTATCACGGTGAAGTGACAGCCCCTAAAACAAAAGCAGCAATACGTGATATATACCTACCTTTTCATATGATGAATGACATAGAAAAATATTTAAAATGGTACAAAGAAAACAATGTATATAAAGATGATTATGTATTATTCGGTACATTCTTCAAGGCATACAGTGAATCAACTATAGATCGTTGGTTTACCACTGCATTAAAAGTGTTAGATGAACAACTGCCAGACGTTCAGACATTCCCTAGAATCGTTATACATGAATTAAGACATAGCCATGCGTCTATGCTAGTCAATCATGGTGCAAGTATCATGGTAATAGCACAGCGTTTAGGTCATGCTGATAGTAATGAAGTATATAACCGATACGGTCATTTGTACCCTAGTACGCAGAAAGAAATAGTTAAATACTTGTAAGGAGTCTTATAAATGAATGAGTTAGGTCAAACAATTATTGAGAATTACAATACCTTTGCGCCAAAAAATATGTTCTCAGAGTGGCTTAAGAATCTGCTACAACCACTTGCCACTTTATCGTTGGGATTTTTTGTATATAAATACACTGATAATCGTCATAAAAAAAGATTATTAAACGAGTTAGATTCGAAGTCAGAATGGAGAAAAACGTTATTTATAATAGGTGGGAACTCTACCGTCACATTAGATGATGTATATCAATTCAGAACTGCACTAAGATTTAATTTTAAAAACAATGGGAACTATATCGATAAAGAGAAAAGCAAAAAAGAAGGCTTTAGTTATTTCTTTGACAATATGAATATAATAATTATTAAATACTGTATTAATCTAATAGAAAAGAAGCAAGCAGTATCTAACTCAATAGATTTAGATATAAAAGATCAAAACAGTATAAGACTATTTTGTAGATATATGTTAGCAGACCACTGGGAGAAAAATCAAAATAAAAATTTAAAATTTGATGATCCTAACAAAGAAGAAGAGTTATGTATTTTCACATTAAAAGAGTTTTTGAAGCTACACAAATATTATCAAAATTCTAAAGATGAAGATTCAAAAAATAAATTTAAGTCTTTATTTGACGAATCGAAAGAGTTAGTAGAAAAAAAAGACACCCCTTCATAAGGTGTCTTTTTCATTGTGCACTATCTGTGCACTTTTTGTGCACCTAAAATCCAAAAGCCCACAACCACTTGGGTTGCAGGCTATATAATGGAGACGGCGGGATTCGAACCCGCGTCCAGAGGTCCTGATACAAATCTTTCTACGTGTGTAGTTTATTGATAATTTTCGCATCATGCTAAGCAATAAACAACCAACATGATACTAGCTTGATTATATTTCATCTAAACAGACTTCAAGCGGCAGTGTTTAGCATATCCTACTAGGGTTGAATCGCGTTAACAGCACGTAGGAGATGCTGTTAGGCGATGCAGTGGCTATTACGCAGCTACTGCGAAATTATTGTTTGATTTGTCAGTTATATTTAACCGAAATGTGTTGATGACGGAGCCAACCCTCCGACACGCTTAATAAGCTCGGGGACCCCTGTCGAATCCAAGAACGTCCCCTCAATTCAAATCAATCTAACAAAATATTTGGTTAAATTATCAATAAAACAATTTGACACTGCATACAATCATATCAAAGATGGCCCGATTAAGCAATGATATTGCTTAATAACGGGCTTTAACTGCACGATCAATATCTCGTTTTACCGCTTTTTCTTTAAGTGCTTGACGTTTGTCGTATTTCTTTTTACCTCTAGCAACGCCTAATAAAACTTTACATTGACCATGTTTTAAATATAACTTCAACGGAATAATAGAATAACCTATTTCTCGTGTACGCTCACCTAATTTTTGAATTTCTTTTTTGTGCAAGAGTAATTTACGTGTACGTAAAGGGTCATGATTAAAACGGTTCCCTTCTTCATATGGTGCAATATGCATATTATTCAGGTACATTTCGCCTCGTCTCACTTGCGCAAAGCTATCTTTTAAATTGGCACTACCACGACGTATGGATTTAATTTCAGTACCTCTTAAAGCAATACCCGCTTCAATTGTATCTTCAATATTGTAGTCATGTCTTGCTTTACGGTTTTCAGCTAACGTACCTGGTGATTTTGATTTTTTCTTAGCCACTATTACTCACCTCATCTTTGCTGACTATTTTTTCTTTCGACGTGATTTTTTCTTCACACTTTTATCTTTATAAAAAGGTTTGTGGTGCGTATTACCTTGTTTATCTTTTTTACGAGCATTTTTACCTTTACGTTGCTTACGTTTTTTCTTTTTACCTTTACCATTACGATCACTTTTAGTATGGTCTAACGACTTGCCACGTGTTTTAGCTTGAATGGTTTTCTCACGAGCAGGTCGTTGTGATGATGTCTTTTTAGGTAATGGCATGCCAACAATTTGGAAATCTATCATGCGTTCTTCCACATCAACATGTGTCACTTTAACTTTGACCGCATCACCAATGCGAAAGACCTTTGCTTGACGTTCACCGATTAGTGCCATTTGTCGTTCATCAAAATGATAATAATCGTCTGTCATATTAGCGATATGAACCATACCCTCAATAGTATTAGGTAATTCTATAAACATACCAAAATTAGCAACCGAGCTAATGATACCTTCAAATTCATCACCAATATGTTGAATCATATACTCAGCTTTTTTCAATTCATCAGTATCACGTTCGGCTTCAATGGCACGGCGTTCACGTTGTGATGTGTGCTCAGCTAATTCTGGCAACGTCTCTTCCCAATGACGTATTTCTTTTTTATCCATAGAATTCTCTATTAAATATTTACGAATTAATCTATGCACTGTTAAATCAGGATAACGGCGTATTGGAGACGTAAAGTGAGTATAGTACTCAGCAGACAAACCAAAATGTCCTAAATTAACATCATCATAATGTGCTTGTTGCATAGAACGTAACATCATCGTTGAAATAACCATTTGTTCTGGTCTACCTTCAACTTCTTCTTGAATGTTTTGTAATGTTGTTGGATGAATATCTTCACCTGTACCTTTAATCATAATACCAAAATTGGTAATAAAGTCGAAGAACTGTCTTAATCGGTCAGATTTTGGTTGTTCATGAACACGATAAATAAATGGTACTTCCAATTTATTGAAGTGTTCAGCTACTGTTTCATTGGCTGCTAACATGAATGATTCAATTAAACGTTCTCCTTCGCCACGTTCTCTCATTAGCACTTCTGTTGGAATACCTTCGTCATTCACAAGTACTTTCGCTTCATTAATATCAAAATCAATTTCTCCACGACGTTTGCGCATACGAATTAATCTATTTGATAAATCTTGCGCTAAATCTAACATAGGTGTTAAATCTTTATATTGTGAACGTATTTCAGAATCTTGATCAGTGATAATTTTGTTAACTGCATCATATGTCATTCTGTAGTTTGAATGTATTACACTATCAAAGATTTCATGTTTTACAACTTCGCCTCGTTCATTTATTTCCATTCGACAACTTAATGTTAAACGATCTTCTTCCGGATTTAATGAGCATATTCCATTACTTAGACGGTGTGGAATCATCGGGATTACTCGATCGACAAGATACACACTTGTCGCACGATCATATGCTTCTTTATCTAAAGCTGATCCTTCTTTTACATAGTAACTTACATCTGCAATACTAACTGTAAGCTCGGTGTTGCCATTTTTTAATTTTTTTACAGCAATGGCATCATCTAAATCTTTAGCATCTGCGCCATCTATAGTGATTGTTAATTCATCTCTTAAATCACGACGCCCTTCGATTTCAGATGGTTCTATTACATCCGGTACTTCTTCAGCTTCTTGTAATACATCATCTGGAAACTCGATTTCTATTCCATGCTGGTAAATGATGGAAAGTATATCTACACCTGGATCATTTTTATGACCTAATATTGCTGAAACGTGGCCTTCTGGATTGTCAGTACTATCGGCATACTTCGTAATTTGTACTAATACTTTATGACCATCTACAGCACCTAAATTTTGTCCTTTAGGTATAAAGATATCTTGCATAATACGTTTGTCATCCGGTAATACGAAACCAAAATGCTTTGCTTCGCTATACGTTCCAACAACTTGTGTAACTGAATGCTTTTCAATAGATTTTACTTCACCTTCAATTTTACCTTTATGTTCTCCACGAGATTTTTGAATTTCCACGATGACAGTATCTCCATCTAATGCTCTATTGATTTTAGTTGGTGGAATAAAAATATCATCCATCTCGTCATCTTCAGGTCTTAAGAAAGCAAAGCCTTTTTTATTTTGACTTAACGTTCCTTTGATTAGTTTTGAATTTGTTTTGTTGGATTGTTTACGTTGATATCTGTCTGTTCTTGTACGTTCAATTAAACCAGACTGTTCTAATTCAACGAGTATTTTAATTAAATCTCTAAATGAGTCGGCACTGTTTAAACCTAACGCATCTTGAAAGTCAGATACTGACATGGGTTCATAGTCAGGTTGTTTTATCATTTCTTCGATGGATTGCTTTAAATTCATTATGCCCCTCCTTTCTCTCCTACATCTTTATTTTTTACTCTGTCCATTCCAATGATTCTAAAAATTGATATACATCTTCAAAGACTTTCTCTTTTTCTTTATCAATGGTAATCACATGACCTGAATGTTGATACCATTTGATTTCTTTTTCATCAGAATCGACATGATTATATATATAATTTGCTGATTGAGGATCAATCATTGTATCTTGTTCTGCTTGTACGACAAGTATTGGATCAATTACTTCATCGACATGTTCTTTAACTCCATTTAGAGTGTCACTCAGTTCTCTCAGGGTTTCAGTTGGATGAAATTGTTCCATTTCTTGATCAATCGTTTGTTGATCTTTGCCTTCATATTTTTTAAAGTTACGTGCATATTCAAGAAAGCCTTCATAAATCGAACCTTCTGTTTTATTCTCCATAGGTGCACACATAGTTATAATCCCCTTCACATCACGATTTAAACTTAGTTTTAATGCGAAGGCGCCACCTAATGATAAACCAGCTACTGCTATTTCTTCGTAACCTTGATCTACTAAATAATCATAACCATCTAAAACATCTTTAAACCAAACAAAAGGGCTAGATTTTAATATTTCTTCTGGGGGCGCTGCATGTCCTTCATATTGTGGAGCATAAGATGTATAGCCCTTTTTTTGAAGATAACGCCCAAGTTGTCTTACATCAGCAGAGTTACCTGTAAAGCCGTGAAGAAGTAACACTGCACGTTTCCCTTCTTCAAAAAAGAATGGTTTTGGTAGTTTAATTTGCATGATTAAAATCCCTCTCCCTTATAGTAAGTACTCAATTTATCCTAAATAAGTTAAGTATTTCAATTTATTTCATATATTTAAAAATCTCTTCATTATTATCAAATTGACTTGATAAATCATTATTCCCTTTAACATATGATTTAAAAACATGATTGTCTCAATTATAAAATAAAAAAGTCCGACAAGTACATCGTCGGACTCAGGCTGATAATACTTAATAGCAAATGTGATTAATTTGCCCTATCATTTATCAGTCTTGGTTAAGATTCATTTACTTCATTAAAACAAATATAATATTCTCTACATACCTAAGTAACTAATACAAAACATAAGTACAAAGAATAAAATAGCTAAAATTATTGTTAATCTATGCAAGAATAAATCGACGCCACGTTGTTTTTGTTTACCAAACAATTGTTCAGCGCCACCACTAATAGCACCTGAAAGTCCATTACTTTTACCTTCTTGGAGTAATACAACAGTCACTAATGCAATACAATCTATAATTAATAAAACGATGATTAATGTATGCATAAAAATTGTCCTCCGTTCATTATATACGAAAGAAATTATAACACATCTTTATTGATGTAATCAAACTTCTATCTATTGAAAGTACTTTTACGTGTAATAGAAGCAACTAGCATATAAATTGCTAGAATTATAGATCCAATCACTACAATTAAAATTGGTAAAACTGCAAGTACATTTTTTACATCTAAAATACCTTGAATAAATAAGTAAAGATTTACGAGTGTAAATAGTGCATTAGAAATATATACGGCAAACATAAACCACCATAAATATGGATGGCGATTCCAGAAAGCAACAGTACCTGCTAAGTAAGCTAAAATATACATAATTCCAGTGTATCGGTCACTATTTAAAATGTTTTTCACTGCTGTATCTGATGTTTTTTGACCAGCTAAAGATAAAATTGATTTAGCTGTTGATTCATCTAATACAATAAAGTGGTGTATGATAAGTAAAATACAAAACACTAATGAACTTATCGCAATTAAACGTCCAGTTCTTATTTCTTTAGCATTTGAGTCTGTCATAATTGTACTCCTTTTACAAAATTACTCACATCATTATATCAGTTTACATTAATAATTTAAAATGTACTTAACTAAAAAAGCCCGTTGCAGCCTCAACTCTGCAACGGACAATTCAATTAAGATATTAAATAATAAGCGTGAACTCTTATAAAAATTAAAGAGATATTATTTATCTAAATTGTAGAAAGATTTAATTCCTTCAAATTTAGCTGTTTCGTATAATTCATCTTCAATACGTAATAATTGATTGTATTTAGCAATACGGTCAGTTCTAGATAATGAACCTGTTTTAATTTGGCCTGCATTTGTAGCAACTGCGATATCAGCAATTGTAGTATCTTCAGTTTCACCAGAACGGTGAGATACAACCGCAGTATATCCAGCTTTTTGAGCCATTTCAATAGCATCGAATGTTTCAGTTAATGTACCGATTTGGTTTACTTTGATTAAGATTGAGTTACCAATACCTTGTTCGATACCTTTAGATAAAATTTCAGTGTTAGTTACGAATAAATCATCACCAACTAATTGAACTTTATCACCGATACGATCAGTTAATTGTTTCCAACCTTCCCAATCGTTTTCATCCATACCATCTTCAATAGTGATGATTGGATATTTACCAATTAATTCTTCTAAGTAGTCAACTTGCTCTGCTGCACTACGTTTAGCACCGTGTTCACCTTCGAATTTAGTGTAATCATAAACACCATTTTCATAGAATTCAGAAGAAGCACAGTCAAATCCTAAGAATACATCTTCACCTGGTTTGTATCCTGCTTTTTCGATAGCTTTAATAATAGTTTCTACAGCGTCTTCAGTGCCTTCAAATCTAGGAGCGAAACCACCTTCATCACCTACTGCAGTTTCTAAACCACGTTCACTTAAGATTGATTTAAGGTTATGGAAGATTTCTGCACCCCAACGTAATGATTCTTTGAATGACTCAGCACCTACAGGTAAAATCATGAACTCTTGGAAAGCAATTGGTGCATCTGAGTGAGAACCACCATTAACAATATTCATCATAGGTACTGGCAATTGTTTACCATTAAATCCACCTAAATATTTATATAATGGTTGACCTAATAAGTCAGCAGCTGCACGAGCTACGGCAATAGAAACACCTAAAATGGCATTTGCACCTAATTTACCTTTGTTGTGTGTACCGTCTAATTGAATCATCATTTTATCAATAGATACTTGATCTAAAACTGAAAATTCACCTTCAACGATTTCTGGTGCGATCATTTCGTTAACATTTTCTACCGCTTTAGTCACACCTTTACCTAAATAACGTGATTTATCTCCATCACGTAATTCAACTGCTTCATGTTCACCAGTAGAAGCACCAGAAGGTACTAATGCACGTCCGAAAGCACCGCTTTCAGTTAATACTTCAACTTCAACTGTTGGGTTACCACGTGAGTCTAAGACTTCGCGAGCGTAAACATCTGTAATAATTGGCATGTTTAATATCTCCTTTAATTATATTATATGACTATTATAGCCTTTTTCTAAACTTTTATAAAATGATAATACATATAAAACCAAGAAAATTTGAACATCTATACGTTGCTGTAAATTCTTAATCTTAATGCATCTATTCTAATGTTTAATCAGTGATTCACCTGTCATTTCAGATGGTTGTTTAACATTTAATAAATCTAATAATGTCGGCGCTAAATCGCCTAAACGTCCAGTTTCTCTTAATGTAACACCTTCTTTAGTTACAATAACTGGAACAGGATTAGTTGTGTGTGTCGTCATAGGTTGGTCGTCATCAGTTAATACTTGATCTGAGTTACCGTGGTCTGCAGTGATGATGGCATGACCACCCATATCAATAATTTTGTCAACGACTTCACCAAGACACTCATCTACTGCTTCGATTGCTTTAATTGTTGGTTCAAGCATACCACTATGTCCAACCATATCTGGGTTAGCAAAGTTCAGTAGAATTAAATCTAAGTCACCTTTGTCTAACTCTTCTAATAATGCATCTTTAACTTCATATGCACTCATCTCAGGTTTTAAATCATAAGTCGCTACTTTTGGAGAATCGATGAGTCTACGACGTTCTCCTTCGAACTCTTCATTTCGTCCACCACTCATAAAGTATGTTACATGTGGATACTTTTCAGTTTCAGCAATACGTAATTGTTTCAAGCCATTATCTTGAGCAACTTCACCGATTGTATTATTTAAGTCAACTTTTTCAAATACAATTTCAGCATCTACATTGTCATTATATTTCGTGAATGTAGCGTAGAATAAGTTGTCCACTTGTTCAACTTTAAATCCATCAAACGCTTTATTAGTAAAGATTTCTGAAAGTTGAGCTGCTCTATCTGGACGGAAATTATAAAAGATTACTGCGTCTCCGTCGTTCACACCATCGTTTTGGCCTTCAACTATAAACGGTTCGACGAATTCATCAGTCACATCATTTTTATAATTAGCTTCAACGCCTGCTTTAGCTGAAGTAAATGTAGGACCTTCAAAGTTACGAATAGCATTATAGGCACGTTCCTCACGATCCCAACGCTTGTCACGGTCCATAGCATAATAACGTCCTGAAACAGAAGCGAATTGGCCTACACCTAATTCTTTAAATTTATCTTCAGTTTCCTCTATATATTTCAAAGCAGATTTTTGATCAACATCACGACCATCTAAAAATGCGTGGACATATACTTTATCTATTCCTTGCTTTTTAGCTAATTCTAAAATAGCAAATAGATGCTTATAATGACTGTGTACACCACCATCAGAAAGCAATCCGAATACATGAAGCGCAGAGCCATTGTCTTTAACATGTTTAACAGCGTTATTTAATACAGTGTTATCAAAGAATTCTCCGTCTTCAATCGATTTATTAATACGAGTTAAACTTTGATATACGATGCGTCCTGCACCAATATTCATATGTCCTACTTCAGAGTTACCCATTTGACCTTCAGGAAGACCTACATCTAAGCCACTAGCTTCTATTTGTGTTGTAGGATATTTTTCATAATATCGATCAAAATTAGGTTTATGTGCTTGCTTAACTGCATTGCCATGTTCACTTTCACGATTTGCGAAACCATCTAAGATGATTAAGGCAGTTGGTTGTTTTGCCATAATTATTTTGCACCTTCTAACAATTGTACGAAATCTTCAACTTTTAATGATGCGCCACCTACAAGAGCGCCATCGATATCTGATTGAGCCATATATTCTTTAATGTTATTAGGTTTAACACTACCACCATATTGAATACGTGTAGCGTCAGCAACCTCTTGACTAGATAAGTCAGCTAATGTTTGACGTACGTGAGCACACATTTCATTTGCATCTTCAGATGTAGATGACTTACCAGTACCGATAGCCCAAATTGGTTCATATGCAATAACAACTTCTTTAAGTTGATCATCTGATAAACCTTCGACAGCTTTTTTCACTTGATTACCTACGATTTTATTTGCTTTACCAGCTTCACGTTCTTCATCAGATTCACCTACACAAATAATAGGTGTCATACCGTGATTGAAGATAGCATGCGCTTTTTTGTTTACTTCTTCGTCAGTTTCGTGGAAATAGTCACGACGCTCTGAGTGACCAATCACTACATATTTAACACCTAATTCAGATAATGCTACTGGTGAAGTTTCTCCAGTATAAGCACCGCTTTCTTCAAAGTAAGCGTTTTGTGCTCCAATTTTTAACCCTTTTGCTTTACCATCTTTAACAGCTGTTACTAAAGCGTCTAATTGGATTGTTGGTGCACAAATAACTGATTCTACTTCTTTAGGATCAGGTAATGTTGGTAATTCGTTTACAAAGTCTTTAGCTTCTTGAACTGTTTTATTCATTTTCCAGTTTCCGGCTATAATTGGTGTTCTCATTCATTACACTCCTTAATTTTTAGTGTTAAATTTGTAAGCTTTTATCCAAATACTTGCTTATTTCGAAATAAACGTTGAAAGCAAAAATGACTTTCTATTGTTTTATTCCCACATCAAAGTATTTAAAAACTTATTTATCATTAATAGCTTTTATACCAGGTAATTCTTTACCTTCTAAGTATTCTAATGATGCTCCTCCACCAGTAGAGATGTGTGTAAAGTCATCTTCGAAACCTAATGAAATTGCTGCTGCGGCAGA
Source organism: Staphylococcus epidermidis (assembly GCF_006742205.1). Lineage (NCBI taxonomy): Bacteria > Bacillati > Bacillota > Bacilli > Caryophanales > Staphylococcaceae > Staphylococcus > Staphylococcus epidermidis. The sequence goes on from NZ_AP019721.1 coordinate 1,971,746, forward strand.
GTCACCACCACCAATAATAGTAGTAGCGTCTTCCAATTTAGCAATAGACTCACATACACCGATTGTACCTTTAGCAAAATTACTAAATTCGAATACACCCATAGGTCCATTCCATACTACAGTATGTGCACCTTGTAATTCTTTATTAAATAATTCTACTGTTTTAGGTCCAATATCCATTGCTTCTTGATCTGAAGGGATTTCATTGATAGATACTTCAGTGATTTTTGCATCATTAGAAAATTCTTTAGCGATTTTACAATCTACAGGTAATACTATTTGATCGCCATTATTCTCTAACAAGTCTTTAGCAAAATCAATTTTGTCTTCTTCCAATAATGAAAGACCTATTTCCTTACCTTGCGCTTTAATAAATGTATAAGCCATACCGCCACCGATTAAGATTTTATCTGCGATATTAACTAAATTTTTGATAACATTAATTTTATCTGAAACTTTAGCGCCACCTAAAATAGCAACTACTGGTTTTTGTGGATCATTCACTACGCCACCAATAAATTTAATTTCTTTTTCCATTAAGTAACCAGCTGCTGTTTCTAGATGAGTAGAAATACCTACGTTTGACGCATGTTCACGGTGCGCTGTACCAAATGCATCATTAACAAATACATCACCTAATGACGCCCAATATTTACCTAATTCAGGATTATTTTTAGATTCTTTTTTACCATCTAAATCTTCGAAACGTGTATTTTCAACTAATAAAACATCGCCTTCATTTAAGTTTTCAATTGCTGTTTCGAGTTTTTCGCCACGTGTTTCAGGAACGAATATAACTTCTTTACCTAATTTCTTAGATAAGTTTTCAGCAACAGGCTTAAGTGAAAGTCCTTCTTTATCACTCTCTTCTTTAACTTTACCTAAGTGAGAGAATAAAACTAATTTACCACCTTGTTCAATAATATATTCGATTGTTGGTAATGCTTGAACAATTCTGTTGTCATTAGTGATTTCACCATCTTTAATTGGAACGTTAAAATCAGCGCGCTCAAGAACAACTTTACCTTTTAAATCTAAGTCTGAAACGATTTTTTTAGCCATTATCTATTTCCTCCTTCGTATAGGAAAACTTTATATAAAAATAAGCGGAGAAGCGTATGTGCTCCCCGCTTACTCATAAGCTTATATATCTAATTAAACAGTACAGAGCACTAGTCAAATTATGAACGTGTAGAAGAGCTTTACACTCTCCACGCTATAACTTTAAATAACGTGCTTATCCGTTAAGCTTCAATTATTTAGAAAGTTCAGCTAAGTGAGCTAATGTACGTACTAATTGAGCAGTGTAAGACATTTCATTGTCGTACCAAGCTGCAACTTTAACTAATTGACGATCTCCAACAGTCATAACACGAGTTTGAGTCGCATCAAATAATGAACCGTAAGTCATACCAACAATATCAGAAGATACGATTTCGTCTTCAGTGTAACCGAATGATTCGTCAGAAGCTTGTTTCATAGCACTGTTAACTTGGTCAACAGTTACATCTTGTTTGTCTAATACTACAGTTAATTCAGTTAAAGAACCAGTAGCAACTGGAACACGTTGTGCTCCACCGTCTAATTTACCATCGATTTCTGGAATAACTTTACCGATAGCTTTAGCAGCACCTGTTGAGTTAGGGATAATATTTTCAGCTGCTGCACGTGCACGACGTTTGTCACCTTTTCTGTGAGGTGCGTCTTGTGTATTTTGGTCACCAGTGTAAGCGTGAATTGTAGTCATGAAACCTTCAACTAAACCGAATTCGTCACTTAAAACTTTTGCAACTGGTGCTAATGAGTTAGTAGTACAAGAAGCACCTGAAACAACTGTTTCTGAACCATCTAATGTATCATGGTTAGTGTTGAATACGATTGTTTTTACATCACCTTTAGCTGGAGCTGAGATTAATACTTTTTTAGCACCTGCATCGATGTGAGCTTGTGCTTTTTCTTTATCAGTATAGAAACCAGTACATTCTAATACTACGTCGATATCTAAATCGCCCCATGGTAATTTACCAGCATCTGGTTCATCGAATGATTTAATTTCTTTACCGTTCACACGGAATCCACCTTCGATAACTTCAACTTCTCCAGTGAAACGACCTTGCATAGTATCGTATTTTAATAAATGAGCTAACATATCGTCATCTGTTAAGTCGTTAACTGCAACTACTTCAAGACCTTCTACATCTTGAATTCTTCTGAATGCTAAACGACCAATTCTACCAAAACCATTAATTGCTACTTTAATTGCCATTATAATGGCCTCCTTTAAAATGATATTTAAAAAGTATTAAACTTTTTATTACTATTGTAAAATGACTTTTGCTGCGGCTTCATCTGTAATCAATACAGTGTTTTCCGGTGCAATTGAAAGATAAGCTTTAATAGCTTCTCCTTTTGATTGTCCACCAGCAACCGCAAAGATAAAGTCTTTGTTCTCAAGATCCTCTAGCTGAAGGCCAATCGTTTTGACCTTATGAACTATTTGACCCTGAGCATCAAAATAATATCCAAAAGCTTCTCCAACGGCTTGATGATGTTGAAGGTTATCAATCACATTTTGAGATGATTGACGTCGATGCGCCATCTTCAGCGCATCACCAATGCCGTGTATTGTTATATTAGCTTGCTTGATTTTATCTAGTGTATGCATGACAGAAGGTTCCAACATTAACGTATCGTATGTGGACTCACTCACGTTGTCTGGAACATAGAGTGTTGTATAATAGCCACCAGCTTGTTGGGCCATACTCGAAGCGATTGTATTCGCTTGATAAACAACATTTTCTCCAAGTCCACCTCTAGCTGGAACAAAGAATACGTTAAACGGTAATAAATGTATCGACTCACTCACGCACGCCATTGTTGAACCACCAGTTACAGAGACAATAGCATCTTCATAAAGTATACCTTCTAAAAGTTGCCCAGCTTGTTGACCCATTTCACGTTTTACAGTTCGATTAGAATCGGAATCTCCTGGAATGACATGTACATCTTTAATATGAAATTTATCTTTGATAGCACTGGCCAATTTATGGTCATCGCTATAAACATTAAAGTATTCACCTAGTTGTGCTAATACTTCAGTACCTTCATTAGTAATTTCCATTCCCGTAGGTTTGACACGAATTAATTCTTGCTTCTTTAACATATCTGTTTCCGACCGTAAAACTCTCTCAGTCATATCCATATGTTCACTTAGACTTCTTCTTCCTACAGGTTGATTTTGAGAGATAGTAGATAAAATATAAAAGCGTCTATACATCTTATCTATAAGATCAGGTATAAGCTTTTGTTGAACTTTAATTAAGTCTTTCACTACTACCTTCCTCCTTATATCTTTGTAACAAAGGTACTTGAGAGGCAATCATAACTAAGCTTTGACTTTTTAAGTCCCACCTGGGACAAAATCTAACCTCTTTACACTTGCAATACTACTATTACGTATTATAAATTGCAAGTGAATTCACTTAATTTCTAAGTTAAATTATAAAAGTTTGTAGGAAAACGATTACAAACAAAGTATAGACCCCATTCTTATATAGTAATTTAATCACTGTTCGCTTTCTAAATAACTCTACCCAAATTAAATTTTATTCATGCATTTGTTTTATTTAGTTGTTATGATTAACTCTATAATTTGAATCTGAATAAAATTAGAGTGAGGTAAAACAATGTCGAATCATAATTATTCTGACGAAAAAATCGAAGTTATAGATCCGAGTGATGATAGATATAAAGGAGATGATTATTTTAATAAAAATTCATCTCAAAACAATCAAAATTTAAAAACTTTTAATCAAACTTATTCTTATGGTTGCACACATTCAGGATGCGGCTGTATATTAGGCTGTTTAACTATTTCACTTATTTCATTCTTACTTTCATTACTAATTTTTTGGATTATATAAACATAAAAAGGGTGGGACTGAATTCATTTTGAATTCGAAGTCCCACCCTTTGGGCTAACTCGAGTTAATAAAGATTAAAATTAACGAATCATGGCTTACTTAAGTGACCTTAAAACTATTTTTAGGAATAGTCACAAGATGAACTTTCCAAAAATTTTTAAGTTATTTCTTATTAATCCTTTTTTGAGCTTTGAGAATTTTGATTGTTATTATTTTGTTTTTGTGTGTTCTGCCCCGAACTAGCATTTTGATTGCCACTATTTCCATTGTTTTGTGGTCTGGTTGACTGTGTTTGATTTGATTTATTTTGGGTACTTTGACGATTCTCTGATGACTGGTTAGATTTATTTTGTTGTGGCTTTTGTTGTGTTGACGATTGATCTTTTTCATTTGGGCTTTCTTTAGAATTTGAACTGTCTTGTCTAGTTTTTTTTCTTTCATCAGTTTTTGGTTCTTTTGCTCTCTTTTCTCCTGTTTGTGGATTTTGTCTCACCGGAGTTTGAGTTGTAGGTCTTTGTGGCGTTTGAACAGTTTGTTGCGTTTGTTGCGTTTGTTGAGTTTGAGGAACTTGTTGCGTTTGTTGTGTATTATTCTTTTTTTCTTCCACCGATTTTTTATCTTTTTTTTCCTTTTTGTCTTTATCGTCTTTTTTCTTTTCTTGCTGTGTTGTTTTATCACTGAGTCGTTCGTTACCTTTTTTTGAACTATCGACAAATGAGTAAATACCAAATGCTAAACCTATTAATAATAGCAAAACTACAATCGCACTAATAAATTTGGAGATACCGCTCATATTGTTTACCTCTCTTTCATTCTTAAACACGAATTTATCTTAAAAACAATACTATTGAATCATTGTAAAAAATCAAATCTCAACTATTTTCAATAATTAAAAGTAGTATTTCCCTAAAATTTTTTCATAAGAACTTTTGGGAATAATTAAATAAAAAGTTTAATGAGATTATATAATAGTGATATTTGAGTTTAATCAATCAATACAACTTTATATTTAATTATCTCATACATGATAACATCATACTGATTGATTAACATCATTTTTAAATAACTTAATCAAATCTTAACACGAGTGTTCGTAAATTTACCTATTACATTTGCCTGTGCAAAATGATTCACAACATCATTTAAAAAAGTTTAAAATAAACAGTGTTATAAAGTGAAACCATTTCACAAGTATAAAAAGTAGAATTAGTTTTAACTTCATTTTTACTATTTTATAATTATTTAAAAAACATTTTATAGTTAGAACATAGATACTTTAATTTATTACCACTCTAACCTTTTATTTTACGGAATAAACAATATTAAAATTGTAATCTTTTATACAGTATTCACTATTAAATGGGTATATGTATTCTAGGATAGAAAAAAAGGATCCATACGTTGCTCGCACGGATCCACTACTAAAGGGAGTCAAAATTTACCTTCGTTAGTATATTATGGGGTATACTCATACTAATTAAGAGATGTTTAATTAATTATCGAAGGTACAATTTTATTATAACTAATCTGTTTTTATTTTAAATGCATATTAAAAAAAGTCTTTGACATCTTATTGGCTAAAAAATGTATAAAATATGAATAATAATAATAAGTATCAATAAGATGACAGCTTTTTATTTTCAGATGAGGTGAAACTATGAAACGCTATTTAATTACTGGTGGAACTGGCATGGTCGGTTCCCACTTGGTCAACGAAATTAAACAAACCGATGCACATATTACAATTTTAACCAGACAGGATAAAACTTCTAATCATCCCAAAATCACGTATATCAACTGGTCAAAAGAGGGTTGGCAACATCAAGTACCAGATATAGATATTGTTATTAATCTAGCTGGTGCAACGTTGAATAAACGTTGGACATCTTCCCACAAACAAGCGATGATGCTTAGTCGTATTCAATCAACGCAAACACTATTTGAACTTTTTGAAACACGTGAACACAAACCAGAAGTTTTATTTAACGCAAGTGCAATGGGCTACTACCCTCCAGATTTATTTACAAGTTATACGGAATTATATCGAACACTTCCATTTGATTTCTTATCAGAAATTGTATATCAATGGGAACGGTTTGCGAATAAATTTAAGCAATTCGGTACACGTGTCGTTTTAGGTCGATTCGGTCTTATTCTATCAGACGATGGTGGTGCTCTTGAAATGATGGAACTTCCGTATCGTTTATATGTTGGGGGAAAACTCGGCTCTGGAAGACAATGGTACTCTTGGATTCATATCGATGACTTAATTAGAGGTATTTTATTTACTATCAATCATGATAACGCTGAAGGTCCATTTAATTTAACTGCACCTATTCCTGAAAGACAAAATTTATTTGGTTATACTTTAGCACGTGCGATGCATAAACCACATGAAACGTGGGCACCTAAATTGATACTACGTGCAGTGCTAGGTCAGATGTCTACTGTCATATTAGATACACAAAAAGTACTTCCAAATAAATTACATGCACTAGGTTTTGAGTTTAAGTATAATAATTTAAGAAATGCTTTAGATGATTTAATTAAAGCTTAAGAATTACATCGTAAGAAGAAGGGATATAAAATGAAAGATACTCAGTTAACATATATATTATTAATCATTGCAAGTATTTTATTAATTGCTAATGGTATATTTGCATTTGAACGTACGTTATCAATGATATTAATGTCGATATTATTTATATTAGTTGGAATCATTTTATTATCAACAACATTGAATACCATGTATCAATCATCAAAACACTCAAAACGTTAAATTTCATCAGTTTAAAGTAACAATCATTTTATTAAACATAGATAAATGAAAATCTCTCGGTTTGAATAACACTTTTAATAAATGAAAAACGGTAATAATCCATTTTGTAAGGTATTTATCTTTTTTTAATTACATCGTTTTTTCTAAATCTATATTCATATATTATTTAAAATAAAAACCCTAGTAGACAAATGACAAAATATACATTGTCGTCTACTAGGGTTTTGTGTATTAATCAATAATCATACAACGTTTATTTTATTATTTTTCTGGTTCCATTACTTCATCAATTAATCCATATTCTTTAGCTTCTGCAGCTGTTAAGAAGTTGTCGCGATCAGTATCTTGTTGAATTTTTTCAATTGATTGACCTGTACGTTCTGATAAAATACGATTTAATTTTTCACGTGTTTTTAAAATATGATTTGCTGCAATTTCAATTTCAGTTGCTTGTCCTTGTGCACCACCTAATGGTTGGTGAATCATAACTTCAGCATTAGGTAGCGCAAATCGTTTACCTTTTGCACCTGCTGCTAACAAGAATGAACCCATAGACGCTGCCATACCAATACAGATTGTTTGAACGTCTGGTTTGATATGTTGGATAGTATCATAAATAGCAAATCCAGCAGTTACACTGCCACCTGGTGAATTAATATATAAATAAATATCCTTTTCAGAATCTTGCGCTTGCAAGAATAATAATTGTGACACAATAGAGTTAGCTACGTTATCATCAATTTGAGAACCTAGCATGATAATACGGTCTTTCAACAAACGTGAATATATATCATACGCACGTTCACCGCGGTTAGTTGTTTCAATAACTGTAGGAATTAAATTCATTTATTTTTCCTCCTTATAATAACTGTTAAAATTATTTTACCTTAAAAGTCAAAAATGGTCAAAGATTAAGCTTATTAATCAAAAATTCAATTTGACGCTTAACCTTTTCATTTGTAAACTAGAATTATCGTTTTCATTGTACCGTCATTATTGAACGACGTACAGAAATGTGATTATTTCAATATTTACCCCTCGTAGTGTAATGGATAACACATAAGATTCCGGTTCTTAAAATAGAGGTTCGATTCCTCTCGAGGGGGTTGCTGAATGATGAGGAGATTTTAATGTCTGAGCTTATTTGTAATCTCAGTCTTAAAATCTCATTTTTTATAATTCAATTTGTTCACCATTTCTTATTTTATCCGCTAATTCATTCAACTTTCTTAAACGGTGATTCATACCTGATTTAGATATAGGCCCTGTAGAAACCATCTCACCCAATTCTTTTAACGATATTTCTTGATGTTCTACTCTGAGCTTCGCTACTTCTCTTAAACGATCAGGTAAATTTTCAAGCCCAATTTCTTCATCAATTAATTGTATACTTTCAACCTGTTTCATTGCTGCGCTAACAGTTTTATTAAGATTTGCTGTTTCACAATTAACAAGACGATTAACCGAATTACGCATATCACGGACAATTCTTACATCTTCAAACTTTAACAATGCTTGATAGCCACCTATCAAACTAAGAAAGTCGGAAATTTTTTCAGCTTCTTTAAGATACGCAATACTCCCTTTTTTACGTTCCAAATGTTTCGCATTGAGTTCATAACTATTCATCAATTTAGTAAGACCTTCGGAATGATCTTCATATTGTGAAAAAATTTCAAGATGATATGAAGATGTTTCAGGATTATTTACAGAACCACCTGCTAAGAAAGCCCCTCTTAAATAACTTCTTTTCATTTCATCATCTTTAATCATATCCGGATCAATATCGTGAGTAAAAACTCCCTTTTTTAAAATTCCTAAATCATTTAGTATTTCTTTCGCTAACATCTTTGTTCGACATATATAAATATTGTTTTTTTTCAATTTCATCTTTTTTCTAACTAAAATTTCAACTTCAACATTAAATATACGTTTGATAAGAGAGTAAATTCGACGAGCTGTTGTCGCATTTTCTGTCTGTACATTAATTACAAACTGTTGATTTGATAGACTAAGTGCGCCATTCATGCGAATTAATGCACTGAGCTCTGCTTTAGCATTCGATTCGTCAACTTCTATGCGTGTTAGTTCATTTTTCATATCTGATGCAAAGCTCATTGAACACTCACCCTTCCTAACCCTTTTTTCTATTCTTATTTATAGTATCGCCAATGAGGTGTAAAGTTATTTTCTAATTCTAAACACACACTTAAGCTATCATATCATAACTACGAATTCGCTTATAATTATTTCTTTTTATCACTAGGAGTAAAGCGAATTGTACTTGTTAATTCTAAGGCAAGTTCATAAATCATTTTTGATAATACTTTTGTGTTATGTCTGACATAGTGTTCATTAGATATTTCAACTAAATTAGATGCCGTTAAAACTCTAATTCCACTATCTTTTAATTGTTCTTTATGTACTGCTACTGGTTTCGAATTCTTTTCTTCATATCGTTGTAAAACATCTTTACTATAGGATTCTGAGCTACATATGACAAAATCAATAAATGGTTCACCAACTTGTCGAGTAAGTGCATCAATATGCTCTTTGACATCATAATTATCAGTCTCGCCTGGTTGTGTCATAACATTAGATACATAAAGTTTTGGAGCAGATGTACGTAATAATGCTTCTGAAATACCTTTGACACATAAATTTGATATAACACTTGTATATAATGAACCTGGTCCTAAGACAATTAAATCTGCTTGTTCTAAAGCTTCTATCGCTTCATTCATTGGTTCAACATCACTTGGTTCTAAAAACACACGATCTATTTTTTTATGTGTTTTAGGTATATTAGTTTCTCCATGTACAATTTCACCGTCTTCCATCACCGCGTTGAGTTGCACACTTGCGTTTGTTGAAGGGATGACTTGGCCTTTAATATTTAAAACTTTGCTTAACTCTTTAATAGCGTGTCCAAAATCATTAGTAATGTTAGTCATTCCAGCAATAACTAAATTACCTAATGAATGCCCATCTACTTGATTTTCACCAAAACGGTACTGGAACAATTGAGTTAATATCGATTCTGAGTCACTTAAAGCAGCAATGACATTACGAATATCACCAGGCGCTGGAATATCCATGACATCTCTAATTTTCCCCGTGCTCCCACCATTGTCCGCTACAGTAACAATGGCAGTAATGTCTATTGGAAATTCTCTAAGGCCTCTAGCAAGGACAGAAAGTCCAGTGCCACCACCAATAAGTACTACATTCATTTGTTTCATTATCTCTCTCCACTTTCAATATGCGCATCTCTATGATGCACATAAACATTATATTCAAAAATCTCGTTAAGATATTCAGCTAAACGTTTAGCTAATGCGACTGATCGATGTTGTCCACCCGTACAACCTATAGCAATAACCAATTGCGATTTACCTTCTTTTTTGTAGCCAGGAATCATAAATTTTAATAAATCTGTTAATTTATCAAAAAATATTTGGGTTTCTTTCCACTTCATAACGTAATTGTACACTGGCTCATCTAAACCAGTAAATGGACGCAATTCCTCTACATAGTAGGGATTAGGTAGAAATCTGACATCAAAAACTAAATCAGCATCCATTTGTATACCATGCTTGAAACCGAAACTTGTCACGTTGATTGTAAATGTTTCAAAGTTTTCATCTAAATAAAACTTTGAAATGCGTTGCTTTAATTCTTTAGGTTTTAATTTTGTTGTATCAATCACGTAATTAGCGATACTTCGGATTTCTGATAGATGTTCACGTTCCTCATTTATTGCATCTATTAATGATCTTTGTCCTTGTTCATTTAGTGGGTGCGCTCTTCTTGATTCTTTATAACGTGAAATAATTTTTTCAGTTTTAGCTTCTAAAAACATAACATCTAAAATCACGTCATTACGACTTTTAATAATATCAATTTCTTTAACTAGAGATTTAAATAATTCCTTACCTCTTAAATCTATTGCAATTGCTACTTTTTGCAATGAAGGATTTCCTTGAGCCATCAATTCTACAAATTTAGGTAATAGTACAGGTGGTAAATTATCTACACAGAAAAATCCCATATCTTCGAGACTTTGAATCACCAATGATTTACCCGCTCCAGACATACCTGTAACAACTAACAATTCACTTTTACCCATTTCTTTTTCGTTGCTTGTCATTTTCTTAAGTCACCGCCAATTATAATCTTCAATCAATATCATTATATTAAATTCATCTTATCACACTCAAATATGCAAAGTAACATACTTATATTGTAATTAAAAAAGCTAGAATCATTGATGACGATACTTTGACGCAAACAATGTTCTAGCTATGTGTAAAATGAGTTAAATTTTAATTATCTTTTAATTCTGTAATATAATCAGCTGCACTTTGAGCCGCAATACTACCGTCTCCTGTAGCAGTAACAATTTGACGTAACCCTTTATCACGAACGTCACCTGCAGCAAAAATACCTCGTACTTTAGTACTCATGTCATCTTGTGTGACAATGTATCCCGCGTCATTTGTAATACCAAGATTTTTAAATGGTGCTGTGAGTGGTTTCATTCCAATATAAATGAATACACCGTCGGCATCATAAGTCTGTTCAGCACCATCTTTAGTTGATTCAAGTGTAACTGAACCAACTTTACCATCTTTTTCATTAATTGTTTTAAGTGTATGACTCCAAATAAAGTCAACTTTATCATTTTTGAAGGCACGTTCTTGCAAGATGTTTTGTGCACGTAATTCATCTCTACGGTGAACAATCGTTACTTTATCTGCAAATTTAGTTAAGAAAGTACCTTCTTCTACCGCTGAATCTCCGCCGCCAATTACGAAAAGACGTTTATTTTTAAAGAATGCTCCATCACAAACCGCACAATAACTTACTCCACGTCCTCCTAATTCTTGTTCACCAGGAACGCCAATCTTTTTATACTCTGCTCCAGTTGAGATAATAACTGCATGTGCTGTTATCTCTTTATTCCCTAAATTGATAACTTTATAGTCGCCTTTATCTTCAACAGATTTAATATCGCCATATTGGTATTCCGCACCAAATTTTTTAGCATGTTCAAACATTTTAGTAGATAAGTCAGGACCTGTGATCATCTCAAATCCTGGAAAATTCTCTACTTCTTCAGTGTTTGCCATTTGACCGCCTGGCATACCGCGTTCAATCATGACAGTTTTTAAATTGGCACGAGATGCATATACTGCTGCTGTCATACCGGCAGGACCTGCACCGATTATTGCTACATCAAAATCTACTTCAGTCATTTTAAATGCCTCCTACTTATTAATCATTATGCGCATTATATATCATACTTTTCATTTCATAAATTTATATGCTCAATATAAATTCAATTGCTTTATTCAGTTTGTATCTAGAAACATTAAAATCGTCCATCAATTGCCTCTTGGTAAGTGGTTGGCTAGAACGACGATACGATAGGTAAACAAATGCAGCTACATATCTATCGACATCTACTAAATCTACATTTTCAGCTATAATCATTTCTGCTTGATTAATCCAATCTGTAAATAAAGACGTGTTATATTTGAATTTCTTAAAATTATACAACCTTTGCATACCTCTGTGTATAAAATCTAATTTATTGAGTGTGAGTCCTTGTACCAAATATGTGAGATAAAGTTTCTCATAGTCATTCATTGATTCAAGAATTGACCAAATATCTTCAGTCATTAGTATTTCTTTTCCATTTAATTGATGAAGTAAAAAAATACCGTAAAGTCGATAATGATTATTATCATCTAGTAATAATGGTAACACTCGTGATTCAAATACCGTTTTACTTTCCTCAATTACCCAAGGTGCATAACCAACATCAACTTCAGAAATTTGAGTGAGCTTGTTCCACATCTCAATACTTTCGTCTTTATTTCCTAGGTAATAAAAATTGAAACTCAATGCATTATACATTTGAATAGAGACAAATTTACCTTTTTTATAAAGTGGATAAAGTAAATTTTGAGAAGCACGATACTGTTTTAAATAACTCAATACGATTCCTAATTTAAAGGTTTCGTCGTCATTTAGTGGTACTACTTTATTAAGTATTTTAAGATATTTTTGATATTTTTCTGTTTCTTTTTTATTATAAAGTAATAATGTGTAGTGACAAAGTGCATGCACGTCTGAATTATCTTCCTTTAAAAGTTCTTCAAACATTGCTTTGGCGCTATCATACTCACCTAGATACAAATAACACATTGCAAGTAAATTCCTAATCACCCTATGCTGTTGTATCTCGTAAGATTGATTCAAAATATATGTTCGGGCTTCTTCTAACCTACCTTGCAAAAAGAGAAATTGAAATAAAAGTTGTGTTGAAAACAATTGTGCTTCTAATTCAATTTTTTGTTCATTTGTATACGTGACTTCGAATGTTTTTTCAAGCATTTCTCTAAAATCTTTATCCTCTGACAATATTACATAATTAATACCAAACAAGAATGCCTTGTTTGGCTCGTTTAATTCTATATTTAATTGACTTAGTTCATAGAAACTTTCTGCTACATGAAAGTCTTTAACAATATTCTCATAAAATAGACGTTCTGCTTTTTTGCCGATATTTAATTTAACTAAACATTGAGCATAGTGTTGTTGAATATCAAAATCCTTAGGTGACAACTCAAGCACTTTTTCATAATATTCTGCCGCCTTCTTGTAGTCCTGTTGTCGCCACTTTTGGGTAGCCATTTTACGATAAAAAGCCTCATCAAAAATCATTGGAATGATGTTATTTTCTTTTTGTGCCATTCATTGTCACCTCCTGAATCTAATTGTATTTGCATAGGATTACCAAATGCAAAACTGTAATCGGGAACATCTTTAGACACAACCGTACCCGCACCAATTTTAACATGATTTCCTATGGTTATTCCTGGTAATATTGTCGTATTTGCACCTATTAAAGTGTAATCGCCTATAATGACTTTTCCTACTCTCCACTCATCAACAAGTACTTCGTGAGTTAATATTGTTGTATTATAACCAATGACTGTATTCTTGCCAACCGAAATGTATTCTGGATAAAACAAATCAGGCAACACTTTATATGCAAATGAAGTATGATTCCCGACATCCATTTTTAAAAGCTTTTTATATATTTTATTTTTAAGTTTCATACTAGGAACAAATCTTGCAATTTCTATAATCAACGTTTGCTTTAGCACTTTTACGAATTTAATTTTTCTATATATATGCCATAAAGGATTCACTTGATGATGCTTCTCTTTACTTAATCTTCTCAAAATAATCACTTAGCCTTTTTAATCGGCCATGTTAATGGTCCTGAATTTTCATATTTTATTGGTTGGTATTTAACTCTTCTATAAATTACGAATATCACACTAATCATAATAAGCACGACAGAAACAAGTTGCGCGACACGTATATGACTCGTAAGCATCAAACTATCGGTTCTCATCGCCTCAACGAAAAAGCGCCCTACAGAATACCAAATAAGATAACCAAAGAATGTCTCTCCAAGTTTTAGACGTTTCCTTAAAGTAATTAAAATGACAAAACCTATTACATCCCAAATAGACTCATATAGAAACGTCGGGTGGTAATATTGGCCTTCAATATACATATTTCTAATAATAAAGTCTGGCAAATGTAAATGTTCTAGAAAAGCTCTAGATACTGGACCTCCATGCGCTTCATGATTCATAAAGTTTCCCCAGCGTCCTATCCCTTGAGCTAAAATAATACTTGGTGCCACAATATCTCCTATTTGAAACGGATGTAGATTTTTGATTTTACAAACAATAATCCCAGAGATAAGTCCACCAATTAAGCCACCATGTATGGCAATACCACCATGCCAAATTTTTGGTATCTCACTCAAGTGATTCATGTAATATGGCCATTGAAATGTAACAAAGTATATTCTCGCAACTATGAATCCAACAATCGCGCTATAAAATATAATATCGATTAAGGTGTCTTTATGTAATCCAACCTGTTTCAATGCTGCTTGTGCAATGAAGTATCCAAGTAAGATACCACAAGCAATAATAATTCCATACCATCGAACTTGGATTGGTCCCAAGCTAAAGGCAACAGGATCGATATATCCTAATGTTATATTCATGTGTGTTACTCCTCACTTTTATGACTATTTCGAACGATTTCTTCATTAAGTCTCTCATTAAATTCAACTGCTGTATTAATACCCATGATATTAAGACGATAATTCATAGCAGCTACTTCAATAATTACTGCTACATTACGCCCTGGTCTAACTGGTATCGTTTTTTTAGTGATTTCCGTATCAAGAATTTTCAATGTTTCTTCATTAAGACCTACACGATCGTATAATTTATTCTTATTCCAATTTTCTAAATTAATATTTAATCGAATTTGTTTTTCAGTTAATATTGATCCTGCTCCAAACAAAGTCATAACATTAATGATTCCGAGACCACGAATCTCTAGCAAATGTTCGATAAGTTTAGGCGGTTTCCCTACAAGTTCATCCTTAGTAATTTCTTTGATTTCTACATTATCATCAGCCACTAATCTATGGCCTCGTTTGACTAATTCTAATGCAGTTTCACTTTTCCCAATGCCAGAATCTCCTGTAATTAGTACACCTACACCGTAAACATCAACAAGTACACCGTGCAAAGAAGTAGTTTTCGCGAGTTCATGTTCGAGAAATGTCGTTAACCTACTCATTAAACTCGTTGTGGCATCTTTCGCAACAATAATTGGTGTATGCGTTTCTTGAGATGCTTGTATAAGTTCTTCGGGTGGTTCTAACCCACGTGTAACAATAATCGCTGGAGTTTCAGGTCGGCATAATTTTCTCATTCTTCCTTTCTTCTCTTCATCTGGAAGTAAATTATAAAATGATAACTCCGTTGTCCCTAATAATTGAATACGGTCTGAAGCATAATGTGAAAAATATCCAGCCATTTCTAAACCTGGACGTGAAATATCTGTGTTTTTAATTGGTCTATCTAAACCTTCTTCACCAGTAAGTAATTCTAAATTTAACGTATTAACTAATCTATCTGTTGTTAACATGCATTCACCTCAAATTTCATAAGCCATTCGTATCTTCCTTTTCTATTATCATATCAAAAATCAACACATGTTTTATATTAAAATGATGATTTAAAATTTTAAAAGTTTCTTAAATCATTACTGTTTTAAGACAAACTAGATTTTATCTCCATTTTACAATCGAGTAGTTGACTGATTGAGTTAAAAAATATACCTTAAATAATAATCTAAATCGAATTTCAAATAACTATTTGATGATTTATGCTCAAATTAATGAAATTAATTTAATATAAAAAGCTCTAAGATTCTTTGTGTAAAAGTCATCTTAAAGCTTTTTAAGTTAATCTATCATTTTATTACTAGTCATACACCTTACTATTCAACGCTGTCTCTCTCTAATACTGGTTTTAAGTATTGACCAGTGTAAGACCCTTTATTTTGAGCAATCTCTTCAGGTGTACCAGTTGCGATGATTGTTCCTCCACCTTCACCGCCTTCTGGACCTAAATCAATAATATGATCAGCCGTTTTAATAACATCAAGATTGTGTTCGATAATAACGACCGTATCACCATTTTCCACTATACGATTCAATACCTTTAATAAACGACTTATATCGTCGACATGTAATCCTGTAGTTGGTTCATCAAGAATATAAATAGAACGCCCCGTTGAACGTTTGTGCAATTCTGATGCGAGTTTTACACGTTGCGCTTCGCCACCAGATAATGTAGTAGCTTGTTGACCTAAAGTAATGTACCCCAACCCAACATCTACAAGTGTTTGTAATTTACGTTTAATCTTAGGAATATTTTCAAAGAAATGCGTAGCTTCTTCAACAGTCATTTCTAATACATCCGCAATATTTTTACCTTTGTATGTTACCTCTAAAGTCTCACGATTATAGCGTTTACCATCACATACTTCACAAGGTACATAGACATCTGGTAAAAAATGCATTTCAATTTTTATAATTCCATCACCTTTACAAGCTTCACATCGTCCACCTTTGACATTAAAACTAAATCTACCTTTTTGATAACCTCGTATTTTAGCTTCATTCGTTTGTGCAAAGACATCTCTTATGTCATCAAAGACACCAGTGTATGTGGCTGGGTTAGAACGTGGTGTTCTACCTATTGGCGATTGATCAATATCAATGATTTTATCTAATTGATCAATTCCTTTAATTTCATCAAAATTCCCAGGTTTCACTTTAGATTTATTAATTTTTTGAGCTAATGCTTTATATAAAATTTCATTGACGAGTGAACTTTTACCAGAACCTGACACACCTGTAACAACAGTTAAGACAGATAGTGGGAAGTCTACATTTACATTTTTCAAATTATTACTTTTAGCACCTTTAATTTGAATCTTTCTATCGGTGATTTCTCGTCTGTATTCAGGGACTTCAATTCGTTTTTTTCCACTTAAATATTGACCAGTTAAGGATTTTTTATCTTTCATTACTTTATTAGGGGTACCACTTGAGACAACCTCTCCACCGTGGTTACCAGCTCCCGGACCCACATCAACTAAATAATCAGCTGCTCTCATAGTATCATCGTCATGTTCAACGACAATAAGTGTATTACCTAAATCACGCATTTCTTTTAAAGTATTAATTAATCTATCATTATCTCTTTGATGTAATCCAATAGAAGGTTCATCTAAAACATATAGTACTCCGGTTAATCGTGAACCAATTTGTGTTGCTAAACGAATACGTTGTGCTTCCCCTCCAGATAAAGTCCCTGATGAGCGATCTAAAGTCAAATATTCCAAACCAACATTATTTAAAAATGATAATCTTGAAATAATCTCTTTTAAAATTTGATCTGCAATCGATTTATCTTGGTCGCTTAATTTTAAATTTTCGAAATAATAAAGCGCGTTTTTAATTGAATATTCAACGACTTCACCTATATTATAGTCGCCTACGTATACAGATAACGCTTCTTTGCTTAAGCGTTTGCCATGACAAGTTTCACACGGTAACTCTGTCATATATTTACTCATCATTTCGCGTGTATATTCAGAGGGAGATTCATGGTAACGACGGTCAATGTTAGGTACCACACCTTCAAAAACCATTTTACGTTTACGAGTACCACCATTTCGTTGCGTGAAAGTAAATTCAATTTCTTTTTCTCCAGAACCATTCATAAGTATATTTTTTTGTCTATCAGTCAATTTTTTATATGGCTTATCCATATTAATTTTGTAGACTTCACATACACGTTTTAATAAAGTTGGATAAAAATCCGAACTTGTTGGTTCCCATGGTTCAATTGCACCTTCATTTAAAGTTTTATTTTTATCAGGAATGACTAAATCTAGGTCTACTTTTAGTTTTTGACCTAAACCATCACAAGTTGGACACGCACCAAACGGACTGTTGAAACTAAACATTCTAGGTTCTAATTCACCAATAGAGAAACCACATATAGGACATGCGTGGTTCTCAGAGAATTTAAGTTCTTCTCCATTAATAACGTCAACTGTTAAATTACCTTCAGCAAGTTCAAGTGCTGTCTCAATAGAGTCCGCTAAACGCGTCTCAATGCCATCTTTAACTACAAGTCTATCAACAACAACTTCAATTGTGTGATTTTTATTTTTATCCAATTGAGGCACTTCATTTACATCGACGATTTCATCATCAACACGTAAACGCACATATCCTTTCTTACCTATATCTTCAATTAATTTTTCATGATTTCCTTTTCTATGTGATATAACTGGAGCAAGTAATTGAATTTTTGTACGTTCTTCCAATTCTAAAATACGATCAACCATTTGTTGAACAGTTTGTGATTCAATTTCTATACCGTGATAAGGACAGTACGGTTTACCGACACGCGCATATAATAATCGAATATAATCATAGATTTCAGTCACAGTGGCAACGGTAGAACGTGGGTTTTTACTTGTCGTCTTCTGATCAATAGATATTGCTGGTGACAAACCTTCAATGGTATCTACATCAGGTTTGTCCATTTGTCCTAAAAATTGTCGCGCATATGCACTTAACGATTCCACATAACGTCGTTGACCTTCAGCATAAATAGTATCGAACGCTAACGAAGATTTACCTGAGCCTGAAAGTCCAGTCATGACAATCAACTTGTTTTTAGGTAATTCAATATCTACTCCTTTTAAATTATGTGCTCGTGCACCTTTTACTACAATTGACGGTCCTTTCATTTAATCGTCACCCTTCTGCTTTTAATTCAAATAACATATCTCTTAACTCTGTTGCTTTTTCGAAATCTAAATCTTTGGCTGCTTTTTTCATTTCTTTTTCTATATTTTCTATTGTTTTTTGACGTTCTTTCTTTGTCATTTTCTTAGGTAATTCAGTTTGTTGTTGTTGATTTGTCTCATCGCTCTCCACAGTAGCACTAATGACGTCGTGAATCTTTTTGTTAATTGTTTTCGGCGTGATGCCATGTTCTTTGTTATGAGCAATTTGTATTTCTCTACGTCTTTGTGTTTCATCTATTGCATATTGCATAGAATCTGTAATTTTATCCGCATACATAATGACTTCTCCTTTGTCATTACGTGCTGCTCGCCCAATAGTTTGAATAAGAGATCTATCAGAACGTAAGAAGCCTTCCTTATCTGCATCTAAAATTACAACTAAAGATACTTCAGGTATATCTATACCCTCTCTCAGCAGATTGATCCCAACTATTGCGTCGTAAGTACCCATACGTAAGTCTCGAATAATTTCTATTCGTTCTAATGTTTTAATTTCTGAGTGTAAATAATTAACTTTAATCCCCGCTTCTTTCATATATGTAGTTAAATCTTCACTCATTTTTTTAGTAAGTGTTGTCACAAGTACACGTTCATCTTTGTCAACGCGATCTTGGATTTCACTTAAAAGATCATCGATTTGATTCTCAGTTGGACGCACATCAATTTTAGGATCAAGTAAACCAGTAGGTCGTATAATTTGTTCAACCATTTCATCTGTATGTTCTAACTCATATGGGCCTGGTGTAGCTGAAACATAAACAAGTTGTTTTGTTTTTTCTTCAAATTCTTCAAATTTTAATGGTCGGTTATCCAACGCACTTGGCAAACGAAATCCATGGTCTATTAATACTTGTTTACGAGCTCTATCCCCATTGTACATACCACGAATTTGAGGTAACGTAACGTGAGACTCATCAATCATGACAAGCCAATCATCTCCAAAATAATCAAGCAATGTATATGGTGTTGAACCTAATGGTCTTAAAGTTAAGTGAACAGAATAATTTTCAATACCTGAACAAAAGCCCATTTCTCTCATCATTTCTAAATCGTAGTTAGTACGTTGTTCTAACCTTTGAGCTTCTAATAATTTATTCTCATCACGTAATTCTTTTAGTCTCTCTTCTAATTCTTTTTCTATACGTTCAATAGCTACTTTCATTTTCTCTTCACGAGTAACGAAGTGTGAAGCAGGGAAAATTGTAAAATGTTCACGTTCTCGAATTACTTCACCAGTTAAATAGTTAACTTCTCTGATGCGATCAATTTCATCTCCAAAAAATTCTACGCGAATACACATTTCTTCTCTAGAAGCTGGGAATATTTCAACAACATCTCCACGCACTCTAAATGTACCACGTTGAAAATCTATGTCATTACGTGAGTATTGTACATCAACTAACTTTCTCAACAATTCGCTTCGTTCCATCTCCATACCAACACGTACACTAACAACCAAATTTTTATATTCTTCCGGATTACCTAAACCATAGATACAACTAACACTTGCGATAATAATGACATCATCACGTTCAAATAAAGAACTTGTAGCAGAATGTCGTAGTTGGTCAATTTCATCGTTAATGGAGGCGTCTTTTTCAATAAAAGTATCTGTTGAAGGCACGTATGCTTCAGGTTGATAGTAGTCGTAATAACTAACGAAATATTCAACTCTATTTTCTGGGAAAAATTCTTTAAATTCACTATATAGTTGACCTGCTAATGTCTTGTTATGTGCAATAATAAGTGTAGGTTTACCAACCTCTTTAATTACGTTACTCATAGTAAAAGTTTTACCTGTCCCAGTTGCACCTAATAAGGTTTGATGACGTTTCCTTTCATTTACGCCATCCACAATTTTTTGTATCGCTTGTGGCTGATCACCTTGTGGCTCAAATTCAGACTTTAACTTAAATGGAACATGTTCTACCATTCCAAAATACGCCTCCTAATATTGTTATCATTTATAAAGATTTTACACATCTCAAATCAATTACTTTTTCATGAATATCATTTTCTATTTTAACAAATTCTATAAGAACAATACAAACATTTGTTCGCTTGTGAAATATAACATTTATAATGCTTATTCTAAAACAAGAGCTCTAAGATGATTTCTTATGTAAGAAATTGTCTTAGAGCTTTATTTATCAGTAATGTATGATGTGCGATGTTTTTCTTAAACGTACAATCAAATACATATTATATACACACTGCACTTTAAAATCTTTCGCTTTTATATTCACAATGTATCAATTATTATGTTCTAGCTATTAAAATATTTACTATTTAATATTTAGTTATTAATGTTTACACCATGGATTACTTAATATTCAAAATACTATAAACATCAATTTAAAGTAAAAAATGAGCAATAATGATGATTCAACAATTTTAAAATAAAATCATAATCACTATTATTACAGTTCAATGTAATAATAAATCAAAAAAACAAATACTTCAAAATTTTTGTTTGAACAAACGCATTCTTAAGAATCATTTTGGTTCTTATGAAATTCAAGTTGATCAATTATTAAATAACCAGCTAATAAACTTGTCACATCTATAAAAATAATCCATTCGTTGTGAAAGAATCCTTTATAAACTGATGCCCCTATTATTACCAGTGTGACTAATGTACCAATCCATTTACTTCTAGTCACCACACTAAACAGCACAACTAATATACAAGGAAAGAAGGCCGCACAAACATACCAAATCATTATCGTCACCCATTTCTTCTGTTTAGAATTGACATTGTTGTTTCACGTAATTCAGTTCGAGGAATAAAGTTTTCTGTGAGCATTTCAGGTATAACATTTTCAATAAAATCTTTTACAGATTCTAAGTGATCAAATTGTATAATAGTTTCTAAACTCATTTCATATATTTCAAAAAATAGTGGCTCAGGATTACGTTTTTGTATTTCTCCAAATGTTTCATACAATAAATCAATTTTATCAGCAACAGATAGAATTTGACCTTCTAGAGAATCATCTTTACCTTCTTGTAAACGTTCACGATACACGTGCTGATATTGTGTTGGTATCTCCTCTTTGATAAACGTATCGACCATTTCTTCTTCAACTTGGGAGAATAAATGTTTTAATTCCTTACTTGCGTATTTTACCGGTGTTTTGATATCACCTGTAAACACTTCAGCAAAGTCGTGGTTGAGTGACTTTTCATAGAGACTCTTCCAATCGATTTTATTTCCATGATATTCTTCGACAGTAGCCATATATTGCGCAATTTTAGTTACTTTAAAAGAATGAGCTGCGACATTGTGTTCAAAATATTTAAATTTACCTGGTAATCTTATTAATTTTTCTAAATCTGATAGTCTTTTAAAATATTGATGCATTCCCATAATAAGACACCTCCTTAATATTAAAATTAGTCTATATTCTTATTGTTATTATATCAATCAATATTATTATTGAAAGTAAATTATCATGTAAATCATTTCTATTTTATTACAAAAGAAAAAGTAGAATAATGAATTCATTTTGAACTCACTATTCTACTCTAATACGTAATTTATGGGTAAAACATGTTGATATATATGGAGGTGTTGTTCAACCAACATGATTTTCAATTTAATTGTCTAGAACGTTTATATAACATAAGAGACAATTATACGCGCAGTTCATTCACACTTTGAATATAAATAGCCATTTAGTGAATGTAATTATATGAATTAGGGTTGCTAATAGTTCTGTAAGATTTTACGTTAACGCCACCATTCCAGTTCATTTCCGAAACAGTTACAGAACCATTAGAATTGATTGATTCAACAACGCCAACATGTCCATAAGCACCAGCCCCATTTTGACCCGGACCACTTTGGAATACAGCACCAACCTCAGGTGTGTGATCTACATTAAAGCCAGCCTGATTAGCTGAATATGCCCAGTTACTAGCGTTGCCCCATAGACTTCCAATTGGTTTCCCTAGCTCAGCTCGACGATCGAATGCATAATAAGTACATTGACCAGTAGTGTATAAATTACCTGAGTTAGATACACTTCTTAGACCATCATAGGCGTTTGACACAGAGTATGTATCAGTTGATTCACTATCATAATTATCATAAGTAGTGTTGGAAGTATCAGTTGATACATTATTATATCCTACTGGAATGTAGTTAGTTTCATAATTTACGAATGTGTTTGTGTTATTAAATTGTTCAAATGCAGTTTCAGATACTACAATTTCATCTCCCGGAAAAATAAGAGGTTCTACACCAGGATTTAATGCATAAAGCTCTTCTAAAGAAAGATTATGTTCTAAAGCAATTTTATATAAACTATCTCCAGGTTTTACAATGTAAATACCTAAGTTTGATTGATTTGTAATTACATCACCCGTTGCATATGTGTCTAGTTGCGACGTCTCAGATTCTTGTGCGTTAGCTGCAGTGTTGATTGCAATAAAAGCTGCAATCGAACTTAACGTTACAGTTAGCGTTTTTTTCATCTAGTTGTCATTCCTTTGCTAGTTGATTATTAATTCACAAATTTAATATAGCACAATCAAATGAAGCTAAGGGTATTGTTATATTGATGTAATATAATAGTTAAGAAGTGTATTTTTACATCTAGAGGTGATTATCTACTCCACTAGTTCCTAACCTTATGATGTACAGGTCAAATTAAAGTCATTCTCGTATAAGATTGAATTTACTACGGTAACATTAGAAAATGCAGACTACATATAAAGTAAATATAACTTTAAAAATTAACTCCCTATTCTGTCTGCTTAATGAAAAATACGCATAATCATTGATAAATCAAATAATGATTATGCGTATATCAATTATACGTCTCGACTATCCATTTCTTTTCTTAAATAAGCTTCTATGAATGGGCCTATTTCTCCATCCATAACAGCGTCTACTTTACCAGTTTCTTCATTCGTACGATGATCTTTAATCATTGAATATGGATGAAAGACGTAAGAACGAATCTGACTTCCCCATCCAATGTCTTTTTGTTCGCCTCGAATTTCAGCCATTTCTTGCTCTTGCTCTTCTAACTTTAATTGATAAAGTTTGGACTTCAACATTTTCATTGCAGCTTCTCTATTTTTTATTTGAGATCGTTCATTTTGGTTGTTGACTACAATACCTGTAGGGTGATGTGTAATTCTAATTGCAGACTCAGTTTTGTTAATATGTTGTCCACCAGCGCCTGAAGCTCTAAAAGTATCCACTGTGATATCATCTGGGTTAATCTCAATTTCAATTTCATCATTATTAAAATCAGGAATAACATCACATGATGCAAAAGAAGTATGGCGTCTACCAGATGAATCGAAAGGTGAAATTCTAACTAAACGATGAACACCCTTTTCTGCCTTTAAATAACCATAAGCATTATGTCCTTTAATAAGTAATGTGACACTTTTAACGCCTGCTTCATCTCCTGGAAGATAATCAACCGTTTCAACTTTAAAGCCATTTTGTTCACAGTAACGTTGATACATCCTAAGAAGCATACTTGCCCAATCTTGTGATTCTGTACCGCCAGCACCGGGATGAAGCTCTAATATAGCATTATTTGCATCATGTGGTCCGTCGAGGAGTAATTGTAACTCATATTGATCAATTTGTTCTTCAAATTGCTGAACTTCCTCTTCTAATTCTATCTTCATATCCTCATCATATTCTTCTTGTAATAACTCTCTCGTCGCACTCATATCATCGACAGCATTTGTCAGTTGATAATACCCATTTACTATAGATTTTAGTGCATTGTTCTTATCAATGATATCTTGTGCTTTAGTTTGATCATTCCAAAAATCAGGATCGGTCATCATTTCTTCATACTCTTGTATGTTCGTCTCTTTATTTTCTAAGTCAAAGAGACCCCCTAATTTGATTTAAGTGATTTTGATATTCTTCTAAATTTCTTTTAATTTCAGATAGTTCCATTCATCTTCTCTCCTATTTAATCATACTATGTCATAATATTTATATCATACAGTATATGCCTATTTTTTAAAAATAAACGGCCATTTCATCGCTATATCATATTACTAAGCATTTAACTTACAAGCGATGTAAATAAAGGCTGAGTCATTCATAATTAGATATGCCTCAGCCTTTATATTTAAACTATTTTATTGATTACGCTTTTCCATGACAATTTTTATATTTTTTACCACTACCACATGGGCATGGATCATTTCTACCTACCTGATCACCTTTTACAATCGGTTGGGGCTTTGCTTTTTCTTTGCCATCTTCAGCAGTTACATGTTTTGCTTCACCAAAGCTTTTAGATTTTTCACGTTCTACATCATCTTCAAACTGAACCACTGATTTCAAGATATACTTACATGTATCTTCCTCGATATTTTGCATCATGATATCAAATAATTCATGACCTTCATTTTGATAATCACGAAGTGGATTTTGTTGTGCATATGAACGTAAATGAATACCTTGACGCAATTGATCCATCGTATCAATATGATCAGTCCAATGTGTATCAATTGAACGTAATAAAATCATCCGCTCAAATTCACTCATTTGGTCTCCTAATGTTTCTTGTTGCTGTGCATATGCTTTTTCAATTTTAGACCATACAATTTCAAAAATATCTTCTGAATCTTTACCTTTAATTTCTGTATCTTGAAGATCTCCTTCTTGCAAGAACACATCATTAACGTAATTGATAAATGGCGTGTAGTCAGGATTATCGTCTTCTTCATTAATAAAATGATTAATCGCACGTTGCAATGTAGAACGTAACATCGCGTTAACGACTTGAGAACTTTCTTCACTATCAATGATTTCATTACGCTCATTATAAATAATTTCACGTTGCTTACGTAAAACTTCATCGTATTCTAGAATACGTTTACGCGCGTCAAAGTTATTACCTTCTACTCGTTTTTGAGCTGATTCTACAGCTCGAGATACCATTTTCGACTCGATTGGCGTTGAATCATCCATTCCTAAACGGTTCATCATTTTCTGTAAGCGTTCTGAACCAAAACGTACCATTAATTCATCTTGTAAAGATAGGTAAAAACGACTATCTCCTCTATCACCTTGGCGTCCTGAACGTCCACGTAATTGATCATCAATACGTCTTGATTCATGACGCTCAGTACCAATAACAGCAAGTCCACCTAACTCTTCAACACCATCACCAAGTTTAATATCTGTTCCACGTCCAGCCATATTTGTGGCAATTGTAACTGCACCTTTTTGCCCCGCGTTTGAAACGATTTCAGCTTCGCGTTCATGATTTTTAGCGTTTAATACGTCATGTCTGACACCACGTTTTTTTAGTAAATTTGAAATATATTCAGAAGTCTCAACAGCAACAGTACCTAGTAAGACGGGTTGTCCTTTTTTATGTTTTTCTACAACATCTTCAACTACCGCATCAAACTTTCCTTTTTGACTAATATAAATTAAGTCTGAATTATCTTTACGTTGAACAGGTTTGTTTGTTGGAATTTGGGTAACTGTCATATTATAGATATTACGAAATTCTTCCTCTTCGGTTTTCGCTGTACCAGTCATCCCCGCTAACTTATTATACATTCTGAAATAGTTTTGGAAAGTAATGGATGCCATCGTTTTAGACTCATTTTGAATTGCTACACCTTCTTTAGCTTCAATTGCTTGGTGTAAACCTTCAGAAAAACGACGTCCAGGCATTGTACGTCCAGTAAATTGGTCAACAATTAATACTTCACCGTCAACGACCATGTAATCAACATCGCGTTGCAAAGTAACATGAGCTCTTAAAGCTGTATTAATATGACTAATCACTTCCACATTTTGAACATCATAAAGATTATCTACTTTGAACATACGTTCAGCTTTATCTGCACCTTGTTCTGTAAGATGTACAGCTTTGGTTTTTTCATCATAATTATAATCATCTTCCGCTTTAAGCATTTTTGCAAAAACATTTGCTTGAGTATATAAAGAAGTAGATTTTTCCGCTTCACCAGAAATAATTAAAGGTGTTCTTGCTTCGTCGATCAATATGGAATCGACCTCATCAATAATTGCAAAATGTAGAGGACGCATTACTCTCTCTTCAGCATAGTTCACCATATTATCTCTAAGATAATCAAACCCAAGTTCATTATTCGTACTATAAGTGATATCTTGTGCGTAAGCCTCACGTTTTTCTTCAGTTGACTTACTATTTAAGTTCAAACCTACAGTTAAGCCAAGATAGTTATATAGTTCAGCCATTTCTTCACTTTGTGAACTTGATAGATATTCATTGACTGTAATAACATGTACACCTCTACCAGCTAAAGCATTCAAATACGTCGGCATGGTTGCAGTCAATGTTTTCCCTTCACCTGTTCTCATTTCTGCAATATCACCTTTATGTATAGCAATACCACCCATTACTTGTACTTTATAAGGAATCATATTAAATACTCTCTTTGACCCCTCACGTACAAGTGCATAAGCTTCAGGTAAAATTTTATCTAAATAATCATTTTGTTTTTTTACATCTTCAATTTCTGCTAACTCTTTTTGAAAAGATTTTGTTTTTTCACGTATTTCTTCATCGGTTAATATCGCAGTATCTTCCTCTAAAGCAAGTACTTTATCTGCTAACTTACCTAATCTTTTAATTTCTTTTTTATTGCCGTCAACAATTTTCGATAAAAATCCCATTGCACGCGTCGCTCCTTTAACTAAAAACTGTTTGGCTTACAACAATTTATCTTATCATTTATATCGCTAAATTTATACTTATATACTCATGAAGTAATGCGTGTTAACTCAATTTTTCACAACACTTCACTTTGATTCGACTGGCAACAGCCTTTTTCTATAGACAATCATTTATATTATAAAATGTATATAAACATTTCAATTAACAATAATTTTATTTTAACACGTTGCAATCATTTTTTTCTCGCAATCAAACACGTTTTTAAAAAATAACGCAACGCGATACCTTTAACTAATATAGAAATTTAAAATCAAAGTTTAAATATAAATCGTCAAATCACACTAGCATATTTGTAAGCATACTGTCTATTAAATACTCATTTAATTGGTTAATTTAAAATTTAAGCAAACAAAATAAGCTGAGACACTTATTAAGAATACGAACTCCAAAGCTTGATTAATGTCATATCTACTTTGAAGTGAACATATCAAAACAATGCCCCAGCCTATGTTTATTAAGTTCTATTTTGTAGTCAAGCAAACTAAGAATACCTATGTGTATTAGTAACCCTGATTCTATTAATCATTATTACCTTATTCAATAAACTGATAAGAATTCTTAATTCAACTTCGGCAATATTATAGTCTATAATATACAAGTCAATTTATTCAGTTGTTTCAATCAGACCGTATTTGCCATCTTTTCGTCTATAAACAATGCTTGTACCATCAGTTTCTCTATCGGTAAAAATAAAGAAATCATGTCCCAATAAATTCATTTGCAATACTGCTTCTTCAGAATCCATTGGTTTTAAGCTGAATTGTTTAGAACGAATAATTTCAATATCATTTTCACTTTCTATATCATCTGCATGATTGTTTGTTGTAGACTCTTGTACTTCAGCAACAAAGATATCTTGATCTCCACGATCTCTATGTTTACGATTTACACGAGTTTTGTATTTACGTACTTGTCTTTCCAATTTGTTAGTAATTAAATCAATGCCTGCATATAAATCATCATGTCTTTCTTCAGCTCTAAGAGTGACATCTTTTAAAGGAATTGTAACTTCAATTTTAGTTGTAGAATTAGAATAAGTTTTAACTCTAACATGTGCTACAGCATTTGGCACATTGTTAAAGTATCTTTCTAATTTACCTACTTTCTCCTCAATATAGTTGCGAATTGCATCTGTGATAGTGAGGTTATCTCCATGAATTTCAAATCTAATCATAGTAATCTCTCCTTAAACCTCTATATTGAATACTTCTTACCTATATTTTACCATGTTTATGTTATCGTGCAAACGCAAACACTTTGAATTTTCTGACTTTTTTATCGTACAATTTACACCCTGCGTGATGAATAGTTAACCCTGTTGTATAAATATCATCTATGAGTAGTATTACTTTCCCTTCGATATTTATCTCTTCATCTTTTATATAAAATGGATTAGGGGCTTTTGAACGTTCAATCTTTCCTAACTTTGACTGCTTAGGACGTATATGTGTACCTAATACATCTTGATATGAGATGCCCATTTTATCTAAGACAGTGGTCACAGGATTAAATGTACGTTCAATGTCGCGTTCAATTGGAGAAGGAATGGGAACTATATAATCATATTGCGTTTGAGGTAAAACTAATTTTCTCGCCAATACTTCTGCCAAATAGAAGTCTCGCTTAATCTTATACTGGTGTATGATTTCTTTCATCATACCATCATAACTATAATCACAAAACAATTGTTCCATTAAATAAAATGTTTTACTTAAGAATTGACAGTCATGACATTCGCCATCAGTAGAAATTTTGTTGTTAAGGCACTTAGGACACCTACCATCTTTATGAATTTTGGAGTTAAGCCATAATGTTTCACATCGTTCACAAAATATCTGAGGTGGTTTAAATAAGTTATAAATATGAATGGTCTCATGAATAGGTTGATTGCACTGGATACATTTACGCATCAATCCATCCCCTTTTAATTGCTAAACGATTCATTGAAATAATGTTTCTTTTAGCTAAAATCATCGATAATGTAACACCTTCATGAAGAAATAAAACTAAGCCACTTGGAGACTGCTGTTTACGTCCTACGCGACCAGCAATTTGAATTAAAGCCTCTTGTTGAAAACTTCCAGCATCAACTACAACGACATCTAAGTGTGTCATTGTAAATCCTCTTTCTAAAATAGTTGTAGTGAATACAATTTTGTGTTGTCCTCGTCTTAAAGCTTCAATTTTTTCAAATCGTAAATCATCTTCACTGTGAACGCAAATCAAATCAGGGATGTCCATTTTATACTGTTGATACATTTTATTCATAATTTCTATATTATTAATAAAGACCAAAGTAAAACGTTGTTGGTTAATTTGATATCTAAATATATTAAGTAATAAATTTTGTTTTCGTGTTGATTTTAATTTGAAATATTTGAACTTAGGAATAGGAAGGGGGGATCGGTGAAAACGGGCTGGTAACTTAATTATTTTTTCTGGGGGGAATTGTTTTAAAAAATGACGCGGTGGTGTGGCCGTCATGAAAATATGTGAATGATTCGATTTTGAAGCAAGTTGTATTGCATTTGATAATTGTGGATCCATAGACAACGGAAAAGCATCTACCTCATCGACAAATACAGTATCAAAATGCTGTTTAAACCTCAATAATTGATGGATAGTAGCAATAACAAAATGACCATTATATTGCTGTCTACTAGATTGATGTAGCACATCTATATGTTCATCGATAAAAGCATCTTTAATTCGATGACTTATCTCAATAATAACGTCTACACGAGGTGATACAATAGCAATATTATGTCCCATCTGACGAGCTATCCTAATTCCCTCAAACATCATTTCAGTTTTCCCTGCTCCTGTGACGGCATATAACAAGAGGTCATTATTATTTTTTATAGCTTGAACGATAGTTTCTGAAGCGTATTGCTGTTGCTTTGATAATTCAAAGGGTAACTGATAATTCGCTTTTGTTGCTTTTTGAAAACTTTTTACGAGACATATATCTGTAATACTATCCATTCTGCCTAATTGAATGCATCGTCTACAGTATGTGATTGTTTTATCCAATATCGTTGAATTGTAAGTCACAAAATATTGCAAGGAAGTGTTTCCACATTGAATACAATACCAACGCTCACTGTCTTTTATAACACCTTTTGAAACTTGAGATACTGATTCATCTTCAAGTTGATGCGTTGGAGAAATCAGTCTACCGTAATATTTAATTTTACTTCACTACTTTCAAAAAAGTCTGAAATACTCAAATAAGCGAACACAAGTGATATCTAATGATATTACCACTGTGTTCTTTCCTATCAAGCTTTCAGACTTTTGATTATATATTAATTAATGTCGATTCTTCTTGGGAAGTAACCCAATCCTAAACCGCCTGATCCTAAATGTGATGCTATCACTGGTCCAAATTCACAATACTGAATATGAACATTAGGATGATCTTCCTTTAATTGCTGAAGAAATGACTTTCCATCTTCAGTTTTATCACCGTTTATTACAAATACTGTCACATCTTCCATGCCTTCTATTTCTTTAAAAATGTTTGTTTCTAAAGATTTTAGCGCACGTTTTTTAGTACGTACTTTTTCGTGTGGATGTATTTTACCATCTTCTTCAAAACGCAAGACAGGTTTCATTTTCAATAATGTACCTACCCAAGCTTGAGCTCCAGTGATACGACCACTTTTTTGTAAATTTTTTAAATCATCAACAATTAAGTATGCACCAATATGTTGTCTTATTTCAGTTAGTTCATTAATAATATCATCAGGTTTATATCCCTTTTGTACCAATTGAGCAGCGTAAATTGCAAAGCTACCTTCAATCATCGCAGCAAGACGGCTATCAAACGTATGTACTTGAATATCTTCAACCATTTCACCAGCTTGTGTTGCTGAAGGATAGCTTCCGCTTATACCACTTGATAAGTTAATCACGATGACATCAGTGTATCCTTGTTCTCTTAATCTCTCAAAATTTTCAATCCAATCGCCAATAGCAGGTTGGCTTGTTGTTGGTATAGTTTTAGATGAAGCCATTTTTTTATAAAAATCATCTACAGAAAAATCATCACTCTCAGTGAAATTCACTCCATCATCGAAAGTTACACTTAGTGAAGCGACTGGTATGTTATATTGTTCTATTATATGTTGTGGTAAATAACTTGTAGAATCGGTCATAACTGCAATCTTCATCTTAATACTTATCCTCCTCAATTATACTCATAGTTATGATACAATAATTTTTTAAAAAAGAAAATATCATCGTAATAATTTAGAACCTATCTTGTTACGTGTATAATAATGTTAGAAAACTGAATTGTAGGTGGCAAAAATAAGATGGATAAATCCATAATTACTATTAAACAAGCACATTCAATTGAAAATGTGATAAGTAAATCACGCTTTATAGCATATATTAAGCCTGTTTCGACTGAAAATGAAGCAAAAGCTTTTATAGATGAAATTAAAACAAAACATAAAGATGCAACTCATAATTGTTCAGCCTATACTGTCGGACCAGAGATGAATATTCAAAAGGCAAACGACGATGGCGAACCAAGTGGAACAGCTGGCATCCCAATGCTTGAAATACTGAAAAAACAAGAGATACACAATGTTTGTGTCGTCGTGACACGCTACTTCGGTGGTATCAAGTTAGGTGCAGGCGGTCTTATTAGAGCATATAGCGGCGCCGTGCGTGATGTGATATATGATATAGGTAGAGTCGAACTAAGAGAAGCTATTCCAGTAACCGTTACGTTAGATTATGATCAGACAGGTAAATTTGAATATGAACTTGCCTCTACTACATTCTTATTAAGAGAACAATTTTATACCGATAAAGTAAGTTATCAAATTGACGTAGTAAAAAATGAATATGATGCTTTTATAGACTTTTTAAATCGAATTACTTCTGGAAATTATGATTTGAAACAAGAAGACCTTAAACTATTACCTTTTGATATTGAAACCAATTAAATAAAAAACACTATGCAAGTTAAAGCAACGCGTGCTTATGACCTACATAGTGTTTTTTTATTATGAACGGTGATGCTCATCATAATGATGTTGCTTACCATTTCCTTTTTTTGTAATTAAATTTAATATTGGTCGATAATTATCATCTATTAATCCAGTAAATTCAACGATCAACTCAATCGTAAAGACAATGAGAATGAACATCATAAGTGCACCCAACGGTTGGGATAAATAGAGGATAACACTAGATAAACTAAACATAATCGCTATTGAATAAATAAGTAAAACGGTTTGTCTATGCGTATATCCTAAAGCAAGTAATTTATGATGTAAATGTGACTTGTCCGCTTGCATTATATGTTGCCCTTTTTTCATTCGACGAATCATTGCAAATAATGTATCAATAAATGGCACCGCTAATATAACTATAGGAAAGAATAATGCAATAAATGTGATATTCTTAAAGCCGAGTAAGGATAAGAAACCGATAATAAATCCTATCATTAATGCACCACTATCACCTAGGAAAATTTTCGCTGGGTGAAAGTTATAGAATAAGAAACCAAGTAAAGACCCTAAAAGTACACAGCAAATCATGATAATAAATATGTTCGCTTGTAAAATAGCGATGAATCCAATAGTCATTAATGCCAATGCTGAGACGCCTGAGGCAAGTCCATCAAGTCCGTCGATAAGATTAATAGCATTGGTAATTGCTACAATCCATATTACTGTAATAGGAATGCTGAATATGCCAAAATGAATCGTTGGACCAATTGGCAATGAAATAAAGTCTATTGTAATTCCATAAAACGTAACAATTAAAGCTGCAACAATTTGACCTGCTAACTTTAAATAAGGTCTTAGATCGTAAATATCATCAATCAATCCAACCATATACATTGTAATTGCACCTAATATAAGCGGTTTAACCTCACGTTCAATAGGGTGTCCGAGCCAAATCCCTATTAAGAAAGAAAATAAAATGACCGTTCCTCCCATCACTGAGATAGGTTTCGTATGTACTTTTCTGAAATTAGGACGATCTACTAAATCTAATTTTTTTGATATTACAATAATAATGGGTGTAATTATTAAACTGACTATCATAGTAAAAGCTATAAGTAATAGTGTATACATCAGTTCACCTTCATTGAATAAGTTGTACCTCACGCTATGTAAAATTTGTTATCTATCGTTTTTAATGCAATATTTATCAACCATAAATGTAGTTTTCATTGAACTAAAATTATATGATTAATGTTTAAATTATAAATATCCATGTTACATAGCTATTGTCTAAATTACAAAGATTGACCTTTACATTATCTTTGCATTGTCTATACATTTTTTTAATCATACCATTTAAGTGCTAATTTTAACATTAAATACCATTGTTTGTGTGTAATTTCTGTTGCTAGATGATGACAAATTGTAAGTTTTCACTTACAATAGCTAATGGTTAATAAAGGAGTCGGTATGGAAATGTTTGAAGCTATCATATATAACATATCTGTCATGGTGGCAGGTATATATTTATTTCATAGGTTACAATATTCTGAAAATAAAAGAATGATTTTTTCTAAAGAATATGTAACAGTACTAATGACATTCGTTTCTTTACTTTTAGCGGCATACCCTATCCCATTTCAAAACGAATACCTCGTCCATTTAACATTTGTACCTCTTTTGTTTTTAGGACGTTATACCAACATGATATATACACTCACGGCTGCTTTTATCGTATCTTTAGTCGATGTATTTATCTTTGGAAACTCAATTATTTATGGTATTACATTAATCGTTATTGCAGGTATTGTCAGTGCAGTGGGACCATTCTTAAAGCAAAACGATATCATTTCTTTACTTATTTTAAATTTGATTAGCATTATCATTTTGTTATTTTTAGCATTATTAAGCCCTATTTATGAACTCGTAGAGATTTTAGTGCTTATCCCTATTTCATTTATTATTACAATTGCTTCAGCAATAACATTCGTTGATATATGGCACTTTTTCTCTTTAGTCAATCGTTATGAAAATGAAGATAAATACGATTATCTTACAGGTCTAGGTAATGTGAAAGAATTTGATAGACACTTAAATGAGGTCTCAAGTAAAGCTGAAGAAAAGAAACAAAGTTTAGCCTTACTTCTCATTGATATTGATGGCTTTAAAGATGTAAACGATCATTATTCACACCAATCAGGAGATGCTGTTCTCAAACAAATGTCTCAACTATTAAAAAACTATGTCCCAAACCAGTTCAAAATATTTAGAAACGGTGGCGAAGAATTTTCTGTTGTAATAAGAGATTACACACTAGATCAAAGCGTGAAATTAGCAGAAAATATTCGAAGTGGTGTTGAAAAATCTTCTTTCCACCTACCAAACAAAGAAGTAATCAAGCTATCAGTTTCAATTGGTGTAGGATACTTAACTCAAGAAGATCGTAAATCTCAACGTAAAGTATTTAAAGATGCTGATGACATGGTACATGTGGCTAAAAGTGAAGGAAGAAATAAAGTCATGTTTAATCCTATTGTCAAATTATAATCAAGCTAAATGCTATGTTAACTGCTACGTTAAAAAATTATTAAAGCGTATACAGTTATGCATAGCATTTTTTACTATTTTTAATTAGTATTGAAAATGTTATTAAAATCAAGCTGTCTATTGAAACTTAAGTCTTCAAGTTGTAAACTTCAATTGTTCATAAAAATATTAAATAGCTTCGGAGGTGATGAGATATGTCAGATTCAATCACTATCATTGATGAAAATAAAGTGATTGATGTAGTCTTAATTGCTGGGCGAATCTTACTTGAAGCAGGCGCTGAAACATATCGAATTGAGGATACAATGAATCGTATTGCCCATAGTTATGGTTTACATGATACATACAGTTTTGTGACATCAACTGCAATTA
This sequence comes from Staphylococcus epidermidis, assembly GCF_006742205.1. Classification (NCBI taxonomy): domain Bacteria; kingdom Bacillati; phylum Bacillota; class Bacilli; order Caryophanales; family Staphylococcaceae; genus Staphylococcus; species Staphylococcus epidermidis. The sequence continues at coordinate 2,007,351 of NZ_AP019721.1, forward strand.
TTTTCTCATTAAATGATCGTACTAGTACGAGGTTGATTCGTATTCGCGAACGTACAACCGATCTTGAGAAAATTGCTTTAACCAATAGCCTATCTCGTAAAATTTCGAGTAAGCAACTTACAATTGACGAAGCAAAAAGTGAGTTACTGCAACTTAAACGTGCGTCTCTTCAGTATTCTTTCTTAACAAATCTCATTGCTGCCTTTGTAGCTTGTGGTTTTTTCTTATTCATGTTTGGTGGCGTAGCTTCCGACGCTTGGATTGCATGCCTAGCGGGTGGTATAGCTTTTTTAACGTTTAGTTTCGTGCAAAAATATATACAAATTAAATTCTTTTCAGAGTTTGTAGCATCTGCTGTTGTTATTAGTATTGCAGCAATATTCACTAAACTAGGTATAGCTAAAAATCAAGACATTATTACTATTGCAAGTGTCATGCCTCTCGTTCCCGGTATTTTGATTACTAACGCTATTCGTGACTTACTTGCCGGAGAGTTACTTGCTGGTATGTCACGTGGTGTTGAAGCTGCTTTAACTGCATTTGCTATTGGTGCAGGAGTAGCTATTGTATTACTATTATTATAAGAAAGGCTGTTAGTTATGTTTATTTATCTGTTTCACTTTATCATTAGTTTCATTGCCACAGTCCTTTTTTCAATTATATTTAATGCACCTAAAAAATTGCTATTAGCTTGTGGATTTGTTGGAGCTGTTGCTTGGACAATATATCAGATGACAGTAGGTATGGATTTAGGTAAAGTTGGCGCTTCATTTTTAGGAAGTCTAATATTAGGATTAATGAGTCATACAATGAGTAGACGGTACAAGCAACCTGTTATTATATTTATCGTCCCCGGCATTATACCTCTCGTTCCAGGTGGCGCAGCATATGAAGCTACAAGATTTTTAGTATCAAATGATTATACGAATGCAGTTAATACTTTTTTAGAGGTAACATTAATTTCTGGTGCAATTGCATTCGGTATACTTGTATCTGAAATAGTCTATTACATTTATTCACGCATCAAGCAATCTTATGGTAAAATCAAGGGTAAAACTTATAAAAAATCCTATAATATGAATAATAGAGTATAAATCTAAGGGGATGAACTCGTATGAAGAAACAAATTATCGAAAGATTAACGAGATATGTAAAAATTGATACACAATCTAATCCTGATTCCAAGACGACACCATCTACGAATAAACAGTGGGATTTATTAAATCTATTAGAAGAAGAGCTTCAATCATTAGGTCTTAAAACAGACATGGATGAACATGGTTACTTATTTGCTACACTCGAAAGCAATATTAATTATAATGTACCTACTGTCGGTTTTTTAGCACATGTAGACACTTCACCAGATTTCAATGCTTCTCATGTAAATCCGCAAATCATTGAAGCCTATAATGGGCAACCTATCAAACTTGGTGAATCTCAGCGTATCTTAGATCCTGATGTTTTTCCTGAATTAAATAAAGTTGTGGGTCATACACTAATGGTGACAGATGGTACATCTCTACTAGGCGCCGATGATAAAGCAGGTGTTGTAGAAATAATGGAAGGGATAAAGTATTTAATTGATCATCCTGACATTAAACACGGTACAATTCGAGTTGGCTTTACACCCGATGAAGAAATTGGACGAGGCCCGCATCAATTTGATGTTAGTCGATTTAATGCAGATTTTGCATATACAATGGATGGCAGTCAATTAGGAGAACTACAATTCGAAAGTTTCAATGCGGCAGAGGTAACTGTCACTTGCCATGGTGTTAACGTTCATCCAGGTTCAGCTAAAAATGCCATGGTTAATGCAATTAGTTTAGGTCAACAGTTTAATAGTTTACTTCCCTCACATGAAGTTCCTGAAAGAACTGAAGGATACGAAGGGTTCTATCATTTAATGAATTTTACAGGTAATGTTGAAAAAGCAACTCTACAATATATTATTCGCGACCATGACAAAGAACAGTTTGAGCTACGTAAAAAACGCATGATGGAAATTCGTGATGATATTAATGTTCATTATAATCATTTTCCAATTAAAGTAGATGTGCATGACCAATATTTTAACATGGCAGAAAAAATTGAACCTTTGAAACACATCATTGATATACCTAAACGTGTCTTTGAGGCTTTAGACATCGTACCTAACACTGAACCTATTCGAGGTGGTACAGATGGATCACAATTATCTTTTATGGGGTTACCTACACCTAATATTTTTACTGGTTGTGGCAATTTCCACGGTCCTTTTGAATACGCTTCTATCGATGTAATGGAAAAGGCTGTTCATGTTGTCGTTGGTATTGCTCAAGAAGTAGCAAACAGCCATCAATCTTATAAATAACATAAAAAGCCATTGTCAGTATGTAGCTCTAAAGCTACTCTTACTGTCAATGGCTTTTAAATTAAATGTGTATAAAAACTTTTTCTAATATTAGGATGAAAGCGGTAAGTTTATTTGCGTTTTCAATAATTTTAGTGCTTGTACTGTGTAATGTCTGATTTGAATAACCATCTTAAAATCTGTATATGAATCAGGCATATCAATAAATGTATTAAACATTGCTGTAACATTCAATGATTCAAACAAATCAAATTTATCATTTGTAGCACAAATTGCAATAGCTGGCTTGCTGTATTGTTGGGTAAGTTCTGCTATACGTATTGTTGTAGTCTCTAGAATTTGATCTTCTTCTTTCAAACCTTCTCCGAAAATAATAAGATCTGCCTGTTGAATTAAGTTTTCTAAATGTGTGATTTGATTCACTAATTCATGGCTTGTTAAAATCTCAGCTTGATAGAGACTATTTAATACAGCTGCTATACCACCTCCAGCACCACCGCGCTCGATTGGTCCCATTGCTATTTTCAATTCATTCTTAAATAATTCACTAAAATACCAAATTAAATTATCTATCTCGGCTGCTTCATTTTGAGACAAATCTAATGATTCGTATGTTTGCATGATTTCACTTTTTTTCCCATACAATCGACTTGAGAAATCTGACATTAATTGAATGTTTACCTTTGTTAATTGTGGATGAACACCTGATAAATCAATACGTCTAATATATTTTATTAAATATGCACCTTTCCTCATATCGACAATTTGTGCTTCATCATCATAAAATGTTGCACCCAATGCTTGCAACATGCCTGCACCGCCATCAAAACTTCCTATTCCACCTAAAGAAATAACAAGATGTTCTGTATGATTGTCCAATGCTGCTTTTATAACCTCTCCCAAACCGTAACTTGATCGATGTTGAATAGGTTTTTTGCCATTTAAAAATAAGTGACCTTCGATAATAGTCATACCACTATCCGTTTGTCCATATATTGCTTCGGTTTCTTTCATGTCAGCATCATGCGCACTCACACGATATTTATTTCCTGATTGCCAAAGAAAGACTGAATCTAATAATTCGTGACGACCGTTAAATAGTGGAACTTGAACGATATCTGCATCTTCAATTTGACTTGCTACCGCTTCTTCAACATATCTATTAGCTTGGTAACTAGAAATAATTCCATTAAATTCATCCATGGCTACTAAAACTTTCATTGTCTTAACCACCTTATTTTTCTCTTTTCCAAAAATTATTTTAAACATACTAAAGGATGTATGAGAATAATCTATAAATCTAAGTAACAATGATTTGACACTAAAGAAATAACATATCTTCTGCGTGTTCTTCATTATGTCCCTTAATTATACTTATTATCACATTATACATAACTATTTTAAAATTTTCATAACATAAGAATAGCTTGCCTGTATCTGTCTAACATTGACATTTGAGGCAAGCTGCTTCATCATTTCATTCTTTTCTAATTATTCCTCAGCTTGAGCAAGTTGAGAAACGTTAATATCATCGTGGTCTGCATTCCACTTCATTTCACCATCTACAAAATAAAAAGCTTGTGGTGATTCGTGTTTTACGTTTGTTTTCTCTGCGATATAATCAGATAGTTTACGCTCTTGTTGAACGATTAGATAATAACCATCTATGTCTCTTTCATATAAAAACTTATTAAATTGATCATACGCATTTGCAGAAATTGGACAAGTTTCACTGTGTTTTAATACAAAAACATATTTATTTTCTTCTAATACTTGTTCAAACTGGTCAATTGAACTCAGCTTAATAGCCATTCTATTCACCTCTAAAAATATTTATCACTTCATACTAAGCATATGCGTGAAATTTTTATCCCTAAAATCTTATCAATGGGTACAATTATACACACTCTGCTATGTAATGTTAACCATAAATTTTCATTTTTTTAAATTCAGATAGTATTTAATTTACACTTTCTTTTATTTTTTTAAATTCTCTTTTGAACGATTTATCCATTTCTGATATATCTTTTCCCTCTTTTGGCAATCGATCAACATCAATTTGAGCTAATTTTTCGCTAGTTTTAATCGTATCTACTCTCGTATCATAATAATTTTGCAAACTATAATACATCTCAATTGCATTTTTTCTAGCATTATCAACATGATTATCAGAAATATTTGTTTTATTAATATCCGTAATTTGTTTGTCAATAAGTGGTGAAATATGATTTTTGATTGCTTCTTTCGCTGAATCAGAATCATTATTTGAAGAATTTAAATATTTTTTAGCAGTATCTTTTAATTGTTGATTATTTTCTTCTAATTTTGATTTAAGTTGACTTGCATCTTCTTTATTTTGTGCTTTATTAATGTCAGACTCCACTTCAGTTCTATTTTTCTCGAATAATTTAGTATAATCCAAAATATCTTCATTATCTTTAATTGAGCGATTACATAAATCTACAAATTCTTTTAAATCATATATAGATTTCTCTTTATTTTCAACAGTTTTTAGATAATCCTCTTTCAAGTGCTTAACCTCATTAGTATCTGCTGTTAAATGTTGAGTGGAATTTTTATATTTTTTAAACTCAGGTATCAAATAGTTATTAATATCCTGCTGAAGTGCACGAAATTCTTTTTTATTTTTATCAGTGGTATCAGTTTTACTTAAATTATCTAACTCTTTTAATGGTATTTTATCCATAACTTTTTCTACACTGTGTTGTTTTTGATGAATTTCTTTATATTGACGTTCAAATTGTTTAATATCTCTTTTTGATTCATTTCCACAAGCGGATACAACTATGGTTAAAATGATAACTGTTATGATAAATAGTAGTTTTTTCATATTTGCACTCCTTATCACTAAACATTATACATAAACGTATTTATTATGAAAATGAATTGTGTTATAGTATGTCAGACTTTATTGTATATATTATTTTTATAAATGAGGAGTATTTCATGTACGCTAATGTCCAACCTTTTATTAAAAATGAATCTGTGAAACAATTTACATATGAATATAACAAAGTGAAAGACGTATTGTTTACTATTTTAGATTCTCCTATTAAATACACTCAGCATATCGGTGGTACCTGTCATTTTAATTATCAAACTGAGCCCATTTTAGATATACTTGTTGGTGTAAATAACTTGCACGATATTACTTCACTAGATGAAAAGCGCCTAAATTATGCTGGTTTTTATCGTTTGCACCATTCTTACAAGAAAAAAGTTGTCATGGCACGTTTTAATAATTTAAGTGAATTAAAACAAGAAGTAAGATTACATATTATTCAAATGGAAACTTCTCTTTTCAAACAATATCAAACAGTCAATCATTTACTACACAACGATAAAGCAATAGCAGAATGGTTTGCAAGTAAGAAAAATGAAATTGTGCAACATGCTAAAAAGATACGTGAATATGAGTCTCAAAAACAAAATTTGTTTGAGAAATTATATAAGGAATCTAATTTGTTATCGTAAAAACTCATAAAGTACGACATAACCATTTTATATTTATAATCAATTCATATATCCAAATTTCGCAAATAACTTTTATAATTGATATAATAATGTTGATATTAAGAAGATGAGAAAGGATGTTCAAAACATTGAATAAAAATGACATCTTACGCGGATTAGAGTCAATTCTTCCTAAAGATATTATTAAAGTGGATGAACCTCTCAAGCGTTATACATATACAGAAACAGGAGGAGAGGCAGATTTTTATTTATCCCCTACCAAAAATGAAGAAGTCCAAGCCATCGTAAAGTTTGCCCATGAGAACAGTATACCGGTAACTTATTTAGGAAATGGGTCTAACATTATCATTCGAGAAGGTGGAATTCGAGGAATTGTCCTCAGCTTATTATCTCTCAATCATATTGAAACCTCTGATGATGCAATTATAGCAGGTAGTGGTGCAGCAATTATTGACGTTTCAAATGTTGCACGTGACCATGTATTAACCGGTTTAGAATTTGCATGCGGTATCCCTGGGTCAATTGGTGGCGCCGTATTCATGAATGCTGGTGCTTATGGCGGAGAAGTTAAAGACTGTATTGACTATGCATTATGTGTCAATGAAAAAGGTGATTTATTAAAGCTCACTACAGCTGAACTGGAATTAGACTATAGAAATAGTGTGGTACAACAAAAACATTTAGTTGTATTAGAGGCTGCTTTCACCTTAGAACCAGGTAAATTAGATGAAATTCAGGCCAAAATGGATGATCTTACTGAAAGACGTGAATCTAAACAACCGCTTGAATTCCCTTCTTGCGGAAGTGTTTTCCAAAGACCACCGGGTCATTTTGCAGGTAAACTCATTCAAGATTCTAATTTACAGGGCTATCGAATCGGTGGCGTTGAAGTTTCAACTAAGCATGCGGGATTCATGGTTAATGTAGACAACGGTACAGCAACTGATTATGAAGCACTTATACATCACGTACAAAAAATAGTTAAAGAAAAATTCGATGTTGAATTGAATACTGAGGTACGTATTATAGGTGATCATCCCACAGATTAATTCTTCAAGGAGGACACATCATTGGCAAAGGTTTATGGATCACTCATAGATAATGAAACACGATGTACACATTATTATTCATCTTTAGATGTTATTGCCATTAAATTTAAATGTTGCAACAAATATTATCCGTGTTATAAATGTCATAATGAACACGTATCTCATACAATTGAAAGATGGGCTGAAAATGAGTTTGATGAAAAAGCTATTATGTGTGGTGTTTGTAAACATGAGATGCGTATTCGTGACTATATGATGGTAGAAATGTGTCCTCGTTGTAAAGCGCATTTTAACAGTCGTTGTAAATTTCATTATCATTTATATTTTGAAGTATAAATAACTTGTTACAAAGTTTTTGAAATATTTGAGCTCCTAAAGTGAATTTTATTTAAAAATTCGCTTTAGGAGCTCTTCTTATATCAACATTCTATTCATGCATTTAAAGTTTTCTTCTTATACCTCGGTTGATTTTCTCTTATTATAAGATTATTTTTCAACTTTCTCTACTACTTCATTTAATTCATCAATTTGTTTGATAGTTGTCGTTGAAGATCCTGAAGAGAAATACCATAGTTTTGGATCTAATTCGTAAATATGATTACTTTTTACTGCTTTTACATTTTTTATAACTTTGTTTTTTAAAACTTGATTTGTTGTTGCTTTACCACCTACAACTGAACCACGATCCATAGCTAAAATAACATCTGGATTCTGCTTGTTAATATATTCATTATTTATATTTTGACCATGCGGGCTTTTGCTAACCTTTTTGTCTGCAGGTTTAAATCCTAATGTATCAAACACTAAACCACCAAATCTTCCTCCTGGTCCAAACGTTGATAGTTCACCTTCGTTAACCAATAAATACATTACTTTCTTATTAAAGTCTTTAGTTTTATCTTTCATATCAGATATTTTTCTATCTAAATCTTTATTAATTTTTTTAGCTTTATCTTCTTTATCGTAGATTTTCCCTAAATTTTCTGTATTTTTTTTCATATCTTTAATTAAGTTGTCATCACTTGTACCTACATATACAACTTTAGCTTTTGGTGCAGCTTTTTTAAATTCATCTAAATTTTTCTGATTAGCTGTTCTTCCTGAAATAAAAATCACATCTGGTTTAGCTGATGCAACTTTATCAAAGTTCACTTCTTTTAAATTTCCAGTATTAATATACTTATCATCTTTAAATTCATCTAAAAATTTAGGTAAAGATTGGTTATTTTCACCTTTAGGTAAACCTTTTACTTTATCAGCCACACCTAATTCTTTCAACACATCAAGCGCTCCATAATCTAATACAACGGCATTTTTAGGATTCTTTGGTACTTCGACAGTATTAGAGATTTTTTTCTTATCACTGCCATTATTTTCTTTACCACTTGCTTCAAAACTATTTTTGATGGTTACAGTTTCTTTAGAATCACTATTTTTCTTTTTCGAAGTTGAATTATTATTCGAACTATTACTACAAGCCGTTAAAACTAAAACTAGAGACAATAATAAAAATAAGACTGTTTTTTTCATATGTGCAACTCCCTAATCAAATTTATAATTTCTTTTCGTATGGATAACCTCTTTTACTATGCGTCTCAATTTTAATCATTAAACTGAGTCAAAAGTAGTTTCATCATAATATAGACAAATACGTTGTCCCCTTATCTCCTCTATACGTACTTCCATTTCATATAAACTTTTTAAAATGTCAGACTGAATAACATTATCTTTATCATCAGCTTTAACTAGCTCACCTTGTTTAAGCGCAATGATGTCGTCTGAATAACAAGAAGCAAAGTTGATATCATGTAATACGATAATGATTGTTTTATTTAACTGACGACATAAATCTCGTAACGTTTGCATAATCTGTACTGAATGTTTCATATCTAAATTATTTAAAGGCTCGTCTAATAATATATAATCAGTATCTTGTGCTATAGTCATAGCAATATATGCACGTTGTCGCTGACCTCCAGATAGTGTTTTAATATTACGATGTTTAATTTCATTAAGCTGTAATAAGTCAAGAGCATATTCCACTTTGTCATAGTCTTCTTGCTTCATTCGACCTTTTGAATATGGAAAACGACCAAATTTAACTAGTTGCTCGATAGTTATGTTCATATCAGTGTGATTAGATTGTTTTAAAATACTTAATTTTTTAGCTAAATCGTCAGTTTTATATTCTGAAATTTCTTTGTCTTCAATCAAAATTGAACCGTTCTCATAACTAAATAAGCGACTGATAGCAGATAATAATGTACTCTTACCAGCACCGTTAGGACCTATGAGTGAAGTCAATTTTCCCTTTTTAATATCTACGCTAATATCTTTTAAAATAGGTTTATTGTCTATCGTTTTATCTAAATTTCGAATTTGAATCAATTTGCATTTCTCCTTTTGACAAGCAAATATATGAAGTAACTTCCACCAACTAAATCTACTATCAAACTGAATTCAGTTGTTGCTTCGAATAGATTTTCAACTACCCATTGCGCTATAAATAAACTAATCCAGCTGAATAATATTGTTGCCGGTAAAATAAATTTGTGTTCATAGGTCTTCATAAATTCGTGTGCTAAGTTGACAGTTAATAAGCCAAGAAATGTTACAGGACCTATTAATGCAGTAGATATAGAGACGAGTAAAGCAACCAAAATAAGAAACATACGCGTCATATTCTCATAAGAAACACCTAGATTAATTGCTTGTGCTCTACCTAACAAAAGAACATCTAAATATGGTCGAAGTATTATTGTAACAATTATTAATATAACTAATAATATGCCTGAAACAGTTACTAATTTAGAATTTGATGCTTCAAAGCTAGCAAACATAACATTTTGAACTGCTAAAAAAGATTCAGGATTCATTATAAGTTGGAGAAAACTTGTAATACTACGGAAGAAAGTTCCTAATATTACACCAACTAGTAATATGAAATAGACTGAAAAGTGACCTAGTTTAAATATAACTTGAAATAATAGCAATGAAAAAAACACCATTGCGATCAAAGTGATTAAAAAATTAAGGTAGATATTTGTAACAACAGTTGCTTGTTCACCTAAAATAAAAATAGGTAAGACTTTGACAAATAAATACACAGAATCAAGTCCCATAATAGAAGGAGTTAATAATCTATTTGTAGTAATAGATTGGAAAATAACTACGGACGTTCCTATCGATGCTCCTACTAATAATATAAGAATAAATTTTTTGAAACGGCTTTGGAATTGATATTCAAATATATCAAAATCTAAACCTACCAATAAATAAAAAATTGCCATACAAATTGCCATAACGACCAGTATACTTATTTTTTTATTAGCGCTCATTTGCATAATTTTTCCTACCTTTCATTAGCAAGATTAGGAAAATAATTGTGCCAAATACACCTATCGTCAATCCAATATTAATTTCGTAAGGGTAAACAATTATTCTACCAATAATATCAGCAATTAAAACAAAAATTGCACCGAGCATAAGCGTGTGTGGTAAAGCATTTTTCAAATGATCGCCTCTATAGATAGATATGATATTCGGTACGATTAAACCTAAAAATGGTAATGTTCCAACAGTAACAACAACTAATGCTGTTAGCGTTGCTGTTATGAATAATGCTATTTTAATGATTTTTTCATAACTTACACCTAAATTATGACTAAAGTCTTTTCCCATACCTGCAATAGTAAAATGATTTGCAAATACAAATGCCAAAATAAGTAATGGTATTGTGAGATACAACACCTCAAAACGACCACTCGTTATAACTGCAAAGTTACCAGTTAACCAGTTTCCAATGCTTTGTAAAGCATTGGTTCTCAACGCTACAAATGTAGTAAAACTGGATAAAATACCACCAATCATAATGCCTAAAAGTGGAACAAAGATTACATCTTTTACACGGATAAGATTAATTAATTGGACAAATAAAAACGTTCCAACAATACTTAGAACAACAGCAAATAATAATTTGATTAAAATGGGACCATTAGGAAAGAACAACAATGACATTAAAATACCTAATTTTGCCCACTCCATAGTACCAGCAGTCGTTGGGCTTACAAATTTATTTTGCATCATCTGTTGCATAATTAATCCTGATAAAGCTAGTGAACTACCCGAAAGTAGAATACTAACTGTTCTGGGAATTCGACTCGAAAACAAAATGTTTATTTGTTCATCACTTAAATGGAAAATATCTATTAGAGAGAGCTGACTCACCCCTATAAATAAAGAGACAATAGTTAAAGTCACTAATAAAATAAATAAGGTATAACCTTTAAAAATAAATTTCATTAGTTAATCTCCTTGCTAAATATTAAAGATGTATAAGGTCAATATACGAAAGTAATGATAATGATAATGATTATCATTAACATCAATATTATAGACTCTATTTTCTTTTTTCAATAGTTTTTTCATATTTTTTGGGAATTTTATAAATGTTTTATCCAGCAGTAATAATACATCAAAATATTTTATAATACCAACTTTCATAAAAAAAGAGATTCCTACTAATTTTAATAGAAATCTCTTTAAAAGTACTATATTAATTATCAAAAACAAAGTCTTCATCACGTAGAGGCTCAACATTTAAAGCCAATGTATAGCCATCACCTTTAACAGAGAAGAAATCGTGGTTCTTTGTAGATGTATCTAGTGCATTTTCAATAATAGGGTTAAACTCTCTCTCTTCGAAATATGGTTCAAAACCTAAATTCGATAATGCTTTATTTCCATTATATCGAACATAATTTAATACATCTTCAGCAAGACCAATATCATCATATAATAAATGTGTATATGAAACTTCATTATCATAAAGTTCATTTAATAATTTGTACATTTCTTGATCAGCTTTTTGTTTCTCACTTTCAGATAACTCATTACGTAGACTTTGTGCATCTAAACCTGTGAACACTCCATGTATAGATTCATCTAAAAGTATCTTACGTATAATTTCACCTGACGTAGTCATTTTTCCTTGTCCTGCGAGATATAATGGATAATAGAAGCCAGAATAGAATAGAAATGTTTCTAAGAATACACTAGAAACACGAGCAATATATTGATCGTAAATCGATGCTTCTTTACCCCAAAGTTTGTGGTAATTTTCTACAATTTTATCTGATTTATATTTTAAATGTGGCTCTTCAATAACCCAAGTATCCAATAAATAGTTGGTTTCACTAGATGGTAATAATGTAGTGAAGATATGAGAATAACTTTTCGCATGGATTTGTTCCATCATAGCCATAAATGAATAAACAGCTTTCTTTCTTAAATCAGTAGTATGAAGCATGATTAATGGCATACCATCATCAGCTTGATGTGTATCTAAACCTGTTAAACCTGCAAGCGCTTTTTTAAAAGTATTTTTCTCAGAATCTGTTAATGTTTTCCAACTTGCTATATCTTTTGATACTTTAAATTCTGTTTCCACCCACATTTGTGAGATATTTTGACGCCAGAACATATTAGTCATATCTTCTTGGGTGTTCCAATTTACCGCCTTCATTAAAATCCTCCTGTCATATTTATGTATAAAATAAAGAGTTTTGAACCAATGTAAATCTATAATTTAAAGAAATACATCAATTCATCACTCTACTCTAAAATCTTTACAACTTAATCAATTAAATCGCACAACTTGTACATTCTTCCACACTTAATAATTTATTACGTGTATAGTATAAAGATTTAAGGCCTTTATGGTGTGCATATACATATAATCTTGAAAGTTCACGTGTTGAAATTTCTGAATTAACATAAAGTATCGTTGAAATACCTTGGTCTACGTGAGTTTGAATTGTAGCTACTAAGTCAATAAGTTTCATTTGGTCAGTATTAAATGCTGATTTGTAGTACCACATTGTTTCTGGTGATAAAAATGGCATTGGATAAAATGTTTCCGCATTTCCATACGTACGACGTTCAATTTGGTCAACAATAGGCATAACAGAACTTGTCGCATTTTGAACATAAGAAATACTTTGAGTCGGAGCAATAGCTAATCTATAAGCGTGATAAAGTCCATATTGTTCTACTTTATTTTGCAATTCTTTCCAATCATTTGAAGTAGGTATATCGATACCATCAAAAAGTTGGCGAACCTTTTCAAATTTTGGTTCAAATTCTTGAGATGTATAGAATTCAAAATATTTACCATTTGCATAGTCTGATTGCTCAAAGTCTTGATACTTTTCTCCACGCTCTTTTGCAATTTCCATTGAACGTTCGATGGAATAATAGTTCATAATCATAAAGAATATATTAGCAAAGTCTTTTGCTTCTTCAGATTCATAGCCAATTTTATTTTTAGCTAGATAACCATGTAAGTTCATTACTCCTAGTCCAACAGAATGTAGTTCACTATTCGCTTTTTTTACACCTGGTGCATTTTGAATATTTGCTTCATCACTTACAACTGTAAGAGCATCCATACCTGTGAACACAGAATCTCTGAATTTACCTGATTCCATAACATTCACTATATTCAATGAGCCTAAGTTACATGAAATATCTCTTTTAATTTCATCTTCAATTCCATAGTCGTTAATTACTGATGTCTCTTGTAATTGGAAAATTTCAGTACATAAATTACTCATTTTAATTTGCCCAATATTTGAATTCGCATGTACTTTGTTTGCATTATCTTTAAACATAAGATATGGATAACCAGACTGTAATTGTGTTTGTGCAATCATATTTAACATTTCACGTGCGTCTTTTTTCTTTTTATCGATATTAGGGTTTGCAACCATATCGTCGTAATACTTTTCTAAATCAATATCATCTAAAGTCACACCGTATTCTTGTTTAACTGTATGAGGTGCAAACATATAGAAATCTTTACCCTCTTTAGCCAAATCAAAGAATTTAGAAGGTACAATAAGACCAGTCGAAATAGTAGATAAACGTAAATCTTCATCTGCATTCACTTTCTTAGTATCTAAAAACTCTTCAACATCGTAATGGAAAATATTTAAGTACACTGCCCCAGCGCCAGGACGTTGTCCTAATTGATCTGCATAACTAAATCCACCTTCAAGTGCCTTAGCAACAGGTAAAACACCTTTAGCTACACCTTTAATTCCTTTAATTGCTTCTCCACGTGCACGAAGTTTCGATAAATTAATGGCCACACCACCACCAATTTTACTAAGTTGTTTTGCAGTTGAATCAATGAAATTGATAGAATTTAAGCTATCGTCTACTTCTAATAAGAAACATGAAACAAGTTCTCCACGTCTTGCTCTACCTGCATTCAAGAATGTTGGTGTCGCCGGTTGATAACGTTGTTCCACCATTGCAGAAATAAATTGTTTTGCTTGTTTAACATTACCATTCGCTAAATAAAGTGCAACGATTGCGACGTGCTGATTATAATCCTCAAGAAACTTAGTTTTATCATTCGTTTTTAAAGCGTAATCCTTATAAAACTTACTTGCCGACATATAACTAGCAAATTGGAAGTGAATTGATTTTGCGTATTCAGTAATTTCAATTAATTCTGCTTCGCTATATTTTTCGAAAACATTAAAATAAAAATTATTATCAACAAGATAATGAAGTCTTTCGATTTCATCATCAAAAGAAATCATTTTATCATGGATTTCTTCAAGATACACTTTCAATGCTTCTTGATCTTTCTCTAAATCAAAGAAACCATTGTCTTTTCTCTTGGTCACTTCATTATTTAATTCAATATGATTGTATTTCTTTTCTTCCATGGTTTTCATTGAAATTGCCCACCTTATCCTTAAATTCAATAATGTCTTTATTTGTCCCTTGTACTTCAAACTTCATCATTAATGGAACTTTATATTCCTCAGAAATTGTATGGCCAGCTTTAGCGAAATTTTGTCCCCAATTTCGATTTCCACTCGCAGCAACAGCTTGTAACTGAGTATGATTTACATTTAAAAAAGATTGAACCGGCTGCGGCACCTCTCCAAATCCAATAGTGCCAGTAACTAAAATGTAGGGTTCATTAACTGATTCGTTACAATTATCTTGAGTAATTTCAAATGTATCTTTAATACCAGCACGACTAATAAATCGTCTAACATTACCAGAAAATGAATAATATACTACTTTCATTGAATCACCTTCTTTCGTCAACCATTGATTCAGCCAAAAGTAGATTAGAAATGATTAAATATCTTTAATATAATTTAAATCATCTACTTATAAAAACAGTTGAAAATAGTTACTTTTACGTAAAATTTTTTCAATCTGTAAATAGCCTTTAAAATATATAAATAACCACAATATATAGTGGTTAAAACTTAAATTTGCACTACATGATAAATTATCTTTTTAGTAGGGTTTTACTATAATTGCAATATTTTCGAGATAAAAGTAGTGTCAAATTGCATTAAAATGATTAAATTCTACAACGTTAAATTCTCAGCTAAACACTATATATAGTGTTTGCATTTCTAATTTGATACTATATTCTGTGTTTCATTATACATAACTCATATCACTAATGAAAGTTAAAAATTGATGGCAGAAACAACCTATCATTTGGAAAGTGCATCACTACGAGATTAGTGTCATTATTTTAAAATAAAAAAATTTTTTTGAGTGTCTTTACTTGCTTTTCTATTGAAATTAGACATATAGGGTTAAAAGAATAGTTACGTAAATTTCTACAATAACAGATATAAATTACATTTTTAAAAACATGATTCTAGCTTTTTATTAAATTGCGCATAAGAAATAACAATCTTTAAAAGCGAACATTTGTTCGTTTTTTATTATAGCTCGTTTCCATTGAATTATCAAGAACTTATGCATAGTTAGATTTTATATGCTAATATAATGTCGTTAATCATATAATATTGAGGCGATGATATTGAATTCAAAAGTTAAAGGTATTATTGCTATATTGATTTCAGCTGTGGGTTTTAGTTTTATGTCAGTCTTTTTTAGATTGGCCGGTGATTTACCAGTCTTTCAAAAATCTCTAGCTAGAAATTTTGTAGCCATGTTTATACCATTATTTTTTATTTATAAATATAGGCAACCTATGTTTGGAAAATTAAGTAGTCAACCCCTACTCATCTCACGTTCAACACTTGGGTTAATTGGTGTCTTACTTAATATCTACGCAATTGATCACATGGTATTAAGTGATGCTGATACATTAATGAAATTAAATCCTTTTTGGACAATTGTTCTTAGTTTAATTTTTTTACATGAAAAGGTACGAAAATATCAAATCACGGCGATGATTATTGCTATAATAGGGATGCTATTAATTGTTAAACCAGAATTTTCATCATCAGTTATTCCTTCAATAGCAGGATTACTATCCGGTATTTTTGCAGCTTCTGCCTACACATGTGTTAGAGCACTCAGCACTCGTGAAAAACCTTATACGATAGTGTTTTATTTTTCATTATTCTCAGTTGTAGTTCTTATACCTTTTTCAATATTTACTTATACACCTATGACAACAATTCAAATTCTTTTCTTACTCGGCGCTGGATTATCAGCAGCTGTAGGACAAATTGGTATAACATTGGCTTATAGTTTTGCTCCAGCAAAAGATATCTCCATCTTCACATATGCGTCTATAATATTTACTGCATTATTTGGATTTATTCTGTTTGGAGAATCACCTGATATGTTTGCAACAGTAGGATATATTGTCATTATCGGAGCAAGTTACTATATGTTTGATAAAGCAAGACGTGAAACAACTATAAATCAAAATAATTAAAGGAGCTAGAAAATTGACACAAGGACGTCAAAAAGATGAATTAAAAGATATTACTTTATTAGGCAATCAAAATAACACTTATGAATTTGATTATAGACCGGAAGTTTTAGAAACTTTTGATAATAAGCATCAAGGTCGTGATTATTTTGTTAAGTTTAATTGTCCTGAATTCACATCACTATGCCCTATTACGGGTCAACCAGATTTTGCGACAATTTATATCTCGTATATCCCTAATATCAAGATGGTGGAATCTAAATCATTAAAGTTATATTTATTTAGTTTTAGAAACCACGGAGATTTTCACGAAGATTGTATGAATATTATTATGAATGATTTAATTAATTTAATGGACCCACATTATATTGAAGTTTGGGGTAAATTTACTCCGAGAGGTGGCATTTCCATAGATCCTTACACGAATTATGGTCGTCCTGATACAAAATATGAAAAAATGGCTGAACATCGATTAATGAATCATGACATGTATCCAGAAAAAATAGATAATCGTTAATATATATTTTATAAAAATCTCTACTGTTATATTTGATGGTAGAGATTTTTTGTTGCACTTTGCTGCATTAAAGCGTACTTTATATATAGCGCGTCATTGAATAAATATAGTAATAAAATTATTGAAATTATATCATCGGATTAAATGTTACAGATTATATCAATTGACAGAATTTTCTTTTTTCAAATTTTTTGAAAATTATTGAAATTTTCTTATCACAATAGTAAAATCACCTTAAAACAATTTAATAAGGTTATTTGGGCAAGAAAGGTTGGGATGATTTATGACTTCAAATAAGTCCCATGAAAAAGCAGTTCAAGAAATACCACAACATGGATTCTTCGGACATCCAAAAGGATTAGGCGTTCTCTTTTTCGTAGAATTTTGGGAGAGATTCAGCTATTACGGAATGAGAGCAATGCTTATTTTTTATATGTATTTTGCACTCCAGGAAAACGGACTTGGAATGGACAAAACAACAGCCATGTCTATCATGTCTGTATATGGATCATTAATTTATATGTCTTCAATTCCAGGTGGCTGGATAGCTGATAGAATTACAGGTACCCGAGGTGCCACATTAATCGGAGCTATATTAATTATTATAGGTCACATATGTTTAAGCCTTCCTTTTGCAATGGTAGGTTTATTCACTTCTATGTTCTTTATTATTGTAGGATCAGGTTTAATGAAACCAAACATTTCAAATATTGTTGGTAGACTCTATCCTGAAAACGACGTACGCATGGATGCTGGATTTGTTATCTTCTATATGTCAGTGAACATGGGTGCACTCGTTTCACCAATTATTTTACAATACTATATTGATATTAGAAATTTCCATGGTGGCTTCTTGATTGCAGCAATAGGGATGGCTCTTGGATTAGTTTGGTACTTACTATTTAACCGAAAAACTTTAGGTAGTATCGGTATGAAACCGACGAACCCATTATCTTCTTCTGAAAAGAAAAAGTACGGAACAATCATCGGAATCGTTGTTATAGCAATAGTATTAATCCTTATGATTGCTTACTTTACGCATACGCTATCATTTAATTTAATCAGTAATACTGTTTTAATTTTAGGTATTGCTTTACCAATCATTTACTTTACAACAATGATTAGAAGTAAAGAAGTTACTGATACTGAAAGATCAAGAGTAAAAGCATTTATTCCGTTATTCATTTTAGGCATGTTATTTTGGTCAATTCAAGAACAAGGATCTAATGTATTAAATATCTATGGTATTGAAAACTCTGATATGAAATTAAATTTATTTGGTTGGAAAACACATTTTGGTGAAGCTATTTTCCAAACCATTAACCCATTATTTATTTTATTATTTGCACCCGTGGTTACTCTTTTATGGCAAAAGCTAGGAAAGAAACAACCTAGCCTACCTATTAAGTTTGCAATTGGTACTATTTTAGCAGGCGCATCCTACATACTTATGGGAGCAATCGGTCATATTTATGGGGATACACAATTCTCAGTTAACTGGGTTATTCTTTCATACGTTATCTGTGTTATTGGTGAGCTTTGTCTCTCTCCAACTGGTAGTAGTGCAGCAGTTAAATTAGCACCTAAGGCATTTAACGCACAAATGATGAGCCTTTGGTTATTAACTAACGCTTCAGCTCAGGCCATTAACGGTACATTAGTTAAATTAATTAAACCACTTGGTCAAACCAATTACTTTATCTTCTTAGGTGTTGTTGCAACCGTGATTACGTTAATTATATTAGCGTTTATTCCTAAGATTTCTAAAGCAATGAAAGGTATTCGTTAATCATTACACTAAAATGTGGATAGAATATAAATCCTAGAAAAATAGCCAGTAAATGAGTTTTTTATAAATTCATTTACTGGCTTTTTATTTATAATACTTTGTATTGTTGGCTTGGTTTCTTAGCGGACAACTTCAGCCTATAGTCTTCAACTTGTCCTGTTCCCTCAAGAGTCTCACCAAAATACTTTGTGTTTATATGTAATTTTACATTGAAATACTTAAAAAATAAGGCCCTTTCGTATAATTTAATAAATACCAATAAACTAAATTAACGGGGTGTCTTATGTATAAAAATTATCATATGACTAAACATACTCTACCAATGGAAACTTCAGTAATTATCTCCACACATGATATGTCACAATATGTGAATGATATTGTAAAAAAATTCCAGGTACTGAATTCAGACAGCATCGTTGCGCAACATTATAGCATCCCAAAATGATATTAAAAATAATATTATATGTCTACATAAATTTTTACCAACTTAATATTCTTACTCTTAAATTTATGTTATTTTATTTGGAACATCTATCTTTATAGAACACTTAAGTTTCAATACCATAAATTTTAATTTATAATGTAAATCAAACATAAAGGAAAGTTCAAACAATCTAATTACACAAACTATTTATCGAAAGTAGGTATATATTTATGAAACAACCGTATAACCATGGTGTTCTTTTCTATCATGAACATAGCGGTTTGAAAGATATACATAATGGCATAGGAGAAGTTGCAAAATCTCTTAGTTCAATGTGTAAACACCTCTCTCTTCAACTCAGTGAAAATAAAGGCGATATTATTAAATATTGTAAATCTATTAAAAATGAAAATTATAGCTCTGATGTAGACGTTTTATTTATTTTAGGTGGAGATGGTACACTTAATGAACTAGTAAATGGCGTTATGCAGTATCAGTTAAATTTACCAATCGGTGTAATACCAGGTGGTACCTTTAACGATTTTACAAAAACACTTCAACTGCACCCTAATTTTAAAACAGCTAGTGAGCAATTATTAACATCACATGCTGAATCATATGATGTGTTAAAAGTGAACGACTTATATGTACTTAATTTCGTTGGACTTGGCTTAATAGTACAAAATGCAGAGAATGTTCAAGATGGTTCTAAAGATATATTCGGTAAATTCAGCTATATTGGATCAACCGTTAAAACGTTATTAAATCCTGTTAAATTTGATTTCTCATTGACTGTTGATGGTGAAACAAAAGAAGGCAATACTTCGATGATGTTAATAGCAAACGGTCCCAATATAGGTGGTGGACAAATTCCGCTAACCGATTTATCGCCACAAGATGGAAGAGCAAACACATTTGTATTTAATGATCAAACACTAAATATATTGAATGATATATTAAAAAAACGTGATAGTATGAATTGGAACGAAATCACACAAGGTATTGATCACATATCAGGTAAGCACATCACACTCTCAACAAACCCTAGTATGAAAGTGGATATTGATGGCGAAATTAATTTAGAAACACCAATTGAGATTCAAGTATTACCCAAAGCGATACAACTTCTTACTGCAACTGAACAAAATAATTAATATAAATTTCACTTATTCTTTATCAATTTATTTTTAAAGCATGAGCTACTGAGACATAAATGATTGTCTCAGTTTTTTATTTTATAAACTGATAACATCGTTAGTCGGGTGAGACGATAATTTCATTACAACACCCCTCATTATTTTTAGTAAGAATACTTACAATAATTTTTTTAAAATTTACTTCTTTTAAAAATAGATTTTTTTAACTACCAAATACGTCTTGTTCCCATTGCATCAAGTCTTACACCTCAACCCCGACTAAATATATAGGTTAAAAATGTGTTCATATAAACATCACAATTGACTCTTTAATAGTCTGTATTTTCTTTTAATTTGGAAAGAGCTGTACTATAATGTTTGTGAATTATTTCACAATATCTAAGGAGTGGTTGTATATGTTATCTGTAACTAAAAAAAATACATATGAATCAAACAAAGATGAAGTCACACAAATGATTGATTCATTAGCAGAAAAAGGACAAGAAGCTCTAAAAGAACTATCTAAAAAATCACAACATGAGATTAATGACATTGTACATCAGATGAGCATGGCTGCTGTTGATCAGCATATGCATTTAGCTAAACTAGCTTACGACGAAACAGGTAGAGGTATTTATGAAGACAAAGCTATCAAAAATTTATATGCCTCAGAGTACATATGGAATTCAATCAAAGACAATAAAACAGTAGGTATCATAGGTGAAGATAAACAAAAAGGATTAACGTATGTAGCTGAACCTATAGGCGTGATTTGTGGAGTGACACCAACGACCAACCCTACATCTACAACTATTTTCAAAGCAATGATTGCTATTAAAACAGGTAATCCAATTATTTTCGCATTTCATCCAAGTGCACAACAATCATCAAAATATGCTGCTAAAGTCATTTTAGAAGCTGCAACAAAAGCAGGTGCTCCTAAAGATTGTATTCAATGGATAGAAGTGCCATCAATTGAGGCAACTAAACAATTAATGAATCATAAAGATATTGCTTTAGTTCTAGCGACTGGAGGCTCTGGAATGGTAAAGTCCGCATATTCGACAGGTAAACCTGCATTAGGAGTCGGTCCAGGTAATGTTCCTACTTATATTGAAAAAACTGCTCATATCAAACGTGCTGTTAATGATATCATTGGTTCTAAAACTTTTGATAATGGTATGATTTTTGCTTCTGAACAAGTCATGGTTGTTGATAAAGAAGTATACACTGACGTCGTTAAAGAATTCAAATTACACCAAACATATTTTGTTAATAAAAATGAACTACAACAATTAGAAGATGCCATCATGAATGAAGATAAAACTGCAGTTAAACCTGATATAGTTGGTAAATCTGCTGTAGATATAGCGAAATTGTCAGGAATTAGTGTTCCAGAAAAAACAAAATTATTAGTCGCAGAAATTGATGGAATTGGAAAAGATTATCCTTTATCACGTGAAAAATTATCACCTGTACTCGCAATGGTAACTGCAAAATCAACAGGACATGCACTACAAATTTGTGAAGACATATTAAAATTTGGTGGTTTAGGTCACACTGCTGTAATTCACACCGAGGATAGTCAATTACAACAAAAATTCGGTCTAAAAATGAAAGCTTGCCGTGTATTGGTAAATACACCTTCTGCTGTCGGAGGAATTGGAAATATGTATAATGAACTCATTCCTTCACTCACGTTAGGTTGTGGTTCATATGGTAGAAATTCTATTTCTCATAATGTAAGCGCAGTAGACTTATTAAATATTAAAACAATAGCAAAACGTCGTAATAATATGCAATGGTTTAAACTCCCACCTAAAGTTTATTTTGAAGAAAATTCAGTTATGTATTTGACAGAGATGGATAATGTTGAACGTGTAATGATAGTTTGTGATCCAGGAATGGTTAATATTGGTTATACTGATATAGTTGAACAAGTGCTGAGACGCCGAGAAAACCAACCACAAATCAAAGTGTTTAACGAAGTTGAACCTAATCCATCAACTCATACAGTCTATAAGGGGTTAGAAATGTTTATAAATTTCCAACCTGATACTATTATTGCACTCGGTGGCGGTTCGGCAATGGATGCAGCCAAAGCAATATGGATGTTCTTTGAGCATCCAGAAACTTCATTTTTTGGGGCAAAACAAAAGTTCTTAGATATTCGTAAACGTACTTATAAAATTACCAAACCTAAAAACGCAAAATTTATATGTATACCAACGACATCAGGAACTGGTTCTGAAGTGACACCTTTTGCAGTAATTACTGATAGCGAGACACACGTTAAGTATCCACTAGCAGATTATGCGTTAACTCCCGATATTGCTATCGTCGATCCACAATTCGTATTAAGTGTACCTAAAGATGTTGCCGCAGATACAGGAATGGATGTTTTGACACATGCCATTGAATCTTACGTCTCTGTCATGGCTTCAGATTATACAAGAGGCTTAAGCTTACAAGCAATAAAGTTAACTTTTGATTATCTAAAATCATCAGTTCAAGAAAATGACAAACACTCACGAGAAAAAATGCATAATGCTTCAACAATGGCCGGTATGGCATTTGCCAATGCTTTTTTAGGAATTTCTCATTCTATCGCACATAAAATTGGTGGTGAATATGGTATTCCCCACGGCAGAACAAATGCTATTTTATTACCACATGTCATTCGCTATAATGCCAAAGATCCACAAAAACATGCACTGTTTCCTAAATATGATTTCTTTAGAGCAGATACTGACTATGCTGACATTGCAAAATTTTTAGGACTCAAAGGTAATACAACTGAAGAATTAGTGGATGCTCTAGCTAATGCGGTGTATGATTTAGGATGTTCAGTTGGTATTGATATGAATTTAAAATCACAAGGCGTAACTGAAGAGCTTCTTCACTCTACTATAGACAGAATGGCTGAATTAGCATTTGAAGATCAATGTACAACTGCTAATCCAAAAGAACCGCTAATTAGTGAACTTAAAGGCATTATCGAAACAGCATATGATTATGAAAGATAACTTTAAAAATGTTTAATAAAAAAGTCATAGGCCATCAAATAAAGTGACCTATGACTTTTATCTTCTCTATTTTTCAATTGAATTAAAATAATTCTTTACATCTCTCCAACCACTTACGCGTTCAAATCTATGTTCATTAACATTATGAGAAGCAGTAAACATAATTGATTTCCCTTCAAAAATTTCCAATTGCTTTGGATTATCATCAATAAGATAATCTGCAAGAATAATATTCTTTCTACCACAAAATACAAAATGTTGCGGATCTAAAAAAGGAAAGTATTCTAATAACCATTCATATTTGTCATGAAAAGAGGTTGGAACATCCATCGCTGCTGTGGCTATGTATATGTCGTAATGCTCATTGAGTTGTTTTACAACTTCTTGAGCATGCGGCATTACATCTAAATTTCTAAAGAATCCAGGTTCTTTTAAAATATCCATGACTAACCCCTCATGCTCGGGTATCATATGTTTTAATTTTTTACCGTTTAATGATTCCATTTTGATATTTAAATCCGCTCGTTCATTGACCGCTTTAACAACAGCACCCAATGTATCAGCAAGCACTTCATCCATATCAATGGCGATTCTCTGTCGCGTCATGCTCTTACACTCCCTGTTCGTGATATACGTGTTTAGTATAGCAAAATTTTTTCCTTCTGTTTAATCTATTTAACTACGATATCACATCTTTTTTAAATCAAAAGTTATCAAAGAGTGTTAGTTTAATACTCAAAATGTTTTAAAACTTCAATCATCTTATTATTTTGTTCTGGTAAACCAATAGTAATTCTAACACCGTTAGGGAATAAACGTGTAATACATCCTACGTTTAACAATGCATCATAAAGTGCTTGACTTCTTGAAGTTTTAACAAAGACAAAATTCGCTTGACTTGGTAAAAAATGCTGACTTTGAGGAATTTGATAAAATTTATCTCGTTCAAAACTATTTTTTTGTGTCACTTCTTTCAAATACTCTTGATCTTCTAAGGCAGCGATTGCTGCATATTCTGAAATTCTAGTAACATTAAATGGTGGACGAATGATATTCCACTTTTCAATGGCGTCTTCAGAGGCTATAACATATCCTACTCTTAATCCAGCTAATCCATATGCCTTAGAAAAAGTACGTAATAAAAAGGCATTGTCAAAATCCTCCTGTAATTTTAGCGTATCTGGAAAATCATCAGCAGTAACGAATTCTACATATGCTTCGTCAATTAATACAGGAATATCACTTGGGACACGTTTTAAGAAATTAAATAATTCATCGTGCGAAAAGTAAGTCCCAGTTGGATTGTTAGGATTGCATAACCAAATTAAAGACGTTTTATTATCAATTTGTTGTAACATACCATCTAAATCAAATCCACCATCTTTGAGAGGCACTTGGATAACATCAGCTGATTCCACAATTGCATTATGATAATATTGTCCGAAAGTAGATTCACTAGTGATAATCTTATCTCCTGGTGATAATACGGCTCTTGATATCATTAGAATAACCTCATCTAAACCCGCACCAAATAAAATACGAGATGCATCAACATTAAGTTGTTGACTTATTGCTTCCCTTAATTTTGGCGATCCAGATTCCGGATAATAATATAATTCATCTAAATGAGATTGAATCGCCGTTTTAACTTTTGGACTTGGACCATATACATTTTCATTTGAAGCAAGTTTATGTAATTCACCTTTAATGCCATACTGTTTTTTTAAAGATTCTGGAGAAAGCCCTGGCGTATATGCTGTTAATTGGTCTAATTGTTTCTTCATACATAAATCACACCTTAAATTGACTGAAATTTTAAAAAACTTAGTACCTATTATAAACAAACTCATACCTTAAAATCAATCACACTTCTAACATTACATTTTAAATTCACTATATCGGTTGAAATAGTTAAATTATAAATAGCTATTCGATGTACCATTTAGACATCGAATAGCTATCAAATCCATCTCGAAACGCACAATTTTATTTTATTAATTTTTCTTTTTCTAAGTATTCTCTTGCTACTTTATAAGGATCCTCTTTCTTCACTGTTACCTTATAGTTCATTTCTTGCATTTCTTCATCTGTGATTCTATTCGCCAATTTATTGAGCGGTTTTTTAACTTCAGGATGGTCTTTTAAATATTTTTCTTTAAATAGCGGTGCTCCTTGGTATGGAGGAAATACATGTTGATCATCTTTTAATACTACCATGTTATATTGTTTTAATTCTGCATCAGTAGAGTATGCGTCTATGAGATTAATATCTCCCTTTTTAACTGCAGTATAACGTAATTTAGGTTCCATAGTTTTAACATTAGAAAGATTAAGATGATACGTTTTTTTAACAGCTTTGTATCCATCTGGTCTATCATTAAATTCCAATGTAAAACCTGGTTTAAGTTTATCTTCTACCTTGCGTAAATCACCTATTGTCTTAATTTGATATTTTTTTGCAAAGTCACGTTTTACAGCTAATGCATACGTATTATTATATTTCATCGGTTTAAGCATTGTCATATCATATTTTTTTTCTAAACTAGACTTTGCTTGTTGATATACATCGTTTTCTTTTTTAGACTTTAAATCTTCTTTCGTTAATTCACCTAATACAGTACCTGTAAATTCTAAATAACCATCAATTTCATCTGACTTAAGCGCATTAAATAAGAATGAGGTTTTACCCATGCCATCTTTGACTTCTACAGTATCATCTGTGTCTTCTTCAATAAGTATTTTATACATATTCGTAATAATTGACGGTTCTGAACCTAGCTTGCCTGCGAATGTGATTTTATCACCTTTTTGCGCTGCCATAGATATGGCAATAGCTATGATAATCACAATTACAATTGTCCCTAAAGAAATGAGCAATTTTTTATATGATAAACGTTCCATGTATCTTAAAATAAAATCAAAAATAATAGCTAGAAGTGCAGCTGGAATAGCACCTATTAAAATGAGTGCACTATTGTTACGATCAATGCCTAATAATATTAAATCTCCTAGACCACCAGCGCCTATTAAAGCTGCGAGTGTAGCAGTACCAATGATTAATACCATAGCTGTGCGTATTCCTGCCATGATAACAGGCATTGCAATAGGGAGTTCGACTTTGGTCAATCTTCTAAGTGGTTTCATTCCAATGCCTTTAGCCGCTTCAATAAGAGAGGGATCGACCTCCTTAATACCTGTGTATGTATTACGTAGAATAGGAAGTAACGCATATACAACTAAGGCGATAATTGCCGGAAGTCTCCCAATTCCGAAAATTGGTATCATCAAACCAAGTAGTGCCAGTGATGGAATTGTTTGTAGAACAGCTGCAATATTCATGACGATTTCTGAAAGTTTTTTTGTTTTAGTGAGCAAAATTGCAATTGGTACTGCTATAAGAGTTGCAATGAAAAGCGCTATAAAAGAAAGTTGAATGTGTTCAATTATAGTAGAAAATAGCTGCCCTTTTCTATCACTTAATGTCGCAAAGAACTCATTCATGTGTCGCTTCCTCCTTATTAAGAGATAAATAAGTAAACACATCTTCTCTATTTAACAAATATCGACGATGTTGTTCTTTATCGTTGACCACAACTGCATCATAATGAGACAAATCTTCATAAATATTATTTAAGTACAACTCAGCATCTACTTCAGGATAATGAATAACGCTTGCATTGTCATCTACAGACCGATTAATTCCTAAATCTTTAATCTTCACTTGATTCACAATATTATGCGTTGTATCCAAATGACTACCCATGAATTGCTTTACAAAGTCACTTTTAGGTCGCGTTCTAAAACCATCAGGTGTATCAATTTGTTCAACACGCCCTTCATTGAGTAAACAAATTCTGTCACCTAGTTTCATCGCTTCTTGAATATCATGCGTTACAAAAACTATTGTTTTCTTAATTTGAGTTTGCAAATGAATCAAATCGTTCTGCAACTTCTCTCTGCTAATTGGGTCAAGAGCACTAAAAGGCTCATCCATGATAATAACGGGAGGATCTGCAGCTAATGCTCGCACTACACCAACCCTTTGTCGTTGTCCACCCGATAGTTCATCAGGTTTTCTATTTTTAAATTGCTCAGGATTTAAACCTACCATTGTCAATAATTCATCCACACGTAAATCAATATCGTTATCTTTCCACTTTTTCATTTGGGGTACTTGTGCAATGTTTTCTTTGATAGTCATATGAGGAAATAATGCAATTTGTTGTAGTACATATCCAATATCCCAACGCATTTCGTAAACTGGATAATCACTAATTGGTTTATCTTTAAAATATATGTAACCTTCGCTTAAAGGAATTAAACGATTGATCATTTTAAGTGTTGTTGTCTTACCACAACCTGAAGGACCAATTAACACAAAAAATTCTCCTTCTTTAATATTAAAACTTACATTATCTACAGCAATATTATTAGCATATCGCTTTGTGACATTTTTAAATTTAATCACTTTTTCACCTTCATTCCCTCTACAAAATAGTAGACCATTTTAATCTATATTCCCTATTAAATCATTTTTAATTGAAAATTAACATTTATTGTATTTCAAAATTCAAATTAACAAAAAGTATTATGAATACTTAATATCCAACTTCATATAATTAAAAAACGACGAAATCAAAAGATAAGAGATTTCGTCGTTCAATCATTTATATTCTAGTTTTATAGCTTTGTATGGTTTCGATAAACTTAGGACAATAATGCTTTAATTTATAACTACCTACACCATCAATAGCAATCATTTCTTGTTTCGATTCAGGTTTACGCTTAGCAAATTCTTCGAGCGTGTAATCAGAAAATATACTTACAGGTGCTATTCCAAGTTTATCACTTAGCTGTTTACGTACATCAACAAGCTCACGATATAACGCTCTATCCACACCTTCAACAGTGTTGATAAATACCTTCTCTTTAGTTTTTTGTTTGAACGGAGTGGTATAAACCTTGGTATGATTATTTAGTAATTGTTTCACTGATGTATCACACATAAGAATTTCATCATTTTCATTTAAATATCCTTTGAAACGTAGCTCATCAATTAAGTGTGATAACTCAGATGTTGTATAATTTTTCATCAACCCATGTGTCGTTAATTCATTATAATGATGGTGTTTTATATAATCTGTCACTTCTCCACGTAAAACTTGTATAATAACACTATAATTTTCCTGTTGCTTCATTCGAGCAATACAGCTAATAATCATTTTCGCTTCACGAGTCATATCATACGTTTTATTTTCCTGTATACAATTACTACATTGATTGCATTCCTCTAAATTTTCATTGGGTTCAAAATAATGAACAATTGTCGCTTCTAAACACTTTTTCGTTTTGGTATATTGAATCATTTTCGTTAATTTTTCGCCCATTTTATCTTTATAGTCATCATCAGCTTGGGATACAGTAATAAAATACTCATGTAATCCCTTATCTCGTTCACTAAACAAAAGGATACACTCACTTTTTAAACCATCACGTCCCGCGCGTCCAGCTTCCTGATAGTAAGATTCCAAATCTCCAGGCATGTTATAGTGAATGACATAACGTACATTTGATTTATCAATACCCATACCAAATGCATTTGTCGCAATGACAACCTCTACACGATCATACAAGAAATCATTTTGCGCCTCAATTCTCTCTTTATTCGTTAAACCAGCATGATAAATTGTGCTCTTAATTTTTTCACTATTTAGAGCTTCGTGTAATTCTTCTACCTGCTTACGAGTGGAACAATAAATGATTCCTGCCTGTCCTTCATGATTTGCAACATAATCCACAACAAATTTTTGTCGCTGATAAGTCGGATTGACTTTGAAGATTAAATTGCGTCTTTTAGTACTTGTTTTGACAACATCATTTTGTCCAATTGATAACTTAGACATGATATCTTGTTGAACTTCAGCAGTTGCCGTAGCTGTAAGTGCAACTATTGTGAAGTTTTGAGGTAAGGTAAAAACTTTTTGTATGACACTTTGATAACTAGGTCTAAAATCATGTCCCCACTTCGATATACAGTGTGCTTCATCAAAAGCGATAAGGGGTATTTCTATTTTACGTAATAAATTTAGAAAAAAAGTATTTTCAAAGCGCTCTGGAGCTACATATAAAAACTGAATGGCACCACGCTTTATTTGCTCTTCAATCTCTTTTTGTTGTTTATGAGTCAAACTACTATTCAAATATGCAGCTTGAATTCCCATTGCTTGTAGTTGATCAACTTGGTCTTTCATCAAAGAAATAAGTGGACTTATAACAATAGTTGTGCCACCCTGCATTAAACCTGGTACTTGATAGCATATCGATTTACCGCCACCGGTAGGTAGTACCCCCAGTGTATGCTGATGATTTAATATTTTAGTTATAATTTCTTCTTGTCCTGGTCGAAATGACTTATAACCAAAATAATGCGATAAAGTCTCTTGCATGATTACATTCCCCTTATTGTTCTTTAATTTCCTCAAGCTCACTCCATCTCGTGATGTCTGCTTCATAGGTTGCTTCAAGTTGCTCTTTTTCCTCATTAAGTTCTTTGATTCTTGCATAATTATCACTTGCATTAATCATTTCTTGTTCAAGGTCTTCTAAACGCGTTTCAGTCATTTCTATACGCGTCATAATTGTTTCGTATTCTAACTTCTCTTTATAAGATAGTCCTGTTTTCTTTTTTGGTTGATGCTTATGTTTATTTTGTTGTTCAGTTTGTTTAGATAGCATGGCTTGGCGTTCGTGTTCCTTTTTAAAAGATTCATAATCTTCAAATGATCCAATAATTTTTTCGATTTTACCATCATGAATAAACCAATATTCTTGTACCACTTTATTTAAGAAATAACGATCATGACTGACCGTAATGACAGAACCACCGAAATCATCAATGTAATCTTCTAAAATCGTAAGTGTTTCAGTATCTAAATCATTAGTCGGTTCATCTAAAAGGAGTACATTAGGTTTATGAACAAGTAAACGCAATAAATACAGACGTTTTTGTTCTCCACCTGAGAGTTTATAAACTTTTTTACCGTGTGTAGCGCTCGGAAATAAAAATCTTTCTAACAATTGTGTAACTGAAATTGAGGTACCATCTTTTTCTTTAGCCATTTCACTTTCTTCTCTTAGGTAGTCAATCACTCTAATATCACGGTCAAGTGTCTCTTCTGTTTGCTTAAAATAAGCTACCTTAACAGTCTGACCGATTTTAAGCTCACCCTCATAGTCCTGATCTTCATTACTTAAAATATTAAGTAATGTTGTTTTTCCCGCTCCATTAGGTCCTACAATACCTATACGTCTACCACTTTGAATAATTTCAGTGACATCTTCAAATAAAACTTTATTATTAATTGATTTTGATAAATTCTTTAATTCATATACTTGTTTACCTAACCTTGAATATGCAAGATTAAGTTCACCCTTATCTTGTGTATGTTGCGTCTTAACGTCTGATTCTAGTTGCTTAAATCTATTGATACGTGCCTGTTGTTTAGTAGTTCTTGCCTTTGCTCCTGCTCGCATCCATGCTAACTCTTGTTTATACAATGCTTTTTGTTTTTCTTGTTGTTTTTGTTCTACTAATTCATTTTCTGCACGCATTACTATGTAATCTTCATAATTACCTGGATATGTTTTTAACTTCCCTCTATCCAGTTCAATAATTCGCGTCGATACTTCATTTAAAAAGTAGCGATCATGTGTTACAAATAAAACTGTATGTGGATATTGCTTGACATAATTAATGAGCCAACGGATGGATTCAAAGTCAAGATGGTTCGTCGGTTCATCTAGCAAAAGTAAATCCGGTTGTTCTATTAGAGTTTTAGCCAATACAACTCTTTTTTGTTGACCACCCGAAAGTTCAACTATTTTCTTAGTTGTATCGTGAATCCCTAGTTTAGATAAAATCGTTTTAATTTCTGCATTATAGTCCCATGCATCCTTTTGATCCATTTCTTCTTGTGCTTCCATCATTTTATTAAAATTAGAGTCACTTTGATCTAACGCATAGCGATTAACTGCTTCTTCATATTTTTTTATAATTCTTAATGTAGGAGTATCCGAACTTAAAACAGCTTCGAACACAGTCATATGGCCATTGAGGTCTTGTTTTTGAGAGGAATAACGAATGCGATATTGATTAGGGTGGGTAATATCTGCAGTAAAATCTTCATCTAGACCACCAATGACTTTTAATAATGTACTTTTACCTGTTCCATTGATACCTACTAATCCAATTCTTTCATGCTCAGATATAGATAGGTTAAGATCATTAAAAATTTCTTTATCTGCATAGGATTTATTTAAATGTTCAATTTTGTATGCTTCCATGCTTATCTTCCTTTTCAAATACTGGAAATTGTCAACTATCGAATTTTCAAAAAAATTTTGTTAAGCTAAATTCAGTTCTATATATTATACACCTTTTTAGATTCAAATGATATAAGGAGACTTAGATATGTCAGATTTATTCCAAAACGCACCACCCTATATTCAGGCGCTTATAGCCGGAATAATCACGTGGTTACTTACTGCTTTGGGTGCGGCAGCAGTTTTTATATTTAAGAAAGTGAATGATAAAGTCTTAAATTCGATGCAAGGTTTTGCAGCTGGAATCATGATAGCAGCAAGTTTTTGGTCATTGTTACAACCCGCAATTGAATCGAGTGAAAATAGTGCTATGCCATGGCTTCCTGCAGCAATAGGTTTTATTCTCGGTGGCGTTTTTATCAGGGTTCTAGATTATATTATTCCCCATATTCACCAAAATGCCCAAGATAAAAACCAACAACAAGAGGGTGTGCCTACCTCTCTTGGAAAAAATGCATTACTTGTGTTAGCTATCACACTTCACAACATACCTGAAGGACTATCTATCGGAGTTGCATTCGGTGGTGTTGTATCTGGCAACAGTCACGCTACATTTTTAGGTGCGATTGGTCTAGCGATAGGTATCGGCATACAGAATATTCCTGAAGGTGCAGCACTATCGATGCCAATCCGTGCTGCAGGTGCAACACGTTGGAAAGCATTTAATTATGGACAAGCTTCAGCAATTGTTGAGCCTATTTTCGCTACTATCGGTGCTGCAGCAATTTTAGTGGTAAATCCTATATTGCCTTATGCATTAGCGTTTGCTGCAGGTGCAATGATTTTCGTTGTTGTTGAAGAACTGATACCTGATTCTCAATCAAGTAACAACACTGATTTGGCAACTTTAAGTCTAATGATTGGTTTTACAATTATGATGATTCTTGACGTTGCACTTGGATAATTCATATCATTTAAAAAAGAATCATGATAAGTTAATTAACTATAGTGCTTTACTTTATCTTTAGCTTTGTGACCCAATCATTTATAGTCAGAGAACTACATTGTTCTTAAAGTTAATCGTAATAAAAATTTGAGGTTCTCTTTTATAGTTAATAAAGCAAGTGACTTCAATTAATTCCAATATAAATAAGACATACTTATAAAGTTAAAGGAGTGTCATTGAAAGTTTCAAATTTACTTTATTTGTACAAAAATATATTAAATAAAGTAGTCACTTTTAAAGATATTCTAATTTCAAAATGATTACTAAAGACATTAATATAAAAATAAGAGGTTGGGACATAAAGTTCCAGGATAAGTAAATAAAGACAATTTCTATTGAAATAATATAGAAATTGTCTTTTTTATAATTTTTTTGATGATTTTCAGCTCGTTGAGCTGTTACTTTTCTTATATTAAGCCACGATGATGTCTGAATTCAGTCTCTAGAATTGTTTCTACAGTATCATATACATATCGTGAAATATCATTTGCGGGGATAAGTACTGAAGTTTCTATTGGTAGAGTATGTTAAGTCATATTATAATCTTTATACATAAGACACCTCGTTAATTTAGTTTAGTGGTATTTATTAAATTATACGAATGACCTTATTTTTTTTAGTATTTCAATGTAAAATTACATATAAAAACAAAGTATTTTGGCGAGACTCTTGAGGGAACAGGACAAGCTGAAGACTACAGGCTGAAGCTGTCCCCTAAGAAAGCGAGCCAACAATACGAAGTATTGTTGTAAATAAAGAAGCCAGTAAATGAATTTATAAAAACTCATTTACTGGCTATTTTGCTAGGAATTATATCCCAACCACTTAACAATTTCAATTCACTGAAAAACTATTTTTTTTCGTTCCCTTTTGGACCTGATTTATATTCATATTTACCAGGATTTACTTTTTTAAAGTCAGGATTTTTGTAGAATCTGAACAAGTCACCATTTAACACGCTGTCACTCATTTCAAGATCTTTCTCTACTTGTTTTTTATTTTTATCGAAGTCTTTAGGTTTTTCAGTAAGCAATTCATTATCTTTATTTGAGTAAATTTTACCATTCACATACTTATAATCTTCAGTGATAAAATCACCATTTCTAAACGGTACTACGTTATTGTGTTGTTTAGAGAACATGTCAGAACCAAACATTAGGTAATTCTTGCTATCAATACCAACAAGATGTAGTAATGTAGGCATAACATCCATTTGCCCAGCATACTCTTTATTTACGCCCCCTGATTTACCTGGAACTTTTAACCAGAAGCCAGTGCGGTTTAAATCTGTAAATTTAGCTGGTGTAATCTTCTCACCTAATAATTTTTCCATAGCATTATTATGATTTTCAGAAATACCATAATGGTCACCGTAAATCATAATGACTGAGTTATCATATAGACCTTTTTTCTTAAGGTCAGTAATATATTCCTCTAAAGCTTGGTCGAGATAGTGTGCCGTTTGTATATAACCGTCTACTGTTGAGTCACCGGTATTAGGTTTATCAATAGAAGCATCCTCTTCATCTAATGTGAAAGGATAGTGGTTAGTTAAAGTAATTAAGTGTGAATAAAACGGCTTTTTCATTTTAGATTGATAATCTGCTGATGCTTTAAAGAATGGTTTATCTTTTAAACCAAGATTAACAATATTGTCGTCAGACATGTCATAGTAAGTAGCATCATAGAAATTGTCAATACCGAAATGTTTATAAACTTGATCTCGATTCCAAAATGTTTTGTAGTCACCATGCATTACATTAGATGTATAACCTTGCTTTTGGTCTAGTATAGCTGGTAATGATTGATACGTATTATCTCCCTTCAGTGAATAGGCTGAGCCTTGCGGTAAGCCATATAAACTGTTGTCCATTGTAAACTCTGAGTCAGATGTTTTACCTTGCCCTGTTTGATGGAAAAAGTTTGGGAAATACGTAAAATCTTGGTTACCACTAGATAATTTATTTAAAAACGGTGTAACCTCTTTACCATTTACCTTTTTATTGATTAAGAAAGTCTGGAAACTTTCAAGGTGAATTTTAATTATATTTTTCTTTTTCGCTGCACCATAATATTCAGGATTAGGTTCAGTACGTTTCTGCTTAGTGTAATTCAGCACTTTAGTTAAGTCGTCTTCAGAAGCTAGTGCTTTTTGCTGATTATTTTCGATTGTTTTTACACCATCATAAACAGTGAAGTTATATGGTCCTAAGTATTTCACAAGATATTTATGGTCAAAAGTTCTTGTTAATAATTCGGGACGATCTGTTTCTGCAAACGCTAAATTTAAGAAAAATAATGCTACTGATGTAGCCATCACAACGGGTACGAATTTTTTACTGAATGCTCTATTATCTAACCATTTACGTTTAAATATTAAAATAGCAAGATAGATAATAGTGTCAATGAAGTAGACAAAGTCATACCATTTGAAAGAAGCACTTACTGCACCACCCATTGATTCAACGTTGCCTGCCTGGTTTAGTGTACTAAAAGTTAAGAAATCTGAGAAAAATCTGAAGTACACAACGTTTGCGTATAGTAGAAACGTAAGTAAAAATCCTCCAATAAAGATGAACCAAAATGCCTTCTTACCTTTAAAAAATAGGAAAACACTTAGTACAAGTGCAATCAAACTATAAGGATTCATAAGCAATATTAAGTTTTGTACTAAACCCTTGACACCTAAAGAAAAGTCAACATAATATGAAAAATATGTCTTCAAAGTAATGGTGAATACCGTTAATAAGAAGAACGCAAAAATTCCTATTTTCTTCTTGGGTAAACTCATGTTTGTTTCCTCCGTTTTTAGTAATGAATCATTTTTACGTTAAATGATTTACTTTACCTTCAGTTAATTCAAATTATAACTATCTGTTTAAATCACTTTATATTCATTTGATCAAATCGATTATTTCTATATATAAATTTAAGAATTTGATATAAAACGTAAATGCGAATACGTCATTGTTTAGACTATGTAGTTGTTAACTTTTTATTAAGATTTTTAAATGTTTGTAATCTTATTGTAATAAAAATACATAGTTCAATTTATAAATATATAGTATTATGACTTAAATATCAAGTAAAAGCACGCTATACAGGTAAATTGTCAACATAAAAGTGTTATTAAAATTTTAAATAATTAATCTCTTGTGCATATATAATGATTCATTATAAACTCAGTATTTCTTATGTTCATCAGTCTCCAGGACGATTCAATTTAAGTTCCAAAACTGATGGACAGGGCACAAGACTACTTATTTTTTATTTATAGGAAAGCAATTGCATAAATAATACGTCATTTTAAAATAAGATGATTTTCAACTTAAATACAGATATTCACTTTAACATTTCTAATTGCATACGGTGTTCAATACCATGGAACAATTGATTTAACCAATTGCTATACTTTATTAAGTTTTTTTCTGCAGTTTCGATATCTATAAATTGAAATTTCAATTTTGAGCCTTGTGGTTTTTGGGCTAATTTTGTTAGATGATAGCTTGCGATTGTACCTATTTGAGGATAACTTCCTAATGTATAATGATCGTTTAATAATACAATCGGTGTGCCATCTCTCTTAACTTGAATGGTTCCTCTTTTTACTGATTGATGAGCCGGCATATCATCATAGTATGCTTTGATTTGGGGGCCATCAAGCACCATACCTACTCTATTTGTTTTACTAGACACACTATATTCAGCCGTTGTAAAACGACGCGTCGCCTCTTTTTTAAAATCTTCCGTTCCCTTATTTTTTATAACATGAAAAACATCCGAAACATAATTGAAAGACAATGCGTAACCATCAATTCCCCAATCAGTTGTACGTTTGTCAGATAAGTTTTCAAATAGCTTAAGATGTCGTTGAGAATAGTGGTGTTTTAATTCTATTTCATCACCTTTCTTAAGCTTTCTTCCCTCAAAACCACCAATTTCCACATTAAAATCTGTAGATGCTGAATGAAGCCATTTTTCTAGTTTAAAACCTCCACCAACTGCTAGATAAACACGTGATGTACGACTGGTTTCATTAAATTTCAATGTCTCACCTTCATTGATGAGATATAATTTATTAGGATAAATTTTCATATGTTCAGTTTCAGCTTTAAAATTACCACCTGTTAAAGCTATAAGTGCCGGCTCAGTGAAACGAATTGTTGCCATTTTTTGAGTCATTTCAAGTGTTGCTTCATTTTTGTCATTTGCAACCAGACGGTTGGCTATTTCATGTGCTAATTCATCTAGTGCGCCACTCGGGATGACACCTTCATGTTCATATCCCTTTCTTCCAAAATCTTGAAAGCTACTAAATAGGCCACTATTTTCAATTATGATTGACATGTTTTATAATCTCCTAGTTCTATTTCATTGATATCTTTAGACTCAAACGTGACATTGTCTCCTAGCTTTAATAATGTAAAGTTTTGTTGCTCAGGAAAGAAAAGTTGAACTGGTGTATATCCGATAACTAACCAATCATTATATGTATCAGTAGTAACTATTCCACATTTTTTTCCTTCCATAATAACTGATCCACAAGGGATGAATTTTTTCTTTTCACTTGTGTGGTTCACATGCAATTTTTTATTCATTCCAGTAAGATACGGAAATCCTGGTGAATACCCCATCATTGATACAAAATATTTTTCTTGAGTATGTAATTTTACAAAATCCTCTAATTTGAGTTTAAGATGCTTTAACAAATGTTGTAAATCAGGCCCAAATTCTCCCCCATATATAACTGGAATATTAACAGATTGTTGTTTTTGAATATATTTTGCTTGAAGTTGTTGTCGATGATGTCTAATTTCTAATTTTATAGAATCAATTAAAGCTTTCATATATAAAAATGGTGACTGAATATGGTGATGTTTAATCATATCTCTTGCGTCATAACAAATCATTAGGTCAGACTCTGTAGCTACAATTTCAGTAATAAATGGATATGATTTATCAATTAAATATGCTCTCAATGAAAGTAAATCTTCTGTCAGTCTTTGAGATACATTTTTCTCTATTGAAACAACAATGGCTTGGTCGCCTTGACTATATATTTTCATAATATCACCTCGTCAAAATTAATGATGATAAAAGACATTCATCAATTTAATAATATGTGGCATTATAGATTGCATAAGCAAATAAACCAACACAAACGCACAAAATGTAGTTATAGTAGCTATTAACTTAGCAATAAGCACTTGATTGTTTTTAATGGCTTGGTTTGACATCTTTTTACCTAATACAGTAAGAAGTATTAATATAGCTAACCATAATAATGTCATAGGCTACCTCATTATTTTTTATCATTAAAATTCTTTTTCATAAATATATTATACATATACTTTAACACCGACAACCTCTCTTAAGCTATTGATTAAATAGACGTTGATTTGACTCGATTTGATTTTTTCTTTAAATTCTTCGATATAAAAATCTTTTTCTATAACTTTGCCTTGATCTATAAGAGATTGTCTCATACAGCCGGGGAGCATGTCTCCTTTATATGTTGGTGTATACAATTTATCTCTTTCTTGTATCATCACGTTGCCAATGTCAAACTCTAAAATTTTACCATCTTCATCATAGATCAGTATTAAGTCTGTGAAATGATTATGTGTTAAATAATCACGTTCTGTTGTTTTATTAGTTATGATTACTTTATCAATATTCTTTTTTTGTTGAACTAGTCGAGCGGTAAAAAAAGGTTTATCGGGTATCGGAAATAACTCATAGTTTAATTCACCTTCTTTGTTTAACGTCACCTTCAAACGAAATACGCCTTTTGAATGCAAGGTTTTTATATTATGAATAAACTGCTTCCAAAATAGATGATCAAATTGAAATCCTAGATGCTCACTAGAAGTTGAAATACGTTGATAATGGTAGTCAAGACGAGGAATGAATCCCTTATCCAATTTCATTGTTTCAAATAAATGCATATTATAACCGCTCCAAAATTTTAGTTTTATCGTGAAATTCCTGAACTTCATTTTCGGGTACTGAATCAATTGTTATACCAGCACCCACCCCATAAACCGCTTCTTCATGATTATACTCAATTGTCCGTATAGGGATATTAAATATCATCCTTTGGTTTGGAAGTAATAAGCCAATTGTTCCACAGTAAATGGATCTTGGCATGTCCTCCAACTGAGCTATATATTGCATTGTATTTATTTTTGGTGCACCTGTAATAGAACCACAAGGAAAGAGCGCTCGCATCATATCTATCAATTGAATGTCATCTTGTAATCGGCCACACACTGTACTGGTCATTTGGAAAACTGTGTCATATTTCTCAATCGAAAACAATTCAGGTACATCTATAGTTCCACTTTGAGCAATTCTTGTAATATCGTTACGTAATAAGTCTACAATCATCACATTCTCCGCCATATCTTTAGAGGAGGTTTTTAAATTATTATAATATAGCTCATCTTCTTTAACATTTTTCCCTCTAGGCATAGTCCCTTTCATCGGCTTACTAACAATCATATTTGATTTACCTTTATAGTCACCTTTTTGAAAGAAAAGTTCAGGCGATATTGATGCTACTTTTATATCAGGTGTGTCCATTAAAACGGTATAATTACCATTTTGTGACATAGTAAGTTGATAATATAAGTGACTTATAGGACAGAAAACTTCTGCTTTTAAGCGGGTTGTGTAATTCACCTGATACGTTGCCCCTTCAATAATGGCTTTATGAATCGATTTGATCTTGTTAATCATCGCTTTATCACTTTCACAAAAATAAAATCCTTCAGTTTTTATATGATTTTTATTGGGCATTACTTTTTTTATATTTTTTATCGAATTGACCGATTTAAATGAATAAGCTGCAGCAAAAATATGGGATTGTTTCACATTATTGACCACCATTTCCTTATTAAAAAAAGGTGCTGCTTCATAAGTAACATAAAGTGCAACATAGCTTCCGTTACGTTGTTCTTGTTCTGCAAAGTGAATGACATCCCCTACTTCATCAAGACGATATGCAATTTTAGAATCTTGAAAGTTATCCATTTCTAATTGATAGTCTTCATAGTCCTTTTCATTTTCATAATAGCGATACTTAAATTCAATGTGCATATTTAACCCCTACCTCGGTTAAGAATAAATTTAATTGTTCGTGACCATATTCACTTAGTATTGATTCAGGATGATACTGTAAACCATAAATAGGATACTTATGATGTGCAACAGCCATAATAACATTCTCGTTGTTCAGAGCTGTGACTTTTAATGCGCTAGGTATTGTAGAGGGGTCAGCCATAAGTGAATGGTATCGCATCACGTTAAAATACGATGGTAGACCTTTAAAAATACCCTCATTGCTATGCCTTATCTTGGTAATATGTCCATGAATAGGTTTATCATTATGAATAATGTTTCCTCCAAAGTATTCAATGATTAATTGAAAACCTAAACAGACGCCCAAAATGGGAACGTGACGGTGAAATATTTCTAATACGGATGATAGTATTGGATAATCACTAGGTTTCCCAGGTCCAGGTGAAATGACAATCGCTCTCGGATTCAATGCATCGAGATGCTGTGTCATCAAATCATTTACAGAAATGATTTTCACTTCTTCAGTAGTTTGTACTTTAATATAATCTATTAAGTTATATGTAAAGGAATCTTGATTATCTATCATTAAAATCATATTCATACCTCAATTATCGATAAAGATTGTTAATTATTATAGTTGTTACTCTCTATTATCACAGAACATGACTTGATTTTATATAGCATTTCGTTTATTCTATGTTCCGTGCAAAATAATAACAGAGGTTCCTAGCCGAAACCCTCTATAAAAAACTAGACATGAAAATTTCAACAATGAATTTCTTCATATTTATAATGTTAAGACTATATATGTCTTTAATATTTCTGTCTATCTTTTTTATAGAGATAGACTTTTTTTATGCAAAATTATCACAATGATGAGGAGTCATATCAATGTCACAAAATGACTTAAATAAAGAAAAAGCACTTGTCGTATTTAGTGGTGGTCAAGATAGTACGACATGCTTATTTTACGCTAAAAAACATTTTAAAGAAGTAGAACTCGTTACATTTAATTACGGACAAAGACATGATAAAGAAATTGAAGTTGCAAAAAAAATTGCAAAAGAACAAAATTTGAAACATCATATTTTAGATATGTCATTACTATCTCAACTTACTCCCAATGCACTTACACAACATGAGTTAAGTATTGAAGATAATGATGATGGTATTCCTAATACTTTCGTACCAGCTAGAAATCTATTGTTTTTATCTTTTGCTGGCGCGTTAGCCTATCAAATTCATGTTAAACATATTATTACTGGTGTTTGTGAAACAGATTTTTCAGGTTATCCAGATTGTAGAGATAGCTTTATCAAATCTATGAATGTAACTTTAAGTCTTTCAATGGATAAAGACTTTGTCATTCATACACCATTAATGTGGTTAGACAAAGCACAGACATGGGCACTCAGCGATAAGCTAGGTGTGTTAGATTATATTCGCCACAACACATTAACATGTTATAACGGTATCATTGGTGATGGTTGTGGTGAATGTCCAGCATGTCACTTAAGAGCTCGAGGTTTAAAACATTATCTTGAACATAAAGGAGAAGAATAAGGAAATGCAACAAATATATCCAAGTGTCACTCACCCATATCAATTCGAACTTAACAAAGATTTTAACTTTTCAGCTGCACATTACATTCCCTTTGAAGAAGCGGGAAAATGTATTCGTACACACGGTCATACGTATTACGTCAACTTAACAATCGCTGGTAATACACTAGATAAATGTGGATTTTTAGTTAATTTTAGAGATTTAAAAAAGCTAGTTCATGAACAATTTGACCATTATTTGCTTAATGACTTACCTGCTTTTAAGGATAAAAGTCCCTCAACAGAAATTGTCGCACAAACGATTTACCACATTATTCAAAAAGAGTTAAATCAAAGAGAGAATCAACCGAAATGTGTTCAAGTTTATCTTAGAGAAACACCTTCAAGTTACGTAGTTTATAGACCAAAGGAAGATCAAGTGTAAATGGCTAAAATACCCGTTTTAGAAATATTTGGACCAACGATTCAAGGTGAAGGTCGTGTAATAGGAAGAAAAACAATGTTTGTGCGTACAGCTGGTTGTGATTATCGATGTAGCTGGTGTGATTCTGCATTTACTTGGGACGGTAGTGCTAAAGAAGATATCAAATTAATGACTGCTGAAGAAATTTATGATGCGTTACTTGAAATAGGTGGTCATCGATTTAATCACGTAACTATATCCGGAGGTAACCCTGCGTTAATCAAAGGTATACAGGAATTAGTAGATTTATTTGAAGACAAACATATTTATACAGCTTTAGAAACACAAGGTAGTCGTTTCCAATCATGGATGACACAAATTGACGATTTAACGATTAGTCCAAAACCCCCTAGTTCGGGAATGAAAACTAATCTAGAAATATTAGATTCTGTTATAAATCAATGTACATTTCATTCACTTAATTTGAAAGTTGTGATTTTTGACGATGCAGACTATGATTTTGCAAAATTAATTCATCATCGCTACCCTAACATCCCATTCTATCTACAAGTAGGTAATCCTTATCTTGATGATAACGTTGACCAACATACAGATAAATTACTTGAAAGGTATGAGCAATTAGTGGATCGTGTAATGCAAAGTAGTGATATGAATCATGTCTATGTACTACCGCAATTACACACATTATTATGGAGTAATAAAAAAGGTGTCTAATATTGAAAAAACGTTTAAAAAATTTCTGAGTGTTATGAAATGATTAAGTTAATGTTAATTGATATAATGAAGAGATGAAGATTTACGAATAGGAGTTCAACATGATTATATATATATTAATTAACATCGCCATCGTCTTGCTAATTCTTGGCTTCGATTTATACCGACATCGTTTCAGACAGCTTAAGTTTAGCTCCATATTATTATCTGTTTTAATCAATAGCATGATTGATATTTTTGCGATTAATCAATTCAATTTTATTACGATGTTTACCGTCACGCTATTTATGATATGGACACTTTTACAAATATATTTAAATTTCAAGCTATATCCTTTTGTAATTTCTGACCAAAAGTTTATTGCTATAATACTAGCCATTGTTATAAGCTTATTGCAATTTATTACAGATAAATCGAGCACACAATCGGTGTACATGTCCATCCCATATTTATCACCCACGATATTTATAATAGGGGCGATTTTACTTTTTGTAGGTACTTTCAAAATAGACGAAGTTGAACGTCTTTCACTATTTCGTAAAATTAAAAGACCAATGACAACAGGTACAATTATTATTATCCTATCTCTCATATCAACGATGATTTTAACGCCCTTTTGGTATGTCTTTTTAATCATTTATAGCTTACTCATTGGTTTTATATTATGGCAAGGTGTTTTCTTCATAAAAGATAAAAAATAATTATCCTTGCTACAGTTAAAATAATGCTTTCACATTAAAATACGATACATCATCCAAACTTTACATTGATTTATAAGATAGAGGTTGGGACATAATTCCTAGCAAAATAGCCAGTAAATGAGTTTTCATAAATTCATTTACTGGCTTCTTTATTTACAATACTTCGTATTGTTGGCTCGCTTTCTTATCGGACAGCTTCAGCCTGTAGTCTTCAGCTTGTCCTGTTCCCTCAAGAGTCTCGCCAAAATACTTTGTGCTTATATGTAATTTTATATTAAAATACTTTAAAAAATATGGCCCTTTCGTATAATTTAATAAATACCAATAAACTAATTTAACGAGGTGCCTTATGTGTAAAGAATATAACATGACTCAACATACTCTACCAATGGAAACTTCAGTTCTTATCCCTACAAATAATATTTCACGACATGTAAATGATATTGTAGAAACAATTCCCGATACTGAATTCGATGAATTCAGTCATCATCGTGGCTTAATATAAGAAAAGTAACAGATCAACGAACTGAAAATAATCAAAAAATTATAAAAAAGACAATTTCTATATTATTTCAATAGAATTTGTCTTTTTTTACTTATCCTGGAACTTTTTTCCCCAGCCTTTTTTTATTTGTAGACAATATATAATGTGAAACATCTTTTGATCTTAGGTCATAAGTGATTGGATTAGCCATATTTTTCAGACAGTCTAATATAGAATTGAGAATATCATTATAGCAACTTCTAATTTAAAAACTTGTTCAACAAGAAAAAGTCACTGAGAAATTTACTTGTCATATAAGTTGTGTCGAGCTCATATTAGAATAAAGAATTCAAAATGAATGTCCTCCTACCCAAACCGTTAATTCTTATTAATTTTCAATATTGACACCTTTTCTTCATTTTATCTCTTTTATTTATTTCATTTTTTATTTATCAAGCCTATTACGTTCTAATAAAACTCTTTCATTTTTATAATTATAAATAAAAATCATTTTGATTTAATTCTTTTTTAAATGTAGTTAAGAAATAGTTAATGGTTATGTTCACGTATT
Organism: Staphylococcus epidermidis; assembly: GCF_006742205.1. Classification (NCBI taxonomy): domain Bacteria; kingdom Bacillati; phylum Bacillota; class Bacilli; order Caryophanales; family Staphylococcaceae; genus Staphylococcus; species Staphylococcus epidermidis. The sequence goes on from NZ_AP019721.1 coordinate 2,051,744, forward strand.
CTGATTAAACTATTCTTAAATAAAAATAGAAAAGAGGAATACATTATGAATACAAAATATTTATTAGCAGTCGGAGCAATTGTTACATCACTTACATTAGGCGCATGTGGAAATTCTAACTCGGAAAGCGATCACGCTAATCACAAAGATAAACAACAAGAAGACAGTAATGTAAAAACAGACACAACCAAAAAATTATCTGGTAATTTTGAATCTAAAAACGGAGAAAAAGTAGAAGGTAAAGCTAAAATTGAAAATGGCAAACTTATGTTAGAGAATTACAAATCTTCTAAAGGTCCAGACCTATATGTTTACCTAACTAAAAACGGAGATATTAAATCCGGTAAAAAGATTTCAACAGTAGACTACAATAAATCCAAACAAACTTTTGATTTAAAAAATGTAGATTTAGAAAAATACAATGAAGTAACAATTTATTGCGAAAAAGCACATGTAATTTTTGGTGGCGCTAAATTAAAATAATTTAGCTATTAAATGTAGGCGTTTTTAACTATAGAAAGAGAGTGTTAATCATGAAGAAAATAAGTTTATTTATAATATTTTTAATTCGTGTAATTTCAGGTATTGTTATTTTCAGACAAGGATGGGAGAAATTTACAGGTGATTTTACATTAAACGGGCTAGTTCCGGTAATTAGAGATAACACAGACTCTCCTCAATGGTATAAATGGTTTTTTGAACATATTGTTGCACACACAACAGGATTATTTAATATAATCGTACCTTTAGGGGAAATGGCAATTGGTTTAGGTTTAATTTTAGGTATATTTGCATACGCTGCAAGTTTCTTTGGAGCCTTCGTTATGATAAATTATATTTTAGCAGATATGATTTTTACGTACCCTCTACAATTAGCTTTCTTTATTATTTTACTCATGAGCCACTCTTTATTGGCTAAGGTATCACTTAAAGAAATCATCGCTTATTTTAGAGACCGTAATAACCGAGGTGAAGATAAGCATGACCCACTTACTAATCGTGGATGATGAAAAAGATATTGTAGACATTTGTCAAACGTATTTCGAATATGAAGGATATCAGGTTACGACAACAACATGTGGTAAAGAAGCACTAAAATTATTATCTTCAGATATAGATATTATGATTTTAGACATTATGATGCCGGAAGTTAGCGGATACGATATTGTCAAAAAAATGAAAGATATGCAACTTGATATACCTTTCATATATCTAACAGCAAAAACTCAAGAACATGACACGATATACGCACTGACGTTAGGTGCTGATGACTATATTAAAAAACCCTTTAGCCCAAGAGAACTAGTATTACGTACTAATAACCTTCTCGCTAGAATGAGTAAATCAAATCATTCTAATAAAATTGAGCAATTAGAATTTGATGGTTTAGTTTTAAAAAATTTAAGCAAGACACTTACCATTAACAATATAGAGATACCTATGCGCATTAAAGAATTTGAATTGCTATGGTATCTTGCTTCTAGAGAAGGTGAAGTTATTTCTAAATCCGAACTTCTAGAAAAAGTATGGGGATATGACTATTACGAAGATGCTAACACTGTCAATGTCCACATACATAGAATTCGCGAGAAATTAGAAAAACATGATTTTTTACCCTACACTATTACAACTGTGTGGGGCCTTGGTTATAAGTTTGAAAGGAGCCGATAACTATTTTTTCAATAAGAAGTCAAATCATTATCGGTGTCATTTCAAGCGTTATTTTAACAACAATTATACTGGTTATTGCATATAAGCTCATGTGGTTTAATGGTCACATGACACTCACTTTAGCCATCACTACTATGATAACAAGCTGTTTAACACTTTCGATTTGTAGTATTTTTATTAATCCTTTAATTCAGAAGATTAAGCAATTCAATATTAAGACTAAGCAATTTATAAATCACGAAAAATTCATTGATGATGAAACATTTCAGTCTCCTAGAGAAATTAAAGAGTTGAATGATTCTTTTAATAAAATGGCATATGAAATCAATAATCAAATGAATATGATAAAAAACGAGCAACAAGAAAAAACTGAAATCATACAAAACCTTGCACATGATTTAAAAACACCTTTAGCTGGTATTCGATCATATTCTGAAGGTTTACGGGATGGCGTCATTAGTGATCCTCAAGAAGTTCATGAAGCATATGAAATATTAATTAAACAAGCAAATCGTTTATCAATTTTATTTGATGACATTACACATGTGATTAATTTAAATACTGGACGTTCTTATCCTTTGGAATTAATACAGCTCGATCAATTACTTGTTAATATATTACAACCATACGAACAACACATAAAACAAGAAAATCGTACACTTGAAGTTAATTTCTGCACAGATATTGATGCATTCTACCAGTATCGACCTCCAATCGAACGTATTTTGACCAATTTACTAGATAATGCATTAAAATTTTCTAATTCTGGTAGCCGTATTGATATTATTATTTCTGAGTGTAAAGAAAACGACGTCATTAGTATTTCAATAAAAGATGAGGGCATAGGTATCGTTCCAGAACTTCAATCACGTATCTTTGAAAGAACGTTTAGAGTTGAAGATTCTCGAAATACTAAGACTGGTGGTTCGGGGTTAGGATTATACATTGCAAATGAGTTAGCACAACAAATTGACGCCTCTATTACAGTCCAAAGTGATTTAGACATTGGAACCACGATGACACTTACCTTAAAAAAATTTCAATTTAAAAAGTAATTTGTATTGCATTAAAAAACCGAATGTAGCTGGAATGAGTTTGAACACTCTAGCTACATTCGGTTTTCATTAATGTACACGCTCTTTAAAACCTTCATCTTGAGAATAATTTGATGCATACGTATCACTATATGTTTTAACTTTATAAAAAGAACTTAATTTATATAAATCATTACTACGCTTGTTGTTTCTATTTTTATTCAGGTTTAAAGCATTATATCTCATGTCGAGATTCTCAGTCTGAATATTAGAGTTTTCAACAATATACTTCGTTCTATGTTTAACTTCATAATAAATACGACCAATATATTCTCCTACTACGCCAATAGACATTAATTGAATACCACCCAACAATAATATAGCAGCAATCGTAGTAAAATAACCAGGTATATTTATACCATTAATCAAAATATTTATTAATAAATAAATTATATATAAAATACTGATAGAAAACGTGAACATACCTAAGTATATCATCATGCGTAAAGGCTTATTGTTAAAAGAGATGAGTCCATCAATACCATAGTTGAGTAACTTTCTAAAAGTCCACTTAGATTCTCCATCTTCACGCGTCACATTTTCATATTGAAATACTTTTGTTTCATAACCTATCCATTCAAATAGACCCTTAGAGAAACGATTATATTCATCAAGTGTTGTTAAAGCTTGAACTGCACGTCGACTGAGTAATCTAAAATCACCAACGCCGTCTTCAAATTGGATATCCTCTACAAATGCATTAATTAATTTATAATAACAACGAGACAAAGTTTTACGTACAAAATTCTCTCCCTGACGATTTCTCTTAGCAACCACTTGATCATAACCTTCAATGTAACCCTCTATCATTTGTGGAATATATTCAGGCGGATGTTGTAAATCTCCATCAATCATAATCACCGCGTCGTGCATTGTGCTATGCTGATAGCCAGCAATCATTGCAGCTTCTTTGCCAAAGTTTCGACTGAATGAAAGATATTTAACATGGTTATCATACGCAACAATATTCTTGATATGATGTATTGTCGTATCTGTACTACCATCGTTAATAAAGAGTAAATCGTATTCATAATTTTTGATTAAACTATCTTTCTTCATTATTTCAGTTAATTTGTCATAAGTTTTCAAAACGACTTCGCCTTCATTATAGCAAGGGACGATGACTCTGATTTTCATTAAATGACATCCTTTTCTCTGAACTATTTGCTATCATTTTATCAATTTCCTTGTCATACATTCTAGTTAAATACTGTGTATTTACATAATCTTAAATTAAGCTTAATAGTTTTAAATATTTTCTTTTATGAGCATCACATTAACTTTTAGTAAAAAGAATTTAATTATTTTTTTAAAGTTAACTCTAACTGATTAATTATATTTATTTCAAATCTCCAATACTGACATTATCAGGATCTTTTCCTTGTCTAGCATTTTTATTTAAACTATCTATTTCTGCAACATCTGTTAACTCAAGATTAAAATCAAAAATATCAAAATTTTCTTTAATACGTTTAGGTGTTTGTGATTTAGGAATGATAATACGATTATGTGCAAGATGCCAACGTAAGACAATTTGTGCAGGTGTTTTATCATAACGATGAGCAATATCTGTAATTACAGGGTCATCAAGCAACCCTTTATTGCGCATTAAAGGCATCCAAGCTGTTACTTTAATATCATGTTCATCACAAAAGTCTTGTACATCTTGTTGGTTAAAGTACGGATGTAACTCAATTTGATTCACCTGTGGTGTAATTTTAGTTTCTTTCATTAACTTTTCTAAATGATGTATCTTAAAGTTACATACACCAATGGCTTTTATTTTACCTTCTTCATATAAATGTTCTAAGGCTTTATATGATTCAATATACAATTGATCATTTTCACAAGGCCAATGAATTAAAAATAAATCTAAATAGTCTAACCCTAAATTGTCCAATGATTTATTAAAGTACTCTATTGTTTGGTCATAACCTTGATAATCATTCCAAAGTTTAGATGTTATGAATAACTCGTCCCTCTCAACATTTGAATGTTTTAATGCACTACCTAAGGCTTTTTCATTTCCATAAAAGTATGCCGTATCAAATGCACGATATCCTGCATCTAAAGCTGTACGGACAACCTCTTCCATCTGCTCATCCGCTATCTTATAAACTCCTAATCCAACTGCAGGCATTGGATAACCGTTATTTAAAATTTGGACATCATTTGTCATAGTACATTAACTCTCCTTATTTACATAGAAATTATTCACTTATTAACATTTTAATACCTTTTTTATTTACTGATAAAACAAATTTGAACTATTCATTGTGTTATTTTAATATAAAGCAATTTATTATTCTTAAATGATGAGTATCCTTATATAAAACAAAAAGTGGGATAGAACTCACTTGGTGTTCTATCCCACAACTTATCTTTTGAAATATTAATCACGTTCGTCATCTTCTTGTTCTTCATTAACAGAAGGACGTCCACTATTAAATTCATAATTTAAGTTGACCCAAATAATTTGATGATTGTCGATTTCTGTAATCGTCCAACGATCATATTCAGTATCAACGAAGTCATCTTTTTGCAAATTAGTATTTTGTGATTGTAACCAACCACCAATAGTATCAATATCTTCTGAATCTTCAAACTCTATGCCAAATTTTTCATTTAAATCATCAAGTAAAACACGACCATTAATTTGATAAGTATGATCATCAAGTTTAACTATATCGTTAACTTCGTCATCATCAAATTCGTCTCTGATTTCACCAACAATTTCTTCTAAAATATCTTCCATTGTTAAAATACCAGCTGTCCCACCATACTCATCTATAATCAAACTAATATGTACATGCTCTCTTTGCATTCTTACAAGAGCATCACTTATTCTAGTTGTTTCTGAAATCATGGGTAATTCATGAATATAATTGGCGATTTTAATCGGTTTACCTGACGCATATTCTGTTAAAAACTCTTTGACATTTATAAAACCTTTTACATGGTCTTTATCACCATCTTCAGTGATTGGATATCTTGTAAACTGATGTTCTTTGATAGTATCTAATAATTCATCTACATTAAATGGTTCGTTGAGCGTAACCATTTGTGTACGTGGCACCATAATATCTTTTGCATGACGTTCATCAAATGAAAAAATATTTTGCATATACGCAAGCTCGGTTTGGTTAATCTCTCCACCGTTATAACTATTGTTTATAATAATTTTTATTTCTTCTTCTGACATTGCATCAGTTTGAGCATCTGGATCAAATCCAAACATTCTGACAATCACACGAGAAGAACCATTCATTAACCATATAAGTGGTTTCATAAAATTACCAAAATAAAATAATGGTCTTGAATATAAAAGTGCAAGTTGTTCTGTATGTTGAATAGCAAATGATTTAGGTGCCAATTCGCCTAATACAACATGTAAATATGTCACAACAATGAATGAAACAACAAATGAAATCGTCGTTGTTAAAGGACTAGGTAAATGTAATAACTCGAATAGTGGGTGCATCATCTTTTCAAATGTCGGTTCACCTAACCAACCTAAGCCTAAAGATGTTACTGTAATACCTAATTGACAGGCAGATAAGTAATAATCAAGATTGTCTATCATTTTTTTGACAATTTTTGCGCTCTTATTACCCTCATCTACTAATTGTTCAATACGCGTTGATCTCACTTTTACTAGTGCAAATTCTGACCCAACGAATACTGTTGTTAATGCAATCAAAAGAAAAAATATAGCTAAACTAATTATGGTCGAAGTTTCCAATTAATTCCCTATTTCTAGGGATTCACCTCCATATATGTTGTGTCACGCTTAGGTAACACGTATTTAAATCATCATGACTCAATAAGTGACAACTACATGCTAAGACCTTCCCATCGTGATACTCCCCGTAAAAAATGTGATTGGCTTCATTCTATCATAAATCTTTTGTTATATGTTAAACATATGCCAATACTATATTGTAGACAAAATAATTTTTTTATTCAACCAATGACAAATCATTTGAAAGCATGATATTTTCCATTTTTAATCGTCGTTTCAACATTACATGCATCATCTATGATAACAATATCTGCATCTTTCCCGATTTTAATACTACCTTTTATGTCGTCTATACCTAATGTTATCGCTTGATTTAAACTTGTTACTCTCCATAAATGCTCAATCGTGTCACCTGTAAATTGTATTAAATTTTTAAGTCCTTCGTTCATTTTGAGTATACTTCCAGCTAAAGCCCCAGAAGACAGGCGTGCTTCACTTCCCTTTACAATCACATCCTGACCACCTAAATCATAATGTCCTTCTGGCATTCCTTTAGCTCTCATCGCATCTGTAATTAAATAACAGCTTTGATTCCCCTTAAGTCTATATGCAAGTGCGATGGATGCAGGATGTGAATGAACACCATCCACAATCATTTCAGTATGCAACCCTTGATTTAACCAGGCTGCACCAAATACACCTGGTTCTCTATGTTGAAAGCCGGTCGCTGCATTATACAAATGAGTGATGTGTTTGGCACCATGACTCACAGCTGTATTCGCTTGATCAAACGTTGCCACCGTATGTCCGATTGAAAAAATGATATCATTTTTCATTGTCTTTAACGTTTCTGTTGCTCCATCAACTTCAGGAGCGTACGTAATAATCTTAATTAGTCCATTCGCTACTTCCTGAAACGACTTTATTTTATCAACCGTAGGACGTTGTACGAATTGAGGATGTTGTGCGCCTACTTTATGTTCTGAAATAAATGGACCTTCAAGATGTACTCCCACAATTTCGGCAGCATTTGTAACATCTTGTTGTTGAGTATATTTAGCAATAGTTTGAAGTGCTCGCTCAATATTGACTGTTGACTGTGTCATTGTTGTTGCTAAAAAAGATGTTGTCCCCTCAGAAAGGAGTGATTCTGCTAAATGTTGTAAGCCTTGTTCAGATGCATCCATGGCATCTTCACCATACCCCCCATGGATGTGAATATCTATAAATCCTGGCAGTATATGTCGTTTTTTTACATCAATAATGTCAATTGTATTATGCGACGATGACGGATGAAAAGGACACTTACCAACGTCTAAAATTTTCCCATCTTTAATATGAACATATCCATTGTTAATCATTTCATTTTCTGTATATACGATGCCATTCGTTAAAACATATTCTGACATGATTGAACCCTTCTTTTCTTTGAATTATTAGTAGTTGACTGAACTATTTTATTATATCTTTCTTCGTAATGAATATCACTTTTTCAATATTTTACTGGTTAACAGATGAATTTTACTAATTCACTCTATATTCTTAATTTAATAACTGTATTTTTAATTTAAGATATTATTTTCATACAAAATAACTATTTAATGTAAATTTATTAAAACTTCTTAGTCTTTATTACAACGATAACATTCAATCTAACCAATGCAACATAAGTTTCGATTCAAAAAAAACGGCAATTCCCATTTATTTTCAAAATGGAAATCACCGTTTAATTCAATTAATTTTCTATATATTTAAAGCATTGTTATTACTAATTTTAAAATTACTATTCATCCATAGCTTGAGATGCTTGAATTTCATTTTCTGTTACTTTTGGTTTCAAGAAACCATAAATTAAAGCTGAAACTAACGTACCCACAACTAAAGCAATAAGAGTTTGAAGTATATGGTTAAAATCAGTACCAATAATGACGAAAATTCCACCATGAGGTGCTTTGATACTTGATCCTAAACCTAAAGCAATTGCTCCAGCCACACCTGAGCCAACCATCATTGAAGGAATCACACGTAATGGATCGGCAGCTGCGAATGGGATGGCACCTTCAGTAATAAATGATAATCCCATGACATAGTTTGGTACAATTGAGCCTCTTTGCTCTTTAGTGAATTTTCTTCTAAAGATTAACATTGCTGTAGCGATAGCTAATGGAGGAATCATACCACCAATCATCGCTGCAGTAATAGGAGCTGCATTTCCTTCCGTTAATGCAGCAGTAGCAAATACATAAGCTGCTTTATTAAATGGACCGCCCATGTCAATTGCCATCATAGCTCCAATCACAAGACCAAGTAACATAATATTAGAGCCTGACAGACTATTTAAACCATTTAGTAGCAAATGATTTAACCAAGCTGCTGGCGGATTAAAGACATACACCATTAACAATCCAGTAATTGAAACTGAAAGTAATGGATAGATTAAAGTAGGTTTCAAGCCTTCAATTGCTTGTGGCAATTTACGTGTAATATATTTAATTCCTTGAGTTAAATAACCTGCTAAGAAACCAGCAATAATTCCACCAATAAAGCCAGAACCTCCAGAAATAGCTAACATACCACCAACTAAACCAGCTGCAAAACCTGGTTTATCTGCAATACTACGTGCAATGAAACCAGCTAAAATTGGAATAATTAAAGCAAAGGCACTATTTTTACCAATATTCCATAATTGTTCGGCAAATGCATTATATTCTGAACTATCAGGCTTAAATGAGTTTGCGCCGAATAAGAATACAATTGCCATTAAGATACCACCCGAAATAACAAGTGGTAACATATTAGAAACACCATTCATTAAGTGTTTATAGAATGCTTTTCCTGGACTTAACTTTTCTTCATTATCGTCATGTTTTTTAGATCCACCTTGCGCTACAAATGGTTTACGATTTGTATCTAAAGCTGTATTAATTAGTTCCTCGGGACGCTTAATACCATCAGCAACAGGAACCTCAACCACATTTTTCCCATCAAAACGATCAGTTTCTACATGGACATCTGCTGCAACAATTATTCCAGTTGCACGTTCTATATCTTGTTCAGTTAAATGGTTTTTAATACCACTAGAACCATTTGTTTCAACTTTAATTTTGATGTTCATCTTCTCAGCTTGCTTTTTCAAAGCATCACGTGCCATATATGTGTGGGCAATCCCAGTTGGGCATGCTGTAACAGCTAAAACATATGGCTCATTATTATCTTGATTTGAGTTGTCAGTTGAAACAGTTGCATTTTCGTTCGCTTCTGCTTCTTCTTCTTTTGTTGCCTCATCATCCGCTTCATCGATAATGTTTAACACTTCTTCAGGAGATTCAGCATGAATTAATTTTTCACGTATTTTCTCATCCATTAATATTCCAGAAAGTTTCGCAAGCGCATCTAAATGCGTTTGTGCTCCACCTTCAGGCGCTGCAATCATAAAGAATAAGTGTGCAGGTTGCATGTCTAAACTTTGATAATCCACACCTTCTTTAGATTTACCGAATGCAATTGCAGGTGTTTTAACTGCTGCAACTTTAGCATGTGGTATAGCAATACCTTCACCAATTCCTGTTGTGCTCTGAGATTCACGATTATGAATTGCCTCTTTAAACGATACAGGGTCACTTAACTTACCTGCTTTATCCAATTGATTAACAAGCTCAGTAATCACCCCACTTTTATCAGAAGCATCTAAATCCATCGCTATTGTTTCTTTAGTTAACAGTTCAGTAATTCTCATCTTTTTCACTCCCCATCAAGTACAGAAATTGTCACTTGAGATTTAATATTTTCTATAGCATCTCTTGTCGCTAAATCTTCTGAAAAAGCAGTCGCTGTTCCTGAAGCTACGGCCTGTTGAAAAGCTTCATCTATATTAAGACCCATGGACAACCCTGCTACCATACCTGCCACTGTACTATCACCAGATCCTACTGTATTAACTACATGTCCTTGTGGATTCACAGCTTTAATGCTTTGATGTTGATCAACATATATTGCACCATCGCCACCAAGTGAAATGATGACTGATTGTGCCCCTTTTTTCAAAATTTCTTTACCATATTTTATAACATCTTCATCACTCTTGACTGTAGTGTTAAACATTACTTCTAATTCATCTTTGTTTGGTTTAATAAATAATGGTCGATATGGTAATACTGTTTCAACAAGATCTTTTTCTGCATCAACAACTAGTTGCGCACCAGTTTTTTCAGTGATTTGTGCTATTTGTGCATAAGCATCACTTGGAATACTGTTCGGTACACTTCCAGCTACAATAACAATATCGTCGTTTGTAGTACGACGTATTTGAGATAAAAGTTGTTCAAATTGCGCGTGTGTCACTTTAGGTCCGGGTGCATTGATTTCTGTTTCTTGACCTGATTTTAGTTTTACATTAATACGCGTATCCTCATCTACTTGAACAAAATCTGATTGGATATTACTGTCCTCAAGTGTTTGAGCAATAAAATCTCCAGGGAAACCTCCTGAAAATCCTAAGGCTGTAGAATCAACATCTAAAGTTTTAAGTACTCTTGATACATTGATTCCCTTACCTCCTGCAAATTTATACGTTGCTTTTGCCCGGTTTAATCCTGATATTTCAAATCCATCAGTAAAAATGATGTAATCGATTGAAGGATTGAAGGTAACTGTATATATCATGATTTCCCTCCTATAAAATTAAATTCATTCATGTAAGCTTCAGTCATCTTGCTTTGCATTGCTTTTTGCGAAGTTATGATGCTAAGTCCATCTAAAATTGGAACTCTTGCAAAATAAATTTGATTAAACTTTGATTGATCGACAAGCACATATTTGTGATTTGATAGTTTCATAGCTGTTTCTTTAATCAAAGCTTCTTGTTCATCAGGGGTTGTTAATCCATATTTCACATCAATACCGTTCATTCCTATAAAAGCACGATCAAAACAATAACGTCTTAATGTTTCTAACGCGTTAGCACCAACTGTAGCCATTGTCGTAGGTTTAACTTGGCCACCAACCATTAAAGTTTTAATACCGTGCTTTAATAGTTCTTCAACATGTGTCATTCCGTTTGTTACAACAGTAATATCTTTTGCCTCAATATATTGAATTAACTCAAAAGTTGAGGAACCCGCATCTAGAAATATACATTCATGATCTTGGATATCACATGCAGCACGTTTAGCGATTTCTTGTTTTTCACGTAAATTCTGAGTTCTTTTTTCAGATAACTTAGGTTCCTTAACTCGATTTTGATGAATTGTAGCACCACCATGTACTCGTTGTAATTTACCCATATTCTGCAACTTAGATAAATCTCTTCGTATAGTTGATGCACTACATCCTGTTCTATCAACTAAATCTTGAAGTGTTAAAAAGTCCTTTTGAGTTAATTCTTGTAAAATTAAATTCTGTCGTTTTTCTGATATCACTGCTATACCTCCCCTAATTCACTTATATTGTAATGGCTACGCTTACATATTTCAATCAAAATCTTCCATTTTCAATCAAAAACAATCATTTTATGACAAAAATAAAAACACCTTTCAGATTAGGTGTTTGAAATGGATTGTATCATCACACTTTAAGACGTACATTTTAATTTTCAGAAATCATTTTCTAAGTATTAAATAATGTTGAAACATTAAATGTCTATATACGTTTAATTCTGTGTAATAGATTCTACCTGAGCCTTTGTCATGTCAATTAAATCATTCACATGAATGATAATTTGCATTCCTCTTTGACCTCCGCTAATATAAACTTTTTCTAAATTTTTAGCGGAAGCATCAATCGTCGTTTTAAAGGAATGTTTCATACCGATAGGTGAACATCCTCCTCTAACATACCCTGTTACTTGTTTTAATTGATCGAGAGGCATTAAATTCAATTTCTTTTCATTAACAACATGAGCCGCCTTCTTCATATCTAAGGTTTCATTAACTGGAATGACAAAAACATAGTGTTCATGATTGGAATTCTCTAGTACAAGTGTTTTAAAGACTTCTTCTATTTTAGCACCTACGAGTTGTGCAATCTCTTCTCCATGTTGATGCTTGTCAGTAACTTCGTAAGTATTCATTTGATAATTAATTTTAGCTCTATCTAAAATCCGCATTGCATTTGTTTTTTTAGTTTTAGACATATTCTCACCCTTTATAACAATCATTCACATCTCATTTTAACATGAAAACTTTATTTCATTTACACTAACACTATTAAAAAACACCCTTTCTTATATAGAAGAAAGCGTGTTAATTAATGATTATTGATGTTTGATGCATGTACAGTCCCACTTTTATTGACTTTAACCTTAGTTTGATGAAGTTTATTTTCACTAGAAAATACATATACTGAATGAAGCGACTCGTTGAAAGTACGCTCTATATTATATTTTTTGCTTAAATGATTCTCAGCGTAATTCAAAGCAATTACTTTACATTCCTGTGGGTTGAAATCATAAGATGCTTGCGTTCTTACACTTTGTTGATTTGTTTTATTAACATTCTTTTGGTGATCAGAGTTTTTTTCTGAAGCTTCAGCAACATGATTCATATTTAAGTTAGGGAATATATCGTTATGAGATACTGTTTTCACTTTAGTAAAAGTACAAATTGTTTTATGGACTTTCGCTAATGCATTTTGGTTTGTAGCTAAAAATAATAAAAGTACTAAACAAATTGATAAAATAACTGCAACAGAACTTAAAAATAAGTTTTTCAATTTCATCTCCTTACCCACATTTCTCTTAAGATTTATTCTATCTTAACACAACAACTTTTAATAAAAGATATGTAGATTACAATTTAAATAGATTGTAATATTTGTAACACTAACATTAATATAGTTGTTATTTTTGTTACATAAACCACTAATAACTCATAATCTTTTAAAACTTATATTTGAGATAACATCAACTTTACATTACAAGTTATAAAACAAAAGAAGTGGGACACAGAATTCGTCTTGAACACTGTGTCCCACCTCGTCCCCAAAACTTGCTCTGTCCGTAGAATTTCTCGGCGAAATTCTCTTTGTTGGGGCCCCGTATTAATTTGCTTCTTTACGGCGTGACTTAAGTCCTTTTTCAATAAAAATAATGATAATTCCACTTAATGAAACCGCAATAGCCATATATAAAGGAAACTCTAAATTAACATCGAATAATGCACCAGCTACAAGAGGACCTATAAAGTTACCCATACTGGTAAAAGTTGAATTCAATCCACCTGCAAAACCTTGCCGTTTGCCTGCTATATTCGAGAAGTAATTGGTTAAAGCTGGTCTAATCATATCAAAACCTATAAAAACAACAAAGCTAATAATCATAATCGTCCAATAACCGTTTGCAAGCACTAACATAACGAGAACAATGGCTGAATATAGTAATGACCATGCAATAAAATTAAGTTCACTCATATATTTCATAAATTTATCAAAGAAGAATACTTGGAATAATGCGCCAAACACGCCTCCACCGATAATAGCTATCGAAATATCTTTAGGAGTATAATTTACTTTGTCAGCTGTATATAAAGAAAATAATGTTTCAAAAGCAGATAAACCAAATGCTAATACAAGTGTTAATATGACTGGAGTAATAAATACTTTCCAATTAATTTTAGTGAATAATTCAGGTTGATATTGGTGGAATCCATCTGTAGTTGCTTTTTGAGGATTATGAATTAATAAAACTGACATAATGAATGCAACAACACCTAATGTTCCAGCAACATAGAAAGGTAATCTATGTGAAATTTCAGCTAAAAAGCCTCCAAATCCAGGTCCTAATATAAAACCTGAATTAATAATTGCCGACATGTAACCAAAGTTTTTAGCTTTATCAGCTCCTGGAGAAATATCTGCAATCATACCTGTTACACCAGGCATGACCATGCCTGCACTAAAGCCACCTAAAACACGTGAAATGATTAAAATGGTAAAACTTTGACCGGCTGCGAACATAAATTCAGAGACAGCAAAGAATACTAAACCGATACATATAATTAATTTTTTACCCAATTTATCAGCTAGTGTCCCACCAAATGGTGAAATAATCATTTGTGATAATGCAAAAGCAGCAACTAGCATTCCTAAGTCACTACCTTTTAATCCTAAATCCTTCAAATATACAGGAAGTACAGGAATAACTAATCCAATCCCTAAAAATATAAGAAATATATTAAAATAAAGAATGAATAATTGTTTTTTCATAGGAACCCCCCTTTTTTTCTAATATAGTAAGCATACCAATAATTTTGAAATTTATCGCAAATTTATTTTTAATGTCCCACATAAGAACTTTACTTTACTAAAAGTTTCTACATTGTATAACAATTTAACGTGACATGACAATCATTTTGAAAAACTTTAATTTTTAAATTTCACTAAACTCTAATTTTTTAGTTAAAAATTTAACATATAATTAAACGAACCTGTATCTTCATAAACTTTCGACAAAACCTTTATCCAATTGACTAAAGTCTAATGAACATACGGTATAATTTTTCTTCGCTTTCACATCTGTATAAACAGAAAACACCTCAAATTGTTTGAAATGCCTCACTGTAAAAGTTATCATTAACTCTCGATTATCAAACTCTATAGAAAGTAGTGCGTGGTTATGCAATCTCGTTACTTTGCAAGAATATACTTTATTATCTTATTTGTTATATCTATGACTGAATCACATATTTTTAACTTTATGACGTTAAATTTATTTTTAGCATACGTGCCATTTGAACTTTGTCTACTTTTAAAATTGTTCAAACCAGTCAAAGCTTTTGAATGGCCCTTATTTATTGTTTTCGGACTCATATTTCTATTATTAGTTCCAAACACATTTTATATGATTACCGATCTCATACACTTAAACCAATTTCAATTTAACTTTTTAGCTGGATTAAACATCACAGAATGGATTTATTTCACCTATTTAATACTTGGCGTACTCTTAGCAATATACCTCACAATTCTTATATTTTTAGAAATTGCACATTTTACGTCTTATGTATGGTTAAATCGACTATTGATAGTTATATTAATGTTCTTAAATGGATTAGGTATTTACATCGGTCGATTCTTAAGATTACATACTGTCTATTTATTAAATGCACCTTTAAAAATTGTGAAAGAGGTTTTTTTAATCATAGATGTTAAAGCGTTACTATTTGTCGTTTTAATGGTGCTCATACAAGCAACAGTCATATTGTTTATTAAAGGGGTGAGATTATACCAATGATAATTGAAGTAATTTTAATGGTATGTCTCATCATTATTCAACTTATGATAGGTCATTTATGGCATCAAATAGGATGGAGTTATACTAAAGCTATTTTATTAATGTGTTTACCGTTAGGGATAGGATTATATTTGATGCAATTATTTTATTATGAGCCCCGTTATACAAATTGGGAAGTACCTTTGAAAACTAAATTAAATCTTAAATATATGTATATTTTAACTTTGTTAGAATATATTTTAATCTATGTTTGCTTTTTTATGTAACTAGATAAAGATCTGAACACCTATATACTGTTGTTCAGATCTTTTTTATTTAATCTAATGCTTTGAATTCTGACATTACACGTTGTCTACTTTCTTTGTGATCAATCATTTGTTTAGGATAGTCTTTACCTATTTCAACACCTTGCCCCTTTATTTGTTGCTCGAATTTATGAGTATCGTGTAAATACTTAGCATCTACCTGATTTAATCTTGGAATGTAAGTTTTTATATATCGTGCATTATTATCAAAACGCTCGCTTTGTCTTATAGGATTAAACATTCTAAAGTATGGTACAGCATCTGTTCCAGTAGAAGCTGACCACTGCCATCCGTGAACATTTGAAGCTGCATCATAATCTATTAATTTTTGTTTGAAAAATGACTCACCCCAAATCCAGTCAATAAACAAATCTTTAGTTAAAAATTGAGAAACTACCATTCTCATGCGATTATGCATAAATCCAGTTGTTTTAAGTTCCTCCATTGCTGCATCAATAATTGGAAAACCAGTATTCCCATCTTTCCACAGTTTAAAATTCTCTTCATTATAAGACCATTTCAATTGTTGGTATTTTTCTTTAAAAGCAACATGAGCTGTTTCGGGATAATTGGTCATTAATACATAATAAAACTCTCTAAAAATCAATTCACGTATAAAAGTTTCGTAATTTTGTTCATTTTTATCATAATTTTGAAGTAAATCGTTGAAAACTTGTATAATATCTATCATTCCATAAGCTAAGTAAATACTTAGTTGGCTTGTTAATACTTCAGGCAAGTATTCCCTGTTTTCTTTATAATTTTCGATATCTTGAGATAAAAATTCAGACCAACGATTTTGAACATCACGTTCACTTATACCATATGAATGATAATCTTCTTTAATTTTATGTTGAGATTTCACTACAACCTTTGAAATATCTTCTAAATGATAGTCATATTCATCTCTAATCATTAAGTAAGGACGCCATTTTCTATAAAAACTGGTAAATACTTTATATGGTTCCCCTTGTTTATTATGTGTTTTGCGGGGGTTAAAATAATGATTTGCTCTTAATGATATTACTTGAATATTAGCTTGTTTAAATCGTTTCCTTTGATGTAAAATGTCATATTCTTCGTGATGATAACTCATAATATCACCTGCAACAACAACTTTGTCTATAGCTTGTTTTTTACAAAAGTCTATTAATTTATCATAAGACATCAAAAAGGGTTCTATATCATATCGTTGTAGTTCATACATAAACTTCTGTATGGACCCATAATAGTATTGTGCTTTCTTTTTTGCTTCTTCTTCAAACTCTTCAGTTGGAATAATAAAATAACAATGATTTATAGATTCTTTATTACTATATATATAATCAAATAATGGATTATTATTTAGCCTAAAAACTCTATTTAATATGACACCTATAGCCATTAGATTTTACCACCTAACATCAATTTTTTGTTATTCTCTAATACTAAATTCTATTTACATTCATATATTTTTTATACGATACATTTCAACTATTAAGATTAACTTGCCACGAGTTTATAAAAAATGTCTCGTAAAGTTAAAATATTAAACTTTACGAGACATTTATAATTATCATTTTAATACCTAAATCTTTTACTTACACTAAACCAAGCCATTTCCAATACGTTAAACTAAATACGATAACTAAAATATAACCTACTATCGTTAAAGGTATACCTGTCTTTAAAAAATCCTTTACGGTAAAAGTCCCAGTACCATATGCAAGCATATTTTGTGGTGCACTGACAGGTAGTAGGAAACCAAAACTAATCACAAATTGTTGTATTAATACAAAACCAATAGCATGATCACCTAAATTTAGCGTTGAAGTCAAAGAAATAAACACAGGTATTAACGCAGAGGCTAAGCTCGTTGCACTTGCAAAACCTAAATGTATTAATATATTAAATAAGGTAATTAACGCAATAGTTGCTATGATCGGTAAATGTTTAAGACCCATCAAACCAAATGTTTGATCACTTAACCATTGAGCGGCTCCTGTTTTAAGTAATACATTACCAAGTGAGATTCCTACACCAAATACTATAATCGTCCCCCAAGGAATCTTCTTTTCAACACCTTTCCAAGTAATAACACCAATCTTTGGCATTAGCATAATACCTAGAGCAACTAGTGTAATCGAAGCTGAATCAATCGGATGCAATACTTTCTCAGTCGACCAGAAGAATAATAAAAGCACTGAAATCACAATTAGTCGCCATTCTCTATGACTGACTGGTCCTAATTTATTAAGTTCCTTTTTAATTAACTCTTTTCCACCTTCAATTGCATCATGTTCAGGTGGCATAAACTTAATCATTATAAAATAAAGAGCTATAGACATAATGATTGACCACGGCGCAGCATATAAAAACCACTCTCCCCATGATACATCATGTCCTAAATTTTGGTTAATAAAATTGATGGCTACAATATTTTGTGCTGCAGCCGTTTTAATACCTATATTCCATATCGAAACTGCTTGTACAGCAGTAATAATTAATAATGAAGCAAGTCTACTATCCTTACTCACATTAAATGCAGCAATCATTCCCAGTAATATTGGGACAACTGCACCAGCACGTGCTGTAGCTGATGGTACAAAGAATGCTAGAACAATAGATACTAAAATAGCACCAATGACTATATTTCTAGTTTTATTTCCAACAATTGATAGCACAAATAATGCAAGTCGTTTATGTAAATTGGTTTCCTGCATAGCTACTGCTAAAAATAATGCTGCAGCTACAAGTGCTACGGCTGAGGTTGAAAAACCACTAAAAGCGTGACTAAGCGCGTTATTCGTTCCTAAAATATCGCTACCTTTTAGTATTATGTCGCCACTTTTAGGGTTTCCAAGTTTTTCGGATAAATCTTGAACTGGACTTAAACCTAGTAAAAGTATCATTAATCCTAAAATTAATGTTGCAGAAACTGGATAAGTAACTGCTTCTGTAACCCACATAACTACAGCGAAAGCTAAAATAGCTAGTGCTGCTTTAGCCATTACAGGTAATCCTGCTGGTGTGGGTAATAACAAGATTGTAATTAAAATAATAAAACTAATGATAATCCACACAGGTTTATAACTTTTTTTAGACTTTTTATCATGATATTTTTCAGTATGAGCTTGATATTGGTCCCCTTTAGCCATTTTAATCGTCTCCTTATTCTATGAATATATGTTCATTATATCAAGAAAGCGCTTTTATAAATCAACGAAAAAATACCCTTTACACAATTTTCACAAAAATCTAACAATTTAAGATGTAGAACTTCATAATTATTTATTTGAATTTTAGTGAGTTTTTGACTTCACTCACAGCTTGCGCAGAGTGTTGTAGTTGTTGATACTCATCATTATTCATATCTACCTCTATAATCTTTTCTATTCCTTGATATCCTATTATAGTAGGAACTCCGAAACAAATATCTGAACAACCGTATTCTCCCTCTAGATAAGCAATACTTGGTAATAACCGTTTCCGATCATTAAAAATTGCATCTATAGTTTCATATATAGCAGTTGCTGGTGCATAATATGCTGAGCCTTGACCTAGTAATGCAACAATTTCTGCACCACCCTTACGTGTACGTTCAACAATTTGATCAATCTTTTCTTCAGAAATAAGATGCTTAACTGGAATCCCATTAATGTGTGTGTTATTAATCAAAGGTAACATCGTATCACCATGTCCACCTAAAACAAACCCATTTACATCTTTGACAGACACGTTAAGTTCTTGAGCAATAAAAGTTCGATATCTTGCAGCGTCTAAAATTCCAGATTGACCAATAATACGTTCTTTAGGAAAACCTGATGCTTTAAATGCAGTATATGTCATAACATCAACCGGATTAGTCAATACAATAATTATTGAATGAGGTGCATACGTTGCAATTTGTAATGCAGTTTCTCGTACTATTTGTTCATTAGTTTGAACTAATTCTTCTCTTGTCATTCCTGATTTCCTAGGTATACCTGCAGTCATCACCACTATGTCTGAATCTTTAATATCTTCTATATTTACTGAACCATGTACAGATGTGTCAAACCCCCAAATGGGTCCGCTTTCTAAAATATCTAACGCCTTTCCTTTAGCCATACCCTCTGATTGCTGGCGTTCAATCAACACAATATCTCCTAATTCCTTTTGTGCAAGAATGAATGCTAGAGTCCCACCTGTATGTCCCGCGCCAATAATTGATATCTTTCTTCTATTGACCATAAGCAATGCCCCCTTGTTTAATTTTTTCTTTAAAAATCAAAAAGCTTTGCCACTTCATGTTAATTATAACATTGAAATGACAAAGCTTTTGAATACTTAAGTGAAATAAATATTTATATAATAACTGACTATCCAAAAATATCGTGATTTAATCCAAAAACATAAAGTAGTACAAAAAATGCTATACCACTTAATATTGTTAGTATTAAGGTTAATATAAGTGTACGTTTAAAATGTCTTATGAAGGCTATAAAAAGCATTCCTAAATTGTAAGCAAAGAATAGACCAAATAAGACCATTGTAATTTTTACATCAGTATAAAAAATATTAAATAATAAAACAATAAAGGCAAAACCTAAATATGGAAAAGTGATTAGGTTTCTTTCAAATTTAATTTGTTTGTTACGGTTATCTTCATTCATTTTTATCATACTCTCCTTGATTTATGAGAATTGCAAAACATCGAGTTTATTTTTTAGTCTGTTAACATCAAGTTGTTCACCAATCAATACTATTGTTAACGGATAATCCCCATTAATAACTTCATAATCCGGCATACCAAATGAATATTGAAACTCATATGTCACATTGGGTTCATCTTTAAATTGTACATATCCCTTTAATCTTAAAACATTATCAGGCATACGCAAAATAAATTGGTAAAATAATTGTCGGTCAATAGCTGTTGTAAATGTGTATTGCATACTATTTATACCATGGTGATGAGAATGTGTGTGTGTCATTACTAATTGATCACGAAATTGTGACAACTCCTCGATATTAACTTGTCCATAAGTAGTATATATTTTTGAACTATATTTGTTTACTTCGTTAAGTTGGTTCTTTAAAGCATCTCTGTCTTCAACAGATATTAAATCTAATTTATTAACGACGAGCACATCGCTTACCTCGAGTTGTTCTTCCATGAGACGCTTTGTGGAGTCAGTATACTGTTGTCTTTGTAAAAAGCGAAGTGCATCAACAATACTAACAACGTGGGGACGTTCAACAAACTGAACTATGCGAGGATCTTGACACGCCATAATCAATTCAATAGGATGCGCGATACCAGTTGCTTCTATTATAATATGGTCCGTTTCATGGTTGTGACTGAGCATCTCAATTTGTTGAACTAAATCTGATTTCATATCACAACAAACACAACCGTTCAACAATGGATACACTTTGACTAATTCACTCAAATGGTTACCATCTACATCAAATGATCCAAATTCGTTCATAATTACTGTTATTTTCTCATCAATTTTTAATAATTCATTAATATAATGTGTCAGGAACGTAGTTTTACCACTGCCTAAGAAACCGCTAACGATTGTGATTTTCAACTTTTCATTTTTATTATTTTTCATTTTAATATATCCTTTACTATTACAAATATTTTAATATATGATAACATAAATATTTAATTATCTTTTTACTTGATTTAATGTAAGATATCTTCTAAACTTTAAACATACTTTAATTTTAGCATGACATTGAATCATAGTGTTGTATATAAAACAAGCAACATAGATGGATTCCAATCCGAAAAAAAGAGAATACGGATAGAATGTCTGGAGGAGAACTTTAATGTCTGAACAACATAATTTAAAAGAGCAGCTATGCTTTAGTTTGTACAATGCTCAAAGACAAGTTAATCGCTACTATTCTAACAAAGTCTTTAAAAAGTACAATCTAACATACCCACAATTTCTTGTTTTAACAATATTATGGGATGAATCACCTGTTAACGTCAAAAAGGTCGTTACAGAATTAGCACTTGATACTGGAACTGTATCGCCATTACTCAAGAGAATGGAACAAGTTGATTTAATCAAACGTGAACGTTCTGAAGTAGATCAACGTGAAGTATTTATTCACTTAACAGACAAAAGTGAAATGATTAGGCCCGAATTAAGCAACGCATCTGAGAAAGTTGCAACCGCTTCTTCTTTATCTAAAGAAGAGGTCAAAGAACTTAATCGCTTATTAGGTAAAGTCATCGATGCATTTATCGAAACAAAAGAAAAGTAATGTGTTGCTGTCATGAAACTAAAGTTAAAGGTTAAGTTTTAAATACACTGTACACTCAAACATATTATATAATAAAGGTGGGGACAGAATTTGAATTAAATTCATGTCCTTCCTTGTGGTAACGAGAACTATGACTGAGAAGACTGAATACAAGTTCTTTTTCATCTTAGTCATCGACTACCAATATATAACAAAATCCTGAGACAAAATTTAGTGTCTCAGGATTTTGTTATATATTATTTAATTAAAAATTTCATTTCGTTTCCATTCATTTCTATTACTTTTTTTAAATAACCGTCATGCTGCATTAATTCTTGATATGAACCATTTTCTATTATTTCTCCGTCATTCATGACTATAATTTTATTAAATCTTGGAAGTATTTCTAAATCATGTGTAGCTATGATGAGTGTTTGGGATAAGGATTCAATCAAATTTATAATTTTTTCGGTATTATTAATATCTAGTGCTGTAGTAGGTTCATCTAATATCCAAAAACCGGCCGAAGGTCTTAATAGCAATCTCGCTAAACTTAGACGTTGAGCTTCCCCACCTGATAAATTGTGACCGTCTAACGTAACTATACTATCTAAATTTAAATATTCTAATCCAACATCTTCGAGAACCTTTTTGAGGTTATCATCTGATTGCTCAGAAAATAAATTATCACGAATTGAACCATCAAAAATATATTGAGATTGAAGCATTGCATTAAATGTTTGATATTTATCATTGTCATTGATACTGTTCATATCCTTACCATTTAATCTCACTTCTCCTTCTTCTATTTGATATAGCCCAAGTAATACATGAAGTAAAGTACTTTTACCTGATCCTGAAGGACCAATGATTGCCACCTTATCACCATATTCAATGGTTAGATTAATCTGTTTTAAAGTAGAATGATGTTGATGTTCATATTTAAATGTGACATTTTTAATTTCTAATAAAAGATTTTGCGAACGCTTTAAGTTTGTATGTTCTGAAGGAATTTTATACTTAGGTACAATAACCTCGTGTATCTCTTCAAGTGCCAGGTCTGTATCTGCTTTATAATATGCCACATTGCTCATAGGTACTGCTTGTTCAAATAAAGTTAATATCATCAATATAATACTTGTAATATAAATAGCATTGAGCTGACCATCATGAATCTGTTGCGCACCTAACATTAAACACATAAATATTGAGAACATCGCAATTAAGTTTAACAAGTAGTCATAAATAGAAAGAAATCGGCGTTCCTTAAGTTGCATATCATCAAATTGTCGTAAAGACTGGGAAACTGTATTTTTGAAGTCATCGCTGCGATTGAAACGTTTTAATTCTTCATGACCTTCTTTATAATCATAATATCTTTTAAGAAATGTTTTTTGCGTTTGGGTCACTTGTTGCTTTAATTTACGTGCTTTCATAGCACTTAACCAAGGAACAATCCATAAAGTTAATAACATACTTAAAGTAATCACTAATGCATGTAGTGGAGATAAAAACAACATAGTTATTACTGAAACAATTGCAGTTAATCCGATTACAATCGGTGGGTAATATACTCTCAGATATATGTTTTGTAAAGCTTCTACACGGCTTATCATTTTTGTAATAAGATCACTTGAATTAAATCTTCTATAGATATCTGGAACGACTGGATATAGCATTTTTAAAAATTGAACTCGTACATTACGTAACATTGTAAATGTCGTCTTGTGTGAAAGTAATCTTTCTATATAGCGTGTAATTGCTCTTAAAAAACCAAACAATTTAACAGATACAACTAAAATCATTAATGCATAAAGTGGCGCACCTAGCGCACTTTGAGTAATCATATAACCACTTAAAAAGAACATTGCTAATGTTACAATTCCGCTTAAAACACCTACCATGATAGCGCATATTAAATCTCTATCTATACTAAAATGAATATGTGATTTCATTGATCTATCTTCACCTCACTACGCGTAACAGAAATTATCGAATCATCTTTTATAAGATGACCACTTTCGATATATATACGCCGTGCTGAACTTCGAATGGTTGAATCACGGTGTGCAATAATAAACACTGTCGTTGTAGAAAAATGATGCTCTAATACTTGTTGTATGACCTTTTCAGTTTCAATATCTAATCCTATCGCTGGTTCATCAAAAATTACAATATCTGGTTTCAATAATAATAAACGACTTAACTCAATACGTCTCATTTGTCCACCTGATAACATTTCCCCACCTTCACCAATAGAAGTATAGATACCATATTTTAATGAAAGTACTTTCTCTTTTAACCCCACTTCATCAAGCACTTGAATCACTTGCTCATCACATATCTCATCATCATACATTGCAATATTATTTTTGATAGAATCTGCAAATATATGTGGGCGCTGACTTAGAAATCCGATATTTAATGATGCTTGGTTAAATGAAAGTGTTCCATGTGTGGGTGTTACTGATTGACTAAGCAACTTAGCTAAAGTGGATTTCCCTGCACCACTCGGTCCCACAATAGCGACCTTTTCTCCTTTATTTACCGAAAAAGAAATGTTTTTCAAAGCCATATGATTACTATTAGCGTATTGAAAATCAACATGCTTAATTAAAACTTGTTCAAACTGTTGCTCATCCACTTTTAATGTAGGAGAATCAGCTTTATCTTCAGATTCTAAAAATGAAAACACCACATCGCTAGCACCTTCACTTTGCTTACCTGTATGAAATGCTTGACCTAAATCTTTAATCGCATTATAAAATTCAGGAGCTAAAATAATCGCTATCGCTGCAGTCACAAAGTTGATATGGTTAAATACAACTAAGCTTAAAGCCGCTTCCAATGCGACCAATCCAATCCCTAACATACTTATGAACTCAAGCATAAGTCCTGATAAAAAGGCACTTTTCAAAATACGCATTGTTAAATCTCTAAAACGTGTACTGTCTTTATAAAGTTGTTGCTCAGATTGTTTCGTTTGATTTAAAAGTTTAAATGTAATAAGACCTTTAGCTGTATTTAAAAAACGTTGACTAAACTGGTTTAAATATGTCATTTGATCCTTTGACTCATCTCTTGTTTTAAGTCCAAAAATAACATAAAACAATGGAATAAAAGGTGCGGTAACTATCATAATAATAGCAGTAGGTAAATGAACAAAACACATGGTAATAATAATAACGATGGGAATCAACATTGATTTAAAGACTTGAGGTAAATAACTCTGAAAGAACGGACCGATACCATCAATACTTTCAGTTAAAATATTTATTTCTTCACCAATTGAACGGACACTTTTTTTCAAAATCACTTGTTCTCTAAGCATATGTTTTACTTTAAATGCCAAATGATCTCCTAAAAATTGAATCAGCATATTAAATGTTGCTCTTAAAATAAGAGAGATAAAAATAACTGATAACAATAATAATAAAGATTGTTGTTGATAATACAGTAAGTGATTTAAAAAGTGTGAAATTGAAATGTTTTGCGCAACGACCGTAAAAGATAAAAAAACGCTCATGATTAACATGAGTGTGGGGTATAATTTATAACTTAAAACCATTTTTGTTAGTTTTTTCACAATAATATCACCTACATATATTATAGAGTGTTTACAAAAAATTAAAATCAATTCGCTCACAGAATAATTCTAGTCACAACTTAATACATTTATAAGACTTTGGTCTAGTATTTAGATTGTAAACACCATCAATATGATTTTCTATGCTATGATAATATGGTATTTTGAGTACTAGTAATAAATTAATAGAGATAAGAAAGTGGGTAAAGTATGTTTTTACTTGAATTAATAAAAGGCATCATCTTAGGTATCGTAGAAGGACTTACCGAATTCGCCCCTGTTTCATCTACTGGGCACATGATACTTGTCGATGATATGTGGTTAAAGTCAACTAATTTTCTCGGTTCTCAATCAGCATTCACATTTAAAGTTGTTATACAGTTAGGTTCAGTATTTGCGGCCGCCTGGGTATTTAGAGAACGCTTCTTAGAAATTTTACATATTGGCCAACATAAACCTGAACCTTCCACTTCGGGAGACAGACGTTCAAAACCACGACGTCTGAATTTAATACATGTATTAGTAGGTATGGTCCCAGCAGGGATTTTAGGATTTTTATTTGATGATTTAATTGAAAAATACTTATTTAGTGTACCAACAGTCTTAATTGGTTTATTTATAGGTGCCATTTATATGATTATAGCTGATAAGTATTCTAAAACTGTTCAGCATCCTCAAACAGTAGATCAAATTAATTATTTCCAAGCATTTGTCATTGGTATCTCTCAAGCAATAGCTATGTGGCCTGGATTTAGTAGATCCGGTTCAACGATTTCAACAGGTGTTCTTATGAAATTGAATCATAAAGCTGCATCTGATTTCACTTTTATTATGTCGGTACCAATTATGTTAGCTGCAAGTGGATTATCTTTACTAAAACATTATGAGTATATTCATTTAGCACACATACCATTCTACATTTTAGGATTTTTAGCGGCATTTATTGTTGGATTAATTGCAATTAAAACATTCTTACACTTAATTAATAAAGTTAAGTTAGTACCTTTTGCTATTTATAGAATTGTCTTAGTTATTTTTATAGCAATCCTATACTTCGGATTCGGTATTGGCAAAGGAATTTAATAAAACGCACGTATGAAATACGTTAGTCTATTTCAATATTATAGAAATGATTGTATATCAACTTATCTTCAGTTTGTTTATCATCATTACGTATAAAATTGAAATATTGTAAGATGTTCCAGATTTTACTAGGTAATGAAAGTTACCAATCATTAAACTCTCGCCAGACAGGTGGGAGTTTTTTTATTAAACTTATATTTTCTTTATTATAAATAAAATGTGTTTTGTTGCTATAAAGGTTTTTAGTATGAATACTAAAATTATCGAAATTGTCTATGTTTTTTAATTTACTTCATAGATAGGCACTAACATTTCACACACTTTATCTGTTCCCTCTTCTTCAATGTATCTCTCTATAATTGGTTCATTTCTCATACGCAAATGACTTTCATTTAAAATATTTTCTAAATTGCTAAAGAACTTCTCTATATTTATTTTTGTATGACTAACTTTAAACACAGCATATATGCCACCTGTAAAATCTCTTTTAGATATTGTCTGATCATTTACTGTTTCATCTATTCTCAAAACAACGTCATATCTACATTGATTACTTTGAACGTGGAGAGGATTATCTAATGCTATACCTAACACACCGTATTTCTCAACATATTTCCAATAATGATTAGTCTGAATCCAATGCTTAAAAGTCTTCATCATTTCAAAGTTTTTATCACTTTGATAAGTACCTATCATTCTCATATAAACGACGCTACTGTCATCCAATTTTTCAATCTTATATTTCATATTATCGCCTCCACTGAGAAAGTAACCCGAGTTAAAATTTTTTTCAACATAAATTTTAAAATTTTGTTATACAATAAAGCGCTTTATGATGTTAATATGAAAATTTTATTTTCAACCATTCAACTAGTATCAATCGTTTATTTTCATGTATCATAGGGTATGAAAAAGAATAGTAAAAGTTATGGAGGCAACGTGTATGGACAAAAAGAAACTCATTAAAACACTTATCAATGTATTACCAATCGTTATCGTACCATTAGTAACTGAACGTAAGCGTATTAAAGAACATCCAGATGTACAGAAAGTAACTAATGCTACATCTAAAGCTACTTCAAAAACAACTTCTGCAATTTCAAATAAAGCTTCAGATGTCAAAGAGTACGTAGGAGATAAAAAGCAAGAATTTGATAATAAGCGTGAATTGAAGAAAATTGCGAAGGAAAATGATCCAGCCTACATTGAGAAAAAAGGCGAAAAATTAGCTAAACAAAATCGTAAAGAAGCAGACAAAATGGACAAAAAGCTTCAAAAGAATATTGAGAAACGTCATAAAGAAGAACAAAAACAACGTGAAGCTAATCAGAAACAACGTATTAAAGACATGAAAAAAACTCAAAAATACGAAGAGCAAGTTGGCTTAACTCCTGGTAAAATAGATCACGAAATTGAGAAAAAAGGCGAAAAACTAGAAAAAGATAATCGTAAAGATATTAAAAAATTAGATAAAAAGCTTCAAAAGAATATTGAAAAACGTCATAAAGAAGAACAAAAACAGCGTGAAGAAGCAGAGAAAGCTAGAAAAAAAGAATTTAAAAAATATGAAAATTACGTGGCTGACAGTGTCGTAAAACAACATAAGGAATCAAATCATTCTTAACCATGAAGACTAACGTAATTATAGATGGAGATGCTTGTCCTGTTGTTAATTCTGTCATTGAATTGACGAAAGGGACAGGCATTTTTGTTACAATTTTAAGAAGTTTTAGCCATTTTTCACAACAAATACAACCCGAACATGTAAAAATTGTATACGTTGATGACGGTCCCGATGCGGTAGACTATAAAATAGTCGAACTTGCTAGCAATAATGATATCGTCATCACACAAGATTATGGACTTGCTAGTCTACTGATAGACAAAGTACATACTGTCATGCATCATAAAGGAAATATTTATCACTCAAACAACATCCAAAGCTTATTAGATCAAAGATATCTAAATGCTCAAATAAGAAGACGAGGTGGTCGTCACAAAGGCCCTCCTCCCTTCACAACAGAGGATAGACTTAAATTCGAGCATGCTTTTAGAAAAATCATTAATCAAATATAGGAGGCATATTATGAAAAGAATTGCTGTTTATTGTGGTGCAAGTAAAGGGAAAAACCCATCTTATGTTAAAGAGGCATACGAATTAGGAAAATATATGGCTGAACAAGGATACGAGCTTGTATTCGGAGCAGGATCAGTCGGCATTATGGGAGCTATTCAAGATGGCATACTTGAGCATGGCGGTAAAGCTATCGGTGTCATGCCTAAAATGTTAGATGAACGAGAAATAACAAGCCAAAAAGTAAGTGAGCTTATATTAGTAGATTCTATGCATGAACGAAAAAATAAAATGACTGAACTTGCCGATGCTTTTATTATGGCTCCAGGCGGTGCTGGTTCATTAGAAGAATTTTTTGAAATGTATAGTTGGGCTCAAATTGGTATACACCAAAAGCCTATAGGTGTATTTAATTTAAATGGATTCTTTGAGCCACTACAACACTTAATCGACCATATGATTAAAGAAGGATTTATTGATGAGAAATATCAAAAGCTTGCACCTTTATATGATACTAAAGAATCACTCATCGAAGGACTTAAACATTACAAACCACTTGGTGTACGTACATACGATTAATAAAGTAAAAGGTAGAGAACCCACAAATGATTTCATCTAAAGAAACATTTGTGGGTATTTTTCAATAAAACTATTAAACTCTTTCATGTTTATTAAAATCTATCTTAAAATTAAGTATCAAATAAACATAATCATTTATTATTTAATAACTTTGTAGTTTATATTATTGACTTATTATTTTCAAGTTTTTTATTATATGGATTATCATTTCCAATTATACAAAAACTACAAATCCCCATCCGTGAAGGTGCTTTTATGAATCACAATTTCATTTGTACAAGAACTACTAACTTTCCTTTCAAGAAGGAAGTAGCTCTTTATAATATCTTACATGACGTTTAAGGGGATGGTATTTACTAAGATTCGGATATTCAAAATTGTCTAAAAAAGTCATTCCTAATTTTTCCATGACTTTTCTAGAAGGCAAATTATTTTCAGAAGTAAAACTATATAATTCTTTAATTCCTTTATCTCTAGCATATTTCATTACGGCTTCTGCCCCTTCTGTAGCTAGACCATTTCCCCATACTTCTGGAATTAGCCTCCAACCTATTTCATAAAACGGTAACTCTTTAAAAGGGTAATGGCTATCTTTTGAAACGTAATTCACACCTATAAACCCTAACCATTCTCCCGTCTCTTTCAACTCTACAGCAAATAAACCTAGGCCACTCTCTTGTATTATGCTATCCATATTTTCCATGTCTATCTCAGAACGACGATAACTAAGTAAACTAGGGAAGTATCTACGTACTTGCGCATTAGCATTCATTTTTTGAAAAGGTAATAAATCTTTGGTTTCCCAATCTCTTAAGTTTAAACGTTCAGTTTCAATATAAATAACCATCTTAAACACTCCATTTAATCGAAAATGCTTATTTTGCCTATATTTTAATATAAAATTAACGCGTTATGAAGTTTTTAACTCTACTCATATCGCGTTATTTAAACATATATTCTTTTTTATATTTATTAGTTTTTAGAAATATAACTAATCAACTTAATGTGTACCGGTATTTCTTTCAAACGATCACTTTGATTTTTAGGTGCAACAAATGTTGCATCAATAAAATCATTTTGATGATTAAGGTGGTATGTTGCTACAAATGTATCTGTATCTGATTCAAAGTTAGGCAAATGTGCAATGACTCGTTTAATATCACTTGTTGTATCTTTAATAGTACGACCAGTTAGATTCTCTAACTCACGACCTAATTCTACTAATGTCATCTTTTTACCTTCTAGAATATTAAAATCTTGTTCATGCATCGTTCTTCTCTCCTCTTAAAGCTATCAACTATTCGCTATCTTCCAATCTAAATGTTTGTTAAACTCACTAATACCTATTCGCAACATATAATACCCTTCCCGTTTCGTATTTAAACGTTAGGAATAACTACCTATCGTTCTTGTCGATGATTATTTTTTCTATCATTCTGTGAGGGCTTCTGCTGTGTATGTGGTTTAGAGGATTGACTGTCATGTTCATCTTGATTGCTTTTTATTTTGTTAGTTTGATCATCATGATTAGCAGATGTCGATTGATTATCTGAAGACTTTTCTTTTGCATCATGATTATCTTTATTTTTCTTATCTCGGGATGTGCTTTTAGCAGGCAAGTCATTTACATCTTCTTGGAGACTATCCTGTTTGTGTTTAAGCTTATCCTTTTGCTCTTGTAACTTTTTCTTCTGTTTTTTTAAATCCTTATTTTCTTTTTTCAACTGATCAATGCTTTTTTCTAAAGAAGCTTTTTCGTTACTTTTACCACATGCAGTTAACACCAATGTTGTAATTAATAGTAAGGTTAACCATTTTCTCATGATAGACTCCTTTGTAGTTACTTATCGATACTCTTTATTTTAACATGGTTTTTTGATTTAATCATTTTTTAACATAAAATATCATTTCATTACATTTAATTTCACAAAGTAACATATATATTTAATGGTAAATTATTTACTCTTTATTTATAAAAGTTTTACTTTTATTAAAGTTATCTTTTTAGTTATGATATCATTCGCGCTATTTTATCAAAATTAAACGACGTTTGTGTGAAATAGAAAAAAGATTTACAATTCCTATAATTTTGTCTAATAGCCCTTTTGAACTTGTATAAGAGTAATGATATACATGTGATAATTATGATATGATTGTGTTTATCATACTAATCATCATGTTTTTAAATGATACTTTAACTTAGTTATCCTTTTTAAAGTAGTATTTATTTATGAATTTAAAATTTAAGGGAGTATTTTATTATGAAATCCACTGCGCAATTAACAAAGGAGAATAATGTCAAAGCTTTGCGACTGAACAATACCGATCGTGAAATATTTGAAAATTACATGACATATGTGCGTGCTGACTTACGAGTTAACCCTCACGATTCAGAATTAATGTTAAACCGTACTTTGAAACACTTAATTCGTGCAGGTGATACTGGAATGCTTGCGATGGAGTTTTTCAACCATGATCCTAAAGCACATGCTAAAAAAGAGATAAGGGAACTCCCAAATGAAACATTTAAAAACATTTTTAAATATATAAGTCATAACTTCATTCTTTTAATAGGTATTTTTTGTTTTCTCAAAGGATTGATTGGCTTTTTTATAGGGGGCGATAGTAATTTACTATATTTATATACGTTTCCCCTAACTGTCATTATTGGTTTAGTAATTATATTTTTATTTATTTGGATGAACTTTAAAACGGTACAATTACAGTGCTTTAACAACTCTTATTGGACCTGGTGGCTCACCTATGGTGTCATCGCATTATTATTAATCACTCTTTTTTATGTTTTTTTTATACCGCAATCATTTTTAGCGTTTGGACCATATATTAAAGTTAGTAATTGGACTTTCATCATTATTGCGATAATAATCATCCCTATTTCATTTTATGTGAATCATCACTTTTATAATAAAGAAGCAAATACACGCATATAAAAAGACTTACACTCAAAACGTTTATTTTGAGTGCAAGTCTTTATTTTATCTCAATTTAATTTATTAGAAAGACATCTAAAAAGAACCAAATAACCATTACAATCATTATTAGACCTTGAGCAATTGTACTCGCTAAAAATGCAATCACTGAGCCAAAACTCACCTTTATAGCTTGTTGAAAGTTAAACCCTTGAACCAATTCAACAATGAACACAGCAACAAAAGGAATAATGATAATACCAAAGGGAGGAAAAACGAAACAACCTACAATCACACCTATGAGCGCTGTGTATTCACCTATTTTACTTCCTCCAAAGCGATTGACGAAATATTTATTCATCACAAAATCGGCTACTAATATCATAATGGTAAAGATAATCATTGCAACATAAAAAATCCACGATAATCTTCCCTCATGAAAACCAAATTGATAAATTAAAAAACCAATCCATAACATTAAAAGTGATGGTATCACCGGTTTAATTAAACCAATAAATGCTAACGCAAAGGCTATAATAATTAAAATCCATAATATCGCTGTCATCTCTATCTACTCCACATCTTCTATTGTAATTTTTTGATCTTTCGTAAACAAGATGAGTATCATCCCTACGAAGATAGAACTTGCTGAGACAAAGAATACATTTTCCAAACCAACCCAATGACTCATCACACCACCTAGCAAATTACCACCAAGTTGTCCTATTACCATGGCATTGGCAAAAAGTGTTGATGCATAACCTGGAAAATCAGGAAGAATATCTTGAAAATAACTAATCCCAAGACCTAGTAATATTGCTAGAAAGATGGCTAAACATATTTGTCCAACAAGCATCATATGAAAATTTTTAAATACACCAATACTAAAGTAAAATGCGCCACCAAATACAGAACCAATTATCAATAAAGTTCGAGTTGGCAATTTAGCTGATAATATACCTAATATAACCATAAACGGCACTTCTAAACCTGCACATAAACTTGCTAAATAGCCTACATATCTTTCCTTTTCATTTAAATAATCTGTCACAAAAAGTGGCATATTCATCGTATACATCCATTGCCCAATATGAAGTAATATAAACGCTATAAATGGAATAAATAATGATTTATCTTTAAACATATTTGGTGCGATTTTCTCAATATGCTGTTGTTCAGAAATTTGATTTTTTACCGGTAAATTTTTATAAAAAAACACTTGTAAAATTAAAGTAAATAAAATAATAGCTATTGTGCCACCAAATAATCCAGAATAACCTTTTAACTCAATAAGTTGTGCACCTATAAATGGCCCAAATAAAAAACCAAGTGAAAACATTGAACGTAAAACAGTATTAGCAAACTTAGCACGATCACGTGAACTTGAAGCATTGATTGATTCTCTGGCAGAGGCATACAATTGTGGCATTGCTGGTGCAAATAATCCTTGAAACAACGCATATAACACGATGAATAACCATATTTGATGAACGTAGAAATAAATTGAGAAGCTCACTGCCCCCATAAACAAAGCAGTGATGATTAGAATCTTTCTATTAAGATGATGTGTATCAGAAAATCTTGCAATAATGGAATTGACTATAAACTGACTTATCGCAGCAAGTGCAAGTAGCAGTCCATATTGTGTTGTCGTCATCCCCAAATCTTTTGTAGCAAATAAAATTAAATAAGGTACAGTCACTGCTATTCCCATACCTAGTAACAACATATTGACCACAAACAATTTATAATTCTTTATTTGCAATAATGCTGTAAACATCTTCTCGACCTCTATCCTATTTTTAGATTGCAGTTACACAACAGAATTAAGCCTCAATTATCTAATAAAGTTCAACATTAAATTTACGAATGCGTCTACTTGAGGAAGTTGTAGCATACTTGCGTCATAACTCATGTATGTTGACCGAATAAGTGGCTTTTTATCAATAGTGACTTTTTCAAATTCAAACATGTTCTTATCGATATTTTTCATCATAATTTTTGGTAGTATAGTTACCCCTACACCACTAAGCAACATTTCTTTACATGTGGCAACTTGATCAACTGTGATTGTCGCGTGATAATCATGTCCCAAATGATCGTTATACCATTGTTTAATTTGGTTAATATAAATTGGATCCGCTTGAAATTCAATAAAAGGCAGTTTAGTTACATCTTCCTTACGATCCTTAGGATATATAAAATAATGTTCATCATTAAATAAATGTGTATTCGATAAATTCATTACTTTATTTCCACGTGTAATCATCACATGGTAGTCTCGATGATGCGCTTTTATTTGTTCAGTAGATCCTACTTGAACCTGTATCTCCACATTGGGAAATTGCGAATTATAAAGACTTAATACTTCAGGAAGCAATGTTTGTCCAATAAGCGAAGAGCAACCGATTGAAATTGTACCGTTCACTTCACCAATATGTGCTTGTATTTTATCAAAAAATAAACGTTCACGTTTGAGCATATCACGCGCATGTTCAATAATCATTGAACCTTCAGTCGTAGTAATGAGCTGTTTTTTTGTACGAATAAAAATCTCAACTCCAAATGCAGCCTCAATTGCCTTTAAACGTTGAGTAACTGCAGGTTGAGAAATATATAGAATTTCTGCTGCTTTGCGTAAAGTTTTTGTCTCATCTAAAGTAATGAGCAAACGATAATCATCTATTTTCATAGCGTCCCCCTACATATGTTTTTACTTTAATCTTAGTGAAACGACATAACTTACCATCAGCGATAAATTGATTAAAATTGTTAATGTCGTCGGTGTGATTTCTTTTTAGCTTTATAGGGACGTTTATGTTTCATTTTCTGTGCTTTATGATTGATTTTATGATAACAACGCATAACCTTATCTTGTATTTCTGAAAAATTATCTTCTATTTCAATCATTAATTGATGGGCGATAATATATGCCTCATGATATTGCTTCTTTGAAATTTGTTTATTTTGTAGTGCGTACATTAAATCATCTTCATCTACAAGTTCATACTCACCATTAGGTAGAACGAGAACGTCTAAACATAAATCGATGGTACGTGCATTTCCTTTTTGAGTAATGTTCTTTATATTAATGTCAAAGTAGTATTCTAATGGATTCCCTTTATTATCAAACATGACAGTCATACTATACCGCTTCTTATCCGGTAGTATCTGTAACCATTTATA
Organism: Staphylococcus epidermidis; assembly: GCF_006742205.1. Taxonomy (NCBI): domain Bacteria; kingdom Bacillati; phylum Bacillota; class Bacilli; order Caryophanales; family Staphylococcaceae; genus Staphylococcus; species Staphylococcus epidermidis. The sequence goes on from NZ_AP019721.1 coordinate 2,087,445, forward strand.
ATTGTCATCTGCAACTATTATGTTTTGTCCAACTACCGTCACCTCTAAAGGCTCACGAACCTTTTTCATCGTGACCAAGCCTATAATACCTTTAAATCTATTATTATTAACTTTAACCTCTGTATATTCTCTCTCTACCAGGCGACGCCAGTGACGTTTGTCTATATATTTTACTTTCACAGTCACCAACTCCTTGCTTTTATTATATTAAACTAGGATGTCAATGTCATCTTAAGTCTCAGATAAATACTGTTTACATAAATGTTCTTATTAAATCATTAAGACTATTTTACTATAAATTGATTTATTTTACTTAAAATAGATAGAAATACTAGGTTTTAACACATAAATATTGAAATTTAAAAATGTGAACATAAAAATAAGCAACGAGTGACAGAGTCATAAACACTGTTGCTCGTTGCTTGATAAAATACCAATTTTATTAATGGTAAAACAATCATTAAAATTCTATTGCGCTTGATGTTGTTTTTTCTTAATAGTTAAATACTTTAATCCTAATGCAAATAAACCATAACCTAAAATGCCTTGCATTAATGTTTTGCATAAAGATTTATTCGTTGTTAAGCGATTAGAAATAAATGTGCTTACTAAATATAGAAAAAACACTTTAACATATCTTGGATTCATTTTCATTATATTACCTTCTTTAAAACTATACTTGAACACTTAAACGAGGAATAAATGTTTCAAAATGAACATGATTCATATCATAATTTAATTCTTTAAGAGAATTTATAATTGAATGTAAGAATTTCGTACCACCACAAATATAAATTTCAGGCTGTTCACTTAAATATTGTTCTAATTCTTTAGCTTCTAAATAACCTTCTTTATCTTTCACGTGTAAATGTAGCTGTGCTTGCTCATAATTATCTGTAATGCTATCAAGTTTTTGAGCAAATGGTCGTTCATCTTCTGTCACAACCGCTTGAATCATTTGAGTTGGAACGTTTAATGATGCAGCTTTTTTAAACATTGAAACTAATGGTGTCATACCTACGCCAGAACCAATAAACAATTGCGGTCTTTCAGTATTTTCTATTGAAAAGCCACCTACAGGAGCAGATAAATTAATCATGTCACCTTCTGATATTTCATCATGTAAAATTGTTGAAACTTCACCTTCATGTTCAGTAGTCACATCACGTTTGACACCAAATACTAAGTGATTTTCATCTCCATCTATGATTGAATAATGACGTTTAGCTCTATATGGTAACTTTTCACTAGAAACATCTACGGTAATGTATTGACCTGGTTCGAATTGACTTAAATCATATTCTTCAGATTCAACTGTGAAAGATTTGATGTCACTTGTTTCTTGTGTAATGTTTGTGATTTTAAATGGTTTAAAACCTTTCCATAACATATGGTTGTAAATTTCTTGCTCTAATTTGATAAATACATCTGCAATTTCTCCATACGCTTTTGCCCATGTTTGAATTACTGGGTCGTCACTTTCTAACCCTGTCACATCTTGAATTGCAGCAAGTAAATTTTCACCTACAATTGGATAATGTTCGGGATAAACTTGTAAAGCACAGTGCTTATGTGCCACAGGCATAATTGCTGGCTTAATTGCACCTAAATTATTAATATTCATTGCTGCAGCTAGTACTGCTTGTGCTAATGCAGCAGATTGCATACCTTTCTTTTGGTTTGTTTGGTTAAACATGTTTAATAATTCTGGGTTAGCCTCAAACATCTTAGGATAAAAAATTGAAGTAATCTCAGTTCCTTTATCTTGTAATAATGGTACAGTTTGTTTGATAATATCTTGCTCTTTTTCAGTTAGCATAATTCATTCCTCCCTCTTTTCTAATTATGATAGCTATTATCCTATATTTCAAAGGATAAATTTATGAATTGCAACCTTTTTATTATTATTTGAATATTTTATGAAGTTTATCTTTATGATTGATTCAATTTTTTACTTTTCATTTATACTAAATATTAAGGAGGAATTTTTATGATTACAAAAGAAGATATTGTTGCAGATGTTGTAACAGATTATCCTAAAAGTGCAGATATATTTAGAAATGCTGGAATAGATTTTTGTTGTGGCGGACAAGAGAGTATCGCTTCAGCTGTCAATCATAAACCAAATATTGACTTAAATTCCTTATTAAATAAGTTGAATCATATTGATAATACAGAAGGTAACAGTACCATTAATCCTAAATTTTTAAATGTTGAATCTCTTATACAATATATACAATCAGCTTATCACGAAACGCTTAAAGAAGAATTTAAGAATCTTACACCTTACATGACTAAATTGGCAAAAGTACATGGTCCTAGTCACCCATACTTATTAAAATTACAAGACTTATATCGCGAGTTTCGTGATAGTATGTTGGATCATATACGTAAAGAAGATGAGGAAGATTTTCCTAAACTCATTCAATATAGTCAAGGACAAGATGTACAAAACATTAAAATCATATTAGAAGATTTAATTAATGACCACGAAGATACTGGGCAATTATTAAATGTTATGAATCAACTAACCTCTGATTATCAAACCCCAGAAGAAGCATGTGGAACATGGAAGCTTGTTTACCAAAGATTACAAAATATCGAACGTCAAACACACCAACATGTACATCTTGAAAACCATGTGTTATTTAAAAAGGTAAGTTAATTAAATAAAACTTAGGCTTCATTTAATTAACTGAGTGCACGTGTCAAATTTCAAATTGAATTCGTTGCCCCACGTCCTGAATCCCGAACCCCAACCTGCTTTGCCTGTTGAATTTCTCGGTGAAATTCTCTATGTTGTGTTCTAAAAAATTTGAAATAGTCGTATATTAATTTAGTTATCGACTGTCAATATATCAAAAAACCTGAGACTATTACCGATGTCTCAGGTTCTTATACTTATTATATATTCTATTAATCTTCTTGAGATATAGCTAATCTTTTTATTATGCTTTCATATTGTGGATATTGACGAATCAAATATTCTTGTGTTAAAAGTTCAAAATGCTCGTATTCAAATCCAGGTTGACACATACATCCAACTAGACTATATCCCTCTGCACTATCTAAAGTAGAAGCAAAAATTGTCCCTTTTGGCACACAATATTGTAAACACTCACCACAATCTATATCTCTACCTAATTTAACAGTATGATATTCACCTTTAGGGGTTATCATATGAATCTTCAACGTCTGACCAGCATGATAATACCATACTTCATCTGCATCTATTCTATGAAAATGTGATATATCGCGCTGTGTTAATAGAAAATAAATACTGCTAAAAGACGCTCTTCCTTTACCGTCGCCTCTCATTGTTTCTTTAAAATATCCGCCTTCAGGATGCGAAATTAATTCCAACCGGTCTATCCAATCATTAGCAGTCATCATTATTTTAAATCTACATTATGGAAAACATTTTGAACATCTTCCAAGTCTTCAAGTGCATCGATTAATTTTTCAAAAATAGCTTGATCCTCTTCAGACAACTCAATATCAGTTTGAGGTAACATTTCAAACTCTGCTACTTTAAATTCCTCAACGCCAGCTTCACGTAATGCATCCTGAACTTGTGCAAATTGATCTGGTTCTGCGTAAACAATAGTCAAGCCATTGTCATCAATTACATCTCTTACATCAATATCTTGCTCCATTAGTGTTTCTAAGACTTCATCTACAGATTTACCTTCTACACCAAAGGTTGCAGTATGGTCAAACATATAAGCTACTGAACCAGATACTCCCATATTTCCTCCATTCTTACCGAACGCAGCACGTACATCTGATGCTGTACGATTTACATTGTTTGTTAATGCGTCAACTATAAGCATTGAACCATTCGGACCAAAACCTTCATATCTTAAGTGATCGTAGTTTTCGTCACCAGCGCCTTTAGCCTTATCAATAGCTCTATCTATAATATGATTAGGTACTGAATATGTTTTTGCACGTTCTAATACTAATCTTAAAGTTTGATTTGACTCTGGATTAGGCTCACCAGACTTTGCAGCTACATATATTTCTTTACCAAATTTGGCATATATTCTACTAGTATTTTTATCTTTTTGGGCTTTTTTCTCTTTAATGTTGTTCCATTTACGTCCCATAATGTCATCTCACTTTCATCATCTATGTACCATATTATATATTTAGCTACCGTCTTTGTAAAATCTGTTAACATGTTACAAACATTGTTAAATCAATCATTATAGATACCTATTGTTCCTCAAAATACAATAAACATTTTTAATAAAAAAACTGTCATCAAAATAAAACTTTTGACGACAGCAAACTCATTTTATGTAGCTTGATTCATTTCGACACATCTCTATACATTTTGTATATCGATTAAAATGTCATTAATAACTTAAGAATTTTTCAACATCTTCAAATAAAGCATCAAATTCACTCATATTATTTTCATCCATATATAGAAAAATTTTTCTTTCATCTCTATTCGATATTACTTTATTTAACTTTTCTTTGTCTATCAATCTTCTAATAGACATCAAAATCTTAGTTCTACTAATATCTAACTCTCCTGTAGCCAGTTTTAGAAAAGTTTGCATAAGAATTCGCTCATCTAAGCAATATTTTTTAGCTAAATATAGTACAGCAAGATCGTTTAACGTCAACTTATATTTTTTATCTATATATCCAGATAATGCTTTATATTGTTTGTAAAATTCTAGTAATTTAATTAATTTCTGCTCATTCAAAATCTGCACCTCCAAATATAAGTAGACAACGCATATATCATTATCTTAAATATTTGGATAATTGTCTTTGACATTTGTTTTTAAACAATTGTCAAAATTACGAATAAACACAATTTAAGTTGTGCTACGCCTTTTATTTATTTTATCTTTTTTATATATTTCAACTAAATATACTGCATTATATTTCATTCTGATTTTCAATGGGCCCTTTTTAAAGTCATGTTCCATAATGTGCATGTATGGTCTAAAGTTCTCCTCAACTCTCATCAAGAACGGTGTAGACCAAACATATTTGTGACGTAAGTTTTGAGAAATCATATGATTAATATTGCCACCTTCATCATCAACTTTAGCAATCACACAAATATATTCATCTATTAACGCTTCATCTTCAAAGTTAATCCATATATCAACGTCTTTAAAGTCGCTCTCATTAGATTCACTTTCAATCACACGCCAATCATATAAGTAGAGATAATATTGATCAGCATTTTCAATAATATTATAGAATCGTTGTTCAATTTGGTTTTGATTAGTCATCCAACTCAAATGATTAAAAATCAGTCCAAACGTTGTTTTAAACCCATTCTCATCAAATAAATGTACAGCGTTAAAGACTTTAGGATTTGAAAATACATTTAATCCGTAGCCTTTAAAATGTTTTTTTAGTTTTGAAATCGTTTTAAATAGTAATGGAGCGCTATTACTTAAATCAATTTCATTATTATTCAGTAATTGATGATTATATAAATTTAGAAAAATTAAATTTTCACTACTAAAATCAAACTGCTTTAAATCATCTATTAAATGCTTAAATTGTAGAATATTTTTGAGTAATAAACCTTCCTCATTATCAAGTAAATAGGGTGACTTTAATCTAGCATTATCAATATAAAGATAGTCAAATTTTAAACGCTTTATTTGCGAAGCTAATGATTTAAATTGTGCAGTGTCATTAAACATGCAACTAATATCTAAACCTATTTTATATTCCAATTCGATGTTTTGTATCTTCAAGATATTACGATAAATTTCTCGAATACTTTTTTCGTTCAAATTAAATATAAATTGCACATTGTAATCTGAAACAGAACATTTATTCATAATTTTTAAGTTTTCATATTGATATGTAAAAAGTTGATTAAGTTCATATATTTGCTCGATTTTATCGATGCTAAATGCGACGTGCAAGCGATATTCAATAATAATTTTAATGATATCATTCATCTCTTCTTGAGAGAACAAATTCTTATATTGGCATAAGTTAGGCATAATACAAAAAATAATATTTGAACCTTCATACCCTATTTTTTTATGAATACCTTGCAAAAACAACATTTTAATTTCATCAATTGAATTAATTTGAACGACAGAATAAAACGTTGAAACATTAGAAATTGGATATTGGTCAATAACAATTTCATCATAATTATCTAACTCATTCGTTGGCATTTTAGAACATATTAATGATTGTACACATGATTTTAAGTGTTCTGAAACATCATCATCAGAACATCCATTGTACTTATCATATTTTTTCATTGCACGATATGCATTGGGCGTTACACTTAAATAATTTTTGAATTGTCTAGAATATGTAGATACATTACTAAATCCTAACGTTTCACTAATTTGGCTTATCGTTTTAGTTGTCGTAAGTAGCATCTCTATAGATTTACTAATTTTAAGTGTATCTATATATTTTTTAAATCCCATACCTAATAACAAATGAAACTGCGTAGAAAGGTTGGACTTAGAAACATATAATTTATTGGAAATATCTTTTAGAGTAAGTCTTTCTTCGATGTGATTATATATATAATTCAATTCATCCTTTAACTCACCATAATAATCATACATATATTGGTCTTCAGCAATTTTTTTGTCAATAATAGCCTCATTAGCAAGAATATGAACAATTTTATTGATAATATCTTGCTCTTTATCCACATCATTATCTAAAAAATTCAACGTAAGTTGAGCAACTAGTTCTTTAATTTCTTTCTTAGATTGTATTAAATCCGAAATATAATGGTAATTAAAAAAAGAATAGCCTAACTCTGTAAACCAATCACTAGAAATATATACTTCTAGTGTGATGCCATTGTCACTGATACTAAACACATCCATATTATTCACAATATATAACTCATCTGAGAGTATCCTTTCTTTCATAAATTGTTGAAAGTGCATACTCCCTTCGATAGGCCAAAATAATAAAATGCCGTCTTGACATCGTGTTGCCGTATATTCTTTTTTTGAAAGTATATGCAAACAAGAATTTGCCATATCTTTACCTCTTTCCCTCAGTCTTTTATGCCCATATCAATTCATGTAAATTTTCACAAGTATCAGAAAATAATCTAACACAATATAAAAATAAATCAAAAAGAAAAAGATATATTTAATCATTTTTTTATTTTTGTACTTCATCTTTTCTATTAGATATAAAAAAAGATGTGTCGTGTTGAGAGTTCAACATTAAATGAAAAACCCAGAAACTCTCTGATAGAGAAACACGATCACATCTTTTAATTCATTCATAATCTCTTTAGTTTTTAAAGCGATTTGCTAAACTAAGTATATCTTCGATGATATTTAATAAGTTGATAAACAAATTAAATCCCATTTCTCTTGGTGAGAATTGACCTCTTTTCATTCTATTAAAATCGTATAAAGTATAAAGGAGAAACAATAATAAGCTCACTATTGTAATGACAGTATGAAAAATTGGATTATTAATAAATATCCCTATAATCCCAGCTATAATTAGCGCAATTAATGTCACAAACAAATATTTTCCCATACTCGAAGCGTCTTTTATTAAAAAGTAACCTATAATACCAAAAGCTATAAATGCACCAATAGCAAGAATAATATTTTTATAGAATACTTCTGCTCCTAAATTTTGTAAGTAAGTCGTAAAAAGAGCATACGAAAGCAAACCTACAATAATAGCGTATATATGAGAGATCACTAATCCATATTTTCGCGCACGTTTAATAAACAACGTTGCTAATATCAGAATTAACAATCCTAGAGACAATGGTTTTCTCCATGACATAGGAAGATATTGTCCAAAATAACAACCAATCCCAAAAATCATCCAATAATACATAAAATATAACCAAACTTTTGCATAGGCATGTGTTTGGTTCTTATCTTGAGATTGTCTTTTATGATCAGTTGATTGGTGTGTCGATTGTGACATTATAATAACTCCTTTTCTATATTAAATAATTAGGTAATAAAAATTTTACAACACTATAAAGAATTACAAAAGTATTTAAGTTCATAAATTCTAAATATATAGAAGTTTTAGAAAACTCATTACATTGAACTTTACTTTATTACAATTTATCTAATAAATATTAAGAAAAGTAACGAAATATGTCTTATAAATAGCGATATATCAACTTTCTTTAATAAATGTTCAGAACAATACATTATTTTAACAATGTTACAAGATAATAACAAAGCCCACAAAGTCAAATATTTTTGTTAGTATGGGGTACGTAATAAAAAAACAAAAAGTTAATGTACAGAGACTTGTCGGGACAATTATCTAAATCATTAAACTTAAATCAATTAAATCTTTGTTATATTTAAGGAGGAGTTACTTTGAAAAAGTTAGCCTTTGCAATTACAGCCGCTTCAGGCGCAGCAGCAGTTCTATCACATCATGATGCTGAAGCTTCTACACAACATAAGGTTCAATCTGGAGAATCCTTATGGACTATTGCACAACAATACAATACTTCAGTAGAAAGCATTAAGCAGAATAATAATCTTAGCAACAATATGGTATTCCCAGGACAAGTTATTAATGTAGGTGGAAGTGCTTCACAAAATACTAGTTCAAACACTTCTTCAAGTTCAGCATCTTCACATACTGTAGTAGCAGGTGAATCATTAAACATCATAGCTAATAAATATGGTGTTTCAGTTGATGCATTAATGCAAGCAAATCATCTAAATGGTTATTTAATTATGCCTAACCAAATATTAACTATCCCTAATGGTGGTTCTGGTTCAGGATCAGGTGGTACAGCAACTCAAACTAGCGGTAATTATACTTCACCTTCATTCAACCATCAAAACTTATACACTGAAGGTCAATGCACATGGTATGTGTTCGACAAACGTTCACAAGCTGGTAAACCTATCAGTACTTACTGGTCTGATGCAAAATACTGGGCGTCAAATGCAGCGAATGATGGTTATCAAGTTGATAATACTCCATCTGTTGGTGCAATTATGCAAAGTACACCTGGACCATATGGTCATGTAGCATACGTTGAACGTATTAATGGTGATGGTAGTATTTTAATTTCAGAAATGAATTATGCAAATGGTCCATACAATATGAACTATCGTACTATCCCAGCTTCAGAAGTATCTTCATATGCATTTATCCACTAATCATTGATGATTAATGATTTTACTACAAGGTAATGGAATATACCTTGTAGTTTTTTATTTTAATAGAATGATTGAACCTCATTATTTTATATTTTAAGCAATTCAAATAAAAAGGCCACACAAAGTTGACTAAAAATGTCAGTCTTTGTGTGGCCTTTAGCTATATGTACTTACGTATTATACAAACCTTTTTTATTTTAAGAACAGATGAATAATAAAATAAATAATTGCTGCTAAAACAGCTGAGATAGGTAAAGTAATCACCCATGTTACAACCATACGTTGAGCAGTACTCCATTTAACACCTTTCGCACGATTTGAAGCACCTACACCTAGAATAGATGAAGACACAACGTGTGTAGTAGATAATGGGAAATGTAATGATGACGCTACGAAAATCGTTAATGCTGAAGAAATATCAGCGGCTGCACCGTTAGCAGGTCTAATTTTCATAATATTTCCGCCAACAGTTTTGATGATTTTCCAACCACCTACTGCTGTACCTAATCCCATAGCTGTTGCACACGCAACTTTAACCCATACTTGAGGTTCAACATTACTACCATCTTGTAAATTACCTACAATTAAAGCTAATGTGATAATACCCATAGATTTTTGAGCATCGTTTGTACCATGTGAGAATGATTGTAATGCTGCAGTAAAGATTTGGAAAAACCTAAAATTACGATTAGTACGTGTTAAATTTGAATTTTTAAAAACGATTTTAACAATCGTATACATCATATAACCTACACAAAAAGCTATAATTGGTGAAATGATTAATACGATAATAATTTTTGTAAAACCTTGATAGTGTAATACTGCAAACGAACCTTGCGATGCAATGGCTGCACCCGCTATAGATCCGATTAGTGCGTGAGAAGATGAACTTGGTATTCCATACAACCAAGTGATTAAATTCCAAATAATGGCAGCAATAATAGCTGCTAACACAACAACTAAACCATGTTGTAATTTGAATGGATCAACGATATCTTTTGTAATAGTTCCAGCAACACCTGTGAAGGTCAATGCCCCAATAAAGTTCATGACTGCTGCTAATAAAATAGCTCTTCTTGGTGTTAATGCTCGAGTAGAAACCGCAGTAGCTACAGCATTAGCTGTATCATGGAAACCATTGATAAAGTCAAATATTAATGAAAATATAACTATAGCTATCGTGACAATTAAAATATATGACATAAATAAAGACTCCCTTAGCTATTTTTCATGATTATAGTTTCAAAATTATTAGCAACAGCTTGACACTTATCTGCTATTTCTTCCATGCTTTGATAAATATCTTTTATTTTAATTAATGTGATTGGATCTGTTTCACTGTTGAAGATGTGTTTCATCGACTGTCTTAAGATACCGTCGCAATTTGTCTCAAATTCTTTAATATTAATAGAATGAATGCGCATGTGAGATAACTTTTTGTCTACAAGTAATCCTACAGCTAGCTTCATTTCGGCAACTGCTTTTTGTATGTTTTCTACAAATTCAGCCATGTACTCATCTGTATATTCAATTGAATACATTTCAAACATTGCTGATGTCTCTTCCATAGCATCTAGAACATCATCTATTGCATTGCATAAAGATAAGATATCTTCACGTTCAATTGGTGTAATGAATGTTTGGTTGAGATCAGAAATAACTTGATGCATAAGTTCGTCACCATGTGACTCATACGTTTTAATATTATCAGAATAAGCTTTCAAATCTAAGTGTGTATTGAAGTCCATTTTGCCGAATTCAATAGCTGCACGGTCTAGATTGAATACCATTTCTTCTAATTGAACCATGAACTTATCCTTTTTCTTACTAAACATTAAAAATCCTCCATTTTGAGCGATTGTCATCAATCACATTATTAAATTTTATTTGCGTAAGACAAGTGGTTGAGGAACTGATTTACAATTATTATAAAAAGTAACTAGCAATTCTTATATTGTAAAAATTGTGTAAATTTAATATATAGTAATCATTTATTGATGTTCGCCAACATCCAGTTTTGTCCCTACTTGAAAATATCACAAAATTTACATAACCACAATTCTATTTACAAATTCTTAACAAACTAGATATTAAATTTTTACATAAGTGTCTCATAATCTTATTAAAAATGATGAGCGATAAAATCATGGAAACACTTTTATCCACTCCAACTTTAAAATAACGATTTATTAAATCAATTTCAAATATTAATTGTAATTTTCATTCAATTTAATAAAGCGACACTTTAATCATTTGTTATTTTCAATGATTAAAATGTCGCTTAGTATTATCAATTGAGTTTTGAAAATATATTAAAATCTATAAATTAAATAACACAAATTCAATAAGTATAAATTTATATCGAATGTTTAATTGTTCTTTTAGAATGATTATAAGCTATAATAGCAAATACTGCATAAGTTGCTGTATAAACTGCCATAACTATAAAAATAGGTATTTGATTTGTCACATTCATTAAATGCATATAAGCAAGTGAAGCAAAATATGCATGCAGTAATGCAATAATTAAAGGTAAACCAAAATTAAATATTACCTTAAGTTTCAAACCTTTAGACATATCTTGATGCGTAAATCCTAGCTTACGAAGAATCGTGTAGTTCTCAAGTTCGTCTTCCGTTTCATCAATCTGTTTAATGTAAATTATACATCCTGCTGCGATTAAAAATGTAATTCCTAAAAACGATGTCACAAATAATAAAATACCAGTTAAACTAGAAATTTCACTTGCCGCTTCACTTCTTGTTTCTATATCTTCATTGATACTACTAACTAATTTTTCTAATTCTGGTAAATCATTTTTATTTTTAAGATCAAAACCATATTGGGAAACAATATTCTTTTCTTTTATATGTTCTCTAATTTTTTGATAATCTTCATCATTTAAAATAAGTGTCGGTCTACCACGATCAACATCAGACATAAAATAGACTTTATTTATCCCTTTTCTCAAACTTACTTTTAAACGAAACTTCTTACTTCCTACATAAGCCGTCCTTTTTTTGTCTGTTTTAACAACATCTTTGAGAGATCCTCTAGGTATAATAATATCTGTCTGCCCTTTTTTCGTACTTACATTTGGAATATATTTATCACTCGTTACTGTGATTTCTTTCGGTCTATATACACCTTCGCTAAAAAGATGATCTTTATAAACTTTTGCATACACGACCTCTTTATAATTATAGTAATGTTCAATATTACGGTTATTTAATTTAAAAGCAAGTTCATTTGCTTGTTTCTGATTCTTTAACGTAACATCATGTGGTGAACTCAGTAACACTTCATTTGTTAACGTACTACGACTTAACGCCGCAAAACATAATACAGAAACTGTTATTGCTGACACAACAGTCATTACAGTTAGAGAAAATGCATTCTTCTTAACACGATATATAATAGGTGATGTGAACATAACATCTGTGACACTTACCGTTCCATTTCTCAACCGCTGTATCGCTTTAAATATCAATGAAACTGTACTTCTAAAGAAAAAATATGATCCTATAACAGTTAAAAATAAAATAGCAAAAGGTTGAATAATTGTTTCTACGTTATCTACTAATTTAGTCGACATTATATAACCACTAACTATCATAATAATCCCTAGCAAACCTAATACAACTTCACCAAGTGTTGTGCGTGTATGACTGAACTCTTTTTTATTTACATCAGACGCTAACTCTTTAATAGAACGTTTAAGTAAATATACATAGCTTTGAAAGACTATAAGTACATATGACACAGCTATTAATAATAACGTTTCTAAAATGGCATGATAATTAAATATAATAGAAACACTCACGTTGATTCCTAATAATCGCAATACAATCATGAGTAAAATTTTCGAACCAAAGATTCCCAATATGATACCTACAATAGTTGTCATCATAAATGTCATCAATTGCTCCAACATAATCATTTTCATGATATCTTTCTTTGTTAGACCAATAATTTGTAATAACGATAGTTCACGACCTCGTCTTTTCAAAAATAAAAAATTAGCATAAAGCAAAAAGACCACAATAATGATAAATAAAAAATAACTTCCTACTTGTGAACCTTCTTTGATGGCAGGAAACGATTGATTACCGTGTAAATGGTGCGCATATTTTAAAGTTACAAAACTAAAATATAATACAACGCTGATAACAAGAGATAATAAATAAATAGCATAGTGCGTCACATTTTGTTTAAAGTTTTTGAAGATAATTTCATTAAAGCTCATAATTGATGCCACCAAGTACACTTTGCGTTCTTATAATTTCTTTATAAAACGTTTGTTTATCATCATCACCTTGATACAACTCAGTAAAGATTTGTCCATCCTTTAACATCACAACACGGTTTGAAAAACTAGCCGCTACTGGATCATGTGTCACCATAAGTATGGTTGTGTTAAATTCCTCATTCATATATTTAAGACGCTTAAGTAAATCTAGTGTACTTTTAGAATCTAAAGCACCTGTAGGCTCATCAGCAAATATAATTGAAGGTAAATTAATAAATGCCCTTGCTGCTGAGGTACGTTGACGCTGTCCACCTGACAACTCTGATGGATATTTATCACTAATATCACTAATGTTCAAAGCTTCTACTATACGTTGATAACGTTCATGCATTATTTGTTTATCTAACTTTTGAACTGATAGTGGAAGCATGATATTTTCTTTAACGGTTAAGGTATTTAAAATATTATAATCTTGAAAAATAAATCCAATATCTTTTTTTCTAATATCAGATAATTGCTTATTAGATAACTTCTCAAGTTGTTTCCCGTTGATTGTAATAGATCCTTTAGTCATATAATCAATCGAACTAAGTACATTTAATAAAGTTGTCTTTCCTGAACCAGAAGGTCCCATAATTGATATAAACTCACCTTCATCAACATCTAAATTAATTTCTTTCAAAACTTCTTGGAAAGCTTGCTTATCACCATAGACTTTTGACAACTGTCTTACCTCTAATATCGACAAATAATCACTCCTGTCATACTTCAACCAAATTATCTTTTTACGAAGACAAACTTAATGTAGACTATCATATCTTCTTTAATTTACATCTTTTATTATATCGATTATTTATTACAATTGTGATAATAGTAAGTAACAAAACGCACGTTTAAAATGACAATCTTGTCACTTTAGACATGCGCTCAATGATTTCATTTTGTTGTGGGAAAATGAAATAAAACGTTGTTCCTTTCCCCACTATTGAATCAACTTTAACTTCAATCCCAAGTTGTTCTTTCACGCTTTGTACAAGGTATAATCCCATACCAGAAGACGCAGTATCGTTGCGGTCTGTTGTAGAAGTAAATCCTCTATCAAATATACGTGGTAAATCTCTTTTACTAATTCCACGACCGTAGTCTTTAATTTTTAAAACAACGTGTCCTTCTATGTTATAACCACTTAAATTTATTGTAGAATTATCACTATATTTCAAAGAGTTAGATAGAACTTGCCTAATCATCATACGGCACCATTTAACATCTGTATAAACCTTTTGTTCGTCTTTAAAATCTAATTCAAAACCTATCCCTTTTGCCTGACTGATATGTCGAGTAACTTGTATTTCATCTATAACCATTCTCTTTAATGAAATATAATCAAAATACATATCACGATGATGTGTTTCAAGCCTTGTTAAATATAATTGCTTATCTAACATCTCATTAATACGAGACCATTCAAATAATAACGCTCGCTTACGCTGATCATCATTCTCTTGATCTATCAATAATTTCATAGCCGTAACAGGTGTTTTTATATCATGAACAAACTCTGTAATTGTTTGTTCATGATTTTTAATTTGTAATTGTTGTTCGACTACTTTCTCTTTTTGAGCGGCTATATGACGATACAGATAATCTATGACTTGTTGTTGAAATGGGGTTTCTGCCAAATCTTTATGCTTAATTTCTTCAATTTCTTTATCTTCATAAAAATGTTTAGATAGACGGACTTCTTTAACAAACGTAAATAATAAGAAAAGTATACTCAATCCTACGTTTAATATCACTATATAAAATACACTTTCAACTGAAATCTCATAATCTATGTAGGCAACACCTAATAAAATAATGTTGAGAAATAATATCCACAATATCCAATTAATACGAGATTTTATAAAAAACCAAAACCATCGAAAATTATTCATGAGCTAAGTATCCTTTACCAACTTTGGTTTCAATTGCACTATCCATGTCAATTTCTGATAATTTTTTTCTTAATCTATTAACATTAACTGTTAAAGTATTATCACTAACAAAAGCTTCATCATCCCACAAAGCAGTAATGAGAGTGTCTCGTGTCACGATTTGATTACGTTTATTGATTAACATCTCTAAAATAATCATCTCTGTTTTAGACAAAAAGATAGTTTTATCATCTTTTTGAATACTATCTTTTGATAAATCCACAGTAGCGTCTTGCCAACTTAACGTTCTCTTTTCTTCAACTCCAAATTCATAAACGCGTCTATAAATAGCTTGTAGCTTAGCAATTAAGACGTTTGTATAAAATGGTTTTTGCATATAATCATCTGCACCAAGTTCCATACTCATCACTTGATCCATTGGATTATCTCTTGATGATAAAAATAAAATAGGAACGTTCGACTGTTGTCTCATTTTTCGACACCAATAAAACCCATCGTATTTCGGTAATTGAACATCCAAAATAACTATTTCTGGATTAAATGTTTCAAATGTCTCCATCACATGACTAAAATCTTCGACACCAACGACATTAAAATCCCATTGTTCTAATTCCTTTTTTAATTCTTGAAAAAGCGTATTATCGTCTTCGACTAATAATATTTGCATAACGAATCACCTAATATATTATTTAGTATATTTAATCTTCTCACCTGATTGAATGCGACCTTGATAATGCTTAATTCTACAATCAATTTCAAAACCTCTCATAAGAAGTCCTTGAATCGGTGCTTGTATGAAATAGTAAATTGGCCAAAATAATCTAGGGATATAATCGTATAAATGAACCATAATTAAACGTGTTCCTTTAAGAAGTCTAAATTCTAATTTTGCTTGCTTCTTTGATTTAGGTTTCATCAATTTACCATCAACAAGATGTAATGTAATTATATCTTCTGTTGTATTAACCATTTTGAAAATAGCTAAAGGTCTTTTAATGTTCCTATTGTAAATGATGTAGTGATGATCTTGTTTTTGAGTATGTACAAAAGTTCCTTTTGTCTCATCTAACCACCTACTAAAATAGTCTACAAGTTGATTGAGCGTCCATTTCTTTGGTAAAATCATCTTCATCGCTGTTCGAACATCATCATATTTAGCTGTTTGTAATTCTACGTTAATATGAGGACGTTTCACTTCAACATCCGTACAATCAACTGGTACGCCATAAGCGCCTAAACGTTCAATAGCTTCATTATCATGACGGCTCCCCGGAATATACACAATCTTTTTCAGCTTATTTATTGATGCAGCTCTACCAAAGTTATCTGCCGCTATAAAGTTTAAATCTCGTGCTGTTGCATGTGTTAATTTAGCAGAATGTTTAGTTGGATCTAAATAATATACCGCAATGTCTATACCTTTCATAGCTTCAACTACATCTTTATGATTATATATATCGCGTTTTAACCATGTGATTTTGTTCGTAGATCCTTTGTCAGGTTTGGGATATTTAGATAAAGCAAATAATTGAGCATCATGTTCAATGACTCGACTTAAATATCTACCAATATAGCCGGTGCCACCTGCTAACAATACTTTAGGCTTCATAAATATCAACTCCTAAACTTTCTTTTAGATAATTTCATATCAAGCGTAATTATGTAAAGTGTACTATAATAAGGAAGACAATTGATTTAACAAAACAGGAGTGTTGATATGACACATCTCATTCGTGAAATTAGTATTAAAGACGTTGAAAACTTTATCAGCCTATTAAGCCAAATATATGATGAATCAGAATTTACATTCTACAATCCAGGTGAATATTCACCAACGATATCTTCCGCAAGTCAACACTTAGAAAAATACATCACCTCACCTACCAAAGCAATATATGTCGCTGAAAGTGATGAGCAACTTGTTGGATACGTATTTGTTAATACTGAAACTTATGAACGTACACAGCACGAAGCTGTGGTGTACCTTGGTGTTAGAGAATATTACCAACATCAAGGTATTGGACAAGCACTTATCAATAGAATTGAAGCATGGGCTTTAAATCATCATATTCGACGTATTGAAGCTACGGTTGTTACTGAAAACATTAACGCAATAGAATTGTTTAAAGGCATGGGCTTTCAAATCGAAGGTGAACTTAAAGATAAGCTTTTTATAAACCAAAAATATTATAACGAATATGTAATGGCTAAAATATTAAATTAACTAAGTATGTCACTATAAATTTTACCACATATTTAAAATATTAAATAATATCATCATACGTCTCTCATATTGAGGCGTATTTAAATTATCTTTACTACTTATAAGTTTAAGATTATTTATTCTTTACTTATTATGAATCTACTGCATCATCACTTCGTATATCTTTGAATTATTCTTAAATTACTTTAATTTTAAAATCAAATTTATACTGTTTAATTATAAAAACGCACCCCAAAAGCTAAAATTTAGTCTAGCTTTTGGGGTGCACAATATTGTCTTGAGCATTTTAATATGCTTTCAGTCGATGACTGGATTAAAAATGTATTTATGTCAAGCTTACTATATCAATAATTCAGAGTAGAATTTCTTACAGAAATTACAAAGATAACTGACTTTGGGATTGTTTGATGCTGATAGTCATTGCACATTGAATTTGAATGAAATCTCTTTAATGTAGTTATGGTATTTAATTATACAATCGTATTCTCAGAACATATACAGTACTCCTCGCAATGACGTACTTCAATGCACGAATCCATTGAAATACATGTTTAATAAACTTAAGAATCAAAAGGGTATAAGGATACTTCATTAGTATTTTGAGTTGGCTGATTTTGTGATGACTCGTTACTCTCCACTCCAGAAGATGATGTGTTTCGACTTAAAAATAGCAGTACTTTTTTGATATTCTCTTTTGATTCCGGTTTATCTAGATGAAATTGATATTGATGATGTAAGTGATGCGAACCATCATAGAATAATGTATCTACTGGAATATTTTCTGTTTTCAAACCTTGCGCAAATTCTTTATTTTGACTATAAAAAGGATCAGCGTCACCAACCGAAAGAAATGTCGGTGGGTATTCGTGAGTCACTTGATTGAGCGTTGACATTTGAGATAAGTTTTTAAAATCTGTTTCCCAATGACTTGTTCCAGTATAACTTTTCATAAATAATTGTATTCTCGGAAACTCAGTTGCTTTAACGGTTTTCATATTATAAAAACCACCAAAAAATACAGCAGCCTTTATTTGTGAAGGCTTGAACTGCTGTTCAAAATGCATTTCATCTCTCAAGTCTTCATTGGTTTGCATAGCTACATATTGACTAGTTAACTGAGCGCCAGCAGAGTCTCCCCCAATAACAACTTGATCAAAATCAATAGGTAACTCATGCTTATTCTCTTTTATAAACTTTACAGCTTGATTGAGTTGTACTAGCGGCGTTGGATATTTATATTGCGGAGCTAACGCATAATTTACATTGACAATGATGTATCCTTGTTCTGCAACTTTTGACAATAATTGATTTTTATATTGTTTGTCTCCAGCGATAAATCCTCCACCATGCATCCAAAAAATTACCGGTAATTTCGTATCATTGCTCATATCAGCTGGGGTAATAATGTCTAATTTGCTGTTGGGTATACCTTTACCATATGAGATATCTCTATATAATTTTACATTTTTGTTATTAATTTGAACATTTGTCTTGCTCTTCTGTTTATCATGAACATGGTTATAATGACTCTTCAAATTAAAAGCCAATATAAGTGAGACAACAAGTATGATTAGTGTTGTTATCCATATCCATTTTAGCTTTTCTTTCATCATGGCTAACCCTTTCAAATAATTACTCTACTTGTCTTGCTATTAATATAATAAAACAAATATCGATATAATTAAACAAAGGGGTAGGACAGAATCCATTTTGATGAATTCGAAGTCCCACCCCTCAAAGCTGACTCAATTTAAAATTATTTAATATAAGCGTGCATCTTTAACTTAGTCAACTCGGATGAACATATATACTTGTTCATGTATTTTTTAACCTTAAACTTCTCACGATTAAAATAAACATTTTTAATCATAAAAGTGTGAAGCAATGATTACGCGATATGCTCTTCATCATCTTTTTTACGTTTATAATATTTAATCAATACTGCTACTACAATAAATAATCCGACAATACCCATAAATTTGTATAAGACATTGATTAAATCAGCGAATCCTACGAAACTTAAAATAAATGCCATCACCATCATGATAATAATGAATATATGGTATTTTTTACTATAAGGTTCTGTGAAACGCGCTGCAAAAGAATAACAAAGACCTAAAATCGTGTTGTACATCACAGCTAACATAATGACTGTGAGTACAAGACCTAACCATGGATGTATACCTTTCGCTAGGTTAAGCGTAGGTATTGCCACATCTTTAATTTTTGAATATTCTGTTTGAAGCGAGAAGTTAATTAACGCAAGTAGGATAGCGTATAGCACACCACCAAACATTGCTCCTGCACCTGAAACTCTTCGCTTAGACGCATCACCGCCGATAGCTACTATCGTACTAAATCCTACAGCAAAGGCTAATCCGCCGTATACTAATCCCCAAAAGATACCTTTCCAAGCACTCGTTTCAGGCATAGCACTGTTTACTTCCCCTAATGAAATACTACCTGTAAATAGGTAAAACACAGCAATAAGAATAACCATTATGATTAAAAATGGTGTAACTAGTCCTAAAGCTCTTACAATTTTATTAAAATCTAATAATAATGTTAAGTAAATCAAAACTGTCATGATTAATGCGCCTAACCAAGTAGGAATTCCAAAACTTTGCTCAAAAGTAGAACCTGATCCGGCTATCATAGTGACAGCTATACCAAATAAGAAAAAGACAAGAATATAATCAAAAACTTTACTAAATTTTTTTCCAAACACATATTGCAATGTGGACTCGTGATTTTTCGCTTCAAATGCAGTACCTATCTTAGCTACTTGTCTTCCTATGAATCCAAGTATAAATCCTGAGATAATCACTCCAATATATGACCATAAACCAAATGGTGTGAAAAATTGCATCACTTCTTGTCCTGTTGAAAATCCTGCGCCGACAACAATGCCGACATAGGCAAAACCAATTTTTATAGCTTCTTTATTCAGCCCCATGTGAATATTTACCTCCTTAGAGTTGCACAGTGAGAATTATAACGTACTGACTTTTTATTGCAACCCTAAAAAAATGTATAAATTTAGCTATTCTGTATTTTTAATCATTTTAGAAAACGATTTTTCAGGAATCAATATAAATAAAAATGTATAATCAAACGTAATCATGTATAAAAAAATAGTCGCAAAAGTTTCAATAAACTTGAGCGACTATAACTCATTTTTTAGCGTGCATCTCTTTGATTGTTCAATTCATTAATGTCTACAACTACATTATCCATACGTTTTGCTGTATCTTTAAGTACATTTCGTGCAACATTATTACTTGGATCGAGTTTTAGAATTCGTTTAGCGACATCAAACGCTTTTTTATCCGAAATAACTGGCTCAGGAATAGCATGAAGCAATAACATTTGTAATAAACTCTTCACTTCATTTCCGTCAGTAAGTTTTATGGAAGAATCTGCATGATAATAAGCTGAATCTAGTGCGCCCTCATATTCACTTAAAGGATAAACAAGTAAAAGGAATGCTAAATCATGTAATTCTGATGATTCTTCTACCTTAATCATATCTAGAATACATGTATAAAACATCATACTCTCTACTTCATGAGCACTAGAGATGTATGCTTCTTCAAATTCCATAAAATCTGTTTCGGACATTAACTGTCTAACTAGTTCAAACTCGCCATTCAATACATGTTTTTTTATAAGATGTTGCATGGCAATGTCCTCCTATTGTCCAGATTTTATATAGCAATTATTATTATAATACCATAATTACCTTTAAATTTCATTTAAAAAATGATACTCAACGTTTTGTATCGTAAAATTACAATATATTTTCAAACATCTTTTCTTTATATGTATACGTCTTATTATAACAATAATAAATGTATAAATGGTGAACTTTAAAAATTATTGTGGTTCACGTGATAAAATTATTCAAACTATGGTTATGATATAAAAAAATGCTCAAAACAATTATCATTTTGAGCATTTTTTATTATCATATCTTATCAATAAGACTGTATTCATTGAATCACGAATACGTCTGACAGAATAAATCGTAAGTAACTAAAATTGGTTTCCCTGTTCTCGGATCTATATCTAAAACACCATCAATATTAAATACCTTTTCTAAAATGTCCTTAGTTAACACTTCATCAGTTTGACCAGTAGCAACAATATCTCCAGCTTTCATCGTAATGAGATGATCTGAGAAGCGAATTGCTTGATTAATGTCATGTAAAACCATCACAATAGTGCAACCTTCTTCTTCGTTGAGCTTTTTGACTAAATTTAATATTTCTAATTGATGACAAATATCTAAATAAGTTGTAGGTTCATCTAAGAAAATAATATCAGTACGTTGGGCTAGTGCCATTGCAATCCACACGCGTTGTCTTTGTCCACCACTTAAATCATTTATAGTACGATGACGAAATTCACTTGTACCTGTAACTGACAATGCCCAATCAATTTCTTTTTTATCTTCTGCAGTTAAACGACCAAATCCTTTTTGATGTGGAAAACGCCCATAAGAAACAAGTTCTCCTACAGTAAGTCCATCTGGGACCTCTGGTGATTGTGGTAAAATTGCTATTTTTTTAGCTATTTCTTTCGTGGATGTGGCATGAATACTCTTACCATCCAAATTAATTTTACCTTCTTTAATTGACAATAGTCTAGATAACGCTTTCAATAAAGTTGATTTCCCACACCCGTTAGGTCCAATAATAGAAGTAACCTTTCCATCAGGAATTGCGACATCCAAATTATTAATAATCGTAGAATCACCGTAGCCAATTTTCACTTGTTCACCACTTAAACGACTCATAATAATTCCCCTACTTTCATTCTCTAAAATCTTGCTTTATATATAGTAAAAACATTGTTATTAATTAAGTTATTCACTCATTATCAGTCACAAACTTGTAATTGATAATCATTATCACAGTTTTTATTATAACATCTCTTCTATATTATGACTAACAATTATTTTCACTAGGTTATATATTATATTCGTAAATGAGTAGTAGTAAATTAAGCGAGTAGTACTGTCCTTAATAAATAAGTAGAGAACAGTATGATAATAAAAAGCCCAAAATGACTTTAACTAAGCAATCATTTTAGACTTCATTTAAAAAAGTGCCTTACATTTTAACAACTTTTTAACTTTATAATATATTGATATTTTACTCATCTAACAAAAAACCATTACCATATACATCACGAACGTCATGAATAACTAAAAAGGCATTTTCGTCAATATTTTTGATGATTCGTTTAGCACGAGATACTTGTGTTTTAGAGATGACTACGTAAAGTACATCTTTTTCTTCTCTAGTGTAATAACCGTGTCCATTTAATATTGTTAATCCTCTTCCAACTTGCTGATCAATAGCTTTTGCTACCTCATTAGGGCGACTAGATATAATAGTCATTGCCTTTTTAGTATTTAATCCTTCTATAACAAATTCCATCACTTTTGTACCTATATATAAAGACATAACTGTAACTAAGCACTTCACTAAAGGAATTTCTGTCAATGAAATAAGCACAACGATAAGGTCAAAGAATAACAAAGCGTAAGGCGTACTAATATCTAAATATTTATTAACAATTCTCGCAAGAATAACCGTTCCAGCGGTTGTTCCCCCTGCTAAAACGATAATACCAATTCCTAAACCAACACAAGTCCCACCGAACACAGCATTAATCACAACATTCCCAGTTTCTACATGCCATGTTTCAGTTAAACCTAGAAAGATTGAAATGAGTACTGTAGCAAAAATTGTTAAATATGTACTACGTTTACTCAAATATTTATAACCCACAATAATTAAAATAGCATTTAAAACGAAATTGGTTATTCCCGGTGAAATATGAAAAGCATAATATAATACGATGGCTATACCAGTGACACCACCCTCACCCAAATTCCCTGAAATAACAAATGCATTGATACCTGCAGAGAAAATAAATGAACCTATCATAACTAAAATGATATCTCTGATAGTTTTATTCACTCAATCACCCCTAAAACTTTGTTTAATTATTAAAATGTTAGCATAAGATAACTACTTACTACAATAAAATTTCAAATAACTATATGATTTAAAAAAACAAATTCACATATCATATATTCGTAATTATAAATATATGTCATCTTAAGCGTACTAAAGTGGGAATTCAATACATCTGATTTTGAATAAATTTAAATATTCTGAATTTTTAATTTACTTATACTCCTAGGTCTGCTATAATAATTTTAACTTCTTGAAAGAGAAGTTATCTCCTTTGTGTTGTTTATAGTAACAAAACAAATTTTGCTCGAAGTACTGTGACAGTACCTAGTCCTTACCGTTACAAGTACATTAATATTCATTTCCCATAAAAGCCAAGTATAAAAAGTGTCTCCTCACTTTTATGCTTGGTTTTTATCATTTTAGAGATTCGCAAATCAATTCGTCAGCTTTCTACAAAATTAAAAAGCACACGACTCATCTAATTACAAAATAGGATGAGTAGCGTGCCTATATTAATTAAAAATCTTAAAAGTAAATTACCAAGCAAATAATCCAACAAATGCAGCAGTAAGTAAGGATACTAAAATTCCTGCTAACAACATCATCGGTACATATTTGGAAACGAAATCCGACGTTTTCTTATCAACAATACCTTTCAATGTACCTATAATCATTCCAATAGTTGAAAAGTTTGCAAAAGAAACTAAAAATGTTGATATAACTGCTCTATGATGAGGCGTCATCGCATTGACTTGATTAGAAATTTCCCCCATCACAACAAATTCGTTTGTTACAATTTTCTTCGCCATTTGTTGTGCTACTTCCCACGCTTCATTAAACGGTAAACCTAATAGTAAAGCAAATGGATACATGAAAACGCCTAAGATTTGATCAAGACCAAAGCTACCTTTGACACCAATACCATTTGCAATAAGATGTGTGATTAAATGAATCAATCTATCAATTAAGTCAGCCAAAGCTACAAAGCTAATGACAAATGCAATGATAATTAATACAAGCTTTCCAGCTGCTAAAACTGAATCTCCAAGAAATGAGAAAAATGGTTGTCTTTCAGTTTGGTGATCTTTAATGCTATACACGACATCTTCTTGTTCTTCAACTGATACAGGATTCAAAATACAAGAAACTATAATTGCGTTAATAATATTAAGTGGAATTGCCGTCAATACAAGTTCTCCAGGTATCATTTGCACATAAGCGCCCACAATTGCTCCTGAAACTGAACTCATAGACATCATCGCAATAGTTAGTACCCGCATTTCATTCATTCGTTTAAGTTGTTCACTAGAAACTGCAAGAGCTTCAGTATTACCTAAGAACATCATTTCAACACCAAAAAATGATTCAAACTTAGGTTGGCGTGTAACTTTAGCAAGTACCCAACCAATACCGCCAATGATTTTTGGAAGTATATTAAAGTACATAAGAATGTCAAATAATGGTACAACTAATAAAATAGGGAAGAGCGCGCTTACCGCCATGTCCATCATTTTATTAGACGTGAAGCTTTTAAATGCAAATCCGGTACCCTCATGTGCGGATTCTATAACCCATGCTATACCGTTAGCTGCTCCTTTAACCCCTGCTCTTCCCCATGGAAAATATATAAAGAACCAAGCTAAAAACAAATTCAAAATAACCAAAATAAAAATAGATTTCCATTGTATATTCTTCCTATTTCTAGAGAAAATAACTCCTATACCTAGGAAAATAAATAATCCAATGATATTAACTAATAAAAACATTTGGCACCTACCTATATGTATTTTTATACTTTCATGCATTGATTATGCAATCCTGTAAGACTATCAATATGTCATTCTATGTATTTTGTTAATGATGAACAATGATGAACAACAAAAAAATGAAAGCGTTTGTTTTACGTACTATATTTCTGTGCAAACCCCAAAAGTTCTTTTAATCTTACAAAAGTTATTATACCACGTGAAAAATAGGGTTAAAATGACATTTTTACAAAACTTATATAAAAAACCACGCCCTTCCACTCATTAATTAGGGCGTGGTTAATATTAATCTGATAATTTTTGAGATGTAACAAAATGTCTGTATTTATCATGACTTGCCATCAATTCATGATGCGTTCCCTTACCGGTAACTTCACCTTTATCAATAAATACAATTTGACCAGCTTTTTTTATAGTTGAAAGTCGATGAGCAATGACTACAGTAGTTCTGCCTTCCATAAGTGTTTCAAGTGCTTCTTGAATTTTCAATTCACTTTCGCTATCTAGGTTCGCTGTCGCCTCGTCTAATAACAAAATATCAGGATTTTTAACAAAACTTCTAGCGATATCTATCCTTTGTCGTTGACCACCTGATAATTTGAGTCCACGCTCACCAACCATCGTGTCGTAACCTTCGTCAAACTGCATAATAAAATCATGACAATTAGCTAGTTTAGCATACTCTATTAACTCTTCATCATCAACTTTTCTATTAATACCATATAAAATATTATCTCTTATCGTTCCACTCATCATCGAATTAGATTGCATAACATAACCAATTTTTGTGCGCCACTTTGAAAGTGGAATATCAAAAATACTTTGATTACCGTATTTAATATCTCCACGTTCAATATCATACATGCGCTCAATTAAATTAAAAATCGTACTTTTACCTGAACCAGAAGGTCCTACAAACGCGCTCACTTCACCTTGTGGAATACTAAATGACACATCTTCCAAAATCTTTTTAACGTCATATTTAAAATCCACGTGCTCAAATACTAATTCGCCGTCGATGATCGTAACGTCTTTAGATTCTGATAAAGCTTCAGTAGGTTCAATAGGCTCTTGCATAATTTCATATATACGACTGCTCGCACCCACAGCTTTTTTATAATCCGTAACTAGTGTCGATAAGTTAATCAGTGGCATAGATAACTGGATTACATAAAATATCATAGCTATAAGTGTTCCAGGAGTAATTGCTCCAGTACCTATTTCTAATGCACCAAAACCTAAAATAATCGCAATAGTTAATAGCATAACAACACCAGAAATGGGCTGTACGACTGCTGATATTTTAGCCTGTTTTAATCCTAATCTATATATTTTTTTAAGATTTGTATGCGCATTATCTAACTCTAAACGCTCAGTATTAGATACTTTAACTAAACGCATTTCGGTAAGCACTCTACCTAATAATCCACTGAAGTTCGCAATTTCAGATTGCGTATTGGTAGATATTTTTTGCATCACACGTCCCAAAGGAACGATGATTAAAATAAATACAGGAATAGTAATAAATGTTAATAAAGTTAATTTCCAATCCATGATAAATAGCATGACTAATGAACCTATTAAAGTTAAAACAGAAGGCAATAAATTAGGTAGCTTTTGTGAAATAAATTCATTAATCACTTTTGTATCATCTGTTAGACGACTCATTAATTGGCCACTTTCATTTTTATCAAAGAACGGCATTTTTAATTGAATAATATGTTCCCACAATAATGAACGAATCGCATAAATAATCTTTTCACCAATTTTACTTAACAAATATAGGCCTATACCGCTAAGCAATGCATTAACTAAGAAAATCGAGCCAAATATAGCTATCATTCCCCAATTAATACTACTGACGGAAAATTTATCAACTAAACGCCCGGTGAATAATGGTACTAATAAACCACTTAAACTTCCCAACGAAGTAATGATAACCGCTGCAATGATTAACCCATATGGCCATGAGAGTCTTTTAAATAAGAAAAACAAAGGGTTTTGTTCTTTCATAGTTATACCTCGTCTTTATATTCATATTTGATCTTGCTTAATCTTGTAAAAGTTCATTTCATCCCAAATCACAAGATATATAATGATTGCTTATTTATCAGTCTTTTAAGCAAATTTATATGACACCCAAAATGTTGCAAACTATGTAATTTTAACATTCAACTTCTCATGTACGTAACTATGTTCTTCGTAGTTGATATTATAACATTTTTTATCAGAACACACGCAAAAGATTATTTATTAGTACAAAAAATTGCACGTCATCTATTTTTATTTTCTGTCACCTTTCTGTGTTAAAAAAACACTAACGAAATATTTACTATGATACAACATTTCTACGAATAATCGATTTTATCCGAATCAGCTGCACACAAAATCTAAAAATATTAAAATGTATGTGATGAAATTTAACAATATTTAAAAATGATAATACGTGACATCAATATGGTGATTCAATTTATCAAACTCACTATCATGTAAATGTTTTATGACTTTATTGATACAAAATAAACTGTCGATTGATGTATTCTAAAAGAATTTCTATTCGTAATATAATAGCTGTCAAACCACACCTTAAAACATAATCTTTGCCATAAAACTTTTGAATAGTAGCATCCACCAAATACAATGCATTTACACCCACACATTCGTGAAAGACGAGGTTAATAAATTATCAAAATAGAAAAAAGCAGCAAGATATTTTCTCATTAAATAATATCTTACTGCTGTTCTTATAGATTTATGTCTTCACCTTTATTAAATAATATATAGGCATCTCGAATTACAGAATGTTTGATTTTAAATATAAAACCTGAGACATCTACCATTATCTCAGGTTTCATTTACATATTGACAATCGATGACTAGATAAAAATAAGTTTATATCAACCTTTTCCAACTCTAGTCACATTGATTTAAAGAACAATTCTTTCTTATCTCTATTTTCAAGATTAAATGTTCAATAGTGTCATAAATACTCTTAGTTATTTTGTATCTTTTCCGTATAATTCTTGCTTGATTTTGGTAGTTGAGATACCTTCTGTGCGGTTAAGATAAATGACTTCACACTTATCTTTAAGGAAGTCAAACTCCCCTTCCCAATCATGACCCATCACAAATACATCAACATCAAAACGATCAACATCTTTTTCTTTCTGTCCCCATCCTTCTTCAGGGATAACTAAGTCTACGTATCTAATAGACTCTAACATCATCTTACGTTGTTCATAATCATAATATGATTTTTTGTTTTTGATTTGGTTGAATTCATCAGTAGAAAGCGCAACGATAAGATAATCCCCCATCTCACGAGCTCTTCTAAGTAATTCAATATGACCATAATGAAGCAAGTCATATGTACCATAAGTAATGACTCTTTTCATGATACGAAATTCTCCTTAACTAAAAATTTAATAAAAATTTATAATCTTAATGTATCATAAATATTTTGACCATGCCATTAATACTATATTAGATACTAAACATAAATAAATTTAAAACTTACTTCAAAGAAAAGTTATTTTTTAAAAATTCTTTTTAGTGATTCTTTACCAGAAAAGGATATCTTTTTAGGTATAACTTGAAGTTTAAAACGAATTAAGCCTGGTCTGCCAATTCCAACCTCACTAAGTGCCTTTTTCCATTGTAAGTATAAAGGCTTTGTCCAATGTGTTGCACTCTGTTCAACAGCTCTAACAATTCGAAACATAGCCTCTCCCGAGTAATGTGTATGCTGCATAGCTTTCATATACTCTATAACACTTTCAAGCAAAGATTGCGTTATTTTGTTATTTTTCTTTAAATGTGCCTGTATTAAGTAACTTACTATGAGGTTATCCATTCGATAACTATAGTAGATTTTTTCGTCTAATAATAATAGTAATTCCATCACGCGTTGACGAACTTTTAACGCATCACTCATATAAGGTAAGAATGTATCAGCACGTTGCGCTGTTACTGATCCTTCTCTCTCATTATAGCCATATACAATGTTAGGTATAAGTTGAATATCTCGCGCTTTAGAGAACGCTTTGACAATAAAGGTATGCTCTTCACAGAAAACGACATCTTCATCAAAACGTAATCCAGCATACTTCGAGCTAAATAATTTTGCTCCAGGTCCTATCGATTGTAAAATATCCGGTTTACGATCAAGTGTGACAATCGCATCTTTTACCATAGATTGATGGGTCGAAATGACTTGCCATTCGCCGTTAACATCTCTTGCCATTTGACCGATAACAACATCGGTTTCTTTGTTTTTATTAAAAGCATTCACCATTAAATCAATCCTACTAGGTAAAAACTCATCATCTGCGTCTAAAAATAAAAATGCATCAACATCTTCAGACATAGCTTCTAAGCCAACATTTCTACTTCGAGCTGCTCCTTGATTACTCTGATGAATGACTTTAATGTGTGGATGTTTTTGTTGTAATTCTGTAAGTACATGTTGTGTTTGATCAGTTGAACCATCATTGATACAAATAATCTCATAAGGCACACTAGTATCAACTGAGAGTATAGCACGTTTAATCGTTTCTTCAGCGTTATACACTGGAATAATTATTGCTAATTTCATTATTTCACCAACTTATTAATAAAATGAACTAACTGGTTAAGACTATCTTTTGAGTTATATTGATGCCAATCATTAAATAAAGATTGAAATTGCTCATCGTTATCCTGTATCGCTTGTATAATTGACTCTTCATTACTCATTTTGTATCGTTCTGGAATAGCATAATAAAATTCATTCAATCCTCTTACTTTTTCATATTGCTGTTCATCATAATTATAAATAAGTGTCGGTTTATTAAGTGCGCTTGCTTCAATAGGTAATGAGCTATAATCACTTATAATAATATCCGCCATAATTAACAATGAAGTAACGTCGATTGAATGAGAAGTTTGACAATCAACAGTCGAAGGATGCAAATGACTCAATAACGTATAATTCGGCAAGTGCCGTTCAAAGTTTTCTTTATCAATAGTACGTTGTGCTACTTGACCTTCTCTATAAGTCGGAACATATACTGCGAGTTTATTTGTAATATGATATTTCTTTTTTAATCGTTGTTGTTCTA
The DNA here is from genome assembly GCF_006742205.1 of Staphylococcus epidermidis. Taxonomy (NCBI): domain Bacteria; kingdom Bacillati; phylum Bacillota; class Bacilli; order Caryophanales; family Staphylococcaceae; genus Staphylococcus; species Staphylococcus epidermidis. The sequence continues at coordinate 2,117,850 of NZ_AP019721.1, forward strand.
ACTTAAGATTGCTTCTAAAGTATTGGGTCAGTCTTGGAAGTCCAAACTTTAACATTTGCGATGGAGATGCATCAAACGATTGTATAAAACATTGAGCCATTTTCTCCCCACCTACCAAATAATAATCGGTAGCATCATAAACTTTTTTGTATTGTCTTACCATAGCCTTATTTTTTAAATCAACTTGATGATCAGTTAAGCCAAAATTTTTAAGCGCACCAGCAGCATGCCATGTTTGAATAACAGTTTGCCCTTTTTTCTTCTGATAGCCACCCATCATTAAATAATACGTATCTAAAATAATAATCTTTGCTTTACTTAATACTTTCATATGTCTCATAATATATTTATTTCCGGCAGGTATAAAATATGCATGATTAATGTTATTAATATCTTTCTGATATATTTTTTTACCTATAACCGTCACATGGTATCCTTCACTACATAAGGCCTCTATAATAGGCAGTATATCTTGCTTAAAGGTCATCATTATCACAATGTGCTTCGAATTTACATTAAACGGTTTAAAAACCATATTTAAAAGCACAATAGCTATGATATAAATCTTTTTAATTATCAATCTCATTTTTTCACCATCTTTAAATTTCCAATCATTATATCAAATTATAAACGATACTTACTTTCAAAGAAAATAAAAGCAAATAATTTTTAATTCACTCAAAAATTCTACTAGGAGTCTCGATATTATAAAAAAAGTAGGACTACGAATTCATCTTGAATCCATTGTCCTAACTCATAACGTCAATATAGCGTATATTAAATTTGAAATATTTCTAACAAACAATTATTATAATTTCTTTTAATAAATAAACTAAATCTTTGATAATAAGTTAAATATTAATTCGTTTTATGGTAAATCGTTAATAGAACCCTCTTGATTGACACTTTTACAAGAAGTCCGCAAAGTGATCTCTATAGCGTCTATGTAAAATAGAACCTACTATAAAGAATAAGAGAATGATAATAACGTTATATAGCATTAACTTCCAATGATCTATGAAATACCATTGATGGAACAATATCGCTGCTCGGTATGATTCTGCGATAAAATATACTGGATTAAATAACATAATTTGATGAATCAAACCACTTACGCCGTGATTTTTTGGCACCCATAAAATTGGAGACATATAAAACAATATTCTCATTAATGCTTGCATAATCATCTGCGTATCTCTAATTAAAATCCCCAAAGTGGATGTTAAAAGTGCCACCGACGATGTTAGCAAATATGCAAAAGGTACATATATAAGTAATTGTACAATGTGAATTGAAGGGATAATTCCATTGAACATACAAGCTATTATAATAATTGCTAATAATCCTAAATGACCATAGAACCTACTTGTTACAATATAAGTAGGAATGATTGAGAGTGGGAAATTCATCTTTGCCACTTGATTGAATTTCTGTGAGATTGATTTAGTTCCTTCTAAGACACCTTGATTAATAAAGAACCACATACTTATACCAACTAACAACCAAAATACAAACGGAATGCCGTGTATAGGTGCATTGCTTCTAATTCCTAAACCAAAAACAAGCCAATACACCATGATTTGTAAAGCAGGATTCAACACTTCCCATGCAATACCTAGATAGTTATTATGATTGGTAATTTTAATTTGGAATTGTGCTAGTCTTTGAATTAAATAGAAGTTTTTAATATGTTCTTTTAAAACCGTTCCAACTGCGAACATTAAACTTAACCACGCTTTCTCCTATAATAGATTATCTATCTATTGTAAATCATTAATAGTTTCTCTTTAATTTGATTCATTGAGTCCATTCTTAAATAATAACATTTAACTGTTTATCATAAGCTCATTATATTATACAATCAATTCAGTTAAAAATTGTTAGAAATTTCGTGTAAGATTTAATTTTAGAAAATGAATCACTTTCTTCACTCACTGTGTTAAATTTATTTTCAACAAAATCTTCTATTCACTTTACACTAGGTTAATAAATTTAACAACTGATGTGTTGTATATTATAATCTATATAAATGTTTATAAGGAAGGTACAAAAATGAGCGTTTCGGTAAATATTGAAAATTTAACAAAAGAATACCGTATCTATAGAAATAATAAAGATAGAATTAAAGATGCATTAATACCTAAAAACAAAAATAAAACATTTTACGCTCTGGATAACGTAAGTTTAACAGCGCATGAGGGAGATGTGATAGGCTTAGTCGGCATCAACGGTTCAGGTAAGTCTACTTTAAGTAATATGATTGGTGGCTCTATTTCACCAAGTTCCGGTGAAATAACGAGACATGGTGATGTGAGTGTCATCGCTATTAATGCAGGACTAAATGGACAATTGACAGGTGTAGAAAATATTGAATTTAAAATGCTCTGCATGGGCTTTAAAAGAAAAGAAATTAAAAAATTAATGCCGGAAATTATAGAATTTAGTGAACTCGGCGAATTTATTTATCAACCTGTTAAAAAATATTCAAGTGGTATGCGTGCAAAACTTGGATTTTCAATTAATATTACTGTTAATCCTGACATATTAGTTATTGACGAAGCATTATCAGTAGGCGATCAAACATTTACTCAAAAATGTTTAGATAAAATTTATGAATTTAAAGCGGCTAAAAAAACAATATTTTTTGTTAGTCATAATATTAGACAAGTGCGTGAATTTTGTACAAAAATCGCTTGGATTGAGGGCGGTAAACTAAAAGAATTCGGCGAACTTGAAGAAGTATTACCTGATTATGAGGCGTTTCTTAAAACTTTTAAGAAAAAATCTAAAGCAGAACAAAAGGAATTTAGAAATAAATTAGATGAGTCACGTTTTGTCGTAAAATAAATTTGAAGAAAGTAAAACTTAAACATTAAGGGAGTGCAATAAAATTCATCCGAATTGATTGCCTCCCTTTTTTTCTCTTATTTTGATTTCATTTTATATTTTTGTATTGCTACCTTTAACATAAATTTAGGAATACTTATCATTCTCCCAATACGTTTCCAATCAATAAGTACACGATATACCCACTCAATATTTAACTTTCTAAATATTTGAGGTGCTCTTTTCTTTGAGCCACTGAATACTTCAAACGACCCACCTACGCCCATCATTACAGTGTGCTTAAACTTGTCCTTATGCTTTTGAATCCATTGTTCTTGCTTTGGAAATCCCATTCCTACAAAAATGTAATCGGGATTAAAACTTGTTATACGTTTTATGACTGTTTCATCTTCTAGATGAATATAGCCATGATGATGTGCAAAGTGGATATTAGGGTATTGAGATTGAAGCTTTTTCTCTGCTGTCTCAACAATTTCATTTTTAGATCCAAGCAGATATACGCGCTGATGGCTGACATGTGCTATTTTCAGACATTCTTCAAGAAGTTCTATTCCTGGCACACGCCGTTTTAAGGGCTGTTTTAATCGCTTTGAAGCTTTTACTATTCCTGTACCATCTGGAACTACATAATCAGCTTGATTAATTAAATTTCTATATAGCTCATGTTCAGTTGCATAATCCACGATTTCAGGATTAGCAGTCACTATAAATAAATTATCATCTGTATTGCTAGATATGAATTGTTTAATATTTTCTAACATTTCCAGCATTGTAGTATTATCAAAATTTACACCTAATATGTTAATTTTATCTTTTATTCTTTGGTTTTGATACATATTCAATCCCCACTTTACAACACGTTTAAAATGCATAAATTATTTTAACACATGAAAATTTAAACAAAAAATATTTTCTAATCATTTACATCTAAAGTCTAAAGGATATCCACAGTCTTTTCATATATAATTAAATAAAGATGATTTTAACTTAAAGAAATACGAGGTTCACTCATGATTTATTTACAAAATTTTATTACTACAACTATCCAATTAAATATCTATCTTATTTTAGTTATTGGACTGCTTTACGTAATCATCCACTATTATAGAAATAAAGGTGTTAACGCTTTCTTAGATATTTATTTAAATTATATACCGGTACTTACACACGAATTTGGCCACGTCTTATTTAACAAACTCGCTGGTGGAAAGGCCAAAGATCTTGTCATTGTGACAAGCCCTAGAGAAAGAAAAGTCACTTCACAACAAGGCTATGCGATTACACAATCTAAAGGATACTTAGGTCAGTTTATTACAACTATAGGTGGGTATCTTATGCCACCATTGATGTTTTTAACTGGATTGGTATCTATTCACTATCAATATCCAAGTATATTTATTACTATATATTTATTTATTTTTATATATTATTTGTTTATTACTTCCCGTAAACTATCACCTTTGATTGTCATTATACTCATCTCAAGTTTACTCTATTTAGTATTTAAACAAGACCATCAATGGTTCATTTACGACATTGTCACATTAAGTTACCATTTTATTTTAGGCGTACTTTTAGGTGAAATATTACAATCCTCATGGACGATTTTTCGTCTTACCTTTCAACGACCTAAACCTTCTTGGGATGGCAGTGCTTTAACGAAAGTTACTCGAGTACCCACCTTTATCTTTAGTTTAGTGTGGATATTATTCAATCTCTATACTGTGTATTTATTAATCAAATACACAATACTATAAATACGATAAATAGATTTTATCATCATGTACATTGAATTAGTAAGCACATTCTAACAAAGAGACAGTGACTTAAAACGCTTATTACAAACACACTTTAAATCCTTTCACTAAATGCCAATATCTTAAAAATGCCTAGGAAATTAATCCTAGGCTCTTTTTATCGTTTATTTTTCTGCAAAAATATTCATCGCATTTTCATAGCTTAAAATTGTTACAATATCATTCCTCTTAAGAATAATAACCTTATTGGTATCATCTTTGGATACAATTTCAACTGTATTTCCAATATAAATATCCTTACTTGATAAGTAAACTAACAACTCTGTCTTATCACGAACTCGTCGTACAGTAACACGTTCTCCAGGTTCAAAATTAAGAATTGACGTAGTAAAAATTTCTTTATATTGATCACCTCTAGGAATGACGCCTCCATGAGGGCATGTTTTCGGAAAATTTAAAATCTTATCTAAACGCTCTACAAATAAATCTGATATCCGATGTTCAAGTATTTCAGCTTCTTGATGAACCTCTTCCCAATTATATTGTAAAATTTCTATTAAAAATAATTCTAGTAATCGATGTCGTTTTATGATGTCTAACGTTTGCTTTAACCCTTCTTCAGTTAAACGGGCACCTTTATAATGTTTTGTTTCAACATAGCCTTCCTTTTCTAAACGCCCTACCATTTCACTTACTGATGGTGGTTTGATATTTAAAAATTGCGATAGTTTTTTATTTGATACAAAGGACACGTCGCCATCATTAGTCAAAATTGCTTTCAAATAATCCTCTTTTTCTTCAGTTAACATCGTTTCACCTCACACATTCACTTTATTGTACCATGAATTAACTTGACATGTTAAAACTTTAGAGTATATTATAAAATAAATTAGGTTAACCTAAACTTTTTATTAGGAGGTTTTAATTATTGCTCGAAGTGAATCATTTGAATTTATTTTTGGGAAAAAAGCACATTCTTAAAGATATTACATTCTCATTACCTATAAATGGTGAAATCATTGGTATTGTAGGACCTAATGGTGCCGGTAAATCATCTCTTCTCAAAGCATTTATCGGAGAATTTAAAGCGACCGGTAAACATACATTATATGATCACCCTATACATACACAACTTAGATATATTACATATATCCCACAAAAAGCTCATATTGATTTAGATTTTCCTATAAAAGTGGATCAAGTGATACTATCAGGATGTTATGAAGACATTGGATGGTTTAAAAAAGCAAGTGTAGTTGAAAAAACGAAACTTAACCAATTACTTAATGATTTAGAACTCGACCATATACGCCATCGACAAATTGCAGAATTAAGTGGTGGACAATTGCAACGTGTTCTTGTTGCAAGAGCACTTATGAGTAATAGTGATATTTATTGTTTAGACGAACCTTTTGTTGGCATCGACATTTATAGCGAACAACTTATTATGAAGAAAATTAAACATTTAAGACATATGGGTAAATTGATTTTAATTGTTCATCATGACTTATCAAAAGCAGATCAATATTTTGACCGCATTTTATTATTAAATCAATCGTTGCAGTTTTTAGGGCCAACAAAAGAAGCATTATCATCTGAACGATTAAATGCAACTTTCATTAATTACAAAGATGATTCGCTTTTAACACTATCCTCACAAGGGAGTACGAATTAGATGTTAGATTTCATTAACCATTTGCTTAGTTATCAATTTTTAAATCGTGCATTAATCACATCTATTTTAGTTGGGATTGTATGTGGAACGATGGGTAGCATTATTGTTTTACGTGGTCTTTCTTTAATGGGTGATGCCATGAGTCATGCTGTTTTACCAGGTGTTGCTTTATCTTTCTTATTTAATATTCCAATGTTTATCGGGGCACTTGTAACGGGAATGCTTGCAAGTTTGTTTATTGGTTTTATTACTTCAAACAGTAAAACAAAACCAGATGCTGCAATAGGAATAAGTTTCACTGCATTCCTAGCATCTGGCGTCATAATTATTAGTTTAATCAATAGTACAACAGATTTATATCACATTTTATTTGGCAATTTATTAGCAATTACACATCAATCATTTTGGACAACAATTGTCATTACTGTACTGGTTATTTTACTTATTATTATCTTTTATAGACCTTTAATGATTTCAACATTTGATGCAACTTTTAGTCGTATGAGCGGGCTGAACACAACATTAATTCACTACTTTGTCATGTTATTACTCGCACTTGTAACTGTTGCGAGCATACAAACAGTTGGAATTATCCTTGTAGTTGCTTTACTAATCACTCCAGCTTCTACAGCTTTTTTAATCAGTAAACAACTTTATGCCATGATGGTAATTGCAAGCATAATCAGCGTGATAAGTTCGATTATCGGTCTATATTTTAGTTATATATATAATATTCCAAGTGGAGCAACTATTGTAATCTGTACCTTTATGATTTATATTGTAACGCTATCAATTACTAGAATTAAAAATAAACAAAAAAGGAGCGCTTTAACGTGAAAAAAATTCTCGCTTTAGCAATAGCATTTTTAATTATCCTTGCCGCATGTGGGAATCACAGTAACCATGAACATCACTCACATGAAGGAAAATTAAAAGTTGTAACTACAAACTCTATTCTCTATGACATGGTTAAACGTGTCGGTGGAAATAAGGTCGATGTTCATAGCATCGTTCCAGTAGGACAAGATCCACATGAATATGAGGTTAAACCTAAAGATATTAAAGCATTAACAGATGCTGACGTTGTATTTTATAATGGTTTAAACCTAGAAACTGGAAATGGTTGGTTTGAAAAAGCACTTGACCAAGCAGGAAAATCAACAAAAGATAAAAATGTGATAGCAGCATCAAATAATGTTAAACCAATATACTTAAATGGTGAGGAAGGTAACAAAAACAAACAAGATCCACATGCATGGTTAAGTTTAGAGAATGGAATTAAATACGTAAAAACAATACAAAAATCACTAGAACATCATGATAAAAAAGATAAGTCTACATATGAAAAACAAGGGAATGCATATATATCAAAATTAGAAGAACTTAATAAAGATAGTAAAAATAAATTTGATGACATACCCAAAAATCAACGTGCCATGATGACAAGTGAAGGTGCATTTAAATATTTTGCTCAACAATTCGATGTTAAACCAGGTTATATTTGGGAGATAAACACAGAAAAACAAGGTACACCTGGTCAAATGAAACAAGCCATTAAATTTGTTAAAGATAATCATTTAAAACATTTATTAGTCGAAACAAGCGTAGATAAAAAAGCTATGCAAAGTTTATCAGAAGAAACTAAGAAAGATATTTATGGTGAAGTATTTACCGACTCTATAGGTAAGGAAGGTACTAAAGGTGACTCATACTATAAAATGATGAAATCTAATATTGATACAATACATGGTAGTATGAAATAACATGGTAAAAATAGCCCTAAATGATATGTTAATAAGACCGGATTCGTTTTGAATTCGGTCGCTAATGGCAACGAAGACTTTAGTTGAAGCAACTTATTATAAGCCAACTTTCAACTCAGTCATCGTCTGCCATTATATTGAAAAATTTTGAGCAGAGGATTACTCCTTTATACTCATCATACTATATAACTAGTAGTCCCATATCGTGTGGTTTTATATTACCCTCCTATAATATAAACAACATCTTTTACACACGATATGGTGGTATTAGTTAGCTGTGCATTATCATAATAAACTGAAGCCCCACCCTCTCCGTAAATGGTGCTTTAAATAATGATGATGTACCAATACATTACTTCATATTTTTGAGCGATAAATGTGAATAATGTATATACAATGAATATCTAATTACTTGTGTCATTATATAGTAATTAGTATTTATAAGTTCTATTCAATTTTTGAATAGTTACTAAAGCCACAAATAATCACTCAGTTATCTCCGTGGTATCCATTATCCTCCCCATGGAGAGGTTAGTTGCACTAATCAGTTGATATTAGTGCAACTTTTTCATTTTAAATAAAATTTTAAACTACATGAATACGATCTATACAAATATGTTTAACCGAGCAATATATTCTAAACAACCATTTCCTTTAAAATGAGAAAAGCTTCCAAATCAACTTTAGTTTAAGAAGTCATTTGGAAGCTTTGCTTATATATTATTTTTTATTCATTATGTCATACTATCTACAATTACCATTTCATCATAATTAATGGATTCTCTTAATTTTAATGCAGTACCTTCTGTTATCTCATCATTTTCAATTAGTTCTCTTAGAATACGACGTTGTTCTCTTAAAGCATTTAATTTAATTTTGGTAAGTGTATCTTCATGTCTGGAATTAAAGAAATTGTTTGGTGTTAAGTTATCTATTCTCATCAGATATCCATCGCAAATCATACCTACTTCTAGTTTATTATCAGTAGTAGCTTCTTTGGCTAAACGACTTACGACGTTATAATGAACAAGCTTATTGATTTTACCCAATTCTAATAAGTTATCAGTAACACTAAGAGATGATGCCGAATTAATTTTTGTTTTTACACGACGTTTCAATAGCATTCCTCTTAAACCAACAATAATTCGTCTTAATAACGAAGCTTGTTTATACACTTCTGTTCGTTCAGCGTAACGCATATAGTTTTCAAGAACACTCTCAGTAATTTCGCCATCATCAACCAATTTCTCTAGCGTTTTTGTTTCTACGTTAAATGCAATCTTTTGAAGTCGTTCTAGTTCTTTGGAGTTTTCATCTTCCTTTTCAACCGTTTTTAAAAATGTGAGTTTATCGTGGTAATCTTTAATGACGTTTCCATAACGGTAACTCGTTTCAAACGTCGATTTTTGATTTAGGTAATCGATAACATGTTCTAAAATGTAGATTCTCGCCTCTTTAAATGACATATTACCTATCTTCACTTCAGGGCTATCAGGCGTTACTAAAGGCAGAATGACTTGTGCAATAATTAAACTTAATATTACCATTCCGGAAGCAATAAATAATAAATCATTTCGATAAGCAAATGTTTCATGATTTGCTAATAAATATGGCAAGGTTAAGGCGATTGCGAGTGAAATGGTTCCATGTACACCACATAGAGTCATGATTAGTGCATATAAGCTACGCTTAGGTTTACTCTCAGTAACTTTATCTTCATCATTTTTAGAAATCATTTTTTGGAATGGACTGACAGATAAATAGAAATAAGGATAAAGTACATATACCCACACAAATCTAAAGAGATACACCGCAAGAGCGACTAGCAATGTGATGACGATTAAGAATAATAAATTATGCGGTTCAGTTTTAATAATTTTCACTATTACCTCAGGTACTAAAAAACCTAAGATTGAAAACACAAAACCATTTAAAACGTAGCCTAAAATACTCCATGTGTGATTATAGCTCATCTGTAATTGTGTTCTCGTTTGAGCTATACGGTCACGTTCAAATCCATGCACGAGTCCCGCAACTACTGCTGCAATAATCCCTGATGCATGGAATAATTCAGCAATCAAATAAGTGACAAACGGCGTCAGCAATTGTATAAATGTAAACATGTTAATGTTCTCAATGCCACGTCTCATTAATGTTAAACGAAATCTCACTAAAGCCATGCCTATAATTAGACCAACAATAGCACCTCCAATAGAGGCAATCAAAAATTGTTGAATCGCATCAAAAATGGAAAAAGTTCCAGTAATCAATACACCTACGGCAATTTTAAATGAAATGATACCTGCAGCATCATTAAGTAAAGATTCACCTTCAAGAATGGTCATTGAACCTTTTGGTAAAACCTTACCTTTCGTGATTGCTTGTACCGCAACAGCGTCTGTAGGACAAAGTATAGCCGCAATTGCGAAAGCAGCACCTATAGGTAATTCAGGCCAAATCCAATGAATAAACAATCCTACGCCTATAACGGTAGTTATGACAAGACCTAGAGCCATCATCATAACAGGTTTGATATACTTCCTTAAATGTACTCTTGAAACATTAACACCCTCAACGAATAGTAGTGGTGCAATCAATGTAACCATAAATAATTCAGAATCAAAATTGAATTCAACTGGAATGGGAGTGAGGTATAAAATCATCCCAAGGAAAATTTGGATAAATGCAAGAGGTACTTTAGGTATGAAAGTATGTACAAAGGAGCTCACAATAACTAGTGCGACAAATATGAGTAGAGTTTCAAATATCTCCACACTTTCACCTCTTTATTAATTTTTAATTGCAAATTTAGTCATCAAAACAATAAAAAGTTGCAAGGTTATCTACTGCAACACTGAAGAAGTGAAATAATAACAATAGAGTCATTCCTGTAAGGACATAACTATTAACACTCAATCATGCCACAAATATACTATTCAAAACTCAATTATTTTCTTTATCAGTGAAATCAAACATGAACATTTAAATTAACTTATGAAGCTCGCTTCTTCGAACGAGAAAATGCTTATGTGTAATTTCATTGAAAAAATTAGTGACAACTGTCATTCACAATTATTCTTGTTTACAATTTTATCATTTATTAACCAGATTCTTAAATAAATAGCTTTTATATCATTAATATCTTCACCTCAGATATACAAAAAACTACTAGCATATAAAAGATATATCTTTTATATGCTAGTAGTTTAAAAGCTTAAACAATCAATCGTCCATTTTATTAATATATTCTTTTTCTTTATAGTATAATTTTTCTCGTCTTTCTTCTCGTAGTTTTGCACGTTTTTTTAATTCTTCTGGCGTATTAAACTCTTTTTGGCTTAATAAGATAGTAGATTGTCTAGATGCATCGTCTTTCCTGTACATATATGCACCATTACGGTAGGCCGCTCTACTTATCAAATGCATTCCAACCGGAGATGTAAGATTGATAAAAACTAGTGATAATAATAATCTGACACTGAAAAAACCTGAATTCACAATAAAATAGATCAGTACACCAACTACAGTTAGTAATACTGACAATGTAGAACTTTTCGTTGAGGCGTGACTTCTTAGAAAGACATCTTGAAATTTTACAATCCCTATTGCACTAATTAATGCAATAATACTTCCTAAGAAAATAAGTATCGAAGCAATAAGACTAACGATGTCTTTTATGATTTCCATTGAAGACACGTCCTTCCCCGATGAATCTTGAAATTGAGACCGAACTGACAAACGAAATAATTGCAATTAACATGATTGAATCTAAATAAGACACTGAGTTAAAAATAACGCTCATCACACCAACAATAGACATAACAACAGCACTCGAGGCATCAAATGATACAACTCTATCAGCAGTAGTGGGACCTTTAATTAATCTGACTAGACAAACAAGTAGTGCCATACCAAAAATCACTAATGCACTTATAATAAATATTTGAGTGAACATTTCAATCATCGTGTCACCTCCAAAATTAAATCCTCATACTGCTTAATACTTTTTAGAAGATTTTCTTTATCTTTTTCTGACACATCAATACTGTGAATAAAAAATTTATTAGTATTTTTAGAAATTCGAATAACTGTCGATCCTGGAGTAATAATAATTAAAATCGTTAAAAAAGTAATAGCCCAATTACTTTTTAATGAAGTTTCATATGTGAGTAAACCTGGATTAACTTCATTCGTCTTAAATAAGATGTAATTTATGGTACTTATACTAGAAGTAATAAGCTGGTATAGGTATACAGCTAAAAATTTAATAGCCACCCATATCTTTTTCAAATAAAATTCTTCACCAAAAAAGCGATGCAGAATATAAATCACAATTAAACCAATTAAAAATCCAGCAAAGAAGGTTGTAAATTTAAATTCATCTTCATCTTGAAAGAGTACCCAAAGGAACGCGATAACAATATTTAATACAACTTGCTTCACTTATGATTAACCTCCTTCAAATGTGTATTTACATTCTTTTGAAAGACATCTTCTTTCATATTAAGATTTGTTGCATCCTCTGTTACTTTCAGAACAACAGGGGCTGCAATACCCATCGCTAATACCACTACAACTAAAACACTAAGTAAACCTTTACGATAAATAGGTAGTGGTCTAAATTGTACTTGTTCTCCGTCAGCATCACCAAAATACATTATAAACATCACTCTAAAAAGACTATACATAGCAATTAAACTTGTCACAATCATAAGTGCTAAACCAATATAATTACCATTTGTAATAGCCCCTTGGAATATTAAGACTTTACCCGGAAAGCCACTAAAAGGAGGTACGCCACCTATAGCAAAAATTACCACGACAAATGCAACACCAAAGAATGGTTCTCTTTTTGCCAGTCCACTTAAATACTGATAATTTCGATAGCCTGACATATAAACAAGACTACCAATTACAAAAAACAATAATGTCTTAACGATAATATCATTCGCTAAATAGAAGATAGCACCATTTACACCTGATATAGTATGAGAACCTAAACCTAAAATAATGAATCCAATAGACAAAATAACTTGATAAGCCGCAATTTTCTTAATATCTTTGTAAGCGATGACACCAAATGCACCGATAATCATTGTGATACAAGCCATAAACACGAGCAATGTATGCGTGACGCTTGGATGATGGTCGAATAGTAAAGTAAAAAAACGAATAAGCGCATAAGCTCCAACTTTTGTCATCAATGCTGCAAATAACGCGGCAAGTTCCGTATTAAGCACTGCATATGCTTTAGGTAACCACATGAAAATCACTAGTGCTGCCTTTGAACTAAAAGCAACTAGAAATACTAAAGATATCATCGTTATTGTTTGGTTATTTTCCATATGATTCAATCGCATCGCTAAATGTGAGAAATTAAGTGTTCCGACTGTCTTATATAACATGCCAATTCCTAATAAAAGCAACCACGAACCTAAAATATTCAGAACAACATATACTATCGCTGCACGTAATTGTTCAACAGATTGTCCTAATGTAACAAGTACAAACGAAGCAAGAAGCATAATTTCAAACATCACGTATAGGTTAAATAAATCAGAAGTTAAAAACGAACCAATAACACCTACTGTTAATAAAAGAATAAATGTAGGAAGGTGAAATCGATTGACTCGCTTCTCCCCTCTACCAAAGCCGTATGCCATTATTAGCGTAACAACAAAAGATGATACTGACACCATAAGCAGACTCAGTGAATCACCTAGAAATTGAATGCCGAAAGGTGCTTTCCATCCCCCAAAATCAAGTGTTATCGGTTTATGATTAACGACATAAATAAGTAAAGCAATTGAAATCATTGTATTAACAATCATAGTTGTAATGGATAGGATTTTCGAAATACGATTTTTATTTTTAGTGAAGACTAAAATTAAAGCACATACAAAAGGCAACAACATAGGCAATATTATTAAATTACTCATCATCTTCATCACCTTTCAATGCACTTATTTCATCCTCTTTAGTTACTCTGTAAGTTCTATATATTAACACCAATAAAAACGCAGTCATACCAAATCCAATCACAATAGCTGTTAAAACGATAGCTTGTAATAAAGGATCAACAAAGTTTTGAGCATGACCTTGAATTAGCGGTTCAGACATATGAGGTCCATATTTCCCCATACTCATAATAATTAAATTACCGGCGTGTGTATAAATAGAAATACCAATAACAATACGAATTAAATTAATAGATAAAATCATATAAGTTCCAATAAACACTAAAAATCCTATCACAAGGAGTAATATTAAATTCATGATCTACCCCCACTTATAGATAGCATAACTGTAACAATCACACCTACTACTGTTAATAAGATGCCAAGCTCAAATAAAGTCACAGTAGTAACATGAACATGTCCTAGTAATGGAAATGTTACATTTGCTTCAGTTTGATATAAAAATGGCTTCCCAAAAAACATAGGCACTGATGCAGTTGCAACAGATATGAGTGAACCTATAATCATTAATTTTTTAAAATCAATAGGCAAGCTTTTCAACACTTCATTTACATCAAAGGCAAGAAACATTAAGATAAATGCCGAGCTAAAAATCAAGCCACCAATAAAGCCACCACCTGGATTATTATGGCCAGCAAAAAATACATAAAATCCAAATGTTAACAAAATAAACACTACAATTTTTGTAACTGATTTAAGTACTACATCATTCTCTTTCATCTTGCCCCCTCCTATCTTTGTAATTAAGTAACGTATAAATACCTAATCCAGCTATGATTAACACTAGTCCTTCAAACATAGTATCTAAAGCTCTGAAGTCACCTAGTATAGCATTGACAATATTTTTTCCACCTGTAAGTTCATATGCATCTTCATAAAATTTAGCAATTGAAGGCATACCATCTGCTTGTTGAGCAACAAAAATAAGTGATACCACCGTCAATGCCATAACAAGTGACACAATGATTTTGAAGGTCTCTTTTTTTAAATTTGCCTTAACTCGAGGGATGTTAGGTAGTCTCGAAAAACTAACAATAAATAAGATTGTCGTAATAGTTTCAACAACTAACTGTGTTAAAGCTAAATCTGGAGCTTTCATTGCAATAAAATATAATGTAACTGCGAATCCAATCATTCCATTCAATACCACCATCGTTAGTCGTTGACGAATAAAGATTAATGAAATGCCGATAATCAATGTTACAACTGATAAGATAACTTCCAACGGTCCGAAAGAACTAATATGAAGCTGATGTACATGAGGAAAACCCACAGTCAAATATCCATAAACTACAATAGCTACAAAAATAAATAATGTAATCATGATGTAATAATTCAATTTATTATTCATCAATGCACGTATACCACGGGCTGAGTATAATTCAAATTCTCTATAAATTTTCCGATAGCCATCTGTAATCGAAGCACTTTTGATTATTTGATGCGTAACCTCTTTCCAATTCACAACTAGAGCTAAAATAAGTCCAATAATAATAACAACTATACTTAAAATTAATGGAAGATTCACACCATGCCACTGAGAAATATGTGGCACAAATGCATCAACCTCCGCACCTATCCCAGATACAGATCTGGTTGCGGGCAAAATAACAAAGTTGCCAAAAACGTTTGGAACAAAGAAGATAACTGGAATGAGTAACATTAAAATCACAGCTGGTAAACTAAATAGCCATGGTTCATGTATTTGTTTACGTTTAAATTTTTCTATATTGTAATTTCCCCAGAATGTTTCTTTTATCATGTAAAGTGCATAAGTAAAAGTCAATATACTCGCGATGACACCTATTGAAATAATCACAAACGTTAATACGAAGCCATATTGATCAAGTTCGTTTGCTTTAGTTAACGAATCTAAAAACATTTCCTTACTTAAAAAGCCATTTAAAAAAGGAACACCTGCCATAGATAATGCAGCGAGCAACATGACAATATGCATTTTAGGGAAGACTTTACGCATACCATTTAGCAAACGAATATCACGTGTTCCGGACTCGTGATCAATGATACCAACGCCCATAAATAATGCACATTTAAAAACCGCATGATTCATTAAATGGAATAAGCCAGCAAATAAAACTAAAATATAAAACTTAGACAATTCATCTGATGTGTGCTGAGCATAACCGCCACCTAGACCTACCATTGTCATAATCATACCTAATTGACTTATTGTAGAATAAGCGAGTATACCTTTTAAGTCGTATTGTCGTAAAGCAGTTAAAGATCCAAATAACATAGTTATTAGACCAACAAATGTCACTGTATAAATATAAACATTACTAAGTCCCAATAAAGGTGTAAATCTAAATAGTAAAAAGATTCCAGCCTTTACCATTGTTGCCGAATGAAGATAAGCACTTACTGGTGTAGGTGCTGCCATGGCCTTTGGTAACCAAATATGAAACGGAAATTGTGCAGATTTGGTAAAAGCACCTAATAATAGCATCAAAATCATTGGTATAAATAAAGGATGTCGTGAAATTGCATTGCGTTGATTAAGGATATCAGTAATTGTGTTTGTTCCTGTAATGATATATAAAATGATAAATCCTGTTAATAACGCTAGCCCACCAAACACTGTAATCATGAAAGATTGAATGGCGCCTAATTGACTTTCACCATTATTGTACCAATAGGATATAAGCAAGAATGAGGAAATACTTGTGAGTTCCCAAAATACATACATTAAGATGGTATTATTAGCTATTACAATGCCAATCATACTGAACATAAATAATAGTAAATAGATGAAAAATCTAGGAAGATTGTCCGTACTGTGGGATAAATATTGCGTAGCATAAAAAAATACACCCACACCTATTAGCGAAATAATTAAGCCGAACATTAAACTTAAACCATCTAATCTTAAATCTAAATTAATATCAATTGAAGGCATCCATGGTAATCGAACAGCAATAAACTTATTTCGAATCACATCTGGTATTTTCATAATAAAATATGTAGATGTCACAATAGGAGCTATTAATGCAACATAGCCCGCAACCTTTCTTAGTTGACGATGACTCAGAGTGAATAAAACTATGAGCATGACTAATAAATTAGTCGCCATAAGATATACTAAACTCATTTAACCCCTCCTTTTCTTTTTACATTTATATTAAGTGTAATCATTTATTAAGTGTAATCATTGTATGGCGATTTGAAACATATCGTATTTCAATAAATCTCAATATTTCTTAAGTTATCTGATATCCAAAATATTGTTGAATGATAGAAATTAATATTCCCGATTGAAAGAGAAGATAATCAAATGTTTTTCTTAAATTAGTTAAACTAACAGGTTTTAATCCTTATTATGGTGCAACACGATTTATGATTTGATATTGCTAGTTGATTTGAATGAGTTTATTGAGCATACATAGATTCAAGCACTGTCGCTTTTTTTCTGAATTGGCATATCACAAAAAGGTAACTATTCTTATTTATATCCAAAAGGGAATAGAACTTTATTTTATATAAGATAGAATCCATGAGGCTATAATTTTTCAATCATCGATAAACTTAAACTAATTCATTCTCATATTGGGAGATCTTAATATTTTAATTCATATATAAATAGTAATTTTAGACACTGATCAATCTTTTAAGTTGGTTATTTTAAATATCAGGTTCCAATTTTTTCTTTTACAACTTAACAATTCTACTTACCTCATATACCTTCTAAAACAGGTTTCATAATTAATGATAAATGACGTTTGTATCACATCAAAGGCATTTGCCTATATTTTTCAAAAAATGTGTCCTTTTTTTTCAATCTATTTCGATATATATAGTGAAAGGAGGTTTTATTATGAATGAAGTCAATCAAGTGACGATTATCTTTACTCAAATCAAACATAATTCTGAAGGTAAAGTAGTCGAACATAAGCGTCGTTTTTCTAACATTAATCCGCTTGTTTCTAATGATCAAATCAAATCTTTTCGTTCCATCATTGAACGTATCAGTGGCGAAGAGTATGACAAAGTCGAGATCGTTAAAACAGAATCTTTAATTTAAGGAGGATACATCAGTATGTCAAAAACTTTGGAACTCGTATTTAAATCAAATCTTAATAAACCCGTCAAATTACTATTACCCGATTTTAACGCTATTACTACAGAACAATTAATTAAAGAAAGTATGAACCAACTTTTAGAATTAGACATTTTAAGATTTAGTTTGGGAAAGCCTGTCAAAATTTATGCTGCACAACTTATTGATAAAAGGACAACTGTTATATTTGAAGATAAAAATTAATTCATAAAACATTATTTTTGACGCTTTATTTAAAGTACTAAAATCATAAAAAAGACTTATCGAAGAACAAATTTTTTAAAATTGTTCAAGTCTAAAAAAGAACTTAATTTACATTGTTCTTTTATTAATATGAAGTGAGATATCAAATTCAAAATGATGTCTCGCTTTTTTTAATTCTAAAACTTGTTTAATGTGCATTTTATTATAATGATTCATCAAAATAGTATCGGCTGTATGACACCTCGGAACATTCACAACTTATTTCTATACTTTGCTTATGGCTCAATCATTTTAGAAACATGATTATGAATGGTATGATAATCATATTAAATTGAGAAAGTTGGTTTTTATCATTGTTTTTTCTATATCTTTTAGGAATTTTTGTTGGCATGTTACTTCCTATTCAAACTTCAATCAACTCAAGGCTAAGCCAATTTACCCGTTCATCTTTTTATGCTTCAACCATATCTTTTGCTGTCGGAACAATATGCTTACTTGTGCTTAATATCATTATTCATCCACAAGTATTAACACCAGAATTCTTTTCTAAGCAAACACTTAACTATACTTGGGTCCTAGGAGGACTATTAGGTGTTATCTATTTAACTGGAAACTTATTATTATTACCAAGATTAGGCGCAGCACTTACTGTTGTTATTACGGTTACAGGGCAAATTATTATGGGTGTAATCATTGATACATTTGGATTATTGGGCGCCCATCAACAATCTTTTACATTATTTAAAGGTGTTGGAATTATATTTTTAATTACTGGAATTATATTTATGAATTATGTTCGTAGACATCCTGTTAATAGACATAAGAATACACCAATAGTATTCTGGTTGCTTATTGGATTCGTATTTGGTTTCGCTCCGCCAATCCAAACAACAATCAACAGCACACTGGCTCAACACACACACTCATCCATATTTGCTTCACTCATATCATTTAGCGTTGGTACAATAGCGTTATTTATATTAACATTAGTATTTAATCGTAGTCTGAAAATATCATCTACTCATAAAACACTAGGTAAGATTAAATCTATTTATTTTATTGGAGGGATACTAGGAATGGCATTCGTAACATCTAATATTATTTTAATGCCTTTCTTAGGAGCAGCTTTAACTACTATAATTGCTATGATGGGCCAAATGATTATGGGTATTATTATCGATCATTTCGGTTTGTTGGGTTCACCTAAAAACAAAATAACATCACGTAAGTTAGGTGGATTATTATGTATAGCTATAGGTATTATTTTATTACGATTATTTTAAATTCCTTATTCTGAATAAAAATTATCCGCTTATATTAATGTAGATTCCTCATACAAATAAATGTCTATTTCGAACTGCCAACAAAGATTTTGTCTTTGTTGGCAGTTTTTATGAGTGATTCTTCTTATAGTAACATTTATGTAGAATCATATATTTTAAAATTAAAGATAGCCTTCTATTTTTCAATTTATTAAATTGATTTACTTTATTTTTTGAAATAAAACAATATACAAACCAAAAGTAATGCTTATTTTAAAATTAATATATTTTCATTTAAAATAATAGTGTATAATAACCTCACAATAATATTATGAGGTGAACATCCATGACCAAGCAACGCATCGTTATTTCTTCATTACTATTCATTTTCATTCTCACAACTTGTAGTTTTAGTTACATTACTTTCTCTAAATTAACTTCTAAAACAGAAGATATTAAAAATATAAAAACTATAAAAGCAAAGCCCAAATTACTCCTTTCAACAACTGGTATACAAGCCCCTCTTAACAGCTATATTTTCTACTACACTCCCACTTTAGGACAACTCCAAAAACTTTTAGTAAAAAATCATAGCAAAGTATCTAAAAACACTCCAGTGTTAGAATATTACAATTATGAAAAAGATCATTTATATGAGGAACTCCAAAATACACTTAGTAATGAACGTAACAACAAAACTTTAAATTCTAAAAATGATTTACATTATTATTCATTCCTTAATCAGCTAAAATTACAAATGATTCAAACTAAATCCTCAATTAAATCCACTTTATTTTCACCAATTAATGGAAGTATTTCATATATTAATTCTATCCCTTCAAAACCAAACGAAAAGATAGTGCAAATTAATAGCAACGAACGTATTATTCGTGCTAATATATCAGAATCTGAGTTGAATTTATTAAAAATAAATCAAAATATTTCTGTAACATCTAGTGACAACACTCAATTTACTAGTAAAATTAAAGAAATTTCGAATATACCATCAAAAATAAAAAATGGCGTCTCATATTACGACATTTTACTTTCTACACAACCCAATCATCAAATTGGAACACACTTTAAAATCAAATTAGCCTCAAATGACATAGAGTTACCTACGTCAGCTATTGTTCAAAAACGCTATGTTTTAATTCTAAAAAACGGGAAAATTACAAAAAGAGAAGTAACATACAAAAAGAGTTTAAAAAGTGGGTATATTAATATAACTAAAGGCTTATTGATAGATGAAAAAGTTGTTAAAAATCCTACTTCTAAATTAATAAACATTTATATATAAAAAATGTTAGTAAAATTCTTTCCAAAAAGTATTCTTTTTAGTATAATTTTTATTAAATTAAGGAAAATTAGAAACAATCTTATTTTTTTTGAATATAGCAAATGCTACATTGCTAATTCAAGTATAAACTTTAAAAGATAATTTGTTTTATAAACACTTATTTGTTTACTTCTTAATTTTATTTAGTTATAATTAACTAAATAATATAGCATTAAATATATTCTTTAAATTTAAATTAATACTATATTATGACGGACACTTTCGTATTTTCATAAGAAAAATAGATATAAATTAATAAATTAGGGTATAGTATCCAAGTAATCTTAATTCAATAATATAATTAACTATCTTTAAATTTAAAAAGATGGGTTTTAAGATTTATGGATATGATATAAATAGGGAGGTTTCATTAATGGCTATTTCAAAAATCAATGACTGCTTTGAATTATTAGCTATGGTCACTTATGCTGACAGATTAAAAGGAATAATTAAAAAAGAATTCTCAATCAGCTTTGAAGAATTTGCAGTATTAACTTATATTAGTGAGAATAAAGAAGAGGAATATTATCTTAAAGATATTATCAATCACTTAAATTATAAACAACCTCAAGTTGTTAAAGCTGTTAAAAATTTATCTCAAGAAAATTACTTTAATAAAAAACGTAATGAACACGATGAAAGAACTGTTTTAATCTTAGTAGATTCTAAGCAGCGTAAAAAAATCGATGATTTACTTAAACGAGTAAACAACCGTATCACAGAAGCAAATAATGAAAATGAAGTATAATGGCTAGGGAGTAAAACAGATATTTCTTTCACTTATGAAAGATAAGACTGTTTTACTCTTTTATTAAGTTAATACGATAGTGATCTGAGTCCAAACTTTACTGCTACTACAAAACCCTCAAATGATTTTCCGACAATAATCATTTAAGGGTTTTTATTTATGTTCTTATTTTTTAACTAACAAAATCTAAGTAGAGTTTCAGGAATTTTTCTGGTTCCTCGATATGTGGTGCATGTCCTGAATTATCAAATACAATTTTTGTAACTTGATCATAATATTGATCCATATCATAATGACTTTTATTTTGTATGAGTGGGTCATACTTACCATTCACAATTAAAGTAGGTATGGACACATTATGATGAACACGAGTTAAATCTTTAATATTAAGCAATGCACGTACTGCAATTGCACTTTCTTCCGGAGTTGGTCTATTGTATAATTTTTGGCTTTGATACCATTTCATTGCTTTATCTTTCTCTTTAAATAATTTAGAGAATAAAATAATCATTGCCTCAGATTTATTAAAGCCTGCTAATTCTTCTTGGTAATCAACCATTAATTTGTTGAAACCATTTGCAATGTCTTCACTTTTGGCCGAAACAATTGTCAATGTAATCACTTTATATTGATATTTTTCAGTAAATTCACTCGCAATGATGCCCCCCATATCATGTCCTAAAATATGTGCAGAATCGATATTTAATGCTCCCATTAAATCATTTAAATCTTCAACATGATCTTTTAATTCATATGATTCTGTTCGTGAAGATTTTCCATGACCTCTGACATCATAAGTAATTACTCTATACTGCTTCTTGAGTTCATTTTTTAAATCTTTAAATCCTGCCAAGTTTCCATCTAATCCATGAATTAAAATGATGGGGATGCCTTCGCCTTCATCAATATAGTTAAGTTCAATCTGATTACAAATTTGAATTTTATTCATCTTGGCACCTCCCTTTAGTCATTTATATACCCATATTAAAATAGTGTTACGCTTTTAGGTTATTTTCAGTGTAATTAAATTATTTGTATATTAAAATAGTGATTCATTTTCTAAAACAAACTTATATGGTAAACAAATGATATATTTTAATAAATTAAAAAACTCAGAAAGATATGTCTAGCATATTTTCTGAGTTTAAATCTTTGTATTATGATGATTTAGTGCGTTCAGATAAACGTATCGTATAAAAAATGATTAGCACAACAAGTATAATCCAAATTGCTAAAGAGAAAAACTGTGCAATTTCCGGGTCAGTTACCATTGCATCTATTGTTTTTTGACAAAATAGTAAGCCAACTCCTACAAATTCTATACGTTTAAAGAATATACCAACAAGACTTAAAATAATTCCAGCGAAAAATACAAACTGATGACCATAGATAGAAATAGGAATAATAGCCCAGTTAAAGTGAAACCCTTGCATAATTACTAGAATTAAAGCAATAATACCAATGATTATTCCAGTTCTCATTTCATACTTATTACTGTATAGATAATTTTTTTTGGCAATACGCACATATAAAATGAGTGTTATTGGAAATATAACTAAGCAATAAAACAAGCTTATACCGGTAATTGCTTGAAAAGGTACATATTGTTTATCGTACAAATATGAAATAAGAATAAAGTTAATGATAAAGAAAATCATTGGATTGAGTTGTAATGCAAACAAATTACGCTGAATTGTTAATATTAATTGCGCAGGTGATTTACCTCTATATTCAATGTAATCTTGATCTTTTTCTTCAGACTTTTTAATATCTTGTCGATATTTTTCTTTTATATCATCAATTAAGTGTGGTGACATTCCTTTGTGACTAAAATAATCATTAATATTTTCGAGTAATACTTTATCATTCGTACGCATGATTTACTCCTTTTCATTTAAATCTTGATGTAATTTGTAGATTTCATAAGTTAATCATTTTCAAATTAAAATTTTATCATACATCTTACAATTTTACTTGAACATAATGATTAATCATATCATCATTAGCAACTAAAATGAAAAGAAGAGCTAAAGTGAAATCCATTTTACAAATTATGATTTCAACTTTAAACTCTTCAAATTTCAAACTATTTTATCTTATAAAACGTATATCCAATTCTTCTTATTTATTTAAATCTATACGATATAACTTCACATTTTTATCCTTTGGTGAATTTGAACTGAATTGATAACTTGCTTGATCTTTTTGAATATAGCCAAAGTTACCTGTAACATTATTATAATGTACACGACTTATAGCTTTATGACCAAGTTGTTGTTTTACGGCTTTGTATGAAGGGCCGTTTGCATCATTATATGTCATTGATACGCGTGTAACATTTCCTCTTTCTTTTTTACCATTAGCTGTTACTAGCAAAACACCTTTATCAGTTCTAAATTCGTAATACTTTTCATTACTATTTGGGTTATAAGAATAGATAGGATGACTATACTTTTTTAATACACTCTTCATTGATTCGCCTATCTTAACGTTTTCTAATGATTTATCACCTTTGTTTAATTGTTGTACTGTTTTCATTGAATTACCAGTTGCCGCTTCAACGTTGTTTCCAACGCTTACTCCAGTTAAAACTAATCCTAAAACAAGTAATGATGTTATTAGTTTCTTCATAAGCACTCACTCCTTTAATTCTTTATGTCTTCTGTGCTCATGTTAATTGTACTATAAATATTACTAAAATAACAATAATATTACAAAATGATTACGTGGATTTAGTAGATGACTTTTTTAACAACTGTTTTAGCGCTTATAGAGAAACCTATCTTTCTTAATTCATTGATTATTACCTTACAAAATCTCAGTGTGAACTCTTTTATTTAGGTGCATGTTGTTGAATGAAGTTTGTTGTCTCTTGAGTAAATTGAGCCTGTTCTTCAACAAAAGGATATGCACTTGAATGTTGATAGACGTTAAATTCACAGTGTTGAATCAAATCTGCGACTTCTTTAGCTTCTAGTGTAGTTGTACGTTCTCCGTGTTCTCCAGCAACAATAAGCGTAGGAACTTGAACATGCTTGAAAACATCTGCAATACCTTCAGATTTGAAGACATCTTTAACAGCTTGAATTTCTTCTTTAGTAGAAATACTATTTGTATCAACGACATGCTTTAAAAATTTATTCATCTTACGCGCTTTATAATATCTACGTTTATCTAAAAATTTTTCTTGCTTATCATCTTCCCAGTTACGTATTTTATGCGCATATTTTCTGAACAAGCGTTCTTCAGGCAATTCACCTTCTATTGAAGTAGGATTAACTAATGTGATTGAGGATATATAGCCAGGATTTCTAACAGACATATCAGCAGCAATAAGTGCCCCCATCTCGTGCCCAATAAATGCTGCTTCATCTATATATATAGCATCTAATAAAAATTTTATATCGTCAGCAAAGTCATAAAACTCTATATTTCTAGGCTTATCAGAGTAACCATGTCCTCTCAAATCGATAAGCACAACCTGAAAAGACTTTGCTAATACCTTAGCTAAATCATTAAAAACAGCATAATTATCAAAAGCGGTATGCACGAGTACGACAGGATATCCTTGTCCCATAGTACTATAGTGTAATGTTGTACCGTCTTGTTTAGTAATTAAATCCATTGCCATGTTGTTCTTCTCCTTCTGTTTCAAAATTATCTGGTAAAATTTTAAGCAATTCCTCTATGGTAGTAATCGTATAATCTACTTCTTCTGTTAATGGCTCCAATTCTGCATCTTCTTGTTTATACCACACACTTACCATCCCCATTGCACGTGCAGGAGCAACATCGTTTAATGCATCATCTCCGACATACATTATTTCAGATGGTTTAACCCCCAATTGATCAATCATATCTTCAAAGATTTTAGGATGTGGCTTACGATAGCCTACAGTTTCAGAAGTAGTTAAATAATTAATAACGTGCATAATACCCAATGAATGCAATCTAAATTGTTTAATTTTGGATTTCCCATTTGCAATCACACCAATCATGTAATGATGTTTCGATAACTTTTCTAATGTATACAAAGTATCATAGTAAGGGAAAACGTAACGATAGAAATGCATTTCAAAGTCATTAAATAAATCTTTCCATTTAAGACGGTCGATATGAAATTGTTTAATGATTTCCTTATATAGATCAGGTTTATCGTTGTCTTCATCATCGTCTAATTCAATAAATTTATTCTTATAATCTGCTAATTGCACATGAATAAAATAATCATGAAACCGTTCATATTGCTCTTCTATAAACTTTTCACGCGATTTTACTCTATCTAATAGAGTACCTTCTAAATCAAAGACGATAGCCTTAATGCAGTTTAAATTCATTTTCAATGACCTCTTAATATTTTAATAATACTATTGTAGCAAAAGAGTAGTGTGAACGTCATATGTTAGTCTGTTTAATTAAAATATAAAATAGGACTGGTACACCGAGCAATGCCATCACGATGCCTACAGGAATTTGTATAGGTTGTATCATTGTACTTCCTATAAAATCTGCAATTATCATGACTACAGCACCTATGATTATATTCAATAACATTTGTAAACCTATTTGATAACGCCAATAAAATTTTCTAATCAGTTGTGGAATAATCATGCCTATAAAACCAATAACTCCAACGTATGCGACCACAACTGCTGTCATGATGGAGGCTACTATAAGAACAATATACGTTACTTGTTGTACATTTAATCCTAGAGACTGACTTTTCAATTCACCAACTTGCAGTAATTTAATTCCTTTTTGCATTAAAAATAATACTATGATTGCGACAGATGCTATCAAACTAATAATCATAACATCCTGATATTCAGCTGATGCAAAACCACCGAACAGATAACTAGCAATTGGATTCATCTTCTTAGGATTAATCAAAACAAGCAAATACAATAATGCATTTAATAGTGCACCAAATAGTAATCCCGTTAATATAAGCATTTGAACAGGATATCCTTTGGCTAACATCGCTGAAACACTTAAAACAAGTAACAGTGTGATTAAACTGAAAATAATGGAAAATATAGGGAACCATAAAAAACTAAGTCCCAAAAATAAAGCAATTCCAGATCCTAATGATGCACCACTAGCTAATCCCAATGTAAAACTATCTGCAAGTGGATTATTTAACACAATTTGATACACTTGGCCAGCTAATGTAAGTACTGCACCAGTGAGCATGGCTTCAAGTAATCTAGGTAAACGAACCTGGAATAGTATGGTTTGATTAAAAACATCATCAAGTTTTCCTACATCCCAGCTTAAACTTAAGCTCATGCTTAATATTAAAATAAATAACCATATAATGACACTTCTATATTTATTCATAACTCTCTCTTTCAATACTTTCTTAATCACTATATTAACAAAACAATACTTAAAAAGTGTAAAACGACTGGCTTCCATTCGTTGCACGATTTAGTCATCGAGTAATGAAGTTGAATCAAATGGCATATTTGCATCAGTTTAATTCAATATCCGTCTATCATAAATATTAAAAATACCTGAGACAATAACTACTGTCCCAGGCGTTTGAAATACATCTCTGTCAGCTTATTAATAAAATTAATCATCTAAGTAAAATACAATACATAGTATTCAAATGACTATTTTTTATATATATCGTCTCTTAAATCCTTTAGACCTTCATCAATACGAGGACCTGGTCGAGAAACTTCATCCCCATCTACTGTTTCAATACGTGTATTTTTAACAGCATTAATTTTATCAAAACCGCCACGTTTTTTTATCATTTCTATGTAGTCTGATTTTGATTTACCTTCTGTGGAAATCAGAATATCAGGATTACGTTTAATAATGCTTTCTTTACTTACTGATTTCCAACCTTTAACATCATCAAAACTATTTTTAGCATCTAGTTTCTCTAACATATCGTTAAAGAAGGTATCTTTTCCGGCAGTGTAAATGTCTGGTTTAGACGATACTTCCATAAACACTTCTTGTTTCTTATGATGTTTAGGAACGGAGTTAATGATTTTTTCTACATTGTGTTTTGTTTCATCAACAAGTTCTTTAGCTTGTTTTTCACGATCCGTTAATTGTCCAATTGATTTAAAAGTATCATAAGTTTCATCAATCGATTGTGCATCTTTCACATAAACGACTTTTACTCCCTTATCTTTAAGTGACTTTAGCACTTTACCTGCAGAATTTTTCTGTGACTCATGCGCTAAAATCAAATCCGGTTTAGCTTTTATTAATTCTTCTTTATTTAAATTCATCGCATCGAATTGTTTTTTACCTTTTTTTACATCTTTAGGATAATCATCCACAGTGGATACACCAACTATATCTTCTCCGATTCCTAAGCGATATAAAATTTCTGTGTTACTAGGAATGAGCGAAATAATTCTATGATATTTTTTATCGCTTTTTTCAGTGTCTTTATTATTAGATGAATGATTGGCATCTTGACCACATGCAGCCAGTACTACAATCAATGCACATATAACTATCCATAGTTTACTTTTCATTTGGAGCATCACCCTTTCACAAATTATTTTTAATGTTCCTATTCATCATATCAAAATATACCAATATTTGTAGATACAATTTTATTTGATTTTCACAAAATATGAAAAAAGACAACTTTGAATTAAATCTATTAATATATTTAACCCCAACTTGCTTTGTCTGTAGAATTTCTCGTTGAAATTCTCTGTGTTGGGGCCACAACCCCAACTTGCTTTGTCCGTAGAATTTCTCATTGAAATTCTCTGTGTTGGGGCCACAACCCCAACTTGCTTTGTCCGTAGAATTTCTCGTTGAAATTTTCTGTGTTGGGGCCCCGACCCCAACTTGCCTTGTCTGTGGAATTTCTCGTTGAAATTTTCTGTGTTGATCAGTTTTATAATGTTAGTATCAATCGGTAAAATGCTAAAATGTCTGAGACAATCAACAATGTCCCAGACACATAATGTTTTATAATTTAATAAATGTTTTTATCGCGTCAGAAATGTATAAATTCAAACCACGTTCACGTTGCTTGTTAATAAACTTTACAAATCGCTCGTCCTCAATATAAATCTGAGCTATATATTCTAAAAATTGATTGTCACAATTAGGAACTTGTTCTTTCAAAATACATTGTAATTTCTTAGTTTTTCCACTTGCTTCAAGTATAGAAACTTTGTTTAAGTATAGTTGATTCATTTCGTCAAAAAACATATTTAATTGCTTATTAATTTCCTCAAAATGATTTTGCTGTTCTGATTCATCCTTACATTTTTGTTTATCTTTATATGCTTGATAATAATGAGTATCTCCATACTTACTTGCTGCTTCTTTTTCATACTGTTCATTTAAATTGAAATTTTGCATTGTAGTTACCTCAATCTCATCGTTATCTTTGTGAAAATGATGTTCTAACGTACGGATAATATCGTTTAAGCGATCTCTTTTTTTAACAATGTGATAAAAATTATCATGTAATATTTTAGTTCTAAAATCACTATCACCTTCAAAATACGTCTGTATTTGCTTTAATGTTAAATCTAATTCCTTTAAAAAGAGAATATATTGTAACTTTGAAATATCTTGAACATTATAATATCGGTATCCATTAGCACTCATTTGTTGTGGCACGAGTAACCCCTTTTCATGATAATAATGAAGCGTGCGTATACTAACTCCGGTAATGTCAGAAAGCGTTTTGGGACTGAAGCGTTCTTTCATCATTTCACCTCCTGAATTAAAGTATGAGGTATGACGTTACGTTAAGGTCAATACTTATTTTTTAAAATAGGTATCTAAAAAGGTATAGCGTTGTTTCCCCTTACCATTAAAATAATTTTTCCCAAAATTATCTAATAAAGCGTGAAACTCATTTGCATCTTGATTTGAAAATGATTCAGGAAGTGTTAATTCCTGTTTCAATTTATGATAACTTTCTGTATGTTGATATCCCAATTTTCTAAAAATACGTCTAGTATAACTATCAGGTATGAATTCTTTACCTTTAAAAATATATACTATTAAGACATCGGCGGTCTCTTCACCTATACCACGGATGGTGAGTAATTCTTTTCTTAAGCTATCACCGTATAACTTAGCTATACTACTATAATCAAAATGATGTTGATTTAACCATAGTAACAATGCCTGTATAGCCTTAGCTTTATTTTTATAGAAACCACTCGAACGTATCACTTGCTGCAACGATTCTAAAGGCATTTTCAATATCGTCTGTGCATTAAAAGAAGTTTCTTCTTTTAATCTTGATAACGCTATATCTGCATTGTTCCAATTAGTATTTTGGACTAGAATTGCCCCAAGCATCATTTCTATTGGCGTTTCTGCTGGCCACCAATATTGAGGGCCCATATTTTGATATAGAATTTGATATAATTTTTCTATTGATAACATGATTTCTCCCCCTACAAATCTTCGCATGATTGTTATATCTCGCATGCTACATTGTCCAATTTTCCCAAGAAGTCTGAGGTGTTGTCCTACCTAATTGTTAATATTCCTTTTATAACAAACTTTATGCTGTGTCCCAATATCGGTTTGCTTTGCTTGTTTTTTCTTTTTGGAATGCATCAATAATAAGGACTAAATAATGTAAGAGCCTGTACATATAAATATGTCACAGGCTCTCGTGTATCTATTTTATGAAGTTTTACATAGATTCTGGTGCTGTAACACCTACTAATGCTAATGCATTGTGCAAGGTAATACGCACCGCTTCAATCATAGCTACATGTGCTTTAGTTTTTTCCGTATCATCTGTAAGCACTTTTTCAGCATTATAAAATTTATGGAATGCTGCAGCTAGATCCTGAATATAATTAGTTAGACGATGAGGTGCACGATGTTCGGCTGCACTCTCTATCGTCGATTCGAATTCTGCTACTTTTTTTAATAAGTCTATTGCTTTATCATTATTTATTTTAGAAAAGTCTGCATCAGTAGACACTTCAATACCTTGTTCTTTAGCTTGCTTTAGAATAGAACAAATTCGTGCATGTGCATATTGTGCGTAATAAATTGGATTGTCTTGAGATTGCTCTTTAGCTAACTCTAAATCAAAGTCAAAATGAGAATCAGGACTACGCATTGTTAAGAAATAACGTGCAGCATCGATACCGACTTCATCCATAATTTCACGTAAAGTAATCGCATTGCCTGTACGCTTACTCATCTTCACTTCTTCTCCGTTTTGCATAAGGCGAACCATTTGCATAATTTGAATTTCAAGACGATCGCTGTCTACACCAAATGTTTCTAAGCTAGCTTTGAGACGGTTAATATAACCGTGGTGATCAGCACCCATTAAATCAATTAAAATATCATTTCCTCTATTAATCTTATTGTAGTGATAGGCCGTATCTGGTGTGAAATAAGTGTAATTACCGTCTTTTTTTATTAATACACGATCTTTATCGTCTTTAAAGTCACTTGTACGTAACCAAGTCGCGCCATCTGCTTCATACGTATAGCCTAGCTCTTTCATTTTAGATAATGTATTTTTAATCGCGCCATTTTCATATAAAGATGTTTCGCTAAACCAATTATCAAAGTGCACGTTAAAATCAGATAAATCCTTTTTTAATTTTTCCATTTCATAATCGACACCAAGTTGTCTAAACGTTTTTAAGCGTTCTTCATCAGAGTAGTCTTTTATTTCTGGATGTTTAACAGCGAGATCTTTACCGATTTCAATAATGTCTTTACCATTATAACCGTCTGCCGGCATCTCATAACTCGTATCACCTAAAGCTTCGAAGTATCGTGCTTCAATTGATCGTGCTAAATTAGTGATTTGATTACCTGCGTCATTAATATAATATTCACGTGTAACATTGTAACCAGCCGCAATGAGAATATTAGCTAAAGAATCGCCTACAGCTGCATTCCTAGCATGACCAATATGTAAGTCTCCTGTTGGATTAGCTGATACATATTCTAATAAAATGTTAGTATTCTTAGATTGTGTTGCATATCCAAATCGATCACCTTTTGTGATAGCTTCTGGAATAATGTCTGTTAAATATTGATTATCCAGATAAAAGTTGATGAAACCTGGCCCAGCAATATCAACCTGTTTAACGTGTGCTTTGCTTGTATCTAAATGATCGACAATAGCTTGCGCAATTTCACGTGGATTACGCTTAGCAATTTTTGTTAAAACCATAGCAATATTAGAAGAATAATCTCCATTTTTAGTATCTTTAGGTATTTCAATTTTAATTTCTGGAATATCTTCTGCGAGGTTAGCTTTTCTAATACTAGCTTCTATTTCTTCTATTAGCGTCTGTTTAACCTGATCGATTATATTCATTCGCTTATCTCCTTATAATTTATTTCATATTGATAAGAACCCATCTTTTGTTCATCTTGATATAACTCATAATGTATTTTAAGTTTACCGCCATTATGAGTAACGAAATGCATAAGGCTTAGTGTTTTAACAGTTAAAGGTATTTTTCCGGTAGGTACATCATAGAGTGTTGTCGTCTCATGTCCTTCGACGAAATGTAAGTTCATATTAATGTCGCCTTTACGAATTAACTTTACACCGCTATCTTCAATTTTAATCGTAACATTAACTTTAGCATCTTCAATTTGTTCTTCGTAACGTATAAAATCTGCAAATTTTTGTTGCCAAGAACCTTTTGTAGTAAACTCAAATCTCTGCTTTTCACCATTCTGTTTCAAAACTTGACGGGTTTGAATGTTAATATTTTTATTCAATTTACTACTCACCTTAACCCTTACAATAATAAATGTCATTATAGCATAAAACTGCTATTGCTTGTAGTACTCAAGACATGTGTTCATGTCAAAAATTTACACAATATGAAAAGAACCTGAAACATTAATCTTGTCTCAGATTCTTTTCACATATTCACAATTCATAACTGAGGTGAAAGTGGTGCTTTCCTATTCTAGATATTGTTGCCACAGAGAACTCACACATTTAATATAAATGTCACCTATCACTTCAATCAGATTTACAATTATTCAACATCAATAATGTCAATTTCATATTTTTTTAATAAAAATCTATATTTATCGAAATATACGATGCCGAATATCATTGCTGCAATGATGAACATTGTCTTTTTCATCTTTTAACCTCATATTCCTCAAAATATTTTTAAATCTATAATATATTATAGCATTATCAAATTGTATTTCTATAAAATATTCAAGGTTAGAGTTAGTTTTCAATCATATATTTTAGAGGAAATGCCCATCTTCAAATATAACACGCTCTTTTTTATTTTGAATAAAGTAATTAAAATTATTATTTTGAAAATCACTTAAAAGAGCTTTAGATGTACTATAGTTAAACATAAAATCCTCTGTCTCAATAAACATTTTTTTAAAAAGCAGTCCGTCTTTTAAAGTGATTTTTTTATATCATTATAATCGACTTCATCTACTTTAATATATTCAAAAGTGTTAAAATTTACATTTAAAAGAGCCAAGAATTTTTTTCCAAAATAATAAACGTGTAATGGTTGTCTCTTATTTTGCCCAATAAGGAGACGACCTTTTTCAAATGTTTGTTGTGGAAAATTTAAATCTAAAAATTCTAAAATTTCATCTTCTTTTAATTTAAATCGCATAATTAGCCCTTCCTTTTTTACATTCACAAATCAAAAGATAGTTTAATTTCTAAATATTATATTATCTTTTATGTTCACTTTCAGTGCGTGCTTTTCATATCAATTACCATTCGACCCGTAATTGTTCCTTTTTCCATTTCATCAAAAATATCGTTAATTTCAGATAATTGTCTTAATTGGATTTTAGGAATAACTTTATTTTCGGCAGCAAATTGAAATGCTTCTCTTAAATCTTGTCTGGTACCAACTAATGAACCAACGACTTCAATTCCATCAAGCACTAAACGTGGAATATCTAAATCCATTTTATCTACTGGAAGTCCTACTGCTACCACACGTGCACCCGCCTTAACAACATCAACTGCTTGATTAAAAGGTGTTTTAGCTACAGCAGTAATCACCGTTGCATCTAATCCTTTATTATTCGTTAGACGATTAACTTCCTCAATAGGATCAACATTAGTTGAATTTATGATTGCATCAGCACCAAGCTCTTTAGCAAAATTTAATTTATCATCATTAATGTCAAATGCAACGACTTTCGCGCCCATTACGTTTTTGGCGTATTGCAATGCTAAATTACCTAATCCTCCCACACCAAATACGCCTAACCATTGTCCTGGTTCGATACCACTCACTTTTACTGCTTTATATGTTGTCACACCTGCACAGGTAATAGATGAAGCAGCCGCTGGATCAAGATTTTCGGGAACTTTAACTGCATAATTCGCATCAACAATGACTTCTTCAGCCATTGCCCCATCAACAGTATATCCGGCATTAAGGACATCCCTGCATAATGTTTCTCTACCAGTTGTGCAATACTCACAATTACCACATGCTGCATACATCCATGCTATAGATACACGATCCCCTACCTTTAATGAATCTACGTTATCAGCAATTTTAATGACACGTCCAATTCCTTCATGTCCTAATGTTACACCTGTTACGTCACCGAAATCTGCATTTTTAACATGTAAATCAGTATGACATACACCACAATATTCAGTCTTTACTAATGCTTCTCCAGGTCTTAATTCTCTTAAACGTTTTTCTTCAATACTTACTCTATGATCTTTGGTTACTACAGCTGCTTTCATAAAAAGCCCTCCCTAGTATTAAAGTGTAATTCTATTACTTCCACCCTTATTTTACACTCTTTTGAAATCGTTTTCCAAAAGTCCTTTCATTTATACTGAATTTTTTGTAAATTGTATATAGAGCGACATAATATCGTCACTTTTATAGCATATTTTATGATTTATTCATATATTTTATTTTTTAACTATATATATATATCATGTCAGTGAAAAGTCATCGCTCTTAATCACACCTTATAATTTTGGGGATGAAGGTGTTTATTTTAAAAATCTTAATTGGAGGGGATAAAAGTGAAGACGCAAGTTTTGTACGGAAAATCTGAAATTGAAATCAATGTGCCTGATGATAGCACAATCATAGAGCCTCAAAACATCGACGCTATTCAAGATTATGAATCAACAATTAAAAATGTATTAAGAAACCCCACAAATTCTAAACCTTTAAAAGAAATGGTAAACAGTAATGATATTGTTTCTATTGTTATTAGTGATATTACACGTCCAACGCCCAACCATATTCTTGTACCTTTACTAATTGAGGAATTAAATCATGTTCCTCGTGAGAATTTCGTAATTATTAATGGTACAGGGACTCATCGAGATCAAACGCGAGATGAATTGATTCAAATGTTAGGTGAAGATATTGTAAATTCAGTAAAAATCGTTCACAATCATTGCTCAGAAAAAGAAAGTCTAGCTAAAGTGGGACACAGTCAATATGGATGTGATGTTTATTTAAACAAAGCATATGTAGAATCCGATTTTAAAATTGTAACAGGTTTTATTGAACCACACTTTTTCGCCGGATTTTCAGGTGGACCTAAAGGGATAATGCCTGGAATTGCAGGTTTAGAAACAATTCAAACATTTCATAATGCAAAAATGATTGGCGATCCGAGATCAACGTGGGGAAATTTAGAAGACAATCCAGTTCAAGATATGGCACGGGAAGTTAACCGTATGTGTAAACCTGACTTTTTACTTAATGTTGCATTGAATAAAAGTAAAGAAATTACTGCAGCATTTGCTGGTGAAATCTTAGATACACACAAAGAAGGATGCGCATATGTAAAAGATCATGCAATGTTTAAATGTGAGCAACGCTTTGATATTGTTATCGCATCAAATTCTGGCTATCCTTTAGATCAAAATTTATATCAAACAGTTAAAGGGATGAGTGCAGCGAGTAAAGTTGTTAAAAAAGACGGTCATATTATTATGGTATCTGAGTGTGCAGATGGCTTTCCTGATCATGGTAAGTTTGCCGAAATTTTCAAAATGGCAGACACACCTCAAGGTATTTTAGAACTTATTCACAATCCAAACTTTAAGGAAGTTGACCAATGGCAAGTACAAAAACAAGCAAGTATTCAAACTTTTGCCAATGTGCATGTTTATTCAGAACTTACTGACCAACAACTTAAAGACTCGATGTTAATCCCAACCTCTAACATTGAACATACAATACAAGAATTAGAACATCGATATGGCCGTAAATTAACCATTGGTGTTATGCCACAAGGTCCTTTAACAATACCGTACGTAGAAGATAAAGAATAATAAATGGAGGATGGAAACTATGACTGAATTAAATACTAAAGAAATGAAATTAGACGCACTATTGAAAGACATGCAGAGTGTAGTAATTGCCTTCTCAGGTGGAGTAGATAGTAGCTTGTTACTGAAAAAAGCGATTGATATTTTAGGTGTTAACTATGTTAAACCTGTTGTAGTAAAATCAGAATTATTTAGAAATGAAGAGTTTGAACTAGCGCTTAAACTTGGACAAAGTCTAGGTGTTGAAGTATTAGAAACTGAAATGTCTGAACTTCAAGATGCGAATATCGTTAAAAATACGCCTGAAAGTTGGTACTATAGCAAGCGCTTGATGTATAGTCAACTTGAGAATATTAAGAATAAACTAGGATTTAATTATGTGCTAGATGGTATGATTATGGATGACTTAGATGATTTTCGTCCCGGATTAAAAGCAAGAGACGACTTTGGTGTTCGTAGCGTTTTACAAGAAGCAAAACTATATAAATCTGAAGTTAGAGAATTAAGTCATCAACATGACTTGCCTGTATGGAATAAACCAGCCTTATGTAGTCTAGCATCAAGAATACCTTATGGTGAGGAATTAAGTTTTACAAAAGTTAACAAGGTCAACGAAGCAGAAAAATTCATTTTAAGCCTAGGTATTAACCACGTACGAGTACGCTATCATCACAACATAGCACGCATTGAAGTAACAGAAGATCAATTAAATAATCTTCTTAAATTGAAAGACAGTATCATATTACATTTGAAAGAATTAGGATTTGACTATGTAACAATGGATTTAGAAGGCTATCGTACAGGTAGTATGAATGAAATCATTGATACCAAATCTACAAGTTTTAAATAAGGATGTGAGTACCTATGAGCCATAGTTATAATTCTATAGAAGAGGTGCTCAAAGCTGTAAAATCAAATCAACTATCTATTAATGATGCTAAAGCCCAACTCAGTCATTATGACGAATTGGGCTTTGCTAAAATTGACTTACATAGAGCACAGCGTCAAGGATTTCCCGAAGTTATCTTTGGGCAAGGAAAAACAAAAGAACAAATCACTAAAATCATCTCTAGTTTGATATTTCATAATGAAGTTATTCTAGTGACACGTGTTGATGAAATGAAAGCAAAATACATTTTACAACATTATCCAAACTTGGAATATCATCAAACTGCACAGTTAATTAGCACTCCACTAAAAGATATACCACAAACTAAATACTATGTTTCTGTACTTTGTGCTGGAACTTCTGATTTACCTATTGCAGAAGAAGCTGCATTAACCGCTGAAATCATGGGAGTAAGTGTAAAACGATTTTATGATGTCGGGGTTTCAGGTATTCATCGCTTATTATCCAACATTCATGATATACGCAGAGGGAAAGTTTCTATCGTTATAGCTGGAATGGAAGGCGCTTTAGCAAGTGTTGTTGGAGGATTAGTCAACCACCCTGTATATGCAGTACCAACGAGTGTAGGTTATGGAGCAAACTTGAATGGGGTTACCACCCTATTATCAATGATAAATAGTTGCGCACCCGGAACCAGCGTATTAAATATCAATAATGGATTTGGTGGCGGTTACAACGCTGCACAGATTATTCATATGCTAGAAAATAAAGAGAGTGAGGTATCTTTATGACAAAAGCATTATATTTAGATTGCCACGCAGGTATTGCCGGAGATATGCTACTTTCTGCTTTAGTTGATTTAGGAGCAAACCCTGAAGACATTGAATCAGAACTAAAAAAATTACCTTTAGATCAATTTAAGCTACATTTTCAAAAAAGAGTAAAACAAGGTATTCATGCAATGACATTAAACATTGATGTTAAAGAAGCAAATCATCATCGTCACGTTAATGATATATTTAAAATGATAGATGACAGTACACTTCCGGAAAGGGTTAAATATCGCAGTAAGAAAATTTTTGAAATCATTGGTCAAGCAGAAGCTAAAATTCATGGCATGTCGTTTGAAGAAGTTCACTTTCATGAAGTGGGGGCAATGGACTCTATTATAGATATTATTGGTGGGTGTATTGCACTAGAACAACTAGGGATTAACACATTATACTGTTCAGCTATTCCAACAGGTCATGGTAAAATCAATATTGCTCATGGCATTTATCCAATCCCTGCACCAGCTACTGCTGAAATTCTTAAAGGTATACCAATCGCACATTTTGATGTTCAAAGTGAACTCACAACCCCTACTGGTGCTGCATTTGCTAAGGGACTTGTTTCATCGTTTGGGCCATTTCCTTCAGCAACAATACAACATATAGGCTATGGCGCCGGCAGTAAGGATTTTGATTTCCCTAATATATTAAGGGTTATTCAATTTGAA
The DNA here is from genome assembly GCF_006742205.1 of Staphylococcus epidermidis. NCBI lineage: Bacteria > Bacillati > Bacillota > Bacilli > Caryophanales > Staphylococcaceae > Staphylococcus > Staphylococcus epidermidis. The sequence continues at coordinate 2,156,115 of NZ_AP019721.1, forward strand.
TCTGAATTCGAGCAACAAGATAGCGTCCAAGTAATAGAGTGTCAAATAGATGATATGACACCTGAAGCATTAGGTTATTTTATGAATAATGCGTTAGAGCAAGGTGCTTTAGATGCTTACTATACGCCTATATTTATGAAAAAAAGTCGCCCAAGCACGCAGTTAACGTTAATATGTAAATTACATGATAAGACATATTTCGAACAACTTATCTTACAAGAAACAAGTTCTTTAGGCGTCAGAAGTACTTCTGTTAATAGAAAGACCTTGAACCGCGCATTCAAAATTCTTTCTACACAACACGGCACTGTTTCCATTAAATTTGGCCTACAAAATGGAAAAATTATGAAAATGAAACCCGAGTATGAAGATTTGAAGAAAATAGCTAAAACTACAAAACAACCGTTTCAAGTAATTCATAACGAGGTATTACAACAACTCTATCAAACATATCATATAGGAAATATACTTCAATAAATTAGTTTTATTCATTTAAATTTTGCACATCAAAAAAGGATAGGGACAGTCATTCTACATAAAACAGTCACCTATCCTTTTATTCTATTCAAATGCTCGATATAGTTCTTCACTAGAATTATTCCACATTTCAACGTTATGATTTTGTAGAAATTCTTTTAAAATTTGTTTGTTATCATCACCGATTTGGTCGATGATAAATTGATGTTTCATAGACTTATCCATCATATTAACATGTTCTGGCATGCTCTTATAACCACGTCTAATACTTTTGTTAACTAATAAATAGCATGCAGTCACACCCGCATAATATGGCCCTTCTTCACTACGTTCGGTCGTCACCCAACATAGCCAGTATGCTTTAGCCTCCTCACCTTCAACTTGTGATTTGTCAGTAATCCACTTGACACCCTTTTCAACTTCAGCACGTGCGTGCATACCACCAATATCAACAAATGCCTTCTGATTTTCAACATCTATAAAAACCGGGGCAATATTATCTAAACTAATCGAACCAATATTGGTTCCTTTATGACCATCTAGTGGATCATTTTTTATAATATTGAAATTGAAACCTTTTTTCTCAGACAAACGAGATACCTCCTAATAAGTCATCAAATAAAGACTATATATCTTATTCTTAACTGTTAATTTAATTCATTAAGTAAGTTAATAATAGAACCTTTAATTTGATAATCTTTAATTTTTAAAATCATCTCTTTAGGATAATATAATTTATGGTCTTCTCTATTAATCCCTGTAATACTATTAATCACCAATGATTGATTACTTATTTCTGTAATTCCACCATTACTTTTTAATAAATGAATCGGTTTGCGATTTGAGCCTGGGCGATCATAATCATAAGGTAAATCTGAAAATGCTTCACTTACAAAGTAATAATCAGGATTAATACCACCCGCTTCAAATAATTCTTGCAATTCCGAAATGGTAATAATTGAACCGTCGAAAGGAATATATTTAAATAAATCTCGATTGATAAACCGTCTTGATAAATCACTTAATATTGTATCATTTTCATGAATCCATTTCTTCAAGTAATACAATACAACTGCTTCATCAAGTTCTACATATTGTTCAATCGTCATTGTTCCTTCAAAGAATGGTATAAAGTCTTTTGGATACATTTTAAATTCATATCCTTCATTATAAAGCTGCTTAGCTCGTTTTAAACAATTGTTTAATAAAACTTCCCCACCACGGCTTACTGGATGAAAATATATTTGCCAATACATTTGATAACGACTCATAATAAAATTTTCGACAGCATGCATACCACTATCTTTAATTAACACTTCTTCTTTAGATGGTCTCATCAACCTTAAAATACGCTCCATATCAAATGAGCCATACGTTACGCCTGTAAAATATGCATCTCTTTGTAAATAGTCCATTCGATCAGCATCAATTTGTGAGGAAATCATAGAAATAACAAGCTTATTATCGTGCGTTTTATTAATTACATCAGCTACTTGTTTAGGAAAGTTATCAGAGACTCGACTTAGTACACCATTAACCTCAGTGTCTCCTGTGATAATAGCTTGTGTAAATGCTTCATGGTCTGTATTAAATATTTTTTCAAAACTATGAGAGAAAGGACCATGACCTAAATCATGTAACAACGCAGCACACAACGCAAGTGGCCGATCAGTATTATCCCACGCGTCTTGTCCTATAAATGTCTCATCAATCATTCGGCGCACAATTTCATAAACACCCAAAGAGTGTCCAAAACGACTATGTTCGGCTGTATGAAATGATAAATACAAAGTACCTAGTTGTTTAATACGTCTCAAGCGTTGGAATTCTTTTGTTTTAATTAAGTCCCAAATCAATTGATCCTGTACGTGGATAAATCGATGAATTGGATCTTTAAATACCTTTTCTTCTGTTAATTTACTCGTTGCATATGATGATAGCGTCATACTTTCCCTCCTATCCTATATATTCCAAAAAACATTTATTTTTTGTTCCTCATATTACTAGACGAAACAATGTTAATTATTCATATGTTTGTTAAAATGATTTCTTCATTAAAGCTAAATCCATGATTTCACCATACATTTCAGGTTGATATGAGCGAATAATCTCGAATCCATGATTTTGATAATATTCGATGCCATTACTATTATTGTTATCAACTTCTAAATAAACTGTTTCATACTGGTCTTTAAACCTTTTCAACCCCGCTTCTAGCAAACGAGTTCCATAACCTCTATGTTGAGATTCAGGTCTAACATAGTGTGCAGATAAATAAAGCTCTTCACCATAAATGAAATTTGCAAAACCAACAATCTCACTATCTTCTTCTGCCACTAAAAATAATTGCTCATTTAGTCTCTTTTTTAAATGCGTTTCATTATATGAAGCGGCCAACAGTTCATTAACTGTTGAAGCAGCATAAATATTTAAATATGTGTTATACCAAGCTTTTGTCGCAACATCTCTTATCGCTACAACATCTTTTTCAGTTGCTTGTCTGACACTATACATGTGACTTCTCCCCTAACTATTTACTTCACTATTAATATAGGCATTATACCACATGTATGATACCTTAATTCAATCTAGACATTCAAAAAGCTTCACAAAAATTTATTTTAAAACTATTAATAACTACACCTTTTAAAAAATGATTATTTGACACAATATTTTTTATACACATATTTCTAATTTTTTAAAATTTAAAAGCAAGCATTAAATATTCACTCAATATTATAATTTCATACTAACCTTCTTGAAATCATGATTTGGTTATTTCTCTATTCCATTCTTTTACATGATTAAATGCTTATTTTATGAACTGCACTACGTTAGCTTTTGGACGATTGTTACCAAAAATACTGTTATCAATGTCGTCTATCTTCCTACTTATAAATAATTTCATGAATATTAAAAAGTTAATCTTAGAATTCTAATCTAAATGAGTTCAAATTCAAGACATAAAAATAAGTTAACATTCATACTCAATGGTTTATTCCATTGAGATAACAAGTATGAGAGTATGAACAGTTGTTACAAATATTTTTCAATTCAGTACTATTTTTTATTGCATAAAAAATACCTGAGACAACAAATGATGTCTCAGGTTCTTAATCTATCTCTTAAGTTAATTTTTAATTGAGAATAAACTATCAATTTTGTCTATTTCACCTTGTGATAATTCAATATTTGCAGCATCAATATTTTCAACAACTTGCTCTGCACGTTTTGCACCAGGAATGACAACATCTAGTGATGGACGTGTAAGATAAAATGCTAATACGACATTGGCAATCGTTGTATCATGTGCTTCTGCAATATCAGTTAATGCTTTTACACGACGAACATTATCTTTGAATACGTCTGGCTGAAAATCAGGACGTTCTGCACGATGATCCTCAAATGTTTGATTTTCATCGTACTTGCCAGCTAGTATACCTGAAGCAAGTGGGAAGTAAGGAACAAATGTAATATTATTTTCAGCAGCATATGCCATTACTTCTTCATTTTCACGATGTAATAAATTGTATTCTAATTGAACAACATCAACATATCCATCTTTATTCGCTTCTTTTAATTGTTCTAAAGAGAAATTAGATACACCTATTGCTTTAATTTTACCTTCATCTTTAAGCTCTTTGAGAGCGGCTACCGCTTTATCTTTTGGTGTATCGTCATCAGGAAAATGAATATAATACAAATCAATATAATCCACTTGAAGACGTTCCAAACTATTTTCAACTTGCTGTTTTAAAAATTCTGGATCGTTATTTTGAACAACTTCTCCATTTTCTTTAATAACATGTGAACCTTTTGTTGCAATTTGCACTTTCTCGCGTGGATATTCTTTTACAACTTGTCCAACTAATTCTTCGGAACGTTCGGGCCCGTAAATATATGCTGTATCTAATAATGTTATACCATTATCAATAGCTTGACGAACAACTTCTTTGCCTTGCTCTTCATCCAAATTAGGATATAAATTATGGCCACCTACTGCATTTGTACCTAATGCGATAGGAAAAACGTTGACACTAGATTTACCTAATGGTACTTGATTTACCATTAAAGTCATCTCCTTTATTTAATATACTTAAATATATTCTACCCCAATTGTAACTTATTCATTCATGTTAAATACCTATTAGGAACAATTATCTTGACCTTAAAATCATTATACGCTTTAATGTAACTAATGAAGTTACATTAAGGTGGGTAAAAATGAATTTAGAATTCAATATTGCAGTACATGTATTATGTTTTCTTGCTCAACACGATCAAGAACAATTCAATAGTAAAGAATTAGCTAAATTAACATGTCTGAACCCTGTACAACTTAGGCGCGTTCTAGCATATTTAACTGAACACAACTATATCAAAGTTCAACGTGGTAAAGCAGGAGGCTATCAAGCCAATCAACATACTGCTCAAGTAGATTTAGCCAAGTTATATCAACACTTTGTTTTAGATAAAAATAATAGCCAAAGACGATTTACTGGCGATTCTGACAGTCATTGTCAAATTTCTAAGAAAATTGCTCATACAATGTCACATTATTATTCTCAAGAACATCAAATAATTTTAGATTTTTACAAAAATAAAAATATTACAGATGTTTTGGCAGATATTTTACAGGAGGGATAAAACCATGAAAAATTATGATTTGATTATTATTGGTTTTGGAAAAGCAGGTAAAACATTAGCGGCACATGCTGCTGGTCATGGACAAAAGGTTGCAGTGGTAGAACAATCAACAAAGATGTATGGTGGTACATGCATTAATATCGGATGTATACCTACTAAAACATTAATTCATGATGGTATTGAAGGTAATTCATTCAAAGAGTCTATTACTAGAAAAAAAGAAGTCGTACAAGCATTGAATAACAAGAACTATCAAGGCTTAAATTCAAAGAACAATATAGATGTTCTAAATTATAACGCCAAATTTATTTCTAACGAGATAATAGAACTACAGGATAGTAATGGAACAATTCAAGAAACAATTACCGCAGATAAGATATTAATCAACACTGGTTCACGTGCGAATATCCCAGATATCAAAGGGATAGATACAGCTCAAAATATATATGATTCTACAGGATTACTAAATATTGACTATCAACCTCAAGAACTTGTTATTATTGGTGGCGGTTATATCGCTCTCGAATTCGCTTCAATGTTTGCAAATTTTGGAACACATGTAACAATTCTTGAGCGTGGTGATGCTATCATGACAAATGAAGATCAAGACATTGCAAATCTTATTGTCAAAGATTTACAAGATAAAGGTGTGACTATAAACACTAATACTAGCACTATTGCATTTTCAAACAATAAAGATCAAACTATCATACACACAAATCATGGAGAAATATCAGCTGATACTGTGCTCTTAGCCACAGGTCGTAAGCCAAATACAAATCACTTAGGTCTTGAAAATACAGATGTAAAAATTGGAAAACAAGGTGAAGTGATTGTAAATAAACATTTGCAAAGTACAGTGAAACACATATACGCTGCAGGTGACGTTAAAGGTGGATTGCAATTTACGTATATTTCACTCGATGATTATAGAATCATTAAATCGCATCTATTTGGTGATGGTTCTAGAACAACTGAAAATCGTGGCGCAATACCTTATACTGTCTTTATTGACCCTCCCCTATCTAGAGTAGGACTAATTGCAAGTGAGGCTAAGTTACAAGGATACGATATTCTAGACAATAAAGTCTTTGTCAGTAACATACCCCGTCATAAAATCAATAATGATTCCAGAGGTTTATTTAAAGCAGTGATTAATAAAGATACAAAAGAAATTTTAGGAGCGTCATTATATGGCAAAGAATCAGAAGAACTGATTAACTTAATCAAACTTGCTATAGATCAACATATTCCTTACACAGTATTAAGAGATAATATATACACACATCCGACAATGACCGAATCCTTTAATGACTTGTTTTTAGAACCACTTTGATCTTTGATCATTAGTGGTTCTTATGCAGGTGATTTTACCTCCTGCGTTCCTCTCCATACTTTGATCTTTGATGATTAGATACTACAAAAATATAGGAATTATCTATTACGAATATTTAAAATTAAAGACCGATGAATTCCTTTTTAGAACTCATCAGTCTTTAATAAGAATATGATAGTATTCATATCTAATGCGACAACCTACCATATTACAAAGTAATGAAAATTAAATGGTTTAATATATTAGTATTTGCAACTTAATTATGTACTACTAACATTAAAACCACCTGCGACATTAATTCATGTCACAGGTGGTTTTGATTCATTTATTTCTCTGCTTTGCGCTTCTTTAACTTTTCCTTAAGTTTGCGATCTTGTTCTTCTTTACGACGTTTTCGTTCTTCGTTACGTTTTCTTAGTCGCTCTTCTTCTTCTGGATCACGTGGTTTTTTTAATTGTTTTGTAACCTTTTCCATAAGTTCTTCTTCGGTTAACGCAGCAAGTGGTCGATTATTGACAAATGCAAATGTTTTACGTCGACCTGGTCCACAATAAGATTGACAGCCTATTTCAATTTCAGCTTCCGGATCTAATTTTTCTAATTTTCGCTTCAAAGACTTTAAATTTACAGCCTGACACTCATCACAGATTAAAAATTTATTTTTCATCTTGCTACCCACCTTTCTATATAAACTCTTCCACCATCATCGTTAATATAACTCTATTTATTTTACTCTTTTTACTATAAAATTCAAGATACTTTTCACTTTAAAATTCATACATACCATATACTAATTAAATAAGAAAGTGGAACTGAATACACAGTCCCACCCCCGGTTGAGCCTCGAACCCTAAATGACTTATATCACGAGTTACTTTACTTATTGCCCGTGATAAATTTTAAATTTCAATGGTTTGATATCATTCATTTGCCATTCGTTATAAATAATATTTTTATCAATTACCTTGTTGATAATAGTAATGCCACAATCGCCACCACCAGCACCTGAAGTTTTAGAAGCGCCACCGTGCTTTTCACCGACATCACATAATTTTTTTAGCTTATCTGTTTCAATTTCAACTGATGCTTCGTTATCCATAGATTGAATAATACGTCTGTTTATACGTATCATCTTTTGAACACCTTTGATATTATTAGTTTTAAAAGCTTGGATTAAACTTTCTACACAAGCATGAGATTGATCTAAAAAATCACCATAAAAACTTGGATCTGATTTTAAACGTTTGACCTCACTCACTAAGTGTGGAGAAGAAGCTGGAGACCCAGTCCATCCAATAAGGACTTCCATATTTTCGGGAGCTTGTAAAGGTTCGATATGTAAGCCTGGCCAATTTTTTTCCAAAACATCATTCACCGATGTTTCTTCCATTTGCTGTTTCACCCAGTCATGGTCAAACGTACTATATGCAAGCCAACCACTGTAGACACTAACCGCAATATCGCCACATGAACTTAAACTTTGTAATTTCATATTTGCAATTACAGCTAATTTATAAATATAAAGGTTTGATAATTCCAAACCATAGAATTCATTCAAAGCTTTAACAACAGATACTAAAACAGCGGCGCTTGAACCTAATCCGTACTTCTGACCAGAGTTATCTGCTAAGTTACTATCAATGGTTAAATGAAAGTGCTTTAAATTCATATTGCAACTGCGCACATACTGTTCAAACACTTCTATAGCTGTCACAACATATTTCAGTTGCTTAGCAGCTTGAACATCTGAGATTTCAATTCTATCTTCATTACGGTCAAATTTAACTGGTTCATAATGTAATGTTTTGGAATGAATACTACCTTCAACTTTATTTGACGCCTCAATTGTCGCCGTTACAAAGCGATTTACTGCAATAAGAATAGATTTATATCCTGGTTCGGTTACTGCATACTCGCCTGCAATATAAAGTTTTCCGGGGGCTTTTACCTGAATCATTCTATCTCTTCCTTACTTAATAATTTCAACACCAGAGCTAATGATATCACTTGCTATAATCTTCGATTCGTCAAATACTTTTAAAAATTGTTCCATCACAGCTTGTTTATTTTTCTTTTCTACTAAAACTTTTACATTGGGACCCGCGTCCATTGTAAAGTAACAAGGTAAATTGGCTTTTCGACACTGTTCCACAATCGCCATAGCATCGTAGCTTTCTTGCACTAAATACGTGAAAGGAGGTTGAGCGCCTAAGTTAGTGGCATGCATACGTAAACCATTTGCTTCAATGACTTCTCCTAAGCGTTGAAAATCTTGATTTTTGACTGCCTCTTTTGCTTCATTTAAATCTTCATCAACGTGATCCAACCAATATTGATAAAATCTAGAAGTATCTCTTGTTAGTGACATTCCTGACCTACTAGATACTTTTTTTGACTGATTGTTAATCACTACAAATATCATTGATAAATCTTTTTCCCAACCATTGGAATTAATACCATGTGCATATGAAGTTAAATCATCATGCCCTTTTTCCCATTCGGCAAATCCACCAAAAATACTTCTAGAAGCAGAACCTGAACCACGTCGAGCTAATCGTGATAAGTCTGTATCTGATAAGTTCAATGACAAAGCTTCATTACAAGCGGCAGCTAAAGCAGCGTAAGCACTCGCTGAAGAAGCAAGTCCTGCTGCTGTTGGCACATAATTTTCACTTTCAATTCGCGCATGCAAACGATTTCCAGCCAAATCTCTCACTATATTCATATAGTTTTGAATCTTTTCTTTCTCTTTGGCATTCACTTCATTACCATTTAAAATAAGGCAATCTTCAGTAAAATCAGGGTCAAATGTCACTTTTGTTTCAGTATAAAATCTATCTAAGGTAACTGATAAACTATTATTCATAGGAATAATGTAAGTTTCATCAGCTTTCCCCCAATACTTAATCAACGCAATATTTGTATGTGCTCGTGCTTTGCCACTTTTCACCAATGATTTAACCTCCTAAATGTTCAATCCATGTATGTGCTGCGCCAGCTTTTTCAACAGCAGCAACAATAGTCTTTGCAGTTTTTAAATTTTCCGCAAGAAGAAGCATGCTGCCACCTCTTCCTCCACCAGTTAGTTTACCAGCAATGGCACCATGTTCTTTCCCAATTTGAAGTAATTTTTCTATTTTATCGTGACTTACTGTTAAATGTCTCAAGTCTTCTTGACATGCGTTAAATATGTCAGCCAAATGATGGAAATCATGCTGTTCAATCGATTCGCTAGCACTGTGAACAAGTGTACCAATGTGCTCTATATATTTCATATATTCATCAGATTCACATAATACATGAACATCTTCTACTGCTTGTTTGGTAGAACCCTTTACTCCAGTATCAATGACAACCATATAACCATTTAATTTTAGTGATTTTAATTTTTCGGCCTGCCCTTGTTTAAACCAGACGGGTTTATTTGACACAATCGTCTGCGTATCAATACCGCTTGGCTTACCATGTGCGATTTGCTCCGCCCAATTTGCTTCTTTAATCAATGTTTTGTCATCTAAAGGTTGATCCATAAAATCATAACTGGCGCGTACAAACGCTACTGCTACTGCAGCACTTGAACCTAAACCTCTTGATGGAGGCAAATTAGTTTGAATTTTTACTGATAGTGGTTCTTTCACTCCACTTTTTTCAACAAAGCGATTAATGATAGACTTTAGATGTTCGGGGGCATCGTATAACATTCCGTCATATACGTCACTTGTGATAGAAGAATAATTACCTTCATCTAAACTTTCAATGAGGACTTTAATTTTTCCAGCATTAAATGGAATTGCGATTGCCGGTTGACCAAATGTAACTGCGTGTTCACCCATTAGAATAATCTTTCCAGTAGATTCTCCGTATCCTTGTCTAGTCATGTTTTCTCACCTTTATATACCTTCTTTAAAATATCACTTCATAAGATGTACTGACGATGTTAGAATGATTGACTTGCTATTTTACGTGATATTAATTTAATTTCTTTACATATTCATCTTGATAGATGTCACTTAAATGTCAATTTTATCGAATACATTTATCATATCGCCAATAATCAAGCGTTCATTATAACTATTTAAAAGTAAAATAACAACAAAAGGGCATAATAACTTTTTGTTTAAGTTTTCACAACACTTTAATATTATAAAACTCTTTTAAAGAGTTATCAAAATCATGAAATATATTTACCTTAAATGACAATTTTGTAAACATCGTTAAATTTTTTACTAAAGTTTTTAAAATTTTCCACCTCAACTATAATACTACAAATTTGTGATAGAATATATATCATTTTCTAACAAAGTCATCTTAACTTTTGTTTGAAAGGTATTTTTATTAAACAAAATAGTAGTAAGATTGAATTCAAATTGAATTTGTTGTCCTCTTTTAACCTCGAATAACACTTGCCTATTTTGTTGAATTTCTATGTGAAATTTTCTTGGTTAGAACCCCGTCTTGATTGAAAATTAATAAAAAATTATTTTCTATTCACATCAACTATCACTGCTAATACGTAAAAAAACCTGGGACAATCATTTTGTCCCAGGCTTATCATTTTATGACTTATCTATAGTGTCACACTTGCTAAAAATCTAATTTTTCATTCATTTTCGCATTGCGTTCTAACATCTTATCATAATACCCTTCGTAACGTGTCCACTCGTCTTCTGTAATAGGATCCATATTTAAGTTTGCCCCTAAATCTTTTAGTGCATATAATAATAAAAACATAACATCTTGCACTTTAATTTCTCTATTTAAAAGGGTTTCTAAAGATGCCATACATGAGGGATCTATGTCTGGATAGTGAAATTTAGTAGTCTCCCCTTTAAGCGCACGTTGATAAAACTGTTGCATCATTAATGCCCGTTCTGAGCCAGAACCTTCAATACATAAGTATATTTGCACTGCGATACCACCACGTACTCGTCGCTGCGAAATCCCGGCAAATTTCTTATCATTAATACTTAAATCAAATTTTCCTGGGCAATACGATTGCTCAATTTCTTTAGTATCGATACTAACATCTTCATCCTCAAACATTTTATTAATCAATAAATACATCACTGTAAAGGCTTCATCAATAGTCGTTTCGGTTTGTCCTTTAAAAATCAAAGATATGTTTAAAATTCCTTGATCTAATACGACACCCAAGCCACCAGAATTCCTAACAATTGCATTATATCCTTGTTCATCTGTAAGAAAACGAATACCATCACTTAAAAATGGTAAACGCGAATCATGAATGCCCAAAATCACGGTGTGTTGATGTATCCACGTTCGTACTACATTACAAGATAAATCTTTACCAACGCTTTCGGAAAAAGTGTCATCAAACGCAAAAGATTGCATGGGCTCTAAACCACTTGAATGATCGACATAACGCCAGTTGATTTGATTAAAATATTTAGTTGCTAAGTCCATTATTGTAAAGCTTGAGCAGCTGTAATAATAGATAAGTTATAAACGTCTTCAGTTGAGCAACCACGAGATAAATCATTGACTGGAGAGTTTAATCCTTGTAGGACTGGTCCTACTGCATCGTATCCACCTAAACGTTGAGCAATCTTATAACCAATATTACCTGCTTCTAGACTAGGGAAAACAAATACATTTGCATCACCTTGAATTTTTGCACCAGGTGCTTTCTTCTCTGCTACGCTAGGAACAATAGCAGCGTCAAATTGGAATTCTCCATCAATAACTACATGATCTAATTGATCTGCTTCAGCTTTTTCTTGAGCTAACTTCAATGCTTCTTGCACTTTAGTAACATCATCCGATTTAGCAGAACCTTTTGTAGAAAAGCTTAACATAGCTACTTTAGGGTCCATTCCAAAGCTTTGTGCTGATTTAGCACTCTCTACTGCAATTTCAGCAAGTCCTTGAGCATCTAATTCTGGATTAATCGCACAATCTCCAAAAATATATTGTTCGTCGCCTTTAATCATAAAGAAAATACCAGATGTTCTAGATACACCAGGTTTAGTTTTGATAATTTGTAATGCTGGTCTGACTGTATCTCCAGTAGAATGTGCAGCACCACTCACTAAACCTTCAGCCTTTCCAGTATACACAAGCATTGTTCCGAAATAATTTACATTATCTAATAATTCAACTGCTTGTTCTTTAGTTGCCTTACCTTTACGTCTTTCAACAAAAGCATCTACAAGCTCATCTTTAAGTTCACTCGTTGCTGGATCTATGATTTCAATTTGAGTTAAATCTAAAGCGTGTTTAGAAGCAAGAGATTTAATATTATCTTCGTTTCCTAGAACGATAGGTGAAACATAGTCAGTTTTTTGTAGCTGAGTCGCAGCAATGAGCACTCGTTCATCTTCACCTTCAGGTAATACTATTTTTACATTTTTCCCGGATAATTTGTCTTGTAATACAGATAATAAATCAGCCATAATATCCTCCTTAATTCTCTCTTATAATAACGTTTACATAGTAAATTATACGTTATTTTTCATCAGAATTCCATTTCGCTTTTGTAAACATTTTTTTAGTAGTTAAATGACTGTTTGTGATAGAATTTGATATGAATCCAATAAAAATTTTGAAAAAGGAGCGAATAATAATGAGTGAAGCAGCAGAAACTTTAGATGGTTGGTATAGCTTACATTTATTTTATGCAGTAGACTGGACAACTTTTCGTTTAATTGCTGAAGATGATCGTGAAGCAATGATTACTGAATTGGAAACATTTATTAAAGATAAAACAGTTGCTAGAGAATCACATCAAGGTGATCATGCAATTTATAACATTACAGGTCAAAAAGCGGACCTTTTACTATGGTTTTTACGTCCAGAAATGAAAGAGTTAAATCAAATTGAAAATGAGTTTAATAAATTACGTATCGCAGACTATCTCATTCCAACTTATTCCTATGTGTCAGTGATAGAATTAAGTAATTATTTAGCAGGCAAATCTGATGAGGATCCTTATGAAAATCCCCACGTTAAGGCACGATTATACCCTGAATTACCACATTCTGAATATATATGTTTCTATCCAATGGATAAACGACGCAATGAAACTTATAACTGGTATATGTTACCTATCGAAGACCGTAAAACTTTAATGTATAACCATGGGATGATAGGTCGTAAATATGCTGGTAAAATCAAACAGTTTATTACAGGTTCAGTAGGTTTTGATGACTATGAGTGGGGTGTTACATTATTTTCAAATGATGTACTTCAATTCAAAAAAATTGTCTATGAAATGCGTTTTGATGAAACGACTGCTCGTTATGGCGAATTTGGTAGTTTCTATATTGGTCACATTCTAAACATCGAAGACTTCAAACAATTTTTTAGTATATAAGTTAAAGTGAAAAATTAACCCTACACACTAGGATTATAATCTACTAGTGTGTAGGGTTTTTAATATGTAAAAAGATAACACCTTATCTTAAATTTAATGACTATAAAAAATTTAAGAGCCTGTACAATTAAGATGTACTAGGCTCTTATGTTGTAGTATCCTTGGGAGAACTTTAAATCACTACTACGTATATAGTTAACCTCATAGAATATACCGTCGCTACTCAATATATTCACTGTCATCGTTAACTAATATTATTTTAACCTTTTTGAAACATTTGAAACATTATAGAAAGGTAAATGTACAACTATAAAGTTTTTTTTAATATTTATTATAAAATTCACCTATAAATCATTATTTTATCTGCTTAACTCTATGAAAATGACTTTAAATAACAAGTTGCACGTCATGTAAACCTCAAGGGTTGTGGCGTTTTCCTAAAACCTTTACTATAATTATAATAATGATTTATTCTTAATTTTAAAAAAATTTGGTGATGAAATGAATAAGGATACAATTGAAACATCTCGTGAAGCATTGATAAAAGATGTTGTTATGATTGCTGCTCGTATATTACTTGAATCTGGAGCTGAAGGTACACGGGTAGAGGATACCATGGCACGTATTGCTACAAAATTGGGCTATCCTGAAAGTAATAGTTTCGTGACTAATACTGTAATTGAATTTGTTTTACATAATGAAGCATATCCTCGGTTGTATAGAATTAAAACTCGAGATACGAACTTAATAAAAATTTCTCAAGCTAATGAAATCTCACGTCAAATTACAAATGGCACAATGACGCTTGAAGAAGCTAAGTATCAATTAGAGGAAATATATGTTGCTAAAAGAGATAGCAGTCTCCCTTTTAAAGGAATTGCCGCAGCAATTATCGCTACGAGCTTCCTCTATCTACAGGGAGGTCGTCTGGTTGATATCATCACAGCTGTATTAGCTGGAACGATTGGATACTTAGTAGTAGAAATATTAGATCGAAAGCTACACGCACAATTTATTCCAGAATTCATAGGTTCTTTGGTAATAGGTATTATTTCTGTAATTGGACATGCATTTGTTCCTAGCGGAGATTTAGCTACAATTATCATTGCAGCGGTCATGCCGATTGTACCTGGAGTACTGATTACAAATGCTATCCAAGATCTATTCGGAGGACATATGTTAATGTTTACTACAAAATCTTTAGAAGCTTTAGTCACCGCCTTTGGTATAGGCGCTGGTGTAAGTTCAATATTAATTTTAGTCTAGGAGTGCACTCATATGTTTTGGATATTTAATTTTATATTTAGCTTTCTTGCTTCACTCTTTTTCTGTGTCATATTTGATGCCCCTAGGAAGTTGTATTTTGCTTGTGGCTTTGTCGGCGCTTGTGGATGGATGGTTTATACTGTATTATTTAACGGCTTTGAACTCCATACGATTTACTCAAGCTTTTTCGGTAGTTTAGCGTTAGGTTTACTTAGTCATTATATGGCCCGTCGAAAAAAAGAGCCTGTAATTATTTTTATGGTTACAGGTATTATACCTCTGGTTCCAGGAGGACTTGCTTATGATGCCACTAAAAATTTAGTGTTATTACACTTTGGAAAGGCGATTAACACAATGCTTGAAGTGACATTAATAGCAGGTGCTATTGCTTTAGGTTTATTATTTGCTGATCAAATTTCTAAAATCGTTATTTCAGGTTTTGCTCGTACCAGAAAAAGATTGTAATATCAATAAAATCATTCGCTAAAAAATTAACGTTACTCTAACCAATTAAATTTATAGTTAAATATTGTTAAAAAATATATGATAAATAAAAAGAGGTTGGAACATAATTCCTAGCAAAATAGCCAGTAAATGAGTTTTCATAAATTCATTTACTGGCTTTTTTATTTACAATGCTTCGTATTGTTGGCTCGCTTTCTTAGGGGACAGCTTCAGCCTGTAGTCTTCAGCTTGTCCTGTTCCCTCAAGAGTCTCGCCAAAATACTTTGTGCTTATATGTAATTTTATATTAAAATACTTTAAAAAATAAGGCCTTTTCGTATAATTTAATAAATACCAATAAACTAAATTAACCGGGTGCCTTATGTATAAAGAATATAACATGACTCAACATACTCTACCAATAGAAACTTCAGTTCTTATCCCCACAAATAATATTTCACGACATGTAAATGATATTGTAGAAACAATTCCCGATACTGAATTCGATGAATTCAGACATCATCGTGGCTTAATATAAGAAAAGTAACAGCTCAACGAACTGAAAATAATCAAAAAAAATTATAAAAAAGACAATTTCTATATTATTTCAATAGAAATTGTCTTTTTTTACTTATCTTGGACCTTTTTGTTCCAGCCTCTTTATAAAATTGTCACGAAATAACTTTTAAATCTATTTATTCGTTGAATTAGATTGACCAGGTTCATGAACCATCTCTAAAACTTCGTCTTCAGAATGATTTAAAATCAATCGACTCAATTCATCATTATTCATTTTCTTAAGTTTTGGCAAGCGAATGATAAAAAAGATTAATCCTATTACCAACCAAATTCCTAAAGCGATGTATGATGGTATCGAAAGTGCTGCAGGAGAACCTGGAATAAGCAATAAACATAAGAACACAAAGGATACAATCGATCCTATAATACCAAAAATTTTATAAACTGGTGCATACGTATTACTCTGTTTATTAAAACTAAATAATTTCGTAGCAGATAAACAAGTAATAAAATATGCAATTGAAACACCTGTAGATGACATATCTACAATCCATGTTAATGCCGTTCTACCTAACCAAGGAGCAATTAAAGATACAGCTACTAGGAAGATAATAGCGACATATGGTGTTTTATGTTTACTGTGTAATTTACTAAATACTGTTGGCATAATGCCAGAGCGCCCCATTGAAAATAATAAGCGACTCGAACTCATTAAAAATCCATTTAATCCAGTAAAAATCCCCATAATAATTGCCACTGCTAATACTGCAAGGCCAATAAAACCGAATGCATCTTGAGTCACTGCACCTGTAAGCCATAAGTTACCATTTAAACTTGTTGCTTGTGTACTTAGCCAGCCTGTGTAAAGTAACATCACTACATAAGTGAGTGACGCAGCTAGTAAACTATAAACAATAAGTTTAAACGTCTTGTTAGGAGAAAAGTTAAATTCTTCAGCAGTTTGCGGTATATTATCAAACCCTACGTACGCCCATGGTGCAATAGAGACAATCATAATGATTGATTGAAACCATCCTTTATCTACACTTGCTAATGGCTCTAAATGACTCAAACTAAAGTGACTGCTAAAGAAAGAACCTATAAACATAAGTGCAACTACAAGGACCATTGCAACACAGAAGTAATATTGTAACGAACCAGACACACTGGCACCTCTAATAGTAATCAACATAAACACTATAAGTAGCACAGTTGCGATAACAATTTCAGTTATGTAAACATCCCAACCAGCTACTGTATATAACTTACCGTTGTTCAAAACATTTGGTAATAAAAATTTAATCAACAAACTGAATGCTGTCGCATTTAACGCAACAACACAAACATAGCCAAATGTTAAAAACCATGAAGAGAAAAAGCTTACATATCTTCCAAAACTTAAAAAACTAAAAGCAAATGCGCCACCAGAAACAGGAAATTTTTCAACGAGTGCGCCATAACTTACAGCAATAAGAATCATCAATAACGCACCGATTACTATACCTATTGAAGAAGCAATAGGCCCTGATTGTTTAATCCAATCTCCTGGTAATATAAAAGCGCCCCATCCGATACACGAACCATATGCAATAGCCCATACAAATTTCTCGGAAAGATTCTGCTTAAGGTTACCTCTATCTACATTGTTATTTTTATTTTCCATAAATAAAACTCACCTCGAGAGTATAGTATACCCTAAAAGGTGAGTGAATTAACTCATGAACTTTTACCATTAAATTGTAAAGATTGTCATATTGTAACATGATTATATGAAGTGATTACCCAGCGAATTTAAGTGTAGCAATCACAAGAACAAGCCAACCAATTATAAATAGAACACCACCTATTGGCGTAATTGCACCTAAAATACGAACTTGTGTTAAGGCTAAGAAATACAAGGAACCACTGAAAAAGACAATACCAAAGAATAATAACCAACCAGCCCAATTTACATTAATTGATGTTGTACCACTTATTAAACCTATAACTAACAGACCTAATCCATGATACATTTGATAAGTTGTTGCTTTTTCCCATATTGACATGTATTTATCTGATAATTTATCTTCCAACCCATGTGCTCCAAATGCGCCAGTACCGACAGCCATCATTGCATTTAATGCACCTAAAATAATAAAAACTTTCATCATTTTGAATGTACTCCTTTATATTTAAAAATCAAAAATAGATTCACCATTACCAACTTGATCATCTGTAATCATCATATTATTAGAAGTATGATGCTTTTTCATTGATTGTGGTACTTTACCACCCATTGCTTCTATTTCAGCTGCAGTTACATGATGTTTTTGTGAAGACTGTTGTTTCATCTCATAATCATCTTTGATATTACTATTCATTGGTTTAGAATGATTTAATTTCTCTATTGTAGAACGACTTTGATGAGAACTAACAAGAGATGTGAGCATGTGTATAGCATACATATGCTTTTCAAATTCCGTATCTGTCTGAGCTTCATCTGCTTGTATCAATTCTTGCTCAATCAATTGTAGAATCTGTTCTTTGTTCATTATTCTCACCTAACTTTCACACCACTGAACTGGTGTTTTCCCTTTAGATTTTAAATAGTTATTTGTAGTTGAATAAGGTTTAGAACCAAAAAATCCTCTAAAAGCCGATAGTGGACTAGGATGTGGCGATTTAATGATTAAGTGTTTAGATGTATCAATGAATCGTTCCTTTTGTTGAGCCGGTCTTCCCCACAGAATAAAAACAACATGCTCACGATAATTAGAAACAGCTTGTATGATTTCATCCGTGAATGTTTCCCATCCAATATTTCGATGTGAATGTGCTTCACCTTGTCGAACAGTCAATACCGTATTTAATAACAAGACACCTTCTCTTGCCCAGTCTTGTAAATGAGGCGAAGTTCTATGACACCCTATATCATTTTCTAGTTCTTGATACATATTTCTTAAAGATGGTGGAAATTTAGCATGAGGTTGCACTGAAAATGCTAAACCATGTGCTTGATTAGGACCGTGATAAGGATCTTGCCCTAAAATAACAACCTTGATATCTTCAAACGGCGTTAAATCAAATGCTTGATAGATATTTTGTATATCTGGATAGACGGTTTGAGTCGTATATTCTTTTTCTAAAAAGTCATGCATCGCCTGAAAATCATGGCGCGTTGTTATATCATGAAATACCTCTGACCATTTCATTCGTTTTCACCTCAAGCTACATTTTAACATATTCATATTAGAAAAATGACTGATTTTATAAGCATTAATTTTTGTAAACTTTTATATGATTCAGGTTTACAATAAGCGCATTTTTATCTATATTACAATTAATATAGATAAATTTCAGTAGTTTGGAGTGTTATATATGTGTACTGCCATTTCTTTATATACAAAACAACGTTACCATTATTTAGCTAGAACAATGGACTTTGCATTTGAATTTAATGGTATCCCAACCATTGTTCCACGCCATTATCACTACCAATTTGATCTAGATTCAGACATGCGTCTTGAATATGGTTTTGTTGGAACAAATTTAAAAGTAGGACGTTATAGATTTGGTGATGGTATAAACGAAAAAGGTTTAGCTATTTCGAACCATTACTTCACTGGTGAAGCCTCATACAGTACCCATAAACGTTATGGTTATTTTAACTTAGCACCTGAGGAGTTTATTGTTTGGGTTTTAGGTTTTAATAAAAGTATTAGCGAATTAAAACAAAAGGTTAAGAAAATCAATATTATGAATGAAAAAAATACGACTTTGAATATCGTTCCTCCTTTACATTTCATGGTCACTGATGAAACAGGACATACCGTAGCCATAGAACCTCACAATGGCTTATTAATAGTTAAAGATAATTATGTTCATACCTTAACAAATGAACCTAAATTAGATTGGCATCTATCTAACTTAAGAAATTACGCTTTTTTAACGCCACAGAAATCAACCAATCAATTAATAGGTAAAGTGCTAGTAAGATCAATGGGCTGTGAAGCAGGAACAAATGGCTTACCGGGTGGTTATACGTCAACAGATCGTTTTATACGCGCTACATATTTAAGACACCAACTACGCTGTTCCCATAATGAAGATGAAAATTTAATGAATTGTTTTAAAGTTCTAGAATCAGTCAGTATCCCTCAAGGTGCAGTTATCGATGCCAATAAAATACATTACACACAATATCAATTAGTGATGGAAAGTAAAGAAAGAAGTTATTATATTAAGCCTTACTTTAGCAATCAAATTTTCAAAATAAAATTAACTGAAGACCTTTTAAGTAAGAATGAGATGACATTCTTACCTATTAATCACGAATTAAAGATAACATCAATACAATAGCTAAGTATGATGATTGATTTGCATTTTAAAATTATAATAATTTAGCGTACGCGATAAACATGATATGATAAAGACACTAGAAATTAATGGGAGTGAATGAATGATGGCTTTAAAAAAAGTATTAACGATAGCTGGTTCAGATACAAGTGCTGGTGCCGGTATGCAAGCAGATCTTAAAACGTTCCAAGAACTTGATGTATATGGAATGGTCGCTTTAACATCTATTGTAACAATGGATAAAGAAACATGGTCCCATGATGTAACACCTATTGATATGAATGTTTTCGAAAAACAACTTGAAACTGCAATATCAATTGGACCTGATGCTATTAAAACAGGAATGTTAGGGACACAAGACATTATTAAACGTGCCGGAGATGTTTTTGTTGAATCTGGTGCAGACTATTTTGTAGTTGATCCAGTAATGGTTTGTAAAGGAGAAGACGAAGTACTTAACCCAGGAAACACAGAAGCAATGATTCAATATTTACTACCTAAAGCTACAGTTGTTACCCCGAATTTATTCGAAGCAGGTCAACTCTCTGGTTTAGGAAAATTAACATCAATTGAGGATATGAAAAAAGCTGCTCAAGTGATTTATGACAAAGGCACACCTCATGTCATTATTAAAGGTGGTAAAGCACTCGATCAAGATAAATCTTATGACTTGTACTATGATGGCCAACAATTTTATCAATTAACTACTGACATGTTCCAACAAAGTTATAATCATGGTGCAGGATGCACATTTGCTGCTGCCACAACAGCTTATCTTGCGAACGGTAAATCTCCAAAAGAAGCAATCATTGCTGCTAAAGCATTTGTAGCTTCAGCAATCAAAAATGGTTGGAAAATGAATGACTTTGTAGGACCTGTTGATCATGGTGCATATAACCGTATTGAACAGATTAACGTTGAAGTCACTGAGGTTTAAAATACGATATATATAAATACTAGTACATTTTACCCCTCATCTATAGTCTCATTTAATTCCTACAAACATTGTAATTATAATTAAATCAATATCTATATAGATGTGGAAAGCCTGGAACAAAAAGTTCCAAAATAAGTAAATAAAGACAATTTCTATTGAAATAATATAGGAATTGTCTTTTTTATAATTTTTTTGATGATTTTCAGCTCGTTGAGCTATTACTTTTCTTATATTAAGCCACGAGGATGTCTGAATTCATCGAATTCAGTATCGTGAATTGTTTCTACAATATCATGTACATATCGTGAAATATCATTCGCGGGGATAAGTACTGAAGTTTCTATTGGTAGAGTATGTTAAGTCATATTATAATCTTTATACATAAGACACCTCGTTAATTTAGTTTAGTGGTATTTATTAAATTATACGAAAGCACCTTATTTTTCAAAGTATTTTAATATAAAATTACATATAAACACAAAGTATTTTGGCGAGACTCTTGAGGGAACAGGACAAGCTGAAGACTACAGGCTGAAGCTGTCACCTAAGAAAGCGAGCCAACAATACGAATTATTTTAAATAAAGATGCCAATAAATGAATTTATGAAAATCCATTTACTGGCTATTTTGCTAGGAATTATGTCTCAGCGTCTCTTCTCTTTCCTTTCAATCCATAATAAATATTGTATACATATAAAGTCTTAGAAAGTAATCAGTTTATCGTCGTATGTAAATTTGATACTACAGACCCATGATTTCTTATGATTTATCTTTTATTATTTAAAGTGTAGAGAGGCAAGGGAGGTATAAACAACATGATTATCTACAGAAGAAATATAGAAAATGGAACACCCATTTATGAAATCATAACTAAAACTTTCAAGACAATTACTATAAAGTGTGATGAAACTTTTAATAAGTATGAAATCTATCAATTGCTCTCTCTACTAGAGAATGACGTTGACAACATGCCGACAAGTTACTCATATCGTTAACGTTATTCTAGACAACTAGACATTGCATCAAACCTAATTGAGATTTAGCACTTTTGTCTTTCCAGTCCCAAATAAAATGAGTTTTAAAGCATTTAGTCCCTTAATACGTTTAGGTTTAAAGACATTCTATCATCCCTAAATTAACACTCACCTTAACAAGTGAGAAACGCTAATGTTAGCCAAAACTTGTCCCCTTTTGTAGCTCGGAGAGAACCTTTGAGCATTGCTAACATTGGCGTTTTTAATTATTTAATTTAAAAAAAGATTATTATTTTTATCATTCTCAACTTCTAGTAATTGTTAGTTTGGTATCATCATATGTTTTAAAAACTACAATTTCATCATTTTCTTTTATTAAAAATTGTACTTCTTCATCTATATTTATAGGTTTTAAGTACTTAATTTTGTAATTCATCCAATTCACATTAAGTTCAGAAAATACTTTTTCACATATGAGTTGTCCTGGTACAATGGAACGATGGATCGGATTCTCATCATTAACTATAGTTAAATATTCATTCACCATTTCTATTGTAAATTTCATAATTTATCTTACCTCGATAAATATTTGTTTTATATACATACAATGTTTTTTATCTTTATTGATTTCGAGTCCATATGTATATTTAATGATATTTTTAATTAATTTTTGTGAAACCTTATGCAATGTCGCTTCATACGTACAATCGACTTGAAGTTGATGTTGTGTCTTAATGTGTGTCTCTTTTAATATGATAGGCTTCTTTGAAAAAGATTGAAATAACTCAAATTGTGGCCATAACTTGGCACACATAAGAGTAGGAACATAATGGTCATACTTTATATTAAGCAATTCGCAATAATTTTGAACTTCTTCATTTGTAAATTGAACTTCTCTAATTTCCATACCATCTTTCAAATAAAGCTGCATTTCCTATCCCTCCACCTATTCCCATAGTTGCTATAGTTCTAAATTGATGTTTCATATAAAATAAACGTGTGACTAACGCTGCTCCACTTGCACCATATGGATGCCCTGTAGCAATTGCTCCTCCCCAACAATTCAACTTATTCAAAGGAATGTTAAGCTGTTGTTGGCTCGCAATAACTTGAGAGCTAAATGCTTCATTTAATTCTACTGCATTTATATCATTTATAGTTAATCGTTCTTGAGCTAATAATTGATTTACTGCTGGCACTGGACCTACTCCTAAATACTGTGGTTGAACACCTACAGTTGCACTATTCACAAACTTAATCCCTTCTGTGAATCCTAATTGACGTGCCCGATTTTCTTCCATAACAATCAGTAATACTGCACCATCATTTTTCTTACAACTATTTCCTACTGTGACTGTTCCTTCATTTAAAAGTGGTTTAAGTCTGCCAAGTGTTCTGAGAGTAAGTTGAGGTTTAATACTTTCATCTTGATTAAAATATTCACCTTTCACTTTGAACGGTAAAATTTCTTGGGAAATATTACCGTTATTCATATTTTTTGATGCCAACTGATGACTGCGATACGCAAAGTCATCTTGTTCATTTCTACTGATATGATATTTCTTCGCTACATTTTCGGCTGCTTCAATCATTGAAGGGTCTTCTCCTTCTCTTGCAAAAGGCGCCCGTTCAAAAAATTGTGGAAACTCAGATTCATAAACTGACTGCGGACGTTTGATTTTCCAAGGTGCTCTACTGGTACTCTCAACACCACCTGCAATATATATTGTTCCAGCACCACTTTGTACCATCCTACAGGCTTGTATAACGGCTTCAAGACCTGAGCCACATTGACGATCAATTGTTATACCAGGTATTTTAAAATCTAATCCCGCTTCAAGTAATGATTTTCTAGCTAAATTCCCCCCATTACCTACCGTATTACCTAAAATGACGTCATCCAAAAGAGACATTACTTTTGGATACTGATCTGTAAAATGATTAAATAAAGGTTCTAGTAATGATTCAGGTTCTAAATGCCTCAATCGGCCACCATACTTACCGAAAGCTATACGTTTTGCTGCAATAATAACAGGTTGTTTCATTTTTATAACTCTCCATTAATAAATTTATTTTTCATCTCTTTTCTAGCAATCTTTCCTGATTCTGTATAAATCATATGGTCAATTTTCTTTAATTTTGATGGAACTTCTTGTCTTGAAAGATGTTTCATTAAAAAAGATTTAATTTGTCGGTAATTCAATTGTACTTTACCTGAATAAAGCAATATCGCTATTTCTCCAAATTTAGCATGTGGTATACCAATGACAAGGGCCTCATCAATGCCTTCAATATCCATAATTAAGCTTTCAATAGCTGTTGGATATACATTAATCCCCCCAACTATAATACGATCACTCTCTCTACCTACTAAAAACAAATGTTGATTTTTAATATAAGCGAAGTCGCCTGTTTTAATCCATGCCCCCTCTTGATTGCTTTGTCCAACATAACCACTAAACACCATTTCACTTCTAACGGCTAATAATCCTACTGCATCATCATCTTGATTTAATAATCGTGTCTCGACATGAGGGAAAAGTTTACCAACAGAATTAGCAGGAGATGATTGGTTAAAATTGTAGCTTATAAAACTTGCTTCAGATGTCCCAAAAAATTCTATTAAATTTGCTTGTGGATATAAATTTCTGATTTGTTGAAACTGTTGCAATGTAAGTTTAGCACCACTACTCAAAATACTTTTAATCGATGAACAATGTCGTTGAGTTGAAATAAGTTGTTGTACCATCGTTGGCACTACAAATATTGCTGTCGTTTTGTTCAATTGATTAATAAGACGCATAAGAGATAGTGGATTAAAATTTTTTTGACCTATAAATGTTTTTCCAGTACTTAATGCATAAATACATGCGTACAATGAAAGTGAATGTGATAAAGGACCCGGTGCTACAATGGTTTCTTCACAATGCTGGAGTAATTTCTCATTTTCCTTAAAAGAAACTATCCAAGAATGTTCATTTCTATAAAACGCTTTGGGTAAACCTGTAGTTCCTGACGTGAAACCTATATGTATAACATTACGTGGGATAACCTCATCATTATAAATTGAGTTATCATGATTTGAGGTAAGATGATTATCTTTAATTAACCATTGTATGTCATAACTTTTTACAAGTTGATGTATCCTTTCATTACTCCATTGATGATTAAAAATGCAAGGAATTCCACCTCTTTGATGTACCGCAAAATAGTTAATAATATTATTTACAGGATGTTCATCCATTAGACCTACTTTTTTGTTTAATTTTACTTCTTTATAGCGCATACTAGCCTGATAAATTTCTTTACTTAATTCTCCATACGTTAGATGTCGATCTTCAAACACTAAAGCTAATCGATGCGGGTATTGATTAATATAATGCTGTAAATATTCCATTATTTTTTTCATCTTCATCACCATTTGTAAACACTTTATATAATTATGTTTACATTATACTTGCTTCATAGTTTTAAAAAAAGAGTAGGATAAAATTCCTCATGAATTATCATCCTACCATTGAAAATATTATAAAATTGTTAAAAATTCTTCTGGATCATTAACAATATAATGAGGATTTTCATGCAACAATTCGTGTGCAGATTGTGCTCCCCATGTGACAGCGCATGTTTGCACATGAGCTTGATTCGCACTCTTGATATTCTGTGCTGTGTCCCCTATATACACGGTTTTACCTATCATTAAATGATGTTTCTGTATCAAATTTTGAATCGTTTCACAAAGAAGTTTGTCTTCATTTTTAATACAGACACCTAATGAATCAGTTATAAAACGGCTTAATCCGAGATAATCTAAATACTTTTGAGTTGTTAGTATTTCTTTATTAGACACTACAAATATTTTTTTCTTTTGGTTATGTAAAAATTTTAATGCTTCACTTATTCCGGTATATTCTTTTGATTGATGTATTTCATCGTTGCTAAAACAATGATTGTATTCATCTATTAATTTTTCTATTTGATAAAAAGACAGTTCATGTGAAGCTAGCGCTTTAAAATTGTTATATAAATTTAAATGATATGTATGTAAAATAGCTTGTTCTGTAGGTTCATCTAAATTTAATCTTTTAAAAGCGCTTTGCGTAGCTTTGACGTGACATGTTGTTGTATCAATTAGCGTTCCATCAAAATCAAAAATATAACTATCAAAATTCATGATGTTCACCTCATAGTTAAAGTTATATTATAAATATACACTTAAAGGAGTAATGTTGCACCATTTATTAAAAAAGCACCTTTGTCTAATCATAGACAAAAGTGCTCATCTCTCATTCTAGTTATTCTAAATTAGCATGATTCTCTTGCATTGTTTTTTCACTAATGTGAAATGCATCCATTAAAGGTAATACAACACTATCTAAGAATATAAGTGAAGCCTGTTCAAATAAACTACCAAGTGGTTGTTTCGAACCCTCAACATCATGTTTAGTACCTGCAGGCAATTCAACAACCGTCTCTGCAAGATTACCGATTGGCGATTCCGCATTTGTAGTTAATAAGACAATTTTTGCACCCTCAGATTGTGCTTTTTCAGCTAATAATCTTAAATGTTCTGTAGAACCTGAACCTGAAATAATAATAAACAAATCATGTTCTTTAATTGAAGGTGTTGTTGACTCACCTACAACGTAGGCATTTTTACCTAATTGATTTAAGCGCATTGCAAAACTATTAGCAACAAAACCTGAACGACCTTTACCAGCTGTAAATATGCGATCTGCACCTATAACATCATTAGCAAAACGTTCATACTCTGTATTATCTACTTGAGATAAAGTAGAATCTAACTCTTCAAGAATAAGACGATAATTATTAAATTCACTCATCTTATTTACCTTCAATAGCTGCTCTACATTGTTTTGCTGCTTCTACAGGATCGTCAGCATTCGCAATACCGCCACCAACAATAACTAAATCTGGATCTTCAGCAACAATATCTTTGATAGTATCTGGTTTAATACCACCTGCTACTGCAACCTTAGAGTTTTTGATAACAGATTTAACTGTACGCAAGCTGTCTAATGGAGATTTTCCTTCAGCTTGTAAGTCGTAACCTGTATGAACTGCGATATAGTCTGCACCCATCTCATCTAGTTCTTTAGCACGTTGTTCTAAGTTTTGCACTGCTATCATATCAACAAGCAATGCTTTTCCATGTTTATGCGCTTCTTCAACTGCTGCTTTAATTGAAGCATCTTCAGCAACACCTAAAATTGTAACAATATCTGCACCATATTTTACTGCTTGGCTCACTTCGTAATCTGCTGCATCCATAATTTTCAAGTCAGCTAATACTTTAGCATTATTAATATTTTCATTTAAATGTTGAACTGCAGGTAACCCTTCATTAATTACAATTGGCGTACCAATTTCAACAATATCTACATATTCTTCAACTTTTTGAGCTAATTTTGCTGCTTCTTCTTTATTTAATAAATCAATGGCTAATTGTAGTTCCAATGAAATTCATCCTTTCGTTTTGGGAAATTCTCTTTTGCTTATAGTTGTATACCCTTCGCTAAACTTATTAAACATATAAAATATTTTGTATATAAAACAACTATATAATTATAAACAATCTGGCGCTGCTTCATCGTCTACATAAACTTCAACATTAGGGTGTGTGTGTAAAATGGTCGCAGGTACATCTTCGGTAACCTGTTCATTTAACAGTTTACTTATAGCCTCTTTTTTCTTTGGACCAAATGCGAGTAGGATAATCCTTTTTGCTTTTAAAATACTTTTTACCCCCATTGAAACTGCTTGTCTAGGAACATCCTTTTCATTGTCAAAAAATCGACTATTTGCTTTTATGGTGCTTTCTGTTAAGTTCACCACATGTGTTTCACTATTGAAGTCAGTCCCTGGTTCATTAAAACCAATGTGACCATTTTCTCCAATTCCTAAAATTTGAATATCGATTGGCCCTCTTTCATCTAATAAATTGTTATATCGTTCCGCTTCTGCTTCTAGATTTTCTGATAAGCCATCAGGAATATGAATGTGATTTTTAACAAAATGAGGATATTGCTCAAATAGCACTTTATTCATGTAGGTATGGTAACTTTGTTGATGACTTGCTTTTAAACCTACATATTCATCTAAATTAAATGTTTCAACCTGCGACACATCAACTTTATTTTTGATTAATAAATTTACTAAGTAATGATATACGTCAGTCATAGTTCCACCAGTTGCTAAACCGAGTTTGGCATGAGGGTGCTGCTGTATTTGTTTAAACAACTCGCATGCTACATAAAATGACGCAAGATTTTTTGAATCTAAATTAATAATTTTCAATATCAAACACCTCTAATTTCAATATCACAATGATTGATGACTAACGCCTTACTCTTTTATATCTCTTAAATTATACTGTAACAAATGATTAAGATTTTAAACATATTAACGCTCTATATGTAATATTCAACGTTATTTCTTGAATTTTTCCTAATTAAATCGAGCATTCGTGTACAAATATACATAGCTTTCTAGTAAAATAGATAGATAAACGAGTTTGCTGGTAAATAATATGTTTATCGGTAGTCCGTCACTGACATATTGTTTAGTTTAAGGGAGTGAACGTGTTGGAACCAATTAAAGAACAAGAAGTGCTAGATTTATTAACTTCTTACTCAAATCAGCCTGTTTACCTACACGTTGAAACAACAAATGGTGCTTATGCAAATCATTTCGATCAACGCGTATTTAACGCTGGAACATTTTTAAGAAATATTGTCGTGACTTTTGAACATGCACAACTTAAAGGCGGCGACAAAGATCCATATCGTGTAGGTCTTAAATTAAAAGATGGTGGCTGGGTTTACGTGCAAGGACTTACGCACTATGAAGTTAATGAGAATAACGAATTTTTAATTGCAGGTTTTAATTATGAAGGACAATTGGCTGCTACAATAGAAATAAGTAAACAGCCATTTACTATATAAAGGAGGTTGCCAATCATGACTGATGAAAGACACGTACTTGTGATTTTCCCCCATCCTGATGATGAAACTTTTTCGTCTGCTGGAACTATCGCAAGTTATATTGAAAAAGGTATTCCCGTCACATATGCATGTCTTACCCTAGGACAAATGGGACGTAATCTAGGTAACCCTCCTTTTGCAACAAGAGAATCTTTACCATTTATACGTGAACGTGAGTTAGAAGAAGCATGCAAAGCAATTGGGATTACAGATTTAAGGAAAATGGGGTTAAGAGATAAAACTGTTGAATTTGAACCTTACGATCAAATGGATCAAATGATTCAATCACTTATTGACGAAACAAATCCATCATTAATTATTTCGTTCTATCCTAAATTTGCAGTTCACCCTGATCACGAGGCAACTGCAGAAGCTGTAGTACGTACAGTTGGACGCATGCATGAATCAGATCGACCCCGTCTTACACTTGTAGCGTTTAGCAATGATGCATCAGAAATTCTTGGAGAACCTGATATTCAAAATGACATATCTCAATATAGTGATATAAAACTTAAAGCTTTTGAAGCACATGCTTCACAAACAGGACCATTTTTAAAACAACTTGCTAGTCCCGAAATAGATGGTCAAGCACAAAGTTTCTTAAAAATAGAGCCATTTTGGACATATCACTTTGAATCTTAAATGGAGGTAAAACATGACAGAATTTGACTTATCCACTAGAGAGGGTCGTTGGAAACATTTCGGTTCTGTTGACCCTGTCAAAGGTACGAAACCAACTACTAAAAATGAAATGACCGATTTACAAAGTACTCATAAAAATTTCTTATTTGAAATAGAGGAAGTAGGCATTAAAAATTTAACTTATCCAGTTTTAATTGATCAGTACCAAACAGCTGGTTTATTTAGTTTTTCAACGAGTTTAAATAAAAATGAAAAAGGCATTAATATGAGTCGCATATTAGAAAGCGTTGAAAAACATTATGATAATGGCATTGAACTTGAATTTAACACACTACATCAATTGTTGCGTACTCTACAAGATAAAATGAATCAAAATGCTGCAGGTGTTGATGTGTCAGGTAAATGGTTCTTTGATCGTTATAGTCCTGTGACTAATATTAAAGCTGTAGGCCACGCAGATGTTACTTATGGTTTGGCTATTGAAAATCATACCGTTACACGCAAAGAATTAACTATTCAAGCCAAAGTAACAACACTATGTCCTTGCTCAAAAGAAATTAGTGAATATTCCGCACATAATCAACGTGGTATCGTTACAGTTAAAGCATATTTAGATAAAAATAATGATGTCATCGATGATTATAAAGATAAAATTTTAGACGCTATGGAAGCCAACGCTAGTTCTATCTTATATCCAATCTTAAAACGTCCTGATGAAAAACGAGTAACAGAACGCGCTTATGAAAATCCACGATTTGTTGAAGATTTAATTCGACTAATTGCAGCTGACTTAGTTGAATTTGACTGGATTGAAGGGTTCGATATTGAATGTCGTAATGAAGAGTCTATCCACCAGCATGATGCTTTCGCACGTCTGAAATATCGCAAATAAAACATTGAATTTCAACTACAATGCCAGTTGTATTTTTAGTTTATAAGATGCAACTGGCAATTTTTTAGCATCATCAATATCGATGATACATAATGTAACACAAAAGAAACTCACCCCATGCTAAACATTCAATGTTGAATTTATTAAAGGTCGTTACGAATCTAAATAAATCAGAAATTCTAGATTTAATTTATTGTAGTGTATTTATGCACTTGTAATTTACATACATATTATAACGTTTACAACCAACTTTAAGTCATCAGATTAAAGTATTTATTAATCACACATACGTGTTTACTAACAAATGAACTTCAAACAAATGCATCAATTCAATTATAGGTTACCTGAGCTATTGACAAACTATTTACATTTAATACATTCGACTAGTGAACCAAGAATGTGTCATGCTATGAAGAAAGGTGAAATTCATGATTACTGTATTAGTCATTACTATATTTTTTATTACAGTAACTTTAATAATTTGGCAACCAAAAGGATTAGATATAGGGATTTCTGCAGTCATCGGCGCGCTTTTAGCTATCGTTACTGGAGTAGTGAGTGTCTCAGATATATTAGAAGTGACAAGTATAGTTTAAAATGCCACACTTACCTTTGTCGCAGTTATCCTTATTTCATTAATCCTTGATGAAATAGGATTTTTTGAGTGGTCTGCCATACATATGGTTAAAGCATCACAAGGACATGGATTAAAAATGTTTGTGTTTATCATGATATTAGGTGCAATTATTGCAGCATTTTTTGCTAATGATGGAGCAACCTTAATTTTGACGCCTATCGCTTTAGCGATGATAAGAAATTTAGGTTTCAATAAAAAGCTAGTGTTTCCTTTTATTATAGCTTGTGGGTTTATCGTATATTCCACATCATTACCACTTGTTGTAAGTAATTTGGTTAACATTGTATCAGCAGATTACTTTGGTATTGAATTTGTTGAATATTTAAAGCGTATGTTTATACCTAATTTATTTTCTCTATTAGCTAGTATCTTAATATTATGGTTTTACTTTAGAAAATCCATCCCTAAAACATTTGATATATCAAGTATTTTTGAACCTAAAAATGCTATACGAGACACACGATTATTTAAAATTTCATGGATTATTTTAGCTTTATTACTTATAGGTTACTTAGTGAGTGAGTTCATCCCCTAATAAACAATGACATTTTAATAGAGTCTGATATAGTTGTCACATTGTGTAGTGATGCAGATGCAAACTGTCCAGTTTTACCTAAAAACGTCACTAAAGAACATTGGGGATTTGATGATCCTGCTGGTAAAGATTGGTCAGAATTTCAACGTGTAAGAGATGAGATTAAAACAACGATAGAAACATTTGCTCATAGAGAGTAACTTAACTCAAAACTTAAAACTCACTATTATTTATACTTTTTAACAAATTTAACAACATACTTGGCTATAATACTGATGAGTGAAACTACAAGAACAGAAATATACTAAGTGGAGTAACCATGACAAACAATTAAAAACCGTTTATCGTGGGTGCTATCACAATAGTTGTATTCATAAACAATAAAGTTTATTATAAGCTCGTTTGTAAGTGACTCGTTATTTTAAATTTTTTGATTATAAAGAGGTAAATATTGTTAGTAGTATGTATTTTCGTGTGAATTATTTTTAAATGTTTATTAGTTCTATTAATATTATAAGTTTTTATTATGTTACAATGTTTGTAAAATAAACTTAATTATATGAGGTAAATTATGTACTATTTTGTAGGTAATAACATCGGTCATAAAACTGCTGGTATAGAAAAAGCAATGATTAATCGGTTAAACCTATTTAAAGCATATCATTATCAAGCTAAAATTTTATTACTAGCATGGAATCGCTATTTAACTCAAACAGCATCGCAATATATTAATAGCGAAGATTATGTAAACATGTATGATTATTTTCAAGAAGCAAGTAACGTAACATCAGTGTTCAGTAAAAATTGGCTTCATTACTGGAGAAATGAATGTGGTTATACTATAAAACCGGTTTCTGAGACAAATGACGTTCGGATATATGATCAACAACAATTTATAATGTATGCGCATTTTGCTGATGAAGCTTATCAAAAAATTGATTACATTAATTATTTTGACACATCTAGAAGAAAAATAAAAAGAGAGTTATACGATACACGCGGATTTTTAAGTTGTGTTAGAGTCTTATCAACGGACCAAAAAATACAAGCGGAGTACTATCTTTCTCCTCAAGGAAACGTGAAAATTGAAAAGTATTATGATATTAATTCAAATCATCCCTATGAGGCAAAAAAGATTATATTAAATCATTTAGGTAAAACGCACTTTTTAAACAATGAAACTGAGCTAGGTGCTTTTTTTATTGAAACAATATATCAAAATAGTGACTTATTCTTTAGCGATCGTAACCTTGTTACATCACATATATTTAACATAGTTGCATCTTACATCCCTGTTATTGCAGTGTTACATAGCACTCATGTTAAAGACGTTACTGATTTAGCGCATTCACCAATCAAAAATGTTTATAAAGGGGTTTTTGAACATTTACAAAGGTATAAAGCCATCATTGTTTCAACCCAACAACAAAAAGCTGACGTAATTGAGAGAATCAGTGGAGTTATTCCAGTATATGCTATTCCAGTTGGCTATTCATCTATCGATATGAAAGATTACTCTAATGAAAATAAATATGTTTCACCTAAGAAAATTATTTCTGTCGCAAGATACTCACCTGAAAAGCAATTGATACAACAAATCGAACTTATTAATAAGCTTAAAGATTCATTTCCAAATATCGAACTACATATGTATGGTTTTGGTAAAGAAGAACAACATTTAAAAGAACGAATTCAAGAATTAGGATTAGAAAAGCACGTAATATTAAGAGGTTTTTTAAAAGATTTAACTGATGAATATCAAGATGCATATCTAAATTTAATAACAAGTAATATGGAAGGCTTTTCCTTAGCATTATTAGAATGTGAGTCACATGGTGTACCTTCTATCAGTTATGATATTCAATATGGTCCAGGTGAATTGATACAGGATGGTAAGAATGGATATTTAGTAGAAAAGAATAATCAACACATGCTATTTGAAAAAGTAAAATTATTGCTCAACAACCCTCAACTTCAACAGTCTTTTTCTCACCATTGTATTGAAACTGCACAAAAGTATTCTCGAACACAAATCATGTTACTGTGGAAAAATTTACTTCAACATTTTAACTAAAGCATAAAAATATAAGTCGTCAAATTTTGCTATGAAGTCATTTATCATTAAATGGTTTCATAGTATTTTTTTGTATTAAATAAAAGAATTTTTATTAATTCAATAAAAAGGAACCATGAATTCATTTAAAATTCACGGTTCCTCTATTAAATCATTGTCAGATTGTGAGTTGTATATGTTTCTCTAAAAATCATACATTTAAGTCATTTTTAATAGAAATGACCTTGTTTGCATCATCTTTTTCACAAGATATGATAAACGTGAAAGTTATATTATAGTTTTAATCAACATCTTACATTTGTTGGACTAAATCTACTTTCTATTCAAATCTCATATCTGCTTCTTTCTACAAATTTCATTTGAACATTTTAATTTTTATTTTTTCTATTTTTGCGACGTTTCCCTAATAATAACGCTCCTAAACCTGCAAACAGAGTTCCAAGTAACGTGCCTTTAGAGCCATAATCTTCATTAGCTCCTGTATCAGGTAATTTATCTTTTGTACTCTTATCTGAGCTATTGCCTAAATCTGAGTCGTTGTCTGAGTCTGAATCATTATCGGAATCCGAATCACTGCCTGAGTCTGAATCACTATCGGAATCTGAATCACTGTCTGAGTCTGAATCACTATCAGAATCTGAGTCGCTGTCTGAGTCTGAATCACTATCGGAATCTGAGTCGCTGTCTGAGTCTGAATCACTATCGGAATCCGAATCACTGTCTGAGTCTGAATCACTATCAGAATCTGAGTCACTATCCGAGTCTGAGTCGCTATCGGAGTCTGAATCACTATCGGAATCTGAATCACTGTCTGAGTCTGAATCACTATCAGAATCTGAGTCGCTGTCTGAGTCTGAATCACTATCGGAATCTGAGTCGCTGTCTGAGTCTGAATCACTATCGGAATCTGAGTCGCTGTCTGAATCTGAATCACTGTCTGAGTCTGAATCACTATCAGAATCTGAGTCGCTGTCTGAGTCTGAATCACTATCGGAATCTGAGTCGCTGTCTGAATCTGAATCACTGTCTGAGTCTGAGTCGCTGTCTGAATCCGAGTCGCTATCAGAATCCGAGTCGCTGTCTGAATCCGAGTCGCTATCGGAATCCGAGTCGCTGTCTGAATCTGAATCACTGTCTGAATCCGAGTCGCTGTCTGAATCTGAGTCGCTGTCTGAATCCGAGTCGCTATCGGAGTCTGAATCACTATCGGAATCTGAGTCGCTGTCTGAGTCACTATCGGAATCCGATTCGTCATCATAGTATCCGTTGTCTATACTAAAGTCATCATGATCAGTAATTGTTACATGAACTTCTTCCCCATCAGCATCCTGTTCGTCATCATCACCAGAATCTGTTGTTGTTTGA
Organism: Staphylococcus epidermidis; assembly: GCF_006742205.1. NCBI lineage: Bacteria > Bacillati > Bacillota > Bacilli > Caryophanales > Staphylococcaceae > Staphylococcus > Staphylococcus epidermidis. Next base: position 2,191,532 of record NZ_AP019721.1, read on the forward strand.
GTCATACCTGAAGGTTTATCAAAATGAACAATATAATTACCACTATTTAAATTATCAAATTGATACTTTCCATTTTCATCGGTTGTAGTTGTACTAATGATATTTCCGTTTTCATCTTTTAACGTCACTTTAACTCCAGAGATTCCTTTTTCATCATCACCTTGAATACCATCTTTATTAGTGTCATACCATACATAGTTCCCTAAGCTGTATTTAGGTGTTTGATAAAATCCACTATCAATCGTCATATCGTCTTGTCCATTAATAGTTACCCATACAGAATTACCTTCTGAGTCTAGTGCAGGATTTGTTCCTGAATGTTTAAGCGTCGGCGTATATCCTTCAGGTGTTTCGAATGTAATTTTATAAGTCAATCCGTTTTTCAATCCATCAAATTGATATTTCCCATCTTCATCTGTTCTGACTGATTTTGAAGTTCCATCAGGATACGTCAAAGTTACCAATACATTACTAAGCGGTTTTTCATTATCATTTGTATTTTGAATACCATCTTTATCTACATCTTCCCATACGTAATCTCCGATTTTATAAGTTTTTTCAGGAGGCAAGTCACCTTGTCCTTGACCTGAACTTGTAGAGAAAGCAATTGTATTATCATAGGATGCTGTTCTAAACTCACCAGTATACTCATTTATAGTCGTCTGCATTGTCACAGTTTGCTGTATAGTCGTGTAATCATCCTTATTAGGGTCATATTTACTAATAACTTTAATAATATATGGTGAATCTATATTACCAAAATTAATATTCACATCATTATTATTTCCTAATTGGGCATAATCATCATTTGTGACATCTTCATATTCACTGTAATCATAAATTCTGTTACTATCTGGTAAATTTTGATTATCTCCAACCTTATAAACTTTAATTATTGTGCTATCGTCTATAATTGTTGAACCTTCATCACCATTCCCTGAAATATTTACATTTGTTTCCTTGGCTGAATAACGAAGAGGGTTAATATAAATCGTTTGCTCAACTGTATGATTTTTCGTATCTATGTTTGTAAACATACTTTGAAGGTTAGCAGTCCGATTTTCGTTAGGTCTTTGATATTCAACCGTAATTGTTTTATTTACTGATGAAAGGGCCGTTTTATATTCTACATCTAACTTGGTATTATTATTTGGAACCTTTGATTTATCAATGTATGACGTTAATTTAAGGTGTGCTTTAATATTTTCATACTTATCTACATAATCTGTAAAAGTATAGGTGATTTGTTTATTTTTGTTATCATAAGTACCTGTAGCGATGATTTCTCCAGAATTATCTTTTATTTTTGGTATTGTAAAGCTATCGGTTAAATCTGATGGAACTGTATTCTTATCTATATCCACTGTCATCGTATCACCAGATTTCACCTTATCATCTACTTCAAAAGTTACATCATAGATTAAGTTTTCAGCATCATGTGCTTTAATAACACCTTCACTATCATCATATCCTTCAGTAATACTTTGATCAGTAACTTTAATTAAATGGTTAACATTCGAACCTTGTTCCGCCGCTAATTGATTTACGGTTACACGTTTAATCGATGGTTGGGCAGATGTTGTAGATAATGGTCTAGCCTTATTTTCATATTCATTTATTGGTAAATTTAATAACTCATCTTGATTTGAAATTTTTTCATCTATATTTGTATAGCCAGACGGCTGACTTGTTGTTGAATCTTCTTTTACTTTATTAGGTTGCTCTATAGTATTCTCTTCTTTACCAGATTCAGTGTTACTCTCTTTTATTTTAGAGTTAGCAAAATCTGATACGTGTGAATCTTCTACATTATCACTTGTTTGAACAGATTCTTCTCTATTTATTGTTGTGTGAGATGGTTGTTGGGCAGTATCAATTGATGAATTTGAGGATTCGACTGATGAGGGTTCTTTTACCTCTTCTTCTGTAAGATGAGTATTATCTTGAGGGGACTTTTGTAAAAATGTTGCTTCGTTTTCATCTACATTTGTTGTTGACTCTGTTCTATCTTCTGAGCTTTTTTCTATACCATCGTTGTTATTCGTTTCTTCTTTTTTATTTATTTGGTTATTATCATCAGAGTTTATTGACTGATTATTATTAATTACATCATTCTCTTCTTCATCACTAGACTGATCATTACTATCTGATAATTCATCATCCGTATTCGAATCTTTAAAGTCTTGTACTGAATTCTCCTCGGCTTTGGCCTCATTATGACCTAAACCAAACAATAATGTTGCACCTATTACAATAGATGCTGTACCTACTGTGAATTTTCTAATTGCATATTTATTGGATTTATTTGTTATAGGTTTCTTTTTAGTTAGTAAATTATTTTTTTTATTAATCATAAAAACTCCTTATCTTTGACTATTTCAATGTAATTTTCATGTAAAAATCATTTCTAGAGTAAAATACAATATATTATATAAGTATTTTTTGCAATATTTTTTAAACATGTTAACAAACATTTAATAAATAGTTAATTAATTTGCTCAGCATTTCTTAAAATTCTAATAACATGAACAATTAAAATTATTATTATATTCATCAAACAAATCGTCACCAAACTATTTCAAATAAAAAAATATAAATAACCGCTGTATTTCATATTAGTATTATGTACGTCTCTGTCACAGTGTTTTATGGAATATTTTAAAGGCAAATCTCAAGAATAATGTATATGTTTTATTAAGGTGATAAATATATAAAGACTCCCTCTAATGTTTACTAAAAACATCAAAGGGAGCTAATTTAATGATATTGCTTGATAAAAACAAATCATAAAATATGATTATTTTAAGTGTTCATATGGACTATTTGTTACGAAGGATACAATTTGATCAACAAACAATTTTGAACGTAGTTGAAATTCATTATCTTCTAAGTATAAGGTACCATCTTCTAATTTAGCATAATCAGAATCATGTGTAGCAATTTGCGTTGGTACAGCAATACCAAGTAAACTACGTACGATGACTCTCAAGTGTGATAATGGCTCAGAACTTACTATTCCTCCACTATTGCAAATGAGTCCCACGGGTTTCATTTTGAAATGGTCCATATTAAGGTGGTCAAGTGCATTTTTAAGAATACCTGAAAACGATCCATGATAATTTGGCGTTCCTAAAATTAAGAAATCTGCTTCCATTGCTTTATTTTGTAAAGATTTGACATTGTTTTTAATTTCATCAACTGCTTGTGTTGTACCAGCAAAATCCAATTGATGAATGGGTTTCTCAGCTAGGTCAAAGATTTCCACCTCAACATCATGTTCGCCGAGTTGACCTTTTAAATATTTTGATAAAGCGTTCGTATGAGACCCTACTTGAGCACTCCCTATAATAATTAAACCTTTCATTATTTTACACCTCTAAATTATTTTCTTCTTTTAATATTTTCATGATTGCTTTTCCAACTCCACTATTTTCATTGGTGTCTGTGACATATTTAGCAATATGTTTAACTTCATCTGTAGCATTATTCATTGCTACTGGATAACCTACACGTTCTAGCATTGAAATATCATTTAAATTATCTCCTATTGCTACCACATCTGTTAAATCTATACCTAATTGATGAGCAATAGCTGATAAGGCAATGCCTTTTTGAGCGTCTGAATGAGTGATTTCTAGGTTACCTCTTGATGATGAGGATACTGCTAAATTTGGTGATGATGCTAACTCCTGACCTACTTGGTCGATTTTACTTAAATCTGCATCAAAAGCTAACACCTTCATAATAAGTTCTCCAGGAATATCTTCAATTGAATCATAATTTTCTACAACTTTTAAAGTACCGTTATCTATGCGTTTTTGTATATTATTTCGTATCTTGGCTACATCTGCTTTTTGACCCGCACGTTCTGCAATATCTATATAGATTGCTAAATCACGTTTAGGATCTTCTGTATATATGCCACGATTTGTGTAAATTTGATAATAAATATGATTATTTTTAAGTGCTGTCGTAATTTTGTGTACTAAATCATGATTAAGATGTGATGTACTCATTATGTTAAATGATTCCTCACGAACTTCTGCACCATTCAAACATATGTAAGGGACTTTTAAATCTGTTTCAGCAACAGGTGTTTGTGCCTCGTAAAACGCTCTACCAGTTGCAATAACTACTGTAATGCCGTTCGCTTGCGCAAATTTTATAGCTTCTTGATTCATAGTGGTGATTTCATGACCAGCGTTAAGTAATGTTCCATCCATATCCGTTGCTATTAGCTTTATCATTAGTTGACCTCGTTTCCACTTATTTTAAAGTGATGCTATATGAATTTTTTAAATTAATTTAAAATTTATGTGTGTAGCATATGTCTTAACTTCATTATTATTATATGTTATCACACAATCTTTAACGATTTACTAGACTTCAAAAATACGTTTATTTATGTACGACATCATTTTAACAAATTTATATCCTTTTGTATCTTCCCCTGTTTTTCTGCTTTTTTCTTTTCACGTATTTCCTTAAAAAAACTTCTCAATAGTTCTGCACACTCTTCTTCTAAAATTCCTTTTTCTACGGTTGCCCTATGATTAAACTGGGGTTGTTCTAATAAATTCATAAGACTTCCCGAACAACCTCCCTTGGGATCAGTAGCACCATACACAACCTTTGGAATACGGCTCATAATAATAGTGCCCGCACACATAACACAGGGCTCTAATGTAACATACAACGTACATTCTTCTAATCTCCAACTGCCGACAACTTCTGAAGCCCGTTCTATCGCTATGTGCTCTGCGTGGGCGGTAGGTTGCTGCAATGTTTCCCTTAAATTATGTGCACGTGCAATGACTTGACCCTCTTTAACAATAACTGCTCCGATTGGAACTTCTCCTAATGCTTTGGCTTTGTGTGCTTCATTAATTGCTAAGCGCATGTAATCATGATTTTTTTTCATATGTGTTGGAATACCTCACTTATGGTACAATACTCATTGTCTATCTTAACATTTGGAGAAGTGATTATGAATAAACCATTTATTGCAATCGAAGGACCTATAGGTGTTGGTAAATCCTCTCTTGCTCACCGATTAAGCAAGACGTTTGGTTTTTATGAAGAGAAAGAAATTGTTGATGAAAATCCATTTCTATCTGATTTTTATGATGATATAGAAAAATGGAGTTTTCAAACTGAAATGTTCTTTTTATGTAACAGATATAAACAGATTAGAGATATTGAGTCGCTAAATCAAGGTATAGTTAGCGATTATCATATTCATAAAAATAAAATTTTTGCTAAAAATACTTTAGATGCTAAAGAATTTGATAAATTCAGTCGTATTTTTGATATTTTAACTGAAGATATCGAAATGCCAAATACAATTATCTTTTTAGATGCTGATTTAAATGTATTAAAATCAAGAATTGCACAACGTAATCGTAGCTTTGAATCTCATATAGAAGATGACTATTTACTTACTTTAAAAAAAGATTATCTTGCTTATTATGAATCATTAAAGAATGACGGTGCAAATGTCATTCGAATTGATACGTCACAACAAGATTTCGTTAAAAATGATTACGATTACCAAAATATTTTAAATTTAGTAAAACCTATGATTGGAGAAAATAAAGATGAATAATTATGGTATTCCTCAAAATGCAGTAATAACCATTGCTGGTACTGTAGGGGTTGGTAAATCTACGTTAACACAAGCACTTGCTGATAAGTTAAATTTTAAAACTTCCTTTGAGAATGTAGACCATAATCCTTATTTAGATAAATTTTATCATAATTTTGAACGTTGGAGCTTTCATCTTCAAATTTACTTTCTTGCTGAACGTTTTAAGGAACAAAAACGCATGTTTGAGTATGGTGGAGGTTTCGTTCAAGATCGTTCAATTTATGAGGATGTAGATATTTTTGCAAAAATGCATGAAGAACAAGGAACAATGAGTGCTGACGACTATCACACGTATTACGAATTATTTAATGCAATGGTCATGACACCTTATTTTCCAAAGCCTGATGTTCTAATTTATCTAGAATGTGATTATGATGAAGTAATTGATCGTATTCAACAGCGTGGACGTGACATGGAAATCAATACAGATCCAGAATATTGGAGAAAACTATTTAAACGGTATGAAAATTGGATTAACAATTTTAATGCATGTCCTGTTGTTCGACTTAATATTAATGAATATGACATACACGAAGATTTAGACTCCCTTGATCCAGTCATTGATAAAATTGCTCAAGTTATTAAAGCATACCGACAAGTGGATACAAGATAATATATCCAATTGTAGAAAATTAGAGCTTATATTTGTATACTTTCACAAGCTATTTCATATACTTTTTACTTCAATATTAAAATAACAGATATAGCTATTATTAAGAATGTTGACAATATTTTATAAAAATTCTATGTTTGTACTATAAGTGAATTATATGCACTAGGGGTGTTTTTTAACTGAGATGGATATCATCCAAACCCTTTGAACCTGAACTAGCTTATACTAGCGGAGGAAAGTGTTGAATCTCATCTAATTATCATTCTGTCTTTATATATTGATTTGGATGCACAACTTTTCTCATGAAGGTTGTGCATTTTTTCTTATACAAATAAAAATATTGGGGGCATGAAGATGAAAAAAACTGCAATTATCACGGGAAGTAGTCGTGGATTAGGCGCTAAAATTGCAATAACTTTACTAGAAAAAGGCTACAATGTTGTTGTTAATTACAAACAAAATAAGGATAAAGCTGAAAAATTAATTAGAAATTATAATCAAAGTAAGGCTATAGCTATTCAAGCTGATGTGACAGACAGAAACGATGTGAATCAAATGATTCAAACTGCCACACAACATTTTGGAAAAATAGATATAGTAATCAATAATGCACTTGTTGGTTTTAAATTTGATCCAAATCAGCAAAAATCGTTTGAAGATTTAACTTGGGAAGATTATCAACAACAACTTAATGGTACTTTAAAAGGAGCATTTAATGTGACTCAAAGCGTCATACCACAATTTATAGAACAACAAAGTGGATGCATTATTAGTATTGGAACCAATTTGTATCAAAATCCAGTCGTACCTTATCATGAGTATACAACAGCAAAGGCAGGTCTCATCGGCTTTACCCGTAATATTGCTGCAGAACTTGGACAATATGGTATCACAGCAAATGTTGTTTCTGGAGGATTACTCAAAACGACTGATGCAAGTGCAGTTACTACACCTGAAGTATTTGATTTAATTGCTCAAACTACACCTCTTAGAAAAGTAACATCACCTCAAGATGTAGCCAATATGGTTGTATATCTCGCTTCAGACGAAGCACGTGGCGTGACAGGTCAAAATATTACCGTTGACGGTGGTTTAACAATGAACTAAGCGTTTACACTCTTCGGTTGTGTATTTTTTACAAAAAGATAATAATTAATGAGGTGTTCATATGACAAATAATCACTTTCTTAACATAGGTGTGTTACTGTATGGGTGTGGTCATCATCAAGCGGCATGGCGTATGAAAGATTCTAATATTGAGGATATCGGCAACATATCTTATTATCAGCATTTAGCTCAAATAGCTGAGAAAGGCTTTTTGGATATCGTCTTTTTTGCAGACAATCAAGCCTTTAATGCGAGTGATAATACTACTATGCCCGCTTTTTGGTTTGATCCTATAATTAACTTATCAGCTATTGCACAAGTTACATCGCATATAGGATTAGTGCCAACAATATCGAGTACATTTTCAAATCCATTCACCGCTTCTCGTCAATTATTAAGTCTAGACTACTTATCTCATGGCCGTGTAGGTTGGAATTTGGTCACATCCATGACAGATATTGAAGCCCAAAATCACAGTCTTCAATACTTACCGGAAAGACATGAGCGCTACAAAAAAGCAGATGAATTTGCATCGGTAATGAATAAGCTATTCACTTCTTGGTCAACTGCATCTTATGTACCAGATAAAAACAACAACAAAATTATTGAGTCTAAAGATATTAAACCTTTTTATCATGAGGGGGACTATTTTCAAGTACGAGGACCACATACAACACCACAAAGTCCTCAAGGTAAACCAGTATCTATGCAAGCCGGTGCGTCAAAAGAAGGTATTGCATTAGCAGCAAAATATGCTGATGCTGTTTACTCTGTTTCATGGGATATTAAGCAAGCACGTAGTTATAAAAAGAAATTGTCTGATGCTATATCTAAAACTCACCATCCAGATAGAAAAATTAAAATTTTCCCTGGTTTAGTAACGTATGTAGGTGAAACCCATGAAAAAGCATTATCAAAAAAAGCAGAACTTGATCAAAAGTTACCCATTGAAGATGCTTTAAAGCAACTCAGTTTTTTTGTTCAACAAGATTGTTCAGATTGGGAATTAGATGAACCAGTTCCTCCCTTACCTCCCGTTGAAAATTTCAAAGGTCCGATTGGTCGATATGAAACAGTTTTAGCAATTATAAAAGATAAACAACCAACTGTAAGAGAATTATTAGGTTACCTAAGTGCCGGTGGTGGTCATCTTACTCTTATAGGTACACCTGAGGAGATAGTGGATGAGATGGAGCACTGGTTTAATGAAGGCGTTGCAGACGGCTTTAATCTGATGCCACCTTCATTACCCCATAGCCTTGAAGATTTTGTAAAATACATTATACCAGAACTACAACGTCGTTCTTTATTTAAAAATTCTTATAATCAACCTACACTACGTACATTATTAAATCTCAACTCATAAAACCGATGATTTTTATGTATTATTAAAAGAAAAAGACGTAGACGTGCGAATCAACTCACACATCTACGTCTTACTCAATTTAAAAATTTTATTTTCCGTATTGTTCTATAACTTGTTTAACATCTTTTGCACTGTTTATGATGACATCTGCGTCGTAGAGTTCCTCTTTTTTAGCCACGCCTGTTAGCACACCGATACCTAATCCTAAATTAGCATTAATCGCGGTTTTCATATCGTTGGCCGTATCTCCTACTATTGCTACCTGTCCCGGTTCAACATCAAAAGCATTAAATAGTGGATCTAACACTTTAGGATGTGGTTTTTCTTCTGCATGTGTTTCTGTAGAAATTACTAAATCAAAGAGATTTCTAGTTTGCGTTTCCTCCAGAAATTGATCGACTCCTTTTTTAGTATCACTTGTTACTATGCCTATGTGATATCCTTCATTTCTAAGAGCTTGAATAGTTTCTTGTACACCATCAATCCAATTGTTTTCAGGCACTCTTGAATCAATGAGTTCCTGACTCGTATCCCTTGTCCAATCTGAAGTTTCTTTACCTGTTACACCATTAAAAGACTCTATAATTTCACCTAATGAACCTGATCCCATAACAGAATCTGGTTTAATTTTTTTATCGATAATACCTAATTGGCGATGTGCCGCTTCCTTGTCATGTACTGGAAAGGTTTCTAAAAGTTGATCAACGAGACGTACGCCAATTTTTTCCCAACTACTGTCAAACTCAATCAATGTACCATCTTTATCAAATAATATCCATTCCACTTTTAATTCTCTCCTGAAAATGATTTTTATATTAATTATAGTTATATAAACTATTGTATTATAGTTTGCATAACAATTATAGGAAATTGAATTTTGTTTAAGTATTAAAACTAAAATTGGATTCAAAATTAAAAACGCTATTTTTCTTTAGGTGCTTTTATTAATTAATATATTCTTTAAAAGACTCTATTCATAATACGTATTGTACATCACTAATCTAGAACTTACTAAAAATGAAATGACTTAACTATACTTTGAAAATTTACAATACATGACTAGTTTAAGAGTTGCTTCACTATGATATAAATTTTTTAACTTATTATTTACCCATTGTTACAATTATCATAAATTAGAAAATTTAAATTCTTTTACTGAAAAAATTTGTTAAATAAATCTTTAACTAATCGTTCACTTGATTTACCATCTTTATATTTAAAATTTTTATTTAAAAACGGCTTCACCTTTTCTAATTCAAAATCATTATTTTCTAAAGCTAAAATAAGCTCATCAAAAGTTTTCACTATTTTACCAGGAACAAAGGTTTCATAAGGTTCATAAAAATCTCTCGTGTAAATATAATCTTCCAAATCAAAAGCATAAAAAAGCATTGGTTTTTTAAAAACTGAAAATTCATAGATTAAAGAAGAATAATCAGAGATTAAAATATCCGTAATGAACAATACATCATTTACTTCGCGGTAATTTGAAATATCTAAAAAATATTTACTATAAATTGCTGGGATATTTAATTTATTTCTAACAAAAGGATGCATTTTAAACAGAACAGTAGCTTGATGTTCTTCACAATAACTAGCTAATCTTGCAAAATTAATTTTAAAGAAAGGATAGTGTGCTGTGCGATGTCCATTTCCTCTAAATGTAGGTGCAAAAAGAATGACTTTTTTATTTTTTATAATTGGTAATTTTGTTTCTAAACTTTGTTTAATGCGTGTTTTATAAGATTCATCGAACAAAACATCCGTACGTGGAACACCTGTTGGAATAACCCTATGTTCTTCAATTCCAAAAGCTTCAGCATAGTAAAGAATATCATTATTTGACGAAACATAAGCTTTACTATAATTCCTATGTCCAATAGAGTCTATGAAAGGTCCTCCTTTTTTCCCAGTTCTACTAAATCCTACAGTCTTAAAAGCACCCACAGCATGCCATACTTGAACTATTTCTTGGTTTTCTCTAAATTGAAGTTTATATATCATCGGATGATAATCATCAACCAAGATATATTTAGATTTTCCTAAAAAATATGGAAATTTTAATTTATCAATAAACGATCTCCTATTTGCTATATTAGGTTTAAAAATAGAATGAATGACAAGTTTTTTGTCCAATTGTTGTTTAAGCATTTCTTCGTATATAAATTTAAAATTTCCTGACATATTTGCTCTAGAATCTGATGTAAACAAAACATGATTTTTATTATTCTTATATACTGTTTTGGAAATGTTAAATACCGACAAATATATTTTATCTCTCACATTGAAGCTAATTTTCCTCAAAGCTTTATGTAATATGTATGATAATTGCTTAAGTTTACTTATTTTCTTTATTTCAGATTTATATTGAACTTTAAAAATAAACTCATTAATTTCTTGGGATATTGCCGGAACAATGACGTAAGATTTAATCTCTTTGTTATTATATCTTTGGAAACTTTTACCATACTTTTTTAATAAATAACTTTTTTGTAACGATTGGGTCTCAAGTGAGTTGTAATCTCTTAACTCCTCTAAAGTCATCTGATTTTTTTTATCATTCAAAAATTTGGGGTTAATTTGGCAGACATATTCATCTTCTTGTCGGTTGATTAATATATAATTGCCTGTACCTAAAAAATTACCTTTTTCTAAAATAGCAATATTAAATCTTGCCTCAAAAGTTGACCCTTGAATATTAACATGATTGGCATTTAATAGTTTTGTTTCTGTTAGATTTCTAAGAAGGAAATTTCTTGTAGGTTTTACTCCTTCAAAATGTCCTTTGACGAAGAGTTGGACACGTTCCCAATAAATGTCATCTATAAATATATTTTGCTTTGTCATAGTTGTTTCCTTTTCTTTAAATATTCCATTTTAAAACTGTTTTTCCCCATGCGTTAGAAATATCATATTCGAACGCTGTAATGAGATCTTCTATGGTATTTATTTCAAATTCTTTACCTTTAAGTAATGCTAATTGATTAAGAACTTCAGGATATTTACGATACAATTCAATAGTTTTTTCAAAATCCTTTAAACCACTTCTGCTACTACCAATTATAGTTAAACCTTTTTCTAAAACCATTCTTGTATTCACTTGTATAGGCAGTTCGCTCACTCCTAATAAAGCGATACTCCCTTCAGGATTAATAATATTAATAATTTGTTCAATAGCCTGCTGACTTCCTTTACCACCCACGCATTCAAATGCATGATCAATTTTGATATGTTGAGGAATATTGTCAATTTGAATAATTTCATCTACAAATGAAAAACGGCTTAATTTATATAATGTTTTTCCAAAAACTATTATTTTTGTAGTAGGATATAGTTTTTTTAGTAAAACTGCAGTGATATACCCTAAATTACCGTCTCCCCATATCCCCAATGATTCAAATTGTGGTATTGCTTTTGATTGAAAACGATCTATTGCATGAACACTAACTGTAACTAATTCAGTATACGACGCTACACTCAAATCAATTTCTTGTGGTAAAGTGACTACTCTATCAGGTTTCATTACTATATAATCTTGCATAAAACCATCATAACCACTTGACTTAAAATGACTAGAAGTTAAATAATTTTCTGCAATAATATTATGCGATTTAGACGGTGTATTGGGAATCATAACAACCTTAGTTCCATTTTTCAGTCGATGTTCAGAGTCGTATACAATTTCACCTACACTTTCATGAATCAATGACATAGGTAATTTCTTAGATAAAATTTTGCTATCTCTATTTCCACAATAATATCTCAAGTCGGCTGCACAAATTGACAAATATAAGGGTCGAACAATAACTTTGCTATTATGATTATGTAAATCAATAGTTTTAAATGTTGCTTCAAATTGTCGTGGACTTACTAATTGATATACTTGATTAATCATTATCAACAGCTCCAGTAATAATTGAATTCGCAACTTTTAAATCATATGGTGTTGTTATTTTTATGTTAAATAACTCTCCTTTGACTAATTTTACTGGCTTACCCAATTCTACGAGTATTTTACACGCGTCAGTTAATATTTCCTTTTGAGATTGAGTTAACGATAAATAGCTATCCTTTAACTCTTTTATTTTAAAAGTTTGAGGCGTCTGTCCTTGATACATCTCACTTCTTATTGGAATCCCAGAAATAAATTGTGCATCATTTGAAGAAATGATAGTATCAACAGCATTAACAACCGTATCTACTGCACCATATTGACTGGCATATTCCACATTCTCTCTAATAATTCGATTTGTTAGAAATGGCCTAACTGCATCATGGGTAACGATTATATCTTCATCATTTAATTTTTTATGTTGCTCAATGCTTTCTATAATATTCATTATAGAGTGATTTCGGTCGTCTCCGCCTTGTATTACTTTTATTTTCTTATCGTCTAATTGATAATTGTTTAGCAAATCGAGCATATAATTGATCCACTTTTGAGGCGTGGCAATGATGATTTCATCAAAGTCCTTATACATTAAAAATTTCTCTACTGTATGAATAATAATAGGTTTTCCTTGTAATGATAAAAATTGTTTGGGTAATGGAACATTTCCCATTCTAGAACCAATACCACCTGCTAATATACCCGCATAAATCATTTTATCTCTCCTTATTCTTAGTTGTGTAAATAAAAAAAGACAGAAAAAACATACGTTAAAAAAGTTTCTCTGTCTAAATCTAATTAATTTATATTCATTTTATATCAATTGTATTTTACTACACACAACAAAAATATGAAATGAATAATTAATTAAAAAATATTTTTATATAAAAGGATTTTAAAAAGCAGATTGAAATTTAAAAATCAATCTGCCAAATAATAAATATACTATAGATGATAGTTAACAAATAATTGAAAACTCTATTTTTAATACTTAGGAACTTCTACTCTCCATCCGTATTTATCTTCTAATTTGCCACTTTGAATACCAGTATATGTGTCATATAATTTTTGAGTGATTTTACCAGGTTCATTGTTATTAATAACAATTTCTCTATCTTCATAGCGAAGTGTACCTACAGGAGAGATAACAGCTGCTGTACCTGAACCAAATACTTCTGTAAGTTCACCTTTATCATATGCGTTAAACAGCTCTTCTATAGAAACTCTTCTCTCTTCAACTTCATAACCTAAATCTTCAGCTAATTGAATAATTGACTTTCTAGTGATACCAGGCAAGATACTACCGTTTAATGCTGGCGTAACTACTTTTCCATTTTCTACGAAGAAAATATTCATACTACCAACTTCTTCAACATATTTTTGTTCAACACCATCAAGCCACAATACTTGGTCATAACCTAATTTATTAGCGTTTGTTTGTGCGAGTAAGCTGGCAGCATAGTTACCTGCAACTTTAGCGAAACCTACACCTCCACGTACTGCACGTACATATTCATCTTCGACATAAATTTTAGTTGACTTTAATGTGTCACCACCATAATAAGCGCCTGACGGAGATAAAATAATTAGTAATTTATATTGATGTGAAGAACGTACACCCAAAACACCTTCAGTAGCAAATACAAAAGGACGAATATATAACGATTGACCTTCGCCTTCAGGTACCCAATCTCGTTCAACGTCGATAAGCTGCTTCAACCCTTCTAATAATGCTTCTTCATCAACTTCTGGCATTTCTAAACGTGCTAAAGAATTATTAATACGTTTGAAGTTTTGATCTGGGCGGAATAATACAACTTCTCCATTATGTTTATAGGCTTTAAGGCCTTCAAAAACTGCCTGACCATAATGTAACCCTTGCGCTGCTGGTGAAATTTCAAATGGTGCGTACGGCACAATCTTCATATCATGCCATCCTTGATCAGCGTCATAATCAACACTTAACATATAGTCTGTGAAATATTGTCCAAATCCTAAGTTTGCTGTATCAGGTTTTTCTTTTAAAGACTCTCTTTTTTCGAATTTTACTTTTTCTGACATGACTGTTGCCTCCTAATATAATTCCAATTAAATAGATACACTAAATTATATCAATCGTGATTCTACTATTCAATGAATTTTCTAAATATTCAAAATAGATATTAATTTTATTATGTATACAGTATAAGTAAAACACTACCTTTATTAAGTTACAAGTTATGTTATTATCATCACCTATTTTTTCCGTAATTAAATTTGTGTTCTCATCGAAAATTAGCTTCTTTAAAAGTAGACTTGGAACTAAAATAGACTTTTCTTTACCCTATATATTATCATTCAATTTGACCATATGAGCCAAAAAACATCTGTATGAGATGATATATAAATCAGACAATTTGTGTAATGTAGTTACGCGAAAAACTGCTTCTAACTTCACTTGTCATCCAATTTTTTGATGCAGTATCTTTTATTAAAGTTTTAAAAGATAGCTATATACTTTAAAAAATCGGTATGGGCTCAGCATTCTTTTTGTTTTTTCTCAATTGCCTCTAACATCACTTTAGTCATAGTTGGTAAATCATATTTAGGATCAAATCCCCACTCTTCCTGAGCACAGCTCGTATCTATACTATCTGGCCAACTTAATGCAATATCTTGACGCTCTAAATCAATGTCATAATCTAAGGTGAAATCTGGATAGTATACTTGTATAGCTTGTTTTAGCATTTCAGGTTCAATACTCATCGCACTTAAGTTATAGCCATTTCTTGTTTTTAATTTAACACTGTCTTCTTCCATTAATTTGATAATCGCATCAATAGCATCTTCCATGTACATCATATCCATATAAGTGTAACGATTAATATAACTTGTATAATGTCCTTTTCTAACTGCCTTAAAATACATATCAACTGCATAATCTGTTATGCCACCGCCAGGTTCTTTAACATGTGAAATTAAACCAGGAAATCTAACGCTACGTGTATCTACTCCAAATTTGACATAATAATACTGACATAATAATTCCCCAGTTACTTTGTTTATACCATACATAGTCGTTGGTTGTTGTATTGTTAATTGAGGTGTATTTACTTTAGGTGTCGAAATACCAAAAGCTCCTATTGAACTTGGCGTAAAATATTTTAATTGATACCTTCTTGCTGCTTCGAGTGTATTTATAAGTCCCCCCATATTCAAATCCCAGGCAACTAGTGGTTTCTTTTCCGCTGTAGCAGAAAGCAGTGCAGCCATATGCATAAGTGTATCAGCATTGAAATATCTCACTGTTTCAAATAAACGATTTCTATCTGTAACATCTAAGATTTCAAAAGGACCGTTTTTAACTGGAGAGTGTGGTTCTGGCTTTCTTATATCAGTAGCTAATACATTTTCAGTTCCATATCTTTCTCTACACTTAATAACTAATTCAGTACCAATTTGACCAAGTGCTCCAGTGATTATTATTTTTTTCATAAACTAATCTCCTTATATTTAAATATAAAACGCAACTTTTGTAGAATGAACAATCCTCTTACTTAAAAAATATAATAATATGATGGTAATTTCTTTATAAAATATGTTCTTTATTTGTAAAGTCACGCGTACGTTAGTCTAACGTTTGTCTGAAGGCACAGTGACTGACGACTAAAAAGGTAGGTTTGCTCTTTGTTAGTAAAATACGATAAAATATATACTAAAAGTATTGAATTTTAAAGGGGATTTGTATTGTAGATGAAACGAAGTTCATACCTACGTCGTCAATCAAATTTAATTATATCTATGATTATTTTCGTTATTTTTTTAATTGTAGATATCAATGTACTTATTAATAAACATCAAGTTGTGCCTGTGCTATTATCAAGTATCAGTTTAATTATTTTTATCATGCTATTTGTAGTTGCATTGTTCAAATGTATAACTAATTATAAACATCAATCTTAGTTAAAAGTAATTTCCCTATCGTCAGATAAAAAATAAATAGAGCAGTTACGGGTCTACCTGCTCTATTTTTCCTAACATTGATTTAACCTAAGATTGTATTAATTTTTTATAAAAATATTGTGCCACAATGATATCTACAATTGCTAGACCGACCGATTTAAAGACTGTCACTTCTTCTTCAGTTTCGCGGCCAACTTTTTCACCAGAAATAATGTCGCCTAATTCACTATGTAGCATATTTTTAGTTAATATTCCTTCTGCTTGAGGAATTTTTAAATCACCTGTTTCTTCTAAAGCTGCTTCCATAGATTCAACAACAATTTTATTAGCAACAAGCATTGTTTCTGAAGGTATTTCTTGCATATCTGGTTTAAAGGATCCGACTGCATTTAAATGCACGCCTGGATGTAAAGAATGAGTATAAACGGGCTGATTTGCATTTGTTGCTGTAACTACAATATCTGCACTGTCTATCGCTTCATCTGCCGATCTAAATACACTCACTTTAATATTAAATCGATTTCGTATATTTTGAGCAAATTTTTCTGCTTTTTCGAACGTTCTACTTGCGATGTGAATTTTTCAATATCTCTAACAGCAAGTATCGCTTCAATTAAACCTTCAGCTTGTACACCTGCCCCTATTACACTAAGTGTTTTAGCGTTTTCTTTTGCTAGATATTTAGTAGCTACACCTGAAATTGCACCAGTTCTTACTTTAGTAAGAAAACCACCATCTAATATAGACAATGTTTCTCCTGTTTCATAGTCACTTAAAATAACTGATCCAGTAATAGTCGCTTTCCCTTTTTTTGAATTTTCAGGTGCAAATGAGACTGTTTTAAGTCCAACGATATTTAATTCATCTGATAATGCTGGCATCACTAAATAACGATTTTGCTCATTAAATGGCAAAACATATCTTAATGGCGTTATCGTCTTATTCTCTGAAAAAGCTTGCAAAGCTTTTTCTACTTCTAAAATGACTTCATTCATGTCTAATAATTGAGCTTGTGTTTGCTCATCTATATATTTCATTATTATGAATCCCCCCCACGCGTTTAATGTATTATATAGGATTATTTAGATGGTTAAGTTTTTCACAAAGTTTAATATAACAAGATGTGTTAAATCGTAAGTCTCCATTAAAATTCTTTTGCTTAAATAAACTTAAAAGTCTAAGCTCCTATCTCAAATAATATTGACTTTAAAAAGCTCTTTTCTTCTAATCATTTTAAAAATAAAAATCATATATTTGCTTTATCACAATATATTCTTAATAATCATGATTATTTTGTATTAGGTATATGATATCGATGAACAGGTTTACCATTTTTTTTAATATAGGATTCAATTTGATATCCACCACATTTCTTCATCACTGTTTGAGAAGCAAAATTAAGTGGATTACAAGTCATAAGTACGACCTCTACATTTAATGTCTTAAGTTCATCTAAAGCCTTTTCTAGAAGGATAGTAGCGTAACCTTTCCCTCTATAAGATTTAGCTACACCGTATCCCACATGACCACCAATATTAGATAGTTTATCATTTAATTGATGTCTGATATCAACAGCACCTATAATAATTGAATCTTTAAAATAAAATAGTGTTGTAGTCGGTACAAAACCCTCATCAACTTCACTACAATTAAGCCGATCAACCATATTGTTAAATGAACTATAATTGGCAATATCTGTATTCCCTGGTACCACTTTTTCCTCATTTTCATACCACTCTTGAATATAATAATAGTATGCCTCTTTATCTTGATAGGTTATTGGTCTTATTTCCTCCACTTAAATACCCCATAACTTATATTATTGATAACTCTATTTTAATGTGATTAACTGTGAACATCAAAAATTATAACAAACTATATCATAATAATTTTATATTTCTACATATAAGTTAAGGTATTATTTTATAATAATTTTCTTACTTTTTAATTTTTTCCACTTCTAATAAACTATAATTACTAATTCTAATATTCCTTTAGCCAGAACTTCATATAATATTAAAATGTCGTATACCAATTAAATTCTTAGAAATACGCCTAATTCACATCACTACCTAGTATTTTAGTATTCTACATATTTTTGAATACTTTTACATAAACTTTATCTTCTATAATAACAGTTAATAACAAAAATTTTATGGACGATTTTTTCTTATTAATTTTAAGTGAGGTATTATGATTTGTGTTGTATTTTTATGGGGCTATTCATTTATATTTAATCATTTTAATGTTTCCAAATCTTAATAGATAGTGTAAAAAACGTGTGATATCTTAATAACAAAACAAAGTCTATTTAAGCTAAAACAATAATGATATACTAATATCAATAATTAAGATGGAAGAAGTGATACATGTGTTTGATTGGTTTCAATTAGCAAGTAATAAAGAAAAGAGAATGGTGCAATTACGACGATATTTGCATCAATACCCAGAACTTTCTTTTGAGGAAAAACGTACGCATGATTTTATTGTAAATCAATTGAGCCAATTAGCATGCACCATAGAAACACCAGTTGGACGTAATGGTATAAAAGCAACTTTTAAAGGATCTGATTCAAATGGACCAACGATTGCATTACGAGCAGATTTCGATGCACTACCTGTTCAAGAATTAAATGATGTACCCTATCGTTCAAAAAATAAAGGGTGCATGCATGCTTGTGGACATGACGGACATACAGCTATTTTGCTTGGAGTAGCTGAAATTGTTCATGAGCATCGTCATTTATTGAAAGGTAATGTTGTTTTTATATTCCAATATGGTGAGGAAATTATGCCAGGTGGTTCTCAAGAGATGATTGATGATGGCTGTCTACAGAATGTCGATAAAATATATGGCACACACTTATGGAGTGGTTATCCATCTGGGACAATCTATTCTAGACCTGGAGCAATAATGGCTTCACCAGATGAATTTAGTGTGACTATATATGGAAAAGGTGGTCACGGTGCAAAACCACACGAAACAATAGACCCTATTGTCATTATGGCTGAGTTTATTTTAAGTGCCCAAAAAATAATTTCTCGAACAATTGATCCAGTAAAGGAAGCTGTTCTTACTTTCGGAATGATTCAAGCAGGATCAACAGATAGTGTTATTCCAGATACAGCTTTTTGTAAAGGTACTGTACGTACTTTTGACACAAAATTACAAAGTCATGTTCAAAATAAAATGGATAAGCTCTTACAAGGTTTATCTTTATCAAACGATATTACATATGAATTGGAATATATTAAAGGTTATTTACCAGTACACAATCATCAACAATCATATGATGTAGTCAAACAAGCAGCTAATGATTTACATTTAAGATTTAATGAGTCAGACTTAATGATGATTGGTGAGGACTTTTCACATTACCTTAAAGTACGACCTGGTGCATTCTTCTTAACTGGTTGTGGTAATAAAGACAAAGGCATTACTGCACCTCATCATAATCCTCATTTTGACATTGATGAATCTTCATTAAAATATGCAGCTAGTGAATTTTTAAAAATATTAGAAATTGAAAATGTTTTTTAACAAGAGGATAACTAAGTGTATTAAATCATTTAAATAAAATAGCATAATGAACATTGAATGAGTTATATTCAGAGATATAACAAAAAAAGACTCCCAAATGGGAGTCTTTTTTGATGAATAATATATTATTCAAAGATTTCAGTTACAACGCCTGATCCAACAGTACGTCCACCTTCACGAATTGAGAAACGAGTTCCGTCTTCGATAGCGATTGGAGCGATTAATTCAACTGTCATTTCAACGTTGTCGCCAGGCATAACCATTTCTGTACCTTCTGGTAAGTTTACAACACCAGTTACGTCAGTAGTACGGAAATAGAATTGTGGGCGATAGTTAGTGAAGAATGGAGTGTGACGTCCACCTTCATCTTTAGATAATACGTATACTTCAGCTTTGAATTTTGTGTGTGGTGTAATAGAACCAGGAGCAGCTAATACTTGACCACGTTGTACGTCTTCACGTGCAACACCACGTAATAAAGCACCGATGTTGTCACCAGCTTCAGCGTAGTCTAATAATTTACGGAACATTTCTACACCAGTAACAGTTGTTTTAGAAGTTTCGTGCATACCGATGATTTCAACTTCTTCACCAACTTTGATTTGACCACGTTCAACACGGCCTGTAGCAACAGTACCACGACCAGTGATTGAGAATACGTCCTCAACTGGCATCATGAATGGTTTGTCAGAATCACGTTCTGGAGTTGGAATGTAATCATCAACTGCTTGCATTAAGTCTAAGATTTTTTGTTCGTATTCAGCATCGCCTTCTAATGCTTTTAATGCAGAACCAGCGATTACAGGTACATCGTCACCTGGGAAGTCATATTCGCTTAATAAGTCACGAACTTCCATTTCAACTAATTCTAATAATTCTTCGTCGTCTACCATGTCAACTTTGTTTAAGAATACAACTAATGCTGGTACACCAACGTTACGTGATAATAAGATGTGTTCACGAGTTTGTGGCATTGGACCGTCAGCAGCAGATACAACTAAGATACCGCCGTCCATTTGAGCTGCACCAGTGATCATGTTTTTAACATAGTCAGCGTGTCCTGGGCAGTCAACGTGAGCATAGTGACGTTTGTCAGTTTGGTATTCGATATGTGCAGTATTGATTGTAATACCACGTTCTTTTTCTTCTGGAGCGTTGTCAATCATATCGTATGATTGTGCAACAGTGTCACCATTTTTAGCTAATACAGTTGCGATAGCAGCTGTTAAAGTTGTTTTACCATGGTCAACGTGACCGATAGTACCAATATTGGCATGTTCTTTTGAGCGATCAAATTTTTCTTTTGCCATTATTAAATCTCTCCTATTCTTAATAAAAGTTATTTCAAATTTATCTCTCATGATAGTTTCTCACCATCATGAGAAGAAAATTGATTGAGTGTAGCATAAAAGAATTTATAATTCTTTTATAATGCATTTACCCCTAAAAATCAAATCATAAAAATGTCAGCTTATAAATAAGCTCAACCTGTATTTTAACCTAGCATAGCTAGTCTTAACAAGTTATATTATTCACCTTTATTTTTCTTGATGATTTCTTCAGCAATTGATTTAGGAACTTCTGCATAGTGGTCAAAGTACATTGTGTAAGTACCGCGACCTTGCGTGTTAGAACGTAATGAAGTTGCATAACCAAACATTTCTGAAAGTGGTACATATGCGTTAACAACTTGAGCATTACCACGTGGTTCCATACCGTCTACACGTCCACGACGAGCAGTCACGTCACCCATGATATCACCCATATATTCTTCAGGCATTTCGATAGTAACTTTCATCATTGGTTCTAAGATAACTGGATCACATTTTTTAGCAGCTTCTTTAAGCGCTAATGATGCAGCAATTTTGAAGGCCATTTCAGATGAATCGACATCATGATAAGAACCATCAAATAATTTAGCTTTAACATCAATTAATGGATAACCAGCTAAGACACCATTTTCCATAGCATCTTTAAGACCTTGTTCAACTGATGGAATGTATTCACGAGGAACTACACCACCAACAATAGCGTTTTCGAATTCGAAACCGCCACCTGTTTCGTTAGGAGTGAATTCAATATGAACATCACCATATTGACCACGACCACCAGATTGACGTGAGAATTTACCTTGAACTTGTGCAGGTTGTTTAAATGTTTCACGATAAGAAACCATTGGAGCACCTACGTTACATTCAACGTTGAATTCTTTCTTCATACGGTCAACTAAAATATCTAAGTGTAATTCACCCATACCACCGATGATAACTTGTCCAGTTTCTTCATCTGTGTGTGCATGGAATGTTGGGTCTTCTTCTTGTAATTTAACTAAAGCTTGAGTCATTTTATCTTGGTCAGCTTTAGATTTTGGTTCAACTGATAAGTGGATAACTGGTTCTGGGAATTCCATTGATTCCAAGATAATGTCATTTTTCTCTCCACATAAAGTATCACCAGTACCTGTTTCTTTAAGGCCTACTGCAGCTGCAATTTCACCTGAATAAACAGTGTCAATTTCTTGACGTGAGTTCGCGTGCATTTGTAATAAACGTCCAACACGTTCACGTTTATCTTTAGAAGAGTTCTTCACATATGAACCTGAAGATAATGTTCCAGAGTATACACGGAAGAATGTTAATTTACCAACATAAGGGTCAGTCATAACTTTAAATGCCAAAGCAGCAAATTCTGCTGAATCATCTGGTTTAGCAACAACTTCTTCATCAGGGTTGTTCGCACGATGACCAATAATTGGTTTAACATCTAATGGTGAAGGTAAATAATCAATTACTGCATTAAGCATTAATTGAACACCTTTGTTTTTGAACGCTGTACCACAAAGTACTGGGTAGAATTCTACGTCAGTAGTAGCTTGGCGGATAGCATCTTTTAATTCATCAACTGAAATCTCTTCATCCCCAAGATATTTCTCCATTAAATCGTCGTTGTTTTCAGCAACAGCTTCAATTAATTGAGCGCGAGCTTCTTCAGCTCTTTCTTTATGGTCTTCTGGAATTTCGATTTCATCGATTTCTGTACCTAGGTCGTTTGTATATTTAAAGCATTTCATTTCTACTAAGTCAATGATTGCTTCAAATTCATCTTCTGCACCAATAGGTAATTGAATAGGTGCTGCATTTGCTTGTAAACGATCATGTAAAGTGCTTACTGAATATTCAAAGTTCGCACCTAATTTGTCCATTTTGTTTACAAAAACAATACGAGGTACACCATAAGTTGTTGCTTGACGCCAAACTGTTTCAGTTTGAGGTTCTACACCTGATTGTGCATCAAGTACAGTAACGGCACCATCAAGTACACGTAATGAACGTTCAACTTCAACTGTGAAGTCTACGTGTCCAGGAGTATCAATGATGTTTACACGGTGACCTTGCCATTGTGCAGTTGTAGCAGCAGATGTGATAGTAATACCACGGTCTTGCTCTTGTTCCATCCAGTCCATTTGTGAAGCACCTTCATGTGTTTCACCAATTTTATGGATACGACCTGTGTAGTAAAGAATACGTTCAGTCGTAGTTGTCTTACCAGCATCAATGTGAGCCATGATACCGATATTACGAGTATTTTTCAAAGAAAAGTCTCTTGCCATGTATTTTTTCTCCTTCCAGTATTTACTGAATAAGTACTATAGATATGGCGATGCCCTAAGCATGAGCCATTTATTGGTAAACCATATAACGGAACACACTCAGGGTAATTGCTTTAATCTTACCAACGGTAGTGAGCAAATGCTTTGTTCGCTTCAGCCATTTTGTGAGTGTCTTCACGTTTTTTGACTGCACCACCTGTATTATTTGCAGCATC
Organism: Staphylococcus epidermidis; assembly: GCF_006742205.1. Classification (NCBI taxonomy): domain Bacteria; kingdom Bacillati; phylum Bacillota; class Bacilli; order Caryophanales; family Staphylococcaceae; genus Staphylococcus; species Staphylococcus epidermidis. Next base: position 2,215,462 of record NZ_AP019721.1, read on the forward strand.
TAAGATTTCGTTAGCTAAACGGTCTTCCATAGTTTTTTCACCACGAAGACGCGCATAGTTAACTAACCAACGTAATCCAAGAGTAGTACGACGTTCTGGGCGCACCTCAACTGGTACTTGGTAGTTAGAACCACCTACACGACGAGCTTTAACTTCTAATACTGGCATGATATTATTAATTGCTTCTTCGAACACTTCTAATGCATCACGACCACTACGTTGTTCAACAAGATCAAATGCAGAATAAAGAATTCTTTGAGCTGTTCCACGTTTACCGTCTAACATAATTTTGTTAATTAATTTAGTAACTAACTTAGAGTTATGAATTGGATCTGGTAATACATCTCTTTTAGGTACTGATCCTTTACGAGGCATAATCTAAATCCTCCCTTCCTATTATAGTATATTATTTAAAAATATATTTAAAATTTACGTAATCTTAAACTTAATTTTTTGGTTTTTTAGTTCCGTATAATGAACGTCCTTGTCTACGTCCATCAACACCTGAAGTATCAAGTGCACCACGTACGATATGGTAACGCACACCAGGTAAGTCTTTCACTCGTCCACCACGAACAAGTACAACACTGTGTTCTTGTAAGTTGTGTCCGATACCAGGAATGTATGCGTTAACTTCAATGTTATTTGATAAACGCACACGTGCATATTTACGTAACGCAGAGTTAGGTTTTTTAGGTGTCATTGTACCTACACGAGTACATACACCACGTTTTTGAGGTGAGTTTAAGTTAGTAAATTGTTTCTTTTTACTATTGAAACCTCTGTTTAAAGCTGGTGAATCTGATTGTTTCGTTTTGCTTTTTCTTGGTTTACGTACTAATTGGTTAATAGTTGGCATTGAATATGTCCTCCTCTCTTCATTTTTTAATCCCACACATCCAGGTGGTTCATTTTAAGGTTAAATAAAATTTAGTAAGTAAAACACTTACTAATTCTCACTTATTAATGCAACTATTGTCGCATTAACATTAATACCTACATATTTTCCTAACGCACGTTGGCTAGAAAAAAATGATACTGGTATATTTTTATGATTGATATAGCTTAACACGCGAGTTAGCAAATGAACTTCAACGTCTTGAGCAATAATCAATGATGTAACTTGACCTTTCTTTAACGCTTTAAGCGTTTCTTTAAGACCAACTACATATTGTTGTTTGTTAAAGCGTGCAACTTTTTCATTAGACATCTAAATATCCTCCAAAGTTCTGCTTGCATCAACCTTTAATATATTAACATTATTTGTTACTAGTAGTCAACAACTTATATTTGCATTTATAAATAAAATACAAAGCACTTCAAAATTTCATAGTAATTATTACAATATCTATAATTTGTAGCAAAAAAGAAAAGAGTGGGACATAAATTAAACTAAACGCATCGTCCCACTCTTGAATGATAACTCTGGCACAAATATTTTCGTCTGAAAATTTCTGTACTAGAATTTTATGGCTCATAATTTTCGCCTAATAATTGATTTGTGACAATGTCATAAATCGAAATCTAATTAGACTCGTTATTCTATCGTTTCAACTTCTTCACTTGTTTCTGTTACTGGTGCAGTAGCTTTATCGTATTGAATATCACTGTAACGTCTCATACCAGTACCAGCAGGAATTAACTTACCAATAATAACATTCTCTTTAAGACCAAGTAAATCATCACGTTTACCTTTAATAGCTGCATCAGTAAGCACACGTGTTGTTTCTTGGAATGAAGCTGCTGATAAGAAGCTTTCAGTTTCCAGAGAAGCTTTAGTAATACCAAGTAATACTGGTTTAGCTGTAGCTGGACGTTTACGATGTTTGAATGCATCTCTGTTAGCGTCAGTAAAGTTATGAATATCAACTAATGAACCTGGTAATAATTTAGTGTCACCAGCCTCAATGATGCGAACTTTACGTAACATTTGTCTTACCATAACTTCAACGTGTTTGTCGTCAATTTCAACACCTTGCATACGGTAAACTTTTTGTACTTCTTTTAATAGGTAACTTTCAGTTGCATTTAGGCCTGCTACAGATAAATAGTTTTTAGGTTCAATTGATCCTTCTGTTAGAACTTCACCACGTTCAACAGATTGACCTATTTCAACTTTAAGTCTTGAAGTACCTGATGCTAGATAAGATCTAGTTTCATTAGCACCTTTAACAATTATTTCTTGTTGGCGATCTTTTGCTAATTTAATATCATCAACTACACCTTCGATTTCAGTAATCACAGCTTGACCTTTTGGATTACGTGCCTCAAAGATTTCTTGGATACGAGGAAGACCTTGAGTGATGTCACTTCCTGCTACCCCACCAGTGTGGAATGTACGCATTGTAAGTTGGGTACCTGGTTCACCGATAGATTGAGCGGCAATTGTACCAACTGCTTCACCCACTTCAACTTTTTCACCAGTAGCAAGGTTTTTACCATAACATTTTTCACATACACCATGACGTGTGTTACATGTAAATGCTGAGCGTATATACATTTGCTCAATACCTGCATCAGTGATTTGTTTTGCAATATCTGGTGTTATTAATTCGTCTGGACGAATAATTACTTCGTCTGTTTCAGGATGGCGAATTGTTTCTTTAGAATAACGACCTTCGATACGTTCGATAAATGGTTCAATCATTTCAGTTCCTTCTTTTATATCAGAAACTAATAAACCACGGTCTGTACCACAATCTTCTTCACGAACGATAACATCTTGTGCTACATCAACAAGACGACGAGTAAGGTAACCAGAGTCAGCTGTTTTAAGTGCTGTATCGGCAAGACCTTTACGCGCACCGTGTGTAGAAATAAAGTATTCTAATACCGTTAAACCTTCACGGAATGAAGATGTGATTGGTAATTCTATAATCTTACCAGATGGTGCTGCCATTAAACCACGCATACCAGCTAATTGAGTGAAGTTTGATGCATTACCACGGGCACCAGAATCACTCATCATGAATATTGGGTTAGTTTTCTCAAGAGACTGCATTAATTCGCCTTGAATTTGGTCTTTTGCGTCAGTCCAAATTTCTACAACCGCATTGTAACGCTCGTCTTCAGTGATTAAACCACGATTATATTGTTTAGTCACACGTTCAACTAATTTTTCATGTTCATCTAAAATGTCTTGTTTATCTGGAAGTACAACAATGTCAGAAACACCAACAGTAATACCAGCTTTAGATGAGAATTTGAATCCTAAATCTTTCATTCTATCAAGCATCATTGAAGTATCAGTAATGCTAAATCTATTGAATACTTCTGCGATGATATTTCCTAAGAACTTTTTGTTGAAAGGTTCAATAAGTTCTGCATTATCAAAGTATTCTTTTAGTCCACCTTCACCTAATTGCGTAGGATCAACAAAGTATTTATCAGGTGTCGTTCTTTCTAGGTTAGCTTGACTTGGTTCATTGATGTATGCAAATGAATCAGGAATAATTTCATTGAAAATAATTTTACCTACTGATGTAGCTAAAATTTTGCTATTTTGCTCATCAGTAAACGTTGGATTATTGAATGAATTAGCATGAACACCAATACGAGTGTGTAGATGTACATAACCATTTGCATAAGCTTTTAAAACCTCATTAGTATCGTTAAAGATTGCACCAGTATTCACGGCATCTTTTCGCTCTAATGTTAGGTAATAGTTACCTAAAACCATATCTTGTGATGGTGTTACAACCGGCTTACCATCTTTAGGGTTTAGGATGTTTTGTGCTGCAAGCATAAGCATACGTGCTTCAGCTTGAGCTTCTTTTGATAATGGAACGTGAACAGCCATTTGGTCACCATCAAAGTCTGCATTATAAGCAGTTGTAACAAGAGGGTGAAGGCGAATTGCACGACCTTCTACTAGAGTAGGTTCAAATGCCTGAATACCTAATCTGTGTAATGTTGGAGCACGGTTTAATAGTACTGGATGCTCAGTTATAACATCTTCAAGCACATCCCAAACTTCATCGTCCATACGTTCAATTTTACTTTTAGCATTTTTAATGTTTGTAGCAATTTCACGTTGAACTAACTCTTTCATAACGAATGGTTTAAATAATTCAAGCGCCATTTCTTTTGGTAAACCACATTGATACATTTTCAAGCTTGGTCCAACTGCGATAACTGAACGTCCTGAATAGTCAACACGTTTACCTAGTAAGTTTTGACGGAAACGTCCTTGCTTACCTTTAAGCATATGTGAAAGAGATTTCAATGGACGGTTACCTGGTCCTGTTACAGGGCGACCACGACGACCATTGTCAATTAAAGCATCGACTGCTTCTTGTAACATACGTTTTTCATTTTGAACGATGATACCTGGTGCTCCAAGGTCTAATAAACGTTTCAAACGGTTGTTACGGTTGATAACACGACGATACAAGTCATTTAAATCACTTGTAGCGAAACGTCCACCGTCTAATTGAACCATCGGACGAATTTCAGGTGGTATAATAGGTAATACATCTAAAATCATCCAAGAAGGATTATTCCCAGAATTTCTAAATGACTCAACTACCTCTAAACGTTTAATCGCACGTGTTAATCTTTGACCTGTTGCAGATTCAAGCTCATCACGTAACTCTTTTAATTCTTCATCTAAATCAATTTCTTCTAATAGGTCTTTAATACCTTCTGCACCCATTTTGGCAACAAATTGATTTGGGTACTTGTCATAATATTCTCTGAATTCAGCTTCAGATAATAATGTTTTCTTTTCAAGTCCAGTTGGTCCTGGATCAACTACAACATATGAAGCGAAGTATATTACTTCTTCTAATGCTCTAGGAGACATATCTAATAATAGCCCCATACGACTTGGAATTCCTTTGAAATACCAAATGTGAGATACGGGTGCTGCTAATTCAATATGACCCATTCTTTCACGACGCACTTTTGATTTCGTTACTTCAACGCCACATCTATCACATACCATACCTTTGTAGCGTACACGTTTGTACTTACCACAACTACATTCCCAATCTTTAGTAGGTCCGAAAATTCTTTCACAGAATAGACCATCTTTTTCAGGCTTAAGTGTACGGTAATTTATTGTTTCAGGTTTCTTAACTTCACCATAAGACCAAGAGCGAATTTTTTCAGGTGAAGCTAATCCTATTTTCATATAATGGAAATTATTTACATCAATCAAGGAGCCTACCTCCTTCAATTTAGATTAGCTGTGCTATTTGATTGATTACATTCATTGAAATTAAATACCTTAAAGAGGTTGAAATGACTAGCATTCCATACCTCTAAGGTTTTAGTTATCTTAAGTGCTTATTAATCAGTAGTTTCTTTTTGTGATTCTGGAGCACTCTTTTGTTGTAAATCTACTTTGCGTTCTGCTGCATCTTCGTCATCAACATCAGCCATTTCGATTTCATTATCATGCTCATCCATCACTTTAACATCTAAACCTAAACTTTGTAGTTCTTTCATCAATACTCGGAATGATTCTGGAACACTAGGTCTAGAAATGTTCTCACCTTTAACTATAGACTCGTAAGTTTTAACACGACCTACAGTATCATCAGATTTATAAGTTAAGATTTCTTGTAAAGTATAAGCAGCACCATAAGCTTCAAGTGCCCATACCTCCATCTCACCGAAACGTTGACCACCGAATTGTGCTTTACCACCTAATGGTTGTTGTGTAACAAGTGAGTATGGTCCAGTAGAACGTGCATGTAACTTATCATCTACCATGTGTGCAAGTTTAAGCATGTACATAACACCAACTGAAATACGATTGTCGAATGGTTCACCAGTTCGTCCATCGTATAGGACAGTTTTACCGTCACGCGCCATTCCAGCTTCTTCGATAGTTGACCAAACGTCATCATCGTTGGCACCATCAAACACTGGGGAAGCAACGTGAATTCCTAAGTTTTTAGCTGCCATACCTAAATGTAATTCTAATACTTGTCCAATGTTCATACGTGATGGTACACCTAATGGGTTTAACATAATATCGATTGGTCGACCATCTGGTAAATAAGGCATATCTTCTTCTGGAACAATCTTAGAAATAACACCTTTGTTACCGTGACGACCACACATTTTGTCCCCAACATGTATTTTACGTTTTTGGACAATATATACACGTACTAATTGGTTAACTCCAGGAGATAGAGTGTCGTCTCCTTCTTCACGATTAAAGACTTTAACATCTAAAACGATACCGCCAGCACCATGAGGTACACGTAATGATGTATCACGAACTTCACGTGCTTTTTCACCAAAGATAGCGTGTAATAATCTCTCTTCAGCTGTTAATTCAGTTACACCTTTAGGCGTTACTTTACCTACTAAGATGTCACCATCTTTAACTTCTGCACCAACATAAACGATACCACGATCATCTAAGTTCTTAAGTGCACTTTCAGATACGTTTGGAATATCACGTGTGATTTCCTCAGGTCCTAATTTCGTATCACGAGCTTCTGACTCATACTCTTCAATATGAATAGATGTATATACATCATCTTTAACTAGTCGTTCACTCATAATTACAGCATCCTCATAGTTGTAACCGTCCCATGTCATGAAACCGACAACTACATTTCGTCCTAATGCCATTTCTCCTAATTCCATTGAAGGACCGTCCGCTAAAATCTCATTATATTCAACAACATCACCAATTGATACAATCGGACGTTGGTTATAACAAGTACCAGAGTTTGAACGCTTGAACTTCGCTAAAGGATAACGATCTAATTCACCTTCATGTTCAGTTCCATTTTCTTCGACTAAACGACGAACTAAAATTTCATTAGATTCAACATGCTCAACGCGTCCTCTATGCTTAGCAGTAATTGCAGCACCAGAGTCTCTTGCGGCTACGTGTTCCATACCTGTACCCACAAATGGAGCTTCAGGATTCATTAAAGGCACCGCTTGACGTTGCATGTTTGCTCCCATTAACGCACGGTTAGAGTCGTCATTTTCTAAGAATGGAATACATGCTGTTGCTGCTGAAACAACTTGTTTTGGTGATACGTCCATGTAATCCATTTTTTCTTTAGCCATAACAGTGTTATTACCACGGAAACGACAAACAACTTCATCATCTAAGAAACGACCATTTTCATCAAGTCTAGAATTAGCCTGTGCAACAACGTAGCTATCCTCTTCATCAGCTGTCAAATAATCTATTTGATCAGTGATTGAGTTTGTATCTAAATCCACTTTACGATATGGCGTTTCAATAAAACCAAATTCATTCACTCTAGCATAACTTGACAATGAGTTTATTAAACCAATATTAGGACCCTCAGGTGTTTCAATTGGACACATACGCCCATAGTGAGAGTAGTGAACGTCACGCACTTCCATTTGAGCACGTTCACGTGTTAATCCACCAGGCCCTAGAGCAGATAAACGACGTTTGTGCGTTAACTCTGCTAACGGGTTAGCTTGGTCCATAAATTGAGATAATTGTGAACTACCAAAGAATTCTTTGATTGATGCAATAACTGGTCTGATATTAATGAGTTGTTGTGGCGTAATAGAATCTGTATCTTGTATTGACATTCTTTCACGAACAACACGTTCCATTCTGGATAAACCGATACGGAATTGATTTTGTAATAGCTCACCGACAGAACGTAAACGACGATTACCTAGATGATCAATATCATCTGTATAACCAATACCATTCAATAAGTTGAAGAAATAACTCATTGAGGCAACAATATCTGCTGGAGTAATACATTTAACTTCAGAATCAGGTAATGCATTACCAATGACAGTAGTCGTACGACCTTCTTCATCGTTAGGCACATACACTTTAATAGATTGGATTTCTACAGGTTCGTCAATTACACTACCTTCAAGTTCAAATACTTCGCTATTAGCGTTTGTTTCTAATACGTCCATGATTTCGTCAAGTTTACGACGATCTAACACTGTTCCTTCGTCAACAACAATTTCACCAGTTTCACTGTTAACAATTGGTTCTGCTAATTTTTGATTGAACAAACGATGTTTTAGGTGTAATTTTTTGTTCGCTTTATAACGACCTACACTGGCTAAATCATAGCGTTTAGGGTCGAAGAAACGAGAATATAATAAACTTTTAGCATTTTCTACTGTTGGTGGTTCGCCAGGACGTAAACGTTCATAAATCTCTAATAAAGCCTGTTCTGTATTTTCTGTTCCATCTTTTTCTAATGTATTACGTAAATATTCGCTGTCTCCTAATAAGTCAACAATTTCTTGATCAGTTGAGAAACCTAGCGCACGTAGTAATACAGTCAATGGTAATTTACGTGTTCTATCGATACGAACATATACAACATCTTTAGCATCTGTCTCATACTCTAACCAAGCACCACGGTTAGGAATGATTGTTGCATCATAGTTTTCACGTCCATTTTTATCGATTTTCTCGTTAAAATACACGGATGGTGAGCGAACTAATTGAGATACGATAACACGTTCAGCACCATTAATTACGAACGTACCTGTATCTGTCATCAGTGGAAAATCACCCATGAAGACTTCTTGTTCTTTAACTTCACCAGTTTCTTTAATAATAAGACGCACTTTCACACGAAGAGGTGCAGCATAAGTAGCGTCACGGTTTTTTGATTCTTCTAAATCATATTTAGGTTCACCTAATCTGTAATCTACAAATTCTAAAGATAGGTTGCCAGTGAAATCTTCAATTGGAGAAATATCTCTGAACATTTCTAATAAACCTTCTTTAAGGAACCAATCATAAGATTTTGTTTGAATTTCTATTAAGTTTGGTAATTCTAATACTTCTGAAATTCTCGCGTAATTTCTACGTTTACGATGTCTTCCATATTGGACAACTTGACCTGCCAAACAGATTCACCCCTCAAAAATTGTGTGTTCACCCTTACTTTTCAATTGAATATAATAAATAATATAAAAGACAAAAAGAAAACGGCAACACATATGATGACACCATTTTCGATTTCTATTTACACTTAATTAATTTATCCATTTTACGTAAAAGTACACACTTATTGAACATAAATTTTTACATTTTATAACTATATCAGAATACCATTTCGAAATCAACCTTTTATACTTTTCAAAATATAATATCCTTTACTCTTAGCTATAATTTCTACATTGCCAAATAGTTCTTCTATTTTCTTTTTAGCTGAAGGCATACCTTGCTTTTTTTGAATGACGACATAAAGTTCACCCGTAGTTTTGAGTCTGTCAAACGCTTGTTCAAAGATTCGATGAACAATGTCCTTACCAGCTCTAATAGGGGGATTAGTTAAAATGTAATCAAAGCACTGATGATTGACAGCAGACAAACAATCGCTTTCCATAATCGTTACATTATCCACTTGATTTTTTGTCTTATTCATTTCTGCCAACGCCAAAGCTCTATTGTTAATATCCAACATTGTAATTTGATGGTGTGGAGATGCTTTTCCTATTGCTAAACCGATAGGACCATATCCACATCCTACATCCGCGATGGTTTTACTTGGGCCTGGAGGATGTTCTTTCAAAAAAGTTTTAATTAGTAAGTCTGATCCAAAATCCACATTATCTTTTGAAAAAACTCCAGCATCAGTAGTAAGTTCTAGTTGCACATTTTTAATTTGATAACTAATTCTTTTTGGGTTACTTTTAACATCAGGTTGTTCATCATAATAATGACTCATTTCTTCACCTCTAATTTTATCATTCAATCCAAAAGCATTTAGTATGCTTGTATTAATTAATTGAAAAACCCCGTTATCAGAATAACGGGGTTTTAACTTCTCAAAGAATTCAGGTTGTATTTGCATTGAAATCTATATTAAATAGGTTAAACATACATTTTCAACCTAACTATTTAATTAGAAAGTAGAAACTATTTTAATTCTACGCTAGCTCCAACTTCTTCTAATTGTTCTTTAAGTTTTTCAGCATCTTCTTTAGGCATAGCTTCTTTAATTACTTTAGGAGCTCCATCTACTAATTCTTTAGCATCTTTTAATCCTAAACCAGTTGCTTCTTTAACTGCTTTAACAACTTTAATTTTTGAAGATCCAGCTGAAGTTAATTCAACATCAAATTCAGTTTTTTCAGCTGCAGCATCTCCGCCACCAGCTGCACCTGCTGCTGCTACTGGAGCTGCTGCAGTTACACCAAATTCTTCTTCAATTGCTTTTACTAAATCGTTTAATTCTAATACTGACATTTCTTTAATTGCTTCAATGATTTGTTCTTGATTAGCCATTTTATATTTCCTCCATTAATTTAATTTTTATGCGCAATTATTCAGCGCTTTCTTCTTTTTGTTCTCCAACAGCTTTAACTGCATAAGCGAAGTTGCGTACAGGTGCTTGTAATACAGATAAAAGCATAGATACAAGACCATCGTGTGAAGGTAATGAACCAACTGTTTTAACTTCTTCAGCAGAGATAACGTTACCTTCCATAACGCCTGTTTTAACTTCTAAAGCTTCATGTTCTTTTGCAAATCCTGCAATAACTTTTGCTGGTGCAACAACATCTTCAGTAGAAGTTGCGATTGCTGTAGGACCTGTTAAGAATTCATCCAAGCCTTCGATACCTGCTTGTTCAGCAGCACGACGAACCATAGTGTTTTTGTATACTTTATACTCAACACCTGCTTCACGTAATTGTGAACGTAATTCAGTAACTTCTGCTACAGTTAAACCACGGTAGTCAACGATAACTGTTGAAACTGAATTTTTAAGTTGTTCAGCGATAGTATCGACTTGTTGTTTTTTTGCTTCAATGATAGCAGACATTCAGACACCTCCATTTAAATTTATTGGGTGCTTTTTTTAATCACAATAAAAAAAGCACTTTCTACCCACGGCAAAAAGTGCTTGAAAGATCATTAATCATCACGTTCAAGTCAATTTTAGCCTCGGTAGGATACTGTTTTAAGTTATTAATAACTCCTACTGTCTTAGGTAAAATAATCACAAGTATTAATATAACTGCTTTAGTATAAAAAGTCAACAAAAAATTACAGACTAAAATCAATAGTTAGTCTGTAATTTGTTTTCTATTTAAAATTTATAGTTTGAAAGATGAAGTATCAACTTTTACTCCAGGACCCATTGTTGTTGTAACAGCAACAGATTTGAAGTAAGTACCCTTAGCAGAAGCTGGTTTAGCTTTCGCTAATACATCTTGTAAAGTTCTGAAGTTATCAACTAATTTTTCTTCATCGAATGACACTTTACCAATTGACGCATGTACAATACCTGCTTTTTCAGCACGGTATTCTACCTTACCAGCTTTGATTTCTTCAACTGCTTTTTTAACATCCATTGTTACAGTGCCAGTTTTAGGGTTAGGCATTAAACCTTTAGGTCCTAATACTCGACCAAGTTTACCAACTTCACCCATCATATCAGGTGTAGCTACAACTACGTCGAAATCAAACCAACCTTGTTGGATTTTTTGTACGTAATCTGCTTCACCTACATAATCTGCACCTGCTTCTTCAGCTTCAGTGATTTTATCGCCTTTAGCGAAAACGAGTACACGTTGTGATTTACCAGTACCGTGTGGTAATACTACTGCACCACGGATTTGTTGGTCATTTTTACGTGTATCAATTCCTAAACGGAATGCAACTTCAACAGAAGCGTCGAAATTAGCAACGCTAGTTTCTTTAGCTAATTTGATTGCTTCTTCAACACTATAGTATTGAGTGCGGTCAACTTTACTAGCTGCTTCTTGATACTTTTTACCTTTTTTAGCCATTTATAGTTCCTCCTTTAGTGGTTTTAGCGGAATTTCCTCCCACATTCACTTGCGCCTTGCAAGTTAAGAGCAGATAACAGATGAACGTTAACATCACTGCTTTGCAATGTTAACAAACCAATAGACAATATTCATTGTATACCCTATCTGTTACCTGCTTTTCATCGTCTAAATTAAGTTTATTTCAAATTAATTTAAAAAGTTTCTCTTTATTATTGTACAGTGATACCCATGCTACGTGCAGTACCTTCAATAATACGCATTGCCGCTTCTTCGTCTGCAGCATTTAAGTCTTGCATTTTTGTTTGAGCAATTTCGCGTACTTGATCTTTAGTTACTGTTGCAACTTTAGTTTTATTAGGTTCACCAGAACCTTTTTCAACACCAGCTGCTTTTTTAAGTAGTACTGGAGCCGGCGGAGTTTTTGTAATGAATGTAAATGAACGGTCTTCATAAACACTGATTTCTACCGGAATGATTAAACCTGCTTGTTCTTGCGTACGAGCATTGAATTCTTTACAGAATCCCATAATGTTCACACCTGCTTGACCTAATGCTGGACCAACTGGTGGTGCTGGATTCGCTTTACCTGCAGGAATTTGCAATTTAACTACTTTTTCTACTTTTTTAGCCACGATGTGCACCTCCTTGATATCGTGATGTGGTCACAGGGCTTAGTTTTGCCCTCCCACTCTTAAACATTTCGTGACGAAATGAGCGCTATAAAAGCGCGACCACATTATTTTAACACTCATATTGATAAAAAATCAATAGTAAAATTTCATCTTTGCTAACTACGCTATTATTATTTGTTTTATTTTATACATTCATAACGCTTGTTTATGTACATCCATCACTTATAAATAAAGGAATATACTTTTCTAACTTATAATTCTATTTTCTTTTAATGAATATCTTTCTTAAATCTATTCAAATGTGTTTTGAGCGAATTTAAACAAAATAGTTTTATAATTTTTCAATTTGGTCAAATTCAACTTCTACAGGTGTTTCACGACCAAACATATCAACAAGTACAGTAAGCTTGAATTTATCCGCTTCAATCTCTTGTACTTCTCCAATTTGATTAGCAAAAGGACCTGATTGGATACGAACTTGTTCTCCAACATCGAGTTCAACATCTATTGTTTTCTCTTTAAGACCCATTTGCTTAAGAATGAAGCGTACTTCTTCAGGAAGTAGAGGGTTAGGTTTTGATCCTGCACCTGCAGATCCGACAAATCCTGTTACTCCAGGAGTATTTCTAACTACATACCACGACTCATCTGTCATGATTAACTCAACTAATACATATCCAGGAAATGTTTTCTTCACAAGCTTTTTAGCTTTCCCATCCTTAACTTGAGTTTCTTCCTCTTCTGGTATGACAACTCTGAAAATTTGTTCAGTCATATTCATAGATTCTACTCTTTTTTCTAAATTCTTTTTAACTTTATTTTCATATCCAGAATAGGTATGTACAGCATACCAACGCTTAGCGCCTACTTCTTCAGACATGTCTTCACTCCTAACCTAAAAATAATTGTTTTAATGCATTAATTCCTATGTCTAAGGCATAGAAAAAGACTAAGAAGAATATCACTGTTGATACAACTATTATTGTATATTTAAATAATTCTTCCTTAGTTGGCCAACTCGTCTTTTCCATTTCTGACTTAACGCCTTTAAAGAAACTTTCTTTTTTAGCCATCATAAGACCTCCACACTCTATGACTTTCTAATGAAAGTCATACTCAATTAATTGATATCATCTTATTTCGATTCTTTATGAACTGTATGCGCGTTACATCTTGGACAGTATTTTTTTAAAGTAAGTCTCGTTGCTGAGCCTTCCTTTTTAGGAACATTATAATTCCGATTGCCACAATTCTCACAATTCAAAGGTACTTTCTTCACAATTATTCACCTTTACTCATTATAATACCAATATACTATACATAAGTATTGTATTAAATGTCAAACTTATGCGCCACGCTATAATTTCCTCACCATACAGTATACTATTTGCATATTATTTTCTTATTCAAAACTTCTTTTAAGTTTACATTTACTACGTTGAATCGCATTATAAACAACTTTGGATTCCAAATTTAAAACCATAGCAATCTCCTTTGGCTTGTAATCATTAAGTAGTAATCGAATGATACGTCTTTCCATTCGACTGAGTTTGACTTCGCTTCTTTTAAAAGCTAATGTTAATTCTTTTCTAATTATCGATCTTTCTATATCGTTTAATGCCAAAGTAGCGTTATATTCAACAATGTATTCATTAACAAGTAGAGGTTGACGTTTATAATTCGCTTTTACTTTTCTAAGATAGTCATATTTAACCGAACGAATTAAAAAATAAATATAGTGTTCTATTGGTACACCTTGTTGATAGTCGAATTTTTGCAAGGCACGGTAGAATTTAATAGCAATCTCTTGATAAATGTCTTCAATATCATACTTATTATGGGAGATATACCTTATTTTATTGTAAATCAGTGGCTTTAGCTCTTCTATTAAAGACTCAAATAGTTCTTCAGAAGATTTATTTTCTATTTGCGATAGACACATTGCTGTATATTCATGTTGCTGTTTATTCAGATTCATATATCTAACCTTTCGAGTAAGTTGAAATTAGTTTATATGAAATCTATCTAAAATCACAACAGAGCAAAATTAGTCTTTTTTCTGATTGCCACGTCTAATCTTTTCAAATTCTTCAAGTATCTCATTAGATAACGGAATTCTAATTCTTGGTTTCTTTTCGCTAAAATCATCAAGTGACTTGTTAACAACAACCTCATTTTCTTTTAATTCACGCCACATTTCTCTTGAAGAAATACGATAGGCACCTGAACCAAAAATAGCATGTTGTTCACTCATATCACTTGTTACAACGGTAATGTGTGTCGTGTGTTTATTATATAATTCATACACGTAGCGTTCTATAAAACTATCTGCAGTTTCTTTTTCTTTAGTAAAGATTGTTTTGACACCATGATAGAAGTATTCCCTTTCTATCCCTGACTGTTCATAGGCATCAAATACACAGACAATTTCATCTGCTATTAATGCATTGTAGTTGGCAATTGTGTCTAATAATTGCTCTCTAGCTTCTTCTAAATTCTCTTTAGCAACAGTGCTAAGTGTTGAGGATTGGCCAATCATATTGTAACCATCTATAATTAAGTATCTTTTTTTCATGACTTTTCCTCTAACTGATGACGTTTACGATATACTTCATACATCATTAAACTTGCAGCCACAGACGCGTTCAAGCTATTGACATGTCCAACCATTGGAATCTTAATATGAAAATCACACTTATCACTCACTAAACGACTCATACCTTGCCCCTCACTACCTATTACAATACCTAGTGACATATCAGCTTGTAAATCTCTATAATCCGTTGCATTATTAGCTTCTGTCCCCGCAATCCAAAAGCCGTTGTCTTTTAATTCGTCGATAGTTTTCGAAAGATTAGTAACCCTTATAACCGGAACATGCTGAATCGCTCCTGTAGAAGCTTTGGCAACGGTCTGTGTTAGCGCAACGGATCGTCTTTTAGGTATAATAACCGCATCAACACCAGAAGCATCTGCTGTTCTTAATATAGAGCCAAGATTATGCGGGTCTTCTAAACCATCTAAAATGATAACAGTTGAATAACTGTCTTTTTTCTTTTGTTTTTGTAAAAATTCATCGAAGTTTGCATATTCATATGGGGCTACTAAAGCAGCCACACCCTGGTGAGGTGCATTTGCTAAAAAATCTAATTTAGATTTTGGTACCGTTTGTACAATTAATTTTTGTGATTTTGCATTTTTTAAAATGTCGTTAATTTGTTGCTTTTTTATACCGTCTTGAATCAAAATCTTATTTATGGCGTGACCTGATATAATCGCTTCTTTAACTGCGTGTCTACCTACTATCACTATATCTTCCACATTCACACTACCTTTCATCCACTATCCTAACAATTGTTTCTAATAAGTTTTCTAATCGTTCTGATTGATGGTCTAAATATAAAAATCCGATAACAGCTTCTAACGCTGAGCTTTTACGATAAGTTTGAATGTCAGTATTTTTAGCTTTTGTATAACTTTTAGCGTTACGTCCTCGTTTTAAAACACTTAGTTCTTCCTCTGTAAACCAGTCAATACCTAACAAATACTCTAAAGTCTTAGCTTGACTTTTCGCTGAAACATAACTCTTCGATACTTGGTGCAAACGATGAGGTTTACTTTGTAATTTTAGCACGATATATTCACGCACATGTTGATCAAGTACTGCATCACCCATATATGCCAATGTTAAAGGATTGAGAAGTTTTACATTCATATGTTTAGCCACGTTTGAATCTTACACCTTGTGGGGTATCTTCTAAAATGATATGACGTGCTTTTAACATATCTCTAATTTCATCTGCTCGAGCGAAATCTTTATTTTTACGTGCTTCATTACGTTCCTCAATCAATTGTTCAATGTCTTCATCTAGTAACTCGTCTGTTTCTTTACTCTTAAGTGGGATACCAAGGACGTCACTAAAAATGCTATACACTTCTTTAAATCTATTTAAAACTTTTGTTGAAGTTGTGTTTTCTAATACATATTTATTTGCAAGTTTAGCTAAGTCATACCATGCAGTTACTGCATTAGCAGTATTAAAGTCATCATCCATTACCGTTTCAAATTGATTTAATATTTTATCTATTTGTTGTATATATTCTGATTGTTCTTCCAAATCTGTAGCAATTTGTTCTCTTTCCTCAATTAACTTGTAGCTATTACGTATACGTTCAAGACCACTTCGTGCCGCACCTACTAATTCTAAATTGTAGTTTATTGGGCTACGATAATGCACACTAATCATAAAGAATCGTAATACGTCTGGATCAACTTCTTTAATGATATCGTGAACTAAAATAAAATTGCCTAGCGACTTGCTCATTTTCTCATTATCAATATTAATAAAACCATTATGCATCCAATAATTTGCGAAAGGTGCATGATTATGAGCTTCTGATTGAGCAATTTCATTTTCATGATGCGGAAATTGTAAATCTGAACCACCTGCGTGAATATCTATTGTAGACCCTAGTTCATGATAAGCCATTACGGAACATTCAATGTGCCAACCTGGTCTACCTTTACCAAATGGACTATTCCAACTAATTTCACCTGGCTTAGCTTTCTTCCATAAAGTAAAATCTAGCGCATCTTCTTTTTGTTCTCCAGCTTCAATACGAGCGCCAACTTTCAAATCATCTAATGATTGATGACTTAATTTACCATATCCATCAAATTGACGTGTTCTAAAATAGACATCACCGTCACTTTCATATGCATAACCTTCATCTACTAATTCTTTAATAAAATCAATAATTTCACCCATATGATGCATCACACGCGGATTAGATGTAGCCTTTTTCACATTCAAAGCACCAACGTCCTCATAAAAAGCTTTAATATACTTTTCAGCAATTTCAGGAACACTTTCATTGAGTTCTTTAGAGCGATTAATGAGTTTATCATCAACGTCTGTGAAATTAGAAACATAAATAACTTCATATCCCTTATATTCGAAATATCTTCTGACTACATCATAATTAATAGCTGGTCGTGCATTTCCAATATGAATATAATTGTAAACTGTTGGCCCACATACATACATTTTGACCTTACCTGGTTCAATGGGCTCAAACGTCTCTTTCCGACGTGTTAAGGTATTATATAATGTAATCATCTTGAATCTCTCCATTCTTAGCTTTTTCAAGCTGTCTTTCTAAGTGTTTAATTTGTTCGTAAAGTGGATCAGGTAAGTTACGGTGATCAAATGTTTTACCAATACGTCTACCTTCTTGTTTAACAATGTGACCTGGTATACCTACTACAGTTGTATAACTAGGAACAGACTGTAATACTACAGAATTAGCTCCAATATTCACATTTGATTCAATTTTTATATTACCTAATATCTTAGATCCAGCTGCTATCAAAACATTATCACCGATATCAGGATGGCGTTTTCCTTTTTCTTTGCCTGTACCACCTAAAGTAACTCCTTGATAAATAGTAACATTATCACCAATTGTACATGTTTCTCCAATAACTACACCCATGCCATGGTCGATAAATAAACGCTTACCGATTTTTGCACCTGGATGTATTTCAATTCCGGTGAAAAAACGTGATAGTTGAGAAATCATTCTGGCTGCTACATAGCGTCTATTTTTATATAATTTATGGGCAATTAAGTGACTCCAAACTGCATGTAATCCAGCGTAAGTAGTTATTACTTCTAAAGTCGAGCGCGCTGCAGGATCCTGTTCAAACACCATCTTTATATCGTCTCTCATTCTTTTTAACACGAACGTCTCCCCCTTAGTCTAATCAAATTTATTTCAACACGTTTAAATCACTATGCGGAATATCATTGGTATCATAAGTTTAAAAATATGAAAAGAGCACCTCTAACATTTGTTGCTAGAGGCGCTCTCGCACGGTTCCACTCTTCATTTAATAGCAATACTCATATTTGATTTATTACTATTCTCATCTCAATTATTTATTTTTATTAACAAAGGTGCATTCATTAATATTTATGATGTGCTCACAGCTACCGCACACTCTCTGACACATAAACATTTAACTACTAATCCTTTGAATCACTTTATATTTATAATCATATGTTGTCACTTGTAAAATTTCAAGTCGTAAACACTTTATGACTTAATATTTATTTAAACAAGTTTTTTTAAGCGTGACAATACTTTATCTTTGCCTAATACTTCAATTGTGTTCGGTAATTCAGGACCATGCATTTGTCCAGTAACAGCAACACGAATAGGCATAAATAATTGTTTACCTTTAATACCAGTTTCTTTTTGAACTTCTTTAATCATTTTCTTAATTTCAGTTGCCTCAAACGATTCTAAAGATTCTAATTTACCATATAAATGGTTCATTAGTTCTGGCACTTGTTCTCCTTGTAATACCTCTTGTTCATCTTTTCCAAGTTCCGGCATTTCATGGAAGAACATTTCTGATAATGGAACAATTTCACCAGCGTAACTCATTTCTTTTTGATACAACGCTATTAATTTACGTCCCCATTCTCTATCCTTTTCTGATGGGTTTTCAGGTATAAGATTAGCCTTGATTAAATGAGGTAATGCAAGTTCAAATACTGTTTCTGTATCTTTTGTTTTCATATACTGATTGTTAACCCAAGCAAGTTTTTGTCTATCGAACATAGCTGGAGACTTAGACAAGCGTTTTTCATCAAAAATCTTTATAAATTCTTCTTTAGAAAAGATTTCCTCTTCACCTTCAGGTGACCAACCTAATAATGTAATAAAGTTAAATAATGCTTCTGGAAGATATCCTAAGTCACGATATTGCTCGATAAATTGTAGGATTTGACCATCTCGCTTGCTTAATTTTTTACGCTCTTCATTAACAATGAGTGACATATGACCAAAACGAGGTGCTTCCCATCCAAATGCTTCATATATCATTAACTGCTTAGGTGTATTTGAAACATGGTCATCACCACGTATAACATCTGATATTTGCATATAATGATCATCTACGGCAACTGCAAAATTATAAGTCGGAACACCATCTTTTTTTACAATTACCCAGTCTCCGATATTGTCAGATTCAAAGGAAATTTCCCCTTTAACCATGTCATTGAAAGTATATGTTTGATCTTTAGGCACACGAAAACGAATTGATGGTTTACGCCCTTCCGCTTCGTACTGTTGACGCTGTTCTTCTGTTAAGTGCGCATGTTGTCCACCATATCTTGGCATCTCTCCACGGGCAATTTGAGCTTCGCGCTCTGCTTCTAACTCTTCTTCAGTCATATAACATTTATATGCTTTGTCTTCCTCTAATAGCTGTTGAATTAGTGGATTATAGATTTCTGCACGTTCAGATTGACGATAAGGTCCAAAACCTTTATCTTTATCGACGGATTCATCCCAATCCAAACCTAACCATTTTAGATTATCGAATTGTGAAGATTCACCATCTTCTAAATTACGTTTACTATCTGTATCTTCGATGCGAACAACAAAATCACCATTATAATGTTTAGCAAATAAATAATTGAATAATGCTGTTCTTGCATTACCAATATGCAAATATCCTGTTGGACTTGGCGCATATCTTACTCTGATACGTTCACTCATTATTTTCACTCCTACTATTAATTGTGTGGATAATAAATAGCCAAATATTAATTAAAATACTTTGCAAATTATACATCAATAAAATGATAACTATGACCACTAACAAAATATGCAAATAAATGCGGTAGTTTATTGTAAGTGGTTTAATTTTAAAAAAGTTATTCAAACGATAAGGATACGCTAAAGTATACCTTGATGAATAACTTGATTAAATATTGAATATTCTAATCCACCTAATATTTCAATAATATTGTAGCACTTAAAGGCCTCTTTGATAAGTCACATGTTTAATATGCATAACCTTGTTAAATAAAATCAATTTGAAATATTTCACTTAAATATAGTACCTAAATTCGTACGGTACGTTTCACATGAAACCCTTATTCTAACAAAGATAATCTATAAAATTTCAGTCAACAAATTTCGCAAAAACAATTCTTCCTGATGATGTTTGTAACAAACTTACGACCTCTAAATTAACTTGTTGACCAATGTAACTCTTCGCGTTATCAACAACCACCATTGTACCATCATCTAAATATCCTACGCCTTGTCCTGGCTCTTTACCTATCTTCGTTAATAAAATACTTAACTGGTCGCCTTGATGTACATTAGGTTTGATTGCTTCCGATAAATCATTAACGTTGAGTGCTGTAATTCCTTGAACGTGACATACTTTATTTAAATTAAAATCAGTCGTAATCACATGTGCATGATACTGTTGTGCTAATTTAATTAATAATGTATCTATATCACTATGGGATTGAGTTGGATGTATAACGCGTGTAGGATAATCTAAATCATAAAGTTGATTTAAAATATCTAATCCTCTTTGACCTTTTTCACGTTTCACGCTATCTTTAGCATCCGCTATAACCTGTAATTCATTTATAACGCCTTGTGGTATCAATATATCACCATCGATGAATCCGCAACGTATAATATCTAATATCCTTCCATCGATAATGGCACTTGTATCTACAATCTTAGGTGTCGCTCTTCGTATATTATTAGACATGGAACGTGCCATATTCTCTGGTAAAAACATAAGCATTTCATCTCTTTTTTTCAGACCAAATTGAAACCCTAAATAACATAAAATAATAGTGATTATCATAGGTACAAAGTGATTTAATATGGAATTACCTATCATTTCTAAGATAAAAGAAACCATCACTGAAATAAATAAACCAATAATTAAACCAATTGTAGCAAATAATATTTCTACCGCACTGCGTCTCATGATTAATTGTTCAAATTGTTTAAAAGCATATGTTACTTTATTAATGAACAATCCAAATATTATAAAAAATATAATTATGCCTATGAAACCATCTACATAATAATTAGTGATAACCGCATGGTGATGAATGCCAAGATCTGTAACAACTTCGGGTATAATTATAACACCAAGAGCTGCACCAACAATGATATAGATTGCTACAACAATTGCTTTTGTTATATTCAATTTATAGCCTCCTTCCATTGATGTTATATCCTAGTATGGCTTAACAATACGGCTTATCGCAGTTTTGAATGTAATGCATATTTCAAAGCTTCATGTACTGATGAAACACCAACGACTTGGATGCCTTCTGGGAATGTCCAACCTCCAATATTTGTCTGTGGAATAATAGCTCTTTTAAACCCTAGTTTGGCCGCTTCTTGAACACGTTGCTCTATGCGTGATACTCTGCGTACTTCACCTGTTAATCCAACTTCACCCACAAAACAATCTAATCCATCAACAGCTTGATCTTTAAAACTTGAAGCTGTCGCAACAATAATGCTTAAATCAACAGCAGGTTCTGTTAATTTGACGCCACCTGCTACTTTAATATAGGCATCTTGTTGTTGGAGTAAATAGTTTTCCTTTTTTTCTAGAACCGCCATAAGTAAACTTAATCGATTATGATCTATACCTGTAGCCATTCGTCTAGGATTATTAAATGTTGTTGGTGTAACAAGCGCTTGGACTTCAATGAGTAGTGGTCTTGTTCCTTCCATAGTGGGGACGATTGTAGAGCCCGGAACATTTGTAGAACGTTCTTCTAAAAACATTTCAGAAGGATTAAGTACACCTTTTAATCCACTTTGCTTCATTTCGAAAATCCCCATCTCATTTGTAGAACCAAATCTATTTTTTACTGCTCTAAGGATACGATATGCGTGATGCTCATCTCCTTCAAAATAAAGAACTGTATCAACCATATGTTCCAATAATCTTGGTCCGGCGATTTGTCCTTCTTTTGTTACGTGTCCCACAATAAATGTGGCAATATTCATTTGTTTAGCAATGTTCATTAAACTTTGCGTACTCTCTCTTACTTGTGATACCGATCCAGGTGCGGAACTAATTTCCGGATGATAGATTGTTTGAATCGAATCAACAACAAGTAAGTCAGGTCTCTCTTCTTTTACAGTTTGATGTATCACTTCTAAATCAGTTTCGGCTAAAACATTAAGATGACTAGAATCTTCTTCCAAACGATCAGCGCGCAACTTAGTTTGATTAATAGATTCCTCACCAGTAATATATAAAACATTCTTATTTTGTGACAGCGCAGCACAAATTTGTAGCAATAAAGTTGACTTACCAATACCTGGGTCTCCACCTATTAGTACTAACGAACCACTTACAATACCTCCACCTAAAACACGGTTAAATTCCTTTGATTCTGTAAGTAATCTAGGGGTAGCTTCATGCTTAACGCTATTTAACTTTTGTACCTTACCTGCTGTTTCTTTTGTTTTTACACCATGTTTAGGATGAGCAACCTTTTCTACTATTTCTTCCATTTGATTCCACGCACCACAGTTAGGGCACTTGCCCATCCACTTAGGAGATTGATAGCCACATGCCATACATTCGAATATTACTTTTTTCTTGGCCATTGAGACACCTCCGATTTAATATGAACAAATCTATTTTAAACTGACAAGTTGAATCTGACAAATTAAAATTAAATAATGATGTTGATAACACTTATAAGTCTATAACCCTTTCATAATATTTCTATAATGAACCTATAACATTCATCATATGCTTATCTGTTTAAACATTCTGGCAATTATACTAATGATGATTCAGCAAAAATATAAGTAAAATTTTAAATTGATTTACCTCATTCATTGTTTATTATTATATATTTAAGTGGTTATCTTAGTATAGAAAATGCCTGAGACAATGATTGTCCCAGGCATTTTATTTATTGGCAATTGACAACCGAGTTGTACTTGGGCTAATCTCAATTTTCAACTCTAGTCCTCATTGCCAAGTGAGACAGGGAATTACTTACGCTTTCTATCTCACTTTTTTTAATTTAATATTTAACGTTATAATTGTAGTAACTCAATATGCGAAATTAAAGTTATAATAATTTAATTATGATTCTGTTGTTTCTTTTTTGGCTGTAATTTCATGAATATCATACTTAAATTCTTTACCATCATGATCAATTGTTACTTCTTTACCTTCAATTTTATTTCCATCTAAAATCAATTCGCTTAAATTATCTTCAACCGTTTTTTGAATTGCTCTAATGAGTGGTCTAGCACCATATTCAGGATCATATCCTTCTTCTGCAATTTTTTCTTTCGCTTTATCAGTAACAACAATATTAATATTTTGCTCTGAAAGACGGTGTGTAAGTTTATTTACCATCATTGTAACAATTTCTTTTAATTCATCTTTTGTAAGTTTGTGGAAGACAATAATGTCATCAACACGGTTTAAGAATTCTGGTCGGAATGAATTTTTTAATTCTTTCATCATTGTTTTTCTGACAGTTTCGTAGTCACTACCTTCTGAAGCACCTCCAAAACCAGCAAAGCGTTGGTCCTGTAATTCTTGAGCTCCCACATTAGAAGTCATAATAATCACAGTATTACGGAAGTCCACAGTACGACCTTTAGTATCTGTTAAATGACCATCATCTAAAACTTGTAGAAGAATATTAAAAACGTCAGGATGTGCTTTCTCAATTTCATCAAATAAAATCACAGAGTATGGTTTACGTCTAACTTTTTCAGTCAATTGACCGCCGTCATCATGTCCTACATATCCTGGAGGTGCACCAACTAATCGACTGACAGCATGTTTCTCCATAAATTCACTCATATCTACGCGAATCATTGCATCGTCTTCACCAAACATAGATTCAGCTAAAGCACGAGCTAATTCAGTTTTACCCACACCTGTAGGTCCTAAGAAAATAAAACTACCGATTGGACGTTTTGGATCTTTAAGACCAGCACGAGCTCTTCGAACAGCTTTACTAATTGAATTGACAGCATCGTTTTGTCCAATGACACGTTTATGAAGTGTATCTTCAAGATTCAATAAACGATCTGATTCAGTTTCATTAATTTTAGTTAAAGGAATACCTGTCCAACCAGCTATTACTTCAGCGATATTTTCTTCAGATAAGGCAGTATCTAAACCACCTTGTGCATTTTTCCATTCATTTTTAGCATCTTCATATTGCTTTTCAAGTTTAGATTGCTTATCTCTTAAATTAGCGGCATTTTCAAATTCTTGAGCATGAACTGCAGCATCTTTTTCATTTTTTACTTTATCAATTTCTTGTTCAATCTCTTTTAAATTACTTGGCGTTGTATGACTTTTAAGTCTAACTTTTGAACTTGCCTCATCAATTAAGTCAATGGCTTTATCTGGCAAGAAACGATCTGAAACATAACGATCACTCAATTTAGCAGCCGCTTCTAAAGCTTCATCTGAGATATTAATTCTGTGATGAGCCTCATAACGGTCACGTAATCCTTTTAAGATTTCAATCGTGTCTTCAACTGTAGGTTCATCCACTTGAATTGGTTGGAAACGACGTTCTAATGCAGCGTCTTTTTCTATATTTTTACGATATTCATCTAATGTTGTGGCACCTATACATTGCAATTCTCCACGAGCTAAAGCGGGTTTTAAAATATTAGATGCATCAATTGCTCCTTCTGCGCCACCAGCGCCAACTAAAGTATGAAGTTCATCGATAAATAGAATAACATTACCAGCTTGATGAATTTCCTCCATAACTTTTTTCAATCTTTCTTCAAATTCACCACGATATTTAGTGCCAGCTACGACTGTACCCATATCTAATGACATTACACGTTTGTCTTTTAAAGTTTCTGGTACTTCATTTTTAACAATTGCTTGCGCAAGTCCTTCAGCAATTGCTGTTTTACCAACACCGGGTTCACCAATTAGCACAGGATTATTTTTAGTACGACGACTTAAAACTTCAATTACACGAGTAATTTCTTTATCTCGTCCTACGACTGGATCTAACGTTCCATCTTTAGCAATAACAGTTAAATCTCTAGCTAATCCATCTAAAGTAGGCGTGTTATTAGACTTATTAGCTTGCGCATTTTTATTACTCATTTCTGGACTTCCTAAAGCTTTTACAACTTGGGCACGTGCTTTAGTAATATTTAAATCTAGGTTTGCAAATACACGTGCTGCAACACCTTCATTTTCTCTAATTAAACCTAATAGTATATGCTCTGTTCCTACAAAGTTATGATGTAGCTTTCGAGCTTCATCCATAGACAGTTCAATTACTTTTTTTGCTCTCGGTGTATAATGTAGTGTGCCCATTTGCTCTTGACCGTGACCGATAAGTTTTTCAACTTCTTCGATGACTTTATCTTCAGTAATATTAAAACTTTCTAATACCTTTGCAGCTATACCTTCTGGCTCTTTCATTAAACCAAGCAAAAGATGTTCTGTTCCAATATTAGAATGGTTCAAACGAATTGCTTCCTCTTGTGCATGTGCCAACACACGTTGTGCACGCTCAGTCAATCTACCAAATAACATGTATAAATACCTCCTATTTTATATGTTCTCTTAATAAATCAGCTCTTTTTTCATTTACTGTTCTATTATCATCGTCATCTATTAAAAATGGTGACTGTATTGCTACCATTAATTCATTAAATTTAAAATTTTCAAGCAAAATATAATTCAAATCAATACCTAGTTTCACTTCGCTCAAACGATATGAGGCTTCTTCCATAGAAATAATTCTACTGTTTTGTAGTACACCTAATGATCGATAAACTCTATCCAGTGTCTCTACAGGATTGTGTTTATCAAGTCTTTCTCTTATTTGCTTTTCTTCATTTATAATTTGATTTACAACTTCAGTTAAGTTATCGATAATGTCTTCTTCTGTTTTCCCTAGTGTAAGTTGGTTTGAAACCTGATAAATGTGACCATATACTTGTGACCCTTCTCCGTATATACCTCGAATTGTAAATCCAAAACGATTAATTGTTTGTGCAATTCTGTTCATTCTTTTCATAATGGAGAGTCCAGGTAAATGTAGCATCACACTTGCACGCATTCCTGTACCAATATTAGTAGGACAGGTAGTTAAATATCCTAAATGCTCATCATAACTAATGTCTAACGCTTTATCTAATTCATCATCAATTTTAGAAGCGCGTTGATATAAATCCTTTAGCGATAAATCAGTTCCTAGAGCCTGTATTCGTATATGATCTTCTTCGTTTATCATAACACTTACCGATTCATCATCATTTAACATTACTGCTGAAGCAGGTTGTTTCACTAGTTCAGGACTCACAAGATGTTTCGCAACCAATTTCATTTTACTTTGTTGATCCATCGTATCTAATCGATTTAAAGTTAAGTTGGGAAGCGCATCTTGAACTTCATTTATCACTCGATATCCTTCTTGCTCTGAAGGGAACATAAGTGGGTGGACATGGTTTTCAAGATTTCTAGCTAATCGAATTCTGGAAGAAATAATAACAGGTGTCTCCTCAGACATCTTCATCCACTCACTAATATTAGTATGGATATTACTCATCATGAGACACCTCGCTTTCACTTTTTAAAGCTTTAATTTCATCACGAACAATCGCTGCCTCTTCAAACTCTTGATCATCTATCAATTTATTTAGATATTTTGATTTTTCTTCAATTTGCTTTTTTATTGCAAGTTTCTTATAAGATGATTGTGGTGTTTTTCCTACATGCTCAAATTGACCACCTTGAACACGTTGAACTATATCAATGATGTCTTCTTTAAACGTAGCATAACAATCAGCACACCCAAACTTACCAACATGTGCAATATCCTTAAGTGTCATCTGACACGTTGGACATTTTTTTTCTTCTTTAAATGCCATCTCATGAAAATTAATACCATGTTTTGCAGCGAGGTGTTGAAGTATCTGTTTCACTACAAATGCTTCTTCTATATCGTCTTGGTGTGTATGATACGTATTATCATCATTAGAATGTAACCAGGGATTTTCTCCTTGGGCACATACTGAACATACCCATTTTTCATGCGTACTATCTATACCTTTAACAGTAAGTTTAACTTCCGCTTCATTAAAATGGCAATTTTCACAAAGCAATTTTAAACACCTCACCTAACCTAGTAATAATTAATAACTGGTAGTAATCGTTTTAAGATATTAGCTCTTATAATATCGCGTGCAACAACATCCATTTTTAAAGTTTCTCTATCAATAATGGTCTGTATCATTTTAGCTTCTCTTTCATTGATCAAACCTTTATCTAACAAACCATCTATGACATAATACCCTTGTTGTTGAGAAATAGATGGACCTATTAATTGTAGTAAGTGATTAATATAACCTGTTGCATCTTTATTTTCAATTTTAGTGATTCGAATGTAACCACCGCCACCACGTTTACTTTCTATTTCATAACCATGTTCATTAGTAAAACGTGTCTTAATAACATAGTTAAGTTGAGAAGGAACACAATCGAAACGTTGAGCAATATGAGCGCGTTGTATTTCTACAACATCTTCATCTGCTTCTTCAAATAACCGCTTAATGTATTGTTCTATGATGTCGGACATATTGTGCATAGATATCACCTCTTTTTTGACCTTCTTTGACTATATTATATGACCATCTTTGACCTTTTTCAACCAATTTGATTTTAAAATTTCAAATTAATGATGTTAGCGTGTTCATTTTGTTGTATGATAGAAAATAGAAAAAATTTAAAGGAATGAAGAAATATGCATATTGTGATTGGGATATTAGGAATCATTTTCTTTTTAGCACTCGCAGTTTTATTTAGTTCAGACAGAAAAAATATTCGCTGGCGATATGTTGGATTGCTATTAGTAATTCAACTAATATTTGCATTTATATTACTTAAAACTAATTTGGGAATTTCAGTTATTGGGAGTATTTCAGATGGTTTTAATTATTTATTAGCTAAAGCAGCGGTCGGTGTCAATTTTGTATTTGGTGGCTTTAAATTTATTGATCCTAAACAACCACCATTCTTCTTTAGCGTTTTGTTACCTATTGTTTTTATTTCAGCATTGATAGGTATATTACAATATACACGAATACTTCCACTAATTATTAACTTATTGGGATTTTTAATTTCAAAAATTAATGGAATGGGCCGTTTAGAATCTTACAATGCGGTCGCGGCAGCAATTCTAGGACAATCTGAAGTCTTTATCTCATTAAAAAAACAATTACCTTACATACCTAAACAACGCTTATATACATTAACTGCTTCAGCGATGTCAACGGTATCAGCATCAATTATAGGCGCTTATTTTACACTTATTGAACCAAAATATGTTGTGACTGCAGTAGTGCTTAACTTATTTGGTGGTTTTATCATTGCATCTATCATTAATCCTTATAAAGTCAATGAGGAAGACGACAAATTATTAATTGCTGAGAACGAAACAAAAAAACAATCTTTCTTTGAAATGCTTGGGGAGTATATACTAGATGGATTTAAAGTAGCAGTTATTGTAGGCGCTATGCTGATAGGTTATATTGCAATTATTGCTTTATTAAATGGAATGGTGAGTGGAATCTTAAGCTTTATGTCTGGCGGTGCTATTCAATGGAACTTCCAAACGCTTATTGGATTTATTTTTGCACCTTTCGCTTTCTTAACTGGAATACCGTGGCAAGATGCAGTTCAATCTGGTTCAGTAATGGCTACAAAATTACTATCTAATGAATTTGTAGCAATGCAAGATTTAGGTAAAGCGACTGGATTATCGGAACATGCTAAAGGAATTACCTCTGTCTTCTTAGTATCATTCGCAAACTTTAGTTCAATTGGTATTATTTCAGGAGCTATTAAATCATTGAATGATGAAAAAGGTGACGTTGTTGCTCGTTTCGGAATAAAATTATTATTTGGTGCAACACTTGTTTCGTTTATATCAGCGGCTATTGCAGGATTCTTTATCTAACATACGTAGATTTAAGCAAGAGTAACGTTTTTGTTTCTCTTGCTTTTATTTTAATTCAAATCGTAAATGTTCACTCATCAAAAATACATTTTTCTAAATTTCGAGCTTCTTCAATGACACTCAATCTGCCAATGTATTGAAAAAGCCTGTGTTTGTCCCAGCCTCTTTCCTACGATTAGTCAAGTACTTATAATTAAAATAAGCATTACTTAACTAAACCGTTCATTTTAATTTTTTTGAATAAGGTGTTAAACTACATTTGATTGTACGTTTGGCTAATGTGGTGACATTTGATAATCGTACAATTTATGATTCATTACAAGATAATGAATTGTTTTTAATAATCGATTTATACAAGCAATGATGGCAGTCTTATGAGGTTTCTCATTAGGCTGCTTTCTTAGTTTGTAGTAATAATCGACGACATGATTGTCATAATGATGCTGCCCTCTTATTATATTCATAATCACCCAAAATAAAAGTTTTCTCGCTTTTTTATTACCACGCTTGTTGATGGTATCTCTACAGTGTGTATGACCTGATTGATATCGTTTGATATCAATGCCAACAAAAGCATTGAGTTGTTTATTTGATTTAAATCGCTTAATATCACCAATCTCCCCAATAATCATAGCTGTGCTTAGCTTACCAATACCAGGTATCGAATGAATATTTTCAAAATAATCGAGTTGTTGTGCTAATTGAATCATGGCATCATCTAATTGTTTGAGATGATGAATAGATTGTTTTAATTGTTGAATAAGTAAGCGTAATTTTTCGACTAGAAAGGAATGTCTATCGACATTAGGATAGCTTTCTTGAGCAATCACTCTTAATTGAAGTGCATATTTTGTAGCTTTATCCATTGACATTCCTTTATCTGTAGAATTGAATATATGTGTAATCAGTACCTCCTTGTCGATATCAAGAACCATGTCTGGATGAGTAAAGATTTCTGCGATGTTGAGTGCAATGATTGAATATCGACTACTGAATAATCTTTCTAAACCAGGGAATGTTTGATGGAATAATTCAAGGATCTGAAATTTAAGTCGATTTTGTTCATTCTCGATTTCTAGATGAAAACGGACGTGTTCTCTTAATTCAAAGAATATTAACTCATGTATAGGTAAGTTGTCTGTTTGTTTAAGCGTCGGTCCTAAACAAGCAAGCTTATGAGCATCTGCCTGATCAGTTTTCCATGATCTTAGAGCGCTCGTTTTAAATTTGGCTTCTAACGGATTCATTTGAATATAGTTAATTTGATTTACACAACAAAATCGTTCCATACTTCTTGAATAGATACCTGTAGATTCAAAAATGAGTTGTGGGTGGTCTAAGTCATTCAAATACTTGAGTAAATAGTTGTAACCATTTTTATTATTTTGGATGAAAAACTCTTTTTGGAATTTTTCATTTTTATAATGTGCAACTACACTACTTCTTTTACTAATATCAACACCTAAGTAATCGATAAAAAAACCTCCTTTGAATAATTGAGAAGCTAAAAACTTTACTCAACCTTTCTCATTTCATTTTCCTATACACGGTTTCAAGAACCCAACATACTACAAACGAATTTCAAAAGGCGAGAGTAAAGCTGACTTGTTTTTTATACGGATTTAAAATCCAAGAGTCTGGACAGTCTACTTCTCTCTATAACTATAAAAAATAGCTATGAAAAAATCTATCGTCATAGATTTCTTCATAGCTAATCTTAGTATGTTTTAAATGATTTAAATATTAGAATTTTGACAAATAATTAGAACAATCAATCGTTATCTCACACATAGAGTAAAATAAACTACAATTTATTAAACTTCCTTCAAAATAAATTGTTAAAATTAATAGAAACTAATTTGTAAATCAAATATTACAAAATGATTAATGTTTAATCATGTGTTCAATAAAATACTTAGTGATACGATAATCATCAGTTAGTTCTGGATGGAAAGAAACACCGAGGTATTGTCCTTGTTTGACGGCTACTATTTTACCTCCAACTTTACTAAGTATTTCCACTCCGTTATCCACTTTAGCAATATGAGGTGCTCTAATAAATACTCCCTCAATATCATTTGCTATCCCTTTAATATCAAGTTCAGATTCAAAGCTATCGACTTGTCTACCGAATGAATTACGCTCAACAGTTATATCTAATTTATTTAAATAACCAGACTCATTTTCAACATTTTTTGCAAGAACAATTAATCCAGCACATGTTCCAAACATTGGCAAATCTAATTGTTGTAACTTTTCTTTAAATCCATATAAATCCATTAAACGACGTAATGTTGTAGACTCTCCACCAGGTAATATTAGACCATCAATTTCATCTAGTTGCTCTACTCTTTTTATAGCAATGCCTTCATAACCACTTAATTCAATATGACGTATATGTTCACGTACAGCACCTTGTAAGGCTAAAACACCAATTTTAATCATTACCAACCACGCTCTTGCATTCTTTCTTCTAGTGAAATTTGATTAATATCTAGACCTTTCATAGCCGTACCTAGCTCACTAGCCAATTTTCCGATTAACTCATAATCTTGATAATGTGTTGTAGCTTGAACGATAGCTTTAGCAAATTTTTCAGGATCTTCAGATTTAAATATACCTGAACCAACAAATACACCATCTGCACCTAATTCCATCATTAGTGCTGCATCCTGAGGCGTAGCAACACCACCAGCTGCAAAATTAACTACAGGAAGACGTCCATTATCTTTAATTTGTTTTAATACTTCATAAGGTGCACCCAAATCTTTTGCAAATGTCATAATTTCATCATCATTCATAACTGTTAAGCGGCTAACTTCAGAATTAACACGTCTCATATGACGGACAGCTTCAACAATATTACCAGTACCAGGTTCACCTTTCGTACGCAACATCGCCGCACCTTCACCAATGCGTCGTGCTGCTTCACCTAAGTTACGACAGCCACACACAAAAGGAACTGTAAATTGATCTTTTCTTAAATGATATTCTTCGTCTGCAGGCGTTAATACTTCAGACTCATCTATATAGTCAACACCCATCGATTCTAAAACTCTAGCTTCTGTAATATGACCAATTCTGGCTTTAGCCATAACCGGAATTGATACGGCATTCATAACTTCTTCAACTATTTTAGGATTCGCCATACGTGCAACACCGCCAGCAGCACGAATATCTGATGGTACACGCTCTAATGCCATTACGGCAACAGCTCCGGCTTCTTCAGCAATTTTAGCTTGTTCTGCATTAACGACGTCCATAATGACACCGCCTTTTTGCATTTCAGCCATTCCTCTTTTAACTCGATCTGATCCTACTATTTTAGACATACTACTTACCCCTTTTCTTATTGATTAAATATATTTTACGAGATAAACTGATATTTAAAAAGGTTCAATTTGTACATAAAGATAGGGGTCAGTTAATTGAAAGTAAATCAACCACTTTATTTATCGTTATATGAAAAGTTAAAAAATCAAATTATCGAAGGTCAATATCAATCAAATGATAGATTTCCATCTAAACGACAGTTAAGTAACTATTTATCTGTTAGCCACACTACAATAGAACATGCATATCAATTACTTGTAGATGAGGGTTTCATTTATTCGAAACCTAGATCTGGCTACTTCGTTTCCGATATAGAATCGTTGCCAGTGATACATCGACAAACAAATCAATTAAACACTGATAACTTAGAAAAGAAGCAACGACAATATAAATATGCTTTTAATTTAGCTGAAATTGATTCTGAAAGTTTTCCTATGCACATTTTTAGAAAATATGCGAAAGACGTTTTTGAAGACCATCAGCTATCACTATTACAACGAGGCGAGCGTCAAGGGGAATATATTTTAAGGCAACAAATTTCACATTACTTATTTAATAGTCGTGGCGTCACTTGTCACCCAAATCAAATTATTGTTGGATCATCAACAAGCCAGTTACTCGATATGATAACCAATTTACTAAAAAAAGAAGAATTTATTATTGAACAGCCAAGTTATCCACCTATTAAACATACGCTTGATAAAAAAGGTATAAGTTATATTCAAGTCCCAGTTGAACAAAATGGAATACAAATCGACCCTATTTTAAATACAAATAACAATATTTTGTATATAACACCATCTCATCAATTTCCAACTGGTTATGTCACCAATTTAAAAAAAAGAACACAATTAATCAATTGGTCCCATCAAGCTAAGCAAAGATATATTATCGAAGATGATTATGATTCAGAATTTAGATATTTTGGCAAACCCATACCTGCATTACAAAGTTTAGACACAAAAGGAAAAGTCATTTATATTAGTACTTTCTCAAAATCTTTATATCCAAGCTGTAGGATTGCATATATTGTTTTGCCACAAAATTTAATGCACAAATATAATAATCAAAAATATAAAGAGGGAAATACAGTGCCTGTGCATGTTCAACACATGGTTGCTCAATTCATGATAAGTGGGAAATTTGAAAGACATTTGAATAAAATGCGAAAGATATATAGAGATAAACTTGATTATATTTTAAAACGATTAAAGCCCTACAATACTCAAATAAAGATTGAAGGCGCACTAACTGGAATGCATTTTACAATAACTGTTAATAATGGATTGTCAATGAAACAATGTTTAAAAAATGCGAAAAAAAATAATTTAAAATTAAAACCTTATCATTACGAAAATTATTCTAAAGTTTATCCAAAATTTATTTTAGGATTTGGGGGGATAAAAAAAGAAGAATTAGAAGATCATGTTAATGCATTAATTCATTCACTCGTTATATAAATACTAGATTTTAAGAAACTTTAAAATGCTTTAATTATTGTTACGATACACAACAGTAATTAAAGCATTTAAGGTTGGATATGTTACTTAACCTTTATAAGCCACATATGAAATTACCTCTTATAAAAGTTGTTAAGTAGCGAATTTATTTATTAATACTTTCTTTTTTAGAACTATTTTTGCATAAAAAAAAGAGACCTTTCGGTCTCGATTAGGCTCATCGCATCCATACGATATTTGCCTGGCAACGTCCTACTCTAGCGGAACGTCAGTCCGACTACCATCGGCGCTAAGGAGCTTAACTTCTGTGTTCGGCATGGGAACAGGTGTGACCTCCTTGCCATTGTCACCAGACAAATGAATGATTATACATTCAAAACTAGATAGTAAGTAAGATTTTGCGTCGCAAAACGTTTTTTAAAAATTGATTAAGTCTTCGATCGATTAGTATTCGTCAGCTCCACGTGTCACCACGCTTCCACCTCGAACCTATTAACCTCGTCATCTTCGAGGGATCTTATAACCGAAGTTGGGAAATCTCATCTTGAGGGGGGCTTCATGCTTAGATGCTTTCAGCACTTATCCCGTCCATACATAGCTACCCAGCTATGCCGTTGGCACGACAACTGGTACACCAGAGGTATGTCCATCCCGGTCCTCTCGTACTAAGGACAGCTCCTCTCAAATTTCCTACGCCCACGACGGATAGGGACCGAACTGTCTCACGACGTTCTGAACCCAGCTCGCGTACCGCTTTAATGGGCGAACAGCCCAACCCTTGGGACCGACTACAGCCCCAGGATGCGATGAGCCGACATCGAGGTGCCAAACCTCCCCGTCGATGTGAACTCTTGGGGGAGATAAGCCTGTTATCCCCGGGGTAGCTTTTATCCGTTGAGCGATGGCCCTTCCATGCGGAACCACCGGATCACTAAGTCCGTCTTTCGACCCTGCTCGACTTGTAGGTCTCGCAGTCAAGCTCCCTTATGCCTTTACACTCTATGAATGATTTCCAACCATTCTGAGGGAACCTTTGAGCGCCTCCGTTACCTTTTAGGAGGCGACCGCCCCAGTCAAACTGCCCGCCTGACACTGTCTCCCACCACGATAAGTGGTGCGGGTTAGAAAGCCAACACAGCTAGGGTAGTATCCCACCAACGCCTCCACGTAAGCTAGCGCTCACGTTTCAAAGGCTCCTACCTATCCTGTACAAGCTGTGCCGAATTTCAATATCAGGCTACAGTAAAGCTCCACGGGGTCTTTCCGTCCTGTCGCGGGTAACCTGCATCTTCACAGGTACTATGATTTCACCGAGTCTCTCGTTGAGACAGTGCCCAAATCGTTACGCCTTTCGTGCGGGTCGGAACTTACCCGACAAGGAATTTCGCTACCTTAGGACCGTTATAGTTACGGCCGCCGTTTACTGGGGCTTCGATTCGTAGCTTCGCAGAAGCTAACCACTCCTCTTAACCTTCCAGCACCGGGCAGGCGTCAGCCCCTATACATCACCTTACGGTTTAGCAGAGACCTGTGTTTTTGATAAACAGTCGCTTGGGCCTATTCACTGCGGCTCTTCTGGGCGTGAACCCTAAAGAGCACCCCTTCTCCCGAAGTTACGGGGTCATTTTGCCGAGTTCCTTAACGAGAGTTCGCTCGCTCACCTTAGAATTCTCATCTTGACTACCTGTGTCGGTTTGCGGTACGGGCACCTGTTATCTATCTAGAGGCTTTTCTCGGCAGTGTGAAATCAACGACTCGAGGAAACAATTTCCTCTCCCCATCACAGCTCAGCCTTATGAGTGCCGGATTTGCCTAACACTCAGCCTTACTGCTTGGACGTGCACTCCAACAGCACGCTTCGCCTATCCTACTGCGTCCCCCCATCGATTAAAACGATACTAGGTGGTACAGGAATATCAACCTGTTATCCATCGCCTACGCCTGTCGGCCTCAGCTTAGGACCCGACTAACCCAGAGCGGACGAGCCTTCCTCTGGAAACCTTAGTCAATCGGTGGACGGGATTCTCACCCGTCTTTCGCTACTCACACCGGCATTCTCACTTCTAAGCGCTCCACATGTCCTTGCGATCATGCTTCGACGCCCTTAGAACGCTCTCCTACCATTGTCCAAAGGACAATCCACAGCTTCGGTAATATGTTTAGCCCCGGTACATTTTCGGCGCAGTGTCACTCGACTAGTGAGCTATTACGCACTCTTTAAATGATGGCTGCTTCTAAGCCAACATCCTAGTTGTCTGGGCAACGCCACATCCTTTTCCACTTAACATATATTTTGGGACCTTAGCTGGTGGTCTGGGCTGTTTCCCTTTCGAACACGGACCTTATCACCCATGTTCTGACTCCCAAGTTAAATTAATTGGCATTCGGAGTTTGTCTGAATTCGGTAACCCGAGAGGGGCCCCTCGTCCAAACAGTGCTCTACCTCCAATAATCATCACTTGAGGCTAGCCCTAAAGCTATTTCGGAGAGAACCAGCTATCTCCAAGTTCGATTGGAATTTCTCCGCTACCCTCAGTTCATCCGCTCACTTTTCAACGTAAGTCGGTTCGGTCCTCCATTCAGTGTTACCTGAACTTCAACCTGACCAAGGGTAGATCACCTGGTTTCGGGTCTACGACCAAATACTCAACGCCCTATTCAGACTCGCTTTCGCTGCGGCTCCACATTTGCTGCTTAACCTTGCATCAGATCGTAACTCGCCGGTTCATTCTACAAAAGGCACGCCATCACCCATTAACGGGCTCTGACTACTTGTAAGCACACGGTTTCAAGTTCTCTTTCACTCCCCTTCCGGGGTACTTTTCACCTTTCCCTCACGGTACTGGTTCACTATCGGTCACTAGAGAGTATTTAGCCTTAGGAGATGGTCCTCCCAGATTCCGACGGAATTTCACGTGCTCCGTCGTACTCAGGATCCACTCAAGAGAGAATATGTTTTCGACTACAGGATTATTACCTTCTTTGATTCATCTTTCCAGATGATTCGTCTAACATGTTCTTTTGTAACTCCGTATAGAGTGTCCTACAACCCCAACAAGCAAGCTTGTTGGTTTGGGCTCTTCCCGTTTCGCTCGCCGCTACTCAGGGAATCGATTTTTCTTTCTCTTCCTCCGGGTACTAAGATGTTTCAGTTCTCCGGGTCTGCCTTCTGACATGCTATAAATTCACATGTCGATAACATGACATAACTCATGCTGGGTTCCCCCATTCGGAAATCTCTGGATCAACGCTTACTTACAGCTACCCAAAGCATATCGTCGTTAGTAACGTCCTTCATCGGCTTCTAGTGCCAAGGCATCCACCGTGCGCCCTTAATAACTTAATCTATGTTTCCACCATATTTTGAATTGTTATTCAAAATAAATAGCTAAAACTAGTTATTAATCTTGTGAGTGTTCTTTCGAACACTAGCGATTATTTATGAATTCAAGCTTATTTAAAACTCTATTCACTCGGTTTTGCTTGGTAAAATCTTACTTGCTTATCTAGTTTTCAATGTACAAATAAATGGTGGGCCTAAGTGGACTCGAACCACCGACCTCACGCTTATCAGGCGTGCGCTCTAACCAGCTGAGCTATAGGCCCATTATATAATTTGAATGCTAATAAACATTCAAAACTGAATACAATATGTCACGTTATTCCCTCATCTTCGTAGAAGATGTTCCGAATAATATCCTTAGAAAGGAGGTGATCCAGCCGCACCTTCCGATACGGCTACCTTGTTACGACTTCACCCCAATCATTTGTCCCACCTTCGACGGCTAGCTCCAAATGGTTACTCCACCGGCTTCGGGTGTTACAAACTCTCGTGGTGTGACGGGCGGTGTGTACAAGACCCGGGAACGTATTCACCGTAGCATGCTGATCTACGATTACTAGCGATTCCAGCTTCATATAGTCGAGTTGCAGACTACAATCCGAACTGAGAACAACTTTATGGGATTTGCTTGACCTCGCGGTTTCGCTACCCTTTGTATTGTCCATTGTAGCACGTGTGTAGCCCAAATCATAAGGGGCATGATGATTTGACGTCATCCCCACCTTCCTCCGGTTTGTCACCGGCAGTCAACTTAGAGTGCCCAACTTAATGATGGCAACTAAGCTTAAGGGTTGCGCTCGTTGCGGGACTTAACCCAACATCTCACGACACGAGCTGACGACAACCATGCACCACCTGTCACTCTGTCCCCCGAAGGGGAAAACTCTATCTCTAGAGGGGTCAGAGGATGTCAAGATTTGGTAAGGTTCTTCGCGTTGCTTCGAATTAAACCACATGCTCCACCGCTTGTGCGGGTCCCCGTCAATTCCTTTGAGTTTCAACCTTGCGGTCGTACTCCCCAGGCGGAGTGCTTAATGCGTTAGCTGCAGCACTAAGGGGCGGAAACCCCCTAACACTTAGCACTCATCGTTTACGGCGTGGACTACCAGGGTATCTAATCCTGTTTGATCCCCACGCTTTCGCACATCAGCGTCAGTTACAGACCAGAAAGTCGCCTTCGCCACTGGTGTTCCTCCATATCTCTGCGCATTTCACCGCTACACATGGAATTCCACTTTCCTCTTCTGCACTCAAGTTTTCCAGTTTCCAATGACCCTCCACGGTTGAGCCGTGGGCTTTCACATCAGACTTAAAAAACCGCCTACGCGCGCTTTACGCCCAATAATTCCGGATAACGCTTGCCACCTACGTATTACCGCGGCTGCTGGCACGTAGTTAGCCGTGGCTTTCTGATTAGGTACCGTCAAGACGTGCATAGTTACTTACACATTTGTTCTTCCCTAATAACAGAGTTTTACGATCCGAAGACCTTCATCACTCACGCGGCGTTGCTCCGTCAGGCTTTCGCCCATTGCGGAAGATTCCCTACTGCTGCCTCCCGTAGGAGTCTGGACCGTGTCTCAGTTCCAGTGTGGCCGATCACCCTCTCAGGTCGGCTACGCATCGTTGCCTTGGTAAGCCGTTACCTTACCAACTAGCTAATGCGGCGCGGATCCATCTATAAGTGACAGCAAAACCGTCTTTCACTATTGAACCATGCGGTTCAATATATTATCCGGTATTAGCTCCGGTTTCCCGAAGTTATCCCAGTCTTATAGGTAGGTTATCCACGTGTTACTCACCCGTCCGCCGCTAACGTCAGAGGAGCAAGCTCCTCGTCTGTTCGCTCGACTTGCATGTATTAGGCACGCCGCCAGCGTTCATCCTGAGCCAGGATCAAACTCTCCATAAAAAATTATGATGTTTGATTAGCTCATAAATACTAAATAGTTTGTAACATTTCGTTACTGTTTATTGGAATTAACGTTGACATATTGTCATTCAGTTTTCAATGTTCATTTCTAATCAACAAGAATTAATTATACATCTTAAGCATAGTTAAGTCAACAAAAAATTCAAGTTAATTTATTAATATATTCTATTAATCCACAAAAAAATGACCAACAGGTCAAAAGTAGATTGCCTGGCAACGTCCTACTCTAGCGGAACGTCAGTCCGACTACCATCGGCGCTAAGGAGCTTAACTTCTGTGTTCGGCATGGGAACAGGTGTGACCTCCTTGCCATTGTCACCAGACAAATGAATGATTATACATTCAAAACTAGATAGTAAGTAAGATTTTGCGTCGCAAAACGTTTTTTAAAAATTGATTAAGTCTTCGATCGATTAGTATTCGTCAGCTCCACGTGTCACCACGCTTCCACCTCGAACCTATTAACCTCGTCATCTTCGAGGGATCTTATAACCGAAGTTGGGAAATCTCATCTTGAGGGGGGCTTCATGCTTAGATGCTTTCAGCACTTATCCCGTCCATACATAGCTACCCAGCTATGCCGTTGGCACGACAACTGGTACACCAGAGGTATGTCCATCCCGGTCCTCTCGTACTAAGGACAGCTCCTCTCAAATTTCCTACGCCCACGACGGATAGGGACCGAACTGTCTCACGACGTTCTGAACCCAGCTCGCGTACCGCTTTAATGGGCGAACAGCCCAACCCTTGGGACCGACTACAGCCCCAGGATGCGATGAGCCGACATCGAGGTGCCAAACCTCCCCGTCGATGTGAACTCTTGGGGGAGATAAGCCTGTTATCCCCGGGGTAGCTTTTATCCGTTGAGCGATGGCCCTTCCATGCGGAACCACCGGATCACTAAGTCCGTCTTTCGACCCTGCTCGACTTGTAGGTCTCGCAGTCAAGCTCCCTTATGCCTTTACACTCTATGAATGATTTCCAACCATTCTGAGGGAACCTTTGAGCGCCTCCGTTACCTTTTAGGAGGCGACCGCCCCAGTCAAACTGCCCGCCTGACACTGTCTCCCACCACGATAAGTGGTGCGGGTTAGAAAGCCAACACAGCTAGGGTAGTATCCCACCAACGCCTCCACGTAAGCTAGCGCTCACGTTTCAAAGGCTCCTACCTATCCTGTACAAGCTGTGCCGAATTTCAATATCAGGCTACAGTAAAGCTCCACGGGGTCTTTCCGTCCTGTCGCGGGTAACCTGCATCTTCACAGGTACTATGATTTCACCGAGTCTCTCGTTGAGACAGTGCCCAAATCGTTACGCCTTTCGTGCGGGTCGGAACTTACCCGACAAGGAATTTCGCTACCTTAGGACCGTTATAGTTACGGCCGCCGTTTACTGGGGCTTCGATTCGTAGCTTCGCAGAAGCTAACCACTCCTCTTAACCTTCCAGCACCGGGCAGGCGTCAGCCCCTATACATCACCTTACGGTTTAGCAGAGACCTGTGTTTTTGATAAACAGTCGCTTGGGCCTATTCACTGCGGCTCTTCTGGGCGTGAACCCTAAAGAGCACCCCTTCTCCCGAAGTTACGGGGTCATTTTGCCGAGTTCCTTAACGAGAGTTCGCTCGCTCACCTTAGAATTCTCATCTTGACTACCTGTGTCGGTTTGCGGTACGGGCACCTGTTATCTATCTAGAGGCTTTTCTCGGCAGTGTGAAATCAACGACTCGAGGAAACAATTTCCTCTCCCCATCACAGCTCAGCCTTATGAGTGCCGGATTTGCCTAACACTCAGCCTTACTGCTTGGACGTGCACTCCAACAGCACGCTTCGCCTATCCTACTGCGTCCCCCCATCGATTAAAACGATACTAGGTGGTACAGGAATATCAACCTGTTATCCATCGCCTACGCCTGTCGGCCTCAGCTTAGGACCCGACTAACCCAGAGCGGACGAGCCTTCCTCTGGAAACCTTAGTCAATCGGTGGACGGGATTCTCACCCGTCTTTCGCTACTCACACCGGCATTCTCACTTCTAAGCGCTCCACATGTCCTTGCGATCATGCTTCGACGCCCTTAGAACGCTCTCCTACCATTGTCCAAAGGACAATCCACAGCTTCGGTAATATGTTTAGCCCCGGTACATTTTCGGCGCAGTGTCACTCGACTAGTGAGCTATTACGCACTCTTTAAATGATGGCTGCTTCTAAGCCAACATCCTAGTTGTCTGGGCAACGCCACATCCTTTTCCACTTAACATATATTTTGGGACCTTAGCTGGTGGTCTGGGCTGTTTCCCTTTCGAACACGGACCTTATCACCCATGTTCTGACTCCCAAGTTAAATTAATTGGCATTCGGAGTTTGTCTGAATTCGGTAACCCGAGAGGGGCCCCTCGTCCAAACAGTGCTCTACCTCCAATAATCATCACTTGAGGCTAGCCCTAAAGCTATTTCGGAGAGAACCAGCTATCTCCAAGTTCGATTGGAATTTCTCCGCTACCCTCAGTTCATCCGCTCACTTTTCAACGTAAGTCGGTTCGGTCCTCCATTCAGTGTTACCTGAACTTCAACCTGACCAAGGGTAGATCACCTGGTTTCGGGTCTACGACCAAATACTCAACGCCCTATTCAGACTCGCTTTCGCTGCGGCTCCACATTTGCTGCTTAACCTTGCATCAGATCGTAACTCGCCGGTTCATTCTACAAAAGGCACGCCATCACCCATTAACGGGCTCTGACTACTTGTAAGCACACGGTTTCAAGTTCTCTTTCACTCCCCTTCCGGGGTACTTTTCACCTTTCCCTCACGGTACTGGTTCACTATCGGTCACTAGAGAGTATTTAGCCTTAGGAGATGGTCCTCCCAGATTCCGACGGAATTTCACGTGCTCCGTCGTACTCAGGATCCACTCAAGAGAGAATATGTTTTCGACTACAGGATTATTACCTTCTTTGATTCATCTTTCCAGATGATTCGTCTAACATGTTCTTTTGTAACTCCGTATAGAGTGTCCTACAACCCCAACAAGCAAGCTTGTTGGTTTGGGCTCTTCCCGTTTCGCTCGCCGCTACTCAGGGAATCGATTTTTCTTTCTCTTCCTCCGGGTACTAAGATGTTTCAGTTCTCCGGGTCTGCCTTCTGACATGCTATAAATTCACATGTCGATAACATGACATAACTCATGCTGGGTTCCCCCATTCGGAAATCTCTGGATCAACGCTTACTTACAGCTACCCAAAGCATATCGTCGTTAGTAACGTCCTTCATCGGCTTCTAGTGCCAAGGCATCCACCGTGCGCCCTTAATAACTTAATCTATGTTTCCACCATATTTTGAATTGTTATTCAAAATAAATAGCTAAAACTAGTTATTAATCTTGTGAGTGTTCTTTCGAACACTAGCGATTATTTATGAATTCAAGCTTATTTAAAACTCTATTCACTCGGTTTTGCTTGGTAAAATCTTACTTACTTATCTAGTTTTCAATGTACAAATGAATGTTAATAAACATTCAAAACTGAATACAATATGTCACGTTATTCCCTCATCTTCGTAGAAGATGTTCCGAATATATCCTTAGAAAGGAGGTGATCCAGCCGCACCTTCCGATACGGCTACCTTGTTACGACTTCACCCCAATCATTTGTCCCACCTTCGACGGCTAGCTCCAAATGGTTACTCCACCGGCTTCGGGTGTTACAAACTCTCGTGGTGTGACGGGCGGTGTGTACAAGACCCGGGAACGTATTCACCGTAGCATGCTGATCTACGATTACTAGCGATTCCAGCTTCATATAGTCGAGTTGCAGACTACAATCCGAACTGAGAACAACTTTATGGGATTTGCTTGACCTCGCGGTTTCGCTACCCTTTGTATTGTCCATTGTAGCACGTGTGTAGCCCAAATCATAAGGGGCATGATGATTTGACGTCATCCCCACCTTCCTCCGGTTTGTCACCGGCAGTCAACTTAGAGTGCCCAACTTAATGATGGCAACTAAGCTTAAGGGTTGCGCTCGTTGCGGGACTTAACCCAACATCTCACGACACGAGCTGACGACAACCATGCACCACCTGTCACTCTGTCCCCCGAAGGGGAAAACTCTATCTCTAGAGGGGTCAGAGGATGTCAAGATTTGGTAAGGTTCTTCGCGTTGCTTCGAATTAAACCACATGCTCCACCGCTTGTGCGGGTCCCCGTCAATTCCTTTGAGTTTCAACCTTGCGGTCGTACTCCCCAGGCGGAGTGCTTAATGCGTTAGCTGCAGCACTAAGGGGCGGAAACCCCCTAACACTTAGCACTCATCGTTTACGGCGTGGACTACCAGGGTATCTAATCCTGTTTGATCCCCACGCTTTCGCACATCAGCGTCAGTTACAGACCAGAAAGTCGCCTTCGCCACTGGTGTTCCTCCATATCTCTGCGCATTTCACCGCTACACATGGAATTCCACTTTCCTCTTCTGCACTCAAGTTTTCCAGTTTCCAATGACCCTCCACGGTTGAGCCGTGGGCTTTCACATCAGACTTAAAAAACCGCCTACGCGCGCTTTACGCCCAATAATTCCGGATAACGCTTGCCACCTACGTATTACCGCGGCTGCTGGCACGTAGTTAGCCGTGGCTTTCTGATTAGGTACCGTCAAGACGTGCATAGTTACTTACACATTTGTTCTTCCCTAATAACAGAGTTTTACGATCCGAAGACCTTCATCACTCACGCGGCGTTGCTCCGTCAGGCTTTCGCCCATTGCGGAAGATTCCCTACTGCTGCCTCCCGTAGGAGTCTGGACCGTGTCTCAGTTCCAGTGTGGCCGATCACCCTCTCAGGTCGGCTACGCATCGTTGCCTTGGTAAGCCGTTACCTTACCAACTAGCTAATGCGGCGCGGATCCATCTATAAGTGACAGCAAAACCGTCTTTCACTATTGAACCATGCGGTTCAATATATTATCCGGTATTAGCTCCGGTTTCCCGAAGTTATCCCAGTCTTATAGGTAGGTTATCCACGTGTTACTCACCCGTCCGCCGCTAACGTCAGAGGAGCAAGCTCCTCGTCTGTTCGCTCGACTTGCATGTATTAGGCACGCCGCCAGCGTTCATCCTGAGCCAGGATCAAACTCTCCATAAAAATTATGATGTTTGATTAGCTCATAAATACTAAATAGTTTGTAACGTTTC
The DNA here is from genome assembly GCF_006742205.1 of Staphylococcus epidermidis. Lineage (NCBI taxonomy): Bacteria > Bacillati > Bacillota > Bacilli > Caryophanales > Staphylococcaceae > Staphylococcus > Staphylococcus epidermidis. The sequence continues at coordinate 2,259,921 of NZ_AP019721.1, forward strand.
GTTACTGTTTATTGGAATTAACGTTGACATATTGTCATTCAGTTTTCAATGTTCATTAATAATTAAATGGTGGAGACTAGCGGGATCGAACCGCTGACCTCCTGCGTGCAAAGCAGGCGCTCTCCCAGCTGAGCTAAGCCCCCAATATCAAAAGAAGTCGGGAAGACAGGATTCGAACCTGCGACCCCTTGGTCCCAAACCAAGTGCTCTACCAAGCTGAGCTACTTCCCGTATGTAAATTAAATCGATACATAAAATGGCGCGCCCGATAGGAGTCGAACCCATAACCTCTTGATCCGTAGTCAAACGCTCTATCCAGTTGAGCTACGGGCGCAATGTAAAAAGATGGTGCCGAGGACCGGAATCGAACCGGTACGGTGATCTCTCACCGCAGGATTTTAAGTCCTGTGCGTCTGCCAGTTCCGCCACCCCGGCACTATGAATGATGGAGCGGAAGACGGGATTCGAACCCGCGACCCCCACCTTGGCAAGGTGGTGTTCTACCACTGAACTACTTCCGCATTTTAAGAAAATCGTAATGAGCCATAGAGGATTCGAACCTCTGACCCTCTGATTAAAAGTCAGATGCTCTACCAACTGAGCTAATGGCTCAAAAGATGGTGCCGGCCAGAGGACTTGAACCCCCAACCTACTGATTACAAGTCAGTTGCTCTACCAATTGAGCTAGGCCGGCTTTAAATGGTGGAGAATGACGGGTTCGAACCGCCGACCCTCTGCTTGTAAGGCAGATGCTCTCCCAGCTGAGCTAATTCTCCACATTATATTGCCTGGCAACGTCCTACTCTAGCGGAACGTCAGTCCGACTACCATCGGCGCTAAGGAGCTTAACTTCTGTGTTCGGCATGGGAACAGGTGTGACCTCCTTGCCATTGTCACCAGACAAAATTAACTTACTTAATTAATGATACATACTTTTCAAAGTTAATGCAACAGTTAATTTTACACTATGTTAAAATTTCTTTTGCAATTGCATAACATTCCGTTCTCGTTTTTGACGACTTTTATATGTTACTTCATTTATCAATATATGTCAACACTTTTTATGATGTTTTGCTATTTTTTGTATCAAATAGTAAAATCCTCTCTTTTCACTTGAAATATTCTAGCATATATTAGTTTTGATTACTATACGATTATTTTAGCAATTTTGTTATATAATTCTCTATTTATAACTTAATACATCTTTCTCCTTATTTCTATTCTTATTCGAGTTTGACACGTATTTTTTCACGGGTTTAATTTCAAACTTGAAAATAAGCGCTGCCTTTAAATATTAAGAAGGCAGCGCCAAAACATAATCAATACAATTAGATTTGTCAACATTACGATGGTTTGTAATTTTTAGCAATTATCACTAATAGAATCTATTTTTGTCTCATGTATGGGAATAGTAATACGTCTCTAATTGACGGAGAATCAGTTAATAGCATTACTAATCTGTCGATACCGATACCTAGACCACCAGTTGGAGGCATTCCATACTCTAATGCTTCGATGTAATCCTCATCCATATCATGAGCTTCATCATTTCCTTGTTCTTTTTCAACAAGCTGCGCTTCAAAACGTTGGCGTTGATCAATCGGATCGTTTAATTCCGTGAAGGCATTTGCATGCTCTCTTCCTACAATAAATAATTCAAAACGATCAGTAAATCTTTCATCGTTTGGATTTTTCTTTGCTAACGGTGAAATTTCAATAGGGTGACCATAAATAAACGTTGGTTGAATAAGTGTTTCTTCAACTTTCTGTTCAAAAAATTCATTTAATATATGGCCATATTTCATATTTTCAGTAATTTCAATATCATGTTCTTTTGCTAATCTAATAGCTTCTTCATCAGAATTAACATTATAAAAATCTACACCGGTAACTTCTTTAACAGCATCAACAATGTGAAGTCGTTTCCATGAAGATTCTAAGTCAATTTCTTCATCATTATATTGTACTTTAGCTGATCCAAACACTTCTTGAGCAATGTGTCTGACCATATTTTCAGTTAAATCCATTATATCATGATAATCAGCATAAGCTTCATACAATTCAATCATTGTAAATTCAGGGTTATGTCTTGTAGATACACCTTCATTACGAAAAACTCTGCCTATCTCGTAGACTTTTTCAAGACCTCCGACAATTAACCGTTTCAAATGTAGTTCTATAGCTATACGCATATAAAGAGTAGCATCTAATGCGTTATGATGCGTAACAAACGGACGTGCAGCAGCACCTCCAGCAATTTGGTGCATCATTGGTGTTTCTACTTCCAAGAATCCTTGTTTATTTAAATAGTTTCTCATTTCTTGAATTATTTTACTACGATTAATAAACGTTTGCGTACTATCTTCATTTGTAATTAAATCTAAATAACGTTGTCGATATCTTTGTTCTATATCTTGTAAACCATGGAACTTATCAGGTAAAGGTCGTAATGATTTGGATAGTAAAGTAAATGACTTAGCTTTGACAGAAATCTCGCCCGTATTAGTTTTAAACATGACACCTTCAACACCTATGATGTCACCTAAGTCAGCCATTTTCCAAATGTTAAATTGATCATCTCCAACTTGATCTTTTCTTACATAAATTTGAATCTGACCTTTCAAGTCTTGAATATGTGCAAATCCCGCTTTACCTTTACCACGTTTAGTCATAAGACGACCTGCAATTGACACGTGGCTTTCGTCTTCTTTTTCATGCAATTCTTCCTTAGAGAATTGGTCCCACTGTTCTTTTAACTCACTTGAAGTAGATGAGCGATTGAATCGATGACCAAAAGGATCAATCCCTAAATCAATTAATTCTTGTAATTTTTGACGACGAACTTGCATTTGGTCGTTCATTTCTTCTGACATAAATTTCTCTCCTTTGAACTTTGATTTATCAATTTATTGTTCCATGTCTTTCTGTTGAAAACTTTAGGAGCTATATATTGTTTCCTAATCAGTTTTAATTTATATTTAAGCCTTTTATTATACCCTTCTTATCTTCATATGTATTGTTATTCAATGAAGGTTGATATTGCATCTAATCAAAGCAAATCTACTCACTTTATTATTCTACAAGACCATCAAAATGTAATAAAGTAATTTATATTTTCATCGAATAGTTGCAACCCTTATAAACTTATTGATTAGCAATATATAAATTTCTTTAATTAAAAGTTTCAAAACCATATTACTATGCTTTATTATTCCTTATATTTTTTCACACTATTATCAGGTACTACTAGTTGTCCGATACTTTTATTAGAAATCGGTTCTATTTGTTTGGTGGCTATATCATTTAACGGGATAAGAACAAACGAACGTTCTTTCATTCTAGGGTGCGGCACTGATAAATTATCTTGTTCAATAATTTGATCACCAAACAGTAGTATATCTATATCTAAAGTTCTAGGCCCCCAACGTATTTCTCTTTTACGATGAAGTTGTTGTTCCGTTGTTAAACAACATTTTAACAAAGATTGTGGATTCAATTCAGTCTCTATCTCAATGCACAAGTTTAAGAATTTCGGTTGATTAGTATATCCCACTGGTTCAGTCTCATAAATATGAGAAACTTGAGTTACTTGAATACCTTGATAGTCATGAAGTATTTTAATAGCCTCATTGAGTTGTAGTTCTCTATTTCCAATATTGCTCCCTAATCCTAAATAAGCTTTAACCATTTAGTCATTCTCCCTCACTATTTCAATCCCAACACCATCGTAATGACCAGGAATAGGTGGGTTTTCTTTAGTGATTCTAACTTTCGTTTCCATTACACGATTATAGTGTGAATTTATATGTTTTGCAATACGTTCAGCCAGATGCTCAATTAAGCATGAACGTGGCCCTTCAACAATAGACTTTACATCTTTATAAACCTCTCCATAATTTACAGTATCTTTTACATCATCTGATTGACCTGCATAACTAAGATCAACCTTTAAAGTAATATCAACAACAAAAATTTGTCCAATATCATTTTCTGCAGCTAATACTCCATGATAACCATAAAAACGCATTCCATTAAGAAAGATGATGTCGTTCATATTCATTCTCCTTTAGAAAATCCATACTTTGGGCTAGTCGCGTATTTAATAATACATTATGAACTCGAACCCCACGAACGCCTTTCATTATACCATAAGCCGTTGTAGCTGCAGTTGCCTCATCTCTATCTGAAGGAGAAGAATCTTGATTCATCATTTCTTTAATGTATCTTTTTCGACTTGTTGCAAGTAAAACTGGATATTCGGTCGCTACTAATTCATCTAATCTTGCCATTACTTCATTTCCTTCTTCTCGTGTTTTAGCAAAACCTATTCCAGGATCTAACCAGATTTTATTATGTGGTATACCGGCTAGTTCAGCCTTATTCGCTTGCGCAAGTAATGATACAAGCATCTCTTCAACAACAGGTTTATCTCTATGACCGTCACCATTATGCATAAGTACAATTTCAGCACCGTATTGAGATACCACATTAAACATATTCGAATCAAATAGGCCTGCCCACTGATCATTAATCATTGAAACACCAAGTTTAAGACAAGCTTCCGCAACTTCACTTCGAAATGTATCAACCGAAATTTGCACATCATATTTAACGATAGACTCAACCACAGGCAATACACGATTCATTTCTTCTTTAAGCGATACTTCTTTATGCGATACTTCTTTATGACCTGGTCGTGTTGAGACACCTCCAACGTCTATGATGTCTACACCTTCATCTATCATCTCTTTAGCACGCTTCACAGCTTGATCAACTGAGTGGTACTGTCCTCCGTCAGAAAATGAGTCAGGTGTCACATTTAATATCCCCATTATTTTTGTTTTAATCATAATTTCACCTTTTTCAATAATATACTCTTAGATTTTTTTAATTTTCAATAATAACTACATTACTAAACACATCTGCTACTTCATGATATCATTCATTTCAATAAGTTTTGAGTATATATTATCGGCATATTAAAAAAAGGTAGCCGATTTTAGATAGAAGCTACAATATTGGTTGGTCTGATTAAATAAAAAACGAAGATTTATTTTATAAAAAGTTGAAAAATCAACGTGAAATACACGCTATTTTAAAACTTTAGAAACAAATCTTCGTCCAAAATGATTTTTAGTTTAGTTTTTAATTATCAAATGAATATAATGGTGTTGATAAGTAACGTTCCCCATTACTTGGTAATACTGTTACAACTGTTTTACCTTTACCTAATTCTTTTGCTTTTTGAATAGCAGCATATATTGCAGCACCAGATGAAATACCTGCTAATATACCTTCTTCTCTAGCAACACGACGTGCCATATCCATAGCAGTATCATTACCTACTTTGATGATGCTGTCATAAACTTCTGTATTTAAAGTATCAGGTACGAAACCTGCTCCCAATCCTTGTAATTTATGAGGGCCTGGTTCACCACCGCTTAATACTGGAGAAGCTTCAGGTTCAATAGCTACTATTTCCACATTTGGATATTCTTTCTTCAATACTTTACCAACACCAGATAACGTACCACCAGTTCCTACACCAGCTAAAAATGCATCAATTTGTCGACCTTCAAATTGTTCAACTAATTCTGGTCCAGTTGTAAGTTCATGAATTTCAGGATTTGCTGGATTTTCGAATTGTTGTGGTTCAAAATAGCCGTGCTCTTCTTTTAATTCTTTAGCTTTTTTTATTGCACCTTTCATAGCTTCAGATCCTGGTGTTAATACTAGTTCAGCACCATAAGCTTTTAATAAGTTACGGCGCTCTTGGCTCATTGTTTCAGGCATTGTAAAAACTGCTTTGTACCCCTTGGCAGCACATACAAATGCTAGACCTATACCAGTGTTACCACTCGTAGGCTCAACGATTGTATCACCAGGTTTAATTTTCCCTTCACGCTCAGCTTTTTCAATCATCGCTAAAGCGATACGATCTTTTACCGAACCACCTGGATTTTGATATTCTAACTTAACATAAATATCAGCTGCATCATCATCAACAACGTTTCTTAATTTGACTACAGGTGTATTCCCAATAATTTGTGTAACATAATCTACAGGTTTTTGTGCCATCCAAAACACTCCTTTTAGTTTTACAATTTATCAATACTTAGTTTTTCTATCGGATATAACTTTATTCTATCAGAATTTTCTAAAAAGACAAACCGTATAGTCTTACTATAAATAAAACTATATACTACTTTGGTCTTTACTATAAGACATTTCCTACAAAAGATTAAGTTAAACGTAAAAAAAGATAGTCGAACGAAAGTGAGGACAACAAATAATCCTCCTTTTCGACGACTTTTACATTACTATATGACTAACTTCTATTAAAATTGAGTGCATAACTTTTAAAATTTATATCCAGTTTGTTTTATAAATTATATTAACTCATCATTTTTTGAACTATTTCATTGTTTCTAATAAATCTTCTAATTCACTTTCACTATACTGATATTTATTACCACAGAAGTGACATACAGCTTCAGCTCCATGATCCTCTTTAATCATGCTATGAATTTCTGCCTCTCCTAAACCTTTAATAGCATTTAAAAATTTCTCATGACTACAATTACATTCAAATTGCGCTGACGTTGAATTTAAAATTTGAACATTACCTTCACCCAAAATTTCATTTAATATTCCTTCAGGTGTAAGTCCTTGCTCAATTAATTTCGATACAGGTTGCATTTGACTAATGGCTTCTTCTAATTTAGTCACCGTTTCATCAGTAGCACCTGGCATAACTTGAATAATAAATCCTCCCGCTGCTTTGATTGAGTTGTCTGGATTAACTAATACACCCAATCCTACTGATGATGGTGTTTGTTCACTTGTGGCATAGTAGTATGTGAAATCATCTCCTAGCTCACCTGATACTATTGGACTCGCACCAGAAAAGTAGTCTTTCATTCCAACATCTTTAACAACCTGAATGGAACCATCAGTACCAACTGCTCGCCGTACATCCAATTTACCTTGATCGTTGAGTGGAAAATGCGTTTGTGGATGGTCTACATATGCACGAACATTTCCTTGAGCATCTGCGTCAGCAATAATTCTGCCAATTGGACCTTTGCCATCAACAGTAACTGTTAACTTTTGGTTTCCTTTTAACATTGCACCCATCATAACAGTAGCTGTCATAGTTCTTCCCATAGCGGCAGAAGCAGTAGGCCATGTATAATGACGTGTTTGTGCTTCTTGTACTGACTCTGTTGTGATTGCAGCATATGCTCTTATTTCCCCACCGTATGCTAAACCTCTCACTATATAATCATGTGTCATTGTTAAATCTCCTTTTTAAAAATAATCTATAATTTAAAACTTTTTATTTTTTAATACTGATTGGTTATTATACATCTCTTATTGGCTAATATGAAATCTATTGCTCATACATGTTTATTGAGTATTATAACCATGAGAGATGATAACAATATTTTTACCAAAAGTTTAAAAATGTATTGGTATAAACTATACATAAAAAAGTCCCTTTTCACTCAATTCATACGTGAGCAAAAAGAGACTTACTAAAACTTGTACTATTGTCTATGATTTGGATCGTTAGGATTGTATGGTTTATCGATGTTCGGAGATTGTTGATGACCTGGTTCATTCGTATGTGAAGTATTATCAGCTTCTCTGTCTGTGTTGTCTTGGTTTACTTCATCTTTTTCATGGTTGTCATCATCTTCTTTATCGTCATCTTCTAACTGTTCTTTACGAATGTCGTTGTATGATTTTCCATACTTTCCATCACTATAATCACTATTTTCATTTTTCACAACTTTTGCAGAGTCATAATCTACTTCTGGTAAAACACCATCATAGAATAATGATTGAATTTGTTCTGCAACTAATGTTTCTTCTGAAAGTAGTGTTTTAGCAATTAACTTAAGTTGTTCTTCATGTTCTAACAAGATTTGTTTACAACGTTCATATTGCTCTTTAACAATTCGTTGAACTTCTTTGTCAATTTCATAAGCAATTTGACCAGAATAATTCGGCTCACCTTGCATATCTTTACCAAGGAATACTTGTCCACCACTATTGCTTGAGAATTGTAATGGTCCTAATTTCTTACTCATACCATATTCTGTAACCATAGATCTTGCAATTTGCGTTGCTCGTTCAAAGTCATTCGAAGCACCTGTTGATACTTCACCAAAGTTAATATCCTCAGATACTCGTCCACCTAATAAACCACATATTTTGTCGAGTAATTCTGGTTCTGTCATTAAGAAGCGATCTTGTTTTGGTAACATCATTGCATAACCGCCTGCTTGTCCACGAGGGACAATTGTTACCTTGTGTACAATTTCAGCTTCATCAAGCACCATACCGATGATAGTATGACCTGCTTCGTGATGCGCTACAATATTACGTTCTTTTTCAGAAATTACACGAGATTTTTTAGCTGGACCTGCAATAACACGGTCAGTTGCTTCTTCAATATCGCGCATATCAATTTTATTTTTACCCTCACGTGCTGCAATTAAAGATGCCTCATTTAGCAAGTTTTCTAAGTCTGCACCAGAAAAACCTGGCGTTCTTTGAGAAATAGCTTTTAAATCTACTGTTTCATCAAGAGGTTTATTTTTCGCATGCACATGAAGAATTGCTTCACGACCTTTAACATCTGGTCGTCCAACTTGAATTTGTCTATCAAAACGACCAGGACGTAACAATGCAGGGTCTAAGATATCTGGGCGGTTTGTAGCCGCAATCATAATAATACCTTCATTTTCTCCAAAACCATCCATCTCAACTAATAGTTGGTTTAATGTTTGTTCACGCTCATCATGACCGCCACCTACACCTGCACCACGTTGACGTCCAACAGCATCAATTTCATCAATAAAAATGATACATGGGGCATTTTTCTTAGCATTTTCAAATAAATCACGAACACGACTCGCACCAACACCAACAAACATCTCAACGAAGTCAGATCCACTAATTGAGAAGAATGGTGCACCAGCTTCACCTGCAACCGCACGTGCTAATAATGTTTTACCTGTACCTGGAGGCCCAACAAGTAAGACACCTTTTGGAATTCTTGAACCCATTTGTTTAAATTTCTTGTTATCTTTTAAGAAATCTACAATTTCTATTAATTCTTGTTTCTCTTCGTCAGCTCCTGCTACATCTGAGAAACGAACTCGACGTTTATTACTGTCGTACATCTTAGCTTTGGATTTTCCAAAGTTCATCATACGACCACCACCGCCGCCACCTTGGGCTTGGCTAAGGAAGAAAATAAATAATAATGCAATGATTAATACAGGAATCAGTGTCGTTAAAATACTAACGAATACACTTTGTTTTTCTTCTTCTTTAACTGTAAATTTAAGATTATCTTGTTTCTTAGCTGTATCTGTGATTTTTTGTAAATCTTTTTCATTGTTATATAAAATTGTCGATGAGTAATCTTCATCTTTTTTTGTTTTACCACTTACCATATATACGTTTTGCTCTGGTTGAATTTCTAAAGTTTTTAAATCGCCTTTATTCAACTTATTAACAAACTGAGTATATGTAAGTTGTTTTGGCATATTCCCATTTCCATTTAAAAATGAAAAGAGGCCAAATATAATAACGCCAATAATTGCGATAACTAGCACATTGCGAAAAGCTTTCTGCATGCGTCATTTCCTCCTACTTCCAATAATAAAACTAACAAAAATTGTAACACAACACTTTATATTCAGGCTAGTATTTCAACTTTAGTATTGCATCTACAATTTTGTCGATTTTAAAATGCATTATTCTTTGTTTACTATCTGTTAACATTAATTATCTTAATAGTTTTAATCAATTCATAACATTTTTGAATTGTTACTTTGAGTCTACACTAAATCTACGCACAGTTCATTATACTAACATACTTATTAATTAATACAGATCCAATTTTAAAATCTATTTAGAATAAACTTCTGCTTTTAGTGTGCCTATGTATGGCAGATTTCTATATAACTCACGATAATCTAAACCATAACCAACTACAAATTCATCTGGAATCTTTTTACCAACATATTTTGCTTCGATATCAGCTTTGCGACGGTTAGGTTTATCTAATAATGTAGCTATTTCTAAAGAGTTAACTTTACGTGATTGCAATAACTCTGTAATAGATTTTAAAGTTGTACCAGTTTCTAATATATCTTCAATTATAAGTACGTCTTTATTTTCTATAGAAGCACCTAAATCTTTCAATATTTGAACTTCCCCAGTCGATTCCGTTCCACCATGATAACTTGAAACATCCATAAAATCGATTGATAAATGTGTATCAATACGTTTAATTAAGTCTGCCATAAACATGACTGATCCCTTCAAAATACCAACACAAACGAGTGGGCGATCTTTATAATCCTCAGTAATGATAGCTCCCATCTCTTTACAAATATTTTGAATGTCTTCTTCCGATAACAAAACATTCTTTAAATCCTTATGCATTATAATTCATCTCCATTATTCGAAATCAAAATAAATTCTTTAAAATTTTCTTTAACATATAAATCGCCAATAGCTAACACTGCATTTTCTTGATTAATAATGAGTGGGATGCGCTGACGTTCAGCAAGAGTCACTTTTTTATCGATAAATAAACGACTCACTTTTTTATGACCTTTTTGACCATTTAATTTATACACATCTCCATTTTGTCGGACACGCACAGTAAGCGGATATAACTGTTGTGGTAAGTCAGGATGAATATCAATTTGATAATCATTAAATTCATATGTACCTGGCTTTCTAATACATATACGGTCTAATATATATTGATCCATTTCACTTTTAGCCATTATTATTAATTTATCATATGCAATTTGAATTATCCATTCATCTGTTACGTGAATATTAAATTGAGATTTATCATTTCTAATCTGTTCAAACCACTCGTCATAAGCATGTTGTGGCATTGCTAAATGACAATCTAATTTTTCGAATAACAAATCCATAACTACGCTTTTGATATTCACATTCAATTCATTAAAAGCAGTTCTAGAAAAGGAATAGGTTAAATATTTACTTTTTGAAACTTCGTTATTGATGAACGTTTCAGCTTGTTCTTTTAACGATTGCAATTCAATATCATGCCAATCCTTAAGTTTGAGTAGCTGATGCGCGTTTAAATGCGGGTTCTCGTTAATTGCAGGTATGATGCGTTGTCTAATGTCATTTCTAACATATTTTCTATCTTGATTAGACATGTCCTCATAGTATGGAATTTGGTTCGCATACTGATACGCTAATATTTCAGTTTTTTTTAAATTTAACATAGGACGATACACTTTGTATTGATTAAAATACGACTCATATGTCATACCTAATGAATTACGTGTTGATCTCCCTGTAAACAAACGATATATAATCGTTTCAAATTGATCATCAAGATGATGAGCTGTTAACAATACATCTGCTCTTAATTGAGCTATGATATCTCCAAACCATTCATAACGACGTTGACGCGCTTCTTGTTGAATACTATTACCGTCTGCTACAATATCACTTAAGTCTAAACGCTTTATATAAATGTCAATATGATGTTGATGGCAATACTCTCTCAAAAACGCTTCTTCTTCATATGACTGTTCACGCAATCCGTGGTTAACATGAACACATGTTAATTTACGATATGTATGTTGATAGTCGTTTAATAAGCTATATAATAAACTCATACTATCAATGCCTGTTGAGACAGCCACAACAATATGTGCTTTTTTAGACCAACCATCTGTTTTGATATTCATTTATTCACCTCGTTACTTTAAATGATGCCACTAAATTGAATTCTACGTGATACAATTAAATCCGTCTTCCATAACGTAATATGACTTACTCAACATCAACAAAAATAGGAGTAGGAGAGAATTCAAAGTAATATAATTGAATTCTACCTCCCACCCCATGTGGATGTTGCATATGTTTAATCAAGGACTAAACATCTTCGTAGTGTCTTCCCACTATTTGTCAAAGTACTAAAAACATCATCACTCTGACATTAACGGTCGTTTAATCTATATCATATTAACGTCTAGAACCTTTACCGCCTCTGCGTGATTCGGTTTGACGTTTAATTGACGTTAATTTATCTTCACTATCTTTTAAGAAGTTACTTAATTTTTTCTCAAAGTCTTCAGTTTTTTGAACTGGTTTACCGTGATTAGCTTTACTGTGACGAGGCTTACGAGGGCGGTCTTTAGCTTTTTTTATTGATAAACTAATTTTACCATCATCCGCGATTGATAAAACTTTAACTTCTACTTCGTCACCTACTGATAAGTGGTCTTCAACATTTTCAACATAATTGTCGGCAACTTCACTGATATGAACTAAACCACTTTTTCCTTCAGGTAATTCTACGAATGCACCAAACTTTTTGATACCTGTAATTTTACCTTTAAGCTTGTTTCCTACTTCGATTGACATTTTCTAAATAAATCCTCCTGGTTAGATTCGATTTTATCCTTATTATATTCCTGTTCACGTAATTTCACAATGATATAATCATATTATTTTATTCTAATTGCCTTTTTCGTTTGAAGTCTTTGACTGAGAGGATTTTTTATCATCAGGTAATCTAAAAATGACTTCACCTTTATTACTTAAATAATAATCGTCTCTCGCTATTTTCTCGATATAGTCTTTATCATTTAAATTATTAAGTTTCTCTTTTAAAGCAATTTCTTCATCTTGTTGTTTTTGAAACTCAGTTTCTTTCTCTTTCCTTTCAACTGCATCTTGATCGTTATTATGTCTTTGAATGACAAGCAATACAAGTAGAATGAGGATAATCGCTAAAAGAATACCTCCGAATAAAGCAATACGTCTACGTACAACACGCATTTTCATTTTTTGTCGTTGTTTTTTCTTATTTTCTTGTGACGTATATTGGTTACCGATATGTTCTACTTTTTTATTCATTGCTTGTCACCTCCTTAAGCATTTCACTCTTCATTAATACGTTCTTCTTTAATCAAATCATACATACCTTTTGCATTTTCTTTTGTAGCATGGTCGCTTAATCCTGTTACTTTAACTGTGACTAATTTTTGTCCAAAACGAATAATGAGTTCATCGTTTTCTTTGATATCTGTACCTGCTTTTGCCACATTTCCATTGACAGTCACTCGACCTTGGTCGCTAATTTCTTTAGCTAATGTACGTCGTTTAACTAATCGTGACACTTTTAGATATTTATCTAATCTCATGAATTTTTCTCTCCTTGTTGTAAAAATTGTTTGAGATCATCTTCGTCAAATTGCCTATTTTTTGTTTTATCATACAATTTCAAGAAGTGGTCTGCAAATACTTTCTCAAATTTAACACGAGGCACTTTACCTTCTTTTTCTTTAGCACGTGACCAAATGTCTTTTAAATCCTCTTGCGAAGTTACATGCGCATTACCAAAGATATGTGGATGTCTATGAATCATCTTGGTGTTGAGACTTTCTATAATTTCTTTGATATCAATATATCCTTCTTTTTTACCTATACTAGAATGTAATAATACTTGTAAAAGTATATCTCCTAATTCCTCTATCATATGCCAATCATCTTCATTATCAATGGCTTCAAATAATTCAAACGTTTCTTCTAAAAGATACCGTTTTAATGAGTCGTGAGTTTGTACTTTATCCCACGGACACCCTTTTTCATTATCAACGAGTAAATCAATAGTTTGAACTGCGTAATCAAAATCTTGATAAAGTAATGTATCCTCATTGATTTTTGGAATAAATAAACTTGTAAGATTATTAAAATAATCGTCGTAGCGATCAATTTCATAAAGTGGGCATTCAATTACGTGAGCTCCATCACTATGAGAACCAGTAATTATTTTCACATTAAAATCATCAGGATATCTTTCCATTAAAGTAAGTTTTAAATCGGCAGCTATCATTACGCTATAAACTTGAGTAATTACTGTATTTGTACGAACATTTAAGGCCGATTCTTTTAATGACGTACCATCAAGCAGTGTAAAACCATCATTGGGGTCTACATCAACCGCTTCAAAAATGTCATCAATAAAACTTTTTCCTCCAAGTACCTTCACAGAGATATCCTTATTAAAATGACTATACTCTAATAATTTTACAGTCGTAGTTTCAGCAACTCTAGGATGACCAGGAACTGCATAAACAATATCTTCAGATTGTGCCAATTCTATTAGTGATGTGACAATCGCTTCATAAACATCTTCAAAACGGTCATGTGCTTCATAAATACTATCGAAACTCTCGAATTCAATTTCTTTCTTTAGCGTATTGATGACAGGATGATTTAAGGTTCTAGCATATACTTTAGACTCTTTTTCTAAAAAACGATAGATACCTAAAGGTAACTCATCAATGCCATAATTACCTAAACCAACTATTGTAATTGTATGGGTCATGACCGTCTTCCTCTCTTCATTTGATATAATTTGTCTCCAAAAGGTAAGTGCTTTATTTCTTTGTATCCTAATACATTAAATATAATAATATACAACATTATAATCACTATGCCTATAATTGAGCTAACTATAAGTTCTAGTAATCCTAACATCCTACTTTTTGAAGGTAAGGCAAGCATGACAGTTTGAACAACTATACTCATAATTATCATACCTAAAATAAGTTTAACGATAAATAAAGATATACGATTAAAACGGTAGTACTTTAAGACTGCAACTTGCAATATTATGACAAAAAGTAGTAGTGATAAGACTGTACTCACACTTGCACCCACGATACCCCAAAAAGGTATTAATATAACATTTAAAATAATTTTGGACAGTATTCCTATTATCACACCCATAATAATGGGACGAATACTGGTTTGAACTTGTAATAATGAGATATTCATCATTATTAACGAAACACATATCACTGTAAACATATAAACACTCAAAGTTAGAGTTAAATGATTACTTTTAAAGAATACAACATTCATAAGTGGAAGCAGATTAATTAATCCTATACTAGCTGCTGTACTTATTACTACCGTGATTTTAATTGATGCATTTGCATAACGATTCATATGAATTTGATTATGTTCACGAATTGCTTGAGTAAGTAATGGGATAAGAACGAAACTAAAAGTCGTAGTTACAATCAAACCCATTTGTATAAATGAAGCACCACGATCATAAATGCCTTTTTGAATAATTGCTTCTTTAAAAGCAATACCGCTATGTTGTAATAAACGTATTATTGTAAAACTATCCACAACTTGCCATAAAATAACGATAAGTTGACTCAATGCAAATATGGATATGGAAATAAACAACTGCTTCCATTGAATGGAAGTATTATTAAAGCGATAGCATAACTTAAGTTTAAGTGGTTTTTTAAGTAATAAATATAACATTGAACCTAAAAAACCAATCGAAGATGCCAATATAGCTAATGCTCCTGCTTGATAAATAGACCAGTGTTTCATTGAAAACATAATAATTGCAACAATGATTAAACTAACTCTAATTACCTGTTCTATAACCTGGGAAATTGCTGGTATGGTCATTACTTGTTTTGATTGATAAAATCCTCTTAACACTCCTAAGACACCTATTAAAATAAAACTAAAACTGGCCATCTTTAACATGGGTGCTAAATTAGAATCGCCCATCCATCGGGTAATCATATTCGCAAACATAAAAAGCAAAATAAAGACGATAAAACCTATGCATTGTAATCGAAACATAACCCTTGTATAGACTTCATCGGATCGATTAACACCTATCACTTGAGTCACAGCACTTGGAATAGCATTCATAGATAAAATAACCCCTAGTGCTACGACAGGATATATTTGTTGATAAGCATATAAACCGTCATCACCTAAAACATTTTGATACGGAATGCGATAAATGGCACTTAGTATCTTCACAATAATTAATGCTAAGGTAAGTATAACGACGCCGTTAAACGCCGTCTCACTCTTAGTCTTCATCTTTAATCGCCATACTTTCTTCAATACATCTAACTAAGAATTTCAAACTATCTAACCATTGTTTTGATTTTGTTAGCGTTACATTCATTGCATTATTTTGCACGCCAACTTTCATTGCTCTACCAAGAGGTTGCGTCTGTTTAAACAATTCTTCTCCATTAATATCTTCAGTCGCTTTAGGTGATAAAATGATTTGTATAGATTTGCCTTTGTCTTTTATCAATTCGACACCCGCATGTAGAGCGTGGACTTTGATTTCAACAATATCTAATAATCGTTCGACTTCAATTGGATAATCATTAAAACGATCTATTAATTCATCTTTGACATCGAAAAGTTGTTCTTCAGTTTCTACTTTTCGAAGTTTTTTATAAATCTCAATTTTAGCCTGTTCACTTTGTATATATTCAGCTGGTAAATAAGCATCTAAGTGCAATTCTACTTCAATATCTGGTGCATCCGGCGATTCTTCTTTAATGCCACGTTTTTCGTTTACTGCTTCTTCTAACATTTGAGAGTATAAATCGAAACCAACCGAATCAATAAAGCCATGTTGTTGCTTACCGAGTAAATTGCCTGCACCACGAATATTTAAATCTCGCATAGCGATTTTAAAACCTGAACCTAGTTCGGTAAACTCCTTAATAGCTTGCAATCGCTCTTCAGCAGTCTCATTTAACACTTTGTTAGCTGGATGTAAGAAATAAGCGTAACCAATTCTACTTGAACGTCCTACACGTCCTCTTAATTGGTATAGCTGGCTTAAACCAAAACGATCAGCCTCTTCTATGATTAAAGTATTAGCATTTGGTACATCTACACCTGTTTCAATAATTGTAGTCGTTACTAAAATATCGTACTCGTGATTAATAAAGCTTAACATTGTTTCCTCTAAATCACGTTCAGTCATTTGGCCATGTGCTACAGCAATGTTAGCGTCAGGCATTAACCTTTGAAGTTGTTCTCTTTTTTCATAAATGGACTGCACTTTGTTATACAAATAAAATACTTGTCCATCGCGAGATAATTCACGCTCTAATGCCTCTTTAATAAAGTTCGTATTCTGTTCTAAGACATAAGTTTGTACAGGAAAACGATTTTCAGGTGGTGTTTCAATCACTGATAAGTCACGTACACCTAACATACTCATATGCAATGTTCTTGGTATTGGTGTTGCAGTAAGCGTCAGTACATCAACGTTTTTTTTCAAAGTTTTAATGCGTTCTTTATGTCGCACTCCAAAACGTTGTTCTTCATCAACAATAAGCAATCCCAAATCTTTATATTGAATATCTTTACCTAATAATTTATGTGTACCTACGACAATGTCAACATATCCTGATTTGAGCCCTTCTTTAGTTTCCCTTATTTCTTTAGCTGTGCGGAATCGACTTACCAATTGAATTTCGACCGGAAAATCTTGCATACGTTCAAGTAGTGTTTCGTAGTGTTGTTGTGCAAGAATCGTTGTTGGTACTAAAAACGCAACTTGCTTACCATCCATGACAGCTTTAAACGCTGCACGGACAGCCACTTCAGTTTTACCATATCCCACATCACCACAAAGAAGACGGTCCATAGGTCTTGCTCTTTCCATGTCACCTTTAATTTCATCGATTGACTTACTTTGATCGGGTGTTAATTCATATGGAAAATCATGCTCAAATGCTGATTGCTCTGCAGTATCTTGGCCGTATTGATAACCTACAGACATTTCACGTTCTTTATACAAATCAATTAATTCATCAGCTATATCTTCAACACTTTGTTGAACTTTCGCCTTTGTTTTTTTCCATTCTGTCCCGCCTAATTTATTTAATCTAGGCGACTTATCTTCAGAAGCCACATACTTTTGAACTTGATCCATTTGATCAACTGGAACGAATAATTGATCAGTTCCTTTATATTGCAATTTAATATAGTCGCGATGTGTATCTCCAACTTCTAGTGTTTCAACACCTAAGTATCGTCCGACACCATGATGCACATGCACTATATAATCGCCCACATTTAGGTCTTGATATGATTTTATTTTTTCAGCATTAGAAATCGTTTTTGTACGTTTACGTTGTTTCTTTTGTCTTGTTTTAAATAATTCTCTTTCTGTGATGACTACCAACTGCATATAAGGTAATTCAAAGCCTTCAGAAAGACTACCTTCCGTCACTACAACTTGACCACCATCAATATCTTCGTGAATATTTGATACTGTTGGAATATGCATTTCATTAAGCATTGATTGAATACGTTCAACTTTTGTTTCAGTTTCAACAAGAACTACGACAGTGTAATCTTGATGCACGTATCTTTGAAATTCCGAGCGCATAATGTCATATTGACCATAAAATTGTTGAACTGGTTTACAAGAGAACTTAATAATATGTTGTAATGGTACTTGCATCGAAGATGTAAATAATGTGAAATATGCAACGGCATGTTGCTCTAATAATGCGTCAAAACTTTCATACTTCATAAATCCTTGTCCGATAAATCCATTTCCACTCTCAATTAAGTTACTCATAAAATCTTCAACTTCTGTTGTAAGTGTTTCTTCTGTTTCCTTAATACGATTAAACTCATCAACTACAATAATCGCGTTTTTTTGAAAATAGTCAATAAGGGTTGATGGTTTTTCATACATAAATGAAACAAGACGTCGTAACAATTGATGATCGAAAAAGGTAGATTCAAACAACTTAAAACTTTCATATGTCTCTTTTAAATCATTACGTACGGACTTTTCAATTTTAGGGCGTGTATATTCATATGCTTTTTTAAGTTCATTTTGTAAGTGTTGTATCACTTCATCAGTAATAATGTAGTCACTAGCTGTTGTGATTTCAACTTGATTTATATTATCGTTAGAACGTTGTGTTTCTACATCAAAGTCTCTGATGGAATCAACTTCAGTATCAAATAGCTCTATTCTCACAGGTGTTCCTATCAACGGATATATATCTATGATTCCACCACGCAATGAAAACTCACCAATATGTGACACTACACTTTCTCGGCGATAACCCATATTAACTAATTTATTTAAGAATGCATCAACATCAATATCCTGACCTACTTTAAGCGTCATTTGATGATCTTTCCATAAATCAACCGGTGTTAGCCATTTTTTAAAGCCGTTTAAAGGCACAATAAATAACCCTTTTTCGCCTTGGGCTAACGCAGTCAACGTTCTAACACGCTCACTCATCAATTGTGGACTTTGAGTAGAAAACTCTTCAGTCATTATATCTTGAACAGGATATTTATAAACTTCTGAGTCATCTACATATTGTAAAATGTCAGTTTCGATTTTATCTGCTTGGTATAAATTATTAGTTACGAGTAGCATTTGTTTATGATCTTTTAAATATTTTTCAGCAATAATTGTTGCCTTCGCTGACGGGGATAATCCCGTAACTAAAATATTCTCTTGGCCGAAGACTTCATCTAATTCTTGAAAACGATTATCTTCGCTAATGTAATTTGCAATCATTGATTTCACTTGACTTCACCATTAAATTCATTCATAACATGATCAAAACGAGAACTTTCAATAAAAGATTCTACAGCTCTTGCAGAATGTTCAATTACCTTTTCCATAATGATCATTTCTTCTTTTGAAAATTTTTGTAAAACATAGTCCGGAACAGACATCCCATTTGTTGGACGGCCAACACCAATTCGAATACGTTTAAATTGATCTGTACCAAGCATTTTAATTATCGATTTCATACCATTATGACCGCCTGCACTCCCCTTTTGGCGCAGACGCACTTGTCCTTGTTCTAAATCTAAATCGTCATATAAAACGATCAAATCTTCAACATCGACATTATAATAATCCATTAAAGGGGCTACAGCTTGACCAGATAAGTTCATCATGGTCATTGGCTCAATAAATAATACTTTTTCGCCGTTTAAACGTTCAATAGTATATGCACCTTTAAATTTTTGTTTGTCTAAAGTAAATTGGTGGCGTTCTAGAATATCATCGACAACTTCGAAACCAATATTATGTCTTGTTAATTCAAAACGTTTACCAATGTTGCCAAGACCGACAATGCATTTCATTATTGTTACCTCCACTATTAATATTATGTATCTTCACATATTTTCAAATGCTATTGCTGTGTTTATTTTAAAATAAAGGACGTAAAAATGATTGACCACTGATATATGTCAACCTCCTCTAAAACCGTCCTAAATAATTAATCATTCCCTATAATAACACAAAAAGCACTATGCTTATTAACATAAGCACAGTGCTCGCCTTTAAATCTGTAATCTCAACTAATGAGAATACCTACTTAAGAGACACGAAGATTAGTCTTCTTTATTTTCTTCTTCATCGTCTTCTTTGTCTTCACCAACAACTTCTGGTTCTTCAGTTGCTGATTCGCCTTCCATAGCTTCAACTTCTTCTTCAGAAGGTTCATCTGTTGGAGGAACTACTGTTACGATAGAATCTTCTGGATTATTTTCGATTGTGAAATCACCAGAGATTTTAATATCAGAAACTGCTAAGCTGTCATTAACTTGTAATTCACTGATATCTACTTCGATAGTTTCAGGAATATTTTCAGGTGTAGCTGTAACTTCTAAGTTGAATAATGGTTGTTCAACTACGCCGCCTTCTTTAGCACCTACAGCTTCACCAACTAATTGAACTTGTACTTCAACAGTACGTTCTTCACTCATGTTGATTGCTAAAAAGTCAATATGAGTGATTTGGTTTTTTAATGGATCAAATTGATAATCTGAAACCATTACTTTAATTGTTTTAGAACCTACGCCTAAATCAATAACACCATTACGTCCTACTTCACGGATTACTTTGATAAATTCAACTTCATCAACTTTAACTGAAGTATTTTTTGTACCGTAACCATATACAACTGCAGGTACTTTACCTGAGTTTCTTAATTGTTTTAGGTCAGAACGTGTTTGTTTACCTTGACGAATGATTGACTTTAATGAAGCCATTCGTATTTCCACCTTTCGAATTTCGAGGTTTAGACATTGGATACGTCTAACCTGCTCCTCACTTACCCATCAACGTTACTGTTGCTTGTAAGTGTTTATTTGTTCGCAATTCTACGAACGATAGTATTATACATGTTGATGTAGGATACGTCAAATTCAATTGTAAATTTTAGTCAAATAATACACTTACTGATTCTCTTTCGTATACACGAATAATTGCTTTCGCAATTAAACCAGCTACAGAAAGTTCTTTTGTATTATTAGGTTTTCTATTCTCTTCTAATTGAATTGAGTTTGTTACTATAAGTTGCTTGATTGCAGAGTTTTCAATTCGTTCTTTCGCTGGCCCAGAAAGCACTGGATGTGTACAGCAAGCATAGACTTCTTTAGCACCTTTATCTTTTAAAGCTTGAGCAGCTAAAGTAATTGTTCCTGCAGTATCAATAATGTCATCTATAATAATTGCAGTACGTCCTTCAATATCACCCACAATGTTCATAACTTCTGCCACATTCGGTTTCGGACGTCTTTTGTCGATAATTGCAATTGGAGTTTTTAAAATGTCGGCTAATTTACGAGCTCGTGTTACCCCACCATGGTCAGGGGACACAACTACACATTCTTCTGGATTAATATCAGGATCATTCTCAAAGTGTTGTGCAAGGATAGGAACACCCATTAAATGATCAATAGGAATATCGAAGAATCCTTGGATCTGAGGTGCATGTAAGTCTAATGCGATCATACGATTGGCACCTGCTGTTTCGATTAAATTAGCTACTAATTTAGCAGTAATAGGTTCACGACTACGGGCTTTTCTATCTTGTCGAGCGTAACCATAGTATGGTACTACGATGTTAATATTTGCTGCTGACGCGCGTTTACACGCATCAATCATAATAAGTAACTCCATTAAATGAAGATTGACTGGGTATGAAGTTGGTTGAACAATAAAAACATCACAACCACGAATGCTTTCTTCAATATTTATTTGAATTTCTCCATCACTAAAACGTTTTACAGAACATTTACCTAATTCAATCCCTACATGATCTGCTACTTCTTGTGCCAAAGGTTCATTTCCTTTAAGCGAAAAGATCTTCATTGATGAATTCTTATATTCATTATTTAACATTTATAGTCCTCCAATTATTTACTTAGACATTTATATTATATAGAAAATAGCGCTTTTTTACTATGATAGATGTACAATCAAAATTATTACAATTTTATAAATTCATTTAAAACTGCATATACGATAGCAATTCAGGGCAAGAACTATTTTTTTAGGTAGCCCTCTTTATTTACTTGTCTTGCACGCGCTAATGCTAAACTATCTTCAGGGATATTATCTGTAATTGTGGATCCAGCTGCAATAAGAGTATGATTACCTACTGTTACAGGTGCTATAAGGTTCGTATTACATCCTATAAAAGCATCTTTACCTACTATTGTTTTAAATTTGTTAGCGCCGTCATAGTTTACAGTGATAGAACCACATCCGATATTTGTACGCTCACCTATTTCAGCATCTCCAATGTAGCTCAAGTGTGATACTTTAGCACCATCTTTAATATCTGCTTTCTTCACTTCAACAAAGTTTCCTACTTTAACTTCAGAACCTAAATTAGATCCTGGGCGTAGTTGAGCGAAAGGTCCAACTGTTGTGTTCTCTCCAACAATAGAGTCATTGATAACCGATTGTTTTATGTTAGCATTCGAATGAATTGTGCTATTATTAATTTCAGAGTATTGGCCTATCCACACATCTTCTTCAATCGTTGTATGACCTCCGATGCGCACGCCCGGTTCAATAGTTGTATCTATTCCAATTTTCACATCTGTTCCAATAAATGTTGAACTAGGATCAATGATTGTCACACCATTTTCCATATGATAGCGATTGATACGTTGTTGCAAAGCCTTTTCAGCTTCACTTAACATCAAACGATCATTAACACCAATGATTTCATCAAAATCTTCGGTACAATAAACTTCAGCTTTACCTCCGTCTTTTAAAATTAAAGACAAAACATCAGGTAAATAATATTCTCCTTGAGCATTATCATTTTTAACTTGTTCTAACTTCTCAAATAGTACTCGATTATTAAAGGCAAAAATACCTGAACTAATTTCTTTAATCGCACGTTCTGAGTCATTTGCGTCTTTCTCTTCAACAATACGCTCTAATATTCCATTATGATTTCTAATAATTCGTCCATAACCATAAGGATTGATAGTAGAAGCAGATAATACAGTAACATGTGATTGTGTACTTTCATGATGTTCAATAAGTGATTGTAAAGTTTGGTATGTAATAAGTGGTGTATCTCCACATACTACTAGAGTAGTTCCTTCTTTATCTGCTAAATGTTCATGTGCCATTTTCACAGCATGAGCTGTTCCAAGTTGTTTATCCTGAAAACTATATAATGATTGATTACCCAATGTATCTTTCACACTCTCAGCGCCATGACCAATAATAGTTACAATTTGATCAACGCCAGCTTGTTTTACGTTGTTAAGCACATGTTCAACCATTGGTTTGCCAGCAACCTCATGGAGCACTTTATATTTCTTTGATTTCATTCTTGTGCCCTTACCTGCTGCCAGAATAATCGCATGTCTTTGCATGAATGCTAACCCTCCATTAAAATTTACACTTCATAGTTATTATAGTTGAATAACAAAGAGAGTTTCAACTTATAAAAGGTTTTGTTAATCATTCATTAAAGGTTTGATAATTTTAGAAATTCAAATAAGTTGTTATGCTTTAATAAGGAAAACGA
Organism: Staphylococcus epidermidis; assembly: GCF_006742205.1. NCBI lineage: Bacteria > Bacillati > Bacillota > Bacilli > Caryophanales > Staphylococcaceae > Staphylococcus > Staphylococcus epidermidis. The sequence continues at coordinate 2,283,641 of NZ_AP019721.1, forward strand.
GGTCATCAAACCCAACAGTTACATTACATATTCAACCTCTTTATTAATCATTGGTATTTTATTTCAGTGTCTAAATCATCATATTATCAATCATAATTATGACGATAAAGTTATAATCATACAGACATATTAATTACGTCTATCATAAGTAAATTTTTATAGATGAATTGTTGTCAGAGAAACATATCAGTATTTTACTTCTATAATTCTTATTTATCGTTAAATGTTTATTTCGTTTTCGTTTATGGAAATACAAAGTACATTAAAAATAACGGAGGGACTACAACTTCAATAAGAAGTCGCAGTCCCTCCCGAACAATATGGTATAAATTTCAAGTAATCCATTACACAATCATTACTAATTTTGCCATTGACTAACAATACATTAAAATGCCTGAGACAATATATCATCAATGTCCCAGGCTTATTTTATAAATGAATACATTTCTTTAATTAAGCTTCGTCTGATTCTTCGTTATCTGAAGTAGCATTTTTGTCTGGAATAACTTCATCAGTTTCATCATATACTTTCATCACTGCATCTTGGATTTCTTGTCTCATATCAGAATTGATAGGATGCGCGATGTCACGGAATTCACCATCTGGTGTACGTTTACTTGGCATTGCGACGAAAAGACCTGAGTTTCCTTCAATTACACGTAAATCATGAATTACAAAAGCTTCATCTAGCGTAATGGAAACGAGTGCTTTCATTCTGCCGTCTGTTTGTATTTTTCTAAGTCTTACATCTGTCACTTTCATGTAGTGAGCCCCCCTAGTATATCTTTATGTTATTAGAAGCTTGACAACTTTTAAGAAAATTATAATTCCTTCACTTTACCTATCAATTCAATTTCTACCTTTACGTCTTTAGGCAACCGTGACACTTCAACACAACTACGAGCTGGTTGGTGTTCGACGAAATAGTTTCCATAGATTTGATTAATTTGTTGAAAATCATTCATATCAGAAATATAGATTGTCGCTTTAACAACAGAATTCAAATCAGAACCTGCTTCTTTTAATACCACAGTTAAATTTTCTAAAACTTGCTTAGTTTGTTCTTGAACATCATCGCTAACAATTGTTCCATCAAGTGTGAGTGGAATTTGACCTGATGTAAAGACAAAACCGTTTATAACAGTTGCATGCGAATATGGGCCTAGTGCTTCGGGTACCTTATCTGAGTTGATTATTTTCATGATGAATTTGACACTCCTTTTTTAAGAAAATTTAGACAAACTGTTGCCTGGTTCCACTTTAAATTCTTGGTTGTACTCGTCGACATCTGACAATCTGACTAAGGAAGTATAATCTTCAATTAATCTTTGTTTTACTTCTTTTGATTCTACAAGTACTGATACCCCTTTTACATGGGCTTTAAACTCATTCATTAAATTCATTACTCCATTAATTGAGCCACCAGCCCTCATAAAATCGTCTACTACGAGGACATTAGAATTCTCAGCTAAAGTTCGTTTCGATAACACCATTGTTTCTATTTTTCTAGATGATCCTGAAACATAATTGATTGAAACCGTAGAACCTTCTGTAACTTTATTGTCCTTTCTTATAACCACTACAGGTAAATTTAATACGTTTGCGACTGCATTCGCAAGTGATATCCCTTTAGTCGCTATGGTAACAACAGCATCAAGTTCTTCGTTCATATATATACTAGCAATTAACTTACCTACTTTATTTAATAGAGAAGGATTACCAACTAAATCGGATAAAAATAAATATCCTCCAGGTAGCAAACGGTCTTTCTCTTGTAATTGCTCTATCACCTCATCAACAACCTCTGTGGCCTCTGATTTACTCATCATAGGCTTATAGGTTACTCCACCGCTAGCACCTGCTGTAGTAATAATAGTTCCTAATTTTTCATTTTGAAACGTATTTTTAATGATTTGAACGTCTTCACTAATTGACGATTTTGCTTGTTTAAATTTCTTTACAAAATACGTGAGGGGTATCAACTTATTTGGGTGGTTCATGAGGTATTGTGTCATAAATACAATACGTTCGCTTCTTTTATATCTCATCTTTTCAAACCCTTCTATCCTAATAATCTTACTAAGTAAACTTCATTACAACAACCATTCACTGCATTATAAATATTTTTAGCTTGTCTTTCTTTTTGAGCTAGCCCGTAAACAGTAGGACCGCTTCCACTCATCAAAGCACCATCAGCACCACATTGTAGCATGTTATCTTTAATCTTTTTAATGTCAGGATGCATAGCCATAGAAACAGGCTCTAACCGGTTAGAAAGACTATTGCATAATAAATGATAATCATTGTTCTCTAAAGCTTGCTTACACTTTTCATTATGAACTATATGTTCTTCAGTTAAATCTAGTGCTTTAAATACATCAGGTGATGAAATTCCGATGTTAGGCTTAGCTAAAACAACCCATGCAGAAGGTGGTCTTTTTAGGAAAGTTACTTGCTCGCCACGCCCCGTACACACAGCAGTTTGGTTATAAATACAAAAAGGTATGTCTGTGCCTATTTGTATGCCTAATGCAGCTAAAGCGTCTAAAGATTGACCTAAACCAAACAATCGATTCAATCCTCTCATTGTAGCGGCAGCATCCGCAGAACCACCTGCAAGTCCAGCTGAAACTGGTATATCTTTATCGATTGAAATTGTCACACCTTCATTAATATTAAATCTCTCAAACATTAAATCAGCTGCTTTATACGCAAGGTTTTTATTATCGTTAGGAACATAATTATGCTCAATATCGACAACAATTTTATTATCAGTTCGCTTTTCAAAAGATAATCGATCATTTAAATCAACTGTTGTCATCACCATTTCAATTTCATGATAACCATCATCTCTTTTAAAAAGGGTGTCGAGCGTAAAATTTATCTTAGCTGGCGCAGTTTCATATATCATTTTTCCGCCCTCGCTTTGAATTGTTATTAAAATGATTTTAACATAAAGCCTTTAAATATTTGATAGATTATGTGCAATTTCTCGTAAAATCTTAATGAAGAGTAATTTTTTAACACTCAACATACGCATTTTCAATATTTAAAAATATATTTAACAACTAAAGCGAATCACTTTTGGATATTACAAAAATTGGACTTATTCAAATGGTTATTCGTTTAATTTAAATGAATTGTGTATTAATAATAAACGTAAGTTGCATAATCTCATGAAAATGGGAATAAATAAAGACTACAATAACAAAGAGTCTGAACATATATTCAATGTCCAGACTCACCTTAAATAAAAAATATTAAATTTAGAGTTATCGACGACGCTCATAAATTATGTTTTTGTTAGTGTGCAACTGCTTCTTGATGATTATCTTCTTCAAATGAAACTTGTACATTTTCTGTAAGCACATCAGTGTATGTATAAGATACGCGTTCAAAGTTGTGTTTATCTTGATCTAATTCGACAATAAAAACAGATGGATATGTTTCTTTTAAAACCCCTGATCGTTCAATTGTCTTTTTACGTCCACCATTGGCTTTAAGTACAATACGATTTCCTAAATGACAATCAATAGAATTTTTGATGTCCAAAATTGATTTTGGCATATTGCCCCACCTCACTACACATTACATTTTACCATATTTGAGTCGTTTTCGTCAAATAAAATTTAAATTTTATCAATGTGAAGGGCCTTTGTCAACATTTTAATTTGTTAATTCGGAGAATTTTTTCTTTTGTTCATATAATGTGGCGAAATCTTGAATCGTGAGTGTTTCTCCACGTCTTTTAGGATCAATACCAGCGCTTTCTAGCCACTGTCGTATAGTTTCTTTATTCTTCTTACCATCTTTAAAGAAGTTTTGGTAGTTATTATTAATTGTTTTACGTCGTTGTGCAAAAGCGGCCTTTGCTAACTTAAAAAAGCCTTCCTCATCATCAACCTGTACAAGTGGTTCTTGGCGTTGCATCAATTTTACAACGATAGAATCAACGTTTGGAGGAGGCATAAATACAGTTTTAGGAACTGTTAAAACTTTACTTGTCTCCGTATAGTATTGAGCAACAATCGATAACGAACCGTATGCTTTGGTACCTACTTGAGCGTTCAAACGTTCTCCTACCTCTTTTTGCATCATTACGACAAAACCATCAATAGGTACATCCTGTTGCATCAAATTAAGTAAAATAGGTGTGGTAATATAATACGGTAAATTAGCAACAACCATAATCTTGTCACAATCTTGTAGATGTGTATCTACAGCTTTAGCAATATCAGCTTTAAGTATATCTTCATTGATAATTGTTACATTATCGTATGGTGAAAGTGTATCTTTAAGCACAGGTATTAATCTTTGATCAATTTCAAAAGCCATCACCTTCTTAGCATTCTTTGCAAGTTGTTCAGTCAATGATCCCATACCTGGTCCAACTTCAATTACACCCGTTGTACAATCTATATGACTCGCTTCGATAATTTTATTAATGATATTTACATCTATTAGAAAATTTTGTCCTAAACTTTTCTTAAAATTAAACCCATATTGATCAAGCAAAGCACGTGTTCGAGATGGTGTTGCTATATCTTTATATTCCATTTAATTCTCCTCTTCTTCAAATAGCGCTTTTCTGACATCGTCTTCAGTATAGCCAAAAGCATTAAGTTTCTTTAATAATTGCTTTCCATTAGAGTGACCGATGTGTAATTTTCGACCTAAGATATTTCTACGGTATCTTGCATCTTTACCGATAATTAATCCCAAATCAATGAGTACACTTTTATCAATAGTTTCTTTAGCTTCTTCAAGTGGTGAACTTACATGCATTAATGCTTCTTGAATATCTTTAATGTTTGCATGTTCTATTCCTATTTTACCTCTTTTACTTTTGGCCTTTTCTCTATCTACATATGCGTGTTTAACACCAGAAACATGTTCCCGTATAGTATTTCTAATTTTATCACCTGGGAAATCTGGATCTGTCAGTACAATCACACCTCTAGTTTGCTGCGCGTGTTGTATCACTTCTAAAGTATATGTATCAATTGCACTACCGTTTGTTTCAATAGTATCACAATCTACAGCACTTTTTACTCGTTCAGTATCATCTTTACCTTCAACAACAATAAATTCGTTTATTTTCATAAATTAACCTTCCACAATATTGATATCTTAATTATTAATTTTATAGAATCTTTTGGCAATATTAAAATAATAACTATCAAATCATAATTTCTTACACTAACCTCAGTTTAAATTAAAAAAATGAGAAAGATATCTTAAACTTATAAAAAAGTGATGTTCCTCATCTTTTTAAAGTTAGACACCTTTCCCACTAAAAATTCATTGAGTTAATTCAAATTGAATAAACGTTCAGCATTTTCGGTTGTTTGGCGACAGACCTCTTCATAAGTCATACCACGCAAATCTGCAATTTGTTGTGCTACTAAAGTAACACGTTCTGGTTCATTACGTTTACCTCTATAAGGGTGCGGGGATAGATACGGGGCATCTGTCTCGCATAACAAACGATCCATTGGTACGTGTTTAGCAACTTCTTTTGGTTGTTTTGCATTTTTGAAAGTGACGGGTCCTCCAAGCGAAACATAGAAGTTCAATTTATTAATCACGACATCAGCAATTTCAGGTGAAGCACTAAAACTATGCATTATTCCGCCCACTTCTTCTGCATGTTCTTCAATCAAAATATCTATGCAATCTTGAGTCGCTTCACGATTATGAATAATAATAGGTAATTGAACACGTTTAGCTAATGCAATTTGCTTTTTAAATACCTCTTTTTGTACATCAGAAGGTGATTTATCCCAATGATAATCTAACCCCATCTCACCAATACCAATAATTTTAGGATGTTTAGAAAGACTTTCTATCCATTCCAATCTTTCATCAGTACAATCTATTGCATCAACAGGATGCCAACCGATAATACCATAGATAAAGTCATACTTATCTATTAGCTCCATAGTACGTTCAATAGTAGGTGTATCAAAACCTACTACAAACATTCTATCTACGCCTGCTTCTCTCGCACGAGATATCACTTCATTTAAATCCTCATCATATTGTTCATCATTTAAATGTACATGCGTATCGATTAACATCATTATCTCTCCTATCCTTAGATTATACTATTTAATTACTGCACCATTTGGAATTGCGCTAGGCAAGCTTATCAAGGTAAGTACGCCATCTTTTTCAGCTGACAAAATCATACCTTCGGATTTTTGTCCCATCAATTTAGCTGGTTTTAAATTAGTAACAACTGCAACTTTTTTACCAATAATGTCTTCCGGACGATAAAACTTAGCTATACCAGATACTATTTGACGTTGTTCATTATCTAATTCAACTTTTATTTTTAATAGTTTCTCCGATTTTTTTACATTTTCCGCATCAATAATGGTTGCTGCTTTGATTTCAACTTTATCAAAATCTTTGATATCAATTTGCTCTTTACCGGGTTCATCAGACTGTTTTATTGATTTAGGTGGTTGCATTGATTCTTTGATATAAGCAATTTCTGCTTCAGTGTCTAATCTTGGGAAAATTGGTGTTGGCTTTTCAGTTACAGTAATTGCCTCTGACAACATACCATATTGTTGCAGACTATCTAATTGATGTAAATCCGGATTGTTAATATTAAGTTGCTTAAATATCTCTCTAGGTGCATGCGTCAAGAATGGTTGTAATAAGATTGTAGCGAAACGAATGTTCTCGACAAGATGTGCCATTACATTACCAAGCATCTCACGTTGATTTTCATCTTTTGCAAGAACCCAAGGTTGAGTTTCATCAATATATTTGTTTGTACGACTAATAAATTTCCATACTGTTGATAAAGCAACAGAAAATTGTAAACTTTCCATATTATCATTGAATGATTTAACAGTTTCAAGCGCCATCGCTTCCATTTTTTCATCCAATTCATGTTTTGGACCTTGGTATGCAGGTAATTCGCCGTGGAAATATTTGTTTATCATAGAGATAGTACGATTCACTAGATTACCTAAATCATTCGCAAGATCGTAATTTGTTCTTTCAACAAAGGCTTCCGGTGTAAATACGCCATCAGAACCAAACGGTAATTCACGCATTAAGTAATAACGTGTCGCATCAAGACCATAACGATCAATTAATACATTAGGATCTACGACATTACCTTTAGATTTACTCATTTTACCATCTTTCATTAAAATCCAACCGTGTGCAAAAACTTTTTTAGGAAGTGGTAAATCCAACGCCATTAACAATATTGGCCATATAATAGAGTGGAAACGTACAATTTCTTTAGCCATCAAGTGTATGTCTGCTGGCCAATATTTATTAAATAATGTTTCATCATCAGATAGATAACCTAATGAAGAAATATAATTAACAAGTGCATCAATCCACACGTATACAACATGTTTAGGATTAGATGGTACACGTACACCCCAATCGAATGATGTACGTGATACTGCTAAATCTTCTAAACCTGGTTTGATAAAGTTATTAATCATTTCATTTTTTCTAGATGGTGGTTGTATAAAGTCTGGATTTTCATCGTAAAATTCTAATAAGCGGTCTGTATATTTATTAATGTTGAAGAAATAGCTTTCTTCTTTTACAAGTTCGACTTCGTGACCAGAATCAGGACTTTTACCACCTACAATTTTGCCGTTTTCATAAACAGGGTCAACAAGTTGTGACTCTGTATAATATGTTTCATCAGGAACAGAATACCAACCTTCGTATTCACCTAAATAAATGTCACCTTGTTTTAATAATCGCTCAAACACTTTCTCAACGACTTGCTTATGACGCTCTTCTGTAGTTCGAATAAAATCATCATTAGAAATCTCAAGTTTACTCCATAAGTTTTTAATACCTGAAATCATTTCATCTAAGTATTCTAGTTCTGTTTTGCCAGCTTTTTGAGCTTTTTCTTGGATTTTTTGACCGTGCTCATCAGTGCCAGTTAAATAACGAACATCATAGCCTTGCATTCTTTTATAGCGAGCTATCACGTCGCCTGCGACTGTAGAGTATGCATGACCGATGTGTAGGTTCCCGCTCGGATAGTATATTGGGGTTGTTATATAAAATGTATCTTTAGCCATCACTGGTCCTCCTCATTAATTACATAATAAATGATATCTAAATTTATTTTTCTTTTCAATGAAGTCGCGTACCGTTATGTATCAGTTTGAAAAATTCGCATCAATTGAAAATTAATTGTCATCATCTTTACTACAATACCATAAAATCAACACGCTATGGGTTTTTTACAATAATTAAGTCATTATAAAGTAAAGTGTTTAACACATTTTTAATCAATATTATGATAAATATTATATATGTCACCCGTCTTCATATGTCGATCTGTAGCGACAAATTTAATTGCTTTTTTAGGTTTAACATGTTTGGTTTCAATATAATAATCAACATGTTCTTTAACCGTATAGCTTTCAAACCATGATTCACCACTCTTAGGTAATGCACCTTCAATCAGTATCACAAACTCACCTTTAAGAGGTAATTTGTCATGATTAATCAATTTCAACATATCATCAACTGTAAGTGTAAGAACTTGTTCAAATTTCTTCGTTAGCTCTCTACCAACAGTAATCCATCTTTGTGAATCTATTTTAGCTATTGCTTTCAAAGTATCAGTAACCCTATAAGGCGATTCATAAAGTATTAAAGTACTATTTTGAAACATTCTATCCTCAAGCACTTCAATTTTTTCTTTTTCTTTTCTTGGCAAAAAACCTAAAAATGTGTATGTGAAAGATGGTAATCCACTTGACATAAGTGCAGTCAACCCAGCATTAGGACCTGGTACTGTTTCTATATTTATATTATTTTTACGTGCTTCGACAACCAATTCATATCCTGGATCACTAATTAATGGCAACCCAGCATCTGATACTAACGCTATATTTAAGCCAGTTTGTAACTGCTTGATTAAATAGTCAGTTTGTTGTTCTTTATTATGTTCATGATACGACTTTAGAGGTGTTTGTATTTCATAATGATTACACAATTTCCGTGTTACACGTGTATCTTCACATGCAATCACATCAACTTTTTTTAATGTTTCTATAGCTCGAAATGTAATATCACCAAGATTTCCAATTGGTGTTCCTACTAAATATAAAGTTGTCATGTTATCCCTCCTGTATCATTTTTAACTTTTGTTGTCTAGTATATGTTTTAATTTCATATTCACGTTTCAATGCTTCCGATTTCGTTGTATATGTTTCTTGATAAACTAACTCTACCGGCCGTCTTATTTTTGTATATTTAGCACCCTTACCGTTATTATGCTTTATTACGCGTGCATTTACATCTTTAGCATAGCCTGTATATAAACTTCCGTCATTACATTTAACAATATAAACAAAATGTTTATCCATAATAAACACCTTTCATCTCATCGCTATATGATCCATCCTCATTATATATGTATAATGGATTACGTATATCTAAACCTTGGTTACCACCTTTTCTTCCTTCCACAACAATTGTTTGTGCAGGCTTATCATGTTTACTATACACTAACGTCAGTGCTTTAGGCTCAATTTTACCATGTCTTAATTCGGTTAAGACATCCATTAGCCTTTCCGCTCGATGAACCATAATAAAACGACCACCCTCTTTAAGTAAATGTCTTGCAGCTTCAATACAATCTTTAAGATTACACATTATTTCGTGACGTGCTATTTTATGTGCTTCTTTTTGATGTTGATGATTTTGATTCATTTTAAAATAAGGAGGATTACAAGTCACTAATGTATATTGAGCAGGTTGAAATGTTTGATATACATCTTTTAAATCCATATGGTGCATAGTTAGTCTATCGTTCAAATCATTCAATTTAAAACTGCGACGTGCCATACTCACTAGTTGCTCTTGTATTTCTATTCCTTCAATAGGTTGAGTTGATTTAGCAGCTAATAATAATGGAATAACACCATTGCCGGAGCATAAATCCATAACTTTATCATTTTTGCGAACTTCGGTTAAATACCCTAACAATAGGGCATCAGTAGAAAAAGAGAATACTTCATCATTTTGTATAATCTCATATCCTTCTTTTATTAAATGGTCAACGCGTTCATTATCTTCTAACATATCTTTACTCCTAAAAAAAGGATGTTATTACAGTATGACTTAAACTACACACTTATAATACATCCTTATATTTAAACATTTATTTATCGAAAGAATTAATCACTCAACACATTAAGGCATAATAAGCAATCTTCACCATGACGATGTTTCCCGAATAATTCACCCTTACAAATATGAAAACCTTCACGATATAACATTGCTAAATTATCTTTACTTGGAGATGGTGTTTTTACATGCTTATAATTATCTTTATCTAAGTGAGTTTCAACCGATTCTTCAGTTTTGTTCATCAATCGTTTTAAATTTTCATTTTCAACTTGCAAAGCAACATTCTCCTCAACAAGTTCGACTGTTAAATCTTTAAGTTCTGACATGTCGGTTGTAAGTTGTTCAACGTGATGTTCTAATTTCATAAGTCTTTCGAATAATTCGTTTCGATTCAAAGGTTATTCAACCTCCTTAATTCAATACTTCTATCTCTTCCATTTTATATTCTAAAGGTTGTTCTAGACCCTCTATTTTAACTTGCATAGAAATATCTAAAATATTTAATCCTATCACTTTTCCGTGACCATCTGGTGTTTGAATCATATCTCCAACATCAGGTAATTGAGTTCGAGCCTCTTCATAGTAGTCATTTTCATATTTAAGACAACACATCAATCTACCACAAGCTCCTGAAATCTTAGTTGGATTTAATGATAGGTTCTGATCTTTCGCCATTTTAATGGATACAGGTTCGAAATCTCCTAAAAATGTAGAACAACATAAAGAACGTCCACAAGGACCGATACCACCCAATAATTTCGCTTCATCTCTTACCCCAATTTGACGTAATTCTATTCTAGTCTTTAGATTTTGAGCTAAAACTTTAACAAGTTTGCGAAAATCAATGCGATCATCTGCGGTAAAATTAAAAATCACTTTAGATTTATCTAATGTATATTCACAATTAACTAATCGCATATCTAATTGCTGATCTTTAACTACTTTTTTACATAATTCTAACGCATCATTGGCATCGCGTTCATTACGATAATATGTTTCTTGATCATCTTCATTCATTTTACGAATGATATTTTTTAGCGGTAATGTGACATCTTCTACATCAACTTCACGTAATGGAAACTTTACGTGGCCAATTTCTATACCTCTTTTAGATTGGACAACAACCCAGTCACCAACCTCTACATCTAATTGATTCGGCGCGTAGTATTCTAATTTCCCTGCTTTTTGAAACTGAACACCTACAACATTGGGCATTTTAAATCACACCTTTTATTACTATTTGTTCAAAAACAAGTGTTGGATTAACATTTTGATTTAACTTTTTATGCGCTTCAGTAATCTGATCATACATGAGGATTAATTGATTAAAAGTTAATTGATTTGCATAATTTTCAATTTCTTCAGTTAAATCACTAAATGTATAATAATTATCCATTTCTATCTTTGCATGCATTATATCTTCGAAAAAGCCATTGACGGCTGATAAAGTAAGTAATTGTAATTTACGATTCTTAGCTTGTTTTAATAACTCAATGACACCTATAAGAGCCATAGCTTTATTAGATAATATTAATTGACACCATCTGATGATTGATTTTCTTAAAGTAACTAAATCAAATTCCTCATTTAACGACGATGCTGCTTCTATTTGAGTTGTATAGGTACTTAGCATTTCTGCTACCGGTCTTGCTATTGACATCTCTACTAAACGCTCTATAAACTGCCGCTTATCAATAGGCTTAAAATATACATGCTGACATCTTGAATGTATAGTGTCTAATATTTGTTCCGGTTTCGTTGATAAAAGTATCGCAATTGTATTATCAGGGGGCTCTTCTAAAAATTTTAGTATACTATTTTCCCCTTGAACAGTTAATTTTTCAAAATCCTCAATAATATATACTTTATATTGACCCTCAATAGGTAGTTGGTTCATATGATGAACAAGTTTTTCAATTTGTTCTTTTTTAATTGTATTTTCATCAGAAGACACATATGAAAAGTCAGGATGATTAAAAGTATCAACTTTCAGTTCGCATTGATTACTATTATTACAAAGAATTAATTTAGTAAAATGGATTGCGACACGTTTCATCGTTTGTGCATCATCACCCTCAAACAAATATGCATGTGACAATTTGTTAGAATGATATGCGTTAGCTAACTGTTGTTGTTCATCCATAAGCGACTTACTCCCTTTATGATATTCATTATGTAAAAAGACTACTTAAATGATAGTTCTAGACTGTTGAGCATCGTCTTCAAACAATTTCGAATTAGCAACTGCATTCCTTGAATTAAACGCATATAATTACTAACTTTCACGCTAAAAACTCAAAGGATGAAGTATAAATTTTGAATGAATATGCCTTCAATCTCAAACTACATTTCAAGTAGCCAAATAAAAAATACATCTATAATAATTACATTTTAAACACTTTTCGTTAACATAAATATGTAAATGAAAAGTAGATTTTTTATAAACAACTAGAATTGATGAAATGCTTCAATCGGCATTACAAATACTGTCGCGCCACCTACTTCAACTTCAACTGGATAAGGAATATATGAATCTGCACTACCACCCATTGGTGTTATTGGTGAAACAAGTTGGTCTCTATTACCACAAGTATTATCAATGACAGATAGAACCTCGTCGACACGGTCATCCTTAACCCCACATAAGAAAGTTGTATTGCCTGCTCTTAAAAATCCACCAGTAGTTGCTAACTTTGTAGCTCTGAAATTGTTTTTTACGAGTTGGTCTGAAAGCTCTTGACTATCTTGATCTTGAACGATCGCTATAATCATTTTCATTTTTATACACCTCTTTTTATCATTATATCATAATTATTTTAAATATTTGATGATAGATTGGTATGTTTCTTCAACAACTTTATCCAAACTATGGTTAGCATTGACTTTAATAAACCGATGAGGATTATCACTAATCACTTTTTGATATCCTTCGATCACTTTTTCATGAAAAGCTTTTTCCTCTTTATCTAATCTGTTTTGTTCTCTGTTATTTTTTAGAATTCTTTGACGACCAATTTCCGCATCAACATCTAAATAAATCGTTAAGTCTGGATACAAACCATTAATTGCAAATTCATTTAATAATTTTACTTCTTTAATTCCTATACCCCTTGCATAACCTTGATAAGCCAATGAACTATCAATATATCTATCACAAAGGACAATTTTACCTGCCTGTAAAGATGGGATAATCTTTTCAACAAGGTGTTCACGTCTAGATGCAGCGAACAGCATAGCTTCAGTTCGAATGTCTATACTATCTCCATCAAGTACAATACGACGTATTTCTTCACTAGTTAATACTCCACCAGGTTCACGTGTTGTAACAATATCATATTCTTTAGCTAATCTTTCGCTTACTTTTTTAATTACTGAGGTCTTTCCTGCTCCTTCTGGACCTTCAAACGTTATAAATGTAGACATTTCTTATTCATCCTTAACTAATATTTTTTTATGATTTAAACCTTCAACTTTAATATTTTGTTTATCATATTTATTTAATAAGTCTATCATATGAGACGTCACGACTTCTCCTTTAAACATCACCGGTATACCTGGAGGGTATGGAACGATATGTTGTGCTAAAACTTTACCTTCTGCCCTTTTAATAGACACTTCTTTCGTATTTTGAAAATGAACAGTTTTGTATTCGCTAAAACCCGTCATAAAATTAAGAGGTTTTATGTCGCGCGTACATTTTTTTGGCACGTTAATTTCTCTAATTTTTTCAATCAACAACTTAAAAGGAAATTTATCTCCTTCATGCCATAGGGGGAGAACGAGTAACACTTGATACATATCAGCTAATTCTACATAAATTTCTTTATCCTCAAACCATTTTTGCACATCATAACCTTCAACACCCTCAAAACTCACAACCAATTTTAAAGGATCCTCTGGTTCTATAACTGTAAATCCCATATTTACTAATAAATCAATTAACATCTTTCTTCGTTGGTCAAATAATGTAGAATCATATTCTTTATAAAATTTATTCGCTAATTCTAAACTAGACATAATGAGGTACGAAGGACTTGACGTTTGGAAATAAGTTAAATAATCTATGACTTGTTGTCTTAATGGTGCATCTTTATGTATATATATAACTGATCCCATTGTTAGTGCAGGGAGTGTTTTGTGATATGACTGCACAACGTAATCAGCATTAAAATTCATTGAGGATTCTGGAAATCCATATAAACCAAAATGTGCACCATGCGCTTCATCTACTAATATCGGTATCCCTCTGTGATGTAATTGTTTGATATATTGAGAAATATCAAAAGTTTCACCGTAATAATTAGGGTATGTACAGATGGCAAGTTTATAATATTGATTTTTATCTTGATTTATCTTTGGATTTACATATTGATTCGTTTTCTTACTGACATCTGTCTTAGTTATTGTCGCTTGTTGTTGTGTTATGTCTAAACCGTGAAATACTGATTTATGAACATTTCTACTAATTAAATATTTACCTTTTCTTGTCGAAAACGCTTGGATAACCGATAATATACCTGAAGTCGTTCCGTTAACTAATAAGAAAGCATCATAGTTTTTATGTTTCCTAAAATTCTCCATGCTTTCTAAAATAATTCCTTCAGGATAATGCATATCATCTAATCCAGTAATTTCTGTCATATCCATTGCTAAATCAAGCCTATTTAAGTAGCCGATTGTCATGTTTTTATGTCCAGGAACATGCATAGAGATAGCTTTTTTCTCTATCAAGTGATTTAATTTTTGAATTATTGGTCTTTTCATATTAATAACTCTCTCTAAATTTAATTTTTCATCTTATATGAGACAAATCATCATCATTCTTATTAACCCAATTCCTTTTTAACAAGCCCATTACATAGCAATCTCTATATTCTCCCCTTGTATAGAAGTGTTCCTTTAACGTTCCTTCTATTTCGAAATTATTACTTTGATAGATATGTACTGCTTTCTCATTCTTAATATCCACATATAAGTATACCTTATTCATATTTAATACTAAAAAAGCATAGTCAATAGCCATTTTAAAGGCTTTTTTCGCGTACCCATTATTTGCATACTGCGGATCGATAATAATTAACACTTCACAAGTTCTATGTATAAAGTTAATTTCTAATAACTCTACCATGCCTACAGATGTTGATCCCTCTTCAACAATGAAACGTCGCTCTGTTTCATCTAAAATATGCTTTGTATATAAATTTTCTAATTCGCTTAATGATTGATAAGGCTCTTCAAACCAATACGACATAATGGAATACTCATTATTCAAATGATGTATAAATGATAAATCTGTCTTCTCCAATGCCCTAATAATCAAAGTCATCCCTCTTTCTTAATTTCTTGTTATTTATTACTAGTGTATTAGAAAACACAAATTTTCTCTAATACTTAACTAACTTCTTAATCATTGTCATTTCAACTTACTTAGATGTTCGATTTAAAATTGCTTTATTAAAAAGAAAATTTTCCCAAACCTAATTATTGTAATTATTTAATATAAAAAAGAGACCTTTCGGTCTCGTACTTTGTCTGGTAACATCTTATTCTATCGAAACGTTAGTCCAACTACCATCATCGGATGCTAAGAAGTTTCCTTCACTCAAGACAAGCGCTAGGCTCTCACTTTATATATAGTGTTCATTAACTCGTTTAGATTATCTAAATTCATTGTCTCTCTCATTTATTCATAAGTTCCTAATACTTTCTCCTCGCCGAGAAACCTATTTTTTAGAACTATTTTTGTATAAAAAAAAGAGACCTTTCGGTCTCGATTAGGCTCATCGCATCTTATACGATATTTGCCTGGCAACGTCCTACTCTAGCGGAACGTCAGTCCGACTACCATCGGCGCTAAGGAGCTTAACTTCTGTGTTCGGCATGGGAACAGGTGTGACCTCCTTGCCATTGTCACCAGACAAATGAATGATTATACATTCAAAACTAGATAGTAAGTAAGATTTTGCGTCGCAAAACGTTTTTTAAAAATTGATTAAGTCTTCGATCGATTAGTATTCGTCAGCTCCACGTGTCACCACGCTTCCACCTCGAACCTATTAACCTCGTCATCTTCGAGGGATCTTATAACCGAAGTTGGGAAATCTCATCTTGAGGGGGGCTTCATGCTTAGATGCTTTCAGCACTTATCCCGTCCATACATAGCTACCCAGCTATGCCGTTGGCACGACAACTGGTACACCAGAGGTATGTCCATCCCGGTCCTCTCGTACTAAGGACAGCTCCTCTCAAATTTCCTACGCCCACGACGGATAGGGACCGAACTGTCTCACGACGTTCTGAACCCAGCTCGCGTACCGCTTTAATGGGCGAACAGCCCAACCCTTGGGACCGACTACAGCCCCAGGATGCGATGAGCCGACATCGAGGTGCCAAACCTCCCCGTCGATGTGAACTCTTGGGGGAGATAAGCCTGTTATCCCCGGGGTAGCTTTTATCCGTTGAGCGATGGCCCTTCCATGCGGAACCACCGGATCACTAAGTCCGTCTTTCGACCCTGCTCGACTTGTAGGTCTCGCAGTCAAGCTCCCTTATGCCTTTACACTCTATGAATGATTTCCAACCATTCTGAGGGAACCTTTGAGCGCCTCCGTTACCTTTTAGGAGGCGACCGCCCCAGTCAAACTGCCCGCCTGACACTGTCTCCCACCACGATAAGTGGTGCGGGTTAGAAAGCCAACACAGCTAGGGTAGTATCCCACCAACGCCTCCACGTAAGCTAGCGCTCACGTTTCAAAGGCTCCTACCTATCCTGTACAAGCTGTGCCGAATTTCAATATCAGGCTACAGTAAAGCTCCACGGGGTCTTTCCGTCCTGTCGCGGGTAACCTGCATCTTCACAGGTACTATGATTTCACCGAGTCTCTCGTTGAGACAGTGCCCAAATCGTTACGCCTTTCGTGCGGGTCGGAACTTACCCGACAAGGAATTTCGCTACCTTAGGACCGTTATAGTTACGGCCGCCGTTTACTGGGGCTTCGATTCGTAGCTTCGCAGAAGCTAACCACTCCTCTTAACCTTCCAGCACCGGGCAGGCGTCAGCCCCTATACATCACCTTACGGTTTAGCAGAGACCTGTGTTTTTGATAAACAGTCGCTTGGGCCTATTCACTGCGGCTCTTCTGGGCGTGAACCCTAAAGAGCACCCCTTCTCCCGAAGTTACGGGGTCATTTTGCCGAGTTCCTTAACGAGAGTTCGCTCGCTCACCTTAGAATTCTCATCTTGACTACCTGTGTCGGTTTGCGGTACGGGCACCTGTTATCTATCTAGAGGCTTTTCTCGGCAGTGTGAAATCAACGACTCGAGGAAACAATTTCCTCTCCCCATCACAGCTCAGCCTTATGAGTGCCGGATTTGCCTAACACTCAGCCTTACTGCTTGGACGTGCACTCCAACAGCACGCTTCGCCTATCCTACTGCGTCCCCCCATCGATTAAAACGATACTAGGTGGTACAGGAATATCAACCTGTTATCCATCGCCTACGCCTGTCGGCCTCAGCTTAGGACCCGACTAACCCAGAGCGGACGAGCCTTCCTCTGGAAACCTTAGTCAATCGGTGGACGGGATTCTCACCCGTCTTTCGCTACTCACACCGGCATTCTCACTTCTAAGCGCTCCACATGTCCTTGCGATCATGCTTCGACGCCCTTAGAACGCTCTCCTACCATTGTCCAAAGGACAATCCACAGCTTCGGTAATATGTTTAGCCCCGGTACATTTTCGGCGCAGTGTCACTCGACTAGTGAGCTATTACGCACTCTTTAAATGATGGCTGCTTCTAAGCCAACATCCTAGTTGTCTGGGCAACGCCACATCCTTTTCCACTTAACATATATTTTGGGACCTTAGCTGGTGGTCTGGGCTGTTTCCCTTTCGAACACGGACCTTATCACCCATGTTCTGACTCCCAAGTTAAATTAATTGGCATTCGGAGTTTGTCTGAATTCGGTAACCCGAGAGGGGCCCCTCGTCCAAACAGTGCTCTACCTCCAATAATCATCACTTGAGGCTAGCCCTAAAGCTATTTCGGAGAGAACCAGCTATCTCCAAGTTCGATTGGAATTTCTCCGCTACCCTCAGTTCATCCGCTCACTTTTCAACGTAAGTCGGTTCGGTCCTCCATTCAGTGTTACCTGAACTTCAACCTGACCAAGGGTAGATCACCTGGTTTCGGGTCTACGACCAAATACTCAACGCCCTATTCAGACTCGCTTTCGCTGCGGCTCCACATTTGCTGCTTAACCTTGCATCAGATCGTAACTCGCCGGTTCATTCTACAAAAGGCACGCCATCACCCATTAACGGGCTCTGACTACTTGTAAGCACACGGTTTCAAGTTCTCTTTCACTCCCCTTCCGGGGTACTTTTCACCTTTCCCTCACGGTACTGGTTCACTATCGGTCACTAGAGAGTATTTAGCCTTAGGAGATGGTCCTCCCAGATTCCGACGGAATTTCACGTGCTCCGTCGTACTCAGGATCCACTCAAGAGAGAATATGTTTTCGACTACAGGATTATTACCTTCTTTGATTCATCTTTCCAGATGATTCGTCTAACATGTTCTTTTGTAACTCCGTATAGAGTGTCCTACAACCCCAACAAGCAAGCTTGTTGGTTTGGGCTCTTCCCGTTTCGCTCGCCGCTACTCAGGGAATCGATTTTTCTTTCTCTTCCTCCGGGTACTAAGATGTTTCAGTTCTCCGGGTCTGCCTTCTGACATGCTATAAATTCACATGTCGATAACATGACATAACTCATGCTGGGTTCCCCCATTCGGAAATCTCTGGATCAACGCTTACTTACAGCTACCCAAAGCATATCGTCGTTAGTAACGTCCTTCATCGGCTTCTAGTGCCAAGGCATCCACCGTGCGCCCTTAATAACTTAATCTATGTTTCCACCATATTTTGAATTGTTATTCAAAATAAATAGCTAAAACTAGTTATTAATCTTGTGAGTGTTCTTTCGAACACTAGCGATTATTTATGAATTCAAGCTTATTTAAAACTCTATTCACTCGGTTTTGCTTGGTAAAATCTTACTTACTTATCTAGTTTTCAATGTACAAATGAATGTTAATAAACATTCAAAACTGAATACAATATGTCACGTTATTCCCTCATCTTCGTAGAAGATGTTCCGAATATATCCTTAGAAAGGAGGTGATCCAGCCGCACCTTCCGATACGGCTACCTTGTTACGACTTCACCCCAATCATTTGTCCCACCTTCGACGGCTAGCTCCAAATGGTTACTCCACCGGCTTCGGGTGTTACAAACTCTCGTGGTGTGACGGGCGGTGTGTACAAGACCCGGGAACGTATTCACCGTAGCATGCTGATCTACGATTACTAGCGATTCCAGCTTCATATAGTCGAGTTGCAGACTACAATCCGAACTGAGAACAACTTTATGGGATTTGCTTGACCTCGCGGTTTCGCTACCCTTTGTATTGTCCATTGTAGCACGTGTGTAGCCCAAATCATAAGGGGCATGATGATTTGACGTCATCCCCACCTTCCTCCGGTTTGTCACCGGCAGTCAACTTAGAGTGCCCAACTTAATGATGGCAACTAAG
The DNA here is from genome assembly GCF_006742205.1 of Staphylococcus epidermidis. Lineage (NCBI taxonomy): Bacteria > Bacillati > Bacillota > Bacilli > Caryophanales > Staphylococcaceae > Staphylococcus > Staphylococcus epidermidis. Next base: position 2,303,381 of record NZ_AP019721.1, read on the forward strand.
CTTAAGGGTTGCGCTCGTTGCGGGACTTAACCCAACATCTCACGACACGAGCTGACGACAACCATGCACCACCTGTCACTCTGTCCCCCGAAGGGGAAAACTCTATCTCTAGAGGGGTCAGAGGATGTCAAGATTTGGTAAGGTTCTTCGCGTTGCTTCGAATTAAACCACATGCTCCACCGCTTGTGCGGGTCCCCGTCAATTCCTTTGAGTTTCAACCTTGCGGTCGTACTCCCCAGGCGGAGTGCTTAATGCGTTAGCTGCAGCACTAAGGGGCGGAAACCCCCTAACACTTAGCACTCATCGTTTACGGCGTGGACTACCAGGGTATCTAATCCTGTTTGATCCCCACGCTTTCGCACATCAGCGTCAGTTACAGACCAGAAAGTCGCCTTCGCCACTGGTGTTCCTCCATATCTCTGCGCATTTCACCGCTACACATGGAATTCCACTTTCCTCTTCTGCACTCAAGTTTTCCAGTTTCCAATGACCCTCCACGGTTGAGCCGTGGGCTTTCACATCAGACTTAAAAAACCGCCTACGCGCGCTTTACGCCCAATAATTCCGGATAACGCTTGCCACCTACGTATTACCGCGGCTGCTGGCACGTAGTTAGCCGTGGCTTTCTGATTAGGTACCGTCAAGACGTGCATAGTTACTTACACATTTGTTCTTCCCTAATAACAGAGTTTTACGATCCGAAGACCTTCATCACTCACGCGGCGTTGCTCCGTCAGGCTTTCGCCCATTGCGGAAGATTCCCTACTGCTGCCTCCCGTAGGAGTCTGGACCGTGTCTCAGTTCCAGTGTGGCCGATCACCCTCTCAGGTCGGCTACGCATCGTTGCCTTGGTAAGCCGTTACCTTACCAACTAGCTAATGCGGCGCGGATCCATCTATAAGTGACAGCAAAACCGTCTTTCACTATTGAACCATGCGGTTCAATATATTATCCGGTATTAGCTCCGGTTTCCCGAAGTTATCCCAGTCTTATAGGTAGGTTATCCACGTGTTACTCACCCGTCCGCCGCTAACGTCAGAGGAGCAAGCTCCTCGTCTGTTCGCTCGACTTGCATGTATTAGGCACGCCGCCAGCGTTCATCCTGAGCCAGGATCAAACTCTCCATAAAAATTATGATGTTTGATTAGCTCATAAATACTAAATAGTTTGTAACGTTTCGTTACTGTTTATTGGAATTAACGTTGACATATTGTCATTCAGTTTTCAATGTTCATTTTCTTACCGACAAGAATTAATTATACTCTTCATGGTTGTTTAAGTCAACAACTTTTTGAAATTAATTTTAGTCGTTTGTTTAATGATTCGTTAAGTTGTTTCGCTCAACAAATAAACACTATACAGACTTATTCTCGTTTTAACAACAGTAAAAATTACACTATCAAAAACAATTCAAATTACTCCGGAGGAAAAACCGAACTTTTTTTGTATGAAATTTAATTATAAACGTGTTATACAGAAAAATGGTTGCTAAAATAAAACTTAAACGCCTATACAAACCCTATTCACAAACTTTATTTTTGTTGTTCATTTTAAAATATTTTTACTATTTTACTATAATCCTTGTTTTTTATTCCAAATACTTTACATCATCCTTGGGTAAAGAAGGATTGATTCTTATCCTCATTAATAATAAATGTAATTATAAAAGCCTTTCCGTGAACTCAATAAGTCTGAATTCTAAAAAGCGAAACAGAAATCTTATCATATTCTTCTTTGTTTCAATCCATTACCGAACCCCAACTTGCTTTGTCTGTTGAATTTCTCAGTGAAATTCTCTATGTTGGGAAGATTCATATATAAGCGTGTTCAATCTTCTTCTATTTAAATGTAAATAAAGTCTAGAATATAGACTTATATCCCAGACTTTAAAATAGTAGATATTATTACATTTCCGTTCTACCTGCAATTGCTTTAGATAAAGTCACTTCATCAGCATATTCTAAATCGCCGCCTACAGATAAACCTTGTGCCAGTCTTGTGACTTTAATCCCAATTGGTTTAACCAACCTAGATATATACATTGCAGTAGACTCGCCTTCTAGGTTAGGATTCATAGCTAATATAAGCTCTTTCACCTCATCGTTTTTGAGGCGTTCAACTAATGCAGGTATATTGATGTCTTCAGGCCCAATACCATCCATTGGTGAAATCGAACCATGAAGCACGTGATATAAACCTTTATATTCACGCATTTTTTCCATTGCTATGACATCCTTGTCATCTTCAACTACACATATGACAGAACGATCTCGCTGTTTATCTTCACATATATAACAAGGATCATTTTCTGTAATATGCCCACAAACACTACAATAGGTAAGTTCTCTTTTAACATCAACTAGTGCTTTAGCAAACTTAACAACATCGTCTTCTTTCATATCTAAAGTATGAAAAGCCAGACGTTGAGCCGTCTTTGGTCCAATGCCTGGCAGTTTCATAAAACTATCGATAAGCTTTGATATAGGTTCTGGATAATGCATATTTCATCACATTCCAGGGATGTTTAAGCCTTGAGTATGCTTACCTAAACGTTGTTGTGTTAACTCATCTGCTTTATTCATCGCTTCATTTGTAGCCGCCAATACTAAATCTTGAAGCATCTCAATATCTTCTGGATCAACAGCTTCTTCTTTAATTTCTACATCCACAACTTCTTTATGACCTGTTACAGTAACAGTCACCATACCTCCGCCTGCTGTTCCAGCAACGCGTTCTTCTTTTAATTTCTCTTGTTCTTGAGCCATTTTCTTTTGCATTTTCTGCATTTGTTTCATCATTTGTTGCATATTTCCGCCACCGCGCATAATTTCATTTCCTCCTTAATAGTAAACAATTTCTATAAAAATTTAGCTTTTATTACATTATACATACCAAGATATCGCTTGTCATGTATCAGTCTTCATCAACTAAGTGTACAGTTTCCTCACCAAATAAGTCTTTAGCTTTTTGAGCAATATCTATTTGTTGAGACTGTTGTGTGCTTTGTTTTTCGCTTTGATGTGTTTCATTGGTGTTACGATTTTGTAAGTACTCTGCTCTCACTCTCAGCCATTGGTCAGCCGGCACTCCAACTACTTTGACAGTTTTATTAACTATATTACAAACTACACTTTCAATATTGTTTCTCTTTTCATCATCTTTATTTACTATTTCACAATGAATTTCTTCATCAAATTTAACTAACACATGATCTTCACTAGCTGCTACTGGTTCTGAATTCAGTAGCAAACTTACTAAAGACTTTTTATCATTACTTTTTGCATGATCAATCACTTCTTGCCAATGGTTCTTCAACAATTTGATATCATCTTTGTTTGCTTTGTCTAATACTTTCGCTATTTGTTGCATAGAAAACGTATTTTTAGATCGTTGAATCGTACGTGTTGGTTTCTTAGGTTGTTGACTAACTTTATTAGTTTTGATCCCTTGTTCTTTTAAGGTTTTAAGCTCATTTTCAAGTTGTTCTAAACGTTGTAATAACATCTCATTATCTGGTTCATTAGCTACCGATGCTGTTGCTACATTTTGTACAGTTTGAGGCTGTGTCTTAATCATTTCTGCAAGTTTAACTAGCAACACTTCAAAATGAACACTTTGATTTACACTGAACCTAATGGATACTAGTGTATCATTGATGATATCTATCATCCTGTATAACATATCTAAGTCGAAATGAATAAGTGATTCAAAATGAACGGATTCGTTAGACGTTTTATTCATAATTGTATCTCTAACAAAGTAAATCATATCATTAATGAGTCTGTTGACTTCTTTACCTTCTGAAATAAAATGATGATATCTATTAAATGCGGCTTTAACATCACTTTTTACAATGTCATTAAATAACTCATTTAATGCCGCTTCATCAACACTACCTGTAACATTTAAAGCATCTTGTAAAGTAAGTCGTTCGTCTCCAAACGCTATTGCTTGATCCATAATGCTTAATGCATCTCGCATACCACCTTCTGATGCTTTAGCAATAAATTCTAATGCTGCGTCATCGTAATCCAAAGATTGAGAATTAGCTACATACTTAAGTCTATCTATAATTTGGTCACTGCTAATTGCTTTAAAGTCAAATCGTTGCGCTCTCGAAATAATAGTGGGTGGAATTTTATGTGGTTCTGTTGTTGCCAAGATAAATATAGCATGCGCTGGTGGTTCTTCTAATGTTTTAAGCAAAGCATTGAAAGCACCAGTAGTTAACATATGAACCTCATCAATAATATATACTTTATACTTAGATTCACTAGGTGCGTACTTAACTTTATCTCTAATATTCCTTATTTCATCTACACCGTTATTACTTGCAGCATCAATTTCAATTACATCGTTATTCGTACCTTGTGTGATTCCTTTACAAATCGCACATTCATTACAAGGTTCACCATCGTCACTATTAAGACAATTAATAGCTTTGGCAAAAACCTTTGCAATACTAGTTTTACCCGTACCTCTCGGACCACTAAAAATATATGCATGGGATTGTTTACCTTTTGAAATTGCATTACGCAGCGTTTTAGTTACATGCGTTTGTCCAACCACATCATCAAAACTTTGCGGTCTATACATACGATACAAAGCTTGGTAATCCACCGTAGCACCTCCATTAACAATTACTCATTATTATATCACGCTCTTATATTTTCTTATCAATTAAAATCAATCCAGTACTTCCGGATAATACACCGTCATTCCAGACCATTCATTTTGAACTGGTTTTAGAAATTTTACTAATAATGATTGATGATTTCGTTTTTCTTCTATATGTATATTATATAAATGGGCTGCTTCATAATCAGATTTCTCAAAGTACTGAGGATGATTATTTACAAAAATAGCACAATAGCCTTGTTCTTTAGCACGTTCTTCTACAGCTTTTAACAGGGCTTGACCTAAACCTTGGTTTCGAATAGATTTATCTACTGACAGTGCACCAATGGCTAACGCTATCGCTTTTTTGTTTTTAGACGACAACTTAACCTCTGCTAACACAACGTGACCTATAACTTCATTCAATTCATTCTTAGCTATAACTTCTAATTCATAATTGTAGCTTTCAAGTTTTCTTAGATTTTTAACGCGCGCTCGATCTTGCCAACTGGATTCTGGATTTAGATTATAATTATTTTCTATACTATTTAGTGACGTTTCATAATCGACCTCTGTTAAAGTACTTAAATAAATATGCATGTATCCTCCATTTTAATAAGCCATTCTATATTTCGACGTAAATTTTTTAATTAACTAGGTTTTCATTTTACAACGATATAACTTTAACAAATTATTCGTTATTAATCCATTTAATAAAAATGACTTGAAGTAAAACATCACACTTAACATCAAACATTGAAATGAATATTTAGATAAATAATTATAGTGTTTCGTAGTAACTACTCCAACTTAAGATAGAAATCAATAGCTATTATATTTAGTTTAATTGTAAATAAAAAAATAGCCCTGAATGAAATTTAAATAACTTCACATCGGACTATACATCTAAGTTTCATAACCTAGATCTTTATTATCTATATAAAAATTTGCTTAAATCTAAAGTAAAAAACCATGCACCTTTGTATCGAACGCATATCATAAACGTTACCGAAGTCGACAGCTAAATCTCGGCTACCCTACGGCACATATGAGGATCCACTTAATGCTGCTTCCGTCAGGACCTGACATGGTTCATGGGTTCATATTGCATAGGACCGAAATCTTCAAACACTACGTGCTTCGGGCAGACTTCACAAAAATACGTCCTCAACAAAGGAATTAAGTCTCGCATAAAGCGGATTTCGAGTACAGGGAACCGCTACCTCCCCACCTAGCACGGTAAGAACTATATTACTATAATTCTGCCTCTCTTTGCAAGCGTAAAAATTTAATCTTCTTCACTTAAAAGACAAACACGACGATTTTTTGAACCTCATTAAAATGTAATTATCGTCGTCTTGAAAATTCTTTGAACTTAAATTCTGTGGCTAAATGTTTTGAAATAGTATATTGAAAACATCTGGTAACTTTTAAAAAACAGTACTTCTGACAGTAGCTGTAAAAGGTGTAAAATGATCACCAAAAATTCCGTAGTTAAAAGATGGAAAAGTTTTAAAAGTAATAGACTTACTTGAATAACTTATATCTAATTTCAAATCCTTTTCAATGATTAATTGTCGTTGAAGACATTTCTCCTACGGTCATTAATTCTTTATTTCCAAAAGCATTTAAATTTTCTGCACAATGAGTTACATTGAAAATTTATTCATATATATAAATTACAAATACAACATAAAAGCTAGGACATAATTTCTAGCCTCTTTTTTATTTTAAATATAAACATATAACATGTCACCTTATTTAAACATTATAGACGTAACTAAGAGAGTCACACCAGACAGACAAATTGAAGTTATACAGATCACAATGAATGGTTTAAGTGCTTTTGAAATAACTTCTTTTAAAACGATATTCAATCCTAGAGCAACCATCGCCATTAACATACATAACGTTGTAATAACATTTATAATATTCATAAGTAATGAAGGAATAGGAACAAATGTATTGATACAAGCCATTATAATAAATCCAATTAGAAAGTAAGGAATATCGATTTTTTGTTGTACTTGACTTGAGTGTGACTTATAACGCATATACAAAATCAAGACAATACTTAATGGAATAAGTAAAAACACACGGCCTAATTTTCCAAGTAAAGCAAATGTCATTGCCTCCGACCCGCCAATACCTGCTGCTAAAACGACTTGAGCGATTTCATGTAGACTGATACCTGTCCAAGCACCATAAGTTATAGTAGGTATGTTAAAAATAGCCTCGATAGCTGTATAAATAAGTGCAAATATAGTTCCAACTAGTGCAATAATACCTACACTTATTGCAATGTCTTTTTCTTTAGATTTTAAGATTGGTGCTGTAGCTGCAATAGCTGCAGCTCCACATACTCCTGTACCAATACCAAGTAGTATAGAGATATCTTTATTTCCTTTAATAATTTGATTCAAAAGTAAAGTTAAACTTATTGAAAAGATAATTACGATAATATCAATAAGTAGTAATTTCCAACCTTTACCTAGAATATCTCCCATATTTAATTTTAACCCATATAAGATAATCGCAAATTTTAATAAACGTTTCGATGCAAACGTAATACCTGGGCGAATATGCTCAGGATAACCTATGACTTGGCGGTATATCATCGCAAAAATGATGGCAATAGCTAACGCCCCAATCGTATGTAAAATAGGAAATTTAGCTAATATATAACTGATTATTGCAATCGTAAATGTAAACATAATACCTTTCATAAATGAAGCCTGCGTTATTGATTTCATATGTACTTTCACCTCGATATGAAATCTTAGCACGTTATTGTTATAGCGTTAAATAAATAATAAGTATAGTATATATATCAAAAATGTTATATTAGAATTAAAGGAGAATGATGCATGGATCCGTATAAGGTATTAATTGAAGTAATGAAAACAGAAAGTTTTACTAGAGCAGCAGAAAATTTATATACTTCGCAGCCTTCTGTGAGTCGTGATATTAAACGTTTAGAATTAAAATATAATGTTAAAATATTTGAATTTAAATCTCCATATTTAAAACTAACTAGAGATGGCGAAAAGCTATTACAATACGCATTGCAACGGGAAAGTATTGAACAAGAATTATGGCAAAACTTAACATCGGAATCTGAAATCATCTCAGGCACCTTAACAATTGGAAGCAGTTATACATATGGTGAATATTTATTATCAGAACAGCTTACCAGTCTTATGCAACAATACCCTAAGTTACATATTCATTTACGTGTTAATAATTCAGATTCTGTTATAAATGATATTAAACACAACAGAGTAGATATAGGTATTGTAGAAAAGGAAATTCAAGACAATGCAATAAAATGTAAGGAAATAATGGAAGACGAAATGGTGTATATTTACAAAAAATCGATTCAACCTAGAATGGATATATGTTTCGTTAGAGAAAAAGGGTCTGGAACAAGGTTTTATCAGGAAGTAGGTCTTTCTGAGTTGAAATTAAATCCATATTTGATAGAAATTAACAATATTAAGATTATTAAACAAATGGTAGAGGCTGGAAATGGGTTTGCAATTATTTCAAAATCAGCACTTCATCCAGAAGATTATGAAAAATTAATGATAACAACTTTAAATGTGAAACGTCACTATTACCTTGCTCAACATGTTGATAAATATATAGGTGAAAATATTAGAGCTGTCATTGAAATGATTATGAAGTAGAGTATATAAAAAATCTGAGGCTAGGAATTATGTCCCAGCCTCTTCGGTATCTATTAGTCTTGGAATTTAAATTCTAATGGCGGAGGAAGAGGGATTCGAACCCCCGCGGCCCGTTAAGGCCCTGTCGGTTTTCAAGACCGATCCCTTCAGCCGGACTTGGGTATTCCTCCAATTAACACAATAACAATAATATAATGACTTTAATTAAAAGTCAATATAATTATTCTTGAGTTTACACTAGAACTTCTTTACTTAAGTATTGATCAACAGAATGTGCTACTTCACGACCTTCTTTTATTGCCCAAACAACCAAACTCTGACCTCGTCTTGCATCTCCTGCAGCAAATATTTTAGCGTGATTAGTTTGATAATTTGTATCATTAGCTACAATTTTATTACGCTCGGTGTGTATATCAAACGCATGCGGAACAGTGGTTTCAGTACCAACAAACCCTATAGATAATAAGACTAAATCAGCCGGCCAAAATCGTTCTGGTCCATCTTCCATCACCATGCCATCAGGCGTTTCTTTTAATATTTGTGTATATAAGCCTTTAACATTTCCTAACTCGTCAACATCATAGCGCATTGTTTGTACACCATAGGCTCTTGGTTCTTGACCAAATTTAGCTTCATATTCCTTATGCGCATAATCCATTTTGAAAACAGGCATTGCTAATGGCCAGGAAGTATTACTTTCAAAAGTAATCTCTTCAGGCTGTTTCGTATATTTATTAAATTGAACAATAGATTTACAGTTTTCACGTAATGCTGTCGCTACACAGTCTGCACCAGTATCACCAGCACCTATAATAATTACATTCTTATCTTTAGCAGTAATGCTCAAACTTTCAATCTCACCATTTAGATACTGTGTTTGTTCAGTAAGATAGTCCATTGCAAAATGAATACCAGAGCCCATTCGTCCTTCCAATGGTAAATCTCTCGCATTTTGAGCACCTGTGCATAAAATAATAGCATCATAATTTTCTTCAAGTGTTTCACGGCTCACATCGACGCCAATTTCAACGCCTGTTTTAAATAAAACCCCAGCATCTTTCATAAGTGATACACGTCGACGTATTACGTCTTTATCTAGTTTCATATTTGGTATACCATACATTAGCAAGCCGCCTGGTTCATGCGCCTTTTCATAAACAGTAACTTTATAGCCTTTAAAGTTTAATTCTTCAGCTGCTGTAAGTCCCGCTGGACCACTACCTACGATAGCAACTCGTTGGTCTTTATGATCTTCAGGATATGCGGGATGAACCCACTCATTCTCATATGCTTCATCAATAATTGTACGTTCAATACCTTTAATCGCCACGGATTCTCTATTAATTTTCATAACACATGATTGCTCACATGGTGCAGGACAAACTCTTCCTGTAAATTCAGGAAAATTATTCGTCTCTCTCAATCTTTCGTAAGCAGCTTTAAAATCTTGATGATAGACTAAGTCGTTCCACTCAGGTATATAATTACCAATAGGGCATCCTATTGTTTCTCTTCCATAAGATTGCCCAGTTTGACAAAAAGGTGTTCCACAATCCATACAGCGCGCACCCTGAATCGAAGCATCTTCTTTAGTGAAGCGTTGTTGAAACGCTTCATGATTCGAAAGACGGTCTACCAAAGACAATTCTGATAGCGACTGTTTATCATATTTCATAAATCCTTTAAATTCGCCCATGATAATCCCTCACTTCTTTAATAAATGACTGCTGGCTGTAGCTCTTGTTCAATTGTTTCTCTGTCATCATAAAACGCTGCCAGTGTTGCTTCATCTTCACGTTCCATTTGACGTTTTTTCAAATCAATTTTTTGCATCATTAATTTGTAATCTTTCGGAATAACTTTAATTGCTAACTTTTCAATATTGTCAAATTGGTCAAGTAATTGGCGTGCTTTGTTACTACGTGTATGCTTAAAATGTGCTTCAAGCATGTCTTTGATAAGAGATTTTTCCTCATCAAAACGTATGCTACTGAATTCTAAAGTTTCAAGCGCATTAACCTTTTTAAATTTCTCCACGTCAGAAGGGAAAATATAACTTACGCCCCCGCTCATGCCTTGGCCAAAGTTCTTTCCAACATCTCCTAAGATAATGACATGTCCCCCTGTCATATATTCAAGTCCATGATCACCAATACCTTCTACTACAACATCTGCACCACTATTTCTGATACAGAAACGCTCACCAGCTTTACCATTGATAAACGCTTTACCTCTAGAAGCCCCGTAAAAGTTTACATTTCCTGCTATAATTTCATTTTCACGTTGACTATTTGGAGCATTTACGATGACAGTTCCACCGGACAATCCTTTACCTACGTAGTCATTAGCATCACCGGTATGATGGATTGTTAATCCGCGTGGTGCATATGCAGCTAAGCTTTGACCTGCATGACCTTCAGTGTAAGCAAGTATCGTATCTTCAGGTAATCCTTCTTCTCCATATTGTTTAGCTATCGCACTACCTGTAATTACACCTACATCTCGCTGTTCATTATTAACAACATAATTTCCGGTAAAAGAGTGCCCGTTTTCAATACTATAGCGTGCGTCTGGGTACAGATAATTCAAATCGAATCCTTCATCAAGATGATGGTTTTGTGATATCTCTTTCGTATTAACCCCGTCAAATTGTTCTATTAAACGTTCTATTTGAAGCGAAGCTGCTTTACTATTTGGTTTCAATTGCGTCGAACGTTGAAGAAGATCTGTTCTTCCTACTAACTCTTCTACTGTTTCTAAACCAAGTGAAGCCAAAATTTCACGTAATTCTTCAGCTATAAAATACATAAAGTTAACTACATGCTGTGCCTTACCTCTAAACAAAGCTCTTAAATCTTTGTTTTGTGTTGCAACCCCTACTGGACACGTATCGTTATGACAAACCCTCATCATAATACACCCCAAAACAACAAGTGGTGCTGTTGCGAAACCAAATTCTTCTGCACCAAGCGCACAAGCATAAGCTACATCTTTACCCGTCAGTAACTTACCATCCGTTTCTAATTTTACGCGACTACGCAAATCATTTAATTTAAGTGTTTGATGTGTTTCGGCAAGGCCTATCTCCCATGGCAAACCTGCATGTTGAATACTTGTTTTAGGCGATGCACCTGTACCTCCATCATAACCACTTATAACAATTTTATCGGCGAAAGCTTTAGCTACCCCTGAAGCTATAGTTCCAACGCCAGTTTTTGATACAAGCTTAACTGCAATATCAGCTCTTCTATTTGCATTTTTTAAATCATGAATGAGCTGTGCTAAGTCCTCAATTGAATAAATATCATGGTGTGGTGGTGGTGAAATTAATCCTATACCTGGTGTCGAACCTCTAGTCTCAGCAATCCATGGATATACTTTTGAACCTGGTAGTTGTCCACCTTCCCCTGGTTTAGCGCCTTGTGCGACTTTAATTTGAATTTCTTTTGCATGTTGCAAGTAATCACTCGTCACCCCAAAACGACCTGATGCAACTTGCTTAATCGCACTTATCTTATTACTTCCATCCTTTTGAATTTCGTAACGTGAAGAATCTTCTCCACCTTCTCCACTATTACTTTTACCTCCAATTTGATTCATAGCTTGAGCCAACGTCTCATGTGCCTCTGCTGAGATAGAGCCGTAACTCATTGCTCCTGTATTAAAACGTTTTACGATTTCACTTGCTGGTTCAACACGACTAATATCAATAGATTGGCGTGTCTTGAATTCTAATAAATGTCTAATATGATCCGTACGTTTTAAATTTACAGTTTTGGAGAATTTTTTAAATAACTCGTAATCATTTTCTCTACATGCATGCTGCAATAAAAAAATCGTACGAGGATTAAATGCATGATGCTGACCTTGCTGTCTCCATTGGAATACACTTCCGGATTCAAGATAATCAGAATCATCACTTTGTCTCGCTTTATTCTCTTTGTCTATTTGTTCAATACTTATACCAGATAATTTTGACTGTGTACCTGTAAAATATTTTTCAATGACGCTATTCGATAAACCTACCGCTTCAAATATCTGTGCTCCTTGATAACTTTGTACAGTAGAAATGCCCATTTTAGCCATCACTTTAATAACGCCTTCTGACAATACATTGGTATACGTAGCAACATTTTCAGCGACAGTTCCTGAAAGTTGACCTTGACGCGTTAATTGTTCAATCGTTCGTTGCGCTAAATATGGAACTACAGCGTTTGCACCATAACCAAGTAAACATGCAACGTGATGAACTTCTCGTGTTTCACCGGACTGCGCAATGAGGCTGGTCTCCATTCTTAATCCTTCTCGAATTAATAATTGATGCACGTGACTTAACGCTAATAAAATTGGCATTGCATAACTATTTTCGTGAGTTAAAGACGTATCGTCTAACACCAAAATTTTCGCACCTTCATGTACAGCCTGTATTGCTCGGTTCCCTAGTTCATTTAAGCTACTTTCCAAATCACCTGTATAAAGTGTAGATAAATACGTTACATTAAAATACGAATGATCGATTGATGATAATTGCGCTTCATTTAAAACTGGTTTTTTTAATTGAATTCTTTCTAAAACTGATTCATCAGGACATAAGAGGTTCCCTTCTGAACCTAAATATGAAAGTTCACTAGTTACAATCTTTTCTCGATAAGCATCGATGGGTGGATTGGTAACTTGTGCAAATAATTGTTTAAAATAATTAAATAGTGACTCAGGCTTATCATTAAGAACTGCAATAGGTGCATCATATCCCATCGCTCCGATGGGATCTTTTTTATTGATGACTAAATCTGTCATATATTTATTGATATCTTCTTTAGTGTAAGCAAATTGTTTCTGTAAGCGGAAGAGTGTTTGATCATCCCAGTCGGAAGATTGGTAATAAATATTATCTAAATCATTTTTATTTTTATAATCTTTTAGCCATTGTTCGTAGGGCAACTCATTAGCAATATTAGTTTTTAGCTCATTATTTTCTACAACCTTATTTTGCAAAAAGTCTACAAGTAATAACTTTCCAGGATTAAGTTGTCCTTTAAATGCTACATTTTCTTCTGGAACATCAATGACACCTACTTCGGAAGAAAAAACAATAAAATTGTCTTTAGTTATTGTATAACGCCCAGGTCTTAATCCATTTCTATCAGTCAATGCACCTATCTTATCTCCATTGCAAAAGGAAATCATAGTTGGTCCATCCCATGGCTCCATTAAATAACTATAAAATTCATAGAAAGAGCGAACTTTTTTATCGTTAGATTCATTGTATAACCATGGCTCTGGAATTAATAACATCGCTGCTTTTTCAGGCTCCATTGCTAATGATAAGAACTCTAACGCATTATCAACTATTGATGAGTCACTACCATCTTCATCAACAATAAAATGCACCTTATCTTTCTCATCTTCAAATAATGTTTCAACTAGTTTATTTTGGCGTGCTCGCATCCAGTTTACGTTACCCTTAATGGTATTAATTTCACCATTGTGCATAAGCATGCGATTGGGATGTGCACGTTTCCAACTTGGAAATGTATTAGTACTAAAGCGGGAGTGTACAAGTCCTAATTTTGATTGATATGCCTCATTTTGTAGGTCTAAATATAAGCCTTTAATTTGATCCGAACGTAACCAACCTTTATAAACAATCGTTCTATGAGAGAGACTTGTAAAATATAAATCTATGGATTGTGTTTCACTATATTTTTCAATTTGCTTTCTTGCTAAAAACAATCGTTTTTCAACTTCTTTTACACCTGTGATGTCAACAAATACTTGTTGAATATAAGGCATAGTATCTGCAACATGTTGAGCAATAGCGCGAGTATCTACTGGCACATCTCTATATCCAATGACTTTAAAACCTTCACTTTCAAAATATTGATTAAACATCTCTTCGTGAATTGAATCTCTAACTTTCTCTTTAGAAAAAAATAATCCCACGGCATAATATCCTTCGCCGGGAACTTTGAATTCTGTTAATTGTTCGAACAATTGGTATGGTATCTCCGTCATAATTCCTGCACCATCACCAGTAATACCATCGGCACCTACTCCACCACGATGATCTAACCGTCTTAACATTTCTAAAGATTTTTCTATAATATCGTGAGATCTTTTATTATCCATATTGGCATAAAATCCAATACCACACGCATCATGCTCTTCACGATAATCGTATAGTCCCTTTTTTAATTTCTCATTGTACATGATGCACACTCCCTTATTAGAATTTTCTGACAATTTTGTTTGATAGTAATTACTATAATGTAATTTATTTATCTGTTCAATATATAAATTAGATTAAATTCATCTAATTATTAGAACGATTGTAAAAAATACTGATATACTAGGTTTAGAATAAGACAGTATTTATTTTATTGAATGGAGGGAAATCAACTATGGATATAAAACAACTTAGATACTTTGTAGAGGTTGCACGTCGAGAGCATATTTCAGATGCGGCATTAGAACTAAACATTGCACAGTCTGCGATTAGTCGTCAAATCACTCAACTCGAAAAAGAATTGGGGGTGACATTATTTAAAAGAAGTGGGAGAAATATCATATTAACTGTTGAAGGTAGACAGTTACTCTCACAGGCAACTCAAATACTAGAATTAATGGATAAAACCATTCACTCATTTCAACAACACGTATCACATAACCAACAGACAATTTATATTGGATATGAAGAAAGTGATGCCTCTCAAATGATTCTTCCCCTAATTCAAACATTTGAACAACAAAGTAACAGTACCATGATTCCGCAACTTACAAAACATGATAAATTATTAGATCAAATCCTTTCCAATCAATTGGATCTTGCAATCACTGAATTTACTCCTGTGTTAGAACGGGAAACACATTTACGCGTCATGCCTTTATTTGAAGAAAATTATTATATGTATGTGCCCAAATCACATCCACTAGCTATGACTGTACATCCCCCGCTATCTCAATTTACAAATCAATCACTATACTGTCTCGAACCAATGACAAGCTCAATAAAAAGTAAATTGATTGAAAAGACTAAGGCACAAGTACGAATGATTTCAGATATGAAACTCGCTCAACATATTTTGAGTCATAATAAGGGATTTATTATTTCTAGTCAAAATTCTTTACTATATGATCACGTAAATTGGACTAAAATCCCTTTAAATCATACAGAATTAAAACGAATGCTATGTGTAGTTATGCGAAAAGATAACAAGAAAAACGACATTAATATAGCATGGAATTTAATTTGCACATTATTAAATAAATCGACTATATATTAACCATTCATCTTATCTTTGCAAAACTTTATCACTCTTCAACATAAACATTTCATTGATAACTTTTTGAGTTCAATCATAAAAGGTCGTATAATCACTATATCAATATGATTATCAAGTTGAGAATTGAGGTTTTAAGATGCAATCCAAGAATTTTTTTAAAACACCTTTTACTTGGATGATGATAATCTTTAGTTGCCTGTTTTTAGGTACGTTAATATTCACGTTTTTTAACGATAGATTTTATAATATGCCTATAGGACAAATCACTCAAATTACTGATATCCAATCACAAAAGGTAACAGACGAGCACAAAAATAAAGATATTAAGTACAAAGAGAAGATAACATTCAAGATTCTAAATGGTGAATTCAAGGGGCAAACAACGACGATTCCCCACCAATATGTGAAATCTCAAGCTGATTCAGAATCATTTTCCAAAAATGACAAGGTTCTTTTACATATTTCTAAAAATCCTAAAGACGCAACTATTATAGAGAAAAAACGAGATACTATTGTTGTCATAATAACCGGCTTATTTTTACTTACTGTTTTAGTTGTTGGAAAAAAAGTAGGACTTCAATCTATATTATCTCTTATCGTTAATACCATTGCCGTTATGGGAGCTATTTTAATACATGATCAATATGGGGCTATAAGTTTATTCTTTTTGATGACTTGTGCTATTATCATTTCCACTTCTTTCACTTTACTACTTGTAACAGGTTGGCATAGCCGAACCTTAATTACTATTGTAAGTACGCTGATTGGTACGTTCTTATGTGTTGGAATTACCGAAGTCATCATCAAATTTACCGGGGGAAATGGAATAAAATACGAAACAATCACTTTCCTTACTCTCCCTCCTAAGGATGTCTTTCTAGCTTCCGTACTAATAGGTACACTTGGAGCAGTGATGGATGTTTCTATTACTATTGCAAGTGGGATGTACGAAATTTTAAAACGTAGCCCTCAAATTTCCATGAAACGTTGGGCTCTTGCCGGAAGACATATCGGTCAGGATATAATGGGAACAATGACTAATATACTTCTCTTTTCATATCTATCTGGTAGCTTACCTATGTTTCTAATTTATTTAAAAAATGCTAACACTATTACTTATACTATTTCGATGAATTGGTCATTAGAAGTTGCTCGAGCATTAACTGGTGGGATAGGTATCGTTTTAACTATTCCTATAACAATTGCTTTAATGGAACTATGGTTTAAACTGCGAGGTGTTAATCAATGAGTGCAATTACTATTTTAGGTTTCTTATTATTGTTGATAATGGTTATTTTCGGAGGTAAAAAAGGACTCATTTCTTTTTTCACTTTGTTTTTAAATTTTATCATTCTTGTAATAAGTATTCTTTTAATTATATATGGTGTGCCAATCTATCTTGTCACATTTATATTTTGCTTTATCATAGCCGCAATTAATTTATTTGTATTAAATAGTTACAATGTAAAAACACAAGCGGCTTTTCTAGGTACTTTAGTAACAATACTTATATTAATACTCATGATATACTTTTCAGTTGAGATGGGTCACTTACAAGGTTTTGCCACCGAACAGCAGGATGAAACATATGTGTATTCAATGAATATTGGTATTAATATGGTACAATTTATGGTATTTACAATTGTTCTTGCAGTGATAGCTGCAGTCATTGATTTAGCAATAACAATTAGTTCCCCTATGTATGAACTAAATGAGACTAATCCAAATTTAAATCAGCATCAATTATTTCAGTCTGGTATGCGTGTGGGTAGAGAGATATTAGCAACTTCTGCCAACACCATTTATTTAGCATTTTTCGGAGGACAATTAACTTTATTCTTCTGGTTCTTTAAATTAAAATATTCATTTGGACACATCATTAATTCGAAGATATTCACACAGGAATTTATAGCTATTTTACTTGGTGGTATCGCCGTTGCAATTAGCATTCCCATTACTGCATGGATTACAGCATTTATGATTAAACATGTCAGTCAGAAGAAGACTCTTACGAATCAACAAAATAAATAAAATAATCCCGTCGCCTTTAAATAATTATAAAGAGCGTTTATGATTAAACAATTTAACTTAATTATTATATGGCGATGGGATGTTTAATATTATTTTTAATGTATAAACCTAATTTAAAGTAATTGCATTTTTAATAAATATTCGTCATATTCTTTTTTATATTTGATAGTGTACGTAAATTCTTTAACCCATGAAAATATATCTTTCTCACATCTGTGTAACAACTTACTCACTTTTCTCCGACAACTTTTGCTCAACATTAACTTTCTATAATGCATCGCCAAAATAATATAGCAAATAGGTTTTTTCATATACTGTCTAACCATTAATCTTTTCACTCAGAAAGATTCAGTCATCTATGTACCTGCACAACTAGGTTAGGTTAATGGCTTCTATAATGAGCACAGTTTAAATATTCAATTAGCGCGCTTTCATAAACTTGATATTATCAAAACTTCACATCAATAGAAATTGAGTTGCGTAATATGATGTTAATATTTAAACCCTATCTATTAATCATTGATAAATTCCTTAATCCACGTATTCACTGCAGGCGCTATATTTTCACTGTCATTGATATCGAACCATTTCATGTCAGTAATTTCATGATCGGTTTCAACTTTTGACCAATCTATAGCTCGATTAACTTTAAATCCATTAAGTTCAGTCAACATATTAGGTTGTGGATAGGCTTCTCCGACAATAGTTCCAATAAATTCTAATTCATCTTTAGCTAATTCTAAGCGCAATTCTTCCTTCAATTCTCTCTGTAAAGCTTCCACAAGGCTCTCACCCTCATCAATTTTACCACCCGGGAAATAATACTTATCTCTATGTCGAACTTGTACAAGTAGTAACTGATGATTCTTTTCTTCAACCAAGCAAACACATTTAATCATTCATCAATTCACCCTTATTCATAATAAATATCTTCAATTTCATACTTATATTTAGTATTATGTTATCATAAATAAGTTACTACATGATTTAACTAAACTACATTTAATTGAAAATATGACAATTAACCATACATTCGAATATTTTAATCTTCAAAATAAGTATGGTATACGGAGGGAATCATAATTTATGGCTAAACAAGCAAACGCTTCACGTTTATCAAGATTATTCAATGTAGCAGGATTCATTGTAGATGGTTATAACGGAATTCGCTATAATGCTAAGAATAAACAACTTGTCTATTTATCATTAGGTCTAAGCGCACTTGGAACAATCATTGATTTTTACATTTCTATTAAATCTGCATCTAAACTTCGTAAGTTAAGTGCACTTGGATCATTTGCAATCAATGGGGTACGCTTATTCACAAGTTTTAAAAAAGTTAGAGATGAATATGACTATCACTAAACAAATTAAAACTGATAATTAAATTTTTTCAGAAAAAATAAGTTGCCAAACATTAAAATATATTCTTATGAGATGACTAGTTTTAAAAATATTGTTCTAATCATTTTTAAACTTTTTATCTTAAAGTAAGAGGTGGGGAGATGAATAGATTAAAAATTCTTCCTCACCTCTTTTTTATTTTAAACAAATTAAACAATTATAAAATAGTGTGACAAAGCATTGCATTTAATACTAAACACAAACACGGTTATATAGTACAAATTCTGAATAGTTATTAAAATTCTTGTAATTTTCATAAAAATGTTTATCATAAGTAATTAACAATTTATACAACTTATCTAATAATTTAAGTTTGAAATAAAGGAGAATTAATTATGATATACACAGTAACAACCACCCTTCCATTATCCCATGGTGGTAGAACTCAAGCTTTACTCAGACGAATTAAACTGTTAGATGAAGAATTTAAAATTCCAAGTAAAATTCTCACCACTAATTATCATGGTAATTATCCTAGTATTTATAAAAAATACAGACAAGAAAACAAAGTTACAGAAAATATACAATTCGAGAATATGTATGAATGGTTATCAAATTTCAAACTTTTTAAAGTCCCAAAAACATTGATTACTAGGAATCCAAAATACATTAAAACACCTAGAAAGATTAAAGGACTTATTGATAAGCAAGGAAAAAAGAGTGGTCTTATTCATTATTATAATAATGAATGTCATGTGAGATCTCGAAAGTATTATGGACAGTCTAATGTTCTTGAATATGAGGACTTCATTTCTCCCACATCAGGATTGAAATATGAGCGCCATCAATATAACTTATACGGCCAACTTCATAGAAAAGAATATTATTATGATGACTCTTCTTTAAAACATAGCGACGAATTATTTGATACTGAGGGCTCTATGTACTGCAAGAGATATTTCAAAACTAAACCAAACAGCAAAATTAATGGCGTAGAAATATATAGAAATAAAAAACTTTATAAGACCTTTAAAAATGATAAATTATTAGCTCAGTTTTATTTTCAGAATAGATTCAAAAATCAAGATATCGTCTTTAATGATGCTCGATTTTTAGATAAACCATTACTTAAACAAACGCACCAAACAAAAAATATTCTTGTTTTACATAGCTCGCATTTATCAGGGGACCAAATAAAAAAATCATATCGATTTGCTTTAAATCAATCAAAAAATGTTTATAAGTATATTGTTCTCACTCACCAACAAAAGCACGATATACAGCAACATTTCCATATAAGTGACGACCAATTCCAACTAGTACCACATTTTATCGAATTAGATACGGAGGTAGAACAAGATTCCTCAAACAATCAAAATCGCTTTATATATATAGGCCGTTTTAGCACAGAGAAACAGATTGATCATATTATTAGAGCTTATCACAAGTTTTTGCAAAGTGGTTACCAAACAGAATTACATTTATTTGGTAGAGATGAAGATAATCAAATTCCATTGATGAATACTTTGATTTCAGAATTAAAATTATCGGATAAAGTTAAAATATTTAAATATACCAATCAACCTTTACAAGAATTTAAGAATTCTAAAGCCTCTCTACTTACAAGTCAATATGAGGGATTTGGCTTAACACTTATGGAAAGTATAGAAATGGGGTGTCCAGTCCTATCTTATAACGTTCGTTACGGTCCAAGTGAAATTATTCAAAACGGGATAAATGGCTATCTCATTGAAAAAAATGATATTGATAGTTTATCAAAACATATGATTAACATCATTGAGCACCCACTACAAAAAGTGAAAAATAAAGACACTTTAAAATATAACGCCGCAGTGAATAATTACAAACAACTTATGCAAAGCTTAGACTTATTAAAATAGTCAAGTTTTCCGATATTATAAAGATTTGGTAGCATCTTTATAAAACTATAATTTTAAGCCCATTGATGATTCTTAATCCAATCATCAATGGGCTTAATTTGATAGTTATATATTGTTAAACAATTTTCTTAATGAATAAATTTGTAATTTCTCACTTGATAAGCTGGAATTGTTCTATATGTCATATTTCCAGGAGCTGCACTCCAGTTCATTTCTGAAACTAAAATACTTCCATCGCTATTCACGCGCTCTACAAACGCTACGTGACCATAGTAACCAGCGTCAGTTTGTGCAATTGAGCCTACTGTAGGACGATAATCAATAGTATATCCATCAGCAGCTGATGCATTGTCCCAATTATTTGCATTCCACCAGTATGTACTGATACCTTTTCCTATTTCAGCACGTCTATTAAATACGTGCCATGTGCATTGTCCCCAAGTATACAAGTTTTGATGGTTAAAAGTTGGTGAATAATAGCCACCGTTTGATCTAGTATTATTAGAAGATGAGCTACTAGAACTACCTCCAGGCACTTTTAACTTCTGTCCAGGATAGATAAAGAAATTAGTTAATCCATTTAATTGCATAATTTTTTGATACGTTGTCCCATATTTACTAGCAATTGCAGATAGTGAGTCTCCATACTTAACAGTATATGTTGCAGTACGACCACTAGACCCACTAGCTTTTGCACGACTGGAACTCGTCGCTTTACCAGAAACTTTCAACTTTTGTCCAGGGAAAATAAGATAGTTATTTAACCCATTAAGTTGCATGATTTTTTGATAAGTTGTACCGTATTTTGCAGCAATAGAAGATAATGAATCTCCAGCTTTAACTGTATAAACTGTGCCACTATTTGTTGACGTTGCTCTTGAAGATGAGCCTGATACTTTCAATACTTGATTAGGGAATATTAAATTGGAAGTCAATCCATTAAGTGATTTTAATTTAGCAATACTAATCCCATATTTGTGAGAAATTGACCATACAGATTCTCCACTTTTTACTGTATGCGTTGTTGCAGCTTGTGCATGAGTTGATGCCAATGCGCTAAGGGCAGTTGTTCCAATAATGGCAGTAATATATTTTTTTTGCACTTGAAATCCTCCTCTACTTTAGGTTTTGTTTATTCGCGTTTTAACAATACAAAGATATTATACTCTTTAATTATGTATAGCATGTTTGCTTTAGATGACATTCTGATTACAAATATTATTTTAAATAAAAAATAGGGCTACGCTCAAACATATTTGCATTTATCCAATTTAATACATTTTGCAGTCAATTACAATGTCTTTTTTATTACAATTATTATTAATATGGTTTCGCACCTTATATTTACAATTTCGAATGTAATGTTTTTTCTATTTTCAAATTAATATTAAATGGACAGACGCTTATTTCTAGGTTCTAAATGCAACATTTCGAATAAAAAAAGAAGTAGGAATAGAATTCGCTATGAATTCTTTATCCCACTTCAAAAAGGTAAAATGCCATGAAAGATATAGAAATATATCTTCAACTTAGTCATTGACTATAAAATTGTTTTGCAACCATCACATATAACTGGAATTCTAGACTAAAAATTTCTATATGGTGAATGTTGCGCTAAAACTTTATATTATTTTTTTGCCAACTCATTTTCGATTTCTTCGATTTCCTTTTTAGAAAGATCTACTGGTTTTTCACCGTCTTTAGTGTCTTCTTTTAATGCTTTTTGAGCTTCTTTTGAATGATAAAGTTCTATAATTTTTTTGTAGGTTTTATTATCTTTGTCTTTAGAGTTGACAGCTACAACATTAATATATGGTTTTACTGCATCTGAACTTGCTTTTTCTAAATAAATAGGATCCTTTTTAGCGTCTTTTCCTGCTTTTGTTGCAACACCGTTATTGATAACTGATATATCCACATCAGAAAGTGCACGCGCTGTTTGTTGTGCATCAACAGCTTTAATTTTTAAATCTTTAGGATTACTTTCAATATCTTTTGTTGTTCCGTTTAATCCAAAGTTCTTCTTAAGCTTAATTAAACCTGCAGATTCTAATAACTTAAGTGCTCGAGCTTGGTTAGATACATCATTCGGAATAGCAACTTGCGCACCTTTTTTAACATCTTTAATGTTCTTAACTTTATCTGAATAAATACCTAATGGAGCTAATACTGTAGTGCTAAGTGCTTCAATATTGGTATCTTTATGAGCTTTTTTATATTGATCTAAAAAAGCAAAGTGTTGGAAGGCATTTAAATCAATATCCCCGTCACTAAGTGCTTTGTTTGGAACATTGTAATCTGAAAAGTGCTTGATTTCTAAATCAATATCATCTTTTTTAGCTAATTCTTTAACTTTTTCCCAAGCCTTCGTGTCGTTGGATGCAACACCTATGGTTACCTTTTTACCATTATTACCGCCACATGCTGATAAAACTAAAATTGCAACGATTAAAAAACTTAAAATCTTTTTCATAAATGAATTCCCCCTAAATATTTATAAAACACTTACTAGTATTTTAATTTCTACGGATAACCCTAGCGATAAAGTTACCTAACGTTTGTATAATTTGAACAATAATAATAAGTACAATGACTGTAATCACAATGACAATTGTATCGAATCGTTGATAACCATACACTAAAGCCAAATCACCTATACCGCCACCACCAACAGCACCAGCCATTGCTGTACTACCTATGAGACCAATAATAGCTGTAGTTATAGCTAGAATTAATGAACCAAGTGCTTCTGACAATAAAAAATAACGTATAATTTGAAGAGGTGATGCACCCATTGCTTTAGCTGCCTCAATAATCCCGTCATCGACTTCCAGTAATGAGTTTTCTACTAAGCGTGCGATATAAGGTGCTACATAAACCGTGAGTGGTACTATGGCTGCTGTTGTGCCGATAGATGTGCCAACTAGCAATTTAGTAAAAGGCACTATGGCTATTAATAAAATAATGAACGGAATTGATCTTAAAATATTAATGATAGGATTTAATACTTGATGCAATATTGTATTCGACCATATACCGTTTTTTCTAGTTACCACTAACAAGATGCCAAGAGGTATACCTATTAAAGCACCGATTACAAGTGATACAGTCACCATATACAATGTTTCGTATAGAGCTTGTAATAATTGAGATGAATCTAAACTTGAACCAAACATATTTATATAACCTCCTCATACCGAATATGTCGTTTTGAAAGGTAATCAGTAAGTTTAAAATCATTAAATGACTCATCATGCTCAAATCTCAACCACAAATAACAAACCGTTTCATCTTGAATTTCTGACATAGAAGAAAATAATACGTTAACGTTAAGATGATGCTCGTTGATAAGCTCGTTCAATATTGGCAATTGAATTTGTTCAGAGTCTAAAAACAGTTTATAATCTGTGAAATTTGAATCTTTTCTCGAGTTAAAAGAGGCCCGTAACTCTTTTGAAGGCTCAGTGTTAATCACCGTCGAAACGAAATTTTTTGCAGTGTTCGTTTGTGGATGACTAAAGACATCTTTAACTGTCCCCATTTCTATCACTTCGCCATTTTCCATGACAGCTACACGATGACAAATTTTTTGAATTACGCTCATTTCATGTGTAATCATCATAATCGTCACACCAAATGTTCGATTCACATTACTTAATAAATTTAAAATTGAGCTTGTAGTAGCTGGATCCAGAGCACTTGTCGCTTCATCACATAATAATATTTTAGGATGCGTTACTAATGCTCTTGCGATGGCAACACGTTGTTTTTGTCCACCTGATAATTCATCTGGAAATTGATCTTTTTTATCAGCAAGCCCCACAAATTCTAACATTTCGTCAACTTTTTCCTTAATTTCTTTCTTATTTGTCTTACTTAAAATAAGTGGCATTGCAACATTTTTATAGACTGATTTAGAATTAAGCAAATTGAAATGTTGAAAGATCATACCGATATCTTTTTTAATATCACGTAAATCTTTTTCTTTATATGTATCAATCTCATGACCATCAACAATAACTTGACCATCTGATACTGTCTCAAGTTGATTGACTAACCGAACTAATGTACTTTTACCAGCACCACTATAACCAATAACACCAAAAATATCATGTTGGTCAATCTTAAATGATACATTTTTCAAAGCTTGAATAGTTTCTCTTTTTTTGCGAAAAACTTTGTTAACATTTTTGAATTCAATCACCTAATCTCTCCCTCCAATTTCCGATTAAAATTATCTGAATATTTGCATTATATTGAATTGATGTCGTACCGTCAACAATCTTTTTTGATTTTTCCAAAATTAATTAATATTCTGAAAAATAATGTTCTACAATTGGTTACTTATCTCAAAAATTGTGGAAATTACGCAACTCAATAGTAAATATAAAACAAGAGATTAAGATGCAAAACGTTTCATTTCATCATCTTAATCTCTAAATAAGTGATATTATCTCAAAGTATTTAAGGCTTGTTCTAAATCATTAACTAAGTCTTCTGTGTCTTCAATACCAATAGATAAACGAATGAGACCATCCGTAATACCTTCCTTGGCTCTTACATCTGATGGGATGGACGCATGCGTCATAAGTGCCGGTACAGAAATTAGACTTTCAACTGCCCCTAAACTCTCTGCCAGTGTAAAGTAGTTTGTTGCGTGAATCACTTGTTTAGCCGCTTCTGTATCTTTAACTTCAAAAGATACTACCCCTGTATGCCCAGTTGCTTGATTTTGATGGATAGTATAGTTCATATGTTCCTTAATACTAGGATGGAATACTTGTTGAACTTTAGGGTGCTTTTGTAACATTTGCACAATACCTTCAACGTTTCGGTTTATTTGCTCCATTCTTAGACCTAGCGTTTTAATACCTCTGATTAATAAATAGCTATCTTGAGGTCCAAGTACACCACCTGTAGAATTTGAAATAAAGCCTAGACGTTCTGCTAAATCATCATCAGCAGTAGCAACAAGACCAGCTACAACATCACTATGGCCTCCAATATATTTAGTAGCCGAATGCAATACGATATCAATACCAAAGTCTAAAGGGTTTTGGTAGTAAGGTGTCATAAATGTATTATCGACTACAGATATCAAATCATATTTTTTTGCAATTTTTGCTGATGCTTTAATATCAGTCACACGCAATAATGGATTTGAAGGTGTTTCTACATATAACATTTTAGTTTCAGGTTTAATATATTGTTCAATGTTTTCAATTTTAGTTGTATCAACAAAATCTACGTCTATACCAAAGCGAGTAAATACTTTAGTTAATGCACGATATGTGCCACCATAAACATCAGAATTAAGAACTAAGTGATCTCCTTTATCTAATAACATGATAACTGCACTAATTGCTGCCATTCCTGAACCAAAAGCAAAACCATGCTTACCATGTTCTAAATTAGCAATAACACTTTCAAGAGACGCACGTGTAGGATTTGCAGTACGTGAATATTCGTACCCTTGTCTTAAATCACCAATATCATCTTGTAAATAAGTACTTGTTTGATAAATAGGTGTTGTCACTGCTCCAGTATAGTTGTCTGTCGTATGTCCCCCATGTATCATTTGCGTTTTTTTATTCATTATTAAAACTCTCCTTATAGTTGAATATTTGTTTGGACATGTATCGATCGCTTCCATCTGGAAAGATGGTAACAATCACACCATTTTGAATGCTTTTTTTTAATTCCAACGCTCCTTGTAATGCCGCTCCCGAAGAACTACCAACTAACAATCCTTCTTTATTCGCGACAAGTTTAACATTATTAAAAGCATCTTTATCGGCAACAGTAAAAATACCATCTACTAATTCTTTTTCTAAAAATGATGGCCACTTTTCAGAACCAATCCCTTCAGTTGCATGAGGATGACTGACACCACCATTTAAGACAGAGCCTTCTGGTTCTACAATATAATTTTTTACATCATACGTTTTTAAGTGTTGTGCAACTCCTGTAAACGTACCACCGGACCCAACACCTGCCACAAAATAATCAATATGTGAAAGTTCATCTGTGAGTTGTTTGGCAAGTGTTTGTGTATATGCCCCAGGATTATCTTTAGTTTCGAATTGATTCATATATAAATATCCATATCGTGTTGCGTATGCCAACGCCTCTTGCTGTGCGCCAGTCATTCCCTCAGCTTTGGGGGTACGTCTAACATCTGCACCCAATGCTTTCATAATTGAAATTTTTTCTTCTGCAAATCCTTCTGGAGCAAAGATGATACATTTTACTTTGTGCCGATTAGAAGCAATAGCAAGTCCAATGCCTGTATTACCAGCAGTCGCTTCGACTATTGTATCCCCTTCTTTAAGTCGTCCTTCATCTATTGCTTTTTCAATTAAGTACTTCCCTAGACGGTCTTTGATGCTACCACCAGGATTAAATTGCTCAAGTTTGGCGTATATTTTAACATTCTCGTCACTAAAGCTTTCTAATAAAACTAATGGAGTTTGTCCTATCAAATCGTATGCAATCATTATTTTTGGTTCAGATGACAACAATGAGTATCACTGAACTTAACCCACTTTCTTTATTTATGTTAGCGCTAATTCTTACTTATCAGATATGAATTATAACTTATCGGCATTGTTTTTGCAATTTCTGAAAAACGTACAATCAATTTGAAATTTAAACATTATTTAAAATAAGTATTTTTATAATTGATTACGTTTATATGAGAATACATACCGAAAGTGTTATGATAGGGGTAAATAAGCTAGCACATCGATAAAAGTTATCGAATTACATACACTAGAAATGATAAGGAGCTGCTTTAATTATGACGAAACAAGATTTATCTTTATCTGTATTTACCAATGAAAATTATAAGAATCTTCGTTACACATCATCTAGTTTTAGAAATTCTATGTATGATGAATTAGAGGTTAATAAAAGTCGTTTTAAAAACTGTAATTTTAATGAAGGTATTTTTAAGAATATAGAAGCAATTTGTAATTGTAAATTTACAACGTGCGGGTTTAATAATTGTATTTTCGAAGATGTTCATTTTTACAAAAACCAATTTAAAGATTCAACATTTGTGAATACACCATTTGATCAATCCGTATTTAATAGTACTTTATTCCAAAATGCAATGTTCGATAGCAATCTCATTCGTAGCGTAAAATGGACTGATATCATTTTTAAAAACGTTTCTTTCAAAAATGTAGAAATTG
This sequence comes from Staphylococcus epidermidis, assembly GCF_006742205.1. Lineage (NCBI taxonomy): Bacteria > Bacillati > Bacillota > Bacilli > Caryophanales > Staphylococcaceae > Staphylococcus > Staphylococcus epidermidis. Next base: position 2,331,442 of record NZ_AP019721.1, read on the forward strand.
AAGGAACAACATTTAAAGATGTAAAATTCAAAAATTGTGAGTTCAAAAATGTAATTATTACTAATTCAACTATGTCGCAAAAGTTAATGAATGAATTACAAAAACAAGATGTTACTTTAGAAAATATAGACACTTCTATTTAACATTCATTATCTTCCGCTTAAGAAAACAATTTAAGATCATAGTTAAACATTCGCTCGTTTAATGGTGTTAGATATTTCGAATCAACTACATAACATTCTTTATATAGTAAAACGGTCAACTCCACTAAAAAATGGAATTGACCGTTTGTTTTAGTTTTATCAATAACGTCTCAATGACTTAAAATAATTGAACTATAAATACTAAAATAATAACAATAGGCATGATGAACTTAATTAAATAATACCACGGTAAAAATAGGTTGAATTTGTCTTTCCCAAAGCTTTCTTTTAATAATTTTTTATCTAGTAATTGGCCAACCACTAATGTTGTTCCTAGTGCCCCTAATGGCATAAGAATATTAGATACAATAAAATCCATATTATCAAATATCGTACCAGCGCCAAAACGCAAATGACTTAGACTACTAAAAGATAATGTTGCTGGGATACTAATGATAAATACAAGTATACTACCTATGATTGCCACTTTTTGTCTTTTACTATTATCATTTTTAGTAAAATTAGATACATTTAACTCTAATAATGATATAGAAGACGTTAATGCCGCAAATAAGAATAATAGTAAAAATATAAAGTAAAAGAATGTACCAAAAGTCATTTCGCTAAATACTAGTGGTAAAACCTTAAATAATAAGCCAGGGCCTTCTTGGGGTTGGTAACCAAATGTTTTAAGCGCAGGAAATATAGCTAATCCAGCCAAGACAGAAATTAAAATATTCATTACGACAATTGAAAGTGCTGAAGACTTTATCGTCATATTTTTAGGTGCATAGCTTGCATAAGTAATCATTCCGGTTGTACCTAGGGACAGCGTAAAAAACGATTGTCCTAACGCAAATAGTACACCTTGAATAGACATATCTTCAACTCGAGGTTGCAGTATATAACGTACACCTTCTAAAGCACCTTCTAAAGTTAAAGATTGTGCTACAACGATAATTAAAAAGATAAATAATAGAGGCATCATTATTTTAGAAGCTTTTTCTAAACCTTTTTCAACACCTAACATAACAATTACCATTGTTATCAAAATAAATATGCCTTGACCTAAAACAGTCAACCATGGATTACTAATGATTGTTTCAAATTGAATATTTGTCAGCGTACTTGATTTAAAAACCATGATTTGTGCTATGACATAACCTATATATATAATAATCCAACCACCAATAACACTATAAAAACCAAATAGTATAAATACGGCTAAATTACCATTCCATCCGATAATATTAAGCCATTTCTTTCCCGTTAATTTCTTATATATTTGCGTTGTATATGTACGACCCATTTTACCTACCGTAAATTCCATAATTAACAGTGGTAGTCCTACAAATATAGTAAAAATTAAAAACATTAATAGAAAAGCGCCACCGCCGTATATACCTGCCATATATGGGAACTTCCACATTGCACCCAATCCTATTGCAGAACCTGCGCTAGCTAATATAAAACCGGTAGACGTCTTCCATTGTGAATGACCACTCAAATTACCAACTCCCTTTAAAGCGCTAAAGTGTTAAAATGCTTAAGTTCTACTCTATCATGAGTTTATTTTATGTGCAATGTACCTATATATTGTCAGAATAATGAGATACACATTTTTTGATATTTATGGATTGATGCTGTATTTTTATTCAAAATCATAAGTAATGTGTTGTCCCTCTGTCACTTCTTCAATGTCTAGACTTTCAATGTGATCAACATTAATATAATGTACAACATCTTTTTTAATATATAAGTATGCCAATTCATCAAATTCATCTATAATTCGTGATACACATGTATCGTAATCGGGACCATTTTCAAATGTTTTAAATTCCGTATATGTTTTTCCTGATACGGTTGTATAAGTTAATAAAAATGTACGTTTCATATTTCTACACTCCTTTATTTACTGAAAAATTGAATAATAGATTGTTCTACTCTGTATGCATGATCGCCATACGTCATAAGATGACCGCTTTTTTCAAATTTGAGCAGTTCTTTATCTTGACTATTTACATTATCATAAATGTATTGCGCACTTTGAGCATATAATGGGTCATCTTCTTCGCCATACATAATATTCACTGGTACTGTAATATTTGCAAGATAAGCCATAATTTCATCAATTACACCTTGAAACACTTCAATTTCTTTATCATAAGACAAGATGGTTTCCATTTGGTGACGACGCTCTTCTTCGCTTAAACTCAAAATTTCATTCATTCGATGCCCATACCTTTCAAGACGCCACGCAATCTCGCTTTCACGCTTTTTATGTGGGGCTGACATCACAGCTATACGTTCTAAATCAAAATGTTCAGCTAACCTTAAAGTAAATAATCCGCCTAATGATACGCCTGTCACATTAATTCTACTGTATCCTGCATTTCTTAAAAATTGATATGCTGCTGTAACTTGTTCCCACCAATCATTAATATTGTGTTGGGTAAATTCCTTAAGTGGCAAACCGTGGCCTGGATAACTAGGCACGTAACAAGTAAATCCCTCTTCATTCAACTGTTGTGCTAAATGTTTTACATCACGTACAGTTCCCGTAAAAGAATGTAATAACAATACAGCTTGTTGACGATGTCCTTTTAAGTAGATTGATTGTGGTGATTTAACTTTCATTTTTACATTCACTCCTATTTATGTAGATGTTGATATAAAATAGACGCCCTGCACTCTCAAGACCGTCTAAAAAATGCTATTTTTAAATTTTTCGTGCTACTTTCACTTACTTTTCTCCCCCAAATTTTAATAAAGGTGACACTAATATAAATAACGACACCCAAATAATCGCTAAACTTACGCCTCCTACAACGTCAGAAAAGTAGTGTGCATGAAAATACAGTCTACTTATTAAAACGCTAATCCAAAATGCAATACTTAAAATTGTGATTATAAATTTAAAAGCACGCTGTCGGATTAACGGGATAATAATGATCATAATCATTAAAAAGAATAATGTATTAATATTAGAATGCCCACTAGGAAAAGACCATCCTGTATCAACAATTAAATGATTCTCGGGCCTTGACCTTTCAATCGTTTGCTTAATTAAATAATTAATCAATGCGCCACTAGTCATCGTTATGATTAGCCATATTGCTTGTGGAACCTTCTTGTAAAACGTGAGTAGCACTGCAATAATGGTAGCCACAATTAAAATGATCTTAACATCACCAAAGGTAGCGCAAAACGTCATTATATTGTTGATGAAACCATGTCCAAACACTCTATTGGGATCCCCAAATTGATTACTAAACCACTCTTGTACGCTAAGATCAACCATTCTCAACCACTGATTTTGCGCTAGCACATGAGTAGAGATAAAGCTTAAAAGAATAATCATGCTTATTAAAATTGGAATTATCCCTTTTGCTATATTCATATATTTAAAATTCATATCAACACCTATTTCTTTAATATGGTTCACTTAAGTTATTATGTCTTCTTTTGAATATGTAATATGTCTTCTCACTTCAAACATATTCATTCTTTCTCATTTTACACTATATCAGTGTTTTATCATTAATTTTACTTAAAGAACATTTACTTGAATACTTTAAATGTCTACAAAATATCATACTCATTACATATACAATAATGTATAATGTGATTTAACATAAAATATAATTTTAATGAGGAGGCGACACATTGTTTACTAAAAAAATATTGATTTATATTGCGCTCCTTATTACCTTAATTCGTTTTTTTATTCCATTACATCCAGACTTTGATACGTTGTTAGTATGGTTGTTTATTCTTTACATAATTCCAATTATTTTATGTATCATTGGCTTTAAATCAGATAAACTCATCGCTACTATGATTATGATTCCAAATTTAATGGGTATAGGTTATCGTCTATTCATCTTCTTTAATGACTTTTTGCATTTAAAATAAAACAGCACTATCTATTAAAGATAGTACCGTTAAATAATTTATTACTCATGTAATGCTTTATCAAAACGATCTTCCAACTTAAAAATCATTACGCGTTCACCGGTAATAGTACTTAAATCACTATGAAAACTTTTCACATTAAGTCCAGTCAAATCTTTAATAATGCGACTCAAGTCCTCTTCACCAGACTCTACAAGTTCAGAACGTGTACGTTTAATATTTAAAAGCCCTTCATTCGTTTTACACACGCGATATTCAGCAGGTGTCAAAATACCTTGTAAACTAACAATAACCATATCACGAAGAATATCTGTTTTTACAGACAAAGAACCTCTTCCTAAAAAATCTTTCTCCCATTGTGTAATGGCTTTACTAATTTCAGATTCATAAATACCTTTCGTCTTTTTCATAACTGGACGACTCCTATTTCTTGATTACTTATAGTTTAACATTAAACTGAAATAATCAAAAAACTTAATTTCTTCTAATGAATCTTTAATTGTTAATCTCACCGAGTATTTCCTACCAGTCTTTCCAACTATTATTTTCATCAATACTGGCAAGTCTTATCCATTGATGATCAACCTTTTGTCTAAAGTGATTATGATGTTTTAACAAACGTTGAATATATGCATCTGGCGCTTGAATAACAATTAAAAGCCTAATAGGTGCGTGATACGCCTCTTTGTCATTCATCATTACTGACTGCCATGGTAAGCCATACATTAAATCACTAGCATTTCCTTGCATGACACCTACACCACTTGTTACAGTTTGCGTTGTTTTACTACCGCTTCCATAATAGTGAGGTGCCACGGTTGAGGCGTAGTATTGTAAATTAATCCATTGTGCTACTAGTGCTGGCCCAGAAATAATTGTATTTAAAATCTCACCGTCTTCATCCTTTGTCCAATCATAATTATGAAGAAATGCCCGTCCCTCTAGATTACTATTTTGGGTGATTTGACGTTTCCCAATAATGAATTCAGCATTTCGTGCTAGACCCCATTCTGGACGAACTTCACTCCAATCGCTAGCGTGACGATGCGCTTCAGCATTAGGATTATGGTCAGTGTTATTTATATTTGGCAACGATGCCAAACGTTCTAAATTGGCTTTATAACATACTTTTGGCATCACATGCTTAAGTTCGTCAAAGGCATTTTGAGCTTCTGTAGTTAAAGGTGGAACATAAATATACTCTAACTCATCAACTGACGTTTGATGTTCAGCAGCTATAAACACTGTATGTCTTGGAATGTCGATTCCTTCCATCAATAATCCACGTCTAACATTTTCTTGATTACACATTACTGCTAATAATTTCGCATTGAACCCACTCGAGGCACCGCCGCAAGCCCCACACTCTAATGAAGCATGATAGGGATTATTATGTGATTCACTACCGTGTCCGCATAGAACAATAAGTGGTGCAAAATCATCTGTTAAGTCCATTAATTGTAATGCTTTTTTGGAAAATTGAATCTGTTCTTCTAAAGTAAAGCCGATTGGTAGTTTTGAATACGCATCTTGCTCACGCTGAATAGTTAATTTACCTGTTGGTTTACGTAGCCATTTTTGTGAGAATCGATGAACAATACGTTTTGCTTTTTTAGGGAAAATTGTGTTAGCTATAGTCGCAATACTTAAAAAAGGACCACTTAATTCTGGTAAAAGCAAACTTGGCAACACGTTGTTTTTCATTAATTTAAAGTTGTAAAACATAGATGTAAGTGTATGTTGTTGTTGATTATAAATTTTCATTTCATGTTGATCAGCATATTCTTTAATACGATATGCAGGTTCTACCATCACTGGTAAAGATGGATGTGCAAATTGTTCATCAAGTACTTCTTTTTGAATTGGCAGACCAAAGAACCCAGCAATCCCTATTGTTTCAAAAGGCCCTTCACTTTCTAAATGTCTTCTAAACGGTTCGGATCGTACATCAATACAAAACGCAAGTTGTACTTTTGCTTTTGCTTGATCAGTATCTTCGGTTGGAACACGATAAATTTCATCAACCAATCGACGTTCATGCGTTTCTTCCCATGCATCTAACCATAACTTTTTAAAATAAAACGGGCTGAATCGTGTCCCCAATTCAATGTATGCTTGTTGCTTTTTAGATGATAGATTTAACCACTGCTCAACATTCATTTGTATGTTAAATAGCAAATAACGTATTTGCTCTAACTTTTTTTGAAGATATATAGATTTTTTTAATAATGTTGTATGGTGGTCATTTAAAAGTACCATCTCAATTGATAGACGAATCGCAACATAGTCTGTTAATAAGTACGCATCATTACTTTGTGTCTGTGACCGATGATACATGATTCCTGCCCAACCTGGTAAAGATAATAAATGACTCTCAATATATGATTGTCGATGTTCTTCTTTTACTCCTAATTCTTGAAAGGCGTACTCTATTGCTTCGGTTGCTTGATTTGGCAAATGTGCTAAAGTAAGTCGTTGTTTTTTTGTGAATAATGGATCATGTTTAACTAAACGTTGCCAGGCATGATAGAATCCTTTTTCTCTTTTTGGCATAGTCCAACTTGATTGAAAGTCATCAACATATAATTTAGACCACTTAATCATATGAGCATTTAAAATATCAATAAGTCGTGTACCTTCCTTTGTGAAAACACTAGCACTTTGCGCTATCACATCTTCTTTTTTCTTATAATCCTTAAAATTAGTTTGTACCCATTTTTCCAGTTTCTCGTTATCTTTTGTATTAAAGTAACCTTCTTCAATCGTTTTTAAATTTTTCGCTCTTTGAATATATGTGTTGATATCACTGTCAGATAGTGACCTATTATTATAATGCGCACGATTTTCATCCAACCGTTCTTCAAATACTTTTAAATCTATTTCTTTATTACTAATCGCTCTGTGAATAGTAGACGCATTAGGATAAATGTCAACATCCCTCACACTTTTTAACCAACGTGCCACTTGATCAAACGAAGCATCTTCTAGCCCCTCCCACGGATTACGGGCAGCAAATGTTGAAATCGGTGATAAAGGTGTAATTACACGTTTAGCCTGATTGACTAATTCATTGATATCTGATTGAAGCATAATTCTATCCTCCTTTACTAAAATCGTTTTAAATATGATGGATGACTTTCTATAGATTGGGTTTTAGCCTCTCCTACTTTAATAAGCCACAAGTATAACTTCGCAAATGCCTTTGATTCTCTTCGCCGTGATACCCATATGCTTAACATACTGCCGAAAACTATAATAGCAATCGATAGAATAATACTTATGAGTGGTGGTGAAACAATATGAATATCAACGTTACTTAATGTCGTGAAGAAATAATGATGCGTAATAATATAAACAATTACTACAACAATAATCATACATACTCCGATGACTCTTCCGATGAGTCCATGACTAAAAGCAACTAATTGATTCCATGACACCATTAACGACCAAGCTAATATAAGAGCGCTTAATACATCATATGCATGTCTATCACTATTCAACCAAAATATTATCGCTATAAGAATAGCTAGTAGACGACCAAATACAAGCCAGCCATATGATTTTTTAACAGATGGAGGCGTAGGAATGTTAAATCTTTTAACAACAGAACCCGATTGTAGAAATAATGTCGCTTTAAACACACCATGCAATATTAAATGTACTATCGCCGCAGAATATGCCCCAAGCGCACATTGTACTAACATAAAACCCATTTGACTTATCGTAGAACCTACAAGTTGTCTCTTGTAATCAACATGCACAAGACTGATTCCAGAACCCAACAATACTGAAATACTTGCAATAATTAATAACAGTGAAATGGCTATTTCGTCATTAAATACCGGAGAAAAGCGTGTAAGAATAACGCCACCAGCATTAACAATACCAGCGTGCATAATAGCTGAAACTGGCGTAGGCGCAGCTACAGATTCAATAAGCCAGCCTTGAAATGGAAATTGTGCCGCCGGAATAATCACAGCTAAAACAATAAGTAAATTGATACAGAGACGCATTCCATAATTGATTGCATTATCATCTGACATATTCGAATAAATATACCAATCTCCTGTAGCGATATACAATAAAATGACAGCAATCAATAACGACAACCATGCCAATATAAATGACCAAGCTGAAATTCTTGCTGCTTCCCTAGGCACCTTCCATAATTTGTTAACTTTAATGAGCCGTGTTAACACAAATAATGTTGCACCCCAAAACATGGTCATTAACCTTAAGTCTCCACTTAACCATGCCAATGAAGCAAATGCAGTAATTAATGTAAAAAACGGAAAATATTTACGGTAATGCATGTCGCCAATTAAATAACGCATAGAAAACTTTTGAATGATAAAGCCTAAAGTCAAAATAAATGTCATCATTAACCAAGTAAGATGATCAACTACAAAAGGTCCAACATTCGCCCTTTCACCGAAAAATATTAATCCACTTAATCCCGTAATGATAGGTAAAACAAGTAAATATATATGAAATTTAATATATTGAATGGGAACTCGATGATTCAAAAATATTAATCCACTCAGTATAGCAATGACAAGTGTAATAAAAAACATAAACAAAATTAACTCTGAACTTAACATTGCGTATCCTCCATCTCAAAAAATATCTAAAACAATAATAAAAAGCCTACAATAGCTAACCTTTCATATATGTCATAATGAAAGAATTTAAACTATTGTAGGCTTCAATTTAACTCAAGTGTTTCGCACTTTTATCCTCAATATGTATATAAATCTTACGGAGTATAAATAAATCGTACACTTTATTTAAATAAGCTGCCTATATCATTTTGTAGTAAAGTAAGAACTCTTTCCCCTTTATCAATCAAGGTTATTCAACCTAAAATTGCTAAAGCAAGACTTAGTTATTACCTTTTCGAATAATACTATTAATATATTTTAAATGAGCAAGAGTGTCAATGGTTACGCTTCTCAAAATAAGACTCAATTAATCATATAATAATGATTATTGAAAGCTTAATTACTCAAAGATCCTTTTGTAAAGCTTATGTAAACAGTATAAAGACAAAATAACACTTAGGAATAACTCACTGTTGAGTGAAAAACATGAATCATTCACTTAAGACATTGATATTTTAATTTAGGGACTATGCACATATTTAATTCAAATTCCAGTTACACTATAGATAACAAATTAGTAAGGGAGGTCATTTAAATGGCAGATGTAATCGCTAAAATTGTTGAAATTGTTAAAGGCTTAATTGATCAATTTACTCAAAAATAATATTTAAAAGTTACGTATTTTATAAGTTAGCTTTTGAATATTCAACAACCATCTCTAAATACATTTCCCTTTTGAAAGGAGGTCATGAACATGAGCATCGTATCAACTATCATCGAAGTCGTTAAAACTATCGTAGACATCGTTAAAAAATTCAAAAAATAGTCTACATTCTACATAACCACCATCTTTTACGATGGTGGTTTTTTTATGTCTATTTATTTTCAGCTCGTTTAAACTCCTTTAAACATCCAACATTTACTTCTCTTCATTATTGGATAACTTTTCAAAATAAACTATTGTAATGAATATATTTTTACTTATAATGGTATACACAGTATCACGTTTGTTGAAAAAACGATGACTATTGATTCATTTGATAAATAACGACATCGAAAGGAAGGACAAAATGAAGAAGTGTTCAATTTCCAGTTTATTATCAATTATTGTCACACTCATTAGCATTTTTATATGTTTTACAACCATGTTTACGAACATCTATAACAACACTGACTTTAACTTTTGGTATTTCCCAGGAGCAATTATCTTTGTTATCTCAATTATTATTAATATCATAGCAATGTTTAAAGGTAATAAGACGTTAAACATCATCCTATTTTTTATTAACTTTTTTGCCTTACTTATCTTTACCACACCATTTGCAATCGTTTAAATGTTATTTTCAACTGCAAAATAGTTAGGCACGACTCATATCACACCTTCGGCCATAGAAATTTTTTGCAACTAATAACTGATTTTGAAAATACGTCGATATTAATATTTTAGATTTCATTATTTAAGCGGGCAAGCGTCTCTGAATTCAGAGGCACTTGCCTATTTTATTTTTCACGTGAAACAGCACAGTATATTCATTCATATTACATTTTCATTTAAAGTACAGAATCAAACAATTACATTCGTCGATCATAAGTCCATTGATACGGACTATCTAGTAATCGCCAATCTTCATCAATCTCACTACTATGAATTAAGCATGCATCTAATTCCCGGGAAATTTTTTCTTGATCTAAATCCGTACCAATAATTACAAATTGCGTTTGACGATCTCCATATTCGATATCCCAATCTTCTACTACATCTTGACGCGCCTCCAAAATAGCTTGCTGTTGACTTTCACTCATTGTTGCCACCCAGTATGTAACGGGGTGAATATTACAAGATGAACCAGCCTGTGATAACAAACACGCTACATCATTATACTGCGCTAACCATACAATCCCTTTTGTTCTTACAATATTTTCTGGCATTTGTTCTAGCCATTGATGAAATCTTTTTGCATGAAATGGTAATCGTCTAGTATAAGCAAATGATGTAATCCCATACTCTTCTGTTTCCGGCGTATGTGTCGCATGTCCTCCAGCTGTTAATTCTTTGATCCATCCAGCTGATTCACTTGCCTTCTCAAAATCAAATAATTGCGTATTAAGTACATCTGATAATTCCACTTTAGCATTTACTGTTTTAATAATTTTAGCTTCGGGTTGCAATGCACGTAATACATTTTCTAATTTTTCTAAAGCTTCGTCGCTAATCAAATCGATTTTATTGATAATCATCACATCACAAAATTCTACTTGATCAATGAGTAAGTCAGCAATAGTACGCTCATCTTCATCATCAACACTTTCATCACGGTCTGCCAATAAATCTTCACTACGAATATCATTAACAAAGCGATTCGCATCTACAACCGTCACCATTGTATCTAATCGACATATAGAGGTTAAATCAATACCTAATTCTTCATCTATGTATGAGAACGTTTGAGCTACTGGTACAGGCTCAGATATCCCAGTTGATTCAATTACAATTTGATCGATACCCCCTTTGTGAACTAAGCGCTCGACTTCTCGTAACAAATCGTCTCTTAAAGTACAACATATGCATCCATTAGAAAGTTCTACTAATTTCTCATCTGTTCTAGATAAGCCGCCACCTTGTGCTACTAAATCCTTATCAATATTAACTTCACTCATATCATTGACTATGACAGCAATGCGTCGCCCTTCTCTATTTTTTAATATATGATTAAGCAATGTCGTTTTGCCCGACCCTAAATATCCACTTAATACAGTTACAGGTATTTTCGCCATTTCAAGAACCCTCTCTTTTGTAAATAGTAATTATTACGTTTTACATTCTATAGAAAGTTCCTTCTTTTATCAATACTCAATTTTTTAAAAATTGAATAAACGTGATTAAATAAAAAAAGCTAGTTGGAATCATTATAAATTTCCAACTAACTAAGATTAAACTATTACAATTATATATGTTCATCTAAAAAGTAATTAAATACCCAAATGATACCATTGAGACGGTCTTTTACCTCTGCATGATAGGCATTAAAAAAAGTTTTATTGAGTTTCACTTTAGCATGACCACCATCATCAATTAACCTTTTATAGACACGCTCCAACTCTTCTAATGAATCACATTCAATAATAAGATGAGGATTTTTAGAAACGGGATGCTTATGAAACGTATCGGAGAAATGTACGAACGTTTCATCACCAATAATAAGTTGGGCATGATAAGTTCGACCATCTTTACCCATAAGTATTTCTGTTTGAGCATTAAATACATCTTTGTAATAACATAAAGATTTATCTACGTCCTTAACGTAAATAAATGGGCTTACATTTTTCATAATTTCCTCCTTTTTTTATTTATTAACACATTTAGACACACTTTCATCAATTTAAACTAATCATTTTCGGGATTATTGCAAATTAATACAATAAAACCACTCCTCAATGGAGTGGCTACTTTTCTATATTTTAGGTTCACCGTTGACTAGCACACTATTTAAAAAGTTGAGAAATTGTATTACGAATTGAATTGAATCGTTCATAATCTACATATCCTCTCAATACTTTTTTAACACTTTTATTATAAAACGTTTATGCTCCAACATACTAAATTTGCCTAACTGTATATTTTTCATACTCAAGTGTCAAATAAATGGTGTGATATTATTTTGTTCAACCACATTTCTCCTAATATTTAAGAGTTGCACGCATACATATTAACAAAAATATTTTCTCCAACTTTGAATAGAAAATATTCTGTTCATTTTATGTATTCACATAATCGTGAAATCATTTATGACTTTGATCAATTTTCAAATCGCCTAGTCCTAGCGCTCATCATTGTATACTCAGTTATGTCGTTGTGTCCCGTTCTAACATTTGCTTTTTAGTAATAATGGGGTACTTTTTGAAAACAATAGACCCTACAATACCAGCAATAGTTCCTATAATCGCCATAACCACACCATAGATAATCACTTTCGTTAAACTATTAAAACCAAACATCACTAAAAAACCTGCAATAGGTGTAGCAGTGCCAGTTGCATTATTAATCATACCTGACCAAGCAATTATAATACCGGCAATTGCCCCACCAAAGAAATTAGTGACATAAATAGGAATAGGATTAGCGGAAACAATATCAGCTTGAGAAAGCGGTTCGATTCCGACTGAAATGGTTGATTTACGGTCTCCCAATTTCAAACGATGGAACAATGCACTATTCATAAACGCGGAACTAAATGCGGCCATGGCACCTATAGCCATAGGCGCACCCGTTAAACCAAGCAATGCAGTGAGAGCCATTGAACTTAATGGAGCAGTACCTACTACTGTAATAATACCTCCCAATACAATTCCCATAATCAACGGGTTAGCATCTGTACTACTTTGTATAATATCCCCAATTTTAATTAACGTGTTATTAACCACTGGCGTCAATCCAGTAGCAATTAACCTAGCTATAGGTGCGAGAAGAATGATTGAACCAATTAAATCAATACCGTCTGGCACATATTTCTCGGTATACTTCATCATGTAGCCTACAATATACCCAGCGAAAAATCCTGGTAACAAGTCCATACCTCCACAAGCTGCCCCAATAACTAGTGCATAAACTGGAGATACCCCAATCGCTAATGCAGTTAATCCAGCCGCAGCCACACCACCTAAACCTCCAGCAGCATCTCCCAGTTCTTCTAAGAATTTAATCCCAAATACTTGACCACCCACATATTTATTGAAAGCTTCAACTAAAAACGATGCAATCGCCGCATTCGCTAAAGCTCCCATCGCCCTCATCCCACTAGGTGCTTTGTATGTAAATAGAGTAAAAATAACTAAAACTAAAATTAAAAATAAAGTACCTATAAGCAAATCCATATCAAACACTCCCCATAACACTTATAATTTTCTGATTTTTTAGAAAACAACTATAAAATACATAGTACCAAAAAAATATACCTTTGAGGAGAATTTTTTAAAAAATAGAAAATATTTATTAAATTAAATAAAGTTAAATAGTAAAAATTGTGACAAGCTTCAACTTACTCTACCAATGGAGACATTTATTAGAATTCCTCAAATTAATCCTCCACGACATATTAATGAAATGATTGAAACGATACACAATCGTGATTTTGATGAATTCAGTTCTCTAAAAAGAACAATTTAAATTTTTAATAAATCAATCATAAATATCACCTTTTTTCAAAGCAAGATTTGTATTTGCGAGTTCTTCCATAAATTGTGAGTCATTTAAAACATCGAATGGTTTATTACCTTCGCCTATTAAAAATCTAAAATGAGTAATATTCATAAATTCAAATATTAATTTAAATTGGTGGACTAAAGGTTGTGCTTTGATACGTGGACTGTCACCGCCTATGATTAAAATTAAGTTTTTTTTGTGACATAATTTCTTTGAAGTTATCTATTTGCGTATCTCGCAATGATTCAGTCCATCTATCAATAAAGAGTTTTAAAGACGCACTCATGGAATACCAATAGAGAGGCGTTGAGAAAATTATAATATCTGATTTTAAAACTTTATTTAAAATTTTTTTATAATCATCATTATGAATGCTAGTTTCATTGCTATGACGATTATCATTAACCTTTTCAATGTTACTTTGGTATAAATTTATAAACTTTCCATCAATTAGTACATTTTATTATTATCAATAGGTTTTAAAAATCCAAAGTTAAGTAGTTGAACTAGACCTAAAAAGACATAAATAAAAAATCAAGATCATGCTAAGTGAGTTTATATCTGTTGAAGATAGTAAAATCTATATTAAAAAATTAAAAAATATATAATTATTCAATACTAGTTATGACTATTTAAACAAAAAAATTTTAAATGGTGTATTATTATAAGGGTAAGTTAAAATTATGATAACAGAAATTATCACTTCAATTTTCAATAGTATATTAAAGCAAGAAGAAATTTATTTAAATAATAATATTGAACAATTAAGTGAGTTCAGAAAAGACATTATCCTAAAATGAAAACCAATTAAAATTATTTGCCAATCATAACAGTATCCAATCTCTTAAAGATATAAGATAAATAAAAGAGATTTACACATGATAACTATTCATTAATGAAAGTTAATTCATCAATTAAGGTGGTGGTTCTATCGAACAATATCTAATACACCATAGAAAAATGAATATAAAAGGTAATATATATTAAGGAGAAAGCTAATGGAAGAAAAATTTAATAATAGCCAAGAAGAAAGACAGTTTCAACAATTTCAAGAATACCAAAAACGTCAAGAAGAAGAGAAAAAGAAAAAACGCAAAAAGGGTTGGCTTTTCGGTTGTGGTGGTTGTTTAGTTTTATTAATATTAATTATTGTTGGTGTAACTGCGTGTACTGGAACTTTTGTGAATGAAGTTGATAAAGAAATAAATGAAGAAGGTAAACTTGACAAAGACAAAGATACAAAAATCAAATCTATAGGTGAGACTACTGAAATAGATGGAGTGTCATTCACATTAGATAATGCTTCTTATACTGAAGAAAGAAACGAATTTGCAGATGTTCAAGCCGATAAAGTCATAAAGGTAGATATGACTGTTAAAAACAATTCTAAAGAAGAAATTCCAGTAGGTGGAGATATAAAAGTATACGTAGATGGAAAACAAGCTAAATCTTATCCTATTGATAATCAATTAATAGATTCATTATCACCAAACAGAGAAATTAGTGGATCTGAAGGTTTTGCAATAAATGGTAATCCAAAAAAAATCGAATTAGAATTTCAACCTTTAACATCATTCTCTAACAAACGTTATATTTATAATATTAAACCAGAATAATATAGGTATTCACCTGCCCTATTTTTTCCTTTCTCTAGGTTGAGAGATTAAAAAGTTTGAAATATGAAATAATTTATTAGTTATACGATCTTTTATGAGGAGAATATATATGAAAAGATTATTAGGTACATTAATTGCTGCTACACTAGTGTTAAGTGCTTGTAGCCAAAACGACACTAAGGAAGATGAAAATAAAAAGTCAGAAAATACTACTGAAAAGAAATCTGACGATAAAAAAGACAAAAAAACTAATGAGGATAAAAAGTCTGGAGAACAAAAGAAATCTCAAGAAAAAAAGAATAACAAGTCAATGCAAGAATCTGCTACAAATGAACAGGTTCAATCTCAACAACAAACTAATAACAATCAGCAACAATATAGTGATGAATATTTAGCAAACAATTCCGTTTCTAATGATGATCAATTATCATCTGAAGAACAGCAGAAATACAATGAAAATACTAACGAAAACAAACAGAATAGTCATGTTGACTTAAATTCATTACCTGCTACAGATTTTCGAACAGATTGGATGTCTGAATCTGGTCAAAAACAAGTGAATGATTTAGCAAACCAAAAAGATAGCGGTCAAATTTCACAATACGAATTTAATGATCGCGTATCTGATGTGATGAATAATGAAATAGATAATCAACAGCCATAATTGAAATATAGGGTAGCACGTCTACCCTTTTTATTTAGGGAGGGTAAACACGTGGCATAAGAAATTCAC
Organism: Staphylococcus epidermidis; assembly: GCF_006742205.1. NCBI lineage: Bacteria > Bacillati > Bacillota > Bacilli > Caryophanales > Staphylococcaceae > Staphylococcus > Staphylococcus epidermidis. The sequence continues at coordinate 2,347,653 of NZ_AP019721.1, forward strand.
CTATAAACATGGTGAAACTAAAAATCGCTATTATGAGAAGTACAAAGACCCTCTCACAAACAAATGACGACGTGTTAGCGTGGTACTTAATAAAGAATGGTAAACAGTCACAAAAAGAGGCTCAGAAGCGCTTAAATGAGCTTATAGAGGCAAAATTAAACGATAAGACACCTACTACACTTAAGTCACTAACATTCCATGATCATTTGATGAGTGGTTTGAAAGATACAAATTAACTTCCGGATTTAAACAATCTACCGTTACAACGAAAAGTTATAAAATAGCGCACATCAAAAGAAATATTGATAAAAATATACTCGCTCAAAATACGAATGCTGATGTTTTACAAGACTTAATTAATTCTTCATTAACAGAGGGATTAAGTCATAAAGTGGTTAAAGATGATTTGAGTATTATAAAAAATATACTACGCTATACTCAAAAGAAATATAACATTACTGATAAATCTTACATAGATGATGTAATAGTACCTAAAAAAGCGACTACAATAGAAGAAGTTAAAGCAAAACGTGAGAACTATTTAGAAATGAATGAAGTTCATCTTATCGCTGAAGAGTTAAAACATATAGCAAATAATAAGCGTGCTAGTTATATATTTATTTACTGCTTATATCATTGAAATTCAAGCATTAAATGGTATGCGTATAGGAGAACTTTTAGCAATACAACCAGAAAACATTGATTTCAAAAACAAAAAACTTATCATTGATGGCACTATACATTGGCGTAAAGAGGGTAACAACCTCGGTTTTAAAGATACTACAAAAACAGCTTTATCTTATCGAACTATCTCTCTGACTACTCGAAGTTGTGATATTTTACGTAAAGTTATGTTAGAGAATAAGAAAGCATTTCAGTGGAAAAATATGTATGTAGATAGAGATTTTATATTTACTAATCATAAAGGAAACCCTATATCACTTACATCAATCAACAGAAACATACAAATTGCTGCAAAGAATGTAGGTATTAAAAAGCATATAACCAGCCATACTATGCGTCATAGTCACATATCATTATTATCGCAATTAGGTATATCACTGCGTGCAATTATGGATCGTGTAGGCCATACAGATCATAAGACTACCCTACAGATATACAGTCATGTTACTGAACAAATGGATAAAGATATGATGAGTAAGTTAGAGAAAGTAGGTATTAATTAAATATGAGTAGTACTCGTAAACCAAAATTAGATTATGAGGAACAAATTAAAAAGTTGAAATCATTAGGAATTCTATTCAATGAAATAACAGAAGAAGAAGCTAAAGAAATATTAAAAAATAACACTTATTTTTTTAAATTGATATCTTTTCGTAAAAATATAAAAAAGGATAGTAGTGGAAATTATAATTTTGAGTTTTCTGCACTTTCTGATTTTGCTACTTTAGATATGCGATTAAGATATACTTTATTACCTATGTGTTTGGATATAGAACATTCACTAAAAACAGATATTCTTAAAAAGATTACTGATGATGTAAACGAAGACGGATATACAATTGTTCAAGATTTTATAAACAATCATAATGGAGATTTAGAAAAAATCTTTTCTAGCGTGATTAAAAGAGATGGTACAGTTATACCGAGTTTTCAAAAATATTATGATGATCCTCCAATATGGGTATGCTTAGAATTAATGACTTTTGGCCAATTTTCAGCATTTGTAGAATTTTATTCTGAAAGAACAAATGACTCTGAGTTACGTAAGGCTGGTAAATTTATTAAATTTGCTAAAAACATTAGGAATAAATGTGCTCATAGCCAACCAATTTTATTAAATTTAAATCCACGCAAAAACTTTACCGTTGAAAGAGAATTAAAAAAGATAGGTAGAAAACAAAGACTGTCTGATAAAAACCTTAAAGTATTAGCAATAATTGATATTCTTGCATTATTAGTTTTACATTCTAAATATTGTAGTAAAGGTATAAAAGATAATCGAAAAAATGATTTATTAACTTTTAAACAACGTAAAAATAGATATTTTCATCATTATCGAAATGTTCCTTCTCTTTCATTTTTCTTTCTATCACTTAACAAAATGATTGACTATTATGTTCAAAACAATTAATATAATAAATAAGGAAAGAGGGACATCCCTCCAAGAGTTATTTCTATACTCTTGTTTTTTATGAAAGAATTTTCTATTCTTTCCGTTTTAAGAGGTTGACCGAGAGGTTGCCTCTTTTTTTATGCCTAAATCTCTTAAGTTTTAACACGTCGCCCTTTTTTTGCCCTTTTTCCAACTTATAAAATACAAAAACAACCCCCTCAAGCCTATGCCTAAGGGGTTTCATTATTCTATGCTATTTTATTCCCACTCAATTGTACTTGGTGGCTTAGAGGTAATGTCATAGACAACGCGATTAACGTGGTCCACCTCATTGACAATTCGACTTGAAATCTTTTGTAAGACTTCCCAATCAATTCTAGCAAAGTCACTAGTCATGCCATCGATGGATGTTACCGCACGAATACCTACAGTATGATCATACGTACGGTAGTCTCCCATGACACCGACCGATTGAATACCTGGAAGTACTGTAAAGTATTGCCAGATATCTCTTTCAAGACCTTCCTCACGAATCACTTCACGTAAAATCGCATCTGATTCACGAACAATTTCAAGCTTATCTTCAGTAATTTCTCCAAGTACACGGATACCTAATCCAGGTCCTGGGAACGGCTGTCTCCAAACTAAGTGTTCAGGTATACCTAATTCTATTCCTAATGCGCGCACTTCATCTTTGAATAATGTATTGATTGGTTCAATAAGTTCAAATTCCATGTCTTCAGGTAATCCACCTACATTATGGTGAGATTTAATTGTTTGAGCTGTCTTAGTACCTGATTCAATCACATCCGTATATAACGTACCTTGAGCTAAGAAATCTACATCTGTTAATTTCGCAGCTTCGTCATCAAAGACATATACAAACTCATTACCAATGATTTTACGTTTACGTTCTGGATCAGACACACCTTTTAGTTTACTCATGAAGCGTTCTTGAGCATTAACACGAATAATATTCATATCAAAACCTTCACCGAATTGCTCCATGACCATGTCACCTTCACCTTTACGTAATAGACCATGGTCCACAAAAATACATGTTAATTGCTCGCCGATTGCCTTATGTAAAAGTACAGCAACTACGGATGAATCTACTCCACCACTCATTGCACATAATACTTTACGATTACCTACTTGTTGACGGATTTTCTCAATTTCAATTTCAATGAAATTCTCCATCGTCCATTCACCTGTACAATTACAAACACGGCGGACGAAGTTTCTTAGTAAGTCGTTCCCATATTCAGTGTGACGTACTTCTGGATGGAATTGTACACCGTAAATGCGACGTTTTTTATCTTCAATAGCTGCATAATTAGTACTTGGACTATCTGCAATCACTTCAAATCCTTCAGGAATTTCAATTACTTTATCAGAATGACTCATCCATACTGTTTGTTCAGAAGGTAAGCCAAAGAAAAGTTCATCTGATTTAGCGTTAATTGTAGCTTTGCCATATTCACGCTCATTGGCACGCTCAACTTTACCACCTAAAAGCTTAGTCGTTAATTGCATACCATAACAAATACCTAAAACTGGAATACCTAAATTGTAAATTTCAGGGTCGATGGTAAATGACCCCTCTTCATACACTGAATTTGGACCACCTGAAAGAATGATACCTTTAGGATTCATTCGTTTAATTTCTTCAATAGAAATTTCGTGATCATGTAATTCACTATAAACGCCCATCTCACGGATACGACGCGTAATTAACTGGTTATATTGGCTACCAAAGTCTAAAACAAGAATCAGCTCTTGCTCTTTCGCCATTTCCATAGTCATGAATCTCCTTTATTGTTTGATTTTATGTAAAAGTAAGAGAAACGCGCCTATCAATGCTCTAAATGATAGCTTTAAGTATTGTAACGTATCATTAAGCATTGTTGTTTTAAGAATTAAGCACGTTCCTACAAATGATTAATTCATCACCCAAAGTTTAACACTAGAAAGAATAGTTTGGTGATTCTTTCGTAATTTGAACATTGTGAGGATGACTTTCAGCTAAACCAGCTGGTCCCATACGTGTAAATTGTGCTTCTTCACGTAATTTTTTTAGGTTTTCTGAACCAGTATAACCCATACCAGCTCTAACGCCACCCATAAGTTGATAAATTGTATCTTGTAATGGTCCTTTATAAGCTGTACGACCTTCAATACCTTCAGGAACAAATTTTCTTGGCGTCTTATCTTCTTGGAAGTAACGATCATTTGAACCTTTTTCCATAGCACCTAAAGATCCCATACCGCGATAAACTTTATATTGTCTACCTTGGAATACTTCAGTTGCACCAGGACTTTCTTCTGTACCAGCTAACAAACTACCTAACATAACCGCATGACCACCAGCAGCTAATGCTTTGATAATATCACCTGAGAACTTAATACCACCATCAGCAATAATAGCCTTACCATGCTTACGGGCTTCTGTAGCACAATCATAAACTGCTGTAATTTGAGGCACACCTACACCTGCAACAACACGTGTTGTGCAAATTGAGCCTGGACCAATACCTACTTTAACAACATCGGCACCCGCTTCAAATAAAGCACGTGTTGCCTCTGCAGTCGCTACGTTACCAGCGACAACAGTAATTTCAGGATATGTTTCCTTGATGTGTTTAACTTGATTAATAACGCCTTTAGAATGACCATGAGCTGTATCAATAATTAATGCATCTACGCCAGCTTCAACTAGTTTTTGTGCACGAATTTCAGTATCTTTAGACGTACCGATTGCTGCCGCAGCTAACAATCTGCCATGTTCATCTTTAGCTGCATATGGGAATTCAAGTACTTTTTCAATATCTTTAATAGTGATTAATCCTTCTAAACGACCATTTTCTACTAATGGAAGTTTCTCAATCTTATGTTTTTGAAGAATAGCCTCGGCTTCATCTAAAGTCGTACCAACTGGAGCTGTTATTAAATTATCTTTCGTCATTACATCTGATATTTTAATTGAAAAATCTTCAATAAAACGTAAATCACGATTTGTTAAAATCCCAATCAACTTGCGATCCTCTTGATTATCGACAATGGGTACACCAGAGATACGGTATTTACCCATTAATGCTTCAGCCTCATACACACTTTCTTCCGGTGTTAAGAAGAACGGGTTAGAAATAACACCATTTTCTGAACGTTTAACCTTTTGTACCTCATCAGCTTGCTCTTCGACGCCCATATTCTTATGAATAACACCTAAACCGCCTTGTCGAGCCATAGCAATTGCCATTTTTGATTCAGTTACTGTATCCATACCTGCTGAGATAACAGGAATGTTTAACTTGATCTTATCTGATAATTTGACACTTAAGTCAACATCGCTTGGTAAAACATCTGATGCAGCTGGAATGAGTAACACGTCGTCGAATGTTAAAGATTCTTTAGCAAATTTATTTTCCCACATTAAAAACAGCCTCCAATTTTATTTATACTTAGTTACATTATTTCACATTTTCTTCAGTTTGTTTATACTTTATACCATTAAAAAAGAAATTTAAGATGATTGCAGAAATTGCGCCAAGCACTATACCATTTTGAGTTAACCAAGCAAATTGTTCTCCTAATCCTTTAAATGCTTGAGGTACTGCACTAATACCAGCACCTAACCCTACTGAAATTGCAATAATTAATAAATTATTTTGATTTTGGAAATTAATGTTACCCAAAATACTAACGCCGTATGCCATAACCATTCCAAACATTGCTATCATTGCCCCACCTAAAACCGGCAATGGAATAATATTAGCTAAAGCACCTAATTTAGGTATACAACCGCAAATTAGTAAAAGAATAACCATTCCATATATCACATTGTTCTTTTTAGCTCCTGATAAAGAAACAAGACCTACATTTTGGGAATATGCAGTGTAAGGGAACGCATTAAATATTGAACCTAAAATGATTGCTAGACCTTCCGCAGTGTACCCTTTTCGAAAATCTTTTCTTTCTAGTTTTCTACCAGTAATTTCACTCAGTGCATGATAGACACCAGTAGATTCAATTAAACTTACAACTGCAACAATGAAAAATACAAGTATTGAGCTGACATCAAATCTGAAGCCAGAAAATCTGAATGGCACAGGGAAACCAAACCAATGTGCATCACCCACTTGTTTGATATCAACCATTCCAAATATACCAGCTAAAGCAGTACCTATTGCTAATCCTATAAGTATCGCAATTGATTTCAAGAAGCCCTTTGTAAATCTTTGCAAAATAAGAATAATGAGTAGTGTAACACCACCTAATATTAAATTCTTAGTATCGCCATAGTTTTTCGCTCCTTCACCACCTGCCAAGTAATTCATTGCAACTGGCATTAAATTGATTCCAATAATTGTCACAACACTTCCTGTTACAACAGGTGGAAAGAATTTAACTAAATAAGAGAAAAAAGGTGCAATTAAAACAACTAAGATACCGGATATTAAAAGCGAACCATATAAAACATCAAGTCCTTTCGTTTGACCGATGAGTATCATAGGTGCAACGGCAGTAAACGTACATCCTAGTACAATCGGTAATCCAGTCCCTGTGACTTTATTTGCTTGAAGAAATGTCGCTACCCCGCACATAAATATATCAACAGTAACTAGATAAGCAATTTCTTCAGCTGAAAATTTTAAGCTTGTCCCCACAATAATAGGAACAAGAATAGCCCCTGCATACATCGCTAACAAATGTTGCACACTTAATATGAAATTTTTCATTACGCTTCACCTAAAAGAGTTACCTTATTGCCTTTTAATGAAGCTACCTTACAAAGTGAAGATACATATAAGCCTGCATCTTCTAAACGTTGGCGACCATTTTGGAAACTTTTTTCAACCACAATACCCACGCCAACTGTCGTCGCATTTGCTTGTTTTACAATGTCATTAAGACCTAGCGAAGCATCACCATTAGCTAAAAAGTCATCAATGATAAGTACTTTATCGTCTGCACCTAAAAATTCTTCAGATACAATGACTGTACTCGTTTTATTTTTTGTAAATGAATGAATATCCGTGCTATAAAAGCCATCTTTCAAAGTACTAGGTTTAGCTTTTTTAGCAAATAGACAAGGAACATCAAAATGAAAAGAAGCCATAATAGCAGGCGCAATACCAGAAGCTTCAATAGTTAAAATTTTAGTAATACCAGCGTCTTTGAAAGACTCATAAAATGTTTTACCTACATCATTCATCAACTTTGCATCAATTTGATGATTTAAAAATCCATCTACCTTCAAAATTTTCTCATCGATGACAACGCCATCTTCTTTGACTTTTCGTCCTAACGACTCCACTCAAAAAACCTCCTCAAGTAAATTCAAATTCGATTCCTAGATACAAAAAAACCTCAAACTACCATTAATAGTTTCAGGATCTATGAGTGAACGTGCAATACTTTGCCTTAAAGCAAATTAAGAAGAAGATACGCATACGTAATCCTAAAAACGCTTATTAAATTTGATAAAACTTAAACAATTGCACTCAATTTATACAGGCTTATGTGTATCCTCATTTGTTACCAGTTATACCAAATGCGTTTCACTTTTATGTTGCTTTAGCGATTTAAACTGCTCTTAATGTATTGGATTGTTACTCATAGTCGTGTCGTTTATGGCGACACGGTAGAAACTTCTAAAGCCATATTCTCTAGATTATATGAGTCATATAAATTATTTTATGATAATAGCAAATTTTTGTTGTATTTTCAATATAATTAAAGAGATGTTCACGATTCAAAAAGCATCAAAATTCAGTGTAAGCGTTATATTAAAGGATGAATTATCATTGAAATGTTTTAATACAAAATTATATAATTATCTGTGTAATAGTTTTATTAAATTAGACTAGGGTATAACCATGTAAGACAACATTTTTAAAAGGGGCGATAATCATGGCAAAAATTACTGTAGTGAATAACCAAGATGAATTATATAAAGTCATCAATCAAAAAAAATCTGAAGGTTATTTAGAGACAGAATTAGCTGTTATCAGTAAAAGTAAGTTGCACTTAGATGATTTACACAACTCTCAAATCTCGTTAATGGCTACAAGTGGCTCATTTAGTGACCGTATGTCTCGTTTACTTACAGGTGAAGATGGAGAAGAAACAGTATTATCTCGTTATGATTTAACTGACAATGAACTAGAAGGATATAAACAAGATATTTTAAACGATAAAATGCTCGTTGTTGCTAACAGTGACCGTTCTTCTCATGATGAAGTTGAAGATAATAATGCTGCATATAAAGAAGTGGATATTACTCATTATGCCGCAGAGTCTGAAGGGCCTAAAGCATAATTTTATTTCTAAATTATAAAAGCATTGCACCATAATGTTTGTGTCGTCGAGCAGACATTATGGTTTTTTTTATCATTAAATAAAGCTAATTCGCTACGAATGAATAATATTAGGGAGAGGATATAACATGGAATTTAAAGTGATAGAATCAGCTAAAGATCCATTATTTAACGAGGCACTCAAATTATATGATGATAAATTGGATATTGGTTTAGATGAAGATAGTAAAATTTTTAAACGCTCACTTGAAAATAATAAAACAGAAAATGATTACGCCTTTATCGTTGGAATTGAAAACCAGACTGTAGTTAGCTTAGCAACTGCACATTACGAAGCAACAACCAATTCTGCATTTTTAATTTACTTAATCGCAAAAGAAAGCCCCAATCATGATGAAAGAATGTCCTTAACTTTAGAGGCAATAGAAAAACAATTAAACCTTTTATCACAAGAAGTTCATAATAGAGATATTAATTTCATCATGTTAGAAGTTCCAAAAGAACCCTCGACTGCTAACATCGATGACAAGCTCAGAAATGCACTAGAACATCGTCGTCAATTCCTCTTTGAAAATCAATTTGAAAAGCAGGACGACATTGACTATATTCATCCAAACCAAAACCAAGAGGAAACGCCACAAAAAGTAGATTTATTTATTAAAGCTAACATTGAATTAACAAAGGACATTTATGGTACAAGTGTCAAATCTAATTATATTCTTAAATATGTTTTTGCAAATGGCATTTCAAGAGAAATTATTTACCCTCTCCTAAAAGAAATGAATTTAAGATAGTCTGTCTAAAACACCTTGAAATCAATATTAATAAAAGGTAAACTATCATATGAGGTAAGACTGACGTTTCACTGACCGAAGACAAACGTCACCATACATAATTAAAATATGAAGGGACTTTTTCAATGTTAACTAAAGAATTTGCTCAACGTGTAGAACTAAGTGAAAAGCAGGTCCGAAAAATTGTACAACATTTAGAGGAACGAGGCTATCACCTTAGTAAAACAGAATATCGTGGTCGTGAAGCCACAGACTTTAAAGAAGATGACATCGAATTATTTACAGATATCGCTAACAAAGTTAAACAAACAAATAGTTATGATTTAGCATTTGAAGAGCTTGAAAAGGAAAAAGACTTTTTACAAGTCATTGTTAAAGACGAGGATAGCCAATTACCAACTGATCAAAATGTAGCACAACTCGTTGAAGATTTACGTTCTGAAATTCAAAAAATGCGAGAAGAACGTCAAATGTTAGGGCAAATGATTAACCAAGTTCATCAGCAACAACAGGAACTCAAAGAATTACAGACTGATATTACAACAAAATTAGATTCGAATGCCCAATCTTTAAAATCAATCCAAAATTCTCAAGAGGCTATTCAGTCAGCACAAGAACAACAATCTAAAGACATCGCTAAAGCTAACGAATTAAAAGATAGTGAATTACGCAGTCATTTTGATTCAATGTCAAATAGCGCTTCAATATCTCAGAGCAACGTCGCAAGTCAAAGCACTACAGCAAGTTTGAGCCAATCTGAATCAGCAAATGATTCAATGAGTTCATCTCTGTCCGAGTCTAACTCAATAACATCCGAAAGTAATACAAATAGCAAATCGGAAATTGAATCAAAAAGTACGTCTACAAGCGAGTTCTTGTCAGAATCAGGAAGTGTATCTAACTCAGAAAAATCTGAGTCAATTTCTCATTCTCAATCAACATCAGCTACACCTTCTTCTCAATCGACTTACCAACAACAACCTAAAGAAGAGAAGAAAGGTTTCTTTGCACGTCTATTTAACTTATAAATGATTTGTATTCATAGCTGACTCATGTTTATTCATAATATTAAATAAAAACGCGTGCAATCATGTCTTCTTATAGCATGATTGCACGCGTCTTTTTTATTAATATAAACCTCTTTACGTCCTCTTTGCTCACTTTTCTGATAAACATAAACTTCTCATTTTTCATTGTTCTAATAATCACCTTCACTCTATTCAACTTTAAATGAATCTGAAAACTATAAATCAACAACTTGAATTTCTTCTTAACCCCCTTTATTCTTATTACATATGTCGGAATACTAAAAATTAAAAAGGAGCTATATATCGATATGGAAATACTTTTTACAGTAATTAATGTCATCGTGTTACTTGTTTTCCTAATAATGTTAAATATTATGGCAAGAAAACACGTCTCATTCCCTAAACGTGTCTTTACCGCTTTAGCAATAGGTATCGTATTTGGCATTGTATTACACCTCATATATGGTGCAGAGTCTAAAACTCTCGAACAATCAACAGACTGGTTTAGTATTGTCGGAGATGGTTATGTTGCACTATTACAAATGATTGTCATGCCACTAATATTCATTTCAATTGTTGCCGCTTTTAGCAAAATACAAATTGGTGAAAAATTCGCTAAGATCGGTTCTTATATTTTTATGTTTTTAATTGGTACTGTAGCCATCGCAGCTATCGTTGGAATTTTTTACGCTTTAATCTTTGGTCTAGATGCATCGTCTATTGATTTAGGTAGTGCAGAACATTCACGTGGTACAGAAATTTCAAAACAAGCCAAAGATTTAACTGCAAACACTTTACCACAACAAATTCTCGAAGTATTCCCAAGCAATCCATTTTTAGATTTCACAGGACAACGTACAACTTCGACAATTGCAGTTGTTATTTTTGCAACGTTTGTGGGCTTTGCTTATCTTAGAGTTGCAAGAAAACAGCCAGAACATGGAAGCTTACTTAAACGTGGTATAGAAGCAATCTATTCTATCGTTATGGCTATCGTAACTTTTGTTTTACGATTAACGCCTTATGGCATTTTAGCTATTATGGCTTCTACTCTTGCGACAAGTGATTTTTCTGCAATTTGGACGTTAGGTAAATTCTTAATTGCTTCATACGCAGCTCTAATCACAATGTATATTATCCATTTAATTATACTGAGTGTCTTAGGTATCAATCCCGTTAAATACGTGAAAAAGACAATAGAAGTACTAATCTTTGCATTTACTTCACGTTCAAGTGCAGGTGCATTACCATTAAATGTTCAAACGCAAACAAAACGTTTAGGTGTACCTGAGGGAATTGCAAACTTCTCTGCAACTTTTGGTTTATCCATAGGGCAAAATGGCTGTGCAGGAATCTATCCTGCTATGCTAGCAGTTATGGTGGCACCAGTAGCAAATGTAGAAATTGACTTCCAATTTGTTGTTACACTTATTACTGTTGTTATTATAAGTTCATTTGGCGTTGCAGGTGTAGGTGGCGGGGCAACATTCGCATCAATACTCGTATTATCTACACTTAATCTACCAGTTGCTCTCGCAGGGGTACTGATATCTATCGAACCTCTCATCGATATGGGTCGTACAGCACTTAACGTTAATGACTCAATGCTAGCTGGAACAGGTACCGCACGCTTAACGAATCATTGGGACAAAAAAACATTTGACTCAAATGATTACGGCGATTTATCTGCAAATTAAATGTAAGAAAAGTGGTCATTGATCATTACGACATACAATTATAAAAAGAGCGGGGCAACATTCGTGTTGAAAATATCGCCCCACCCTAGCCTGAGACATGTATTTCTGTCTCAGGTTCTTTTTATCTTTGAATAAATCCTGCTTTTTTCAATTCATCTAACATATCTAAACGTGTTTTACGTCCTAGAAATGTTTCTATTTGTTGTGACCAATTTTCTGTACGCACACCGTGAGTACGTTCTTTATAATATTCACTCACTACTTGGTCGTATGCTTCCAATTCTTTACGTTGTTGATGCTGATTCGCATCATACTGGTCTTTATGAAAAATATGTTTAAATGGCAAGCGCGGTTTAGGTGACCCATTTTCTTCATCAGAAGGTTCACCTACTGCCATACCAAATAACGGAAACGTATAATCAGGTAAATTTAAAATTTCACGCACTCGCGCAACATCATTACGCAATGACCCTAAATAAACAATTCCATACCCCATATCTTCGGCAGCAACTGCCATGTTTTGCGCAACTAATGCAACATCTATTGTACCTACTAATAGTCCTTCTGCAGAACCATATGATGTCTCCATATTTGACGCCGCAACTTCATCTACTAAATGATGACGATAATAATCTAAAACAAATACAAATAAATAACCATTATCTAAAACATAAGGCTGACCTGACACTTCCTTTAAACGCGCTTTAATGCTTGGATCTTCAACACCAATAATAGAATAAGTTTGAAGATAACTGGATGTAGAAGCACTCTGTCCCGCCTCTACTAATTTTTCTACCGTTTCAGAACCAAGTGGTTGATTCTTAAATTTTCTAACTGAATGATGTTGTTTCATCAACTCATAAACATAATCTGACACTATACCCACTCCTATCAAAATTTACATTATTAATTATTTTATACCCTAAATGAAGTATATTTAAATCAATTTGCACACTTCACATTTAAAAGTTATCATAATAGTATAAATTTTCAGATAATTTAGGGGAGGGGTACAATATGACACTAACAAATAAAGAAGTTGCTAAAGTTTTATTTAAAGCTTATAGATATAAAAAACCCATCGATTTCATTAGTGAGAACTATCAATTAAACGAAGAAGAAGCATATCATGTACAAGAAGAACTAATTGACCAATTAACTTTCAAAGACCGTTCGACTGTTACAGGGTATAAAGTTAGTATGACTAGCAAGGCAACGCAAGCAATTGCTAACACTAACGAACCTGCATATGGAACACTCTTATCTAACCAAATTGTTAATGATGGTGCCTCAGTCTCTCTTTCAGAATTATTTTCACCATTACTAGAACCAGAAATTATCTTTATAGTGCAGGAAGACTTACCTTATGATGCTGATTTAGAAACAATTAGATATCATACCCGTATCGCGCCAGGCATTGAAATTCCAGATGCAAGATATAAAAATTGGTTTCCAAATTTTACTTTATCAGATTTAATATCAGATAATACCGCAACAGGACTTGTCGTAGTAGGTGACCCTGTAGACGGACTTGATAACGATGCATTTGCTAATGTACATTTAAATTTATATAAAGATGATAAATGCATTGCCACAGGAGAATCATCCAAAGTACTCGGAAATCCTTTAAACGCTATTCATTGGCTAATTAAAAAACTACACACGCACGGTAAACAACTTAAAAAAGGAGATATCATTTCATCTGGAACTTTTATATCTCCACTAAAATTAGAATATGGCACGTACCGTGCTGAATATAGTGGTATCGGTAAGGTATCATTTTCGGTTAATAAATAAAGTAAGTTTAATAGGGTTATTTTCACAGAAAGTCATAACAACTTGTGGAATTAACTCTATCTGCTTTATACAGATGCTAAAAAGGGAAATCCATGTATGATACATGTTATTATATATATGAAGTAGTAATAAAATTACACTTCATTATCAATAAAATAACCATAGTTGAGAATGACAACTGAATTTCAAAGTCATACACATTTGAAAATTTCAGTTTCACATTGGATTTTCAACTTTTTTTACTCGTTATTCTTTAATTAATGAGGGATTTAAAACGGCTTAATTATAGCTTTTTTATACTTTCATAGATTTTAAGAACTTCTAAAGTTGACTATTCAATGCCAAGATGTAATAATACTAAACAAGAGATTAGAATTATTATAAACAAACAATTATTTTTAAGTAATTCTAATTAACACTTAACTTTTCAGGAGGAATTTATCTATGTCTTTAATTAACAAAGAAATTTTACCTTTCACAGCACAAGCTTATGATCCAAAAAAAGATGAGTTTAAAGAAGTTACTCAAGAAGATTTTAAAGGTTCTTGGAACGTTGTATGTTTCTATCCTGCTGACTTCTCATTCGTATGCCCTACTGAATTAGAAGATTTACAAAATCAATACGCTAAATTACAAGAATTAGGTGTTAACGTGTACTCAGTATCAACAGATACACACTTCGTACACAAAGCTTGGCATGACCATTCTGATGCAATCAGCAAACTAGAATACAGCATGATTGGTGATCCTTCTCAAACAATCACTCGCAATTTCGATGTGTTGGATGAAGAAACTGGTCTAGCACAACGTGGTACTTTCATTATCGACCCTGATGGTGTGGTACAAGCAGCAGAAATCAATGCTGACGGAATCGGACGTGACGCAAGTACATTAGTTAACAAAATTAAAGCCGCTCAATATGTACGTCAACATCCAGGTGAAGTTTGCCCAGCTAAATGGGAAGAAGGTTCAGAATCATTACAACCTGGTTTAGACTTAGTAGGTAAAATCTAAGGAGGCATTAAAATATGCTTAATGCTGATTTAAAGCAACAATTACAACAATTACTTGAGCTTATGGAAGGCGACGTTGAATTCGTTGCCAGCCTAGGCTCTGATGATAAATCAAACGAACTCAAAGAATTATTAAATGAGATGGCTGAGATGTCAGCACACATAACAATAACTGAAAAATCTTTAAAACGTACACCAAGTTTTTCAGTTAATCGCCCTGGTGAAGAAACAGGTATTACCTTTGCTGGCATACCTTTAGGCCATGAATTCAACTCTTTAGTATTAGCTATACTACAAGTGAGTGGTCGCGCACCTAAAGAAAAGCAATCCATTATCGATCAAATTAAAGGGCTCGAAGGTCCATTTCATTTCGAAACCTTTGTAAGTCTTACTTGTCAAAAGTGTCCTGACGTCGTTCAAGCATTAAACCTAATGAGTGTTATTAATCCTAACATTACTCATACTATGATTGATGGCGCTGTTTTCCGTGAAGAATCTGAAAACATTATGGCAGTTCCTGCCGTCTTCTTAGATGGTCAAGAATTTGGTAATGGACGCATGACAGTTCAAGATATTTTAACTAAATTAGGAAGCACGCAAGATGCCTCTGAATTCAACGATAAAGATCCTTATGACGTGTTAATCGTTGGTGGCGGACCTGCAAGTGGTAGTGCTGCAATTTATACAGCACGTAAAGGGCTACGTACAGGTATTGTCGCTGATCGAATTGGTGGTCAAGTTAATGATACTGCTGGTATCGAGAACTTCATCACTGTTAAAGAAACGACAGGTTCAGAGTTCTCATCAAATCTTGCAGAACATATTGCACAATATGATATTGATACAATGACTGGTATTCGTGCTACAAATATCGAAAAAACAGATTCAGCTATTCGCGTAACTTTAGAAAATGATGCTGTTTTAGAAAGTAAAACTGTCATCATTTCCACAGGTGCAAGTTGGCGTAAACTAAACATCCCAGGCGAAGACCGTCTAATCAATAAAGGCGTGGCTTTCTGCCCTCACTGTGACGGACCTTTATTTGAAAATAAAGATGTTGCTGTCATCGGTGGTGGTAACTCTGGTGTAGAAGCAGCTATTGATTTAGCCGGCATCGTTAAACACGTAACATTATTTGAATACGCTTCTGAATTAAAAGCTGATAGCGTATTACAAGAACGTTTACGTTCACTACCTAATGTTGATATTAAAACGAGTGCTAAAACAACAGAAGTAATTGGTGACGATTACGTTACAGGTATTAGCTATGAAGATATGACTACCGGAGAGTCACAAGTAGTTAATTTAGATGGAATTTTTGTACAGATTGGATTAGTTCCTAATACATCTTGGTTGCAAAATGCTGTCGAATTAAATGAACGTGGCGAGGTTATGATTAATCGCGATAACGCAACAAACGTTCCTGGTATCTTTGCCGCTGGTGACGTTACCGATCAAAAAAATAAGCAAATTATTATTTCTATGGGTGCTGGTGCTAATGCCGCACTTAATGCATTCGATTATATAATTAGAAATTAATTTTTAAAACGTTATTTATCATAAATATTTTAACTTCACAGAGTTCCCATGTTGGAGCTCTGTTTTTTATTATAAAAAACCTATTGAAACAGGTATATCATTCATATAATCCGCCATAATTTAGTCATATCTAACAGTAAATGTAGTTCTAAAATATTCAAATATTTTTCGATAAATGATACTCTAATAGATGTATAAATTTAAAACACTGTTTAATGATAGAGACATAAAAGGAGTTACTCAATTCTATGAAAAAGAGAGTCATTACATACTTGATACTAGCGTTGTCTTTAACACTTGCAGCATGCTCAAATACGAACGATAACAATAATCAAGAGCATCACAGCAACGCTCATGCACCTAAAAACGCTAAAACTTTAAAGGAAAAAGATATCTTTTCTTCAAACAAAAAGGGACAAAAAATTAGCGAAAAAGAGATGAAGCAAGCTTTAGAAAAATATTTACAAGCGAATAGCGATGTACTTGATAATAAGTATGTCATGCAACATAAATTAGATAAACAAAGTGATAGTAATCCTAAAATCACAGAATCACAAGCTGATCGTCTTAGCAAGTTATCCAATTTAGCAGTTAAGAACGATTTACATTTCAAAAAATTTATAAAAAACAATCACATCCCTGAAGAATATAAAGATCCAACAGATCGCATAATTAATTATTTTCACGCTTTAAATAGTACCATTTCAAATGTAGATGAAGACATTGAGAAATTAAACTACCAACCACAAAATTCAATTAACGTTGTTGATGTACCCACAAAATATTCAGGTGATGTAAATAAAAAGCAACAAGATAAAATTACTACTTTCCTTAAGAAAAAAGGAATAGACACAGAAGTATTTAATAAATAAAACAAAATGTTTTTTCTATATCACATTATTTTACTTGCCCAAAAAAGATGTTGTACTAACATCTTTTTTGGGCTTGTTTTTGATATTCGAGTTAATTTCATCATCCCATCTTTTTGAAACATGCCTTCGCTATTTTGACAATTCAATATATTTATTACACAATAAAATTAATATAGCATATATATTTTTTCTAAATAAAAAGAAATGAGGAAAATCATTATGAAGATACGTTTAACATTTATTATCTTAGCAATACTATCCACCATCGGCTTAGTACTTGTTTTAGCAAAATATCCAACAGGCCCACACACAATCAACTATAACGAACCTTATACAGTACTCATAGCCATTACGACAATAGTTATAATGGCTTTACCAGCACTCATATTAGGTATATTTAATCATCTTGCATGTAGAATCATATCGGCGATATTACAAATAAGTGCACTGATGATGTGGGGGTTTTTAGTAATCATTAGCTTAATTATGGGACAAATTGTCATTATGCTTATGGCTTCCTTAACGATACTTGCATTACTTGTTAGTTCTATTGTCACACTTTCAGTGCACCCATCTACTTCAGATAAAATAAATTAATCAAATAAAGGGGCAAGAAAGGTAGAATTTACAGTGAAATTCTCTTTGTTGGGACCCCATCCCCAACTTGCTTTGCTTGTTGAATTTCTCAGTGAAATTCTCTTTGTTGGGGCCCCATCCTCTTGTAAAAAATGGTTTGATATGTGTGTATATTTTTAATTCTATCATTTGACTGATTGTATGTTATGAAAGCCTGGGACATCGATAATCTATGCCCCAGGCTTCACTCACAATCCTATATTATATATAACAATATTGCTACGGTTGTTTATAGACCTCAATCATACCTTTTGATAGAGAATTAATATCAATTTAGCCAGCAATTACAATTTTACAACTCACATGATTATATATGTATTCAAAACTTCATTTCTTTTTTAATTAAATATGGATAGCAATTATGAATTTCCGTCGCTAAGGCTTCTTCCTTAGTTATCATTTTAAAATAGACGAAAAAACATCTAATTACAACTTGGTGCGCAACTATCACTACACGTCTCTGCTGTTGATTAAGCTCATTTTCAATGAAAGTAACCACTCTATCATAGACATGTTGATAACTTTCTCCTTGTGGTGCTTTTTGCGAAAAGCTATGTCTAAAGTATTTATAATTAGGATCACGGAAATATTTTTCGAACCGTTTGTCTTTACAAACTTCTTCTTTATTTTTACCTTCAAAAACACCTAACGAACGCTCTCTTAACGTCTTTGTATATATTGTTGGAATATCATAAGGAAATAGCTCCTCATACGTTTGCCTTGTTCTTTTTAAATCTGATACATATACATTGTCAATGTATTTATTTTTAAAATAAACAGATAGTTCTTTAGCGCTTTTTATACCCCTTTCCGTCAAAGGGACGTCTAACTGTCCACAAAAATATAGATACCCGTGTTTATTATCATAATTGGACTGTGACTCACCATGCCTCACTAAATAAATTTCCATTCTGTCTCCTCATTTCTGACTTAGCTGCTTTTACTTAATAATAAATTAATAGATAAGCCAATTAAAACAAACCCTACAATATAATCAAATATAGCTTTGAATCTCGGTCTGCTGAATAATAATTTAATATATTGAAAGATGAATACACAAAATAAAAACCATAAGCATATAACTACAACAACTGAAAAAGCAAATAACGCAACTTCAGATTTCATATGTATATTACCGTTAGAAAGGAACTGCGGGAATATACTAACATAAAATAATAAAGCCTTAGGGTTAAGACTTGTACTTAAAAAACCTTGTCTAAAAGAAGTGATATAACTCACATTTCTGACATCAGCTAAAGCTTGTTTACTAAAATCAACAGAACTGTGCGCACTCAAAATACTTTTGATTCCGAGATAAATAAGATAACAAGCACCCAATATTTTTATTGTTAAAAAAACAAAGTGTAAACTCGTAAGTATGTATATAATTCCAAAAATAGCTAATGAAGAGTATAAAATATGCCCCGTAGTAATACCAAATGCGGCCATAAAACCATTCATTTTACTTGAATTAATAGTGTTTTTCATTACAATAATGAAATCTGGCCCAGGTACTATAATAATCAATAATGTGATAATAATAAATGTAATTAAACCGTCCATAAGAAACCTCCTCGATGTCGTTTTACAATTCATTATTACATATCACCAATGGCGAATGAAACCGAACAGATGCCTTTAAATCAAAGTAATAATTTTCTCAATTTTGTTGGAAATTTTAAAAATCAAAACCTTTAATGTTGTCAGATAAATAGCAATCTGATAATATTAAATTGTAGTTATTTAGTAACTACAAAGTCTTTTATATTCATGAACATAATACTCCTGGATGGCGTAACCCAGCGCCATCCTTTTTTATGTTTTATAACATGAAAAAAGCACCCACACCATTTTTATTGGTTTGGATGCTTTGATAACTATAATTAATGTAACTCAAACGATTAAAGACATCATCAACATCTATCATTGAGTTACGTGCGTATAGATAAACACACATGCTTTAATTGTGTTAATTGATTACTTTCAAATAATCAAGCAACACATTTTCTACCTAAATTAAACTTAATCTATACTTATTATTTTTTTCTTAGTGCTTTTAAAATTAATGAAATAATAAAGATTAAAATAATTGAACCTAATAATGCTGGAAAGATGTGAATTTTACCTAATTGTGGTCCCCATTCACCTAAAATCATAGTACCAACCCATGATCCTACAATACCAGCAATAATATTTCCTAGAATACCTCCTGGTACGTCTTTACCTAAAATTAAACCTGCGATCCATCCAATGATACCGCCGACAATAATCATACCTATTAATCCAAACATAATTGATTGTCTCCTTTACTTATATATTTTATTCACTAGTATGAGATACCCCATGTCAAAAATGATTAAACGTTTTGTAGGAATTTTTATTTTACTGATACAAGCTATTTTGCTTTTATTTTTTCAATATTTATTATTATCAACCTCAATCCTATTATGTTAAGCTATTAAAGATGACTAAAATGAACTATTTATAAAAATATTTAAAGTAGGTATTTTACATGCAACATAAAAATAAATTTCAACGTATTAACCAAATTATACAAATTATAGGTTTCCTTTCATTTTTAGCAATTCTCACTATCATTACACTTAACTTTTTTATAAAAGGACACTTACAAGGTCATTTTGAAATAGGTTTTAATATTCAAAGTAATCAAGTCTATGTAGTAACGACACTAATCATAGTTACAATCATCTGTACTATATTATCAGCTATTCTAAACATGCTTTCTAATAAAAAACAAAATTACAAACATTAAATGTTAATGATGGTGCTACAACTTCAAAGTATAACCCCATAGGTATACTAATTGATAAAATGACATCTTGATGTCAACGTAGATACTTTCATCATGAATAGAAGATGTGGCACATAAATTTACATATTTTATATAACTTAAGAACTAAAAGACATATAGAGATTGAAGAATTAACTACTAACTTAACAAGAAAAATGGCACGCATAACAAACCTCTTCAAATTTGGGAATGGTAAACTATTATCATCAATCAATATTTAAAGATGTTATGCACCTAACCATTTTTCAACGCATAATCTTAACTCATTTTGGGATTCAATCTCATAACATTACTGAAATATCGTCGAAGGATATGTATCTAAAAATCTAGCTTTCAAATTCACTGCTTTTTCTGCCCTTTTTAAATATTCAAAAACACAAAAATAACCCCGTAAGCCTATACTTACGGGGTTTTACAATAAATAATATATTATTGTTCTTCTTTAACATATGGTAATAAAGCCATATGACGAGCACGTTTGATAGCTGTAGTCAACATACGTTGATATTTCGCTGAAGTGCCTGTTACACGACGTGGTAAAATTTTACCACGTTCTGAGATAAAACGTTTTAATAATTCAGTGTCTTTATAGTCGATGTGTGTAATACCATTTGCTGTGAAATAGCATACTTTTTTACGACGACGTCCGCCTCTTCTTGGTCCACCTGCCATGGTTAACTGCCTCCTTTGACTCATTTTATTTTATTCGTTCATTATTAGAATGGTAAATCATCATCACTGATATCAATCGGTCCATTAGCATTTGCAAACGGATTATCCGACTGATTTGAGTTTGATGAATTATTGTTGTTGTAAGATGTATTTTGTCCTGATTGCTGACCACCAAATCCTTGACCGTAGTCTTGGAAATTATTGTTCTGTGAACGTTGGCCACCATGTTGTGCATTTTTAGGTTCAAGGAACTGAACACTATCACATACGACTTCAGTAACAAAAATACGACGACCTTCTTGATTTTCATAACTACGTGATTGTATGCGACCATCAACGCCAGCTAAACTACCTTTAGACAAGTAGTTATTTACATTTTCTGCTTGTCTACGGAAGACTACACAGTTAATAAAGTCAGCTTCGCGTTCCCCTTGAGCATTCGTGAAAGTACGATTAACTGCTAGAGTAAATGTCGCTACACTTACGCCTGAGGGTGTGGTTCTGTATTCTGGATCTTTCGTTAGACGACCTACTAATACAACTCGATTTAACATTTAAACGCCCCCATCTAAATTATTACTTATCTTGGTCTTCACGAATAACGATGTAACGAATGATATCATCATTAATCTTAGCTAAACGTTGGAATTCGTCAGTTGATTTATTGTTATCAGTTTTAATACGTACGATGTTATAGAAACCTTCTTTGAAATCATTGATTTCATAAGCTAGGCGACGTTTACCCCAGTCTTTTTCTTCTAAAACTTCTGATCCTTCTGAAGCTAAGATACCATTGAAACGTTCAACTAACGCTTTTTTAGCATCCTCTTCAATGTTAGGACGTACGATATACATAATTTCATATGTTCTCATAGTTTATTTGCACCTCCTTGTGGTCTATACGGCTTATCAATATTTAATGTGATAAGCAAGGAATAATTTTCATTACTCACAGAAAATAATTATAGCATAGAGCTTTACTTTTTACAATCAATTTCAGATGAATCTTACCCTTAAATATTGATGAGCATTATTTATTTTTGAAAATATCAATACATATTATTGGTTTAAGACTCCTCTGAGACTGCCCTCGTTGTTCAAACGCAATCATCCTATTTATGTTATACATTACTTTATATTCAAATTATATTAATGTTACTTAATAGATAGTTGATACTTCATTTTAGTTATAATAACATCAAAATTATATTTCATATAATTGCACTTAATATTAAATTCATTATAAAGGAGTCGTTTATGTTAAAGAAATTTTCTTACTCAATCATTTCACTTTCAATTTTCGCTACTAGCCTTAATTTTATAGATACTCAAGCACAAGCGTCTTCATCTTCTGTAAGCGAAAAAGGTACAATGGGGTATGGCTATCAACAATACTTAAAAGACCATCCTAAAAAGCAACCTCATAAAACACAAAATCGTTCTACTTTCTCTGCTGAATCTAATATTACTGAAACAAATAATGGTGAAAGAGTCTTAGATATTTCTGAATGGCAAGGACTTTTAACTAATGAACAAATAAAACAACTAAAGAAAAATTATGATTTTATTATTTTAAGAGCACAGTACGGTTCAGAATACGTTGATAAGACTTTTGAAAAAAATGCAGAATTATTAGAACAAAATAAAATGAAATACGGCGTGTACTCTTATAGCATGTACGAAAGTCCAAAAGATGCACGTTATGAAGCTAACACTTTATCTCAACGCGCCCCCAAAGCCGCCTTTTACATCAATGATTATGAAGAACAAACCGTTAAATCCGGAGATGATGAAACAGCGACACAAGCATGGGCAAACGAAATGAGAAAGCTTGCTGGAAACAAGAAGATCCTTTTTTATTCATATGAAAACTTCATGTTAAATCATGCATCAAATGCTGTCAGTTCATATGATGGCTACTGGTTAGCAGCATATCAAGCTGAGGAACCAAACCGAGAGAAAGTGCTATGGCAATATACAAATAGTTACTACTCTCCTGAATTAAATCAAAATGTCGATGCAAATTATATTGACGAAAATGTGAATTCGTCTTGGTTCACTTCATAAATACGAACACATACGAACAAAAACACTTCACTTTAACGAACGTTTGTTCTAAAATACATATGAGGTGTTTTTCATGAGATTAAATTTAGATTGGAATAAAGATTTCCAAGAGTTTCAAGATATCTTAAATAGTGGCATTCACCCAGAATGGCTATACTGCGCTAAAGCAAATTTAGTTCTCGAACCCGCATACACTGGTGAAGGCAAACAATTTTTTAGTACACAAGACATCATTAAAGCAAGCAAAATCATTCCATTTTTTTAAGAATTTGGAATCCTTACATAAGAGCAATGAAAGTTTGATGAAAAGCTTCATTGCTCTATTAATAAATAATTCTATTTCCTAACTACAAATGATCGCATCATTAATAATTATCATTGTAGTATGTTGACTAATTTATCTCCTAATTTTCAATTTTATTATCAAAAAAACACCCTAAAACTAGAATTTGCTTCTAATTTTAGAGTGCCTCATTAATATAAATACATGCTTTAAGTTAAACATTAAAACGGAAATGAACAATATCCCCATCTTGCATGATGTAATCTTTACCTTCTAAACGTTGTCTTCCCGCTTCTTTAGCACCATTTTCTCCACCATGTTGTACATAATCTTCATAGCTTGTTACCTCTGCACGAATAAAACCACGTTCAAAATCAGTGTGAATAATTCCAGCACATTGTGGTGCGGTCATTCCTTGTTTAAATGTCCAAGCGCGCACTTCTTGCACACCGGCAGTAAAGTAAGTAGATAAACCTAACAAATCATATGTTGTTCTAATGAGTCTGTCTAAACCTGGTTCTTCAATGCCTAAATCTTCTAAGAACATTTCTTTATCTTCATCATCTAATGTAGCGATTTCTTCCTCAATTTTTGCACTAATAACGATAACTTCTGAATCTTCGTTTGCTGCATATTCACGAATTGCTTTCACTTTATCATTATCTTTATCTCCAATTTCATCTTCGCCAACATTAGCAATGTATAACATTTTCTTAGATGTTAATAACTGAGCTTGATTAACCCACTTTTGATCATCCTCATTGAAATCAATACTGCGTACTGGTTTACCGTCTTCTAACGCTTCTTTAATTTGTGTTAATATACGTAATTCCATCTCAGCTGTTTTATCTTTTTGACGAGCCATCTTCTCTATTTTCGGTAAACGTTTTTCAACAGATTCTAAATCTGCTAAAACAAGTTCCATATTAATGACTTCTATGTCATCAAGCGGATTAACACGCCCTGATACATGTGTTACATTCTCATCGTCAAACGCACGAACCACCTGACATATAGCATCTACTTCACGAATATGTGAAAGGAATTTATTTCCTAAACCTTCGCCCTTAGATGCACCTTTAACAATACCTGCAATATCAGTAAACTCAAAAGTTGTAGGAATTGTTTTTTTAGGTTGAACCATTTCTTCTAATTTTATTAAACGTGAATCTGGCACTTCAACGATACCAACATTGGGATCAATCGTTGCGAAGGGATAGTTTGCTGCTAATGCGCCAGCTTTAGTAATTGCATTAAATAGGGTAGACTTACCTACGTTAGGCAAACCTACGATACCTGCTGTTAAAGCCATTATTCATTCTCCTAACTTTCTTTGTCTTGATGAGATTCAAGAACTTTTTTCATTTTCTTATTAAACACTTGCCGTGGAATCATAACACTGCGCTGACAATGTTCACATTTAATACGAATATCAGCACCCATTCTAATAATCTTAAAACGATTTGTTCCACATGCATGTGGTTTTTTCATTTCTACTATATCATTTATTCCATACTTTGACGTCATGAAATGACCTCCAATGATGATTAGCTTTTTTCTTCATTATAATTTGAAATGACTGGTTGTGGCATGCGAATACCTTCTTGTCTAAACATTTTTTGAGCTTCCTTACGAATAATACGAGCGCCTGAAAATCCTTCACCAGGAATTGTTTCCGCTGAAATTCGTATAGTAACCTTATTAGATTCTATCGCATCAATGCCATCAACAACTGGATCGCTGACAAATAAGTAATATTTACTACGTAAAGAAACAAATAAACGATTGAGTTTCTTTTCAACTTGATCTATATTTTCATCAACTGATACTGGTAGTTCTACAATAGCAGTCCCATTTGTAATTGAAAAGTTCGTAATTTCCCCCATGCTACCATTAGGTAAAATAGTCAGTTCTCCCGAAATTGTATTAATTCGCGTTGATCTTAAACCAATAGATTTCACAGTACCTTCTGCTACCGTAGTTCCTGAACTATTGATTTTAACATAGTCACCCACATCAAATTGATTTTCAAAGATAATAAAGAAACCTGTAATAATATCTTTTACTATTGTTTGCGCACCGAAACCAACTGCAATACCTACAACTCCAGCACTAGCGATGATACCTTCGACGCTAATACCAAACTTACTTAAAATTGTTGTGATAACAACAAACCATACGATATATTTTACTATGTTTTGTACAAGAGAAATCAGTGTTTTTGAACGTTTTTTATTTCCTTTTTTGCTTTTATTTTGAATTTTAAATGCTTGCTCAATAATCTTATTCAAAATTGCTATAACAACAATCGCTACAAGGATATAAATTAAAATCATTATTACTTTAGTAATTAAATTTTCATATGTTTCAACCTTTGTTAAAGGTTCGAACAATGAAGATAAAATATGTTTAAGTTGATTCATATAAAATATGCCCTCCCTTTCATTTTTTTCATAATTCATTTATTATAACTTAATTTATTCATTTAGATAATACGTCTATGGTTTTAAAATACTATCCTTTTGAGGTATATTTATAAAACTATGTATATGCTTCCTATTTATAAAGGCTAATTTTTTAATATTCCTTATAATCTTTATTAAGTTGACGAATCAAGCGTTTGAATTCTGCTTCAGATTTAAATTCAAACGTGATTTTCCCGACATTTTTAGATGTCGAAATATCTACTTTCGCACCATATTGCTTTTTTAAAAATCTTTCCTGCTGTTGAATCATTTTAGGTTTACTTTCCTTAGTCTCTTTGTCAACTTTCCTTGAGATGTCTTTACTGACTAAACCATTGACGTACTCCTCTAAATACCTTACACTCCAAGACTCCTGAGCGGCTTGTTTTGCCGTCTTTTTTATTTTACTGGCGTCTTTCAAAGTTAATAACGTACGCCCATGAGCACTAGATAACGCCCCGTGTTGAACCATTTGAGCAACATTTTTAGGTAACTGTAATAACCTAAGCATATTGGCAATATAAGGACGTGACTTACCTAATCGTCTCGCAACCTCTTGTTGTGTAATATTCAAATCTGTCATCATTTTTTTATAACTTTCTGCTTCTTCAATGGCATTTAAATCTTCTCTCTGTAAATTTTCAATAATTGCCAATTCCATCATATCTTCATCAGATAGTTCTTTAATAATAGCTGGCACTTCTGTTAATCCCGCCAACTTAGATGCTCTAAATCGTCGCTCACCCACAACAATATAGTAACCTTGAACAGTTTGACGTAATACAATAGGCTGTAATATACCATGTTGTTGAATTGATGAAGCTAAATCATTGAGTCGTTCTTCTTCAAACGTCTTACGTGGCTGATAAGGATTAGGTCTAATTAATTCTAGTGCAATAAATTGCACACTATCATCATTATTCATTTTCAACCTCTGATCATCTGTATATGCCATCTCTTTTCCACATCTTTCTATCTTAATTTAAGTATCTCTAATGAATAATCAATCCTCATTGATTCATTACTTATTTTAAAAAAGTTCAATCCAATAATACAAGCCTTTCAAATTAATACTAATGGCTTAATATGAAGCTTATTACGTCACATATTTTCAGATGTATTTCTGATAATAAATTAATTGTTAAATCAAAATTTTCAGAAAAATCATTGACAAATAAATTCAAACTATGTAATCTATGTATTAACAATTTAAAAAACATTTTACACACTGTAAAAAGGAAAGTAAAACTTACACTGCTTATACAGAGAGTCTTCACACGCTGAGAGAAGGCATTGAAAGAAAGTTTGAAAATGGCCTTGGAGTGTTGATGCCAATATGAGGTATCAACGGGTTCGCCCGTTATAGCGATACAGTATTAACATTGATGTTAAATGGCGTACTGGAAATTTTATACGTCACAATTTATCGTTAATACTCATTTATTCACATATGGATTAAATGAGTTTTTGTTTTATTTAATGATGTTACGATAAAAAGATTGTGTATCAGCTATTTTCAGTATACTGTTTTAACACTATGGCGTACTGATTGAGGTTACTTTAGCAATAAAGTAGCAAACAAAGGTGGTACCGCGAAGTTTAAGCTTTCGTCCTTTACATCCGAATCATTCGGGTCTAAAGGACGGAAGCTTTTTTATTTTTACTGAATAGGAGGAGCTAGCTATGAAGGATACAGATTTAGCTCAAATTGCTTTAACACAAGATCACACTGGCGCAATTGCCAATCCAATATATTTATCTACTGCATATCAGCATCCTCACCTAGGTGAATCAACAGGCTATGATTATACACGAACTAAAAATCCAACAAGAACAGCCTTTGAAGAAGCTTTTGCACAACTTGAAAAAGGCATTGCTTCATTTGCTACTTCCAGTGGTATGGCGGCGATTCAGTTAATATGTAATATATTCAAACCAGGTGATGAAATTCTCGTTGCATTTGACCTATATGGTGGAACATTTCGGTTATTCGATTTTTACGAAAAACAATATGGTTTGAAGTTTAAATATGTAGACTTTTTAAATTATGAAGAAGTGGAAAAAAACATCACTCCACAAACTAGAGCATTATTTATTGAACCAATCTCAAATCCACAAATGATTGAAATTGATGTAGAAACATATTATATCCTTAGCAAAAAACATCAACTATTAACAATTATCGACAACACTTTTTTAACACCTTATCTTTCGACACCACTCGAAGAAGGTGCAGATATCGTTCTGCATTCAGCAACAAAATATATTGGCGGACATAACGATGTGTTAGCTGGAGTTGTAACTGTTAAGGATGCTCAATTAGCTGAACAATTGAATCAATTCCATAATATGATTGGAGCAACTCTATCACCTCTTGATAGTTATCTTTTACAAAGAGGTCTAAAGACATTACATCTTCGCATAGAGCGTTCCCAAGAAAATGCTCAAAAACTTGCACAACGATGTCGCCAGTCAGATTCAATTGATGAAGTTTTATATAGTGGACGAACAGGCATGCTTAGTTTAAGACTGAACCAAGCATATAGCGTCGCTAAATTTTTAGAAAATTTAGAAATTTGTATATTTGCAGAAAGCTTAGGTGGTACAGAAACATTTATCACCTTCCCTTATACACAAACACACGTTGATATGCCAGATGAGGAAAAAGACAAACGTGGAATTGATGAATATCTCATCAGATTGTCCGTAGGTATAGAAGACTATAACGATATAGAAGCTGACATAATTCAAGCATTAGAGAATTCTAAAGTAGGAGTGATTTCATGAGTTTATCTAAAGAAACAGAAGTAATATTCGATGTGCGTAGAGGTAAAGACTACGACTCAGCTAACCCGCCACTTTACGATTCATCTACATTCCATCAAAAAGTGTTAGGCGGTGAGACTCAATATGATTATGCACGAAGTGGTAACCCTAACCGAACTTTACTTGAAGAGAAACTTGCACGTTTAGAAGGTGGTAAATATGCATTTGCTTATGCTTCAGGCATTGCTGCAATTTCAGCCGTTTTACTCACATTAAACGCAGGGGATCATGTTATTTTACCTGATGATGTTTACGGGGGCACATTTAGATTAACTGAACAAATACTCAATCGATTCAATATTGAATTTACTACAGTTAACGCTACACATATAGATCATATCACTGAAGCTATTCAATCAAACACAAAACTCATCTATGTAGAGACGCCTTCAAATCCACTTTTCAAAATTACAGATATTCATGCTGTAGCAACGCTAGCAAAGGAACATAAGATACTATTAGCTGTTGATAATACGTTTATGACACCTTTGGGTCAATCACCTTTAGCACTAGGCGCTGACATAGTTATTCATAGTGCAACTAAATTTCTAGGTGGACATAGCGATTTAATTGCAGGTGCAGCAATTACTAATAATAGAGAGGTTGCAAATGCATTGTACTTATTACAGAACGGCACGGGCACAGCCCTTTCTGCATATGATAGTTGGGCACTTGCAAAACATCTTAAAACATTACCAGTTCGTTTTAAACAATCTGTTCATAATGCTGAACGTCTTGTTCAATTTTTGAGTCAAAGAGAGGAGATTTCTGAGGTGTATTACCCAGGAAATAATCCTACACATCTCAAGCAAGCTTCAACTGGAGGTGCAGTGATAGGTTTCCGACTTAAAGATGAATCTAAAGCACAAAAGTTCGTCGATTCTCTTACTTTACCACTTGTATCAGTGAGTCTCGGTGGTGTAGAAACTATCCTATCACATCCCGCAACAATGTCTCATGCAGCAGTGCCAGAAGATGTGAGACGTGAACGTGGCATCACTTTCGGGTTATTCCGTTTAAGTGTAGGTCTTGAGAATCCAGAAGAACTCATCGCAGATTTTAACTACGCTTTAAAGGAGGCTTTCAATGAGTCATTTACTGAACCAATTAAAGAGCAACGTTTTAGTAGCTGATGGCGCTATTGGAACAATATTCTACTCGGAAGGTCTTGATACTTGTCCGGAATCCTACAATCTTACTCATCCAGATAAGGTCGAGCGGATTCATCGTTCTTATATCGAAGCTGGTGCAGACGTCATTCAAACGAATACGTATGGTGCTAACTTTGAAAAATTAAAGTCCTTTGGTCTTGAACATAAAGTTAAAGAAATTCACCAAGCTGCAGTTCAAATTGCTAAACATGCAGCAAATGAGGACACAATTATACTTGGAACGGTAGGTGGATTCAGAGGCGTCCGGCAAGAGGATATCAGTCTTTCAACAATTCAATATCATACAGAACTTCAAATCGATACATTAATTGATGAAGGTGTAGATGCCCTTCTATTTGAAACTTATTACGATTTAGATGAATTAACTCGCATCGTCACTGCTACACGACAAAAATACGATATTCCAATCATCGCTCAACTCACCGCTTCAAATACGAATTACTTAGTTGATGGCACTGAAATTAATGCGGCATTGAAATACGTAGTTGAATGTGGCGCCAATGTAGTTGGATTAAATTGTCACCATGGCCCACACCATATGCAACGATCATTTTCACATATAGAACTTCCTAAACATGCGTATTTATCGTGTTATCCAAACGCTAGTTTATTAGATATCGAGAATAGTGAATTCAAATATAGTGATAATGCTCAATATTTCGGAGATATAGCTCAAGAATTAATTAATGAGGGAGTCAGATTGATAGGTGGTTGTTGTGGTACAACACCTGAACATATTCGCTATATTAAATCAGCAGTTAAACATTTAAAACCCGTTAAAGATAAAAAGGTAATCCCTATTAATAAAGCTTCATCTCAAAAGCAAACGCGAGTTCTTAAACAAAACCTTACTTCTAAAGTTAAAAATGGCCCAACAGTCATCGTAGAACTTGATACACCTAAACATTTGGATACTGATACATTTTTCGATAATGTAGGAAAATTAGATGAAGCTGGCATAGATGCTGTTACATTGGCGGATAATTCATTAGCTACCGTAAGAGTGAGTAACATCGCAGCGGCAAGTTTAATTAAACAACGCTACGATATTGAGCCTCTTGTACATGTAACATGTCGTGACCGTAATTTAATAGGATTACAGTCTCATCTCCTAGGTTTATCACTCATTGGTGTCAATGAAATACTAGCTATTACCGGAGATCCTTCTAAAGTAGGCCATTTGCCTGGAGCTACAAATGTCTATGACGTGAACTCAAAAGGCCTTACAGAACTTGCACTAAGATTTAACAAAGGTATTAACACTGACGGCGATGCGCTGAAAAAACATACTAACTTTAACATCGCTGGTGCGTTTGATCCTAACGTACGAAAATTAGATGGAGCCATTAAACGACTTGAAAAGAAAGTAGCAAGTGGCATGAGTTATTTCATAACTCAACCCGTTTATAGTAAAGAAAAAATTATTCAAGTATATGAAGAAACAAAACATTTAAATACACCTTTCTTCATAGGTATCATGCCAATCGCAAGTTATAACAACGCACTTTTCTTACATAATGAAGTGCCTGGCATCAAAATGTCAGACGATGTACTTAACCAATTCAAAGCTGTTAAAGATGATAAAGAAAAGACTAAAGAATTAAGTTTAAGACTTTCCAAAGAACTCATTGATACAGTACATGAATACTTCAACGGTCTGTACATTATTACACCTTTCCAAAAGGTAGATTATTCATTGGAACTCGCAGCATACTCTAAATCAATCACTGCCAACAAGGAGGCAATATTATGACAACAATTAAAACTTCAAACTTAGGATTCCCAAGATTAGGTAGAAAAAGAGAATGGAAAAAAGCAATCGAAAATTATTGGGCACATAAAATTGACAAAGCAGAATTAGATCAAACACTGACTGATTTACACAAAGAAAATCTTTTACTTCAGAAAAATTATCATCTTGATAGCATTCCAGTTGGGGATTTCTCTTTATATGATCATATTTTAGATACGTCTTTATTGTTCAATATTATCCCTGAACGTTTCCAAGGACGCGAAGTCAATGATGATTTATTATTTGATATTGCTCGTGGTAACAAAGAGCATGTTGCAAGTGCACTTATTAAATGGTTTAACACCAACTATCACTACATTGTACCTGAATGGGACAACGTAGAACCTAAAGTTGAAAAAAATACGTTATTAGAACGTTTTAAATATGCACAATCAATTAATGTAAATGCGCATCCTGTAATTGTTGGTCCTATCACATTTGTAAAATTATCAAAAGGTGGTCATCAATCGTTCGAGGAAAAAGTTGAAACATTACTTCCTTTATATAAAGAAGTTTTACAGTCACTTGTAGATGCAGGTGCTGAGTATATTCAAATTGACGAGCCTATTCTAGTGACTGATGACAGCGAAAGTTATGAAGACATTACTAGAAAAGCATACGACTATTTCGCAAATGAAGGTTTAGGAAAATATCTCGTCATTCAAACTTACTTTGAACGTGTTCACTTAAAATTCTTAAGTTCATTACCAGTGGGCGGTTTAGGATTAGATTTGGTACACGATAACGGCTATAACTTAAAACAAATTGAAGATGGTGATTTCGATCAAAGTAAAGCACTTTATGCAGGAATCATTGATGGCAGAAATGTATGGGCGGCTGATATTGAAGCAAAAAAACAATTAATCGAAACATTACAACAACACACACAACAGTTAGTCATTCAACCTTCATCATCACTTCTACATGTTCCAGTATCACTAGATGATGAAACACTTGATGAATCTATTGCAGAAGGATTAAGTTTTGCTACTGAAAAGTTAGACGAATTAGATGCATTGCGTCGCTTATTCAATGATAATGACCTGTCAAAATATGAACATTACAAAGCACGTTATGAACGCTTCCAAAGCCAATCATTTAAAAATCTTGAATACGATTTTGAAAGTGTACCGACACATCGTAAATCACCATTTGCTAAACGCAAGCAATTACAAAACCAACGTCTAAATTTACCAGATTTACCTACGACTACGATTGGTTCATTCCCTCAAACTCGTGAAGTCCGTAAATTTAGAGCAGATTGGAAAAATAATCGCATTACAGATGCTGAGTATCAAGAATTTTTACAAAATGAAATCGCTCGTTGGATTAAAATCCAAGAAGATATTGGTTTAGACGTACTTGTACACGGTGAGTTTGAGCGTAACGACATGGTTGAATTTTTTGGGGAAAAACTTCAAGGTTTCCTAGTAACAAAATTCGGTTGGGTACAGTCTTACGGTTCTCGTGCAGTTAAACCACCAGTTATATATGGAGATGTGAAGTGGACTGCCCCACTTACTGTAAAAGAAACAGTATACGCGCAAAGCTTAACTGACAAACCAGTAAAAGGTATGCTTACAGGTCCAGTTACTATTTTAAACTGGTCATTTGAACGCGTAGACGTACCTAGAAAGGTTGTTCAAGATCAAATTGCCTTAGCCATTGATGAAGAAGTGTTAGCTTTAGAAGAAGCAGGTATCAAAGTCATTCAAGTTGACGAACCAGCGTTGCGTGAAGGCTTACCTCTACGCTCTGAATATCACGAACAATATTTAGAAGATGCTGTACATTCATTTAAATTAGCGACATCATCTGTGCATGATGAAACACAAATTCATACACATATGTGCTATTCTCAATTTGGACAAATCATTCATGCTATCCATGATTTAGATGCAGATGTTATTTCTATTGAAACTTCTCGTAGTCACGGAGACTTAATTCAAGATTTCGAAGATATTAATTATGATTTAGGAATTGGATTAGGTGTTTACGATATTCACAGTCCACGTATTCCAACCGAAGAAGAGATTACTACTGCAATTAATCGTTCATTACAACAAATTGATCGTTCTCTATTCTGGGTTAACCCAGACTGTGGTCTAAAAACACGTAAAGAAAATGAAGTGAAAGATGCATTAACAGTGTTAGTCAATGCAGTTAAAAAGAAACGTCAAGAATCTGAATCAACAACAGCATAATACGAGCTAGAGGTGAGGCAAATGTCACAGTATCCACTTTGGAATCAATTAAATACTTTAAAAGAGGCTCAGTGGGTCGATTTAACACATACTTTCGACCCAAATATCCCTCGTTTTAGCGAATTTGAAAAAGGTGAAGTCTCAACGCTATTCAATGTTAAAGATCATGGGTTTTATGTACAACGTTGGAGTATCGTAACTCAATATGGAACACACATTGATGCTCCAATCCATTTCGTTGAAAATAGAAGATATTTAGAAGAATTAGATTTAAAAGAACTTGTTTTACCATTAATTGTTTTAGATTATTCTAAAGAAGCTGCACAAAATTCAGATTTTATCGTATCACGTAAACATTTAGAAGATTGGGAACAACAACACGGTCGCATTGAAGCAGGTACTTTTGTCGCATTACGTACTGATTGGTCAAAACGTTGGCCAGATATAGAAAAATTTGAAAATAAAGATGTAGATGGCCATCAACATCTTCCAGGTTGGGGCCTTGATGCATTAAAATTTCTCATTGAAGAACGTGGTGTTAAATCCATAGGTCACGAAACATTTGATACTGATGCCTCAATTGATACAGCTAAAAATGGTGATATTGTTGGCGAAAGATATATCTTAGGTCAAGACACATTCCAAGTCGAATTACTTACCAATTTAGATCAATTACCTACCAGAGGTGCAATTATCTATGCAATCAGCCCAAAACCAAAAGATGCACCAGGCTTTCCAGTTCGTGCATTCGCAATAAAACCTTAATTGATGTCTTTCATCTAGCGTTCTCAACCACGTGGTGGTTCAAGTGGTGCACAACCGCTATGATATTATTCCATCAATGTTCATCATCATAATATTTGAATAGCAATGAACTCTTTCTAACTAAGTAAAAAGCTATAAACGAAGTTTTTAAAACGACTTCGTTTATAGCTTTTTTAATACACACTTTTATGATATAAAAACCGTGCTCCACTAAATGTTAAACTTCATATTTAGATACAACCGTAGCGATACCTTGACCGCCACCGATACATAAAGATGCCACACCTGTTGGCTTAGCATCACTTAATTGATGTAATAATGAAACTAAAGTACGCGCACCCGAAGCCCCTATCGGATGTCCTAGTGCAATCGCACCACCATTAACATTGACTTTATCTTGCGGTAATTGCAACTCACGGTTTACAGCAATTGATTGCGCTGCAAAAGCTTCGTTTAATTCAAAAATATCAACATCATTTATCACTTTATTAGAACGTTTTAAAGCTTTATGTATCGCTTCAACTGGACCAATACCCATAATTGAAGGCGCCACACCACTCGCACCAAAACTATCTAATACAGCTATAGGTTGTAAGCCCAATGCTTTCGCTTTGTCCTCCGTCATAACGAGCATAGCAGCAGCACCGTCATTGATACCGGATGCATTACCAGCAGTTACTGATCCATCTTTTTTAAATGCTGGACGGAGTTGTGCTAACTTATCAATTGTCGTTTGAGGTCTAATGCCTTCATCTTGAGAAATAATTAGGGGGTCGCCTTTACGTTGTGGTACCTCTACAGGTACAATTTCAGCATCAAATACACCAGCTTGTTGTGCACGTGATGCTTTTTGTTGAGAATCGAATGCAAATTGATCTTGTTCTTTACGACTAATCTGATACTGTTCAACTAGATTTTCGGCTGTGATACCCATATGGTAATCATTAAACTTATCAGTTAAACCATCAGCTATCATACTATCTTCTAAAGTTTGATTTCCCATTTTAAAACCGAAACGACTATTTTTAAGAAGCATTGGAGATTGAGACATACTTTCCATGCCTCCAGCGATAACAATCTCATTATCTCCCGCTACAATAGATTGATAGGCAAGTTGAATCGCTTTTAATCCAGAACCGCAAACTTTATTTACAGTAAAAGAAGGTACCGCTTCTGGCACACCACCATGAATCGCAGCAATACGAGCAGGATTTTGTCCTTGACCTGCCTGTAATACGTTTCCTAGAATAACTTCATTGATTTCATTAGGATCTATTTGACTATGTTCTAAAATTTGACGAATAACTGTTGCACCTAGTTCATAGGCAGGTATATCCTTAAATACACCACCAAACACGCCTATAGGTGTTCGATATGCTTCAGCTAATACTATGCGTGACATGTCATATTCATCTCCTTAATATAACTTATACTTTTCTAAAAATGAGGGAAGAAGCAAACCTTCTTTTCTTATTGTCATTATATTTGGATATTCAAATCTATTATTTAAGAGTTTATCTCTTACCTTCATTGTATTTAAATGAGTATTACATACTTTAATTGCAGTAAACACATTCCACATTATATTACCAAATTTACATAGAAAAATTCCATTATGATCTATCATCATCAAATGCATCACTTTCTTTCTAAGCAATGATCAATTTTAATTTCATAATCACTCTCACTTCACTAAATATAGTTAATCCATTGTTGTAAAAAAAGAGGAAACCATAAAAGAAATACTCATGTCTATACAAACGGGGTAGTCTAACCGTCCCACTTAACACAAGTCATCTTTATAAGATTTCCTTAACATCTACTATTATATCTACGATGATTTACATTTCTAAATTTTATTATGCAATCAGTACTTACTTTCCTTTATATTTGTCACCCATGCTTCATAATAGAAGCAAGTAATCTAAACTTACCTTTCCTATCAATTCACT
Source organism: Staphylococcus epidermidis (assembly GCF_006742205.1). NCBI lineage: Bacteria > Bacillati > Bacillota > Bacilli > Caryophanales > Staphylococcaceae > Staphylococcus > Staphylococcus epidermidis. The sequence continues at coordinate 2,384,436 of NZ_AP019721.1, forward strand.
GGTAAAGTGTTTTTTAGAATCACCAAAATCATTGATAATAGATTAAGAAGCCATATTTAATCGTCTTGATGTCCCATAGACTTTTATGAATAAGTATAAAACAATCGCCATTGTTAAAAAACAGTTGAGACATATCATCTATTATTTTGATTATTTATTCAAAACACGAAATCATTGATTTATTTGCACTATTTTTCCGAAAATGAATCCTATCAACGTATATTTATAAAAATTACATTAAAAGATTTTGACTAAAACCCTGATTTATTCAACAACCTTTTAATATAGATGAAAGTTATTTATTTTGATACTGCTTAATCGCATCTTGTATCGTATCGTGTAAACTAGGTTCTTGTAACCAATGTTGGAACTTTTCCATAATTTCCCTTGGAGTCGTAATGTTTTCAGGAAAATTAATATCTTTCATACCTTCAAACAAATCTCCAAAATGACTTTTTTCACCTTCAAAATTCTTCATAAAACGATAAAAGCTCAATACCCTAACCTCCTATATTTTGCAACAATAGGTATATATTACCAAAATGAAGGCATTTACAAAATACATTTGTTTAAATTTAAGTAAAAAATTAATAGTTGAGGTCTTATTTATATGTTAAAAGTATTTCTTTTTTAAAAACTAATAAATTTTATTAAAACTTGTATTACTAAAAATCAATTTTATACAATCCCTAAAAAGTCTATTATTTTTGTCATTTTGACTAATATACTTGTCATAATGACAAATATATTATATAGTTTATATGTAAGGAAGTGATACAATTTGCGCAATAGACTTAAAGAATTACGAGCCCGTGATGGATATAACCAAACAGAGCTTGCTAAAAAAGCTGGAATATCACGACAAACGGTGTCTTTAATAGAACGCAACGATTTTACACCATCTATATTAACCGCAATAAAAATTGCAAGAATCTTTGGTGAACCTGTTGAAGATATCTTTATTATGGAGGAGGAAGACTTTTGAAAATAAAAAGGTATGCACTTCTATGTTTATTAGGAGGATTAGTTGGAGGCATCATCGGATACATCATAGGAGCTATTAACTGGGAGAAGTTATTTAATTATGCACAGTTCGCTAACTTTAAAGTTGTGCTTTATACAACCATCGTAGCATCATTAATAAATATTATACTTACTGTGTATTTATTTATAGTCCAAAATGCGTCACTTCACTATAAAGCTAAAATTGACGCAAATATTTCAGATGATTTAGCAGATACATATGAAAATAAATCATACATCAAATCATTGAAAGTAAGATTTATTTACACAATGCAATTAATTGTCGCTTTTATTGCAATTTTAATACCCGTCATAGGAAATGCATCTGAGAATCACATCGCTCTAATAATGATTCCTTTCATTATTACAATCATTTCATCCATAATGATTGGGATATTTTATAGAAAATTTGATGCTCGATACCCTAAATTAGGAGAGAAACGTTACACTGAAAAAGCATTTAATATTATGGACGAAGGAGAGCGATACATCACACTCGTTTCCTCGTATAAAGTGCACCAGCAGAATATTGTATTACTTTTTATAGGAATTATGACCCTGGGGATATTCTCAATAACTACAGGCATGAATCAATCACTAGGCATAATTTTGTTTATCATTTTATTTATCTATAATTCATTGGGATATTTACTGAAAGTCAGTAATTTTTATAAATCAGAACAGAAATCCTAAAACTAATTTAAAGAAAAGGAGTAAATTATGGAAAACTTATTAGAAGTTCAGCAACTCAATAAATCATATAAGAATTCAGAATTCCAGCTTACTGACATCACATTCTCTGTTAAACCTGGCGAGGTAGTGGGTTTAATTGGGAAAAATGGTTCAGGTAAGTCTACCCTCATTAATACACTTGTAGGAAATAGACATAAAGATAATGGTTCACTGAAATTCTTCGATAAAGAGGTGACAGAGAACGACTTCAAATATAAAGAACATTTAGGTGTAGTTTTTGATGATTTACGTGTTCCAGATAAATTAACTCTACAATCTATCAATAAAGTTTTTACTGAAATATATGATGCTTGGAACAGCGATACATTCTTTTCTTTAATCAAAGCATTTGAACTACCAACAAATAATCAAATTAAGACATTCTCAAGAGGAATGCGTATGAAAGCAGCTTTAACAATTGCTTTAAGCCATGATGCTAAATTATTAATCTTAGATGAAGCTACAGCAGGTATGGACGTATCAGGACGTGAACATGTGTTAGAAATTCTAGAGGATTATTTAGGAGACGATCGTGCCATATTAATTTCATCACATATTTCTGAAGATATTGAACAGCTAGCTACTCAGCTCGTTTTTATGCGTGATGGTCGAATTATTTTAAAAGAAAGTAAAGAAGTTTTATTGAGCCAATACGGCATCATCGATCAACCAGTTGAGCATTTCAATATTTCAAATGAGTATCTAATCGCAACGCGCAGACGTAATGATCGACAAATCAGTTTAGTGAATAACTATCAAAAAGTACCTGATGCACAACCACTAAAGACAATCGATGATGCAACTAAAATTATTATGCGAGGTGAAGTATAATGAAAGGTCTTACTCTTAGTATATTTTATACAGCTAAAAAATCATTTTTCATCTACTTAGTAGTCGGAATTATTGCTGCAGTCGTTTTCTCATTTTTAAATCCAACGATGAACAGCTTTCTTGCTATCATTTTTTTAATATCTCCTATTACGGATAACTTCAAACGTGAAAAGGACTCAAGATGGATGAATTACATATCCACACTTCCTGTTAGAAGAGCTGATTATGTTAAAAGTTATTATATTATTTTTCTCTTGTGTGCATTAGTTGGGATACTTGCAGGCGTACCTAGTGTCGGTCTAATCACACAAAGTTTAAGTATGGTATTCATTTCACTATGTGTTGCCATTGGTGGCGCAGGGACTTTCTCCATTATGTTTCCTCTAACATTCAAATTCGGTTCTGAAAATTCAAATGTCATTGTGATGACTACAACATTTGCTGTCATTATTATCTCTTTCTTATTCTATATCGCATCAATGATATTGAGTAATCAAACAGGAAGTGGCTCTATGATTACAATGCTGAGCAACACACAAAGCTATGTTGTATATTCCATTTATGGAATACTTGGATTGATTTCAATTATTATCTCTTATATTTTATCGATTAAAATTTTTAACAAGCAAGAACTATAATATTAAAAACCCCCTAAATTTTCGGTAATTGAAAATTCAGGGGGTTATTTATATCTTTTAAGTTTTTAATAATTTATTTTCATTTAAAGATAATTATTTATTAATATATTTATAAATAGTTAATTAAAAATGGGATAAAGGAGTATTTTAATGACATTATTAACTAAAGTTTTAGATACTTTAACAGGCATATGTGTTGCTTTATTGTTTACCAAGTATTTTGTAAATTATGCAAATGATATGTTTGACTGGCACTTAAGATGGTATTTCCTAGAAAATGTACCTCATTTAGCACTCATTTTGTTTATTCTAGTATTTATCTTTGCTGTTCCTTCTGAAATGATTAAAGATAAAAATAAGAAAAAGCATAATGATTCATAATCAATAGGTATATAATCATCATATTTTAAGTGTCACTGGTTCAATAGAACCCAACTTATCGAATTAGATGATAAATAAATATATCTCGTAGGAGTTTAAAAAGAAAAAGGCACGCTTTTCCTATACTAATCTCGAACTACTTTATAAACATTCGTTACTCAATCTAAAACTTTGTTCTTCATTTCTATCAAAAAGGCCTACTGCATTTGAACTAAATTTCGAGTTATTAGTTGAATTATCAATTAATTCGTATATCAATGTCTCTAATAAACTCTAGATTTATCTTACTTCTCAGTTTTTACAACTAATACACTGATATGTTTATATATGTATTAAAGGAACAGATTAAAAAAGAGAAGACCCATATACATTAAATTTAAACTAAAACTTGTGATAACTTTTATCTTTAATGCATATGCTAGCTTTTTAATGGGTATTTTTAGTAATACCATCGATATAAGAAAGGGGGAATATGATGAGTAATATCACAGTTTATAATGTCATTGAATTGGGCGTAAACAATCTTTTAGCCGATTATGACAATTGGAATGTTGAAGAAGTATTAGATAAAGAAACTCAACATTTCCCAAACACTTTACATTGGCAATATGGTCATGTATTAACAATCTTTGAACAAGCATTATCATTGGGCAATCAACATGTCGTAGATGTTGAAAAATATAATAAATTGTTTGGATATGGTTCAAATCCTAGAGACTGGAAGGGACAAGATGTACCTGCTATCAACGAAATCAAACAACACATTCAAACATTACCAGAACGTGCTAAAAAATTAACACACGAGCAGTTAGCTCAAAAATTAGACCAACCTATCGCAGGTTGTAACACACTTGATGAATTATTAATGTTAAATGCTATCCATGTGCCATTACACACCGGTAAAATTGAAGAAATGACACGTGTACTTCGTGAAAAATAAGCACAATATATTTAAGCGTCTGGATTATCATCCCCAGACGCTTTTAAAATGTTTAGAGAATTATCAAATTTTATTTGAATGCTTTCGCTAAAACAAAGATAAACATATCTTTCGAGGAGTTTTATCTAGTATACGTACATTCTTCCCTCAACAAGCTAAAAACATAAATATCTGAGAATTCCCCTTGTAATCGTTCATTACTTCTCAATATACCTTCTTGCGTGAACCCAAGTCTAATTGGTATAGCTCTGCTTTTCTTATTTTTAGTAGACATTCGTATTTCTATACGATTAATATCATACACTTCATATACATAGCGAATTAACGCTTGAGTACATTTAGTCATAATACCTTTCTTTTGAAAGTCTTCAGCTAAATAATAACCAATTGAAGTTGTTTTATTAACTAAATCTAAGTAATGCAATCCTATGACTCCAATCAATTCTTTATTACTCCATATTCCACAATGAAATCCATTACCATCGATAAATTGTTGCAACGCCGAATGGATAAAGTGTTTACTATCTTCAACTTTCTTCGTATGTTCAACAAAAGGTAGAAATTCAGCTAAATAGTCACGATTGCTATCTACTAATTTAAATAACTGTTCGGCTTCTCGTTCTTCTAATATTTTTAATTTAATATTTTTATTTATTTGATAACTAAACATACAAAATCATCCTTTTTTAGAATTTTCTGTTATTTTAGTATACACGAATATAGGATTATGTCATAAAACTTGATTACTAGAATTCGATATTCTCTAAGTCACAAGTGTGTATGTAGTTCTCTTGTTTCTATTGTCTTATACCTACAACCAATATTAGAGTGAAAAAGCTTAACTTAAGATAGATCATCATCAACAACACAAACGTTAAAAACACTGAGATAACTTTTTAAAATATACTTCTCAATATTGATTAGTAAAATCCAAAATATGAATAATAAGTAGACATTAAACAATCTTTATTTTATTCTATAAATAATAGAAAATAAATTATTAGATTAAATTATTATTTTTTATTTCTAATTTAAGTTGAAACCGTATGTAATGGGAGGAAATCATAATGATATATTCTATCGGTAAGAATTTAGGTAATAAATTAACAGGTATAGAACAAGCTATGATCAATAGATTAAAGCTATTTAAAGATAATTTAGTCCCAAATAAACTCATATTCACATCTTGGTCACCACGTTTATATATGCATGCACATTCGTTAAACATCGATTCAAAAGATATTTTCAGTCTTTACGATTTTCTACAAGATAGTATTAACTTTGAGAAAAAACATATTGATTGGATAAATTATTGGCAAAATATATGTAATTATACCTTAAAATTCGTTGAAAATACGAATGATATTAAAATATACGATAACGACACATATAAAATGTATGTGCATTTTGTTGATTCAAATTATCAAACTTTAGACTATATTAACCATTTTGATATACAACAACGTAAAATTCGAAGAGATTTTTACGATACAAGAGGCTTTTTAAGTTGTAGTAGAATTTTAACCTCTCAACAAAAAGTCGTGATGGAACAATTTTTTACACCTACACAAAAAGTTAAATTTCAAAAATATTACAACCCTGAGCACGAACATCCTACGGTACAATCTATCATTTATAATACTTCACGAGGCGTTCGTTTTTTCAACGATGAAAATGAACTTTTAGCGTTTGCAATTAATGCGCTATATCATTTAGGAGACGTATTTTTATGTGATAAAAACATCGTTACAGGGCCAATCATTGATCAAACTGATACTAAAATACCAGTTCTCGCCGTTTTCCACAGTACCCACGTAAAAAATATCAATGATATATATCATTCTGAAATCAAACAAGCGTATAAACCTGTTTTAGATAACTTATCCCGATATTCAGGAATCATAGTATCTACTGAACAACAAAAAACAGATTTATCTGTAAAAATTAATAACGTTATTCCCATTTACGTTATACCTGCAGGTTATATTGATACAAATGAATCTCATCATAGTAGTGACAATAAACCATTGCCTAACAAAATGATTTCTATCGGCCGTTATTCTCCTGAAAAGCAATTAGGTCATCAAATAGAACTAATGTCTAAGCTAGTTCCAGCATTTCCAAATTTACAGTTACATTTATTTGGGTTTGGTAAAGAAGAAACACATTATCGTAAATTAATAGCTCAATATCATTTAGAAAATCACGTGTTTTTACGTGGCTTCATTTATGATTTAAATCAAGAAATAGAGACCGCCTATTTATCTTTATTGACAAGTAAAATGGAAGGGTTCAATTTAGGTGTACTTGAAACGATTGCTAAAGGCGTACCTACAGTAAGTTATGATACCAAATACGGACCTTCTGAGTTAATTGTTAATCATAAAAATGGCTTTTTAATTGAACAAGATAATAAAGAACAACTCTATCACAGCGTTAAAAAGTTATTACTCGATTCTAACTTAAGAGAACAATTTTCTAAGGAAAGTATTAAACATGCCCAAATATTTAATGACAAAAATGTTTTTGATACATGGCTCACTGTTTTCAGAACGTTAAAAGTTAATTTATAATCGCCAATTTATTAAGATATATAAGGGTGAAGAGAAGTGTGAAACATCATACATCATCTTCACCTTTAATTTATTCTATAATATTTCATCTTTAATCTGTGCCTTTTGATATTGAACATAGCCTGATATATAATGTTCGATATCATCAATCCGAACTCGATACCCATGGTGTTTTATGAAGAAACTACCAAGAATTCGCTTTGGATTTTTGAAGTACATTGCAATTTCAGGATAGAAAAATCCTACTCGTTGATATTCTGCTCTTGTATGAATCACATTGATTAATTTTTCTTCATCAATCAACTGAGTCACAAGCTCTTGACGATGTGTAGCTTTTGCTTTTTGAATAAGCTTATAGGTTGCCATTAACATTTCTAAAAATGTTGGGAATGTTGTTTCACGTTGTTCAATATATTCCAAATAGGTGTTCACATTCTTAATCCCAAATTCAAAATATTTATCTTGCGGACACAATTGAACTAACTCGTTCGTGCAATACCCAAGCCAATGATCATGGTATTGCCAATACTCTTTTTCAATAAATCGATCCATTAACTTCTTCACAACTTCCAACCATTTATCATTATGATCTTGGTGATATAAGCGTAATAATGCTAAAGCTGCTTCACCATCATAATAAATAATTCTAAATGATTCTTTCACAGTTAAATCCGGATAATTTAAAATATGAGTTGTTTCGTATGTATCTTGATTAATCATTGATAAAATTCCTCGAGCAACTTTTTGTGCCACGCATAAGTATTGCTTATTGGGGTTATGCTTTAAATATTCACAAACCGCAAATATAAAGGCAGCATTTTGTCCTAATTTTATTTCGTTAATATCTTTTGTATCATCAAAGATATATCCAACACCTTCATTATCATAGAAATAATTCTCAATAACGTAGTTAATTGCCTTTTCGACTATAGTTAAATCTTCTCCTAAATAATCTAAACCCTCTATTAATGCATAAGTTGAAGAAGCATGTCTTAATATATTATAGAAATTGATTTCTTTATCAAAATGTGGAAAATAACCATATTGATATCTTCCAGTATCTGATAGCATATTTCCTAGGAAATATGTACCACTTTCAATTAATTGGTCTATTTCTTTATGTAAATAATCGACCTTTCTTAATCCTTTTTTATAACCTTCATCGTGTAATTCATATATCTTTTGTTCGTCTAAGATAAAACCTTTAGTTTTGAACTTAATGACTTCTTTGTTTTCATAAAAATCATAAGCAAACTTTTTCTTATGGTTCGTATACTTTCTTAAATAGTTATTTATATTTTGTTCAGATAGAATAAGCTTCGTTTTCCCATCTGTTTTCACTGGTTTAATAAATGCATTAGTGTTTATTTCTTCAGGTAAAAATGATAAATTCCAGTATTGATCTAAAGCTATACCAAAATCAATATAATTTCTTCTAGTTTGCGTTAATTCATCTTTAACATCTTTAAATAAAGTAACTTCTTCTTCAGTAACAATGTCTATTTTTACCCATGAAGGAAACGCTCCTGTTTTCTGTCTAAACTTTTGAATTTCTTTAGTAATATCCCTTCTAAGGTAATTAGGCTTTTTTAATAATTTAACTTTGGCTTTTATATTAGATTTTCCAAGGCTTAAAAAAGTATATTCTTTTATTTCTATTGTTTTTTCAACATAATTAATCAATCTTTCTATATGATTTTCCATACTCATCTTTTTTCTCCTTTCAATTTAATATGATTTCAAACCAGGTCATATAGACCTGGCTTGAAACAACTTATAAATGAATCAATAGTGCTATTTTTCTTTATTATCTTTTTTACGACGTCTTCCTAATAATAATGCTCCTAAACCTGCAAATAAAGTTCCAAGTAATGTGCCTTTAGAATCATGATCTTCATTAGCGCCTGTATCAGGTAATTTATCTTTTGCATTTTTATCAGAGTCCGAGTCACTGTCTGCGTCTGAATCACTATCGGAATCAGAGTCGCTGTCTGCGTCCGAGTCACTGTCTGAATCCGAGTCACTATCGGAGTCCGAATCGCTGTCGGAGTCGGAGTCACTATCGGAATCCGAGTCACTGTCTGAATCGGAATCACTATCTGCGTCTGAGTCACTGTCTGAGTCGGAATCGCTATCGGAATCCGAATCGCTGTCAGAGTCTGAGTCGCTGTCTGAATCCGAGTCACTGTCTGAGTCCGAATCACTATCTGCGTCTGAGTCGCTATCTGAGTCCGAATCACTGTCGGAGTCGGAGTCACTGTCTGAATCTGAGTCACTATCGGAATCCGAGTCACTGTCTGCGTCGGAATCACTATCTGAATCGGAGTCACTGTCTGCGTCCGAGTCACTGTCTGAATCCGAGTCGCTATCTGAGTCCGAGTCACTGTCTGAATCTGAATCGGAGTCGCTGTCTGAGTCCGAATCACTGTCTGAATCCGAGTCACTATCGGAATCCGAATCGCTATCGGAATCCGAATCACTGTCTGAATCGGAGTCACTATCTGAGTCCGAGTCACTATCTGCGTCGGAATCACTATCTGAATCCGAGTCGCTGTCTGCATCCGAATCGCTATCGGAATCGGAATCACTATCTGCGTCTGAGTCACTATCTGAGTCAGAATCGCTGTCTGCGTCGGAATCACTATCTGAATCCGAGTCGCTATCGGAATCTGAGTCACTGTCTGAGTCAGAATCACTATCTGAATCCGAGTCGCTATCGGAATCTGAGTCACTGTCTGAATCCGAGTCACTGTCTGCGTCCGAGTCACTATCTGAGTCCGAATCGCTGTCTGAATCTGAATCACTGTCGGAGTCTGAGTCACTATCGGAATCCGAGTCACTGTCTGAATCCGAGTCACTGTCTGCGTCCGAATCGCTGTCTGAGTCTGAGTCACTATCGGAATCCGAGTCACTGTCTGCGTCCGAATCGCTGTCTGAGTCTGAGTCACTATCGGAATCCGAGTCACTGTCTGAATCCGAGTCACTGTCTGCGTCCGAATCACTATCTGAATCATCGTCAAAATAACCATTATCTATACTAAAGTCATCATGATCAGTAATCGTTACACGAACATCTTCCCCATCAGCATCTTTTTCATCATCATTTCCAGAATTTGCTGTAGTTTGAGTCATGCCTTCCGGTTTCTCAAAATGAATAATGTAATTACCACTATCTAAATTATCAAATTGATACTTCCCATTTTCATCAGTTGTTGTAGTGCTAATTATATTTCCTTTTTCATCCTTTAACGTTACTTTAACACCAGAAATTCCTTTTTCATTGTCATCTTGGATACCATCTTTATTTGTATCTTTCCATACATAATCTCCAACACTATATTTTGGTGTTTTGTAGAAACCACTATCAATTGTGAGATTATCAGCTCCGTTAATGACGCCTGTTGTTGTTATACCGTTGGAGTCTACAGTTATATCCTGACCTGAATTCGCTTTTGTCGGTGTATAACCTGATGGTGTCTCAAACTCGACTGTGTAGCTTCCATTTTCTAATCCTTTAAATTGATAATGACCACTTGCGTCTGTTGTCGTTGTGCCAATGGCATTTCCATTTTTATCTTTTAACGTCACTTTGACACCAGAAATCCCTTTTTCACTGTCGTCTTGAATACCGTCTTTATTTGTATCTTCCCATACATAGTCACCTAAGTTATATGTTGGCTTGTAGAAACCTGAGTCTATTGTTTTATTATCTGCATCTTTGACTGTGACTGTTGTTTTCGTACCATTTGAATCTTTACCTTCGTCACTTCCCGAATTTTGTTTAGTCGATGTGTAGCCTTCCGGCGTCTCAAATTCTATTGTGTAATCCCCGTTCTCTAAACCTGTGAATTCATATTTACCATTTGAATCTGTTGTCGTTGTGCCAATGGTATCTCCATTTTTATTTTTTAACGTCACTTTGACATTTGAAATTCCCTTTTCATTGTCATCTTGGATACCATCTTTATTTGTATCTTCCCATACATAATCTCCGACACTATATTTTGGTGTTTTGTAGAAACCACTATCAATTGTGAGATTATCAGCTCCGTTAATGACGCCTGTTGTTGTTATACCGTTGGAGTCTACAGTTATATCCTGACCTGAATTCGCTTTTGTCGGTGTATAACCTGATGGTGTCTCAAACTCGACTGTGTAGCTTCCATTTTCTAATCCTTTAAATTGATAATGACCACTTGCGTCTGTTGTCGTTGTGCCAATGGCATTTCCATTTTTATCTTTTAACGTCACTTTGACACCAGAAATCCCTTTTTCACTGTCGTCTTGAATACCATCTTTATTTGTATCTTCCCATACATAGTCACCTAAGTTATATGTTGGCTTGTAGAAACCTGAGTCTATTGTTTTATTATCTGCATCTTTGACTGTGACTGTTGTTTTCGTACCGTTTGAATCTTTACCTTCGTCACTTCCCGAATTTTGTTTAGTCGGTGTGTAGCCTTCCGGCGTCTCAAATTCTATTGTGTAATCCCCGTTCTCTAAACCTGTGAATTCATATTTACCATTTGAATCTGTTGTCGTTGTGCCAATAGTATCTCCATTTTTATTTTTTAACGTTACTTTAACACCAGAAATTCCTTTTTCATTGTCATCTTGGATACCATCTTTATTTGTATCTTCCCATACATAGTCACCTAAGTTATATGTTGGCTTGTAGAAACCTGAGTCTATTGTTTTATTATCTGCATCTTTGACTGTGACTGTTGTTTTCGTACCGTTTGAATCTTTACCTTCGTCACTTCCCGAATTTTGTTTAGTCGGTGTGTAGCCTTCCGGCGTCTCAAATTCTATTGTGTAATCCCCGTTCTCTAAACCTGTGAATTCATATTTACCATTTGAATCTGTTGTCGTTGTGCCAATAGTATCTCCATTTTTATTTTTTAACGTTACTTTAACACCAGAAATTCCTTTTTCATTGTCATCTTGGATACCATCTTTATTTGTATCTTCCCATACATAATCTCCGACATTGTATTTAGGAGTTAAATAAAAGCCAGTATCTACAGTCATATTATCAGCATTATTAATTGTTCCTTTGGCAACAACTACTTTACGTGTACCATCACGTTCACCATCTGAATCTATTGCATCATTTGTAGAATTATTTGCGGGAGATGGCGTGTAATTATCAGGAATCGCAAACTCGACTGTGTACGTTCCATTTTGTAAATTATCAAACTGATAATGTCCAGATTGATCAGTAGTTACACGTTGCAATTCTCTATTGTTACTGTCTTTAAGAGTAACATAAACACCTGCTAAACCTTTCTCATCATCATCTTGAACACCGTTTTTATTTTTATCTAACCATACATAGTCACCCAGACTATATGTAGGATTATCCCCTTGTGCTGTTGAAGAACCATTGAGATAAGACACCGTTGTAGACTTCGTTCCACGGTAAAAATCATTTGTATTGGTAGTACCATCTCTTGTTAACCAATATTCGGTATAAACATTTCCAGTTCCCGTTGGTCTCACTGCTTGAGTTACAATATACTTTTTACCATTTGCCATACTTCTAGCAAAATTGATATCAACTCTAGTACCATCTGCACTTACTTTAGGTGCAAATTGACTTGTCACATCTTTTACATTAGAACTATTTAAATCAGGATTGAAGCTATCTACCATCGCATTGGTATCCGTCACTTCGTAAACTTTCACTTCACCTGGTATAAATTTACCATTTTTTACTGTTGAGAAATATTTAGCATATTTAGGGTTTTGGTTATTTTGGTTTAGATAAACAACTTCGTTATGTTTATTATTTACATTATCCACATTTGCTACCGCTGCTGTAGTTGTATTGTCCTTTTTATTACCATAATCCACAATGAAGTCTTTTTTGACTACTTCGTTAGCAATCGTCACTTCCATAGGATAATTCTGATTATCCTTAATTGCTGTTTCCCTCTTAGGCGTCGCAATTAAATCAAAACTACCTGTAATATTTTGATATTGATCAACATAGTTAGTAAATGTATAAGTCGTCGTATTTGTAGTTTTATCATATACACCATTAGCTACAATAGAGCCATCCTTACTACGTAGTTGAGTTTTTATTGCAGGAAGTTCTAAACCACCCGGTCTAATATACTGACCATACTTAATAGTAAAAGTATCTCCCTCTTTTATGCTGTCATCTAATTCATAATTTGCTTTTAAATTAAATTGTTCGTTACTTGTTGGCCATATTACGTTATTAGCGTGATTATTACTCTTATTAAGTGAAAGCGTAGGGTTTGTGATTTTAACTTTATCATTCACATTTTTACCACTATTAGGCTCAGCAGCTAAACTCATTAAATTCATGCGTGGACTTGCACTCTTATGTGGTGAATTTTTTGATTGAGATGTGTTTAGAGCTAATGGCGTATCGACACCATAATCAGGGTTAGAAAAGTCTTTTTTTAGTGCTTCAGCAATGATTGCTTCATTGATTTGTTCTCTAGATGCAGCTTTTAAATCTAAATTATCTCTAACTGCATTTGTAATTGCTTCTGTTTCATTAGAATCAACACCTAAACTAGCTACAGCACTTCGTGTGTAATCTTGCTTATCATTGACTGAACTATCTGTTGAAACAGAAGGTGTTTTTAATTTAGTTGTCGTGTGTTCAACATCTTGAGTAGGTTCATCATTAAATTTTGTTTTATATACTTTTTGTTCTGATGGTTTTGAATCTAATTGTTTAGAAGGTGCTGACTGATTATCTGTACTGTCGTTATTTGCTTGTGATGAAGTTTTCTCACTTTGAGTTGGAGAGTCATTTGTGTCTAAATTTGATTTATTAGTAGACATTTGAGCTTGCTTAGTAGAATGTTCGTCTGTTTTACTTTCTTTAGATGTCGTTGAGGATGAATTTAAATTATCTTTTAAAGATGGATTATTCTTCTCAGTCGAATCTTGTTGTGTAGTTGAGGTTTTGGGTGTTTCAGCTATTGATTCCTCATTAACAGTTGGTGCTTCAACTTTTTTTACTTCAGTTGCATTGTTTACATTTGTTGTTTTCTCAGAACTATGTGATCCGTTGTCTAAATCGACTTGATTAAGTTTTGAGTTTTCATTATCACGACTACCTTTCTGTTCTTCTTTTGAAGCTGATTCTAATTGATTGTCTTCAGCCGCTTTAGCCTCATTGTCTGCGGCACCAAACATTAACGTAGCACCCACGAGTATTGAAGCTGTACCTACTGTGAACTTCCTAATCGAGTACTTGTTTACCTTGTTGGATAGAAAATCCACTCTCTTGTTAATTGGTCCTTGTCTTCTCTTTTTCATACTATACCTCCAGTTAAAATAAATATTTTACAAGGAAATAATTTGAATATTTACTTGTAAATTGCATTTACATTTTTATGTAAATACTTTATAAGCATAATTTATCCAATAAAGCAAAACAATACTTTTTTAAAAAAATAAATTAATATAATAATATAAATTACCCCAATTATTTTTATAATTACTTTTAATTCCTTTCATTTTTCGGCTTTTATTTCTATAAATAAAATTTAAAGATGCTTTATTATAAAAGTATAAAAGCATTTAACTTTTAGGAGTAAAAATGCTCTATAATGGAGGTTAGAAACTAATAATCTTTGCTACTAATTCTAAATTAGCAGTACAAAACAGATGAAAAATTAAATAATTATTTCTTTCTATAAAAACTTTAAAAGAATGATTATTTAATAATAAAATTATGTAATTTATTTTTATAGATATCTTAAAAACTTTACATTTTCTATAGAATTTTCGTTGGTAAGAGAGTTAAAACAAGGTTTTTACAAACATCTTGCAAAATAAATTGAACCACCACATATTTAAATTAATCTTTATCAAATTTCAATACAGTCTTAACTATAAATTTTTAATATTTACCAAATGTATTCATAAATAAAGCTTAAATTATAGGATTGTTTGGAAATATGAATCATAGAGAAGACTATTAGCTGTAAGTGCTAGAAACCTCAAAATAGTGATAGTCAATTTTATACAAAAACTCTATCTAATTTTTCAAACCCAAAGATAAAGCGATTGAGCTAAATGATTTTTCTTTCACAACTCTCCTGTAGAAAATCTTTAAGTTAAGAAATTTTTGAAATTATCTAATACGTTTAAAATGATATCTAGTCAATCTCTTGAAGAAGATCCTAAGAAATTTGAGGAATTCGAGTGATAAAATTTGTTTCAATTGAGAGGATATTCTATATATTTATTCATTTTAAAAATAAAACTTTCTCAAACACCAAATATTTTCTAAACTATTACAAAAATCTAATTGCTTTTCATTCATTAAATAATACAACAAATTATATTTAATCAAAAGAATTTTCTAATTAGATTATTTTAAATTATAAAAAATATACAATCTTTAACTTTAATAATAAATTAAACGTAATTTATCATACAATCTATATCTCCAACATTTAAAACTGTTGATAGCAAATAAACAGCTATGATTGTCACACAATTCTGTAAATTATACACATATAATCCAGCTGCTGTGGATAATCACACCCTAACTTAAAACGTTGCTATAACAACTTTTCTATTTTTTACCTATCTAGTTATCCACAAATCACTTCTCATCTTTAAAAACATTAATAATTTTTTAATCTTAATTTTATATTGAATTAATGACCTTGGATTACGATTGAAAAGAAAATGAAAATAAGGGATGAAAATATGGATTTCGTTAAATCAAAAACTGACTTATTTAGACTCATAGACAATGAAGCTCAAACATCGACATCTAAGATGGTTTTATTCTTAATATTAGGAACTATATTTTTAGATGCATATGATATTACTATTTTAGGTACAATGACTGATCAACTCACTCAACAGTTTCACTTATCACCAGCAACGCTATCTATAGTAATGACCTCTTTACCTATTGGTGCATTATTTGGTGCATTACTTGGTGGTACATTAGCACATCAGTTTGGACGCAAGCGTATTTTATCAATTGCCTTACTAACACTTACTGTAACCTCTCTTGGTGCGGCACTCGCACCAAATGTAATTATTCTAATAATATGTCGTTGTATAATGGGGTTTGCTATTGGAATGGATAGTCCAGTTGCTTTCACTTTTATTGCGGAAATAAGTAATTTAAAGCACAAAGGAAGAAATGTTAACTATTGGCAAGTCGTTTGGTATGTTGCAATAGTTACTTCTGCTTTAGTGGTCACTGCGTTCTTTATGCTAGGGGCTGGTGCACATTTGTGGAGATATGCAGTTGGATTTGGTGCACTTATTGCTTTTGTCTTGTACATCTTGCGAATTAAATATTTACACGAAAGTCCGACATGGGTGATTAATCATTATTCTTTAGAAAAAGCAACTGAATTTATAAGAAAATATTATCATAAAGACATCCACCTAGAGGGAACGCTTGAAGATGATTTAAATTCTGATGTGACTTCGCCACATAATTCTTGGACAGACTTATTTAAACCGAGATATATAAAAAGAATTATCCTGGCGACTGCGATTTCAACATTACAAGGTATGCAGTACTATGGTGTCGGTTTATACATACCTATTATTGCAACTTATCTTATTAGTAAGGATAAAATAGGTGTATTATTAGGTACTGCTATAGTCAATATAGCAGGTATTCTAGGCGCATATTTAGGTGCTCAATTGACTTATAAATTAGGTACACGCAAGCTTACAATGATAGGCTTCACACTTGTATTACTTTCAATGGTATGTGTAGGACTCTTTTATCATCATCTACCAATGCTTCTTAACACTTTCCTTATTGGATTATTTTTATTTGGCCATTCAGGAGGTCCTGGTACTCAAGGAAAAACAATTGGTGCCTTATCATTTCCGACTCATTTACGTTCACAAGCTACTGGCTTTGTAGAATCTGTAAGTCGTACTGGTAGTATCATAGGTACTTTTGTCTTTCCAATCATTCTTGCTACAGTAGGTCTAACGAATACTATGTTAATCTTGTCTATTGTCCCTTTACTCGGAATTATCATAACAGTATCTATAAAATGGGAAGCTGTCGGTAAGCATATTGAAGTAGAATAAGCATTAAAAAACCCCTTAGTACGTATGTCATTGAAAATATGCACTAAGGGGTTTTATTTAATTAGTTAGGAAATGTTCCAGGATTAAAACTACCGCCCCACCGATTAAATGGCCAGTATCTCAAAACTACTTTTCCAACAACTTGATTTTTATCTAAAAGACCTACTTCATCCATGCGACTGTCAATACTGTTTTGACGATTATCACCTAAAACCAAGTATTTACCACTAGGAATTTTCATATTGCCATTCGTACCCTTAAGATCTTTAGACTTAAAGTTTTCCGTTAGATATTCTCCAACTTTATGTTTTTTATTTTCACTTAAATAAGGCTCATCTACTTTTTTACCGTTTAAATATAGTTGATCTTTTTTATATTCTACTGAATCACCTGGTTTACCAATAAGTCGCTTAATATAATCTTGCTTCGCGTTAGCATGAAAAATCACTACATCTCCTGTATCAATATGATCAAGTGTTTTTGCTATACGACTTACTATCACTTTTTCTCTATTTTCAAATGTTGGATGCATAGACGCTCCTTTGACTGTATAAGAAGCAAATAAAAACTTTTGCACAAGTGTGACGATAACAATTGCAACGATTATGGCTACAATCCATTCTATTATTTCTTTCTTCATTATTATGGCTCCCTTGATATGTTTTTATGTCATTTATTACTAAGCTTACATGGGCTCATAAAAGATTACTGAACAACACCATTTTTAACTTTAATGTGTTTTCCTTTTTCAATTTTGTCATATTGTTTTTTAGGTACGACAACGACACGCTTTCCTTGTTTGGTCTTTACAGTAACAGTATAAAGTTTCTCATGAGGCTTCATTTGTTGTTTCAACATATGAAACTGAGCATCTACACTGTTTTTCTTTTCATGTTGATTTAAAAACGAATGTGCAAAAATATAATAGAATAATCAATTATTATAATAAGTTGTAGCAATATATTGAGATGAGTATGGTGCACTTGAATCATAAGGTCTTTGAGACGGCATCAAAGAACGAGATTGTGCTTTTTGTCTTGATACACTTTGTTGTCCTTTATTTTTGGTTGCTGTTACACGACTTGATTTTGTTGCTTGTTGGGCAGCACGCTGACTAGATTGTTGTGCATTGCGAGACGCATTTATTGCACTAGAACGACTCATACTTGTACTTGAAGAAGTTGAACCTCTAGATGCAGAAGCTGCACTGCTACTTGAACTAGAACTTGCCGAACTGGAACTACTCGTTCCTCCTGACGTTGTTGCATGAGAATATGTACTGACAATACTTAAAGAAGACGTGAGAAGTACCATTATTACGCAACTTGTTTTAAATAATAGCTGTTTCATTTTGTCACCTTTCTTTTACTTCGTAACTTCATCTTTCGAAACGGCTTTGCCTTCAACATCATCATCACCATAAATCATATATGGTGGTCGATATACATGAATTTTCTTCCCATCCTTTACAATATATGGTTTTTTATTACCATCACCTAGTATATGTTCATACACGTGATCTAAATCAGCTTTTTCTATATGTGATTTACCTTTTTTATCTTTATATTTAATCTCAACATTTGGCGTTTCAGAATCTCCATCATTTAATATTTCATAATAAACATAATCATATTTATCAGATTTTTGACTTTCCTTAGATGGCTCTTTTTGTTTTCCAGAACCTCCACATGCACTTAAAGTAACAGTTATGGTAAGTATACTTATGATCATAAAAACTTTTTTCATATTAATACTCCTTTTCTCCATTCATAAATTCATAATAAATTATAACAAACAATTTTTAAATTATTATTAATGATTAACTAAAACCTTATTTTTAAAAATTCAGTTTAAATTAAGCGCCATGGATAATCCGGAAAATTAAACCAAAAGCATTCACTTATATGTATTTTGATAAATTATAAAACAAGTATCTTTCAAACATGTAAGTTTCATGTCTATAAATGTAAGTTTAGATAAAGGCAAGGATATCCCAACCATCCTACAATTTAAATATAGATAACTAAAGGAGTGAGAGGATGGCTATTTTAACAGCAAATCAATTATCAAAAGTATATGGTCACAAACAAAAATATCGAGCTTTAAATAATATAAGTTTTTCAGTTGAAAAAGGGGAATTTGTAGCTGTCATGGGTCCTTCTGGATCAGGTAAAACGACTTTACTCAATGTGTTAAGTTCAATAGATACTATTTCAGGAGGAACTGTGGAAGTTGAAGGTAAAGAAATTAATAAACTGAGCCACAAAGAAGTGGCAAATTTTCGAAAACAATATCTCGGTTTTATTTTTCAAGATTATAGCGTTTTACCCACATTAACAGTAAAAGAAAATATTATGCTACCACTCTCAGTACAAAAATTCCATAAATATGAAATGGAACAAAATTATAAAGAAGTGGCTGAGGCATTAGGTATTTATAACCTGGGAAATAAATATCCAAGTGAAATTTCTGGCGGTCAGCAACAACGTACGGCGGCAGCCCGGGCATTCGTCCATAAACCAACGATTATTTTCGCAGATGAACCTACTGGCGCATTAGATTCTAAAAGTGCTCAAGATTTGTTACACCGTCTAGAAGATATGAATAAACAATTTAATTCAACCATTATGATGGTGACACATGATCCTTCAGCCGCTAGTTACGCTGAGAGAGTCATTATGTTGAAAGACGGTGATATACACTCAGAAATCTACCAGGGTAACGATTCAAAACAAACATTTTACCAAGAAATTATGAAACTTCAAACCGCATTAGGTGGTGTCAGTCATGACATTTAACCAACTTATCCTTAAAAATTTAAGAAAAAATATTAAGCATTATGGAATGTTTCTATTTTCATTATTGATTAGCATTATACTTTATTTTAGTTTCTCAACTTTAAAATATTCAAATAGTATTAATAACTCAGATTCTTCAACTATTATTAAAAATGGTGCTACAATTGGTGCCACAATTCTTTTTATCATTATTGTTGTTTTCTTAATGTATGCAAATCATTTATTTATTAAAAGGCGTACAAAAGAGTTTGCCTTATACCAACTGATAGGTTTAACACGTGGAAATATTCTAAGAATGCTCAATATAGAACAACTAGTATTTTTTATTGTAACAGGAATTTTAGGCACTTTAATTGGTATTTTTGGTTCAAAACTTTTACTTGTTATCGCTTCTAAATTAATGAAGTTAAACACACATATCTCTATTGGCTTTGAACCCCAAGCTATACTTATTACTATCGTAATGTTAGCTGTCGCTTTTTTATTGATAATGATACAAAATTACATTTTCTTAAAAAAACACAGCATTTTAGCTTTGATGAAAGACAATTATACCCCGGAAGCTACCCAAAAACGGATAACTACGTTTGAAGCAATCGGCGGCATTTTAGGAATTATAATGATAGTATTTGGATATTATATGTCTACTGAAATGTTTGGTGTTTTTAAAGCCTTAACAACTGCTTTGATTACACCTTTTAGCATACTTTTTTTAACTATTGTTGGTGCTTTCTTATTCTTTAGAAGTTCTGTATCACTTATTTTTAAAACACTAAAACATATCAAACATGGTCGTGTAAATATCACAGACGTTGTCTTTACATCATCTATCATGCACAGAATGAAGAAAAATGCGATGTCTCTCACAGTTATTGCTATCATTTCAGCTTTCACGGTTAGTATTCTTTGCTTCGCGGCAATTACACAATCTAATACTAATACAACTTTAGAAATGACTTCTCCAGATGATTTTAATATAAGCCAGAATAAAATAGCTGCGCAATTTAAACATAAACTAGATCAAGGAAATTTAAAATATCATCAGCGGACTTATGAAGTAATCAATCCAAAAACATTAAGCGACCACGTCATGAAGAGTAAAAATGGTTCTGATATGTCTACTAATACAACATCACTAATGATGAACTCACATCTCAAAGGTCATGAAGCTAAAATAACGAATATACAATCATCAACAGGATTAATAGATATTCATTTAAATCATAAGATTACAGTTAAAGGAAAATCTAAACAATCTATTATCGTTAAAGACAAAGATAACTCTAAAATATATCCATCCCAATTATCATTTGGAGCTCCTATAGTTGAGGTGAGTCCGGAGGTATATAACACATTAAAAACTGACAATATTGTTAATAAGATGTACGGTTTTAATTTCAACACTCACAAAGATGTGAAAAAAGCAGAAAAAATTGCCTCAAAAGTTAATCGTAATATTGTATCGCACGATGAATATAAGAAATTTATAAACCAAAGCAATGGCATACTTATCTTTGTAACATCATTCTTAGGAATAGCATTTTTAATGGCTGCTGGTTGTATTATTTACATTAAACAAATGGATGAAACTGAGGATGAACTTGATAACTTTAAGATATTACGCCGTATAGGATTTACCTACACTGATATGTCTAAAGGTTTACTATTAAAAATTGCATTTAATTTTGGATTACCGCTTCTCATTGCTTTATTACATGCATTATTTGCAGCACTTGCATTTATGAAACTTCTAGGAAATGTCTCAATGTCACCTATATTCATAGTAATGATTATATATACAATTGTTTATTTCATTTTTGCTATGATTTCATTTATACACTCGAGTCGTATGATTAAGCATTCTATTTAGTAACTCAATTCACAAAATTATTTTAATAAAGGACGGTTTTTATTATGAAATTCAAAGAATTAATCAAACAATCATATGAGGATTTAAAAAACTTAACAATTAATTGGTTTAACGTACTCAGTTTAACTGTAATCATATTTATTTTAAGTAACATTGTCACACCGCTTATTGGTATACCTGTGGGTTTACTCGGTGGTGCATATATCCTAAAGAGACGTGAAGAGAAAAATAAATAACCATAATACAAAAGCCCTCAACATAGAGGTCAGTGTGACCTCCCTATTGAGGGCTTCCTTACACTATAAATTTATTTATTTGTAATACCGTCTGCTTCTTCGATTCTCATGATATTATCCATAATACCTAGATAGAATTGACCTAATTCTCTACCTGTATGTGTTAAATCAAATGCATCCATACCTACTAAATCTAAATGGTCCCAATCATGTTGAACGGGTCTCACTTGCCAAACACCTTTATCAGTAGCTGGTGTATGATCATCAACTTTTTTAAAGGCTTGATTAGAAGGATGTTGTGATGATATAACTGGAACTACACCATCATTCGGTCTAATTTCTTTGTTTACATCTTTACCAATAATACGACTGGTTAAGTTCAATAAAAGAATTTCACTAGAATTAGGTAATTCATTACCAAGAGGTCCTGTGTGAGTCGCTGACCCTGTATAAGTAGTGTAGACAATATTAGGATTTAGACTTGTTTGTTGATTAATTTTTTCAGCACCTTGCGTTGTCAGATCATTAACAGCTTGATCTTCAGTATTCCAAATCTTACTTTTGGATACACGTTCCGCGTAATCAATGTAACTTTCATTTGGTTGTTGTTTTAATCCCCATTGAGAAAAACCTAAATCTATATCTACATCTTTACCACCACTTAATCTACCAATACGATTAATCGTTTCTTTTACAAGTTTACGTGTGCCAATTTTATCTGCAGCAGGTGTACCATTATGTGGTGTGCCAAGTGTAGTAATTGAAGCAACCATATTATCTTTACCACCTGTAAATAAATCGGATATAGTACCCCCATGTTGACGTTGATATTCTATTTCTTCTTGGTTACCATTTCTTAAGAATTCTTCCATTTGACGAATGGTTTGACCACCCATACTGTGACCTATAAAATGAATTTTTTTGCCAGGTTCCCAATCACGCATGATGCCCTTGTATGTTCGACCATAGCGATGATGACCATATTTAGCTGCATGCGCTGCACCGTAATCAACACGTCCTCCTTTGACATAGTAATACAATTCTACTGCGCGATCATAGTTACTACTAAAAGCACCAATATTTGCTTCATGTACATTGTAACCCTCATTAGTTAAATTTCTGTCAATATTGTATTTTGTACCACCCCAATATTTTGGAGCTAAACTAAATTGATTATCACCTGCAAAGCCTAGGAAACCATGGACAAATACTACTGGATATTGGTTTTTGAACTGTGCTTGATGTGTAGACTGATGATTTTGATTAGCATTTGATGATTGCTTTTGCGTCTTCCTTGTTGTACTTCTATTAGATTGTTCTTTTGTAGCTACTTGATGATGATTTTTCTGTGATGTTGATGTATCATTTTTAGGCTCTTGAGTATGTTTTTCAACATTTTGAGTGTCATTAGCTTTTTTAGAATCAACTTTAGTTGTCTGTTCATTTTCAGTTGTTTGAATTTGACGTTTTGTTGTTTTTTCTTGAGGGAGTTGTTTAGAACTATCTTGTTTTGTTTTTGATTGTGTTTGATATGTAGAATCATTAGACGGCTTTTGTAATTTCACTAATGGTTGGTCGATTTCTTCTGAGTCGCTGTCTTTTGTTCCTGTTGATTGATTATGACTGTTAGAAGTCTGAATATGTTGATTGCTCGTCTTTGAAGTTTGACCTTCACCTTTTATGTCATTATTTTCTCTCTCATTTGATTGAGTAGCTACGTCTTGTTGATTTACATTTTTAGACGGTTGGACGTCTTGTTTTACTGAGCTACTTTCTTCTTTTTTTGGCTGATTAGCTGTCTCATCACTTTTCAGTTGTGCACTTTCAGCTACAGAATGTTGGTTGTTTTGATTTGTTTTAGATTGATCAATTGTTTGTACTTGTTGACTATCAGCATTAACTTGTTTTGAAGCTTTTAACGTTTCTTCTACCTTATCATTTTTTAATTGTTGTGTTGTTTGCGAGTCTTCTGGGTGTGCATCCGCATGTTGCACTGAAGTTTCAGCTGCTTGAGCTTGTTGCCCTCCGATGAAAATTGTTACACCTGTAATAATTGATACTACTCCCACTGCGTACTTTCTAATGCTAAATCTTTTTATTCTATTATTATTTGTCAAAGAAATCACCTCTATAAGATTTTTCCCTTATAAAGAATAAAAAAATAACTGCTAAATTCAAAATAACATAAAAGTTATTAATTTTTTTAACTAATTTGGTTAAATTTTTGTTAACTTTTTAGTTTTTAAAACATTTTATTGATTCTATTACAGCATTTAAAATAATCTAATACATTATTTTCGATTATATTTATCTATTTTATCGCATTAATCACAATTAAAATTGATAAAATAATCTTATTTATTAATAACAATTCAAGTATCATTAAATGAAAAAAGTAGCATGCGAAACATTTTTAATAACTAATCTTACTTTTTGAGTTGAGTCTACTCAATGTTTAAAGTTATATATCATCTCAAATTTTCAAATTACCTTTCTATATTTCGCTCGATAGACAATACTCTTGTATATCCTGCAATAATGAGTTTTTACCTTACAAAATCAAAACCACCCGTACAAACGGATGGTTTACTTTGCATCTATAATTTTTTCTATTGATCAACCACTATTCGTGCGCTGATAGTAAGCTAACTACATTAACCTTTTTATTTTTCCTGCAAATAGTTATAAATACTCTTCTGTAAAAATTTAATCTACATCAATATTTTCTAATAATTAATTACGCATATAATGTTGAATCACTTTATATTTCCATATCCATATTTTAAATTCATATTATAAATTAATTAAAGATCGTGATAATTTTAGTTAATACATATACTGCTTTTTATATTTTTATTCAATTCATGAAAATTAAAAATTTTTTACATTCTTCAACTGATTGATAGATAGTCAGAAATAAGTATTCACATATATATTAACCCCCTCTACTTGTAACAGTGAGGGGGTATAGGTGATAAAGGCTAATAACTACTATGCTTTCAAATTATCGCGTGTACTTAACCATTGAGTATATAATGCAACAATATAAACACTAATAGCTGTGTTAACAAGAATTTCGACCATATAGTACCTTACGATAAATCATTCTATGCTATAGATTATTTAATAATATCAATTAATTCTTTTTTAGAAGCTGAACGTGCAGGTATCCAACCGAAAATGATGCCTATCAATGTTGATACACCTACAGCTAGGATGACGGAACCTAGACTGACGGAACTCTTAACCATTTCAGGTGTCACGAGATCAATCAATGTAGCAATAATAATACCTAGAATTAATCCGATGATACCACCTATGAGACATAACACAACACTTTCTACTAAGAATTGTATTTCAATATCTCGACCTTTAGCGCCAAATGCACGACGAATTGCAATCTCTTCTGTTCGTTCAGTGACTGAAATATACATGACATTCATCACACCAATACCTGCAATAAAGAGTGATATTCCCGCAACAGCAGCGACAAAGTAAGTAATCGTGTCTAAGACTGAACCTATCGTTTTCATCACCGCTTCATTATCTTCATAACTATATTGACCTTCAGATACGCCAGTTCCTTTTTTATTCAACACTTTTTCGACCTTTTTACCTACGTCTTTCTTATCTGAACCTTTTTCAACTGTAACTAATAATTGAGGCATACCTTGTGTCAAATTGCCCATATATTTATTAAATGTTTTTGAAGGTATTTGAATTAATGACTCAATAGGCATCCCACTTTCATCAACTTCTGAGCTTTCAGAGACGCCTACGACTTTAAACCCTTCTCCATTTATATAAATAGATTGACCCATTGCCTGATTATTGAATACTTTTTTAGCAATTTTTTTATCTATAACGGCTACTTTTTCTAGCACTTCATTATCATCATTCGTAAATCCTTTTCCTTCATCTACGTCTGTCAGTTTATCAACCTTTTTTAAACTAGCATCACTACTGCCATGTGTATTCGTAATTTTGACTGAATATGTGCTATCCTTATCCTCTTTTACTTTAGCACTCTTAACACCATTAACCTGTTCAACAACACTCATATCCTCTTGCTTAAATGGATTATTTTTAGGCGCTTCCATATTTTCTGTCATGTAAGAAATTGAAGCTTGATTTTTACCAGCACCAGCATCATTGAATTGCTCAGTCGTTGACTTCTTAAAACCGTTCCCCAACGACATGATAGTAATTACTGATGCAATACCAATAATTATTCCAATCATCGTAAAGATATTACGTCGTTTGTTTTTTAAAATGGAACGAATAGCAACTGATATGACATTTGAAAAGTTATTCACGTGTCAACACCTCTTCCTCTTGCACACGCCCATCCAAAATATGGATAATACGATCAGCTTTTTCCGCCACTTCACGATCATGCGTTACCATAATAATAGTTGTATTCTGTTCTTTGTTCAGTTTTACGAAAAGCTCCATAATATCTTGAGATGTCTTCGAATCAAGAGCGCCAGTAGGTTCATCGGCAATAATAAACTTAGGGTCATTAATAATTGCCCGGGCAATAGCTACACGTTGTTGCTGCCCTCCTGACAATTTATTTGGTAAGAGATTCTCTTTACCTTTGAGACCGACGTCATGAAGTCCGTCTAAAACTTTGCTTTTTCTCGCTTTATTACTCAAACCATTATAAATTAGCGGAATACTTACATTTTCTAAAATAGTGTTATTTTGAATCAATTTAAAATTCTGAAAGACGAAACCTACAGTATGATTTCGAATTTCTGCGAGCTTATTATCTGAGCTTTTTTGATAATTCTCATTGTTAAAAAAGTATTCTCCTTCATATCCACGATCAATAAATCCCAAGATATTAATTAACGTACTTTTACCTGAACCAGACGGACCCATGATAGCAATAAATTCACCTTCATCAATATGAATATCTATGTCTTTCAAAATATGATTTGATTCATTTCCATTTTTAAAGTGTCGATTGATTTTTCTCAATTCAATCATGATGACACCTCTACTTTTTCTCCATCATTTAAATTACCTTTTGGACTTTTAAGGACTTTATCGCCAGATTTCAATCCTTTTTTCACAATGATTTCACCATTATTACGTTCAATTTTAATTTCACGTTTGTGAACTTTATTATTTTTATCAACGACAAATACGTTATTATCTTTTGTTAACACGTTATTTGGTAGCTTTTTAGTTTTAAGAGGGATTTTAGCATCCATAGAGAAGCCTGATCTCACGGGTATATCTAAATCACCAATGATAACTTTATATTTTGATGTTTCGCCACTTTTACCACCTGTTGGCTGATTAATTGTAGGATTAGATGTCGTCATTTCAGTTCCTTCTTCACTATCACCTTGTGCCCCTGCTTGTGCCGATGATGCTGTACTATCGTCACTTGTATCATAGCTTGTAGGAAGTTCATCTATTTTAAGAATTTTTCCTTTTCCTTTTTTACCTGTGCTATTTACAGTGACATTTACTTCATCGCCTTCTTTAATTTTATTAATATCAAACTCTGTGATAGTTGCGTTAATTTGAGGATTTGAAGAAATTAATTGCAAAACAGGTTGCCCTTCGCCTACATCTGAATCATTTTTAATGTTAATTTTACCATCAAATGATGCATTCATGCTGTCATTGAGTTGTCTGTCATATTGTGACAATGACTGCTGAGCTTCATTTAAAGCACTTTGATCTTGAGTCAATTTAACTTGTAATTGATGATTGTTAGGACTTTGATTTACTTTTTGATAATCATCATTAACTTGAGATTGTGCTTGATTCACTTTGTTCACTAGTTGTTGGCGTTTATTCCCATTTGTATCATAATTGATGATACGTTCACCTTGTTTAACTGTTTGACCATCTTGTACTGAAACACTTAAGAAGTTACCCACAGATTGATTATTGTTATAAGTTTTCACAGATTCTGGAGACGCTTTGCCTTCTAAACTAATAGGTGTTTCTTTTCTTACTGTATATGTATCGTAAGCATTACTATCTTTACTACCTGAACCATTAACTTGTTTTAATATAAAAGCAGCAATGATTAATACGACAATAATTACAATACCAATAATGCTCCACAATAGTTTCTTATTCATATATATTCTCCTTGTGTAATAGATTCACAAGGAAATGATAACACATTTGTAAAATTATTAATCTTTTATATGTAAAAAAATTACTAAATCTTATAATTTTTAATATATTATCAATCATTTTGTCTTTAAATTAGTATTAGTAACTATATTTAATTAAATTTAAGGATTTTGCATTTTATATTATGTAATAAAATGTTACCATCAAACTAACCTTAATAAGTAAAGGAGATATATTACATGAGTACACAGGAATTAAAAGAAAATGATATTCAAAACTCAAGTATTCCATTTGTTAATCATTTTAACAAACTAAGACATCAGCCAAAATGGATACTTAAATCAATCATAGTGATAGTATTAGCTATTATTAGCGCTTTCATCACATATAATACTAGCAATGAACTATTAGATAACCAATCGATAACTAATAGCCAAATGGATGAAAATATGTTACGTATGTCTACAACTATAGGCGCTTTCATAGGAACAATCTTTAGTGTTGTTGTAGTATTTTTAATCTTTCTAATTATTTCTAAAATATTTAAATCTGACGCCAAAGCGAGCAGTTTATTCTCAGCAGCACTCTCTTATTCAATCATTATTTTAGGATTTACAACTATTATTTCTTTAATTCAAATAGTTTTTGGACTAAAGGTAACAGACTATAAGCTTGATAGCTTAAACATTTTTTCAAAGGATAATAAAACACTCATGGCTTTCAGTTTAACTAATCTTTTAAAAGCCTTTTTAACAGGTGTTGTTTATTACTCAACAAGTCGTTTATCTAAAAAAGCATCTGTGATATTAGGAATCGTTGCACTCATCATATTAATAGGATCAGGTATGATAGGTGGAATGAATAGCTAAACGCTGCTATTAAGTGCAATAAAAACTATGTAGGGAATATTTATGAAAACAATAATCATAATTTTGTATTATGTGTTGTTTCATATTTCCCATTATTATTATGAGTGGACAAAGCAATAAATAATCATTCTTAGAGTAGGCTGGGTGTCAAATTCAATAGGCATCCAGTCTATTCTCTTTTTGATTTTTATAAAAAATAATCAGTTAAAATGATACTTAAGTAACTTATACCGATGATCACACCAACAAAGAAAATAAAAGAAATTGAGGATGTCCATATATCTCTAAACTTACTTTTTTGCACCTCTTTAGGATCTTTACCATTAATAAAGGCTAATATCTTGTCGTATGTTTCAATATCATTTTTTATTTTAATTTTTTCTAATTTTGTAGAAGCAATGATACCTATTAAAAATACTAAATATGTTATTCCCATTCCTAACCAATGAAAGTAATGAGTCATAGGACCTATGAGAACACTTCCTAATACTATTGGAATTATCATCATACATGTCCAAAAGTCTAATTCTTTTTTAATACTTTTGATTTGCCCGTTTTTCAAATCATCCTCCACTAGTTCGTCTAGATATATCTTGAAAAGTTGACACATAATAAGTAATTTATGAATATCCGGATAACTTTTATCATTTTCCCAATTTGAAATAGTTTGTCTTGAAACAAACATTTTCTCAGCCAAAAATTCTTGTGAATACCCATCTCTTTCTCTAAATTTTTTGATTTGATTGCTAACATTCATTGCTTTAAACTCCTTAATTATGATTTGAAATCATTTAATATTATTATTAAATCAAATCAGGTTTTCTCTATAAAAGCTATCAAATAGTTTTTGCGATGTCACCTTTATCATTGTCAAAATGCTTTGACATAGTATGATTAAAGGTTTTAATAGACTGACCTTAGGCTAACCTGTTACATGAAAAACAAAAAACGCTCCTCGAAAGGAGCGTTTTTCATATCAATGATATATACGTAAAACTTGATTCAACATCTTTTTAATGTAATTTTCATCCAGAGTTTCAGGTTTAATTAATATATTAAAATAGATGGGTGAGAAGATTAAATCAATAAACAAATCTTGTTCTTCCTCTTGTATGTGCTTACGAACAATCTCTTTTAAAACTTTGCGATTATGATTAAAGTAATTAGTCATAAAAGTTTCTCTAGCTTCCATTTGTTGATGACTAATTAATATTTCAATCACAGCACTACCTAGTTTTGTTTTATAGATATCTTTTATTTTTACTAAAAACTGGAATAAATCATCATATAAATTATCTTGATTATGAATCGCAATATATTGAGATTGTTCAATAAACGCGGACATGATAATTGAAGATTTATCCTTCCAACGTCTATAAATAGTTGCTTTAGAAATACCAGTATTCTCAGAAATTTGATCTATAGTAATATCTCTAAAATGAGTCGTTTCCAATAAACGTTGAATCTCAGTATAAATTTTTTTATTGATTGTTGGATCTTTTGGTCTTCCAGCCATGTTTATCCCTTCTTTTATGTGCTATGAATTCCACAATTTCAAAAATAATCAATGCACTTACAAACCAAGCTACAAAACCACCAATAATACTCAATAGCCACATATGTGTAGCTTGTAGTAATCCCCAGGTTGCTAGTATACTACATAAAACTCCTATCATACCGAAGACTGCACCTCTGCTCACATGCATAGCTACCTCATTGCCAAATTGCATACCAGTAATACACATTGAAACTAAAAACACTGCGGGAAAGGTTGCAAATATACCTCCAAATTCCTTCCATGGAAGCACGACAGAAACAATATAACTAATTAAAACAGCTAAACCACCAACTGAAAATTTAATAATTGCTAACTTCATTTTTAATCCTCCAATTTAAATATGTCTGACTAAGAAAATCGCAACAGAAATCACAAACCAGCAAAGAATTGCAAATACTGTTCCACTTCTATAATTTTTCTTACCAATAAAAATTGAAGTAAAGAACACAGTTACAATACATGAGACAATCCCAACAATTGCTCCTGTACTTAAATGAATTGACATTTGAATAAGTTGCTGTCCTTTATGGTCTATAGCTAACGCTATAATAGCTGCAAGGTAGACTGCCGGCATAGTGGCAATAATACCACCTAATTTTCCTCCTACTTTATCAGCCATAATTGATGCAAGTGCAACAGCAAATCCTCCGATAACGAAATGTAGTATAGCACTAGAAATTGATATACCAAACACAATAACCCTTCTCATCCATATTTATTAAACGAAACGTATCGTTTACTTTTAGTTTATAGCGTAAATCAATTGTTGTAAATATATTGTTTAAATCACCTAATTTTCTAAATAATGATAATTTTTGTTTCACGTAAAACATTTTAAAGTCACTTTTTCATCATTTAAAATATTATACGTTTATCTAATATAACCGCTCTTTCATTGAGTGACGCAATACAAGTTTTCTTTGCTATGGTTAAGATGTTATTAGGTACATTTAATATGATTATTAATGTTGATATTTGCTATTTGGATATTTTATTGCACAGAATTTTCACCGTTATACTATTAAAGATAATGCACTGTAATACGATAAAAAGAGCCTAATACATCATCAAAATATGTACCAGACTCTTATAATTATTTCTTATATATCTTTATTTTAATTTCATAATAATCTTCATGTTCTTTATCTTTTTGTTCAACGCGTATACCTGATTTTTCTATCGTTTCAATACTCTTACCTAGTTCTTCTTTTGCTTGTGTTACATCTTGAGAAAATTGGAAAGTCTGCGCTTTTACTTTCTCTGGTCCAGTTTTCTGACGTACTCTATCCTCAGTTTGTTTCACATTCAACTTCTGACTAATAACTTGCTCGATTAATTCTTCTTGTGTTTCATCAGGTAATACTAATACCGCTCGTGCATGTCTTTCTGTAATCTTACCTTCACGTAATCTCTTAATCACATTGGGTGCTAACTTCAATAATCTAAGTTTATTAGCAATGAAGCTTTGGCTCTTGCCTAGACTTTTTGCTAATTCATTTTGAGTCGTTCCCCCGATTTCAAGTAACTTTTTATAAGCTTCCGCTTCTTCGACGACAGATAAGTTTTCACGTTGAATATTTTCAATCAATGCAACTACCGCTGTTTCTTCATCATCCATATCTCGAACAATGACATCTACTTGAGGTTTATGCAACGACTGTAATGCTCGAAATCGTCGTTCGCCGGCTATAATTTCGAACATATCTTCTTCAATTGGACGTACAACTATAGGCTGTAATAATCCATGCTCTTCAATAGACTCTGCTAATTCTTTAATCTTATTTGGCTCAAATACTTGTCTAGGTTGATAACGATTGGGTACGATACGTTCAATATGAATGGATTCTACATTATTATTACGTTCTTCTTCAGTATAACCAATGATGTCATCTTTATTTTTTAAACCAAATAATTTTGAAAAAGGTTTCTTCATTATCCATTCTCTCCCTCTCAATTATTTATCATACTATGATGTCTTAACTTTCAACTAATGGAGATTTGTTTGGCGTACCTGGTTTTCTTGGGTATTTTTTTGATGTCTGTCTACGTTTATCAATAATAATCATTTGTCGCTCACCGGCATTTTCAGGTAATTCAAAAGTATAAGTCTCTTTCACATTACCACCTAAAATGTTAATAGCAAACGTCGCTTCTTGCAATTCTTCTTTACCTTTTGATGATTTAAGTGCAAGGAACTGTCCACCTTTATTTACTAAAGGTAAGCACAACTCACTTAAGACAGTCAATCTCGCTACTGCACGAGCTGTAACAATATCATAAGACTCCCTGTAGACACCCTTGCCATATGTTTCTGCTCGATCATGCACAAAACTAACATCTTCAAGACCTAGTTCTGCAGCTAAATGATTTAGAAATTGTATTCTTTTATTTAGAGAATCTACAATCGTTACTTTCAATTCAGGGTATACTATCTTTAAAGGTATACTTGGAAAACCTGCACCAGCACCGATATCACAAAGACTTAATTGACCGTTAAAATCATAATAGAAACTAGGCGCTATTGAATCATAGAAATGTTTTAAATAAACATCATGTTCATCAGTAATACTTGTCAAATTCATTTTTTTGTTCCATTCAACAAGTAATTTATAATATTTTTGAAATTGCTCTTTTTGCGTATTAGATAGTTCTATGCCTTGCTCGCTTAATTTCTCTGATAACCATTCAATACTCATTATTGTTTCACCCTTTGAAGTTTACCTTGTTCTAAATAAACAAGTAGAATTGAGATATCTGCTGGATTCACACCTGAAATTCGTGAAGCCTGTGCAATATTTAATGGTTTAACTTCAGCTAACTTTTCGCGTGCTTCAGATGCTAAACTATCTACCTTGCTATAATCTAAATCCTCAGGAATTTTTTTCGCTTCCATTCTTTTAACTTTTTCTACTTGTTGTAAAGATTTATTGATATAACCTTCATATTTTGTTTGAATTTCAACTTGTTCCTCAACCGCTTCAGGAAGTTGATGTGATTCTTCTAAGATTTCTAAAATTGTTTCGTAGTTCATTTCGGGACGACGTAATAAATCAATCGCTAATATGCCATCTTTTAATCTTGAACCACCCTTAGCTTCAATAATTGCTTGCGTATGTTCATTTGGTTTAATACGTACATCGGTAAGTCGTTGTATTTCATCTTTGATTTGTTGACGCTTTTCATTAAATCTTGCATAGCGTTCTTCTGATATTAAACCTAATTCATACCCCATATCAGTAAGACGTAAATCAGCATTATCATGACGTAGTAATAATCGATATTCCGCACGTGAAGTTAATAATCGATACGGTTCATTTGTACCCTTAGTGACTAAATCATCTATAAGTACACCAATATATGCGTCTGAACGGCTGAGTATTTTTTCACCTGTACCTAAAACATTACCAGCAGCGTTAATACCTGCCATGATTCCTTGTCCCGCTGCTTCTTCATATCCTGATGTTCCATTAATCTGACCTGCAGTATACAAGTTTTTAATCGCTTTTGTTTCTAACGTTGGCCATAATTGAGTAGGCACGATTGCATCATATTCAATAGCATAACCCGCACGCATCATATCTGCTTTTTCAAGACCTGGAATGGTTTCTAACATTTGACGTTGAACATGTTCAGGTAAACTAGTAGATAATCCTTGCACGTATACCTCATTCGTATTACGTCCTTCAGGTTCTAAGAAAAGTTGATGTCTTGGTTTATCGTTAAAGCGGACAAATTTATCCTCAATTGATGGACAATATCTAGGACCTGTACCTTTAATCATACCGGAATACATAGCAGATAAATGTAAGTTATCATCAATGACTTGATGTGTATCTCCATTTGTATAAGTTAACCAACAAGGTAATTGATCTAAAATAAATTCGGTTGTTTCAAAACTAAACGCTCGACCTATATCATCACCTGGTTGGATTTCAGTTTTAGAATAATCGATGGTTCTCGCATTTACACGTGGTGGTGTACCCGTTTTAAATCTAACGATATCAAATCCTAATTTTCTTAAATTATCCGCTAGAGTTACAGATGGTAATTGATGGTTAGGGCCACTAGAATATTTTAAGTTTCCTAGTATAATTTCTCCACGTAAGAATGTACCTGTTGTAATAATGACAGCTTTAGAACGATATTCTGTACCAATATTAGTACGAACACCTTTAACTTCATTATCTTCTATAATGAGTTCATCAACCATACCTTGCATGATGTCTAAATTATCCTCATTCTCAAGTACACGCTTCATTTCTTGTTGATATAATACTTTATCTGCTTGAGCACGTAAAGCTCTAACAGCTGGACCTTTACCTGTATTAAGCATACGCATTTGAATGTGAGTTTTATCAATAGTTTTTGCCATTTGTCCACCTAAAGCGTCTATTTCACGTACAACGATTCCTTTCGCAGGACCACCTACAGATGGATTACATGGCATGAAAGCAATATTATCTAAATTAATTGTTAACATCAGTGTTTTAGCACCCCGGCGAGCTGAAGCTAGACCTGCTTCAATACCGGCGTGACCAGCACCAATGACTACTACATCATATTCTTGAACCACTCTTTTACCTCCCAAAAGTCATAAAATCTTGAATTTTAGACGTCTTACCGTCTTGTTTATATTTTTATATCATTATTTTCCTAAACAAAATTGACTAAATAGTTGATCTATTAATTCATCACTCGCTGATTCTCCTAGAATTTCTCCTAGAATTTCCCAAGTACGTGTTAAATCAATCTGTACCATATCCATTGGGATACCAGACTCAGCAGCATCAATCGCATCTTGAATTGATTGTCTCGCTTGTTTCAACAATGAAATGTGACGTGAATTAGATACATAAGTCATATCTTGATTTTGTACTTCGCCACCAAAGAATAAATCTTTAATTTGTATTTCTAATTCATCAATACCTTCTTGTTTAAGCATCGATGTTTGTATAAGTGGCATATCACCAATCATCTCTCTTAGTTCGCTAACATCTAATCGCTGTTCTAAATCTGTTTTATTAATGATTACAATAACATCCTCATTTTTAATGACTTCGAATAAAGTTTGATCATCTTCCGTCAGAGGTTCATTGTTATTAAGCACAAATAAAATTAAATCTGCTTCACTTAAAGCTTTCCTAGAACGTTCTACACCAATCTTCTCTACGATATCTTCAGTATCCCTAATACCCGCAGTATCTACAAGTCGTAACGGGACACCTCTAACATTGACATATTCTTCTAACACGTCTCTTGTTGTACCAGCGACCTCAGTCACAATTGCTTTATTATCTTGAATAAGGTTATTTAGCATCGAAGACTTCCCAACATTAGGACGTCCTACAATAACTGTAGATAACCCTTCTCTCATTATTTTACCTTGTGCTCCTGTTTCAAGTAACTGATTGATTTCTTCTTTAATACGCTTAGACTGTTCTAGTAAGAAGTCCGTCGTTGCGTCTTCTACATCATCATACTCTGGATAATCAATGTTAACTTCAACTTGGGCGAGTATCTCTAATATGGATTGACGTTGTTTCTTGATTAAGTCACTTAAACGTCCTTCTATTTGATTCATCGCAACCTTAGAAGCTCGATCAGTTTTGGAACGTATAAAATCCATAACCGCTTCTGCTTGAGATAAATCTATACGACCATTTAAAAATGCACGTTTTGTATATTCACCTGGTTCTGCCATACGTGCACCATAAGTCATAGTTAACTCTAATATACGATTAATTGTTAAAATACCACCATGACAATTTATCTCAATAATATCTTCTCGTGTGAAAGTTTTAGGGGCACGTAATACAGACACCATGACTTCTTCAACTGTTTCATTTGTTTCTGGATCAATAATATGACCGTAATTTATTGTATGCGTCTCAACTTCAGATAACTTTTTCTTACCTTTATATAAGATATCTCCGATTTCAATAGCTTGTGGCCCAGATAATCTCACAATTCCAATAGCACCTTCACCCATCGGTGTTGAAATACTTGTAATCGTATCAAAATCCATAAGAGTCTCGCCTCCTTATTAATGTAAAAATTCATTATAACATTGTAATTTGTTTCTTTTAAAAAAGCTAATAAACTGTTCAACATTCATATGTAAGACTTCGGTTTGTGTGACGTTAGACTTCGGTTTCTCTAAGTCCCCTGCCCTACTTAATCTTTTTATTAAACACTTTTGCAATTTTAAGCACATGCTCTAAACTACTTTGAATCTCCAGTGTATTCATATCTTTTGCTGGTTGCCTCGCAATAACTATAATATCTTTAGCGATAATATTTTGCTTATGCACTTTAAAATTCTCTCTTAT
The DNA here is from genome assembly GCF_006742205.1 of Staphylococcus epidermidis. Taxonomy (NCBI): domain Bacteria; kingdom Bacillati; phylum Bacillota; class Bacilli; order Caryophanales; family Staphylococcaceae; genus Staphylococcus; species Staphylococcus epidermidis. The sequence goes on from NZ_AP019721.1 coordinate 2,421,396, forward strand.
CGCTCTTTTAATTCTATTTCTTGTAACAGCGTTGCCCAGTTTTTTTGAGACACTTATTCCTAAGCGAAAATGTTTTAAATCTCTATTTTTATAGGTATAGACAACAAATTGTCTATTTGCAACAGACTTCCCATTCTTGTATATCGCTTGAAAGTCTGAATTTCTCTTAATACGATATGCTTTTTCCATTAAACATCACTCGCTTATTCTAATCTATTCATTTTAATAGTAACAATTATCTATTAACAAAACATACGTATATATTATTTTGAAAATGATATCAGAACAATACTTAAATATCATTTTATTATTTAAACAAAAAAAAGACCACTGATGATTCAGTGATCTTATGCAGATAAAACTTTACGGCCTTTACGACGACGACGCGCTAAAACTTTGCGGCCATTTTTAGTGCTCATGCGTTTTCTGAAACCATGAACTTTACTATGTTTACGTTTATTTGGTTGATAAGTACGTTTTACCATGCAAAACACCTCCATCTGAATTCAATTACCAATATTTCCAACTTCCTACCTAGAAATTGGTTCATATAAATAGATAAATTAACGAAGTATTTATTAGCTTCAATTACTAACATACTTCATCTGAGCAATTGCTCTCTTATTGTGTCTGCTATTAAGAAATTTGTTCTATAGCTTATTATTATCTAGTCATAATTCAAGCAACTACTACAATATAACAAAATACCTTTTATAAAGCAAGATGAATTTACGAATATAACGATTGAAAATGACTTGTTGTGATTTAATATAAGCAATTTTAATAATAAATTGTCATATACATAGTTCATGCAATCCATATAAATTATTTCCCAAAGTAAAAAAGAAGAAATTGTGACGCTTATTTGAAGTTATCCACTTATACACATAATTTCTCGCAAAAATTGTGGATAACACATGCGCTATACACACAGTTATTCAAAATTTAACAACATATTCACAGCCATTTGACATCACTTGGAGTTAAAAAGTATAATTATGTGGATAAGTCGTTCAAATTATGATTTTACAAGGATTTATTTATTAAATTTATATACATAAATGGTGTGCATAAATCATAGTTATGTTTAAGTTATCCACTGATTGTGATTAACTTGTGGATAATTATTAACATGCTGTGATTATTTTTATCCACCTATGTTATTTCTGTGTATAAGTCTAAAATTTTAAGAAAGATGGAGTTATTT